>NZ_JANBVF010000019.1 GCF_024437655.1 Chitinolyticbacter albus
GGCCCTCGTCGGCAGCGCCGAGGAAGTGGCGGCGCTGGTGAAGGAATACCACGCGCTCGGCATCGAGACCTTCATCCTCTCAGGCTACCCGCACCTGGAGGAATCGTACCGCGTGGCCGAGCTGTTGTTCCCGCTGCTGCCGCTCGATCACCTGCCGCCGCCGCAGAAGCAGAATTTGACCGGTCCGTTCGGCGAGGTGATCGCCAACGACATCGTGCCGGTTGCACGCCAGCCCGCGCCCGTAGCGTGAGGATAAGACGATGAGCGTTGCCAACACCCTCTACAAACGACTGGCGCCGTGGGCCGTGCCCGTGCTGCTGATCGCCGGCTGGCAATGGGCGGCCGTGGCCGGTCTGATCGGCAGCCGCATCCTGCCGCCGCCCTTCGATGTACTGAAGGCCGGCGTGACGCTCGCGCAATCGGGCGAGCTGTGGATCCACCTCAAGATCAGCTTCTGGCGCACCGCCATCGGCTTTGCCATTGGCGGCGGCCTGGGGCTGCTCTTGGGGCTGATCACTGGCATGTCGCGCCGGGGCGAGCTGCTGCTCGACACCAGCGTGCAGATGATCCGCAACATTCCGCCGCTGGCGCTGATCCCCCTGGTGATCCTGTGGTTCGGCATCGACGAGGGCGCCAAGCTGTTCATGGTCGCCTTCGGCACGTTGTTCCCGGTCTACATCAACACTTATCACGGCATCAAATCGGTCGATACGGGCCTCGTCGAAATGGCCAAAAGCTACGGCCTGAAGGGCTGGCCGCTGTTTCGCGACGTGATCCTGCCGGGCGCCTTGCCCAGCATCCTCGTCGGCGTGCGCTTCGCCATCGGTTTTGCCTGGATCCTGCTGATCGTCGCCGAGACCATTTCGGCGAGCTCAGGCATCGGCTACCTCGCGATGAACGCGCGCGAGTTCCTGCAGACCGACATCGTGGTGCTCGCCATCCTGCTCTACGCGCTGCTCGGCAAGGCCAGCGATGTGCTGGCCCGCCAGCTGGAACGCATCTGGCTGCGCTGGCACCCGGCCTACCAAGGATGAACGCCATGACCCAGACCACGCTTGAACCCGGCCTTGGCGTCGCCCTCGCCATCCGCGGGCTCGCGCGCCGCTTCGGCACGCAGACCGTGCTGCACGACCTCGATCTCGATATCAGCGCCGGCGAGTTCGTTGCCATCGTCGGCCGCTCCGGCTGCGGCAAATCGACGCTGCTGCGGCTGATCGCCCAGCTCGATACGCCAAGCAACGGCAGCATCGCCGCCGATGGCACGCCGCTCGCCCGCTCCGGCATCGATACCCGGCTGATGTTCCAGGATGCGCGCCTGTTGCCTTGGAAGACGGTGCTGGCCAATGTCGGCTTGGGCCTCACCGGCAACTGGCAGGCCAGGGCACGCGAGGCGCTGGCCGAAGTGGGCCTCGCCGAGCACGCCGACAAGTGGCCCAGCCAGCTCTCCGGTGGTCAGCGGCAGCGCGTGGCGCTGGCGCGCGCGCTGATCCACCAGCCGCAGCTGTTGCTGCTCGACGAACCGCTGGGCGCGCTCGACGCGCTGACCCGCATCGAGATGCAGCAGCTGATCGAACGCATCTGGCAGCACCACCGCTTCACCGTGCTGCTGGTGACACACGACGTAGAGGAGGCCGTTGCCCTGGCCGATCGGGTGATCCTGATCGAAGCGGGCCGCATCGGCCTCGATACGCCGGTGGCACTGTCGCGCCCGCGCACCCGCAGCGCCACAGGCTTCGCGACGCTGGAAGAAAACATCCTCAACCGCGTGCTGCAGCAGCCGGAAGGCCGGCCCAGCACGCCACCCGCCGAACCCGCCATCGCACCCGGCGCACTGCGCTGGGCACTCTAACCAGGTCGCCGCCGAGGCTCGCAACGGATCTCGGCGGCACCCGGCCCTTCGCCTTACCTTCCAGGAGCACCATCATGAGCATCAAGTCGATCAATGTCCGCAACCAGTTCCGCGGCACCATCAAGGAAATCATCGAAGGCCCGGTGGTCTCCGAAGTCGATGTGGCGACGCCCGCCGGTATCGTCACCTCGGTAATCACCACCCGCTCGGTCAAGGAACTCGATCTGAAGCCGGGCAGCGAAGTGATCGCCTTTGTGAAATCGACCGAGGTCTCGATCGCGACGCTGTAGCCCGTCAGGCCACCTGCAGCCGGCGCGCGGCCACGCCGGACAGCGCGAGCTGAATGCAGAATGCGGTCGCCAGCGCCGGCAACGATGCACCCACGTCGCCGGCGTTGCGGCTGACCAGCTGATAGACCGCGATGCCGGCCAACCACGCCACCAGCGCCGGCCATGCCACAGCGCGGCCATCGGGCTGCTTAGGCGTCAGGCCGTGGTGCGCGATCACCACGCCGAACAGCGGCACGAACACCGAGCCGATCAGCAGCAAAAAGCCTTCGTAGTCGTGGATCGGCAAGATGGCGGCGAGCACGGTGGCCAGCACCGCCAGCGCTGGGCCCAGCCGGCGCAGCGCAAGCCGGGGCGCGAGGCTATGCGTCGAAACCGATGCCGAATAGAGATCGCCATAGGCGTTATCGACCTCGTCGCACAGCACCAGCGCCAGCGCGATGGCGCCGCCGCTCGCCAACAATATGGTCGCCATCATGTCTCCGCCCGGATGCAGCGTGGCGATCAGCACGCCGAGCGAGAAGCACCAGGTATTGGCCAGCAGATAGCCGACGACTATGCCGCCGGCCGCGCCGCGACCGCTACGCCCGTAGCGGGTGTAGTCGGCCACCAGCGGCAACCAGCTGATCGGCATCGCAATCGCCAGATCCACCGCGGCGCCGAAGCCCATGCCGCCGGCGCCCGGGCGGGCGAACAACACGTCCCAGCCGGTTCGGTTTGCCTCACCCAGGAACTGCCAGGTGAGCCAACCCAGCGCCAGCAGCATCAATGGCAGGCCGATATGGCGCACCAGCTTGCGCACGATGCCGACCATGGACAGCGACAGCAGCGCAAGCAGGATGGCGCCAACCAGCAGCGTGGCCGCCAGCGGCGCCTCCACCCCCAGCTGCTGCCGGGTGATGGCGTTGATGCCGTCGCGCAGCACCACGATCTCGAACACCGCCCAGCCGATCAGCTGCAGCACATTGGCCGACACCGGCAGCACCGCCAGGCGGCTACCCAGCGCGCCGTGGATCAGTCCGGCACTCGCCAGGCCCGATTGCGCACCGAGCCGGCCCACCCAGGCCAGCAGCGCCACGCCGACCAGCGAGCCCAGCACGATGGCACTCAACGCCTGCGCGAACGACAGCGCGGGCACGAGAAAGGTGCCGGCCTGGATCACCAGAAGGCCGACGCCGAGGCTGCCCCACAACGTGAGATGGTCGAAGAAGCCGAAGCGGCGCTCGGCAGCGGGGATCGCGCTGAGCGCGGAATTGACGGGTTGGGACATGGCCTATCCAAAGCAGTGATGCAAAGCGGATCGGCCAGGAAGCGGTATGAAGACGCTTCCCTACGCTGGCACGACCCAGATCAGGTTCAACGGGTCGGCGCGTGGCGCCTCTCAGCCGCGTAAGCGGCCCCCCGAGCGGGGTCCACCTTGGCATGCATGACAAGGCCGGTCAAGCCGTGGCACGCACCGCCCCCGCTTGCTGCCCGTGCGAACCAGTTTATTGAAGTTGCAATTCCTGCCCTTGAAAACTACTACTTCAGACCACGCCCGCCCCGTCTGGCGTTCCTCTTCGAGGCTAAGCATGAACAATCTCAAGCAGTGGGTCATCTGGCTGGCAGTCACCCTGGTCGGCGCAGGTTCATTCGCCATGCTGGCGCTGTCACGCGGCGAGCAGGTCAATGCCGTGTGGTTGGTGCTGGCTGCCATCGCCTGCTACAGCATCGCCTACCGCTTTTATTCGAAATTCATCGCCGAGCGCGTGTTCGAACTCGACGATACCCGGCTCACGCCTGCGCAGCGGCGTAACGACGGGCTCGATTACGTGCCTACCAACAGGTGGGTGCTGTTCGGCCACCACTTCGCCGCCATTGCGGGCGCTGGGCCCCTGGTTGGCCCTATCCTCGCGGCGCAGATGGGCTTTCTACCCGGAACGATCTGGATCCTGGTCGGCGTGATGCTGGCCGGCGCGGTGCAGGATTTCCTGGTGCTGTTCATTTCCAGCCGGCGCGATGGCCGCTCGCTCGGCGAGATTGCCAAGCAGGAACTCGGGCCTCTTACCGGCATCATCGTGATGATCGGCGTACTGGGGGTGATGATCATCATCCTCTCGGCACTGGCGCTGGTCGTCGTCAAGGCCTTGGCCGAGAGCCCCTGGGGGGTCTTCTCCATCGCCGCCACCATTCCCATCGCCATCTTCATGGGCGTCTACATGCGCTTCATCCGGCCAGGGCGCATTGCTGAGGTGTCGGTCATCGGCTTCGTGCTGATGATGCTGGGCATCATCTACGGCGAGAACGTCGCCGCCAGCCCGACCTGGGGGCCGCTGCTCACGCTGACCGGCCCGCAGCTGACGCTCGCACTGGTGGCCTACGGTTTTATCGCGTCCGTGCTGCCGGTGTGGCTGCTGCTCGCGCCGCGCGACTACCTGTCGACCTTCCTCAAGATCGGCGTGATTGCCGGCCTGGGCATCGGCATCCTCTTCTCCATGCCCGAGCTGAAGATGCCTGCGCTGACGCGCTTCATTGATGGCTCCGGCCCGGTCTTCGCGGGCCAGCTCTTCCCTTTCCTGTTCATCACGATTGCATGTGGCGCCTGCTCGGGCTTTCACGCGCTGGTCGCGTCGGGAACCACGCCCAAGCTGATCGAGAAAGAGAGCCACATGCGTCTCATCGGCTACGGCTCGATGCTGTGCGAATCGGCGGTCGCGATCATGGCGCTGATCTGCGCATCGGTGCTCGACCCGGGCATCTATTTCGCAATGAACGCACCGGCCGCCGTGATCGGCAGCACGGTGCAGAGTGCATCCGAGGTCATCAACGGCTGGGGTTTCGTCATCACGCCGGAAATGCTGACGCAGATCGCCAAAGACGTCGGCGAGCACTCCATCCTGTCGCGCGCCGGCGGCGCCCCCACCTTCGCCGTCGGCATGTCGCACATCATCGCCGAGATCTTCAACAGCCGGGCCATGATGGGTTTCTGGTACCACTTCGCCATCCTGTTCGAGGCGCTGTTCATCCTTACCGCGGTCGACGCCGGCACGCGTGCCTGCCGCTTCATGGTGCAGGACACCGTGGGCATCGTCGTTCCTGGCCTCGCACGCAGCACCTCGTGGTTCGGCAACCTGGTCGGTACCGCGGTAGCGGTGAGCTCGTGGGGCTTTTTCGTCTATCAGGGCGTGACCGACCCGCTCGGCGGGATCAACACGTTGTGGCCGCTGTTTGGCATCGGCAACCAGATGCTGGCGTCCATGGCCTTGCTGTTGGGCACCGTGGTGCTGTTCAAAATGAAGAAGCAGCACTACGCCTGGGTGACGGTGCTGCCCACCGTATGGCTTTTCATCACATCCATGACCGCGGGCTGGCAGAAGATCTTTCACGAAAGCCCGGCAATCGGCTTTCTCGCCACTGCCAACAAGTTCAAGGCCGCCATCGCCGACGGCACTGTCCTCGCGCCCGCCAAGAGCATCGAGGACATGGGTCGCATCGTGTTCAACAACCAGATCAATGCCGTGCTGTGCGGCTTCTTTATGCTGGTCGCGGTGGTGATGCTGATCTCCACCATCATCCACATCCGCAAGGCGCTCGGCCAAGCCCACCCGACCGTGCACGAAGTGGGCGGCCCAGCTGCGGAGGGTGCCCGTGCTTGATCTCAGCGGCATCCTCCCCTCCACTCGCCGCGCGAGTCCGGCTGACGACGCGTCATTGCAGGACGCCTACGAGCAGTACGTCGCCGGTCTGCGCGCCAGCCAGCCCGGCAGCACCCCGATGCAGCCCGACGACTTCCGGCGCCTCAGCCTCGGTTCCGACTGGCTGTCCGGCGTAAAGGATGCCGCGAAGAAGGTGGTGCAGACTTGCCGGCTCATGGTCGGCATCCACGACTACGAGTACTACCTGGCCCACATGCGCGAGCGCCACCCCGAAGCCACTCCCCTCACTCGCAATGCCTTCTACCGCTACTGCCTGGAAGCGCGCTACCCCGGCGAAGGCCGCCCGGGAGGCAGCCGCTGCCCGTGTTGAGCCGAGGACGTTGAGCAGACCTTCGTGAACCTGCCCCAGGATCGCATTTATTGGCATGCGTGACCGGGCTAGCCGCGAACGCGCCTGAGCGCAAGGACCGCAACTTCATGGTGTCCCCTTGCCTCGCTTGTGCCTGGCAAGGGCTGACGCGATTCAGCCTGGCGTCTCGCAGCCGAGCAAGCGCCCCCAAACGGGGGCCACCTTGGAGTGCGGAGCAAGACCGGCCAAGCCGCATGGCGGCCGACGCTTACTGACCAGAATAGTCAGCATCTATTTGGTCGCAGCCTTATTCCACAACGCCATACACATCAAATTTTATAGTCTTTGCCGAGATATCAAGCGCGGCGATAATCGGCACATCCCACTTTCCGGAACCCATCATGATCAAGCGTGCCTCCACCCTGCTCGTCGCCTTTGCGCTCGTCGCTCAGCCGGCCTTTGCCGACGTGACGCTGCTCAATGTTTCTTACGATGTGATGCGTGACTTCTACAAGGACTACAACCCGGTCTTCACCAAGTATTACGAGGCCAAGTTCAAGGACAAGGTGACGCTGCAGCAATCGCACGGCGGCTCGTCCAAGCAAGCGCGCTCGGTGATCGACGGGCTGGAAGCGGATGTGGTGACGATGAACCAGAGCCTCGACATCGATGCCATCGTTGAGAAGGGCAAGCAGGTGAATCCGGGCTGGGAGAAGGAGCTGCCGAACGAGGCCTCGCCGTTCTCCAGCCTGCAGGTACTGATCGTGCGCAAGGCCAATCCCAAGGGCATCCGCGATTGGAACGATCTCACGAAGCCCGGCGTACAGATCATCGTTCCCAACCCCAAGACCAGCGGCAACGGCCGTTACACCTACCTCGCGGCCTGGGGCTACGCCGCCAAGCTGCCGGGTGGCAACGATGCCAAGGCCCGCGACTTTGTGACCGCGCTGTTCAAGAACGTGCCGGTGCTCGATTCGGGCGGCCGTGCCGCCACCACCACCTTTATGCAGCGCCAGATCGGCGACGTGCTCATCACCTTCGAGAATGAAGCCGAGATGATCGCGCGCGAGTTCGGCCGTGGCGGCTTCGAGGTGGTCTACCCATCGATCTCGATCGATGCCGACCTGCCGGTGGCGGTGGTCGACAAGGTGGTCGACAAGAAGGGCACGCGCAAGGCGGCCGAGGAATACCTGAAGTATCTGTGGAGCGCCGAGGGCCAGACGGTGGCCGCACAGAACTACCTGCGTCCGCGTGATGCGGCCGTCGCCAGCCGTTTCGCCAAGCAGTTCCCTGCCGTGAAACTCTTCACCGTGGCCGATTTCGGCGGCTGGGCCAAGGCGCAGAAGACCCACTTCGACGACGGCGGCATTTACGACCAGATCGCGGCCAAGGTCGCCGGCAAGTAAACCCGCCGGTTGCGGCGCGGGCCACAAACCCGCGCCGCCCGGTGCCGTACCGCGTTACCACTAACAACAATAAGCTTTTCCGCCTGGAGTCCTCATGGCTTTCAAACAACACAGCGTGCTGCCAGGCTTTGGCCTGTCGCTGGGCTACACGCTGCTCTACCTCTCCATCATCGTGCTGTTGCCGCTGACGGCGCTGGTGGTCAAGTCCTCGGACCTGACCTGGCCGGCGTTCTGGGCGGCGGTGGCCGATCCACGCGTGATCGCCACCTACAAGGTGACCTTCGGCGCCTCCGCGCTCGCGGCCACGCTCAATCTGTTCGCCGGCCTGCTGCTGGCCTGGGTGCTGGTGCGCTATCCCTTTCCCGGCAAGCGACTGATCGACGCGCTGGTCGATCTGCCGTTCGCACTGCCCACCGCCGTGGCCGGCATCGCACTCGCCACGCTGTATGCCCCCAACGGCTGGCTGGGCCAGTACCTGGAGCCGCTCGGCATCAAGGTGGCGTTCACGCCGCTGGGCATTGTGGTCGCACTGACCTTCGTCACGCTGCCTTTCGTCGTACGCACCGTGCAGCCGGTGCTGCAGGATCTGGAGCACGAGCTTGAGGAAGCCGCCGCCAGCCTGGGCGCCACCCGCTGGCAGATCTTCTGGAAAGTGATCCTGCCGATGCTGCTGCCGGCGCTGCTCACCGGCTTCGCGCTGGCATTCGCCCGTGCGGTGGGCGAATACGGCTCGGTGATCTTCATCGCCGGCAACATGCCTTTCGTTTCCGAGATCACGCCGCTGATGATCATTTCCAAGCTGGAGCAGTACGACTACCTGGGCGCCACCGCCATTGCCGTGGTGATGCTGGGTGTGTCGTTCGCGCTGCTGTTCATCATCAACGGCTTGCAGTGGTGGTCCGCCAAGCGTCTGGGCAGGAGGAAATAACATGGCCGGTGCCATCAACAATACCCCGCGCTCCGTCGTGACCACCGAGTCGCGTCCGGTGCGCTATCTCTTGACCGGCCTCGCGCTGCTGTTCGTCGGCCTGTTCCTGGTCATCCCTCTGTTGTCGGTGTTCGTCGAAGCGCTGCGCCAGGGCTGGAAGCTGTATCTCGCGGCGCTGGTCGAGCCCGATGCGCTCTCCGCGATCAAGCTCACGCTGCTGGTCGCCGTAATCTCGGTGCCGCTCAACCTGGTGTTCGGCGTGGCGGCCGCCTGGGCGATCGCCAAGTTCGAGTTCCGCGGCAAGAGCCTGTTGATCACGCTGATCGATCTGCCATTCTCGGTGTCCCCGGTCGTCGCCGGCCTGATCTACGTGCTGCTCTTTGGCGCGCAGGGCTGGTGGGGGCCATGGCTATCCGACAACGACGTGAAGGTCATCTTCGCCGTGCCCGGCATCGTGCTCGCCACCGTGTTCGTCACCTTCCCTTTCGTCGCCCGCGAGCTGATTCCGCTGATGGAAGCGCAGGGCAGCGACGAGGAACAGGCCGCCATGGTGCTCGGCGCCTCGGGCTGGCAGACGTTCTGGCGGGTGACGCTGCCCAATATCAAGTGGGGCCTGCTCTACGGCGTGATCCTCGCCAACGCCCGCGCCATGGGCGAGTTCGGCGCGGTATCGGTGGTATCCGGCCATATCCGCGGCCTGACCAACACCGTGCCACTGCACGTCGAGATTCTTTACAACGAATACAACTTCGTCGGCGCCTTCGCCTGCGCATCCATCCTCGCCCTCTTGGCGCTGGTGACGCTGGCGGCCAAGAGCTATGTGGAATGGCGTAGCGCGCGCCTCGCCCTCGAAGACCAACGCAACGCCCTGAACGACCAGTAGGTCGCCGGCAAGGACACATCATGAGTATCGAGATCAAGCAGATCAGCAAGCGCTTCGGCCAGTTCCAGGCGCTGAACGACATCAACCTCGACATCCAGGGCGGCGAACTCCTGGCGCTGCTCGGCCCTTCCGGCTGCGGCAAGACCACGCTGCTGCGCGTGATCGCCGGGCTGGAAACGCCGGACGCCGGCCAGATCCTGTTCCACGGCGAGGACGCCACCGACACCCACGTGCGCGAGCGCCAGGTCGGCTTCGTGTTCCAGCACTACGCGCTGTTCCGCCATATGACCGTATTCGAGAACGTGGCCTTCGGCCTGCGCGTGCGCCCGAAAAAGACCCGGCCGTCCGAAGAGGCGATCAAGAAGAAGGTGCACGAGCTCCTGGAGCTGGTGCAGCTTGACTGGCTGGCCGACCGCTATCCGGCCCAGCTCTCCGGTGGCCAGCGCCAGCGCATCGCCTTGGCCCGCGCGCTGGCGGTGGAGCCGCGCGTGCTGCTCTTGGACGAGCCGTTCGGCGCGCTTGACACCAAGGTGCGCAAGGAACTGCGCCGCTGGTTGCGCCGGCTGCACGACGAGATGCACATCACCTCGGTGTTCGTCACGCACGATCAGGAAGAGGCGCTGGAAGTGGCCGACCGCGTGGTGGTGATGAACAAGGGCAGGATCGAGCAATCGGGCACGCCGGCCGAGGTCTACGATGCGCCGGCCACCCCTTTTGTCTACCAGTTCCTCGGCGACGTGAACCTGTTCCATTCCCGCGTGCACGAAGGCTGGGCCGAAGTCGGCGGCACCCGTTTCGCCGCGCCCGAAGCCGGCGACAAGGCCGTGATCTACGTGCGCCCGCACGAGATCGATCTGGCGCGCAACGCCAGCAACGACGCGCTCGCCGGCATCGTCACCCACGTGCGTCTGCTGGGCGCCACCGTGCGGCTGGAAGTGAAGACCGACGCGCACGAGGCACTGGAGGTGGAGCTGACGCGCGAGCGCTATCAGGCTGAGCGCTGGGCTGTGGGCGACGCGGTCTGGCTGACGCCGCGCGAGGCGCGCGTCTACGGCGCGTAAGTACCGACTCACCTCGCCTAGCGGCCCGGTGCAGATGCATCAGGCCGCTTGCATCGGTTTGCGGAAAACCGGGCTGTTGCGGCGGAGACGCACGCAGATGTCGCCGCTTTGCTTGCAAGTAACTTTCCTGCAATATCCCCTTGCCTGCCCGAAACGGAAATGCGTTTTCCATACGGGCAGCCGGGACGCCACAGGGCGCCCCGCAGACCAATACAGGATCAGGGAGCAGGGAAAATGGCAGGATTATTGGGCATGTTGTTCATGCTGGCGGTTGTGGTGTTCATCTTCGCCGCGCAATGGAAAATCTATACCAAGGCGGGCCAGCCGGGCTGGGGCTCGCTGGTGCCGATCTACAACCTTTACCTGCTGGTGAAGATCGCCAAGCGCCCGGACTGGTGGATCGTGCTGGTGCTGATCCCCGTCGTCAACCTGGTCGCTCTCATCATACTGACCTTCGACATCGCCAAGCACTTCGGCCGTGGCTCCGGCTTCGCCCTGGGCATGCTGTTCCTGTCCTTCATCTTCTACCCCATCCTGGCCTTCGGCGACGCGAAGTACGACGCGACTCCGGTCGCCGCCTGATACTCAGGCGGATGGAACGAACAAGGCCCGCAGATGCGGGCCTTGTCGTTGGCAAACCGGCTTGAGTCAGACCGGCGTGGCATCCAGGCGCAGCCGCGTTTGCGCAATACGCGTCTGCAGCAGAATCCGGCGCAGACGTTCAGCGACGGCCGGACCAGGGCGCAGCGCGGCGGCCGTACTGTCGGCGCAGGTGAGGGCCGCGAGCCGCTTGTACGCAAGCAGCGCCGCTCTATGGTCGTCACGGCTCAGCGCCAGATCGGCCAGCAGATCGGCCACATCACGCTGCAACGCCGCCATGCCGCCCTCGCTGGAAAGCCGCATCGCCTCCTGCAGTGCGGCGTCGGCCTCGTCCAGCATGCCCAGCCGCAGATAGCTGCGCCCCAGCGCCAGCAGCACGTGGCTCAGGCCCCACAGGTTCTGGTTGTCGCGGTGTATCGCGAGTGCGCCTTCGAGCGCCTCGCGCGCCGCCGGATAATCGCCGCGCGCGTAATGGATCAGGCCATGATAGCTGCGCACTTCGGCCTCCCACACCTGGTTGCGCACCGCGCCGCGCAGCAGCGCCCCCGCCTCCTGCAGCGCCACCAGTGCCCGGTCATACACCTGCTGCCGGTAGGCATCGCTTGCGATATTGATCAGCACTTCGCAGCTGAGGTAGGGATCGCCGTGGGGATCGGCCAGCTTGAGCGCGAACTCGTGATAGGCCAGCGCCGTGGCGTAGTCCTCGATCGCGTAATAGACTTTGCCCACGCCCAGATAAACGCGTGCGCCATTTTCCACATCGTGTAGCGCATGCACGCGCGACAGGCTGTCCAGCCAGATGCCGAGCGCACGCTGGTAAGCGCCGGCCGCGTAGTAGGCATGCCCCAGCTGCAGCTGCGCCTCGATCATGTCGCGGTCGCGCCGCGCCTCGTCAAACAGCGAGATCGCCGCGCGGAACGCCGCCTGCGCCCGCGGCAACGCGCCAACATGCTGGTGGGCATGGCCCAGCGTGACATAGGCCTGGGCCACGATGGTCGAATCGCCCAGGCGCCGCGCGCGCGCCAGCCAACCCGATATCACTTCGGGTTTTTCCGGCGAGCCATGGCGCGCCGCCTCGATCAGCGGGTTGAATTCAGCCTGAAACTGCGCCAGCGTCTGCATCAGATCCCCGACTCCACCGACACACGATTGCGGCCGTTACGCTTGGCCATGTAGAGCGCGAGATCGGCGCGTGAAAACAGGATGTCACTGCTGTCGCCGCCGGCGAGCTCGGCACAGCCCACACTCACCGTGACCGCCAGGCCCGGCTCCAGTGTGCCCCACTGGAAGGATTCGACCCGCTCGCGCAAACGCTCTGCCGCATCGCGCGCGCGCGCCAGCCCAGCGCCTGGCAGCAACAGCGCGAACTCCTCGCCGCCATAGCGTGCCAGCAGATCGACACTGCGACGTTCGTCACGAAACAGCGTGGCGCCGGCGCGCAGCACCATGTCGCCCACCGCGTGCGAGTATCTATCGTTGATCTGCTTGAAATGATCGAAATCGATCAGCAACAGCGACAGCGGCTGCTGCCGAATCTCGGCTTCGGCCAAGAGCTCGGGCAGGCGCTCGTTCAGCGCGCGGCGGTTATAAACGCCGGTGAGCGCATCGCGATACGCCGCCTCCTGCAGCTCGCGCATGCGCAAGCGCCCCGCGTCGCTTTCCTCACGCAGCTGCCACAGTTCGATCTCGGATGTCAGCAGCTTGAGCCGCGTCTCGATATGCGCCAGCCGCCGGTTCGATACCGCCCTGCGCCTGCGCTGGCCCGCGATGCGCTGCTGGCGCTGGTAGTACTCGACGTAATGCCGGGTCGCGCGCACGAAATCGCCGCGTGCCTCGAACAGGCCGGATAACGCCAGACGCGCATCGCGGCTGAGCAGCGGTGAGCTGAGCTGCTCGGCCAGCGCCAGCGCCGCCTGCAAGGCCTGCTCCGCCGCGTCGTCCTCTGCCGCGCTCAGCGCCAGCCGCCCCAATGCCAGCAGGCTTTCTGCCTGGCCCGCCGCGTTGCCGGCCTGTCGCTGCAAATGGAGCGCCGCTTCGAAACAGCCGCGGGCACGATCGGCATCGCCGGACGCCTCCGCCAGCACGCCATAGAGCTGCTGCAGCCTGGCATGCAGTGGCAGGTGCTCGACCATCGCGCGCTGGCCGTGTGCGACATCGAGCGCGGTTCGCGCCAGCGCAAGCTCGCCCAGCGCGATCAGCGCCGCAGCCAGATCGATATGCGCGCGCATTGCCACCGGCCGGCCATGGGCCAGCCCACAGCCGAGCTCGATGAGCTCGTAGGCCTGAGCCGCTTCGCCCTGTTCGAGATGGAGCTCGCCCAGCAGCAAACAGCCCTCGATGGTGATATCCGGTTCGCCCGCCACCCGTTCCAGCGCGCCCACCCAGGCGGCCATGGCGTCGTTGTGCGCGCCCTGTGCCGCGTGCGCCTGGCCGATCAACAACTGCACCCGCGCCGCAGCCATTACGCCCGACTTGAGCGCGGTCTTCTGCAGACGTTTGAGCTGGGAAAGCGCCGAGGCCGCCTGCCCCTTGCCAAGCAGGGCAGCGGCGAGCGCCAGTTGCGCATTCAGTGCCGCATCGGTCGATGCGCCGGCCACGCGGGCGGGCTCCGCCGCAGAGGCGGGCTTGCAGGAAGTGCCGGCGGAATTCAGGCGGGGGGGCCGGGATGTCATGCAGAAGGCTGGCTCGATTTTGAGCCGCGATAGTGCAGACCGAAACTGCGCTTTGCAAGCAAAAAGCGCCAGGCGTGTGCGGGTGCTCACAACGTGCAAACCCGCGCCAAACCTTGAAACCGCTTACATTGCGGTATAGACCGGACCGCTGCCGCCCTCGGGTGTGATCCAGACAATATTCTGTGTCGGATCCTTGATGTCGCAGGTCTTGCAATGCACACAGTTCTGCGCGTTGATCTGCAGCCGGGTGCCGTTCGCATCGGTGACAATTTCGTACACACCGGCCGGGCAGTAGCGCTGCTCGGGCGCGTCGAACTGCGGCAGGTTATACGCCACCGGCACGCTCGCGTCCTTGAGCGTGAGGTGCACCGGCTGGTTGGTATCGTGCGCGAGGTTCGACAACGCCACCGAGCTCATCCGGTCGAAACTCACCACATTGTCCGGCTTCGGATACGCGATCGGCGGCATCTGGGCGGCGGGCCTGAGGCTCTCGTGATCGGCCTTGCGGTGCTTCAGTGTCCACGGCAGGCGGATGCCGGCTGCGCCCAGCCATAGCTCAAGTCCGGCCAGCGCCATGCCGCCCATCGTGCCGAAGCGCGACAGCATGGGCTTGATGTTGCGCACCATGTCGAGCTCGCGCCCGACCCACGAGGCCTTGAGCGCCACCGGGTAATCGGCGAGCTCATCCTGGGCGCGGCCGGCGGCCAGCGCGACGACGACCGATTCGGCCGCCAGCATGCCGGACTTCATCGCGTTGTGCGTGCCCTTGATGCGCGGCACGTTCACCATGCCCGCAGCGCAGCCGATCAGCGCGCCACCAGGGAAGACGGATTTGGGCCAGGCCTGGATGCCGCCCTCGCTGATGGCGCGCGCGCCGTACGAGAGGCGCTCGCCACCGGCCAAGAGCTTGCGAATCACCGGGTGGGTCTTGAAGCGCTGGAATTCATCGAACGGCGACAGGTGCGGGTTGGCATAGTCCAGATGAACGACAAAGCCGATCGCCAGCAGCTGCTCGCCATAGTGATAGATGAACGAGCCGCCCCCGGTATCGTTGGTCAGCGGCCAGCCCAGCGTGTGCTGCACGTGGCCCGGTCGATGCTGGGCGGCGGGGATGCGCCACACTTCCTTGATGCCGATGCCGTGCTTCTGCGGGCCGCACTCGGCGCGCAGCTGCAGCTTTTCCTCCAGCTGGCGGGTGAGCGAACCGCGCACGCCTTCGGCAAACAAGGTATACGGCGCGCGGATTTCCATGCCCTGCGCGAACTGCGCGGTCTCGCGGCCCTCGGCGTCGCGGCCCATGTCGCCGGTGATCACGCCCGCCACCGCGCCGTTGTCGTCGAACAGCACTTCGGCTGCGGCAAAACCGGCGTAGATCTCGACGCCCAGCGCTTCGGCCTCGGCGGCCAGCCACTTACAGGTGTCGCCCAGGCTCGCGATATAGGTGCCATGGTTGCGCAGCATGGGCGGCAGGCCCCAGCCGGGCAGCGTGTACGACTGGTCTTCGTCGAGAATGAGGAATTCGTCGCCGGTGACGGCAGTCTTGAGCGGCGCACCACGCGCCTGCCAGTCCGGAATCAGCTCATTGAACGCGATCGGATCGATCACTGCGCCCGACAGGATGTGCGCGCCGACTTCGGCGCCCTTCTCCAGCACGCAGACGCCCACCTCCTGCCCGCGCTCGGCCGCCAGCTGCTTGGCGCGGATCGCGGCCGACAGCCCTGCGGGACCGGCGCCGACGATCAAGAGGTCGTAATTCATCACATCGCGTTCCATCGCTCATCCTTGGCATTCAATCCGGGTAACCCGGCATTTTAGCGGGCGAGGCGCCACCGGTCAGCGGCGCGCGGACAAAAACTGTGCGAGGTCAAGACAGGAGGTCCACCCAAGCTTGCCAGCGCCACGGCCAAGTGGCCGCAATGCGGCCCGGCAAAGGCGTAGCTGGCGCCCCTGCCGTGCTCGCCAATCGCTGCGTTACGGCAACACCGGCAGCGTGATTTCGTCGCTGCGGCTCACACCCTCGGTCATCGCGCGACACAGTGCAACGAACTCGCGCATGCCCGGCGTCTGGTACTTCTGCTTGTGCCAGACGAAGCGGAACTGGCGGCGCAGGTCGAGTTCCGGCGTCTCCACCGCAACGAGATTGCCGCGCAGGAAATCCTCACGCAGTGCCAGTCGCGAGATGCAGCCCATGCCCAGGCCCGATTCCACCGCACGCTTGATCGCTTCGGTGTGCTCGAGTTCGAGCCGAATATTGAGGCCGTTGTGCTGGTTGCGCAGCGCGTGATCGAACGTCTCGCGCGTGCCCGAACCATGCTCGCGCAGGATCCACGGCTCGGCCAGCAAGTCGGCCGTGCCGGCGCTGCCACGCCGTGCCAGTGCATGGCCGGGCGCGGCGAACACCACCAGTTCGTCCGCCACCCAGGTCTGCATTTCCAGCTCGGGATGGTGCGCCTCACCTTCGATCAGGCCCAGATCGATGCTGTAGTCGGCAACTTCTTGCACGATGGTCGCCGTGTTGTGTACGCCCAGCTTGACCCGGCTTTCCGGATGGCGCTGCATGAACTGCGAGATCAGGATGGTGGCAAGATAGTTGCCTATGGTCAGCGTGGCGCCGATGTGCAGCTTGCCGAAACCCTCGCGGCCTTCGAGCAGCATTTCCACTTCGCGCGCCTGATCGATCAGCGCCGCAGCGCGCGGCAGCAGGCGGCGCCCCAGCGTATTGAGCTGCAGCGTCTTGCCGACGCGGTCGAACAGCTGCACGCCGAACTGGCGCTCGAACTCGCCCAGTGCCGTGCTCGTGGCCGATTGCGACAGGTTGAGCTCGCGCGCCGCGCTCGACACGTTTTCCAGGCGGCCGATGGTGACGAAGATTTCCAGCTGGCGCAGCGTATATCTCACTTGGCTCTCATATCTTTATCCCAGATAAGGGATGTCGGAAGAATCTACATTTTAGATATTCTATCCGCCACCACCCGCCGCGGCAAACCGCGAGCGGACTGCTTTGCCCGTGATCAATAGAAGATGCGCGCTACCAGGCTACGAACAGCAGCCACCAAGCCGTGGCGAACGGCGCGAGCCCCGCCAGTAGCGGCAGCATGGCCACGCCGCGCCGTGCCAGCGATGCCCCGCGTCGCCCGGCCAGCCGCCACAGCAGCCGCAACGACCAGGCCAGCGCCAACGCCAGCAACGTGAAGCGCGCGTCGTTGGCCCAGCCCACCGGCACCGATTCGTGCTTGAGCAGTGTGATCGTGGTGGCCGACAGGCCCAGGAACACGCCGCTGCCGGCGGCCGGGATCAGCCCCTGCGCCAGCCGGTGCAGGCTCAGCGCATCGCGCCCCGGCAGCAGCCGATCCGCCAACCACAGCGCGGCCAGCAGCGCGCCGCCGATGACTGCGGCGCTCGCCGCGATAAAGCCGACGATGGTCGCGCCATCGAGCCACGAGAAGCTGTCGGCGACCTCGGGGTAATGGGTGAGCAGCCACCACGGCGCGTTGTCGTTCAGCGGCCAGTAGATATCGTGCTCGATCAGCCAGGTGGCGGCCCATTGCTTGGCCGCGACGAACCATGGGCTGGCGCTCCAGAGGAAAGCGCCGACGGCGAGCCCCATCATGCCGAACACGATCAGCGCGGTCTGCCAGCGATCACCGGGTGCGATCTCGACGATCTCCTCCTCCACGCTGCGTGGGACGAGCGCAATGGCGTCGCGATGGCCACTGCAGCGGCCGCACATATGGCAATCACCGGCGCCCTGCATATGCCGCAGCGGCAGCAGCGGCGCGCAATTCACCGGGATCACCCGGGCGTTGCCGTGGCGGCGCCACTGCTGCTCGTCGACGCGGTAGCGCCACGGCGCGAGCTTGGCGAGCACGGTGAACACGCCATTCACCGGGCACAGGTAGCGGCACCATACGCGCTTGCTGCGGCCGAACCAGAAGCCGACAACGATGGCCCCGGCGGTGGAGCCTCCCAGCACCAGCAGCACCGCGAGCGGGTATTGATAGACACTGACCAGTTGGCCGTAGACCGTGGTCAGCGCGAACGCCACCAGTGGCCAGCCGCGCCAGCGCACCCAGCGCGGGATCGGGCGGCCACGGCCACGCTCGCTGGCCCACTCGGTGAGCATACCCTCGGGGCACAGCCAGCCGCACCAGGCCCGGCCCAGCAGCGGCATCGACACCAGCACGAACGGCCACCAGATGCCCCAGAACGCGAACTGCGCCGCCACAGTCAGGTGGTTGAACACCCGCGCGTGCTCGTCCGGCAACGGCAGAAACACCGGCACCACGATCAGCGCCACATAGACCAGTACCACGCCCCACTGCAGCTGGCGCAGCGCGCGTTGGTGCCGGCGCAGGAAGTCGCCGAAGGCGAAGGTGGCGTGGGACAGCGCGATCATGTCAGCGTGCCGCGCGCCGCAGCAGCGACACCGAGGCGGCCCAGAACACCAGCCAGGTCAGCAGCACCGATAGCGCCGGTTGCGCGCGGTAGCCGGCGAAATCGGCCAGCAGCTTACCGAGGCCGCCACTGTCGTCGAGCAGCGCCGAGCTGTTCCACAGCGGATCGACCAAGCCCGGCAGCGTGCCGATGGACACCAGCTTCTCCAGCCCGCCGACCAAGAGCGAGCCCGCCAGCAACAGCAGCAATACTTCGGTCACGCGGAAGAACAGCCGCCAGGTGATAAAGCGGCTTGAGAGCTGCAGCAGCCAGAAGGTGGCGAAGGCACCCACCAGCCCCACTGCGCCGGCCGCGGCATAGTGCAGCAGCTCGCCGCCCTGCGCGGTGGCAATGGTGCCGTAGAGGAACACCACGGTTTCGCTGCCTTCGCGCGCCACGGCGATGGTCACCAGCAGCAACAGCCCCCACCAGTTGGCCCGCGCGACATTGTGTGCGAGGCCTGATTCGAGCTCGCGCTTGAGCGTGCGGCCGTGGCACCGCATCCAGTACACCATCTGCACGATCAGCGCGGCGGCAACTAGGCTCATGCCGGCATGGAAATACTGCTGGCCATCGTCCGACAGAAACGTGGCTACGCCCAGGATCAGCAGCGCCAGCACGCCCGACAGCGCCAGACCCGCCGCCACGCCGCCCCACAGGTAGCGCAGGCCAGACCGGCCAGCAGGGTTGGCGCGCAACCAGGCATAGAGGATGCCGACGACCAAGAGCGCCTCGACGCTTTCGCGCCAGACGATGAAGAGAACCTGTTCCATGGGGAAACCTGCCGGACTACTTGATCACCAGCACGCCCTTGGCCTGCGGGTGGAAATCATCGAAATAGACATGCTGCGCGGGGCTGGTCGGGTTCACCACCACGAAGGAGGTCACGCCGGGGCCGAGCACCTTTTCCTTGCGCAGCGAAATGCTCTCGAACTCCGCCGGCGACTTGCCGGCATTGGTGATCTCGAGCTTGAAGCGGGTACCCGCCGGCGCCTCGATCCGCGGCGGGCTGATGGTGCCGTCGCGGAGGGTGATCTTGAACACCGGCAAATCGGCTGCCTGCACCGGCACCGAGCACAG
The DNA here is from genome assembly GCF_024437655.1 of Chitinolyticbacter albus. Classification (GTDB taxonomy): domain Bacteria; phylum Pseudomonadota; class Gammaproteobacteria; order Burkholderiales; family Chitinibacteraceae; genus Chitinolyticbacter; species Chitinolyticbacter albus. The sequence continues at coordinate 19,185 of NZ_JANBVF010000019.1, forward strand.
GACCAGCACGCTCGCCAGCGCGCCAATGCGAACAGCCGGGCCGCCCATTTCAATACCCGCCCTTCTTGCCGGTGCCGGCGTAGGCGAACTCATAGTTGAGCTCGAACGGGGCGAACCACGCGCCGACGCCGGTTTCCTTGTCGACATGGCGGCCGAAGTGCGCCATCGGGTTCTGTGACGGCGGCAGGATGGTGTATTTGAGCTTGTACTTGCCCGGGCCTTCCAGCTTCACGTTGTCGCCGTAGTGCGGGCCGTCGCTCGCCACCATGGGCATGAAGTCGCCCTTGATCACGTTCTTGCTGCCAACCTTCTGGATCTCGTACTTCACCAGCAGATAGGGCATCCACTCGCCTTCGGCAAAGCCGTTCGGGTTGTCCTTCATCGCGTGGATGTCGGCTTCCAGGTGCACGTCCGATTGCTCGACCGCGCGCATCATGCCCGGCGGGTCCATCTTGATCGGCTGCAGGTAGACGGCACCGATCTCCATGCCCGCCTTGATTGCGGGCTTGCCGATCGGGTACTCGGCGGCCTGAGCCAAACCTGTGGCACACAACAGCGCGAGCATCATGAATCTCATCGGAATACTCCTGGTTGGCGGAAACGACGCCGGATGATAAACCGCTGATCCTATGAGCCCAACCTTATCGAGAACCATTCTTGATCGTGAACAATAATTAATTTTATTTCGCCACATGCGAGGCCAGGCGCGGCAAACTCAACGCCCCCCCCCCGAACCCGCCGCCATGGGAACGCGTATTGAGCTATATCATTAACTCAGATAAAAACGATATAACAAATCTACTTCACAGATAACGCGTCGGACCATATAATTCGCTGCAAAGTGAATAGCCAGGACCTGGAAAATGAAAGCACTCGTGGCCGTAAAGCGCGTTGTTGATCACAACGTGCGCGTGCGGATCAAACCCGATGGCTCCGGCGTCGAGACCGCCGGCGTCAAGATGAGCATCAATCCCTTCGACGAAATCGCCGTCGAGGAAGCACTGCGTCTGAAAGAGCGCGGCGTGGTGAGCGAGATCGTTGCCGTGACCCTCGGCGAGGCGGTGTGCCAGGACGTGCTGCGCCATGCGCTAGCCATGGGTGTGGACCGCGTGATCCTGGTCGAGACCACCGCCGAGCTGCAGCCGCTGGGCGTCGCCAAGCTCTTGAAAGCCATCGCCGAGCGCGAGCAGCCGCAGCTGGTGCTGCTGGGCAAGCAGGCGATCGACGACGACGCGGGTCAAGTCGGCCAGATCCTGGCCGCCTTGCTGGGCGCGGCGCAAGGCACCTTTGCTTCCAAGATCGATATCGCTGGCGATGAAGCCATCGTTGTGCGCGAAGTGGATGGCGGCACCGAGACCGTGGCGCTGAAGCTGCCGGCGGTGATCACGGCCGATCTGCGCTTGGCGGAGCCGCGCTTCGTCAAGCTGCCCAACCTGATGATGGCCAAGAAGAAGCCGATCGAGACCCTCGCCGCCGAGAGCCTGGGCGTCGACTTCGCGCCGCGCATCAAGCGCACCGCCGCCGCCGAGCCGCAAGTGCGCGCCGCCGGCGTCAAGGTGGCCAACGTGGCCGAGCTGGTCCAGAAACTGCGCGAAGCGAAGGTGATTTGATGACGACCCTGATTCTTGCCGAACACGACGGCCAGCAACTGAAACAAGCGACCCGCCAGGCGGTGACCGCCGCGCAGGCGTGGAACGCCCCGGTCCACCTGCTGCTGCTGGGTAGCGACACCAGCGCCGCCGCTGCCGATGCCGCCAAGGTTGCCGGCGTGGCGCAGGTGATCCGCGTCGATGCGCCGCATCTTGAGCATGCTCTGGCCGAAGACATCGCCAGCGTGCTGGTCGCGCTTGCCGGCGATTACCAGGTGCTGCTCGGCGCCCACACCGCCTACGCCAAGAACGCGCTGCCGCGCGCTGCCGGCCTGCTCGACGTGGCGCTGATCGCCGACGTGATCCGCATCCAGGCCCCGGCCACCTATGTGCGCCCGGTGTACGCCGGCAACGTGCTCGCCACCGTGCAAAGCAGCGACGCGCTGCAAGTGGTGACCATCCGCACCACCGCCTTTGACGCCGCGGGCAATGGCGGCAATGCCAGCATCACCACGCTGGCCGCACCGGCCGCGACCAGCGCAGCGCGCTGGGTGAGCGAAAGCCGCAATGTCAGCGATCGCCCTGAACTTGCCACCGCCCGCGTCGTGATCTCGGGTGGGCGCAGCCTGGGCGAGCGCTTCGAATCGGTGCTGGGCCCGCTTGCCGCGCAGCTGAACGGCGCGCTGGGCGCCACCCGCGCCGCGGTCGATGCCGGCTTCGCGCCCAACGACATCCAGATCGGTCAGACCGGCACCGTGGTCGCACCCGAGCTCTATATTGCTGCCGGTATTTCCGGCGCCGCGCAGCATCTGGCGGGGATGAAGGACAGCAAGGTCATCGTGGCCATCAACCACGATCCGGACGCCGCGATCTTCCAGGTGGCCGACTTCGGCATCGTTGCCGATCTGTTTGACGCCGTGCCGCAACTGACCGCCGCATTGAAACAGTAACCGAAGGCCGGGATAATCCCGGCCTTTGCCGTCGCGGCCGCTTGGCGCCGCAGTAGCGCTTAACGAACATCACCAATCAGGATTTGCAATGAGTGCCTTCGCTTCCGAACGCGTTCTCTCGGTACACCACTGGAACGACACGCTGTTCAGCTTCAAGACCACGCGCGACCCCGCCCTGCGCTTCGAGAACGGCCAGTTCGTGATGATCGGCCTGCAGGTGAACGGCAAGCCGCTGATGCGCGCCTACTCGATCGCCAGCCCGAACTACGAAGAGCACCTCGAATTCTTCAGCATCAAGGTACAGAACGGTCCGCTGACCTCCGTCCTGCAGAAGATCCAGGTGGGCGACGAGCTCTTGGTGTCGCGCAAGCCGACCGGCACGTTGGTGCTGTCCGACCTGAACCCGGGCAAGCACCTGTACTACCTCTCCACCGGCACGGGCCTCGCGCCGTTCATGAGCCTGATCCAGGACCCGGAAGCGTACGAGCAGTACGACAAGATCATCCTGGTGCATGGCGTGCGTGAAGTGAGCGAGCTCGCTTACGCCGACTTCATCGAGAAGGAACTGCCGAACAACGAGTTCTTCGGCGATGCGGTGCGCGAAAAGCTGATCTACTACCCGACCGTGACCCGCGAAGCGTTCCGCAACCAGGGCCGCCTGACCGACCTGATCGAATCGGGCAAGCTGTTCACCGATATCGGCCTGCCGCCGCTGAACCCGGAAACCGACCGCGCCATGCTGTGCGGCAGCCCGGCGATGCTGAAGGACACCTGCGATCTGCTGGACGCGCGCGGCTTCAAGGTCTCCAAGCGCATCGGTCAGCCCGGCGACTATGTGATCGAGCGCGCCTTCGTCGAGAAGTAAGCGCCTCCGCCGCCGCGATGCCGGCGGCAGGCACGATCAGCGCAAGGGGCCGGCAACGGCCCCTTCGTTTTTGCCTCATCCGGAACATGCCATGCTCAACTTCATCTTCATAGGTAGCCTCAACCTGCTGTTCGCCGTGGTGCTCGGCGCCTTCGGCGCGCACGGCCTCAAGGCGCGCCTGTCGGTGGAACAGCTTGGCTGGTGGCAGACTGGCGTGCAGTACCACAGCTGGCACGCACTAGGCCTTATCGCCATCGGCCTCTTGCTGCTGCAAGCGCCCACCGCCGCGGCGCGGCCAGCCGGTTGGGCCTTGCAACTGGGCATCGTGCTGTTCTCAGGCTCGCTCTACGCGATGGCGCTGGGTGCGCCACGCTGGTTCGGCGCGATCACGCCGCTGGGCGGCACGGCCTTTATCGTCGGCTGGGGCCTGCTGGCCTGGGCCGCATGGAAGCTGGGGCAGTGATGGACCACACCCACCAGATCGCAGCCCTCAGCGCCATGCTGGCGCGCGGCCAGGACAACGCGCTGCTGCGCTTTGGCCTCGGCCAGGCGCTGCTCGCCGATGGCCAGGCTGCGGATGCGATCGTGCACCTGCGCGCCGCCATCGCGCACGACGCGAAGTATTCGGCGGCGTACAAACTGCTGGGCAAGGCGCTGGCAGTAATGGGCGATACGGCTGCTGCGGCCGACGCTTATCGTGATGGCATTGCCGTGGCTGAAGCGCGCGGCGACATCCAGGCCGCGCGCGAGATGAAGGTGTTCCTCAAGCGGCTGGGCTGACCAATCGCAGGACGCCGCCGCGCAGCGGGGGCGGCTAACGCTCCGACATGCCGTAGCGACGCGCCAGCCGCTCGATATCACCGGCCTGCTCCAACTCGACCAGCGCCCAGTTGACTGCGGTCACGCTCCACGGCGAGTGCGGCGAAACCAGGCACTGCGTCTGCACCACCGAGAACGGCACCTTGCCGATCGCATACTGCACCCGTTCCGCCGGGGCGTCGCGGAAGTAGCCCTCGATCTCGGCCTCGGACATGATCAGCACATCCGCCATGCCCAGCCGGACCCGGCGAAACAGGTTTTCGACGCGGGTGTCGTCAAGGCGCGTCGCACGGCCGGTGTCGAACAGCGGCTGAATCGGTGCGAAGTGGTAGCCCAGCATGACCGCGATGCGCTTGCCGACGAAATCGTCAGGCGCCCTCTGTGGTACCGGCTGTTCCGCCAGCGTCACCGCCCGCTCGACCTGCGGCAACACATGGCGAGTCCAGCCGCCCACCGCCTGCGGCGACCAGGTGGGGCTGGAATAGCACATGATGTCCGCCTCGCCCCGCGCCAGCGCCTGCTCGATGCGGCGGCGCGAAAACAGCGTGTGCTGCGCCTTGCTGCCCAGCTGCTGCGCAATCAGATCGCCCAGCTCCTTAAGCAGCCCTCCGGTCACACGCTGGCCACTGAGCGTGACCAGCGGATAGCCCATGCCGGCGGTATGGGCCATCTTGAGCGGCGCAGCGCTCGCGCAGGGCACGACCACCGCGGCAAGCAGCATCCAGACAATGGCAAGCGATAAGGGACGCGGATTCATAAAGGGTGCTGGCGTTGTAAGGGAAGCATCATAACGTCGATCAATATTCGCAGAAATACCATGTCTGCACCGCCACTACCGCCAGGCGGGCGCATGCGACAATCGCGACATGATCTCCTCCCAGCCCTTCCTGGCATCGTGGAGTGGCGGCAAGGATGCTTGCCTCGCCTTCCATCTCGCACTGGCCTCCGGCCACCGTCCGGTGGCGCTGATCAATATGCTGAACGAAACCGGCGAGCGCTCGCGATCGCACGGCCTCTCGCCCGCCCTCCTGAACGCCCAGGCCGCCGCACTCGGTCTGCCGCTTTTGACAGGCAGCGCGACGTGGGCCGGCTACGAAACCGAGTTCGTCGCCCGACTGCTCGAAGCACGCGAGCTACACGGCGCCACAGCCGCAGTGTTCGGTGATATCGATCTGCAACCGCACCGCGACTGGGAGGAAATGGTCTGCGCGCGTGCAGGCCTCTCCCCGCTGCTGCCGCTGTGGCAGCGCAGCCGGCGCGAACTGGTCGAGGAAATGGTCGACAGCGGCATCGTGGCGCGCATCGTCTCCTGCAATGCCGCGCTGGGGCCGGACTTTCTCGGCCGCGCCATTGACCGCACGCTAATCGCCGAACTCGAAGCACTGGGCATCGATGCCTGCGGCGAGAATGGCGAATACCACACGGTGGTGCTGGACGCCCCCGCCTTCAACGCCGCCATTGCCGTCCGGCAAGGTGCGCGGCAACGCCACGGCGACTACTGGTTCCTCGATCTCTCACTCGTCTGATCCGCGCAGCCTGCGCGGTAGTTTGCACAGCCACTTCCACCACTGTGTGCGCTCCTAGCGACAAGGCTAGGCCGTCATGGCCCGGCATGTCGCGCACGCGTTGCTATGGCCATGCTTGATCCCGATCAATAGTTTTTATTCACTAAAAACTTATAAACGATCAATTGGACCAATCAGCATACGACCGGGATACTTCATCCCGTCGCTGCAACGCAGCATCCACCTCAAACCAGGAGCATCCGCATGTTGAAGAACCACGAAGGCCAACGCGTCCCCAACGTCACCTTCCGCGTCCGCGAAAACAACGATTGGAAGAATGTCACCACCGACGAGCTGTTCAACGGCAAGACCGTCGTGGTGTTCTCGCTGCCTGGTGCCTTCACCCCCACGTGTTCCTCCACCCATCTGCCGCGCTACAACGAGCTGGCACCGGTGTTCGCCAAGCACGGCGTCGATGCCATCCTCTGCGTATCGGTGAACGACACCTTCGTGATGAACGAATGGGCCAAGGACCAGGAATCGCAGAACATCGTGATGATCCCGGACGGCAATGGCGAATTCACCGAAGGCATGGGCATGCTGGTCGACAAGGCTGACCTGGGCTTTGGCAAGCGCAGCTGGCGCTATTCGATGCTGGTGAAGGATGGCGTGGTCGAGAAGATGTTCGTCGAGCCGCAAAAGGAAGGCGATCCGTTCGAAGTATCGGACGCCGACACCATGCTGGCCCACATCGCCCCGTCGGCCAAGACGCCAGACCAGGTGGTGGTGTTCAGCAAGGAAGGCTGCCCGTTCTGCGCCAAGGCCAAGCAGCTGCTTTCTGACAAGGGCTTCGAGTACATCGACCTGCCGCTCGATCACAAGGTGCGTGGCAAGGTACTCGGCGCCGTTTCCGGCAAGATGACCGCGCCGCAGGTGTTCATCAACGGTGAGCTCATCGGTGGCTCGGAACAGCTCGAGGAATACCTCGCCGCCGCCTAAGAGTCACTAACAAAACCCTGCTGGAGGCGTTGCGCTCACTCGGCGTACACCTCGTACTGCCTGCGACCGAAGGGAGTCCGGTTCATCGCCGTTCACGATGTTTCACGCGCCTTTCCAGCACCGTTGTACTGGGATTTGTTAGCCGCTCTAAGCCGCGCGCAGCAACACCCGGTGGCGGATGTTTCGCCGCACTTCCCGATCGCCGGCCAGCCCGGCTGGCGATCGGTCCGACAGCCTTCGGACCCGGCCTCATTCTGATCGCGTGATGCCGGGTGCGACGGTTGCGCCAGCCGCAATCCCACCCTTGCCAGGAGCCCGCCATGACCCAGAATACCCGCCAAGTCGATGTCGCCGTGATCGGTGCCGGCACCGCCGGCCTTGCCGCCTACCGCGCCGCCCGCTCCGCCGGCAAGACCGCGCTGCTGATCGAAGGCGGCCCCGGCGGCACCACCTGCGCCCGCGTCGGCTGCATGCCATCCAAGCTCCTGATCGCCGCGGCCGATGCCGCGCACGAGCTGCGCCACACCGCCGCCTTTGGCGTACGCATCGATGGCGACATCGTGATCAATGGGCGCGAGGTGATGGACCGCGTGAAGCGCGAACGCGATCGCTTCGTTGGCTTCGTGCTGCGCAGCGTCGACGGCATCCCTGCTGATGACAAACTCGCCGGCTACGCCCACTTCATCGACACCAGCACGCTGCTGGTCGGCACCACCCGCGTAGAGGCCGGCAGCGTGGTGATCGCCACCGGCTCCAGCCCCAGCGTGCCCGATGCCTTCACCGTGTTTGGCGATCGGCTGGTGGTGAACGACGACGTGTTTTCCTGGGATGCGCTGCCGCGCCGCGTCGCTGTGTTCGGCCCTGGCGTGATCGGCCTGGAGCTGGGCCAGGCCTTGTCACGGCTCGGCGTGATCGTGCGCGTGTTCGGCCGCAGCGGCCACATCGGCCCGCTCACCGACCCGGCCATCCGCGACTATGCCAATGCCACCTTCTCCACCGATTTCGCGCTGAACGCCAATGCGCACATCGAGCACATGGGCCGCGACGGCGACGAGGCAGTGATCCGCTTTGTCGGCCGCGACGGCGAACCGGTGACCGAGCGATTTGACTACGTGCTGCTCGCCACCGGCCGTACGCCGAACGTGAAGAACCTGGCGCTGGAAAACACCGGCATCGCGCTCGATGAACGTGGCGTGCCGCTGTTCGATCGCGACACGCTGCAATGCGGCGACAGCCCTATCTTTGTCGCCGGCGACGCCAACAACGTGCTGCCGCTGCTGCACGAGGCCGCCGACGAGGGCAAGACCGCTGGCAACAACGCAGCCCGTTACCCGGCCGTCGCGCCCGGCCTGCGCCGCTCACCGATCGCCATCGTGTTCAGTGATCCGCAGATCGCCATGGTTGGCGCCCGCTTTGCCGATCTTGACCCTGCCCGCATCGTGGTCGGCGAAGTCAGCTTCGAGGATCAGGGCCGTAGCCGCGTGATGCTGAAGAACAAGGGCCTGATGCACGTCTATGCCGACAAGGAGAGCGGCACTTTCCTCGGCGCCGAGTGGATAGGCCCGCGCGCCGAGAACATCGCGCATACGCTCGCTTGGGCGCACCAGATGCAGCTCACGGTGCCGCAGATGCTCGACATGCCGTTCTACCACCCGGTGATCGAGGAAGGGCTGCGCACCGCGTTGCGCGACGCGGCGGCGAAGTTGGCTGGCTGAAAGCGGCAGCATCGGCGCCGGAGGCGTTTGTGCTCGCTCTGGCGATCCAGCCTTCCCATATTGTCGGCACCGTGGGGTGCGCAGGAACCAGCTTCAGCGGTGAACAACACGCCCGCCGCTGAAGCACGCACAGCAATCAATGCAAGCGATCCAGCGGGCTAGCCACGCCTCGCCCACCCCGGTTCAGCACATGCGTATAGATCATGGTGGTGCGCACGTCGGCATGGCGCAGTAGCTCCTGCACCGTGCGAATGTCGTATCCCGATTCCAGCAGATGCGTGGCAAAGGAATGGCGCAAGGTATGCGGCGAAGCACGCTTCACCAGTCCCGCCGCACGGGCCGCTGACTTGAGCGCGCGTTGCAGCCCTTTCTCGTCCAGATGATGGCGCTTGATCACACCATCGCGCGGATCGGCGCTGCGCCGCACCGACGGAAACACATACTGCCAGCCCCATTCGCGGGCAGCTTGCGGATATTTACGTGTCAGCGCAAAAGGCAGATATACCTCGCCGTATCCTGCCTCCAAATCATCCTTGTGCAACTGGTGCACCTTCGCCAGATGCGCCTGCAACGGCTCAACCAAGCTGGTCGGCAACATCGTCACCCGGTCCTTGAAGCCCTTGCCCTCCCGAACCACGATTTCGCTTCGCGAGAAATCCATGTCCTGGACCCGCAGCCGCAAGCCCTCCATCACCCGCATCCCAGTGCCGTACAGTAATCGCGCCAGCAAACCCCAGGTACCCTGCAAACGCCCCAAAAGGCTCTGCACTTCCTGCGTTGTCAGCACGACCGGCAAACGCTGCGGCTGCTTGGCCGCCACCAGATCAATCAACCATGGCAAGTCGATCTGCAGCACCTCCCGATAGAGAAACAACAGCGCTGACTTGGCTTGCGACTGTGTCGACGCCGCGACATGACGTTCTACCGCGAGATATGTTAGAAATGCCTCGACTTCCGGCTTACCCATTTCAACGGGATGCTGCTTGCCATGGAAATGGATGAACTGCCGAATCCAGCTCAAGTAAGCCTCCTCGGTACGCAAGCTGTAGTGCTTGACCCGTATGCGATCACGAACTTGGTCCAGGAGGCGCAGCGGCTTTGCGATATCGGATGCCATGGCGTGTTTGCTCTTTTCATTTAGGGAGCCTAAAACCCTGCATAGTGGCGTAAAGCCAGTAACGGCAAGGGTTGGCAGCTAAATGGTTAGGGCACAACACACCCTAAAACTTACAAACCGCACCGTTTAGGGTGTCTACTTAACGTTGGGCATCATGAACCAAGCTGCAGCCATTGCGAGAGAGTTGATCAGTCGAATTCCCGGCGAAACGCGGTGTAGGTCCGGGAAGGTTTTCTATTCCGGGAGGATGGCGTTCACAACGTCAGCATCGCTGTATGTACTAGGCCTCAATCCGGGCGGCGATCCTGAGAAACAGGAAGCCGAAACTGTTGAAAGCCATACAGCCGCTGTGTGGGAGCAACTTCCTACCGATTGGTCGGCGTATCGAGACGAATCTTGGAGGAACTCCCGTCCAGGGAGCTCTGGCATGCAACCTCGTGTCCTGCACCTACTCGAAGGCCTCGGCCTATCGGCTGGTCAAGTGCCGTGCAGCAATCTTGTCTTTGTTCGCTCGCGCAGAGAGAGCGATCTCAAATTGGAGATGCGAACGCTAGCTGATTTGTGTTGGCCGTTCCATTCGTTCGTTATCCAGCAGCTTCGTCCGAGTACAATCCTCTGCTTCGGCAAGACAGCTGGCCAATACGTCCGAGGCAAGATTGGTGCAAAAGAGCTATGTGGTGAGTTTGTCGAAGACAACAATCGCAAATGGCGCAGCACAGCATACGTGGGGAATACTGGTCTTAAAGTCGTCGTTGCCACTCATCCGAGCATCGCGGATTGGCGCAACCCCGCCACCGACCCCACGTCACTTGTTAGAGGCATGCTGCAATGACACCCAACTCTTCAATTGAGAGGACGTGCCCCGGCAAGCCGGGTCACCCCTCTCATCTCAAACGTTAGGCGCGGCGCAAATTCATTTTCAAGGTTTTCGCTCTTTTCATTTGCTGCTGGTTTTCTATTTTGCTTTGGTTTTCTTTTCGGTATTGCAGCGGTGCATTCCGCTGATTTTTAAGTTTCTGCTTCCTGGCTGGCGCCGGCACAGCTTTGTGGCAGTTGAACTTGAAGCGTTGTCTCCGCAAAGCATCAGCGCCTCAGCTCTTGCTTCCCGCTCGTGGTATTTGGCTTGCGGCCGTGGTAATTTCTCAGCAGTTTCGTCGCGGTTCTCGCTCACGCTGTTGAGCTGCGGAGTTTTTAATCAGGTTGGGCAACATCCAGCAATGTGGTACGCCTAACCCTTCGCTCAAGCGGACCAGCCAAAGCTGCGATTTGTCCGTCCGCTTAGCTCAAACGTTAGAGGCTGAGAGTGCTCCTGCCGAATCCGTTTCTCCAAGTACCGCCCTTGTGGGGCGCTCTTGTCCTGAAGCCGGACAAAGGTGCTGTGATTGTCGTTGACGATAGACAGGTTTCCACCAAAGACCTGAAATACCCGATATCAGGCATGTCGGCCTACGTACTGGGCGCCAATGCAAGTTCTTTTGGGTTGATCTGCGAACACGTAGACGTTGAGAGACTTGACTTTTACCAGATGAGGGTTGCCGACCTTTCGCCTCTTCGTCGCGTTCAAAGCCTGAAGCACCTCGCGATCCGGTCCAATTCACAAGTATCCGAGATTGAAGCCTTGTCCGACCTCGGCTTAGAAACTCTCATTCTCGAGCACACCCCTAAAGTCTCTGACCTTGCCCCCATCGGTAAGATTTCTGGGCTCAAAGCACTTGCCTACACAGGTGGAATGGACAAGGCGAACACGGCCTTGACTTTGGATCCCTTGACTGATCTGGGCGAGCTCGAGGAAATTGACATCAGAAACATCAGAATCGTGGCGGAAGGGGTTGAGCCCTTGGCTAGGTGTAGGAGACTAAGGCGCCTGTATATTTCAAACCAACACCCGACGGAGGAAATTGCTTATCTGGCGGCCAAACTTTCGGGGACCAGCTGCTCACTTTTCAAGGCTTGGACGTCCGTCCAGCCGCTTTCCGAAACTAATAACAATGTCATGGTCACTGGCAGTAGAAAGCCGTTTCTACACCTAGAGCGTGACGCCGAAAAAATACGTCGCTACGAGCAAGAATTTGAGACGTTGGTCAAGCGGTTTGCCTCTAACAAGTCGTTCCATCGGACGGCCTCCGGCCGCCGCTGAACTCCGACGTTAGGCACATGAACGATCTCGACTCTTCTATTCCTTTCTCACTCATCGGAAAGCCACTTGCACAAGCATCTTCGGAGTGGGAAGAGGTTCATGGCGAACTAGTCAAAGTGCAAAAGAATTTATTTGCCATTCTCGACGACACCGCGGATGGAATGGCGCGGGGTGAAATGCCGATTCATGGCATGCTATGGGCTGTCTCAACTGGAGCCGCACTGCGCGCTTGGTTTTCCGAAGTCGAGGCCGATGATGGGGCTACTGCTCTCTATGTGGTTTCGCCCCAATTAACCTTCAAGCCCGTCACGTACTCAGCCATACTTTCATATTTGAAAATCTCTGATTGCCCGTATGTTGAATCAGCCTCCTATCGAATCATGTCGGATGGAAAGTTTGTTCACAAGTTGATTGAAACCAAGGGAACAACTTATTTCTTTCGTGACCAAGAGATCACAGATTTAGAGGCTGCGTATGCGATATTGCACACTAGGGCCTAACACTTCAGCCAACCGGACGCCAAACTGCTATGCAGTTTGGTTCCCTCCGCTGCGCTCCGGCGCCTGTTACTTTCAACGTTAGGCATATTTTATGCGGCTGCATCCGAATGCCAAGATGGTCGATATAAGAATTGTAGAAGTGCCTTATCAATGGAAAGGGATGGTTCCTGCTCGTGAAACCAATTCAGAAGCAAACTCTTGTTTCATCATTCTATTACATGAACCATCAGGTACTCAGCACATGGTAAAGGTTGATGGCCAAGTCTCAGACACTGAAGTTATTGCACGCCTTAGAGCCAAGGCGAAAATAGAATTTGTCAAGTTGCTACTTGGTGATGCCTAACCTTTCGGTCAACTGGACAGCCCAAAGCTACACTTTGGGTTCCCTCCGCCGCTGCGCAGCTCCGGCTGCCAGTTACTTCCAACGTTAGACATCTACTTTCTTTTGCATAGGGGAGCCCAACATGAAAATCAAAGCTACTGGCCTCGTCATTGTTACTGCATTGCTTCTCGTCGGATGCGATAGCAGTACAAAAGCCGCATCTCTCGAAAAGAAAGTCGAAGCTCTCGAAAAGCAACTTGGCGATCTTCAGCAAAAGGTTGAGATTCAGCAAATGGTGAGTGGTTTGGACAAGGTAGCGTTCCTAACACCTGGCTCTGATGGGTACTCCGTAGTTAAAAGTGATCTTGGCAATTTGACGGTTTCAATTGCAGATATTCAGCCCTATGCAAACGGCAGCAAAATTACGTTGTTATTCGGCAACCTAACTGCAGCAACGATTGATGGTCTTAAAACAAAGCTGGAATGGGGTTCGATCGATAAAAGCGGGATGCCAAATTCCGCGGAGGCAAAATCTAGAGACGTAACCTTCAATGAACCACTGATTAGCGGCAGTTGGACAAAGTCAGACGTGGTCCTAGAGGGTATACCGCCAGCGGACTTAGGCTTCGTTCGATTGCAAGATGTAGGTCACCGTGGGGTGCGGTTGCGGCGATGACGCTAAAAATGCCTAACCTTTCGGTCAAGTGGGACCGTCTTCCGGCGTGCCGCCTCCAGACGGCCCCTTACCTCCAACGTTAGCAACTGTGTTGAACGTCAAGCCCTGAGGCATCCCATGACCCAATACTTCCAAATCAGACGACAGTTCATCGCGCTGGGCGCGGGCACCGCAATCGCAATTCCGCTGGCTCTGGTCGGCGCGATCTTGACGCCCACTGACCCCGACGCGCCCTCATTCGCGATAGGCCCCATGGGTCATACGCCGGTAGGACCCATTCTATTGCTGCTGATCGCAGCGATCCGATTTTTGGGATTCGCGGCGAATATGCTCAACTATCTGGCCATAGTCCTTGCCGTGGTTGTCGCCACATCACTCATCCATGACGCAGTGAAACTCAAGCTCTGGCGAACGAACAAGAGCGCCTCTTTGCTGGGCCAGGCACTGGGTACCGTTGGCGCCTGGTACTTTCTCGTGAGCTCCGTGAGCGAGCCTATCGTCCTCGCCATCGTGCCGCTGCTCTCTGTGCTCGCCGGCCTGTTTGTCGCATTGGTCGCGCTGGTTCTCTGTCGTGACCTCGGTAAAACCGAGGAGGTCCATGCCTGACAGGTCAGCCAACATAGACGCTCAACGGCGTCCGCCGATGTCGCCGACCCGCTCCTTGGTCACCAGGTACCTTCACCGTTAGAGCACAGAATGCAGATCGATAGCGGCGACTTTCGAGCAGCCCTTGGCCAGGGCGTCAATTGGGATGAGAACGTCTTTCGTTACTGCACATTCATGCAAGTGACTGACGAAGGCGTTCACGTTACCTCAGAGTTCATTGATTGCCAGTTTGAAGAATGTGGCTGGTACTGGGGTCTGTTCAACTTGGCTACATTCGTGGGCGTTAAGTTCAAAGGCTGTACTTTTCGCGGCTGCTCGTTCTCGGACTGTCGGTTTGTCGAGTGCGAGTTCGACGCGTGCGATTTCACGCCCGATAATCTGGGCGGGGGGTGTTCGTTCGAAGGAAGTCGCTGGTATGCCTGTCACCAGAAAAATTGCCGTGGGCTGGAGGACGTCTTTTAGAACTCGCTCGAATCCATCATTCCAGCGGCCCTCCCGCGGCCGCTGAACTCATTCGTTCGCCCCCAACAGGATCCCCATGAAAACCGCCGTCCTAGTCATTGATGTTCAGCAAGCGCTATGTACTGGCAAATGGTCAGCTTTCGACATTGATGCCGTTGTGGATCGAATCAACTCCATTGCTGGCCAGGCAAGAACTGCCGGAGCGCCTGTCTTTTTCATCCAGCATGAGGAAAATGAAGGTCCATTCGTTTTCAATACCAACGGATGGCAACTCTATGAGCGCCTGAAAGTCGAGCCGGGAGATGTTCGTCTTCGCAAGACGGCATGTGACTCATTCCACCGGACAGAACTGCAATCGCATTTGCAATCGCTCGGAATCACCGATCTCATCATTTGTGGCTTGCAAAGTGAGTTTTGCGTTGACTCCACAGTTCGTGGCGCTTTGGCTCGCGGCTATCCGGTTGTGCTAGTGGCTGATGGGCATTCCACTTTGGACAACAGTGTTCTTCCAGCAGCCACGATCTGCGCTCACCACAACGCGACGCTGAAAAGGCTCGGCAGCTTCGGCCCCAGAGTCTCCGTCACTCCAGCAACGCAGGTACGCATCGAGGTTTAACCCATGCGTTGAGAGGAATGTCCGAGAGCCGTCGCTCTTGTCCGCCCCTCATGTCAAACACTGGGCCATTAAGGCGACCACGAAATCACATGCAATTGCTACTAGTCTGGCGGTTCGTACTCCGGCCCGGTTTAACCAGCAATGCGTTAATTCGATATTTCTCCAATCGCTATCAATTGGAGAGGTTAGCTGAGGTTTCAATATACCTACTGAATGCTTCACTGGTATCAATCGTTGGCAGTGCGTGGTTATTCACAACATCAGACAGTGGCTTCGGCGCGGGCCTGGCAGCCAGCCTTTTTTGCCACTCGGCAATTCCGTGATTGCAATCACTTTTGCGCTTGCGATTGCTCTATTTAGCTCCAAACCCTGGAGAACACCGGGCAGCGTAGGCGTTGATGATCGCTGATTGGGCGTGCCAAACGTGGCTTTGACCACCTAAGTTCCGTATATCAGATAAGGAACAGCATGTTTGAACCCACGATCGATCGGACTATACAAAGCCCAGTTTGCACCATGGTTCGTGGAACGGAACCATTCCAGATTCACAGCCAGGCCTTTAAATGCAGGTTCAATTCGCCTCAGAAATACACCATCAACCGCTCGTCGAGCTCCTGCTGGCGCTTCACCGCTACTACAACGAAAAATCGAGTGTCTCCGAGGATCTGGCGCGCGCTTATCTGGTTGATACCTTGCTGGCGCCGGATTCGCCGCTGCAACGTGTCATCGCGAGCAGAGGTGGCGGGATCGTGCTTGGATTCGCCGCGATTTCATTCACCTACTCGCTGGTTGATCTCGCACCCGATCGGCGCCAGCAGTGCTGGCTGAAGGAGCTGTATGTGCGACGCCGCGCTGACCAATGTGGCCCCCGGCTGACCCTTGGCGGCCATCTGGCGTGACGATCCTCTGATTCACGCCGCCGGGCATGGCCTGGTCTATCGACATGCGGCTCAGTCGGCCTTGCTCTCCCGCAATGTCATTAGCCAGTGGTCATCGCAAACCAAGGGCACACACGAGCATGCACAGATGCTGGCTGACCCTACCCGCCTCGGATCTGGAGGCGATTGCACTGGTGGCGTCGCAGGGCAACCCGAAGGCCGAGGGGTCGGATTTGCAGGGGCCGTAGCAACCGCCCGCCCGTCGTATTTTCGGGCGACACCGGTGTCCTTTTGGGGAAAAGGGGCGCACCCTGTATTGGTGCTTCATTCTGCACGCATAGCCGCGCTGGCTACCAGTGGGACTTCGGTAGCTTTGGATTTTCCTACCATAGCGTGGCCTGTCACTCCAAACCGATATCCCGCCCTCTTGCTCCAGTCCACGCTTGGCTTGGTGCCAGTGCCTTCAAAATGCTTTTAAGCCATGACTGCGCAGCTGAAGCGACTGACAGTGCGCTGCTACGCAAGATAGGTCTCAGGTGCGCCCAATCATTTACCTGAGCCATGGACAAGTAAGGTTTCCTCGCGAGCACGCGCATCGCCGCAACCGACGCATAGATGCTGGCAGTGTTTGCCGGCAAGCAAAATCCGAAATTGAGAGATAGAACATGAACCTTACCAATATCCTGGTACTGAATATAAAGCGACCGCTGAAAGTCGATACCAAGGCAAGATCGTTGACCCCGCCGTCGGCACAAGAGCAACGCGCCGCGAATCAACCGGTTGTTACGCGGTCATACGACTGGTCTCAGCATCGCTTGTGAGCGGACAACGAGGTCGGCATCGCATGCGCGCACTGGAGCCCGCTTTGATTTCGGGATGAAGGCCCTTCCGTTCCCAAGCATCCCACGCCAATGACGGCATTTTTGGCGCTGCGCCGCTATTAAGATCATTCATCTACTGGCCAAATAGGCGGCACCCCAAGCAGTTACAATCTGGCAGCACAACTCAACGTCGCCGCCTACCACCTGCGCAATTCAACCGAGCTGTTCTTTGAAATTGTGTTTACTCCAACTTATCTGCTTGTTGGTTCCCGTCGTTTACTGAGCTGGCAATTGTAGAAACGCCGACTGGCTGAAAGCCAGTCTACGGCCCAGGAGATGAAAATGGAAACCACCAAGCAACAAAATACACGGTTGCGCCTACGGGTGCACCAGCTGGAGGAACTGCTGCACACTGTACAGTACGATGCTCACCACGATCACCTGACAGGTCTGGCAAACAGAGCGCTATTGCTAGACCGGCTCGGTGTTGCGATCGCAATGGCGGATCGGCTGCATCATCTGGTTGGCATACTGGCCATTGACCTCGATGGCTTCAAACTGGTCAACGACGAGATGGGGCATCAGGCGGGTGACCAGATTCTCCAGATCGTATCTACGCGCCTTGTCATGTGCGTGCGCGTTACGGATACGGTAGCGCGCATGGGCGGAGATGAATTCGTCATCGTCTTGCCCAATACGAGTGGCAGAACCCTTGCTATTGTCCGCGACAAGATTAACCGATCTCTCACCCAGCCTTATCTGCTGAATAAACGCGAAGTCGTTTTAGGCGCCAGTATCGGTAAATTCATACAGAGCGAATTACCGTCGTTGCCTGAGGATATGTTGGCAGAGGCAGACGACGACATGTATCGGACCAAGCAGCTACGCCGCCACGCCAAGGAATTGCCGGAAATGTGGAGAGACATCGCGGCTACCGGGCTCTATGCCCCAGCTGGCGTTACCCCACATTAACCCGCCGGATTAACTTACCCGAACAACAGAGACCGGCATGGATGGTTGCCACATGAAATGCGACGTCTAGGGCGCCAGCGCTAGCTCAACCGCATTCGCCTGGACTGCCCCGACTTCCGTTGGCAACATGGCCCCATACCGAAACGTCTCGTCCTGCGTGAAGCTGCCCACCAGGGTGCATCTGGCCCAAACGTTCTGCGTCGCATCACAAATGCAAGTTCAACTCGCCTCAGACATACATCATCAATCGCTCGTCGAACTCCTGCTGGAGCTGCACGGCTATTACAACGAGAAATCGAGCGTCTCCGAGGATATGGCGCGCGCCTATCTGGTTGATACCTTGCTGGCGCCGGATTCGCCGTTGCAACTGGTGGTCGCGAGCAGAGGTGGAGGAATCGTGCTTGGATTCGCCGCGATTTCATACACCTACTCGCTGGTTGACCTCGCACCCGATCGGCGCCGGCAGTGCTGGCTTAAAGAGCTGTATGTGAGGTCCGCCGAGAGAGGCACCGGAGTGGGCAGGGCCCTCATGGTGTGGGTGGCCCGGCATGCGCTCGCCCACGGATGCAGCAGAATCGACTGGCCGGTCAAGGCATCGAATGTGCGAGGAATGGCCTTTTACGAGCGCCTGGGCGCGGCACGGGTCGAGGATAGGTTGAGCTATCGGCTTGCCGAGCCGTGCCTCGGTCATCTCGCGGCGGAATATACAATGTGACTTCCAAGCCCCGTCGGGCGTACATGCGGCGCCGACCGGTGTCGGCCCGCCGCTTGGACACAAGCCGCCATACCGAACGCCCGCCGTGTGCCGCTTTAATGCGGGTTGCAACACCGGGCAAATCATGGTCGTTCACATAGGAGTGCCGTTTTTGACCATCCTCGTATTCATCCTCTTTGGCCTGCTGTGTGCATTCAGCGTGCTGTACGCACTCGGCGCCCCGGTTGCGCGCCAGGAGCGTCTCATTGCGGATGCCCGGGTGTATGAGGCCTTTCTTCAGCCCGATGCCTTGCTCGGCTTGACGATCGAACAGCTCGAAGCGATCGCCGGGCCGTGCGAGCAGCGGGATTACTGGGATTACGGCGATGTGTCCGCCACCTGGCGGGCAAGCCAGGTGCAGTACGACGTCTGGTTCAGCAAGGGCCACTGCGCCAAGATCACGCGCAGCATCAAGGACTGATGACTGACGTTTTGTCACGCCGCCGACGTTGATGCGACGCGGCATCTGACGCTAAGCTCGTGGGTTCGCGAATCAGGAGAACAAGATGGCCAGCCTGCCCAAGATTTTCATCGACGGTGAACACGGAACCACCGGTCTGCAGATTGTCGAGCGCCTTGCCGGGCGCACCGATCTGCAACTCTTGAGCCTACCCGTCGAGCTGCGCCGTTCGGTCGAGCACCGCAAGGCGCTGCTGAACGAGGCCGACGTGGTCATCCTCTGCCTGCCGGATGATGCCGCGATCGAATCGGTCGCCATGATCACGAACCCAGCCGTGTGCGTGATCGACGCCTCCACCGCCCACCGCGTCGATCCGGCCTGGGTCTACGGTTTTCCCGAGCTCGCCGCCGACCAGCGCGCCAAGATCCGCGCCAGCACCCGCATCGCCAATCCCGGTTGTTATGCCACCGGCGCCATCGCGCTGCTGCGCCCGCTGATAGCGCGCGGCCTGCTTTCTAGCGACACCGCGCTCAACATCATCGGCGTTTCCGGCTACACCGGCGGCGGCAAGGCGCTGATCGAGGTGCACGAGAACCCCGAAGCCGAACCATTCGCCTTCTACGCGCTGGGCCTGTCGCACAAGCACCTGCCGGAAATCCAGCATTGCACCGGCCTTGCCACCAAGCCGGTATTCCTGCCCAGCGTCGGCCACTTCCCCACTGGCATGCTGGTGGCGATTCCGCTGCACGCGTCGCAACTGAATGGCTCGGCCGAGGATGCCGCCAAGGCACTGGCGGACTGGTACGCCGGCGAGCGTTTTGTGACCGTGGCTCCCCTCAACAGCCAGGACGTGCTGGAGCGCGATGCCTTCCTGCGTGCCGATACACTCTCGAATACCAATCAGCTGCAGATCCTGCCCTACTCCAGCAAGAGCGGCGGCGAGCTGGTGCTGATCGCCCGCCTGGACAACCTGGGCAAGGGCGCTTCCGGCGCGGCGGTGCAGAACCTCAACATTCTGCTTGGCCAGGACGAGGCGATCGGGCTGTAAGAGCAGCTAACAAAACCCTTAAGCGTCGCCGCACCCACTTGCCGTACGCCTTGTACTGTCTGCGACCGAAGGAAGTCCGGTTCATTGCCGTTCAGGACATTTCGCGCGTCAGCCAGAACCGCTGCGCTGGGTTTTGTTTGCCGCTCTAAACCACCCACTCCGGCAGCAAGAACAAAGCCCGGCGTTGCCGGGCTTTGTTTTGTGCAGCAGCTGCGCCCCAACGCTTGTGTGCCTGAGCCGATCACGCCAATATCCGCTCATGCTTTTGTCCTATGCCGGAGGATGCCCACCATGCTGGAGTTGAAAAGAGTCACGCGAACCTTCCCTTCGGTCAGTATTGCGTCGCAATCAGGCGGGCTGCCGGTGGAAGTCGCGCTGATCACTCAGCTGGGCCACGGCGCAGGCGATCACATCTACCAGGGCGCCATCGCCCGGCAACAGGCGCACACCGAGTTCGTCGACGAGCTCGAGGAGCCTTCAGCCAAACTGGCAGGCACCGACTTCACCAAGGGCGACGCCACCTCGCTCTACTCGTTCGCCGTCGGCCCCAATGGCCACCCCTTCCATCGCCACGCCGGGCACCGGGTATTCACCGCCATTTCCGGCAGCGGCGGCGCACAGCTGCGCTTCAGCACCGCCTCACCGCAAGAGATCGCTGCCCATCCCCAACATTTCTTCGATTGCCTGCACTTCGTCAACATTCCGCCGGACTGCCTGTTCACGGTTCGCTTCGGTGGCGAAACCTGGCACCAGTTCTGGCCGCTGGCGCATAACAAACTGCATCCCACTTTTTTTGCGCTGTCCTGCCATACCGACGAACTGGGCGGCAATCTATCGCCCGAGTTGCGGCAACAGGTGCTGGCCAACCAGGCCACCATCCCGGCACTGACCGAGCTGCTGCCAACCACGGTCATGGCGCTGCTGGAACAGACCCCGCTGGAGCGGCGCACCGTGAATACCACGGCGCTGTCGCTGGATGCACCCCCCGGATCGCTGCAGGCGCTGCTCTGCCAGGCCGCGCGCTGCAGTACCGGCCTGCTGCGCGGCGCCTGGGGCCGCTGGCGCGGCGCACAGGGTTATCTCGCCGACAATCGGCCGCGCCCCCAAGTGATGGCGCTGGGCCAGCCTCCCCACGGCTCACTGCTGCTGACACAATTGCAGGCGCATACGCTGCATCATGAGGACACGTTTTGCCTGGTGCTGGTCGACCGGAATCTGGTCCGGCTGGGGCCAGCGGCCCTGCTCAGCAAGCTGCTGCAAGGCTTCCTCGACAACCCTCCGGCTGGCGTCGGGCGGATGATGGCGCTACGCAATGTGCTGGTCCGACCGATGGGTCTGCGCACGTCGCCGTTGGGCTGCCCGGTATCGTCGCTGCTCTCCAAGGATTGCAGTCTGTTGTTCGACCAGCGCTTCCCGGTACTGGACCAGGCCGTGTCGTCCAACCAGGCACAGGTGGTGCTCGGCGCCGACGACAAGCACCTGCTGTTCCGCTCCTGCGTCGGCGTATCCATCATCGGCGACGATCAGGTTTGCTTCACGCTCGGCACCCGTGTGCATTGCAAGAACCTGTTCGGACGCTTTTACATGGCCGCGATCAACAGGGTGCATCGCAGTTACATCACGCCAACCATGCTGCAACTGGCGGTGGAGCACCTGAGCGGTATGCCCGACCAATTCATCGCACCCCTGCCGTTGCAAACTCAAAGCTAAGCTACGACGCGGCCCACTCCTTTCGCGCACTCATGTCCTTTCTATCGCTCAACCCTGACAACATCGTCAACTACGCCGCGCTCTATTGCGCCGTCTTCAACGCACCGCCCTGGCACGACGGCTGGAGCGAAACCGCCGCGCGCGAGCGGTTGCTGCACTTCTCCCGCTTCCCGCGCTTTGCCGGGCTGGCGCTGCACGATGGCGATACCCCGATCGCGCTCGCCTTCGGCTGGGGCGAGCGCTGGATAGCTCACTGGAGTTTTCACCTGAAGGAGCTCTGCGTGGCACCGCAGTTGCAGGGACAAGGCCACGGGCAGCAGCTGCTGGCCGAGTTCGAGCGCCAGCTCGCCGAGGCGGGCTATGGCGAAACCTTTTTGCTCACCGGCGCTACCGTGCCGGCGCGTGCCTTCTACGAGCGCAACGGCTACCGGGCACAGGATCAGGTGGTGATGGGCAAGCCACTGCCGGCCTGAGCGGGCGACTCACGCCCGACCAGGACGGCAGCTTCAATCATGCCTGGGCACCCAGATCAGCGCTTCGCCATCGAGCACCGGCTCGCCGCGTACCGAGCAGACAGTCTTGATCCGCACCCGCTGCTTCTCCGGGAATAGCTCGATCACTTCGGCGGTCGCGCTCACCGTCTCGCCGATATGCACCGGCTTCAAAAAGCGCAGGCTTTGCGACATGTAGATGCAGCCGGGGCCCGGCAGCTTCATGCCGATCACCGAAGACAGCATGCTGGCGGTGAGCATGCCGTGCACCACCCGCGCACCGAAGCGCGTTTCGGCCGCGAACTCGGCATCGATGTGCATCGGGTTGTTGTCGCCGGTTAGGCCGGCGAACAGCACGACATCGGTCTCGGTCAAGGTCTTGCGGTATTCGGCGGTCAGGCCGATCGTCAGTTCTTCAAAAGAATAAGGCATGAAAGGCTCCGTTCTGGATCGCCTTCCGAGCATATGCTGCAATGCAGCAACTAGCTACCTTCCCTTCCTGACCTCGATCAAACTTGAGCCCGGCAAGTGCCAAAAATAGTTACGGTAATCCGGCTCGACGACTAGCGCTTGAATCCGGACCCCTTCCTCGCCACAATGTGCGCAGGCCCGTGCAGCCTGCCGCTTGCGCCCGTCCGGGATGGTGAATGCACGCACACTTCACACTCCGATCCGTTGCCCCGCGAACGTTTCGGTAATGCAAGCACCGACCGTACGACGTTCGCTCCTGCATAGGATCTTGCCATGCGTACTTTTCGCGACGCCAAATTACTGGCGAAGTCGCTGCGCGCCGGCCTTGCGCGCAAAGCCATTGAACTCAGCCACGGTGAATGCCTGGACCTCGTCGCCCAGCAATTCGAATGCGACAACTGGAACGTGCTGTCTGCCAAAATCGAGGCCGAAAGCCAGCCCGATGCGCGGCAGACGCTGCCCATCCCGCAAGGCTGGGTCCGGGCCGGCTCACGCCCTGATCTTTACCTGATGGGGCTCGACACCGCCGTGCGCCATCACGATCGCCCGACTGCCGTGATCCGCTGCGTGCTGCGCGAGGAAGCCGCCCGCATCTACGACAAAGACCCCGGCTTCGGCACGTTGATGCAGACCATCAAGGCGCAGCCCTACCGTGGCCAACGCTTGCGATTGCGCGCTGCGCTGCGCACCGAGGCGGCGCGGTCCGTGCAAATGTGGTTGCGCATCGACAGCAAGTTCACCCGGGGCATCCGCTTCGACAACATGGACAACCGGCCGCTGCGTGGCAGCCACGAATGGACCACGGTGGACATCGTGCTGCAGGTGCCGGAGGAGGCCGAACAAGTCAGCTATGGCTTCTTCGTCACTGGCACCGGCGCTGCCTGGGCCAGCGGTTTCGCACTGGAAGTGGTGGACCGCGATGTTGAGGAAACCGGCAGCGCTGCGGTACAAGTGCTCGAAGTGCCGACCAACCTCGACTTCAGTCTTGCCTGAGTAGCAACGAAGTGCCGCCATTCCAGCGGCGGCACGCACCGAAGAAGCTATTGCACTGCGGCTCGCACAGCGCCATCAGCACCTGCGCGAGCCGCGTCTCTATGAAGGCGGCGAGGCTTGCCCGGCAGCCCGCTTCGTCGTGCCAGTGGATCAGGTCGATGCCGTCCCGCCCTGCGCGGAACAGCTGGTAGCCGGCAAAGCCGGGTTGCGCCCGTAGCCAGGCGATCATCTCATCGATCAGCGCTTCGAAATGGTCGACCTCGGTTGCGGCAAGCAAGCGGAACTGCACGATCTGGCTGAACATCAGGCCTCCAGTCATCAACAGAAAAGGAAAACCCGGCATCGCCGGGTTTTCTTCGATTTGCTGCTTGGAGCGGCTGACAAAACCCAGCGCAGCGGTTCTGGCTGACGCGCGAAACGTCCTGAACGGCGATGAACCGGACTTCCCTCTGTCGCAGACAGTACAAGGTGTACGCCAAGTGAGCGCGACGTAGCCAGAAGGGTTTTGTCAGCCGCGCTTAGTGGCAGCTGCAGGCGCCGCTGCCATGCACCGGTGTGTAGACCTGCGCCGCCGCGACCACCAGCTTGCGGCCCTCGGCCAACGCGGCGCGTGCTTCGCGGGTGGCGGCCAGCATGTTGGTAAGCGCCGCCTCGGTTTCCGGCCAGCCGCGGGTCTTCAGGCCGCAATCCGGGTTGATCCACAGACGCTCCGCCGGCACCACGTCCAGCGCCTTGGCGATCAGCCGCAGCATCTCGGCCACCGGCGGCACGCGCGGGCTGTGGATGTCGTACACACCCGGGCCGATCTCGTTCGGATAGTGGAAGGTACCAAAGGCTTCGAGCAGTTCCATGTCCGAGCGGCTGGTCTCGATGGTGATCACGTCGGCGTCCATCGCAGCGATTGCCGGCAAGATGTCGTTGAACTCCGAATAGCACATGTGGGTGTGGATCTGCGTGCTGTCGACCACGCCCGATGCCGACACGCGGAAGGCACGGCCCGCCCATTCCAGATAGGCATCCCAGTCGCCGCGCTTGAGCGGTAGGCCTTCGCGGAACGCTGGTTCGTCGATCTGGATGACCTTGATGCCCGCCTGTTCCAGCTCAACCACCTCGTCGCGGATCGCCAACGCGATCTGCAGGCAGGTCTGCTCGCGCGGCTGGTCATCTCGCACGAACGACCACTGCAGGATGGTCACCGGGCCGGTCAGCATGCCCTTCATCGGCTTGGTGGTGAGCGATTGCGCGTAGCGGCTCCACGCCACCGTCATCGCCTTCGGGCGCGATACATCGCCGAAGATGATGGGCGGCTTCACGCAGCGGCTGCCGTAGCTCTGCACCCAGCCGAAGCGGGTGAAGGTGAAGCCGGCCAGTTGCTCGCCGAAGTACTCGACCATGTCGTTGCGCTCGGCTTCGCCATGCACTGGCACGTCCAGCCCCAGCGCCTCCTGCTGCTCGACCACCAGCCGAATCTCGGTCTGCATTGCGGCGATGTAGTCGGCCTCGGGCAATTCGCCGCGCTTGAAGGCGGCACGGGCGGTGCGGATTTCCTTCGTTTGCGGGAAGGAGCCGATGGTGGTGGTCGGCAGCGGCGGCAGCTTGAGCCAGGCATGCTGCTGCTCGGCACGTTGCGGATAGGCGCTGGCGCGTTGTGCGTCGTCGGACGTCAACGCGGCGACGCGGGCCTTCACCGCCAAGTTGTGGATGCGGCGCGAAGTCAGCCGGCTCTTGACGACGACATCGCTGGCGGCGAGCTGCGCGGCCACAGCGGCGCGCCCCTGCTCCAGCGCGGTCTTGAGCAGCGCCACTTCGCCGAGCTTCTGCTTGGCGAAGGCCAGCCACGACTTGAGTTCGCCATCGAGCGCGTCCTCAGAGTCCAGGTCGACCGGGCTGTGCAGCAAGGAGCAGCTCGAGGCCACCCACAGCCGCTCGCCGAGCCGCGCCTGGGCCGCTTCCAGCGTGACCAGCTTGGTGGAAAGATCGGCCGCCCAGATGTTGCGACCGTCGATCACGCCGGCGGACAGGATCTTATCCTGCGGCCATAGCGCGAGCAGCGCATCGAGCTGTTCGGGCGCGCGCACCAGATCGATATGCACCCCCGCCACCGGCAGCTGGGCCAGCAACTCGGCATGCGTGGCCACGCTGTCGAAATAGGTGGCAAGCAGCAGCTTCACGCCACCTTGTGCCAGCTCGCGATACACCGGCTCGAACGCAGCAAGCCAGGTCGGTTCCAGCGCCAGGCCGAGGATGGGCTCGTCGATTTGCAGCCAGTCGACGCCCAGCGCGGCCAGCTTGGCCAGGATGCGGCGATAGGCCGGCAATACGCGACCGATCAGGCCGAGCTTATCGAGGCTGGGCGACTTGGCCTTGGCGAGATGCAGGAAGGATAGCGGCCCGAGCAGCACCGGCTTAACCTTGTGGCCCTGGGCCAGCGCTTCCTGCACCTCATGGAAGAACCAGTCCACGCCGCCGTCGAAGCGGGTGTGGTCATCCAGCTCCGGCACGAGGTAGTGGTAGTTGGTATCGAACCACTTGGTCATTTCCAGCGCCGGCTGGCCGGCGTTGCCGCGTGCCAGTTCGAAGTACTGCTTCAGCGTGAGCGTACCGGCGTCGAAACCGAAGCGGCTGGGCAAGGCGCCTAGCAGCGCAGCGGTACCCAGCACCTGGTCGTACCAGGCGAAATCACCGACGCTGACAAAGTCGAGCCCGGCGTTCTTCTGCCATTGCCAGTGGCGGCGGCGCAGCGTGCTGCCGACGGCAGCAAGCTCGGTCTCGGCGATCTCGCCACGCCAGTATGCCTCCACGGCAAGCTTCAGCTCGCGCTGGCCACCGATGCGCGGGAAGCCCAGTACATGAGCAATAGTCATTGCAATCTCCATATTCCATGAATGTGTTTTGCATCATCCGCATCGAACACATATGATTCAAACTCATTCTTTTCACGATCAGCATGAGAGATATTCAATGCAATCATTGCTGGAACTGCGCCATCTGAAAACACTGCTCGCCATCCGCGAGGCGGGCAGCCTGACCCGTGCCGCGGAACGCCTGTATCTGACGCAATCGGCGCTGTCGCACCAGATCCGGCTACTGGAGGAGCACTACGGCTTGCCGCTGTTCGTGCGCAAACAGCCACTCAAGCTCTCGCCCGCCGGGGAAAAGCTGGTGCAGCTCGCCAGCGAGGTGCTGCCACGCGTAGCAGCCAGCGAGCGCGACATCGCCAAGCTGCGCGAGGGCGAGGCCGGCAGCCTGCGCATTGCCGTGGAATGCCACACCTGCTTCGACTGGCTGATGCCGGCGATGGACACCTTTCGCGAGCGCTGGCCGGAGGTGGAGCTCGACATTGTCTCCGGCTTTCATGCCGACCCGGTCGGGCTGATCTTCGAAGACCGTGCCGATCTCGCCATCGTGTCCGAGCGCGAGGACGAAGCGCGTATCGCCCATTTCCCGCTGTTCGCCTACGACATGGTCGCCCTCGTCGCCCGCGATCATCCGCTGGCCGACAAGCCGGTGCTGGAAGCCACCGACTTCGCCGACGAGACGCTGATCACCTACCCGGTGCCGGACGACATGCTGGATCTGGTGCGCAAGGTGCTGCGTCCTGCCGGCGTGAACCCGAAGCGCCGCACCACCGAGTTGACGGTGGCCATGCTGCAGCTGGTGGCCAGCCGCCGTGGCATCGCCGCACTACCGCGCTGGAGCGTGCAGCACTATCTGGAGCGCGGCTACATCGTCGCCAAGCCGATCACCACCGCGGGGCTCACTTCCGAGCTCTACGCCGCCGTGCCGCAAGAACGCGCCGACACCGCCTACCTCACCGAGTTCGTCGCGATCACCCGCGAAGTGAGCCTCGCCAGCCTGCCCGGCATCCAGCTGATCACCGTGTGAGGCACTGCCGCAAGCCATGGCGGCAACGGCAAGTTTTGCCGCCCGTCTCATCCGCTTGCCGTATCGCCCGGTGGCGACTCGCTGATTTGCGCCCGGCTTAGGACGTTGCTTTCACACGATCAGCCCGGCTGATCGACTGCCAAGGCAGGCTGGGCGCGCATTTGCCGCTCTGCCTGCTTGCAGCACCGACGCTCATCGTCGGGCCCGTAAGCTCCTGGCATGGCTTTTGCATGACCTCTCGCGCAATGGGCGGCCCGCATGGCGTGGCTGCCGAATCGGGCACGGCGCGTGGCGTCGGCCGACAGACGGACCGTCGCTGGCCCGCCAAGGAGAACCGTGATGCAAGTCATCAACACCAACATTCCATCGCTGAATGCGCAACGCAACCTCGACAAGAGCCAGGGTGACCTGAATCAATCGCTGCAGCGCCTGTCATCCGGCTTGCGTATCAACAGCGCCAAAGACGATGCCGCAGGGCTTGCGATCTCGGAGCGCATGACCAGCCAGATCCGCGGCTCCACCCAGGCGCAGCGCAATGCCAATGACGGCATCTCGCTGGCGCAGACCGGCGAAGGCGCACTGGCCCAGATGGGCGATATCCTGCAGCGCATTCGCGAATTGGCGGTGCAATCGGGCAACGCCACCAACTCGGCGGGCGATCGCGAAGCGATCAACGCCGAAGTCAGCCAGCTCACCAGCGAGCTGGAGCGTTTCGCCCAGACCACGCAGTTCAACGGCCAGAAGCTGTTCGACGGCACTTTCACCGCTGCCGTCTACCAGATCGGTGCCAACACCAACGAGACCATACTCGCCACCACCACCAATCTGCGTACCAACCAGTACGGCAGCTATCAGATCGGCGCAGGCAATGGCACCGGTGCCAAGACCATCAGCAATGTGCTGACCTCGGGCAGCACCTTCGCGCCTGGCGCCAGTGGCATCGTGAACGCAGCGGGGGTCGCCGTTGCCGCCTCGGGCACCTTCAGCATCAACGGCATTTCGATCTCGGTCGACGACACCGACATGGCACGCGAGATCGCCGCCAAGATCAACCAGGCCGGCACCGGCGTGAAAGCCAGCGCCCGCACCGAGACCGTGGTGTCGATGGGCAGCGGCACCTTCTCGCTGGCACTCGCCTCCAAGAGCAGCACCTTCCAGTCGGTGACGTTCAATGTCGACGACAGCAACAACAACGGCAGCATCGATGCCGACGAATACGCGCAGGCGGTTTCCGCGTTCAATTCCAAATCGTCGCAGACCGGCGTGACCGCGCAGGTGGAAACCTTCACCGACACCACCGGCACCACGCGCTATGGCGTGAAGCTGGTGGCCGAGGACGGCTCCAATATCGCGCTGAGCTCGGCCAGTGGCATCGCCAGCGGCATCGGCGGCTCGATGGAGGTCTGGAACTACGACACGGCGTCGTCGAGCGGGCTCTCACAGCGCCTGGCCAGCGGTGTCGTCTTTAGCGCCGGAAGTACCGGTTCGGCCTACTTCGCTGGCCAGGTCGTGCTGAACGCAGCGGAATCGTATTCGATCACCACCGACACGGCGGCCTTCACGTCCGGCGTGTTCTTCACCGCAGTGGATGGCACCTCGGTGTTCGGGTCGGGCATGTCCTTCCAGGCCGATCTCAAGACCGTGGAAACGCTGGATGTATCGACGGTGGAAAATGCCACCCAGGCGCTACGCATCGTCGATGACGCGCTGACCGCGATCAACGACCAGCGCGCCAAGTTCGGTGCCCTGCAAAGCCGCTTCTCCGCGACCATCGCCAACCTCGCGACGACGACCGAGAACCTCTCGGCCGCCCGTAGCCGGATACGCGATACGGACTTCGCCGCCGAGACCGCCAACCTCACGCGGGGCCAGATCCTGCAACAGGCGGGCACCGCGATGCTGGCACAGGCCAACCAACTACCTCAGCAAGTACTGAGCCTGCTGCAAGGCTGATCTCACGCACCAACGCAGCAAGGGGCGGCCACTCGGCCGCCCCTTTTTCATTGAATGCCGCATGAAGGCGGCTTTGCCGCTGTTTTCCAATGCGGTGAATGTGCTAACCTGCCCTTTAATTTCTTACGGATTTTGACGATGGCGAAAGGCAATATCTTCGTGGTCACCGCACCGTCGGGCGCAGGCAAGACCACGCTGGTGGCGGCGCTGCTGGCTGCAGATCAGAACGTGCAGCTGTCGATCTCGTTCACCACCCGCGCACCGCGTGCCGGCGAGGTGCACGGCAAGGACTACCATTTCGTCGAACGCAGCGAATTCGAGCGCATGATCGCCGCGGGTGAATTGCTGGAGTACGCCGAGGTCTACGGCAACTACTACGGCACCTCCAGGACCTGGATCGAATCGGTCGTCGATAACGGCCGCGACATCCTGCTGGAAATCGACTGGCAAGGTGCGCAGCAGGTCAAGCACATCTTCCCTGACGCCGTCGGCGTGTTCGTGCTGCCGCCCGCCGTCGAGGTACTGGAAGCGCGCCTGCGCAATCGCGGCAAGGATAGCGAGACCATCATCGCCCAGCGCATGGCCGCAGCGCGTGAGGAAATGAGCCACTATTCCGAGGCTGATTTCATCATCGTCAACGAGCATATCGACGAAGCGGTACGCGACATCGTCTCGGTGGTACGTGCGATCCGGCTACGCCTGCATACACAGCGCATCCGCCACGGCGCGCTGCTCAACGCGCTCAAGGCCTGAGCCTGCCGCCCCTTACGCCGCCCCGCCTCGCGGGGCGGTCTGCGTTTCTGGTACACTCCAGGCTAACTGTTTCTCGTTTCAAGACAAGGATTTTCCCATGGCCCGCGTAACCGTTGATGATTGCCTGCCCCGCATCGAAAACCGCTTCGATCTGACCCTCGCCGCCGCCTACCGCGCCCGCCAGATTGCCAACGGCTCCACGCCGCAAATCGATGCCCCGGGTCGCGACAAGCCCACCGTGCTTGCCTTGCGCGAAATCGCCGCTGGCATCATTGGTCGCGACATCCTCACGCGCACCCGGACCTGATCACCGGATAGCCGCCATGGAACCGGCGCTGGCCGCTGCTGACGTTCCCGAACTCGCCGGTTCCGCACCGGCGATACTGGCGGCGGCCAACCGGTTCCTCAGCGAGGAAACGGCCTACCTCAGGCCGGAAGATCGCAGTTTCCTCGCCTCTGCCTTCAAGTTCTCCGAGGCCGCGCACCGCGGCCAGATGCGCCGCACGGGCGACCCGTACATTTCGCATCCGCTGGCGGTCGCCGGCATCCTGACGAACTGGCATCTCGACGCCCAGGCGCTCGCCGCCGCGCTGTTGCACGACGTGATGGAAGACACCGGTGTCTCCAAGCTGGAGCTCACCGAGAAATTCGGCCGCCACGTGGCCGAGCTCGTCGACGGCATGAGCAAGATCGACAAGCTCGAATTCCAGAGCACGGAAGAAGCGCAGGCGGAGAATTTCCGCAAGATGCTGCTGGCGATGGCGCGCGACTTGCGCGTGATCCTGATCAAGCTCGCCGACCGGCTGCACAATATGCGCACCATGGACGCGATGCGCGAGGACAAGCAAAAGCGCATCGCCCGCGAGACGCTGGAAATCTATGCGCCGATCGCCAACCGCATCGGCCTGAACAGCATCTACCAGGAACTGGACGATCTCTCGTTCAAATACCTGCACCCGCGCCGCTACGACGTGCTGTCCAAGGCCTTGAAGGCCGCGCGCGGCAACCGGCGCGAGGTGGTCGGCAAGATCCTCGACAACATCAAGCTCAAGCTGTCGGATGCCGGCATCGACGCCAACGTCACCGGCCGTGAGAAAAACCTGTTCAGCATCTACCGCAAGATGCAGGAAAAACACCTCAGCTTCTCCGAAGTGTTCGACATCTACGGCTTTCGCGTCATCGTGCGCGACGTGCCCACCTGCTACCTAGCGCTCGGCGCGTTGCACAGCCTGTTCAAACCGATCGCCGGCAAGTTCAAGGACTACATTGCGATCGCGAAGTCCAACGGCTACCAGAGCCTGCACACCACGCTGTTCGGCCCCTACGGCACGCCGATCGAGATCCAGATCCGCACGCACGAGATGCACCGCATCGCCGATGCCGGCGTCGCCAGCCACTGGATGTACAAGTCCGGCGACGAAAGCTTCTCCGACGTGCAGCAGAAGACCCACCAGTGGCTGCAGTCGCTCTTGGAGCTGCAATCCGAATCGGGCGACGCGGTCGAATTCCTCGAGCACATCAAGGTCGACCTGTTCCCCGACGAAGTCTACGTCTTCACGCCCAAGGGCAAGATCCTGTCGATGCCGGCCGGCGCCACCTGCGTCGACTTCGCCTACGCCGTGCATACCGATATCGGCAATCGCTGCATCGCCGCCAAGGTCAACCACGAGCTGGTGCCGCTGCGCACCAAGCTCAGGAATGGCGATCAGGTCGAGATCGTCACCGCCGCCCACGCCAAGCCCAACCCGAGCTGGCTGACCTTCGTCACCACCGGCAAGGCGCGCAGCCATATCCGCCATTTCCTCAAGAACATGCGGCACGAGGAAGCTGTGCTGCTCGGCGAGCGGCTGCTGCTGCAAGCCATGACCACGCTGCTGCCCAACGCCATCATGCCGTCGGACGAGGTATGGGAGCGCTGGGTGAAGGAAAACAACGCCAGGAGCCGCGACGAGGCATTGGCCGAAGTGGGCTTGGGCAAGCGCCTTGCCGTCGTCGTCGCCAAGCGGCTGCTGCAACTGTCCGGCCAGTGGCTGGAAGAGCCGGCGCCCGGCAAGAAGCCCACCGCCGTCACCATTCGCGGCACCGAGGGCATGGCGATCCAGTTTGCCCGTTGCTGCAACCCCATCCCGGGCGACCCCATCATTGGTTTCTTCAAGAAGGACCAGGGCCTCGTCATCCACACCCACGACTGTCCGCTGCTGTCGGGCGGGCGCGTCGATTCGGACAAGCTGATCGACGTCGAGTGGGATCCGGCCGTGGCCCGGCTGTTTGACGTACCGGCACGGGTGCTCGCCGAGAACACCCGCGGTGCGCTCGCTGAGATCGCCGCCGCCATCGCCGAAGCCAACGCCAACATCGCCTCGGTCGCCACGCAAGAGCAGGGCGGTGACGAGCGCTATATCCAGATCCAGTTCACGCTGCAGGTCCACGACCGCATCCACCTTGCCCAGGTGATGAAGCGCCTGCGCGCGCTGCCTTCGGTCTATCGCATCCAGCGTACCCGCAGCAGTTAAGCGCTCAGACCGGCGTGGTTGCCGTGCTCTCGGTCGCAGTGCACGACCTATGCGTTGCGCCTCAGACGGCGGGCACCATCGGCAAGGTGACCACCAGCGTCGTCGTCTTCTGCTCGTCGGACACCTCGAACGCAATCTGCCCGCCTTGTGCCTCCGTCAGGCTCTTGGCCGAATAAGCACCGAGGCCCGTACCGTGGGGTTTGCCATGGGTGACGTATTTGCCGAAGAACGCATCCCTGATCTCGGCCGGAATCACGCCTTGATTGACGATGGTGATGCGTAGCATGTCCTGCCAGGTGACCGCGATACTGACCCGCGAGTTGGCCGGAGCCGCTTCGCAGGCGTTCTTGATGAGATTCTGGAAGATCGAGTACGACAGCATGGCGTCGCCCAGCCCCCGGGGCTCGACCTCCCCCGGCGATACGCCCGCATCGACGGCAATCGCAATGCGCTTGCCAGCAAATGTCTTTCGGGAAATATTGGCAATGCGATGCAGCATGTCGCCGATGTCCATCGGCTGGGGGTCGAGCTCGAAACGCCCGGTTTCGATCTTATAGAGCTCCGCCGACAGGTTGATCATGTTGAGCAGCTTGAGCGTTGCGTCTTCGATCACCCGCACCGTTTCAGCCTGGCTGCCGGTCAGCATGTCATCGTTCGCCAGCTCCTGCACCAGGCTGATGACGCCCGCCAGCGATCCCTTCATGTCGTGGCGAGTGAGATTCTCCACGTCCTCCCGGATACGCGCGGTCTCCAGCAGGCTATCGTAGTTGCTCTGGGTTTCCTTGCGCAGCATCACGTAACGGATGAAATTGCGCACCCGCAGCTGCAACTGCTCCGGGACGATGGGCTTGGTCACGAAATCGACCGCACCAAGCGACATGCCCTTGAGTCGCGCATCATCGCCATCCATTGCCGTGACGAAGATGACCGGGATCGTTGCCGAGTTGGGATACTCGCGCATGCGCTTGGCCACTTCGAACCCATCCATGTCCGGCATCATCACGTCGAGCAACACCAGGTCCGGCGGTTGGTCGGAAAAGCAGATGCTCAGCGCCGCTTCGCCGGACGATGCCACCCGCACGCGGTAATCGCTCTTGAACAACTGCGCCAGCAACTGCAGATTGTCTGGCGCGTCGTCCACCAGCAGGAGGACGGGCCGCTCCTCCCGCGCCTCGACTTCCTTGGGCGGGGCGGCACTGTCTCGCGTCACCGGCTCAGCAACGTTGGCCGAATTCAGCGGCGTACGTATCTTGCGCGACAGGGCGCGCTCAAGGCTGGCGGCCAGTCGATCGGGGGTATAGGGCTTGACCAGCAGATCGCTGACCCCACACTGGATCGCCTCCTCAATGCGCTTGCGGTCGGCCTCGGCCGTGATCATGACGAAGGGCAGGCGCCACAGGGCGTTGTCGCTGCGCACGGCCTTGAGCAGTTCGATACCGGTCATGACTGGCATGTTCCAGTCCGACAACACGATGTCGAAGCGCTGGCTGTTCAGCGTTCTCAAGGCTTCGGCACCATTGCTGACCATCGTCACGCGGTCTATGCCGAGCATGCGTAACTGGGTCGCGGTCACCTTGCGCATGACCTCCATATCGTCCGCCATCAGCACCGTTAAATCCTTGAATTGCTGCATATCCATTTCTTCCACGTAGTTTCAGCGCACTCGCACCCCGGCGGCCGTAGTCCCGTCGGGAAAACGCAGCGCAATGTCCAGAAATTCATCCTGGATATCGACGAACGCATCCAGAATATCGGGATCGAAGTGCACACCGCGACCGCCCACAATGATGTCGACCGCCGCCTCATGCGGCGTGCGTTCCTTGTAGATGCGGCGACTCGTCAGCGCGTCATAGACATCGGCCAGCGCCATCAGCCGGGCGCCGAGCGGAATGGCCTCTGCGACCAGCCCTTGCGGATAACCGCTGCCATCCCATTTTTCATGGTGGGACAGGACGACTTCCTTGGCCAACCCGAAAAACTCGCCCGGGAGTTCCAGCGCGCGTTCGGCCTGCTCCAGCGCCTCGTAGCCCCGCGTGGTATGGGCCCTCACGCTGGCAAATTCTTCTTCTGTCAGCCGGCCAGGCTTGAGCAGGATTGCATCGGGGATGCCGGCCTTGCCCAGATCGTGCAAAGGCACGGCCTTGGACAATCGCGCGATGTAGTCGTCGCTCAATCGCGATGCAAAGCGCGGGGCTAGGCGCAAGCGCTCGGCCAGCGCGCGCACATAGTGCTGCGCGCGGCGGCCGTGATCGCAGGCTTCCACGTCGCGCTCGGCGAGCGAGGCCAGCGCCAGCAGGGTGGCATCGCGCTCCGCCTCGATCTCGATCAGGCGATGCGCCACCTCGTGCTCCAGATGGACATTCTGGTCACGCAGCAAATCGGACATCGCCTTGAGCGCCAGCTGAGCGCGCACGCGCGCCAACAGGATCACGGGAGAGAACGGCTTGACGATGTAGTCGGCTGCGCCGAGCTCAAAACCCAGCAATTCGTGCTGTGCATCGCAGCGGGCCGTGAGAAAAATCACCGGAATCGCCGCGGTCCTGACATTGGCCTTGAGGCGGCGGCAGGTCTGGTGGCCGCCCATGCCCGGCATCGTCACGTCGAGCAGGATCAGGTCCGGCGGATCGGTCACCGCCACCAGCAGCGCCTGTTCGCCGCTGGTGGCCACCTTGATCTGGTATTCCGGTTGCAGCAGCCCGCCAATCAGCGCCAGGGTATCGGGGCTGTCGTCCACAATCAGGACTACCTGGCGTCCTGGTTTGAGGTCGGCATTCATCCGACTTCGTCCAGTTGTCGCGCTTGCATGCCAGCCTCCAGCTCAGCCAGTGCGGCGGGAAAATCGAAGCGCGTGATCGCCTGGGCGAGCGGGGCAAAATGCTGCGCCAACGCACTGCGCAACAACGCGCCCTCTGCCTCCAGCATATCGCTGGCTTCAATGTCGTTATCGCAAAGCAAGGCCTTGAGCCGTCTGCACGCCCGGCTCGCGGCGAGAACATCGTAGCTGGCGGCGGCTTCGGGCACCGTTTCCGCCGGCAGTACTGCTCGCAATGCCGCGAGCAAGGACTGCAAGGCCTTGTCCAGCCTATCGACCTGCGCGCGTATTTCCGTCTGCGGCGCTAGGCGCCGGATCGTCTCCTCGGTCGAGGCGGCCGCCGCGGCGACTTCCGTCGCGCCGATGTTGCCCGCCACGCCCCTGAGCGTGTGCGCCATGCGCTCGACTGTCACCATATCGCCCCGATCCAGCGCCGCGATCAAATCGGGAATGCTGTCACGCTGCCCGGCGACAAACCGCCGCAGCAGGCCCAGGTATACTTCCGATTTGCCCAGCACACGCCTTAATCCGCCCGCCGCATCCAACCCCGCCACCTGTTCCAGCATGGGCATTGCCGCTGGGGCGGCAGGCGCGGACGCGATCGTTACCCCCATCGTCGGGCCGAGCCAGCGCAGCAAGGTTTGCCACAGCTGCTCGGGTTCGATCGGCTTGGCCAGGTAGTCGCTCATGCCGGCATCCAGGCAGCGCTGGCGATCGCTCTCCATTGCGTTGGCCGTCATCGCGACGATGGGCAAGACGTGGCCCGCGCTGCGGATTTCACGCGTCGCCGTCAGCCCGTCCATCACCGGCATCTGCATGTCCATCAACACCAGATCGTAGGCGTTCGCCGCCACCATCGCGACCGCGATCTCGCCCTGCACCGCCAGATCGACCGTCACGCCAGTCGCGGCCAGCAGTTCCAGCGCCACCTGCTGGTTCAGCTCGTTGTCCTCGACCAGCAACACCCGCTTGCCGTGCAATGCCTGCAGCGAGGGCGCCGCGCGAGCCGGCGTGCCCGTTGCGACATCGCCGCCCATGGTCCGGATCAGGCAATCTCGCACCTGAGACAGGCGCACTGGCTTGGACAACAATGCGCTCAAACCCTGTTCGGTGACCCGCCGGGTCACTTCCTCGTTGCCATGGGCCGTCACCAGGATGAGCCGCGGGTAGCTCGGCAAGAGCGTCTTGTGCAGCCGCCGCGCCGTCTCGAAGCCATCCATGCCCGGCATGCGCCAGTCGAGCAGCACCAGGTCGTATGGCTGGGCGGCCGCCGCCGTACCGATGGCATCCAGCGCGGCCGCGCCGGAATCGACCGCGTCGGCATGCATGCCGAGCTCGCCGACTATGCGTTGCAGCACGGTGCCGGCGGTTTCGTTGTCGTCAACGACCAGCACCCGCAGATCACGCAGCACGGCGGCATCCGCAAGCACGCCCGGCGCGCCCTTGCCCAGACGCACCGTGCACCAGAACCGGCTGCCGCGACCGTATTCGCTTTCCACCCCGACCTCGCCCCCCATCAGGTCGACCAGCATCTTGCAGATCGCCAGCCCCAACCCCGAGCCGCCAAATCTGCGGGTCGTCGAGACATCGGCCTGCTGGAAGGAGCGGAACAGCAAGCCGCGCTGCGCCTCGGTCAGCCCGATGCCGGTATCGTGCACGGCGCATTGCAGCAGCACGTCGTTCTCGCCCTCCGCGCGCAGCGTGATCTCGACCCGGATCTGCCCGCGCTCGGTGAACTTGATCGCGTTGTTGAGATAGTTGATCAGGATCTGGCCAAAGCGCGTCGGGTCGCCGATCAAGCTTTGCGGCACGTCCGAGGCCACGTCGAATATCAGTTCCAGGTGTTTGGCGTTGGCCTTGGCGAGGCTGAGCGTAGCCAGCGTTTCCAGCACGCGATCGAGATCGAATTCGACGTGTTCCAGCGTGAGCTTGCCGGCCTCGACCTTGGAGAAATCGAGTATGTCGTTGATGATGCCAAGCAAGTGCCGCGCCGATGCCTGGATCTTCTGCGTGTAGTCCCGTTGCTGCGGGGTCAACTCCGTATTGAGCGCCAGATGCGACATGCCGATGATGGCGTTCATCGGCGTGCGGATCTCGTGGCTCATATTGGCGAGAAAATCGCTCTTGGCCCGCGTGGCCACTTCGGCCACTTCCTTGGCCGCCGCGAGCTCAGCGGTGCGTTCGTCCACCAGCACTTCCAGGTGGTTCTTGTAGTTTTCCACCTCGGCACGCGCGGCGACGGCGTCCTCAGCCAGGCTGATGGCCGCTTGCTGTTGGTGGGGCTGGTCGTCGTCCTGCGCGTCGATTTCGTCGAGCTGCTCTGGCGAATCGAACGGTGGCTTGCGCCCCAGCTCACGCGCCAGTGCATTGATTTCACGCTTCAGTTCGACGATGCGCCCCTCGCGCCCCAGGGCCAGCCGGTTGAAGCGCTCGATTTCCTCGATCTTCTTGCGATCGGACATATCGACGTAAATGCCGATCAGACCACCGGGCGTCCCATCGGCCTTGCGAAAAGTTGACAGCGCGCAGAGCGTGTCGTGCAGCCTGCCGTCGGCATAGGTCACCGACAGTTCGCGGCTCAGGCTGCCCATATTGGCGATCAACTCCTCTTGCTCGGCGTGATATTGCGTTCGCTCCGCTTCAGGCAGGAAATCGAGCTCGGTGAGTATCTTGCCGACCATCTGTTCACGCCTGACGCCGAATGCCTGCTCGTACGCCGCGTTGACGCCGATGAATCGCGTGTGCTCGTCCTTGTAGGAGATCGGGTAGGGAATGGTGTCGATCAATGCCTGCAGCAGCATGGCCCGATCCCGCTCGGCCTGTTCGGCCTGCCTGCGCTGGGTGGCGTCGCGTACCGCGGCACAGACATAGGCGCCATCATCGCCGCGCTGCGGTAGCAGCGACAGGCTGACCTCGATCGGGAACTCGCTGCCGTCCTTGCGCCGGCCGAACAGCTTGCCGCCCGCCTGCCCCATGGGCCGGGCGGTGCCGTCGGCCATGTAGCCTTCGCGCAAGCCAGCATGATGGCCGCGCACCGCATCGGGAACCAGGCGCTCGATGCTTGCGCCCGGGAGCTCGCCGCGCTCGTAACCGAACATGGCCTCGAGCTGGCCATTGGCCATGGTGATGATGCCGCGCGTATCGGTCACCAGCATGCCGTCTGGCGCCGATTCGATGATGCCGCGATACCAGGCCTCGGTTTCGGTCAGTTCGTCCTTCTGCTGCCCGAGCTCATGCACCAGATCTTCCATGTGCCGGGCCTGGGCGCTGGCTTCGTCCAGCAGCTGTTTCGTGTGCAGGCCGCGCAACAACGCTTCGACCCTGGCTCCCCCCGCCACGGGCAGGGCCTCCAGCACGCGCCAATCCCTTTCTTCAAAAGGCGTGAACGACACCAGTTCGATGACCAGGCCGCCACCGCCACCCAGCGGCAGCGGCAAGATCAGCAGCGTGGCCGCCGCGCCCGCATCCGGCGCCGAAACAAGGGGCAGGTAACAGCCAGGCACATCCTTCAGCGTGATGGTCTCGTGATCGCGCAATGCTTGTAACAGCAGGCCGCTGGCCTCATCGACACGCAGGGCCGCTTGTTGCCGGGTGACCGCGTAGCCTCCCAGATAGATCAGTGCCGTGTCGTCCGGGCGGCGCAGATAGCACGCCGCCGCCACGCAGTGCAGCGGCGGCGCCAGTTTGGCGAGCAGTTGCTCGGCCAGCATGTCGAGCGTATCGACGGTCTGAACCGATTCGGCCACCGCCAGCAAGGTCTCCCGGCTCCATTGTTGATCCAGCATACGCTGGGACAGCGTGTTGTACGCCAAACCGATCTGGTCGATTTCGTCATTGCCGCGCACCGCCACGCGGATGCTCAGATCGTGTTCCAGCTGCGCGCGCGTCATCGCAGCCTTGAGCGTATCGAGCTTGCGGTACAGCAGCACCAGCGTGTGCGCTGTCCATCCGCCCCCCAGCAGCAAGGCCGTCAACATGACGGCAGCAGTGATCCCGAGCGCTCGACGGTACTGTGTCTGGGCGTCAGCGAAGTTGCTCTGCGCGGCGCGCAATTGCAGATTGGCGAGTTTGCTCAGGTTTGCGCCCAATGGCCTGACCGCCGCCATCAGCTCGTCCTGCGCAAAAGCGTCCAGGGCCACGTTGTCGTGCGCAGCCAGCAAGGCGTTGTAGCGCGCGGCAGCGACTTCGATCTGCGCCATCTGCTGGCTGGTCTCTTCGACCAGTGCCCGCTCCGGTTGTGTCGCTACAGTCCGCCCGTATTCGGTCCACTCCTTGGCCACGGCGCTGCGCACCTGGGCAAAATTGGATACCGCCACGTCGCGCGGGATGCGCTGTGCGTTCAGGTCCTGCACCGTGCTGACCAGCTCGTGAGCGAGCAGATCGTCTAGATCCCTCAGGTGGACGAACGCAGTCAGCCGGTCGTGGTAGGTGCTGGCAAAGGCATGTTGAATGCGGGTCAGGCGCAGCAGGTTGTTGGCCCCTTGCACCAGCAGCAGCGCCATCATGCCGAGAACCAGAATGATCAGCTTGGTTCGGATATTCATGACCCCATCCTTGGCCGGCCCCAACATGCCAGCCGACCCGCCCGCAACACTCACGATCAACAATAGCGCTTTCCGGTCGCGTCAGCGGTTTTCGCGGCCGTTTCAGGAGTTCGACCACGCCAGCCGGTACGTCATCCAGCAAACCAAGGGAAAGAACGCTGATCGCACAGGACGTTGCTAGCCGAGTGCCGTCGTTGAGGTAGTACAACCCGCATACGGGTTACATCGGCTACGCCGAGCCAATGGCGTTAAGCACGCGCATGCTAGAATCGCCGCGAGTTACTCCCCGCAGGATCGCCCGTGCTCCAGCTATCCATCAACGGCGAGGCCAGGACGTTTGCCGGCCCGCTCACCGTCACCGCCCTGATCGACCAGCTGGGTTTCACCGGCCGCCGCGTTGCGCTGGAACGCAATGGCGAGATCGTGCCGCGCAGCCAGCATGCCGCGACCGAGCTCGCCGATGGCGATGTGGTGGAGATGGTCGTTGCCGTCGGCGGCGGCTGATTTTTGCCTTCTCCGGCTACTGCGCGACACCTAGGCTGCGTTGCGCGCTCCTCGTCATCCTCATGGGCCACCCGCCCATTCCGGTGACTGCGGTGCTGGCGCCTTGCCCAGACGTCGCTCGCTACGCCGGCCAAGGCAAAAACGTCTTGGCTCCGTTCGCTCTCACGCAAGAGGTTTTCGCATGACCCAGACCCCAGACCTGTTCCAGATCGCCGGCAAAACCTATGGCTCGCGCCTGCTCGTCGGCACCGGCAAGTACAAGGATTTCACCGAGACCCGCGCCGCGATCGATGCCTCGGGCGCCGAGATCGTCACCGTGGCGATCCGCCGCGTGAACATCGGTCAGACTGCGGGCGAACCCAGCCTGCTCGACTACTTGCCGCCTTCCGAATTCACCTACCTGCCCAATACCGCCGGCTGCTACAGCAGCGACGATGCGATCCGCACGCTGCGCCTTGCGCGCGAACTGCTGGACGGACACCCGCTGGTGAAGCTGGAAGTGCTGGGCGACCCGAACACGCTCTATCCCAATGTGCGCGAGACGCTGAAGGCCGCCGAAGTGCTGGTGAAGGAAGGCTTCGACGTGATGGTTTACACCTCGGACGACCCCATCATCGCCCGCGAGCTGGAGCAGATCGGCTGCTGCGCCATCATGCCGCTCGCCAGCCTGATCGGCTCGGGCATGGGCATTCTCAACCCGTGGAACCTGCGGCTGATCATCGAGCAATCGAAGGTTCCAGTGCTGGTCGATGCCGGCGTCGGTACCGCGTCCGACGCCGCCATCGGCATGGAGCTGGGCTGCGACGGCGTGCTGATGAACACCGCCATTGCCGGCGCGCGCGATCCGATCCGTATGGCCCGCGCGATGAAACTGGCCGTCGAAGCCGGCCGCGAAGCCTATCTCGCCGGTCGCATGCCGAAGAAGCTCTACAGCGCCGATCCGTCGAGCCCGCTCGCCGGCATGATCGCCAGCAAGGCATGAGCACCACCGTCCATTACGCCAGCCTCGACGACCTCGAGACGTTGGCCCCGCTATTCGCCGCCTACCGGGTGTTCTACGAACAGTCCCACGATGTGCCCGCCGCGCGCGCCTTCCTGCAGGAGCGGCTGGCGCGCCAGGAATCGGTGCTGCTGCTCGCCGAACACGCCGGGCTGCCGGCCGGCTTCATCCAGCTCTACCCGTCGTTCTGCTCGATCGCCGCGGCGCGGATCTGGATCCTGTCCGACCTCTACGTCACGCCGGATGCCCGCCAGCACGGCGTGGCCCGGCAACTGATGGACAAGGCGTGCGAGCATGGCAGAGCAAGCGGCGCGATCCGGCTGGAGCTCTCCACCGCGCACAGCAACACCCGGGCACAGGCGCTGTACGAATCGCTGGGTTACGAGCTCGATACGGTGTATCGCTACTACGGCCTGGGATTGTGATCCCGCCGGGCGGGGCAAACACCCTCCCCGCTGCGGGTATAATCCGGCCTCGATCGCAGGCGCCGCACGCGGCGCCTTTTGCTTGAGTATCCAGGTATGACCACCGAACAATTGCAAGACGACCAACCGCAATTCATGCGCCGCATCCGCAGCTTCGTGCTGCGCCAGGGGCATCTGTCCAAGGGACAGGAACGCGCGCTCAACGAGCTCGGGCCGCGCTTTCTCGTGCCCTATGCCGCAGCGCCACTCGATCTCGTTGCCGCTTTTGGCCGCGCCGCACCCACAGTGCTGGAGATCGGCTTTGGCATGGGCAATGCCACGGCCGAGATTGCCGCGCAGATGCCAGATACCAATTATCTGGGCGTTGAAGTCCATACCCCGGGCGTCGGCAGCCTGCTCAAGCTGATCGGCGAGCAGAACCTTGGCAATATCCGCATCGTCCATCACGACGCGGTCGAGGTGCTGGAACACATGATCGCGCCGGGCAGCCTCGATGGCGCGCACGTGTTCTTCCCCGATCCCTGGCACAAGAAGCGCCACAACAAACGCCGGCTGATCCAGCCCGAGTTTGTGAAGCAACTGGTCTCGCGCATCCGCCCCGGCGGCTATCTGCATCTGGCGACCGATTGGGAGGACTACGCAATCCAGATGCTGGACGTGTTGTCCGCCGAGCCACTGCTCGAGAACACCGCCGACGGCTATGCGCCGCGCCCGGACTATCGCCCGCTGACCAAGTTCGAGAACCGTGGCATCAAGCTCGGCCACGGCGTATGGGATCTGGTGTTCCGGGTGCGCGCAGTCTGAGTGTCTACCGGACATAGCCAATGCGCCCAGGAAGACTCGCCGCAATCGCTTTCCTCACAGCAGCAATGCTGCCATTGGGGTTGTTTCTGGTTACTTTGTTCATCGTGTGGCATGTGTTCAAGGAAATCGTCGGTGCCAGCGGCCACTCTTTCTTTCGCATTTGCACCACGACGGCTGACGCGCAGTGCACCGCATTCACATGGCTGCACTTGGCCCTGTTCTGCGTGCTTTGTCTGAGCACCGCTGTTTTGCTAGGCGTAACCGGGATCAGGAAATGGCGGGCCAGCCGTCCCCAATAATGCGAACGCTGCCCTGCTCGCCACCAAGCCCACGCCGCCCCCATGGCATTCGCGCAGGACAGGCCCTAGACTAGGGCCTGTTCCGTCGCCGTTGTAATGCCATGATTCCACGCCTTGCCCTTACCTGCCTGTGCCTGCTGCTGGGCGCCTGCAGCCTGCTGAAACCACGGGAGGCCCAAACCGAAGCGGCGCCCGCGGTCATCGTGCCACAGGTCATCACCGCGGTCGGCTTCGGTGCGCCCCCCGCGGCCAAGGAGCTATCGCCGGCGCAGAGGAAGCTGGCGGCGATGCGCGCATCCAAGCTCGACGCCTATCGCGGCCTGATGGAAACGGTATCCGGCGTGCGGCTCTCCAGCCAGAGCACAGTCGGCATGATGGTCCTCGGTGACGACCGCATGCGTGTGTTCGTCGACGGTTACCTGCGCGGAGCCAGGGTGGTCTCGGTCAAGGAAAGCAGCGATGGCAGCTTCACCACCACGCTCTCGTTGACGCTGGCGCCGAGCTTTGTCGCTGCGCTCGCGGGTGGCGAGCTGCGCGAGGAGGCGCCACCTGCCGCCGACCCGGACAGCGCAATCGTCTCCCTCGTCACCCCCGCGCCTGCTCCGGCCGCCAGCGACCAAGCGGCGGTGGAAGTGGTGCCGGATCGCAGTCCCACCAGCAACTTCTATTACGCGCAATGAAGCGGCTACTGCCCCTGCTGCTCGCCACCTGGTTGGCACCCGCCCTTGCCGCATCGGTGATCGGCGTCGCACCGCTGGGCAACGATACGGCGCAGGTGCGCGCGCAGGCGCTGG
Organism: Chitinolyticbacter albus; assembly: GCF_024437655.1. Taxonomy (GTDB): domain Bacteria; phylum Pseudomonadota; class Gammaproteobacteria; order Burkholderiales; family Chitinibacteraceae; genus Chitinolyticbacter; species Chitinolyticbacter albus. Next base: position 62,887 of record NZ_JANBVF010000019.1, read on the forward strand.
ACGATGCCCTGCTCAACGCCGGGCTCGCCGATGGCGCCCGCATCCATGCGCTGGAAGACACCACCGATGACGGGCGACTGGCCCAGGCCAGCCAGCTACGCCCCCACAGCCAGCCTTGGGGCTACCGGGTGCTGCGCGAATGGCAGGCGAGTGGGCTCTACCACATCGAAATCGAGACATTGACCGGTTCAGCGCCAAGTCCCGCGGTTGCAGCAGCAGCCACGCCAGCGGCGGCGCCACCTGCCGAGGCGATTCCCGCCGCGCCCGCCCCGGAGTCGGTCTGCGACGACGGCTACCGGCGCAAGTTGCTGGTCACGCCCTTCCGCATCCGCCAGCCCGGCCAGGGCAGCGATATCGGCCAGCTGCAGATCGGTCTGCAGGATGCGCTGACCAGTCGGCTCGCCGACGCCGGCTTCGCCGCCAGCCGCAGTGGCAACGACGCCCCGTTCACCATCGATCCCGGCCTGGCCGACCTGCGCCAGCAGCCCGAGCACGTGCGCAGGCTGGCACGGCAGCACGCCACCCAGTTCGTCGTCGGCGGCGTCATCAACGACATGAGCACCGAGGGTGAGCGCTACACACTGAGCTACGGTGCCAACGATGTCCGACAGGGTGAGCGCAAGCTGGGCTTTATCGTGCCCTTGCTGGACTTCTTCGAGCCCGGCCTCAAGGCCACGCCGAAAATGCGCTACTTCGACACCGACCTGCTGCTGTTCGACGGCGTATCCGGCGCGCTGATCAGCCGTAAGCGCTTCACCGCGCGCGCCGGTGGCCAGGTGATGATGCACAGCGGCACCCGCTTCGGCAGCGCCAGCTTCTACGACACCGGCTACGGCGCCGCCGTGGCACAACAGCTGGACGAGATAGCCCGCGCCACCCAGGCAGAACTCGGCTGCCTGCCGTTCTCCACCCGCGTGGTCCGCGCCGAGCGCGGCCAGGTTTATCTGGACGCCGGCAGCATGGCCGGCCTCAAGCCGGGCGACCGGCTGCAACTCTATCGGCTCAGGCCCGGCAGCATGCCGGTGGACGGCCTGATCGAGGGCGAAGCATTGCGCCTGGGCATGCCGGAGCAACTGGCCGGCACGCTGGTGATCACCCAGACTCAGCCGCAGTTTTCCGTCGCCCAAAGCGAAGGCGGATCGGCGGATGTGGGCGATTACGCGCGCGGCGCGAGCAAGCCGCGACGCTAAGTCCCTTGCGGTGTGCAGACCACGGCGGCATCACCGTCACCCCCCTCTAGGTCCGGCTGGCGTCACACCCAAACCAGCCCCACCTCGCGGCGTGACCGAAGCACCGTCCTGGCAAGCAGTAACGACGAGCCGACCCTGGCGCGCCACGCGAACCCGCACAGCGTAGTCGAGCAACAACATATGCATGTTGCCGCACAACCACAACCAATGACGTCGGCATTGACCACATAGTAGAAAGTCCTGATTCTTGCCGGGCACATGCAAACACGTGTGACTGAATCTGGTCACGACCGCCCGATCCAGTACCCCCGCAACACCCAACCAAGCCCATACCCACTGGGATGGCTTGCCGTCCTCCGGAGAACAACAATCATGAAGAAGTATCTCGTATCCGCCGCGCTCGTACTGACGGGCCTGTCCGCCTCTGCATCTGCCGCAACGGAAGTCCGCACTTTCTACGGCTGGCTGAACAACATGAGCCCGATCACTTTCTGCGACCAGAAATGGCCGGGCTCGCAGGTGGTCGGTGCTTCGGTCGCGGGCCAGTGGGTACAGTGCAGCAAGACTACGGCTCCGGCTCCGACCCCCACTCCGGTCCCTCCAGCGCCACAAACGCAAACTTTCTACGGCTGGCTGAACAACATGAGCCCGATCACTTTCTGCGACCAGAAATGGCCGGGCTCGCAGGTGGTCGGTGCTTCGGTCGCGGGCCAGTGGGTACAGTGCAGCAAGACTACGGCTCCGGCTCCGACCCCCACTCCGGTCCCTCCAGCGCCACAAACGCAAACTTTCTACGGCTGGCTGAACAACATGAGCCCGATCACTTTCTGCGACCAGAAATGGCCGGGCTCGCAGGTGGTCGGTGCTTCGGTCGCGGGCCAGTGGGTACAGTGCAGCAAGACTACGGCTCCGGCTCCGACCCCCACTCCGGTCCCTCCAGCGCCACAAACGCAAACTTTCTACGGCTGGCTGAACAACATGAGCCCGATCACTTTCTGCGACCAGAAGTGGCCGGGCTCGCAGGTGGTCGACGCTTCCGTCGCCGGCAAATGGGTGAAGTGCCGCAAGTAATTGCGACGGCACTGATCAAACAAAAAACCACCCTCGCGGTGGTTTTTTGTTTGGGGACTCGATTCAGTATCGCCCGCAACGACCAGGCATCAAAACCGCTCGCCCAGCCCCAGATAGCGCCACTGCCCTGGCGCCAGACCAGTGATGGCGATCTGGCCCACGCGGATACGCTGGCTGCGCGCCAGCGTCAGCCCCGCTGCGGCGCACAGTACGGCAAGATCCGCGGGCAGGATTTCGCGCAGCACCAACCGCAACTGGCGTTCACCCTGTTGCGTCAGCTTGAACGGCCGTAGCGGCGCGCCGGCCAAGCTGCGCAGTCCGTTCAGCCGTGCCAGCTGCGGCGCATCGACAGGCTGATCGGTCCATAGCAACCATTCATGCTCGAAATCGTGCGATTGCAGCAGCTTGCTCACCAGCCGCCGATCCTGCGTCAGGATGGCAAGGCCGCTGCTCTCGGCCGCCATGGGCGTTGCCAGCTGCAAATGCCGCAGGTGGCGCTTGAGGAACAGGATGTTGCTGGCGCCATGCGCCTGCCGCTGGGCGGGCCGAACCCACCCCGCCACGCCGTCGTCGCCCTCGGTGAGACCTGCTGGCTTATTGAGCAACAGCGTCACGCGCGATGCGCTCACCGCTGCCGGCGCCGCCAGGATCTCGACCTCCTGGCCCGGCAGTACGCGGCTGCCCAGCGTATCGATCACCTGGCCATCGACCCGTACGCGCCCCTGCTCGATCAATTCATCGGCCTGGCGCCGCGAATAGGGGCCCAGCTCGGTCAAGCGCTTGGAAAGCCTGATTGATTCATCACTCATTGCGGTATCCACCAGGCAAAGCACCATTGTACCGGGCGACGATCCCGAACGAGCCGCATGCAGTCTTGAAACAGATGACAGGCTCTTAAACCGCGAAATGTCCGGCCTCGCGCCGTAGCCAGTCGCGGTGCGTGCGCCAGGCCGGGCTGTGCGTCTCGACGATGGCCCAGAAGCGCTCGGAGTGGTTGAGTTCGGCCAGGTGCGCGAGCTCGTGGATCACCACGTAGTCGATCACTTCGGGCGGGGCCTGCAGCAAACGCCAGTTGAGGCGGATATCGCCCGCCGCCGTACAACTGCCCCAGCGCGTGCGCGCCGAGGTGAGCTTGAGTGCACGCGGTGTCAGGCCCATCCGTGCCGACCAGACGGCGATGCGTTCGATGAAGTAAGGCCGCGCGCTGCGTTGCAGGAAGCGGCCGAGTGCCGCAGCCAGTTGTGCCTCGCTGCCCGGCAGGTGAAGTTCGAGCTCAGTGAGCCGCGTACGCGTGGCGCCGCTATAGAGGATGCGCGGTTGGCCCAGCCAGCATGCGCTGCTGCCGTCGGCGAGGGCTGCACGTGGCGCGGGCAAGGCGTCGAGATGCTTGAGCACCCAATCGAGCTTGAGCCGCAATACCCGCTCGGCTTCGGCCAGCGGCGCGCGCTGCGGCAGCTGCACCGTCAGTCCCTGCGTATCGATCTTGAGCCCGATCGAGCGCCGCCGGCTGGAGCGCGCCACCGCATACTCCAGCGTGCGGGTTGGCGTGACGAGGCGGTGCAGCGCAGCCATTGCGTCAGAGGTTACGCGGGTGACGCGGCCCCTGGCCTTCGAAGGTGGCAAGCTCACCCTCGATCCAGCTTTCCACCTGTTCACCGACCTGGGTTGGCGTGCCATGCGGGTGGATCACCGGGCCGATGCGCACGGTGATGGTGCCCGGCCATTTGCAAAAGGAGTTGCGTGGCCAGAACTCGCCGGAGTTGAGCGCCACCGGCACGATGGGAATATCGAGCGCCATCGCCAGGCGCGGGCCGCCATGCTTGTACTTGCCCCGCTTGCCCGCGGGCACGCGCGTGCCCTCCGGAAAGATCAGGATCCAGAAGCCCTTGGCCAGCCGGTCGTGCCCTTGGTCCATCAGCAAGCGTTGCGCCTCGGTGCGATTACCGCGATCGATGGCGATCGGCGACAGCGCCCACAGGCCCCAGCCGAAAAACGGAATCTTCAACAGTTCACGCTTGAGTACGAACACCATGGGCGGAAAGATCTGCTGCAGCGCCATCGTCTCCCAGGCCGACTGGTGCTTGCACAAAATCATGGCGGGCCCTGCGGGAATGTTCTCGCGCCCCTCGACCACGTAGCGCACGCCGCAGGTGATGCGCAGCCACCACAGCAGCGTATGGGTCCAGCCCGTGATCAGGCGATAGCGCAGCAGCGGGGGCAGCGGCAGGATCAGGATCGCGAGTATGGCAAACGGCGGGGTCAGCACGACCATGCCGAGCCAGTAGAGAGCGGAACGGAACCAGATCATGGTTGGGCTTCGGAGTTGGGGTGAAGCAGCGTATCGACATAGGCTGCCAGGTTGTCGAACACGCGGGTTCCGGCTGGCAGGTTGCCGGCGGCCTCGGTCTTGGCGCCGTTGCCGGTGCGTACCAGCACCGGCTTGCCACCGAGTGCGGCGATCGCCTGCAGATCGCGCAGGCTGTCGCCGACCATGGCGCGATCACCGATGTTGGCGTGGAAACGCCGGCCGATGTCGACCAGCATGCCGGGCAGCGGCTTGCGACAAGTACAGCCTTTGTCCGGCGCATGCGGACAGAAAAACACCGCATCGATATGACCACCCGATTCGGCGATGGCGCGATGCATCTTGGCGTGGATGGCGTTCAGCGTGTCGATGCCGAACAACCCCCGGCCGATCGCCGACTGGTTGGTGGCCACCACCAGCGTCCAGCCAGCGCGCGACAGTTCACTGATCGCCTGCAGGCTGCCAGGAATGGGTACCCACTCGTCCGGCGATTTCACAAAATCGGGGCGGTCTTCGTTGATGACGCCGTCGCGATCGAGAATAAGCAGTTTCATGGCTTCAAACCGGGAAGGGGGAAGGAGGAGGATGTGATGGTCAGCCCGCACCCGCGATCTGGCGCCTTGCCGTGCCCCCTTACCCCATCCCTCTCCTCATTCATCAATTCACTCCGCCAGCAACGACAGCTCGGCGACACGATTCATCAGCGCGGCCAGTTCAGCCAGCAGCGCCAGGCGGTTGCCACGCACCGCCGCATCGTCGGCCATCACCATCACGCCGTCGAAGAAGGCATCGACCGGCGCCTTGAGCGCGGCCAGCGTTGTCAAAGCACCGGTGTAGTCCTTTGCCGCCAGCGCGGTCTCCGCCGGGCCACGTACCGTTTGCAGCGCGCCGTACAGCGACTTTTCCGCCGCTTCGGCGAACAGCGCGGCGTTGAGCTGCGGCAGATCGCCTTCGACCTTCTTCAGGATATTGCGGATACGCTTGTTGGCAGCGGCGAGCGCGGCGGCCTCGGGCAGTGCCTTGAACTCGGCCACGGCCGCCAGCCGGCGCTCGACGTCGTCCAGACGCGTCGGCGCCAGTGCCAGTACGGCGTCGATATCGGCGGCCGGGTAGCTTGCCGCGAGGTAGTTCTTCAGGCGTTCCAGCATAAAGCTCGCCACGCCGTCGACGGTGCCGTCGGCGACGACGCCTGCCGGGAAGGCCGCGGCGGTTTTCGCCAGCAGTTCACGCACGTCGAGCGGCAGGTTGAGCAGCATGCGCAGCACGCCGAGCGCGGCGCGGCGCAGGCCGAACGGATCCTTGTCGCCGGTTGGCACCATGCCGATGCCCCAGATGCCGACGATGGCTTCAAGCTTGTCGGCGAGCGCGGCAGCGGTGGCAATGGCGCCCTGCGGCAGCGCGTCGCCGGCGAAGCGCGGGTGGTAATGGCCTTCGATCGCATCGGCCACGGCATCGGTCTCGCCGTCGAGGCGGGCGTAATAGCGGCCCATGATGCCCTGCAGCTCGGGGAATTCACCGACCATGTCAGAGAGCAGATCGGCCTTGGCGAGCAGCGCGGCGCGCTCGGCTTGCGCCACGTCGGCGCCCAAGAGGCCCGCGATGGCGCCGGCAATCGATTGCAGCCGCGCCACGCGTTCGAGCTGGCTGCCGATCTTGTTGTGGTACACCACGTTGGCCAGACCGGCGACGCGGCTTTCCAGCGTCTTTTTCTGGTCCTGCTCGTAGAAGAACTTGGCGTCCGACAGCCGCGCGCGCAGCACGCGCGCATTGCCCTGCACGATCTGTGCGGGGTCGGTACTGGCGAGGTTGGACACCAAGAGGAAACGGTTGGTCAGGCGGCCGTTGCCATCGAGCAGCGGGAAGTACTTCTGGTTCTGCTGCATGGTGAGGATCAGGCATTCCTGCGGCACCTTGAGGAAGTCCGCCTCGAATTCACCTTCCAGCACCACCGGCCACTCCACCAGCGCGGTCACCTCGTCGAACAGCGCCTCATCGGCGGCGATGGTGGCGTTGCGGCGGGCGGCAGCGACCTCCAGTTCCTTGCCGATCAGTGCGCGGCGCGCGGCGAAGCTCGCCACCACCTTGCCGGCTTCGAACAGCGTGCGGGCGTAGTGATCGGCGTGATCGAGCGTGATCTCGCCGCTGGAGAGGAAACGGTGACCCTGCGTGACGCGCCCGGCACTCAGGTGCAGTACCTGGCCGGGAATCAGGTCGGCGCCGTGCAGCAGGGTCAGGCCATGCACCGGGCGGATGAACTGACCATCACGATCGCCCCAGCGCATCATCTTGGGTGCGGGCAATTTCTTGAGCGCTGCCTCGACGATGCCAGAGAGCACATTGGCCAGCGGCTCACCGGTCTTGACCGAACGGAAGATGAACACGTCCTGCTTGCCGTCCGAGCCCTGTTCCAGTTGTTCGACGGCCACGCCGCACGAGCGGGCGAAACCGGCCAGCGCCGGGGTCGGCGCGCCATCCTTGAAGCCGGCAGCCACGGCCGGGCCCTTGCGCTCGATCTGCTGGTCGGGCTGCACGCCGAGCACGGCGGGTATGCTCACCGCCAAACGGCGCGGGCTGGCAAAGGGGTGGAACTCGACCGCCTTGTCGACGTAGCCAAGCTTGGCGAGTTCGTCGAACACGGCGGCGGCAAAGGCATCGCCCAGCTTCTTGAGCGCCTTGGGTGGCAGCTCCTCGGTAAACAGTTCGATCAACAGCGTTTGTTGGGACATGGTTTTACTCGTCATTTTTGGCGGCATCCTTGCTCGCCATGATCTTGCAGACCTGGCGCACGAAATCGGCGCCGTAGCTATCGGGTTGCGGGTCGGCGAATTCCCACTGGTAGCCGGGCACATCGTAGCGGGCCACGTCGCCATCGTTCTCGTCGCGCAGCTCGGCCGCCGTCTCGGCCATGCGGCCGCTCTTGCATTCGATCACCAGGCGCGCGTACTTGCGGCGGTAAACGCCCTTGGACACGCCGTCGACCTGGTCGCTCTTGAAGTCCTGGCGCATCCAGACATAGGTGTACTTGTCCGGTGCGAAATGATCGTTGTGCGTGATCGACTTCACATCGACCCACACCGAGAAATCAGGCATCTCGCCGTAGTTGCGCCAATCGCCCTTGTACGGCACCGGCTCCGGCCCGCGGGTGCCGGACTCGTACTTGTCGCTGCAGGCGGCAAGTACGAGACCAAGGGCGAGGGCGAGGGCGGCTTTCAATGGCGCGTTCCGGATCAGGCCTGGCACATCGGGAAACCGAGCCGCTCGCGGCTCTCGTAATAGGCCTGCGCCACGCCGCGCGCCAGATTGCGGATGCGGCCGATATAGGCGGCGCGCTCGGTCACCGAGATGGCGCCACGCGCATCGAGCAGATTGAAGGTGTGCGCGGCCTTCAGGATCATCTCGTAGGCTGGCAGCGGCAGGCTGGCTTCCAGGAGTTTCTTGGCTTCGCCTTCGAAGCTGTTGAACAGGCTGAGCAGCAATTCGACGTTGGAGTGCTCGAAGTTGTAGGTCGATTGCTCGACTTCGTTCTGGTGGTAAATGTCGCCGTAGGTGACCTTCTGGCCATTGGGGAACACGGTCCAGACGAGGTCGTAGACGTTTTCCACACCCTGCAGATACATCGCCAGCCGCTCGGTGCCGTAGGTGATCTCGCCCAGTACCGGCTTGCAATCGAGGCCGCCCACCTGCTGGAAATAGGTGAACTGCGTGACTTCCATGCCATTCAGCCACACTTCCCAACCCAGGCCCCAGGCGCCGAGCGTGGGGTTTTCCCAGTCATCCTCGACAAAACGGATGTCGTGCACCGTGGGATCGATGCCGAGCTCCTTGAGCGAGCCCAGGTACAGATCCTGGATGTTGTCGGGCGATGGCTTCAATACCACCTGGAACTGGTAGTAGTGCTGCAGGCGGTTGGGGTTTTCGCCGTAGCGGCCGTCCTTGGGGCGGCGACTCGGTTGCACGTAGGCGGCGTTCCATGGCTCCGGGCCGATGGAGCGCAGGAAGGTGGCGGTGTGGCTGGTGCCCGCGCCCATTTCCATGTCGTAGGGCTGCAGGAGCGCGCAACCCTGGCGGCCCCAGTAGTTTTGCAGCGTGAGCAGAATGTCCTGGAAGGTCAGCATGTTCTTGTCGATCACCGCATTGCGCGGTCTGTGCCTGTAAACCGGTTGATTCTACTAGTTTTTGCCCGAACGCCGCCAATGGCGCGCGGCAAATGCCACAGCCTGCCAACCGGCCATGACGCGGCGCGTCAGCCTTATGCCTGTTTCCAGTAGAATGGCGCTCGAGGAACCTCGCCGCTTTGCGGAACTCTTCCTTTGTCATTCGCCTCCTCGCCCGGTACCGCCCCGCATGAAATTGCCCGCCCTCGCCCTGTTGCTGTTCAGCCTTGCCACTCATGCCGCGGTCGACCTGGACGCCGTGCGCGACGCGGCGAAACGGCGCGACCTCGATCGGCTGGCCGCAATGACCGATGCCAACACGGGCGACGTGCTGGCGATGTATCCGCACTATTACTGGTTGAGCGCGCAGATCCAGACCGTGCCGAACGACGCGGTGCGCGCCTTCTTCGCCCGCCACGACGGCACGCCGCTGGCCGACAAGTTGCGTACCGAGTGGCTGGACGAGATCGGTAATCGCGGCGACTGGGATACGCTGCTGGCCGAATACCCCAAACTCGATGCGCCGACCACCGAGCTCGACTGCTACGCCGCCCAGGCCCAGCTGGCGCGCGGCAAGCGCGAGGCCGCGCTCAAGCTCAAGTCGCTCTACCTGCAGGGCCGCGCGCAGCCGCAGAGCTGCGGGACTATCTTTGATAGGCTGCTGGCCGAAGGCCAGCTGACCGAGGACGACGTCTGGGCGCGCGTGCGCGAGGCGCTGGCCCGCAACAACACCGATTTCGCCCGCCAGATCGCCGCACGCGTCGGCAACCCGCCCGAGCTGCAGGCCAAATCGCTGGCGCTGGCCGGGCGCGACGCGATGAAGGCACTAGGGAGCTACAACACCGCGCGCCGCGGCGGCCGCGAAGCCGCGCTCTATGCGCTCGGCCGGCTGGCGCGCAGCAACCCCGATGCCACGGCCGCCTGGCTGGAAAACCGCACTGAGGGGTGGCCGCGCGATGATGTGCGCTACGGCTGGCTGCAGCTGGCCGACGCCGCGGCCAAGTCGCGCCATCCGCAGGCCAGCGCCTGGTTCGCGTTGGGCGGCACCGCGCAAACTGCGTCCGGCCGTGGCTGGGCCATCCGCGCCGCGCTGCGGGTGAAGGATGTCGACGCGGTTCTTGCCCGCATCGAGACACTACCCGCCGACGAAGCGAACGAGCCCACCTGGCGCTACTGGAAGGCGCAGGCGCTGAAAGCCAGAAATCGCAAGCCGGAAGCCGATGCGCTGCTGGCTGCGCTGGCTGGCCACGACGAGTACTACGCCCAGCTGGCGATGGCCGATCTGTCCACCCCGATCGCGTCCGCCACCAACCTGCCGTACCGCCCGACCGAGACCGAGATCGCGCGGGTGAAGGCACGCCCCGGCATCGCGCGCGCCATCGCGCTGTTCGATGGCGGCTGGCGCAGCGAGGCGGTGCGCGAATGGAACTGGGCGCTGCGGGGCCTGACCGATCCCGAGCTGATCGCCGCCGCCGTGCTCGGTGAGCGCATCGGCCAGCTCGACCGCTCGATCTACGCCGCCGAGCGTGGCCGCGCCATGGCCGACATCGCGCTGCGCTATCCGGTGCCGTACCGCGAGGAGGTCGAGCGCCAGGCGCTGCTCAATGGACTCGACCCGGCCTGGGTGTTCGGCCTGATCCGCCAGGAGAGCCGCTTTGTCGCCAATGCGCGCTCGCGCGTCGGCGCCGGCGGCCTGATGCAGCTGATGCCCGCCACCGCCAAGTGGGTCGCCGCCAAGATGGGCGACAAGAACTACGATCCGAGCGCGGTACATCACGCCGAATCCAATCTGCAGATGGGCATCTTCTACCTCGCCTATATTCAGCAACGGCTGGAAAGCCACCCGGTGCTCGCCACCGCCGGCTACAACGCGGGGCCAAGCCGGGCTCGCGCATGGCAGGGCGAACAGGCGATCGATGCGGCGATCTATATTGAAACGATCCCGTTCGACGAAACGCGCGACTACGTGAAGAAGGTGCTGGCCAATGCCCACGTCTACCGCTATGCCTTCCCCAAGTCCCCCGTGCTGCGCGACCGGCTCGCCGCGATTCCGCCACGGGGCGGCGTCGTCGACGCACCCTGAAGCAGGACAGCGCCCAGCCCGATCCGGATCGCCATAGTGCGCGCAGCCAGGAGGATGTCATGAGCAGTGCACGCAACGTACTACTGATCGGCGGCAGCGGCTTCATCGGTCGCCACCTGGCCGCCCAGCTGGTCGAGCACGGCCATACCGTCACCGTGGCCACCCGCAACCGCGAAGCGCATCGCGATGCGCTGCTGGAGTTGCCCGGCCTCGCGCTGATCGAGGCCAATGTCCACGACGCCGGCCAGCTGGCCGAGCTGCTGCCACGCCACGACGCGGTGATCAACCTGGTCGGCATCCTGCAAGGCAAGGCCGCCGATTTCGATCGCGCGCACGTGCGGTTGACCGAGCGCATCGTCAACGCCTGTGCCGCGGGGGGCGTGTCGCGCTACCTGCACATGAGCGCGCTCGGCGCCGACGTGAACGGGCCTTCGATGTACCAGCGCAGCAAGGGCGAAGCCGAGGCCATCGTGCGCGCCAGCAGCCTCGCCTGGACCATCTACCGCCCCTCGGTGGTGTTTGGCCAGGGCGACAGCTTCCTCAGCCTATTCGCGCGCCTGCTGCGTACGGTACCGTTGCTGCCGCTGGCCGGCAGTACCGCCCGCTTCCAACCGATCTGGGTGGGCGATGTGGCACGCGCTTTCGTCGCTGGCGTGGAACAGCCACAGCTCGCCGGGCACACGCTGCACCTGGTCGGACCCCGGGTCTACACGCTGGCCGAGCTGGTGCGCTATGCCGGCCGGCTCGCCGGCCACCCCCGCCCGGTGATAGGCCTGCCCGACTGGGCCGCCCGGCTGCAGGCCAGCGCGATGCAACTGTTGCCCAATCCGCCGCTCAGTCACGACAACCTCGATTCGATGAAGGTCGACAACGTCCACGCCGCCGGCTTCGCGCCGGAACTGGGCTGGCAACCCGCGGCACTCGAGGCGATCGCCCCCGGCTATCTCGGATCCGAACAACGGCTCGACGCATTGCGACAGCAGTCGCACACGCCGGTGCAGCATTGAGCAAGTAGCCTACACTTGATTGCCATCCAACCAGGAGAATCGCCATGCAGATGATGATCGGCAACCTGCCGCCCGGTACCAGCGAAGACGACGTACGCACCCTGCTCGATGAACTCGGCGTGCCCGGGGTCGAGGAGATCAAGGTGAGCGACGGCCCCGAGCGCACCGGCGCACTGGTCAAGCTCGATCTGGGCGACATCGCCGTAGCGGCCGTCTGCAAGCAGCTGAACGGCCACCACTGGAATGGTCGCGACCTCACCGCCAACCACACCAATTTCTCCTGGGAATAACCGCTGCGCGCTCGCGCGCCATGCAGAGCGCCAGCCATGCCGCCCACAGCGTTTGCAGACAACGCGACGCCCGCGGCCGGCCAGGCTGGTGAAATCCGTTCGACACTGGATCCCGCCATGCGTATTGCCGTATTCGACAGCAAGCGTTACGACCGCGCGGCACTGGCCGCCGCCAACACCGCAGGCTACGCGCTGGAGTTTTTCGAAGACCGGCTCAACCGCAGCACGGTGCCGCTCGCGGCCGGCTTCGACGTGGTCTGCCCCTTCGTCAACGATCGCATCGACGAAGCGACGCTGATTGAACTCAAGCGTCTGGGCGTCCAGCACGTGGCGCTGCGCTGCGCCGGCTACAACGGCGTCGACATCGCCGCCGCCGCACGGCTTGGTGTCGTCGTCACCCGCGTGCCGGCCTACTCGCCCGAAGCGGTGGCCGAACACGTGTTCGCGCTGCTGCTCACGCTCACTCGTAAGACGCATCGCGCGTTCAACCGAGTGCGCGATGCCAATTTCTCGCTGGACGGCCTCGTCGGCTTCAACCTCAATGGCCGCACCTTCGGCGTGGTCGGCGCCGGCAAGATCGGCCGCGCTGCGATGCGCATCGCGCAGGGCTTTGGTATGAGCCTGATCGCGTACGATCGCTCGCCCGATCCGGCCGATGCCGCCAACCTGGGCTGCCGCTTCGTCACACTGCCTGATCTCTTCTCCAGCGCCGACGTGATCAGCCTGCACGCACCGCTGTTCCCGGAGACGCGGCACATGATCAATGCCGCCTCGCTCGCGACAATGAAGCCGGGTGCCGTCATCATCAACACCAGCCGCGGCGGCCTGATCGACAGCGCCGCGCTGCTCGACGCGCTGAAAAGCGGCCAGCTCGGCGGCGTGGGGCTCGATGTCTACGAGTACGAGGAAGGGGTCTTTTTCGAGGATCTCTCCGGCTCGGCGGTGCAGGACGACGTGCTCGCCCGGCTGACCACCTTCCCCAACGTGGTCATCACCTCGCACCAGGGCTTTCTCACCGACGAGGCGCTATCCAACATCGCCTGCACCGTGATGCAGAACGTCGCGGACTACGCAGCCGGCAAGCCGCTGGCGAATGCGGTTAATCCCGGTTGACGAGCACGGGCGAGCTCTGCGCTAATCGGCCGATCTGCCCCGCCACGGATCGGCCTTGACCCCACCGCGTTCGCATCGTTGGCTTGCCTTGGTGCCTGGCCTTCTGGCCGCGCTTGTTACGCTCGCCTTTGCCGGATACCTGCTGCTGACACGCGGCGAGGCGGCGGAGCAGCGCGCCTCGCTGCTGGAGCAGGATCTGCTGTGGCAGAAGCAGGCGATCGAGCAGCAGGTGGCGATCGATCGCGATGCGGTGCATGGGCTCGCCGCCACGCTGTCCGGCTCGGACTACCGCTCGCCCATCTTCCAGGCGCGGGTGTTGTCCTTGCTGCAGACCAGCCCCGAAATCGTCGGACTGTCAGTGCAGGATCGCGCCGGCCATATCGAATGGCACGCGACGCAAGCCTCGTGGGCACTGCCTTATCGCGGCGAGCCCGGCTGGGGGGAAGTGTGGGTGTCGCACGGGCAGCCGCGCATCATCTATGCAGTGCAGACCCCGGATCGCCGCCGCCTGCTGATCATGGTGCTGGCGCTCGATAGGCTGCTGCAGCAGCAGGTGCCCTGGTGGATCGCGCAGCGTTACCAGATCACGCTGTACAGCGCCGACAACACGCCGCTTGCCTCCAAGTTCCAGCGCCAGCTCGACCCGGCCGGCGTGATCGGCCATATCGCACTCAATGAACCCCCGGTCGGCCTGACGCTGAAGGCCGAGGTCTACCAGACCCCCACCAACCCGGTGACCGAGACGCTGCCGTGGATCGTATTCGCGCTGGCGCTGGCGATGCTGGCCTCGACCTGGGCATTGGGCCGCATGATGCGGGTGCGCGAGGAGGCCGAGGCGCGGCTGCGTTCGGAAACGGCGCTGCGCACCGCGATGGAGGATTCGCTGGTCACCGGCCTTCGGGCCATGGACAAGCACGGACGCGTGCTCTACGTGAACCGCGCCTTCTGCGAAATGATCGGTTACAGCGCCGAGGAGCTGATCGGCCAGCACCCGCCGATGCCCTATTGGCCACCGGAGGAGCTGGAGCGCTGCGAAGCGGTGTTCGATGCCATCCTCGCCGGCCGGCTCGATCGCAACGGTTTCTCCACCCGCTTCATGCGCCGCAACGGCGAGCGCTTCGACGTGCACGTCTACGCGTCCAAGCTGATCGACGGCAATGGTCAGCATATCGGCTGGATGGGCTCGATGTACGACGTGACCGAGCTTAGACGCGAGCGCGAGGCGCTGCAGGCGTCGCACGAGCGCTTCGTCACCGTGATGAACGGGCTCGACGCCGCAGTGGCGGTATCGGATGCACAAAGCGGCGAGCTGTTGATGAGCAACCAGCAGTTCGACCGCTCCTTCGGCCTGCCGGACTGGCGCGGCCGTTGCTGCGTGGTGCCTTTCGTGCCGCGCCGCGCCGAGCCCCCGGTCGATGCCGAGTGGTACGACGGCTTTCGCCAGCATTGGTATCAGATCAAGGGTCGGCAGAGTGTGTGGGTCGATGGCACGGCGGTATGGCTGGAAATCGCCACCGACATCACCGCGCTCAAGGGCGCCACCGAGCGCGAGCGGCGGCAGAACGAAGCGCTGCAGCAGACGGCGCGGCTGATCAGCATGGGCGAGATGGCGTCGAGCCTCGCACACGAACTGAACCAGCCCCTCGGTGCCATCGCCAGCTACGCCTCTGGCTGTCGCAATATTCTCGCCGCGCCCACGCCCAACCTCACCCAGCTCGACCAGGCCATCGATAAGATGGGCGAGCAGGCCAAGCGCGCCGGCCAGATCATCCGCGGCATTCGCGAATTCGTGCAGCGCCGCGCGCCGCACCGCAAGCGTTGCGACATCGGCACGCTGCTCGACACGGTGCTCGGCCTGTTAGGCCACGAGATCGTGCGTCGCGGCGTCGATGTCTCCATCGCGCAGGCCGGCGAATTGCCGCCGCTCTATGCCGACGCGGTGATGTTGGAGCAGGTGATCTTCAACCTGATCAAGAACGCGCTCGAGGCAATGGATGCAACGCCCACCGAGCAGCGCCAGCTGGCGATCACGCTCGCGCGCAACGATGGCAATCTGCGCGTCGCCATTGGCGATCGCGGCACTGGCATCGCGCCGGAACAGCTGGAACAATTGTTCAAGCCGTTCTTCACCACCAAGGACAGCGGCATGGGGATGGGGCTCAATATCTGCCGCTCCATCATCGAGCACCATCACGGGCGGCTGTGGGCCGAGGCCAACCCGGGTGGTGGCTGCCGCTTCATCTTCACCGTACCCTTCGCCGAGGAGACCGAAGCTCATGAGCCTTAACCGACGGATTGCCGTCGTTGATGACGACGACGCGCTGCGCGATGCGCTGGTGTGGCTGTTCTCCACCCGCAACCACGAGGCGCAGGCTTTCGCCAGCGCCGAGGCGCTCTTGGCCGACTACAGCCCGGACCGCTTTGGCTGCCTGATCCTCGACGTGCGCATGCCCGGCATGGGCGGGCTGGAGCTGTTTGAAAAGCTCAAGGAATACACGTACACCCCGCCGGTGATCTTTCTCACCGGCCATGGCGACGTGCCGATGGCGGTGTCCGCGCTCAAGGGCGGCGCCACCGACTTCGTCGAGAAGCCGTTCAACGACAACGACATCGTCGACCTGGTCGAAAAATCCCTCTCAGCCGACGCGACGCACCGCGACGAGTGGCACGCCAAATCCCAGGTGGAGGGGCGACTCTCCGCGCTGACGCCACGCGAGCGCGAGGTGATGAAGCTGATCCTCACCGGCCGGCTCAACAAGCAGATCGCCGACGATCTCTCGATCTCGATGAAGACGGTCGAAGTGCACCGTGCGCGCATCCTGGAAAAGATGCACGTGAAGACGGCGATGGAGCTCGCCGCGCTGCTGCGCGATGCGGGCGTGGAAACCTGATGCCCGCGCCCGTCTGGCTCGCCGCCATCCCCTGGGCGGTACTGATCGAGAGCGCGCCGCGCATCCTGGAGGCAAGCCGCAAGCTGTTCCGCCGCGCGCAAACGCCACCGCCGCCGCCGGCTGAAATCGAGATCAATCCCAGCGGCTCCACCGAGGAGCGGATCGCCACGCTGGAAACGCTGGTCGAGGACAACCGCCGCGTGCTGATCGAGCTCTCCACGCGCCAGGAGGAAAGCGCGCGGCTGATCGAGGCGCTGGCGCAGCAGAACGCGCAGCTCACGCTGCGGCTGCGCCGGCAGTACCGGGCGCTGGTGCTGCTGGGCGTCACGCTGGCCGCCACGGTGCTCTATCTGCTGCTACGGAACTGAGCCGGTGATTCATGCGCTGTTTGTCTGTACGCACAACCGCCGGCGCAGTCCGACCGCCGAGCATGTGTTCGCGCAACGACCCGGCGTCGAGAGCGATTCGGCCGGGCTCGGCCATGATGCCGACGTGCAGCTAGCGCCCGAGCAACTGGCCTGGGCCACCATCGTATTCGTGATGGAGCGCAAGCAACGCACGTTGTTGTCTCAGCGCTTTCGCGCGCATCTGAACGGCAAGAAGGTGGTCTGTCTCGATATCCCGGACGACTACGGCTACCTGCAGGCCGAACTGATCGCGCTCTTCGAGCGCAAGGTGACACCCTACCTTTGACCGGAACCGGCCCGATCACCCATCATCGCAGCCAGTCCCGCCTTACCTAGAAAGCCCAATCCGATGTTGATGTTGATTTCCCCGGCCAAATCGCTGGATTACGCCTCTCCCCTGCCAACCAGCCACCACACCCAGCCGCAATACCTGAAGCAATCGCAGGCGCTGATCAAGCTGCTCAAGCCGCTGGCGCCGGCCGAGCTCTCCGCGCTGATGGGCATCTCGGATGAGCTCGCCGTGCTCAACGCCGGTCGCTACCACGCCTGGCAGCCTCCGTTCACGCCGGACAACGCCCGCGCCGCGGTGTTCGCCTTCAATGGTGACGTCTACGAAGGCCTGGATGCGCACAGCCTGAACGTCACTCAACACCAGTACCTGGAGCGCCATCTGCGCATCCTGTCCGGACTTTATGGCCTGCTGCAGCCGTTCGACCTGATCCAGCCCTACCGGCTGGAAATGGGCACCCGGCTCGTGGGCGGGCACGGCAAGGATCTGTATGCGTTCTGGGGCGATACGCTCGCCAAGGCGGTGAACGAGCAGGCAACCAAGGTTGTGGTCAACCTTGCCAGCGACGAGTACTTCAAGTCGGTCGGTGCGCGGCGCGTGAAGCACCGGCTGGTCACGCCGGTGTTCGAGGATTGGAAGGGCGATCGCTACAAGATCATCAGCTTCTACGCCAAGCGCGCGCGCGGGCTGATGGTGCGCTACGCCGCGCAGCACGGCATCACCGAGGCGGATGCGCTGAAGGATTTCGACCTGGACGGCTATCGCTACGTGCCCGCTGCCGGCAACGCCGACACCTGGGTGTTCCGCCGCCGGCTCGCCGCCTGATCAGTGCAGTTTGCTGTCGCGGCCGATCGAGGTCGACCAGTGCAGCGCTTCAACGTGCATATGATTGAGCGTATCGAGGCTGAGCACGGCGTTGTCCGCCAGCCAGTCAGCGACTTCCGCCAGGTCCTCGCCCTCGACCGCACGCATCAACGCCAGCCAGGACCCCAGCTCGCCCGTCCCCAGCAACAATGCTTGTTGCGCATCGGCCGCCAGGTTGAGCTCGGCCAGCAGTTCGGCCAGCGGCCGGCCGAACAGCACGTCGAGCAGTGACAGCATGCCAACGAGAAAGGCCTTGTCGGCCTGCCGCCGATCTCCTGGCGCCAGCGCCTGCGCCAGCTGCTCCATGAAGCGGCCGCGTGTGGCGGCGGTATAGAGCAACAGATCGCCCTGGCCCTGGCCGGCCTGCCGGGCGTAAAGCAGTATCTGCAGCCAGCGATAGAGTTGGCGCAGCCCGAGCATGGTGACGGCGTGGCGCACGCTGTGTATGCGTACCGGCAGGCCGCTCGCCACCGAGTTCACCAGACGCAGCAATCCGACGGCTAGATCGGGTGCCCGCTTGAGCGCGGCCTCGATCTCGTCGACATCGGAATCGCTGCCGATCAGCGCCAACAGCTGCAACAGCTGCGCCTCCATCGGCTGCAACCTGCGTCCGGACAGCACCGTCGGGCGAGCGTAGTGGTAGCCCTGGAACAGATCGAAGCCGAGCTCATGGCAGCACTGCTGCAACTGCGGATCGCTCACCTTCTCCGCCAGCAATTGCACCGGATGAGCACGCAGCTGCTGCACCAGCGAGGGCAGCCGCTCCTGCGGCACGCCGAGCAGATCGACCTTGATGATATCGATCAGCGGCAGCAGCGGTTCGTGCAGCGGCGATACAGCGACCATGTCGTCCAGCGCCAGCCGATAGCCAGCGGCCTTGAGCTGGCGGCAGCGGGCATACAGCGCCTCGCTGAGCGGTATCGTTTCCAAGAGCTCCAGCACCACGCGCCGGGAAGGCAAGAGCTCAACCACGTCCGAATACAGCAATTCGGCGCTGACGTTGATAAAGGCGAGCTTATCCTCCAGCAATCCTTCCAGCCCCAGATCGGTGAAGGCGTGGCTGATCACGCTGGCGCTGGCGGCCAGGCCATCGCCCACCTCGGCGCAATTGGCCACACCGTCGCGGAACAGCAGCTCGTAGGCGACCAGATGGTGTCCGCGATCGAGGATGGGTTGGCGCCCGAGAAAGAAGTCTTGCCGTTCGACCATGAAGAATGCCGCTGCAAAACCGATGGCGTCAGTCTAGTCAGCTCGCCTGGTTGGCGAACGCTGGCATGATCAACGGCCTGCGTCGCAAACAGGACAACGGTAGTAACGCGTGTAGCAATTTTTGGGGCAAAACTCGGTGCGGGCACCGCAACGCGCGCAATGCGGCACGCGTTCGCGCCACGCCTGCCTCCAGCGCCGCAAACCCGATCCCGCCAGCGCGCAGCCCAGCAAGGCCAGCGCGACGGACACGCCTGTTGGCACCCATACGAGACCGATGCCGGCGCCTTCGCTGCGCGCGATAAGGGCGGTGGCGGCACAGCCGCCAGCCAGCAATAGCGTGACCGCCGCTTCGCTCAAACGATGAACAACCCTTTTCATGTCAGCGATACGCCGGATAGAAACTGCCGATGCGCGGGAAACGCGGCGGCTCGTCGCACGGCGGGGAGTCTTCGCCCCGCAGCGGCCGCATCGGCTGCACGTCGGCCAGGCGTGAGGATTCGAGTGCGGCCCAGGCGTCGCGTCGGGCGTCGAACTCGGCCTTGAGCCCGCCACAGAAGGCGTTGCGCAACCAGATATGCGCCGGATCGTGGTGGCGCCGCGCATGCCAGTACAGCGACAGCGTCAGCTGCGGCACATCAAACGGCAGCGGCACCAGCCGGATGCGCGGTCGACCCTCGGTGGCGGCGCGCAGCACCAGCTCGGGCGCGGTCAGGATCAGCTCGCTTTCCAGCAACAGATCAAACGCCGCCGCGCATTGCGACAACTGCAGCCCCACGCGCCGGCTCTGCCCCAGCGCCGCGAGTCGGTCGTCGACCACGCGCGCCAGCTCCTGGCCCAGGCGCAACTGCAGTTGCGGCGTGGCGCAGTAACGCTCCAGCGTCAGCTCACCGCCGGCCAGTGCCGGGTGATCAGCGCGCAGCGCGCACATCAGCCGGTCGCGGCAGACCACGCGCTGGTACACATCGGCCGGCGCATCGAACGCCAGGCCCAGCGCCAAGTCGGGGCCATCGTCCGACATCGCCTCCAGGATGTGCGCCTCCCATGGCACGATATCGAGCTCCAGCTGCGGCGCCTCGAATAGCACGGTACCGAGCACCGCCGGCAGCAGCGCGTATTCGGCGCTGCCGGCACAGGCCACGCGGAAATGGCCGCGCGCGGTGGCCGGATCGAAATCCTGCGCCACCACCAGCTGGTCGATCTGGCGCAGGATCACGTTGAGCGGCTCGCGCAGCGCCTCGGCGCGCGGCGTGGGCGCGAGCTTGTTGGCGGCGCGCACGAACAGCGGATCGTCGAACGCCTCGCGCAGGCGGCCGAGCGAGCGACTCATCGCCGACTGGGTCACGCCCAGCGTTTCGGCGGCACGCGTCACGCTGCCCTGCGTGAGCAGCGCCTGCAGGCTGAGCAACAGGTTGAGGTCGAGCTGGAAATGAGCGGCAAACATGTTCGTCCTCCGGGGCCATATCGGCGGATTTTTTTGTAGTCTTATCCCAGGCAATACATTAAACGCTTTATGCCAATTGGGCACGGGGCGCGACATGCATCCCGCGCATGCGAGGTATGCGCCAAGCGCGGATCGCCAGTATCCGCGCCATCTTTGACCTGATCGACGCCGCCTTCGCTTCGCAGAATGAACAATTTGGGCAAAGCTCGCCCCCGCCGGCCGCACGCGGCGCAAACACTGCGCACACGCCTTTCCCGGTAAGGCGCCGCCTGCCACTACAAGCCATCGTCATGCTTGGCGCGCATTGCCGCAATGCACCGCCAGCGCTGTGAAACGCCACCCAGCCATGCGCTAATGATCGGGCACCTCAAGGGCCTGTTCCCGGTTGTTTCACGACGGCGTTCGGAACGGTTCATCGCTGACTGCCCCGAACCCGTGGGGCCGCGAAACAACCGGGAACAGGCCCTGGTGCTTCATCTGCACGTCTTCCATCCCTTGGCCCCGCCTCGTGCGGGGCATTTCTTTGGTGCCGCGCGAGGCTCTGGCGCCATGCACCCGGAGCATGGCCCGCATGCGCCGCCAGCGGTTCCGGCCGCCATCGTCCCGACCGTAGATTGAAAAAGCGCGCCAACGACGGCGCCCCTTAGAGGAGAGGAAGATGAAACACAGCACCATCGCGCTCTTGATCGGCGCGTTGTTCGCCAGCGGTGCCGCCCAGGCGGAGAAGACCCGCATCGAGTTCTGGACCATGAGCATGAAGCCGCGCTTCGAGGCCTACTTCCAGAACATCGAGAAGACCTACGAGGCGCAGAACCCCAACGTCGATATCGTCTGGACCGACCTGCCGTGGGATGTGATCCGCGCGAAGTTCACCGCCGCCGTCGCCGCAGGCCAGCCGCCCGCCCTTGCCAACCTCAACGTGCAGTGGGCGTACGACTACGCCCAGACCGGTGCCATCGTTCCGATCGATGCGCTGCTCGGCGCCGACCGTGGCGTCTACATGCCAGGCGCGCTGGCCGACGTGACCTGGGGCGGCAAGACCTATGCCTTCCCCTGGTACAACTCGGCCGACGTGATGGCGGTGAACGGCGCCCTCTTCAAGAAGGCCGGGCTCGATCCCAAGCAGCCCATCGCCAACCTCTCTGCCCAGCTCAAGGTGGCGAAAACGATCCGGCAGAAGGCCGGCGTCGCCGGCCTCGCACCGCGCCTCGGTCGCGTGGAGAGCATCTTCCTGGGCGAGGGCCTGCCGGTGCTGGAAAACGGCAAGGCGGTGTTCAACTCACCACGCCACGTGGCGCTGCTGCGCGAGTTCGCCAACGCCTACAAAGCCGGCGCGCTGCTCAAGGACAACCTCTTTGCCGAGGACAACTTCCAGGTGTCGATCGCCGCCTACAACGGCGGGCGCCTTGCGATGCTGGAGACCACGCCACCCGCC
Source organism: Chitinolyticbacter albus (assembly GCF_024437655.1). Classification (GTDB taxonomy): domain Bacteria; phylum Pseudomonadota; class Gammaproteobacteria; order Burkholderiales; family Chitinibacteraceae; genus Chitinolyticbacter; species Chitinolyticbacter albus. The sequence goes on from NZ_JANBVF010000019.1 coordinate 84,636, forward strand.
ATAGGCCGCGTGCGTGATGACGCCAAGGACATCTACGCGCAGACGGTGATGCTCCCGGTGCCACCCGGCGCCACCGGCGTGGTCAAGGGCGGCTGGCTGATGGACTTCGTGGTGCCGCGCGGCGTCGACGCCAAGCTCTTGCCCGAAGTCGGCAAGTTCGCGCGCTTCCTCACCAACGATGCCAACCAGCTGGCGTTCTCCAAGGATACCGGCGGCACCTACCCCTCGACGCGCAAGGCCGCGCTCGATCCGTACTTCCAGCAATTGCCGGCCGATGCCGGCCCGCTGGAGCAGGCGCGGGCCATCGGCGCGAAGAACCTCACCAACGTGCGCACGCTGGCCATCCTCGGCATCGACGATCCGGCTCCGCTGACCAAGCGTTTGCGTGAGGAAACCGAGGCCGCCGTCACCGGGCGCAAGGATGCCAAGGCCGCGCTCGATGCCGCCGTCGCGTTCTGGAATGCGCAGCTGAAGAAGTAAGGCGAAAAGCACATCCAAGCAGCAAACCGCCGCCGCCGGGTTTCTTTCAAATGCCTGGTGGCGGCCACGAGACCGCCATGCCCACGTTCAAACACTATCCAAGCCGACACCACAGCTGGCGCGACGACGCACGCGCCTGGCTGTTCCTCGCCCCCGCCCTCGTGGTGCTACTGCTGTTCGCCTTCTGGCCAGTGGGCCTCGGGGCGCTGCTCGCGTTCACCGAGGTGAACATTTTCGACCTGACCGCCTCGCGCTGGGTCGGGCTCGCCAACTTCCAGGCGCTGTGGGACGACCCGACCTTCATCACCAGCGTCGTCAACACGCTGCTCTACCTTCTGGTGGTGCCGTTGATCCAGCTGGCCGCGCTGGCGCTGGCGGTGCTGGTGAACGCGCAACTGCCGGCGATGAAGCTGTTTCGCACCGCCTTCTTCGTGCCCGTGGTCACGTCGGTATCGGTGGTCGGGATCATGTGGGGCTGGATGTACAACGAGGACGGCATGCTCAACCAGCTGCTGGCCTGGCTGCGACTGATCGATGCGCCGATCGGCTGGCTCAGCGACGAGCGCATCGCGCTCTTTGCCGTGATGTTCGTCACCTTCTGGCGTGGCCTGGGCTACTACATGGTGCTCTACATCGCCGGGCTGCAGGCGCTGCCGCAGGAAGTGGAGGAGGCGGCCATGCTCGACGGCGCCAATCGTTGGCAGCGCTTCTGGCGCATCACCGTGCCGATGCTGCGGCCCACGCTGCTGCTGTGCACGCTGCTCTCCACGCTGGCGGCGATGAAAGCCTTCGAGGAAGTGGTGGTGATGACGGGCGGCGGCCCCATCGGCAGCACCTACACCCTCGCCTTCTACGCCTACGACCAGGGTTTCCGCGCCTTCGATTTCTCGCGCGCACTGGCCGCCAGCGCCGTGGTGTCGCTGATCGGCTTCGTGCTCGCCTGGATCAACTTCCGCTTCTTCCGCACCGAGGGCCGCTGACATGCATCTCGTCCGCAAACTGTTGTTGTCCTGGGCGCCGCGCTACAGCCTGCTGCTGCTGGTGGCGCTGTTCACCACCTTCCCATTCCTCTGGACGCTCTCCACCGCGCTGGGCGACGCCGGCAACATCTATGCCTTCCCGCCACAGCTGTGGCCCGAAGCGCCGACGCTCAAGCATATCGACGAAGCGCGCCAGACCATTCCGCTCGACCGCTTCTTCTGGAATTCGGTGCTGATCAGCGGTGCCACCGTCGCCGGCACGCTGGTTCTGGCGAGCCTTGCCGGCTATGCGCTGTCGGTGCTGCGTTTTCGCGGCCAGCGCCTGGTGTTCCTCGCCGTGCTCGCCACGCTGATCCTGCCGTCCGAGCTCAACATCATCGTCAACTTCATCACGCTGACGATGCTCAAGCTCACCAACACGCACACCGGCGTGGTGCTGCCGCTCTTAGCCAACGCCTTCGGCATTTTCCTGCTGAAGCAGGCCTTCGATGAGATCCCGGCCGAGATCTTCGACGCCGCGCGCATTGACGGCGCCAGCGAATGGCAGCTGTTCTGGCGCGTCGCTCTGCCGCTCGCCGGCCCTGCGCTCGCCGCGCTCGCGATCTTCACGCTGGTCGCCACCTGGAACGCCTACATCTGGCCCGCCGTGGTGCTGCAAAGCCCCGACCAATACCCGCTCGCCGTCGGCGTGCTCTACCTCTCCGGCACCTTCGCCGCCAAAACCCGCGTCATCGCCGCCGGCACCGGGCTCACCATCCTGCCGGTGCTGATCCTGTTCCTGCTCGCCCAGCGCTACTTCATGCGCGGGCTGGATGGGGCGGTGAAATGACTACACCAAACCTCTTCGGATCATGGCCGCGCCCAGCGATATGCAACGCAATAGCCTTTTCCGGCAAACAGCGGGGGGTCTCTCCCCGTTTCGCAGCGCCGAAGGAGCGGAGCGAGACCTCGGGCTCGCGACCGACTGAGGGCAGCCCGGAGGGCCGCAGGCGCGGTCACGCCAAAGCTTGGCGGCTTTGCCGCCTAGCGACGCGCGATGCAGAGCACGCCTTTCTTTGGTTCCTTTCTTTGGCGACGCAAAGAAAGGAACCCGTCCGCCGGGCGGAACCGGCACCTGAACAGCCGCGCCGCAGGCGCATAACACCGCCTTTCGATACACATACCGAGGAACACACCACCATGGCCGCCGTCCACCTACGCAACATCCAAAAAGCCTACACCCGCGACCACTACACTATCCCCGGCCTCGATCTCGACATCGACGACGGCGAATTCATGGTGTTCGTCGGCCCCTCCGGCTGCGGCAAGTCCACGCTGCTACGCATGATCGCGGGGCTCGAGGACATCAGCGGCGGCGAGCTCAGCATCGGCAACCTGCCCGCCAACGATATGCACGCCAGCAAGCGCGGCATCGCCATGGTGTTCCAGAGCTACGCGCTCTACCCACACATGACGGTGGCGCAGAACATGGGCTTCGCGCTCAAGCTCGCCAAGGCACCCAAGGACGAGATCGCCAGCCGCGTCGGGCGCGCCGCCGAGATCCTGCAGATCACCCATTTGCTCGATCGCAAGCCCAAGGCGCTGTCGGGTGGCCAACGCCAGCGCGTCGCGATCGGCCGCGCCATCGTGCGCGAGCCCAAGGTGTTCTTGTTCGACGAGCCGCTGTCCAACCTCGACGCCTCGCTGCGGCTGCAGATGCGGGTGGAACTGGCCAAGCTGCACCAGGAGCTCGGCACCACGATGATCTACGTCACCCACGACCAGGTCGAAGCAATGACGCTGGGCGATCGGATCGCCGTGTTCAACGCTGGCCGCATCGAGCAGCTGGGCACGCCGCTGGCGCTGTATGAAGAGCCGCGCAACCTGTTCGTCGCGGGCTTTCTCGGCTCTCCACGGATGAATTTGATACCAGCCACGCTGATCGGCAACGACGACGCCGGCGCCACCGTGCGGCTGGCACTCAGCCCCATCGCCACCCGGCGCGACGCACGCGCACTACAGGCAACGAGCAGCGTGACGCTGGGCATCCGGCCCGAACATATCGAGCTCGTGGCCGCCGAGCATCCTGGCGCGCTCGCGGCGCGGGTCGATCTGGTCGAGCACCTGGGCGACACGCTGCTCGGCTACGTTGAAATCGCCGGGGTGGATGGCTTCATCACCGTGAAGCTGCCGGCCCACGCCCAGCTCGGCGCCACCGTCCACTTGGCATTTCCCGCCGGCCGCTGCCATGTGTTCGACGGCGATGGCCATGCGCTTACGCGAATGGCATGAAATGAGCGAAAGCAGCGCGTTTCAAACAGGTTTCAACATGCTTGCTGCAAGCTTGGTCCTCGCCCGGCATCAATGCAACGCCGGCATATTTGCGGATAATCAATGCCTTATGCAAAATCAGACCGTGACACGAGGCCGGCACCATGGCAGAATGCACCCCTAGGCTGACAGAACAAGCAAGCGCCCCTCGCCCCCGGCGCTCACGATCAGCCGCGCTATCACTATCCCCTTGGAGTTGTTGCATGAAACCGACCCGTGCGATCCTGGTGGCCTGCGCGTTGCTCGCCAGCGCCTGCGTCCACGCCGAGAAAACGCGCATCGAATTCTGGACGATGAGCCTGAAACCCAAATTCGACGGCTATTTCCAGAAACTGGAGCAAGAGTACGAGCGCGCCAATCCCAATGTCGACATCGTCTGGGTCGATCACCCTTGGGACAAGATCCAGGCTCGCCTCTTGGGCGCCATCGCCATCTCGCAGCCGCCCGCCCTCGTCAACCTCAACGTGGAATGGGCGTACGATCTGGCGCAGCGCCACGACATCCTGCCGCTCAACAGCCTGCTCGGCGCCGACCGCGATCGCTATATGCCGGGCGCGCTGGCCGACGTGACCTTCGACGGCAAAACCTACGCCTTCCCCTGGTACAACGGCGTATCGGTGCTGGCCGTGAACACCGAGCTGTTCCAGAAGGCCGGGCTCGACCCGAAGAAACCCTTGAAGACGCTGGACGAGCAGCTTGCTGCCGCGCGCGTGATCAAGGAGAAGACGGGCGTCGCCGGCTTCGCCCCCGAGCTCGGGCTGCCGGTGCGTATTTTCCTGGCCGAAGGCCTGCCGCTGACGCAAAACCGCCAGGCCGTGTTCAACTCGCCGCGCCACGTGGCGCTGCTGGAAAAATACGCCGCCGCCTACCGTGATGGCGCGCTGCCGCGCGAGAAGGGGCTGCTGTTTGCAGAGGACAACTTCCAGGCTGCCATCGGTGCCTACAACACCGGCAAGCTCGCCATGCTGGAAACCGCGCCGACCGCGCTCGGCCGCGTGAAGGACGAAGGCAAGGCGGTGTATGGCAAGACCGACGTGCTACCGGCGCCGCAAGGCCCGACCGGCGTGGTCAAGGGCGGCTGGCTGTTCAACTTCGCGGTGCCGCGCGGCGTGAACCCCAAGGCGCTGCCGGAAGTGGCCAAGTTCGCCAAGTTCCTGACCAACGACGCCAACCAGCTGGGCTTCTCCAAGGCCACCGGCGGCACCTACCCTTCGGTGCGCCAGGCCGCGCTCGACCCCTTCTTCCAGCAGCTGCCCGCCAACGCCGGCGCGGTGGAAAAGGCCCGCGCCATCGGCGCGCGTAACCTTGCCAACGTGCGTACGCTGACGCTCCTGGGTATCGACGATCCGGAACCGCTCTACCGCAAGCTGCGCGAGGAAGTGGAATCGGCCGTCACCGGCCGCAAGAGCGCCAAGGCCGCGCTCGATGCGGCGACGGCGTTCTGGAACGCCAAGCTGGCCGGGGCGCGCTGATTCTGGATGGAAGTAGGTGATGATGTCCTTGCTGTTTCCTGCACTGCTCATCGCCTATGTCTTGCTGGCAGCGCTGTTTCTAGCCGCAGCGTGGCCGTCGTCTCACCGGGCCAAATGGCTCGGTGTTACTGCGATCGCCGCTGCAGCGCCGTTGTTCTTCTGGATTGGCGCCTTCGCAGAGCAGTTCGGCGCGGGCCAGTGCTATTCCGATGCGATTGGCATGATCGCAAATGCAGTGGAAGGCACTGATGCGCCAAACGAACTTGCTCGGAAGATTCGCGCTTTGCCTTTGCGCGGCTACGAAACCGTTTGCTCGAACGTGGAAACAGCAGCACAAAACCTGCCAAACGCAGGTACACCTTAGGCATTCATTCGAAACGGATTGAGAGCATTGGGCTTTAATGAGCAACGTCATCGATCAGGAAATTCATCGGCTCGCCGTTGCTAGCATTCGTCGAAGCAGCATGGATATCAATACCTGGCTGCACACCACGATTGCCGGCTTGCATCCAGGCATCCCGCCCATGTTTGAACTTGATCCTGGTGAGCTACCACTTACGAGTGGGTTCTTCTCCGAGCAAAGCTGGTGGGTGATTACCACACGCAGAATCGCCTGCCAGCATGCTGGTGCTGCTGCCTCACTCGATCCCCGGTTTGGCATCGAATTCAACTTCGACAACTTCAAAGGTCTCGACCAGAGCCGTCAGATGGGCGCCTTGCCTTGTTCTATCGCGACGATTACGTCACTTGAAGGAAAAGCACTGCATTTTGAGTTCGAAACCGGCAAGGCATCAATGGCGCCCATCTATGCCTGCAGGTTTTGGAGGCAGGTAGCCCGTTTTCATCACAATCCTTAGCGTCGCTTGAAGCTACGAAAGCAGCGCATAGGTTCATTGCGCCTTGATACCCACCCCATTCGCTTACACCGACCCGATGTCGACTTTCTCCTCCTCCGCCCTCCCCAAAACCACCCGCTACGGCGCCGGGGTATTCACCATCCACGATGTGCTGAGTGCGCAGGAATGCACTGACCAGATCGCCCGAAGCGAACAGGGCGGCTACGATGCCGCCCCGTTGCAGACGGCGCAGGGCCCGGTGATGGCCAGCGAAGTCCGCAATAATGATCGCCTGATCGTCGACGACACCCCGCTCGCAGCCAGCCTGTTCGAGCGCGTACAGGTCGCGCTGCCGCCCGAACTGGAAGGCTGGCGGGTCAGCCGGCTCAACGAGCGCTTTCGTTATTACCGCTATACGCCCGAGCAGTATTTCAAGTGGCACTACGACGGCACGTATCGCGCCAGTGATAACGAGGAAAGCTTTCTCACGCTGCTGATCTATCTGAATGCAAACTACACAGGTGGCGCCACCGAGTTCGGCTGGGATGCAGTCCAGCCCGCCACCGGCATGGCATTGGTGTTCCCCCACCAGCTGCGCCATCAAGGCGCCACCATCATCGAAGGCACCAAATACGTGCTGCGCACTGATGTGATGTACCAGCGCTAGTTCGGTCTCAGCTTCGGGCCACGATGCGCTGACCGATGTATCGCCCAGGCAGTGGCATGGCGGCGCACCGGTCACGCAGGGTCGTGCTTGAACTTGCCAGCGGGTACAATTGCCCATCGGCCGTCCTTGTGGACGGCCTTCTCATGCCAGCACAGGAGCCCTCATGGCCATTACCGTCAATGGCGTCGCGATCGACGAAGCCGAACTCAACGCCGCCATCGAACAAGCGCAAGACGCGCCGGGCGCCCGCGATGCGCTGACCCAGGAATTCATCCTGCGCGAGCTCTTGACGCAGGAAGCGCGCAAGCACGGCATCACCGCAGAGGACAGCGACGAGGCCATCAACACGCTGCTGCAGCAGGAAATCAAGGTAACACCGCCCACCGAGGCCGATGCGCGCGAGTACTACACCAACAATCCGCAAAGCTTCGTGCGCGGCGAGGAAGTTGAGGCCGCCCACATCCTGTTCTCGGTGGAAGACGCCACCAGCGCATCGCTGGTACGTGCCAAGGCCGAACGCGTGCTAGCCGAAGTGAAGACCGCGCCGTTCACCTTCAGCGCCGTGGCGCGCGAGCAATCGTCCTGCCCGTCCAAGGCGCAAGGCGGCGAGCTTGGCAGCTTCGGTCGCGGCCAGATGGTGCCCGAATTCGAGGCCGCCGCCTTTGCGCTGGGCGAGGGCGAAATCAGCCCCGAGCTCGTCGAAACCCAGTTCGGTTTCCACATCATCAAAGCCGGCAAGAAAAAGGCCGGCGAAGCGGTGGCGTTTGACGAAGTGAAGGATCGCCTGGCGCAGTTCCTGGTCGAAATGGCCCAGCGCCGTGCGATGAACGACTACCTGCAAGGCCTGGTCCAGGGCGCCAAGATCGAAGGCTATACGCTACCGGCCTAATTGCCCCAGTACCCCCGAAAACACCCCGCATTGCGGGGTGTTTTCGTTGGGAGACGGGCCCGGCCAGCCCAATGCCCGGTGGTTGGATCCGATATACAACCGACCCCAATAACGAATATCGGAAGCGAAGCGTAATTTTATCAAAAGGGACTAGGGTGCAAACAGTGGCATGACCATGCCTCAGTCATGCTGGAGAGCCCTCATGCCCCTACCCATACTCGGCGCCGTGCTCAGCACCATCGCGCCCCAGCTCGCCAAACGCGGCCTCGACCTCTTGAGCGGCATCTTTCGCGGCGCCCTCGATCAGGGCGCCGAGCAGGTGACCGAGCTGATCAAGGAAAAGACCGGCATCGACATCGCCGACGCCGCCGACGACAAGCTCACCGACGAGCAGTGGCTCCAGCTCAAACAGTTTGAACTGGATAACCAGGCGCAGCTGATCACCTGGCGCCAGCAGATCGATGCGCACGAGCTGGAAATGGAAAAGTTGCGCACCGCCGATGTGCAGGACGCCCGCGCCACCGGCGGCAAGCGCGACGACAACGACGACCCGCTGGTGCGCCGCTTCACCTACTACTACGCCTACCTGATTACCGCGCTGACCTTCGTCTTCATCGTGCTCGCCATCCTGCTGCCCTTCCTGTTCAACGCGAAGGAGCTCCCGCGTGACTCGGCGCAGATCATCAACACCGTGGTCGGCTTCCTGCTCGGCGTGGGCCTTTCCACCATCATCCAATACTTCTACGGCTCCAGCCGTGGCAGCAGCAACAAGCAGAAACAACTCGAAGAACTGACGCAACGCATGGCAGCCGGCGTCCGGCCCCACACCGAAGGAGGACACTAAGATGGGACTCAACCGCGAGCAGGCCGTGTTTCTACAACACGTGGCCGAGCTGATCCGCAAGGCGCCGGAGCTCGGCCTCACGCTCACCGGCGGCGAACTCTACCGCACGCCTGAGCAACAGGCGCTGCACATCAAGAACGGCCGCAGCAAGACCATGAACAGCCAGCACCTCAAGCGGCTGGCCATCGACCTCAACTTCTTCGAAACCACGCCGGACGGCAAGCTCAACCTGGTCCAGGACAGCGACGCGGTACGCCAACTCGGCGCGTTCTGGGAAAGCCTGGACACCGCCAATCGCTGGGGCGGCAATTGGCAAAGCTTCAAGGACGCACCGCATTTCGAGCGGCGCGAGGGCACGCTGGCCGACGCCACCTCCGAGGCAGCCCGGCCCACCGCCACGTCGACCGTCGTGGAAATCCCCGCTCCACCCACGCGGGGCCTGGCACTGCTGGGCGACACCGTGGGCTTTCGTGCCCGCAATCTGCGCGACGATGTCGAGACCGTGCAGCGCCTCGTCAACCTGAATGTCAGCCGCATCGGGCTCACCGTGCCGCTGCAGTGCGACGGCATCATCGGCGAGAAGACCATGGCGGCACTGCGCACCTTTCGCAGCAAGGTGCTAGGTGTCGACGAAGCCGACCTCGTGCTCAAGCCGCGCGACGCCACGCTGGGCGCCTTGTGCCTGGCGCTGCCCAAGGCACTCGATAACGCGCTGTGCGGCCTGTTGTACCTGCATGCCGCCGATGCGGTCGTCACGGCGTTTGCCGGCCCCATCGCCGACACCATGACGGCGTACGACATCAATACGCCGCTACGCCAAGCGCATTTCCTGTCCCAGATCGGCCACGAGAGCGGCGAGTTGCGCTTTCGCGAGGAACTCGCCAGCGGCGCGGCCTACGAAGGGCGGCGCGACCTCGGCAACACCCAGCCGGGCGACGGGGTGCGCTACAAGGGCCGCGGCCTGATCCAGCTGACCGGCCGCGCCAACTACGGCGACTATGCGCGCACCAACCGCTTTGGCACCGACGTGCTGGCCAACCCCGCGCTGGTTGCCAGCGACGATGCGCTCACGGTCGACGTCGCCGGCTGGTACTGGGACAAGCGCCGTATCAACATGCTGGCCGACCGCGACGATGTCGAAGCGGTGACCCGCGCCATCAACGGTGGCCTCAACGGCCTTTCCGATCGCAAGCGGTTGCTGACACGGGCGCGCACGCTGCTAGGGGCCTAGCAATGGCCGAAGAGCGGGACCGCCCGGTCGGCCACTGGCTGGATCTCTCCACCAAGGCCATCTCCCTGATCTCGCTCGCCATCGCGGCTTACGCGGCCTATCGCGCGCTGCCGCTGGACCAGGAAATCGCCGAACTCAATCGCGCGGCCAAGGAGCAGGAACGCAAGACGACCGAGATCGATAATGCGCTCAAGCTGGCCCGTGCGGACCTGGAACGCGCCGAATCCGAGCGGCGGCTGACGCTGGAGCTCTACAAGGAAGTGCAGGCGGTGCTGGCGCTCGATCACAAGGATCCGCGCCGCGAGGACGCGGTGCGCGTGCTGGTCGAATCGCTGGCCGATGATCCGTTCCGCTGGAAACTGCTGCAGGCGCTGGCGGTGGGCGCGTCCAGCCAGGAAGTGCAACGCAAAGCGGGTTCCACCGCCAGTTTCTATCGCGAGGAATCGGTCGTTCCCGCCGCCCCCGCCGCGCCTGCGGCCAGGCCCGAGGCGAAAACCAGTGCCTACGCCGGCTACAATATCGACCTATTCCATTGCGAGCGGCGCGCCGCCGCCGGCAAGGCCGAAGCCGCATCGGCCCTGACCTTGCGCCCCAAGGCGGGAGCCGGGCGCTGGCGCATTCGTCTGTTGCCCGACGAAATCAACCTGCAACCTGGCTACCAGGTCAGCGGCCGGCTGATCCGGCACAACGCCGACGAAACCGTGGCCGCGAGGCAGTTGGCCGATGCGCTGGCCGGACAAGGTCTCCCCGTCCAACTGGCACTGATTGCCTATCCCACCCCGCATTATTTGAGCATTTTCTTCTGTTAGTTAAATTCTTTAGGCTTTAAAGAAATAAAAGAGCGGCGTACACTGCCTGGGCAGCCGACCATCCGGAGCCGGAATTTCAACGGTTCCGCTTGAATAAGCCACTCCGTGCAACCATGTGTGAATGCGTAACCCTCAGGCTCACCATGTCCCACCCGACCGCTCCCCTCTCCGACGATCAACGCCTCGCTGCTGCTGGCCATGGCGTGCTTTGCGCCCGCGATGGCGAGCTGTTGGCTGACAAGGTCGCCACCGCGCGGCTGCCGACGCGGCACGGCGAATTCGTCTCGCACGTCTATCGTGCGCGGCTCGACGGTGTCGAACACGTCGCGCTGGTGAAGGGCGATGTCTCGGGTGACACCCCGGTGCTGGTGCGGCTGCATTCCGAATGCCTGACCGGCGATGTGTTCGGCTCCTTGCGCTGCGACTGCGGCGAGCAGCTGGAGCTGGCGCTCGCCCGGATCGAGCATGAAGGGCGCGGTGTGCTGCTCTACCTGCGCGGCCAGGAGGGGCGCGGCATCGGCATCACCCACAAGATCCGCGCCTACGCGCTGCAGGACGAAGGGCTCGACACGGTCGAAGCCAATGCCGCGCAAGGCCTGCCGATCGATGCGCGCAGTTACGAGGCCGCAGCGGCCATCCTGCGCGACCTCGGTGTGCGCTCCGTCCGGCTGATGAGCAACAATCCGAGAAAGCTCGCCGCGCTGGAAGCCGCCGGCATCACGATGGCCCGGCGCGAAGCGCACGAGATTGCCGCCAATCATGAGAACCGTGTCTACCTGGAAACCAAGCGCAGCAAGCTTGGCCACCTGCTGCGGCTGGAAAAGAACTGAGCCCGAGCCACGCGTGTGATAGCCCCGTGGTCAACGCGCGGCATCAGCCTGTGGGGTTCTGGTACTGATCGGTTCTGTTGTCCGTCCGCCCGGTCAATAGAGTCACCGTCGGCGGCAGGGACGCATAGGTCCTGAACCGCTTGTTGCATTCCGGACAGTAGTAGTCTTCATACTCGTTGTGCCCTTCCTGCTGGGTGTCCATCACCCGCATCGTTGCGCCGCAGTAGTCGCAAGTCTTTTCAAACATGGCCCTTTCCTCATCAAGAATACGGGTATCGCCCGGATTGAGCGGCCCATAGCAAGGAACGTGGCGCGTTGCTCAGTGTGAAACACCCAGCCGTTGCAGGCGCCGCAAGCAAAACCCAGTGCGATGGTGCTGGCAAGGCGCGCCGAGCGCAGCGGGGTGATCCTCGCAGCGAGGCGCGGCCATGCGCCAGGCCTTTGCTTCGCATCCATGTTTGAAGGCCGGTTCAGCCTAAGGCCCTTACCCGATGCCGCGTGTATGCTGCTGCGCATACCCTTGCGTCATCGGCCTGACCCGGATTCACCGTTTTCGCCGTGCACGCCCTCGCCTCCACCCCGCCCACGCCCGCCGCGCTGATCGACCGCTATGGTCGCCGCATCGACTACCTGCGCGTCTCGGTCACCGACCGGTGCGAC
>NZ_JANBVF010000002.1 GCF_024437655.1 Chitinolyticbacter albus
GCCGGGGCTCCCCGGCAAGCCGGCCGCTTTACTTGCCCTTGAGCGTGTAGAGCGGGGTGTGGCCGGCCTGGACCTGGCCGCTTGCCGGATTTGCGACGCCGACATACTGGTCGACATTGCTCACCACCACCGGGCTGATCAGCGACTGGGCATGGGCGGACAGGTAGTCCAGATCCAGCTCCAGCACCGGGTCGCCCGCATTGACGCGCGCACCCTGCTCGGCCAGGCGCTTGAAGCCCTGACCACCCAACTTCACGGTCTCGATGCCGATGTGAACGATGATTTCCGCACCATTGTCGGCGACGAGAGCGAAGGCGTGGTTGCTGTTGAAGATCTTGACCAGTGTCCCCGACACCGGGGCCACCACCAGCTTGCCGGTCGGGCGGATGGCGATGCCATCACCCACCGCCTTGCTGGCAAAGGCAGCATCGGGCACCTGATCCAGCGGCACCACTTCGCCACTGACCGGTGCCAGCAGCACCAGATCGCCAGCCGCTTGCGGGGCCGGGGCGGCCACGGTCTGGGCCACGGCAGCCTTCTGCGCCGGAGCCAGCGGAGCCGATTCGATCACGGCCGGGGCAGGCACGCCGCCAGTCAGTGCGCGGCGCATGGCGCCGGCAATCATTTCAGCCTTGGGGCCGACGATGATCTGCACGTTCTTGCTGTTGAGCTTGATCAGGCCCGATGCCCCCAGGCGCTTGGCTTCGGCTTCGTTCACCTTGGCAGCATCGTTCAGCGTCAGACGCAGGCGGGTAATGCAAGCGTCGATAGCCGCCACGTTGGCTGCACCGCCGATCACGCCGACGTAGGAGCGGGCCAGCTGGTCGATATCGTCCGACACCTGGGAGCCACCGACGGCGTCCGGCGTATCTTCCTCGCGACCCGGGGTCTTGAGATCGAATGCCTTGATGAAGAACGAAAACAGCGCGAAGTAGATCACGAACCAGACCAGGCCGACGATGACCACGTAGATCTGGTTGCTCGACGCCGGCTGACCCCAGTTGATGAACATGTCGAACGCGCCTGCCGAGAAGCCGAAGCCCAGGTGGGCATCGAGCGCGGTCAGGATATAGGCCGACAGACCGGTGAGCAGTGCATGGATCAGGTACAGCACCGGGGCGAGGAACATGAACAGGAATTCAAGCGGTTCGGTCACGCCGGTGAGGAAGGCGGTAAAGGCCACCGAGAACAGCACGCCACCGACCGCGGCGCGGCGATGGGCCGGTGCGGCGAAGTACATCGCCAGTGCGGCGCCAGGCAGGCCGAACATCATCACCGGGAAGAAGCCGGTCATGAACATGCCCGCGCTCTTGTCGCCAGCGAAGTAGCGATGCAGATCGCCATGCGCCACCGTTTGCACGCCATCCTTCAGATAGCTGAAATCACCGATCTCGAACCAGGCGATGCTGTTGATCACTTGGTGCAGCCCAGTCGGAATCAACAGACGGTTGACCGTGGCGAACACGCCTGCGCCCAACGCGCCCTGTGCGACGATCCAGTTGCCCGCAGCTTTGATTTCAGCCTGGATCGGTGGCCAGACATAACCAAGGATCAGTGCCAGAACCAGTGCGGACAGACCGGTAATGATGGGCACAAAGCGTTTGCCACCAAAGAAGGCCGCCCAGTCTGGCAACTTGATGTTGTGGTACTTGTTGTAGAGCGCACCGGCAAGCAGGCCGGAGAGAATACCGGCGAGCACGCCCATATTGATCGTCTTGTCGATCACGGCCATGCACTTGGTCAACACGAAAAAGCCGACCGCGCCGGCCAGCGCCGCAGCGCCGTCATTGTCCTTGGCCCAGCCGACTGCCACACCGATGGCGAACAGCAACGCGAGGTTGCTGAACAATGCATCGCCACCCGCGGCAACAAAGGCCCCGATTTGACCGAACGTATCCGGACTCATGATGTCCGGTTGCCCCACGCGCAGCATGATCGCCGCCACGGGGAGCGCCGCAATAGGCAGTTGTAGCGACCGCCCCAGCTTTTGAAGACCGCCCAGCAAACTCATCGTTGCCTCCTGTCTGACTTTTGAATAATGGGTAGGTTTGTGAACCCTGTAGCCGTTGTAATGGGCAAACAGACGCCTGTAAACCTCGGCCGATTATTCCACCTGCCCCCAGGTGCTGCAATGTCAGCGGCAAGATAGCATAATGCTGCATTGCGGTAGCGTGATGAAATAAAAGGCAATTAAGATAAAAAGCCGATTTCGGCCAGTTAGGGACTGCAAACCCAGGCTGGCACGTCATCAGCATGCCAGCCTGCTTTCTTACAAAGTTTGCGCTAGCGCAAACCCCGGCGAGTACCCGTATTGCGTAACAATTTCGCATTATTCACTCGCAAAAAACGCCAAGCCGCTGCGTACAATGGCCGCGCAGCGACCAGCAGAGCCCTCATATGAAAGCGCGTATCGCCCTCATCACCGTCGTCATCCTCGCCGTGGGCGTTGCCGCGTGGCTGGGCCTCGCCGACGGCAAAACGCCGCAACCATCGGCACTACCCAAGCACAACTCCGTCGAGCTTGCCACCGCGGACGTGGCGCGCGTGACCCGCGCCGATCTGGCACGCGCGCTACCCCTGACCGGCACCCTGGCTGCGCTGCAGCAAACCACGCTGACCGCGCAGGTGGATGGCCGCATCGCGGCGGTGGAAGTGCGCCCTGGCGACGCGGTACGCACGGGTCAAGTGCTGGCCCGCTTCGATACCGCGGATCTGGAACGCCAGCGCGCCGTATCTGCCGCCCAACTGGCCAAGAGTCGCGAGCAACTTGCTTACCAGCAGAAGCTGTCGCGCCGCAATGCCGACCTGCTGGCGCAGAACTTCATCTCCAAGAATGCCTTCGACAATACGCAAAGCGAGCTGCAGGCCGCTGCCGCGGATGAGCGCGCTGCGCTCGCGCAGCTCGGCCTTGCCGAGCAGGCCATCACCAATGCGACGGTACGCGCGCCGTTTGCCGGCACCGTCGCCAGCCGCCAGATCGAACCGGGCCAGCATGTCGGCATCAACAGCCCGCTATTCACGGTGGTCGACCTCTCCGAGCTGGAACTCGTCGCCAACGTGCCCTCGGCGCAAATTGCCGAGGTCAAGCTGGGTCAGACAGTGAACTTCCACGTGCAGGGCTATACGCAGGCATTCACCGGCAGCATCAATCGCATCAATCCCACGGTGGATGAGGCCACGAAAACCATTCCCCTCTACCTGCGCGTGCCCAATCCGGACGGCGCCTTGCGCAGCGGGCTGTTCGCCGATGGCCTGCTGGTGCTCGACACGCGCAGTGCCGTGCCCAGCCTGCCGCTGCAGGCGGTCCACGCCGATGGCAAAGCGCGCTACGTGCTCGCCATCGAAGAGGGCAAGCTGGTCCGCCGCGATGTGACTCTGGGCGCGAGCGATCTCAAGCGCGACCGGGTCGAGATCGCCGCTGGCATCGCCGCCGGCGCGCAGGTGCTTGCCAGCAACGCCCGCCTGCCGCCCGGCACCGCTGTCACCATCGTAGCCGACAGCCCCAAGCAGTAAGCCCCCTACCCCGCGCAGGTCCATCCCATGTGGTTCACCCGCATCAGTATCCAGAATCCGGTCTTCGCAACGATGATGATGTTGTCGTTGCTGGTGCTGGGCCTGTTCTCGATCAATCGCCTGCCGGTCGAGGAGTTCCCGGATGTGAAGTTTCCGGTAGTGGTGGTCGCGACCAGCTACCCCGGCGCCTCGCCCGAGATCGTGGAAAGCGACATCACCCGCAAGATCGAGGAAGCGGTGAACACCGTCAGCGGGCTGAAGACGCTGTATTCGTTCAGCTACCAGGGTCTGTCGGTGGTCGTTGCCGAATTCGAGCTCAGCGTCGACCCCGAGATCGCGGTGCAGAACGTGCGCGAGAAGATCGCCGCCGTCACGCCGGGCTTTCGTGACGAAGTCCAGGATCCGGTCATCACGCGTTTCAGCCCCGAGGATGCCCCCATCGTGTCGCTGGCAATCCAGAGCGACACGATGACGCCGCGCGAGATGACGACGCTGGCCGAGCAGGTGATCAAGAAGCGCTTCGAGACCATCCAGGGCATAGGTCAGGCCGCGCTGATCGGTGGTCTGGCGCGCCAGGTGAACATCCGCCTGCACCCGGCTGAGCTTGCCGCGCTCAAGCTCGGCGTGAACGAGGTGATGGACGCGATCCGCGCGCAGAACACCGAGATTCCGGTCGGCACCATCACCACCACCAACCAGGAGCGGGTGATCCAGATCCGCGGCCGGCTGAAGTCGCCGGCCGATTTCGGCCGCATCGTGGTGGCCTGGCGCAACGGCGCGCCGATCTATCTGGATAGCGTCGCCACGGTCGAGGATGGGCAGGCCGAGGACGAAACGCTGGCGCTGGTGAACGGCAAGCGCGCCATCACGCTCGACCTGATGAAGGTCAGCAAGGCCAACACGGTGGCGGTCAGCGACAACGTCCAGGAAGTGGCCGCCGAACTCAACCAGGAGCTCGCCGCCACCGGGGTCACGCTGACCACACTGTACGACAACGCCGAGGGCATCCGCGCCTCGCTGTCCGACGTGCGTGCCACGCTGATCGAGGGGGCATTGCTCACCGTCGCCATCGTGTTCCTGTTCCTCGGCTCCTGGCGCTCAACGATGATCACCGGGCTAACCCTGCCGGTGGCCTTGATCGGCACCTTCTTCGCGCTATCGGTCTCGGGCTTTTCGATCAACGTGATGACGATGATGGCGCTGTCGCTCTGCATCGGCCTGTTGATCGACGATGCCATCGTGGTGCGCGAAAACATCGTGCGCCACGCCGCCATGGGCAAGAACCACACCCGCGCCGCGCTTGAGGGCACCGCCGAAATCGGTCTTGCCGTACTTGCCACCACCTCGACCATCGTCGCCGTGTTCCTGCCGGTAGGCTTCATGGGCGGCATCATCGGGCAGTTCTTCCACCAGTTCGGCATCACCGTGTGTGCGGCGGTGCTGATCTCGATGTTCGTGTCGTTCACGCTCGACCCCATGCTGTCGTCGGTGTGGCCCGACCCGCACGTGCACGGTGGCAAGCGCCCGCTCGGCAAGTTGCTCGACAAGCTGGAGGACGGCATGACCTGGCTCGCCGAGCGCTACAGCCGGCTGATCCGCTGGAGCCTGGCGCACCGCATCGCGGTGATCGCCATTGCCATCGCCAGCCTCGTCATCGCGTTCGGGCTCGCACGCTTCATCGGCAGCGAATTCGTACCCAAGGCCGATCTATCCAAGCTGTCGCTGTCGTTCTCGACCCCGGTCGGCTCCAACCTCGACTACACCGCGGCCAAGTCGCGCCAGATCGAGGCCCTGCTCAAGCGCGAGTTTCCCGAGGTGCGCGGCACCTATGTCACCCTCAATACCGGCCAGGCGCAGGGCAAGCACAACGGCACCATGATGGTGTTTCTCACGCCCAAGAAGGAGCGGGAGCGCGGCCAGGCCGAGCTGCTGCCGCTGATGCGCACGGCGATCAACCGCGTGGCCGGCGTCGAGATCATCTCGCTGGAGCCTTTTGGCGGCGGCGGCCCGGAAGGCAAGCCGATCCGCATCTCCTTGCAAGGGCCCAACCTCGACGAGCTGGCGCGACTGTCGCAGCGCTTTACCGCCGATCTGGCCAAGATCCACGGCCTCGTCGATATCGATTCGAGCATGAAGGCGCCGCAGCCCGCGTTCAACGTCGACATCGATCGCGAGCGCGCAGCGAGCCTCGGTCTGACACCCCAACAGATCGGCGACGCATTGCGCCCCCTGATCGCGGGCGACGCCGTCAGCACCTGGCAGGCGCCCGATGGCGAGAATTACGATGTGAACGTGCGACTCGATCGCGCCGCGCGCAGCGACAACGCCATGCTGGGCACACTGTATCTGGCCAGCCCGAGTAGCGACGCGTCCGGCAATCCGAACATGGTGCCGCTGGCCGAGCTGGCGCGCGTCACCGAATCGACGACACCGGTGCAGATCAGCCGGCGCAACCTCTTTCGCGAAGTGAACATCACCGCCAACGTCGCCGGCCGTACCACCGGCGAAATCCAGACCGAGATCGACCAGCTGCAGGCGGGCTTCAAGCTGCCGCCGGGCTACCGCTTCGTCGCCGAGGGCGACGCCAAGGACATGGCCGAATCGGCCGGCTACGCGGTGGCGGCGCTCGCGCTCGGCGTGATCTTCATTTACATGATCCTCGCCTCGCAGTTCGGCCACTTCCTGCAGCCGCTCGCCATCATGACGTCCTTGCCCTTGTCGCTGGTCGGCGTGCTGCTGGCGCTACTCTTGATGCGCAGCACGCTCAACATCTTCTCCATCATCGGCGTGATCATGCTGATGGGCCTCGTCACCAAGAACGCCATCTTGCTGGTCGACTTCGTCAATCATTTGCGCCGCGAGGGCCGCGAGCGCAGCGACGCGATCGCCGAGGCTGGACGCGAGCGTTTGCGCCCCATCCTGATGACGACGGCCGCGATGGTGATGGGCATGCTGCCGCTGGCGCTTGCCGTCGGCGATGGCGCCGAGCAGCGCGCGCCGATGGCGCACGCCATCATCGGCGGCGTGATCACCTCCACGCTCTTGACGCTGATCGTGGTGCCGGTGGTTTTCACCTGGCTCGATGATCTGGGACACTGGCTGCAACGCAAGACCGGCTTCACGCAGAACGATGCGTGATGTCGCCCGGCGCCCGGGCCTGGGTGTATCGTCCTGCCTCGTCGGCGCCTGTCGGCAATGCCACACGGCACCAAGTTTCCCGGCGCTCGTCGCTTCGGTTAGAATGCCCCTCTTCGAATTCAACCCCATCCGACAGGTAAGCGGCCCATGCTGACAGGTAGCCTGGTGGCAATTGTCACCCCCATGTTTGACGACGGCAGTCTCGATTTCGCCAGTCTGCGCAAACTGGTCGACTGGCATATCCAGGAAGGCACGCAAGCCCTCGTCGCGGTCGGCACCACCGGCGAATCGCCGACCGTAGATGTCGAGGAACACATCGAGATCGTCCGCGTGGTCGTCGAGCAGGCCGCCGGCCGCGTGCCCGTGATCGCCGGCACCGGCGCCAACTCCACCCGCGAAGCGATCCACCTGTCGCAACGGTCCAAGGCCGTCGGCGCCGACTATGGTCTCTCGGTCGTGCCCTACTACAACAAGCCGACCCAGGAAGGCCTGTACCAGCACTACAAGGCGATCGCCGAGCAAGGTGGCCTGCCGACGCTGCTGTACAACGTGCCGGGCCGCACCGTGACCGACATGAGCAACGACACCGTGCTGCGTCTGGCGGCACTGCCGGGCATCATCGGCATCAAGGATGCCACCGGCAATCTGGAGCGTGCAGCCGATCTGGTGCGCCGCGCACCCAAGGATTTCCTGCTGTACAGCGGCGATGACGGCTCTGCGCTGGCCTTCCTGCTGCTCGGCGGCCATGGCGTGATCTCGGTCACGACCAACGTCGCACCGGGCCGCATGCAGCAAATGTGCGCGGCCGCACTCAAGGGCGATGTCGCCAGCGCCCGTGAACTCAACAACAGCCTGCAAGGCCTGCACAAGCACTTGTTCGTCGAAGCCAACCCCATCCCGGTGAAGTGGGCGCTGGAGGAGATGGGCCGTATCGGCTCCGGCATCCGCCTGCCGCTGACCCGTTTGTCCGAGAACGCCCATGGCGTCGTCCGCCAGGCCATGCAAATGGCCGGTGTGCTGTAACCGCAACCCCTAACGCGAAGCCAGTCCATGAACGTGAAGCCCCGCCTGCTGTTTGTCCTGCTGACCGCCGCTCTCGCTGCTTGCAGCTCGGACGACCTCCTGATGCAACGCAAGGTCGACTACCGCTCAGGCAGCGACAACATTGCCAAGAACAGCCTGGAAATTCCACCGGACCTGACCGCACCGGCCAGTACCGGCGGCTACACGCTGCCGGGCAAGACCGCGGTCATCGCGCCTGTCACGCAGACCAAGGCGAGCGAAGACACCGCTGCCCAGCCTGCACACAACGCCAAGGCCCAATTGATGCAGGCCGGTGGCCAGCGCTGGCTGGTGGTGCAGGGTGATCCGGCCAAGGTATGGCCGGAGATCCGTGAATTCTGGCTGGACCAGGGCTTTTTGCTGGCCACCGACAATCCCAGCATTGGCATCATGGAAACCGACTGGCTGGAAAACCGCGCCAACCTGCCGCAGGATTGGGTGACCAAGCTGCTGCGCAAGGTCGCCGACCAGTTCATTACCACTGGCTTCCTCGACAAGTTCCGCACCCGGATCGAGCAAGGCATGCAGCCGGGCACCACCGAAATCTACATTTCGCATCGCGGCATGGAAGAAGTGTTTAGCGATGGTTCGACCGAGGCGCAGGTCGGCGCGGCGGATGCGCAGACCAAGACCGTCTGGACGCCGCGCCCATCCGACCCGGAACTCGAAGCCGAAATGCTGTCGCTGATGCTGCAGCGTCTGGGTATGACCGAAGAGCAGGCGGCTGCCGTGGTCAAGCCCGCAGCGGCGGCCAAGGCCCGTGCGGCACTCACCCAGAACAACACGGCGCTCGCGATCGACGACAGTTTCGATCGTTCCTGGCGTCGCGTCGGCCTCGCGCTCGATCGCATCGGCTACGTGGTCTACGATCGCGACCGCAGCAAGGGGGTCTATTTCGTACGCCGCGCCGATGCGGAGATCGCAGCGGAAAAGAAGACCGGCTTCTGGGCCGATCTGGGCTTTGGCAGTAAGGAAGAAGCCAAGAACAAGGCGCTGCCGGAATACGAGATTCGTCTCGCCCAGCAGGTCAACGGCACCTTGCTCACCGTGGCCGGCAAGGACGGCGCCGCAGTCGACGCGGAAAACCGCGGGAAACTGCTTTCCGCGCTGCAGTCTCAACTGCGCTAAGCGGATCAGCCCCAACAAAAATAGGGTGGCCATGGCCACCCTGTTTTGTATTCGGCGCCCCGCTGCGCATTCAGACCCTGTTTACGATCTTTGCGCGACAGCGCCGGGCCGGAACATTCATGAATAGGCGCTCAGGTCACAATGGCAACCAGCGCAGCAGCAACCATAAGCTGGCGATCGCGTAGGCGGCAGCCATCACGTCGTCGAGCATCACGCCAAAGCCGCCGTGGACCTTGCGATCGAACCAGCGGATTGGCCAGGGCTTGGCGATATCGAACAGCCGGAATGCGGCAAACGCCAGCGCCCAGCCAGCCGGCGTCATCGGCGCCGTGCACAGCACCAGCCACATCGCCACGATTTCATCGACCACGATGCCGCCATGGTCGTGCACGCCCAGCGCGCGCCCCGTGCGCGATGCCGCCCACCAGCCCAGCGCAAAGGCGGGCAGGCAAAGCCAGGCAATCTGCACGGGAGACAGCAGCAAGGCCAGCGCGGCATACAGCGGCAACGCCACCAGCGTGCCCCAGGTGCCCGGCGCATGCCGGGCGAGACCGCTACCGAAGCCCAGCGCAATGAAGTGCGCGGGGTGGGCGGTGAGAAAACGCCAGGTCGGGCGTACCAGTGTGGAAGCAGGATGCGTCATGATGCGAAATGATCGAAGCCGGTGCGGCTCAAGGCGATTTCGTCGCCATTGGCGCCTGCTACGGTCACGCCCTCGCCCGCCTCGATACGGCCTATGCAGGACAGCTGCAAGCCCAGCTCCTGCGCCAGAGCTACTACTCGGGCATGGTGCGCGACAGGGGCGGTGAAACACAGCTCGTAGTCGTCGCCGCCCGCGAGCGCCGCCTGCCGGAGCACGACCTCGGGCAAGCCCGCCAGAGCCGGATGCACCGGCACCCGCTCCCAGGCTATCACCGCCGCGCAAGCGGAACGCGCGCAGATATGGCCCAGATCGCCCACCAGGCCATCGGAGAGATCGAGCGCGGCGCTGGCAAGCCCACGCAGGCGCCGCCCCAGTGCCAGCCGTGGCGTTGGCCAGTCCAGCCGCTCGCCGCATAGGCGCAAGGTCTCTGGATTGAGCACCAGCTCGCCGTTGCGCGCCATCACCGCGACAGCGGCAGCACCGAGCTCGCCCGACACCCATATCTCGTCGCCAGCGCAAGCGCCGCTGCGCAACAGCGGCTGGCCGATCGGCACTTCGCCGGCCACCTGGATCGAGATCGTCAACGGCCCACGCGTGGTATCACCGCCGACGAGCTCGATGCCCGCCGCATCCGCCAGCGCGTAGAAGCCGCGCGCGAATGCGCCAAGCCAGGCCTCGTCGGTGCGGGGCAACGCCAGCGCCAGCGTGCACCAGGCAGGCTGCGCGCCCATGGCGGCCAGATCGGACAGATTGACCGCCAGTGCCTTGTGGCCCAGCGACTCCGGGTCGACATCGGCAAAGAAATGCCGGCCTTCGACCAGCATGTCGACTGACACCGCCAGCGCCATGCCGGGGCGCGGCGCCAGCAAGGCACAATCGTCGCCGACCCCGAGCAAGGCGCGCGGGGTCGGGCGCTGGAAGTAGCGGGCAATCAGCTCGAATTCGTTCACGCGTCAGCCGCGGCGCTTGGCACGCACCGCCTGCAGCTCGGCCGGGCGTACTTCGCCCGCCAGCTTGTCGAGCACGCCGTTGACGAACTTGTGACCATCGGTACCGCCGAAAGTCTTGGCCAGTTCGATCGCTTCGTTGACGATCACCGGATACGGCGTTTCCGGCGTGTGCAGAATCTCGAAGGCGCTGGCGAACAGTACCGCTGCTTCCACCGGGCTCACCTCGTCGAATGGCCGATCGATATGCGGTTCCAGCGCCGATTGCAGCGCCGCCGGCTCCTTCAGCACGCCGTACAGGATGGTGCGGAACAAGGCCTCGTCGGCGCGGCCGAACGCGCTGGTGCTGTCCTTCAGGTAGCGCTCGATACCGTTGACGGTGTCACCCGTCAGCTGCCATTGATAGATGCCCTGCACTGCGAACTCGCGCGCGCGGCGGCGGGCGGACTTGGGCTTGGCGGGTTCGGCGGGAACGGGAATGTGTTGTTCTTCGGTCATGGTATGGCCTTGCGCTTATGCGCGGATCTGTTTCAGAAGGAGCGCCATCTCGACGGCGACGCGCGCGGCATCGACGCCCTTGTCGGTCTGGCGGGCAAGCGCTTGTTCATCGTTTTCGACGGTGAGGATGGCATTGGCAATCGGAATGCCGGCGTCGAGGCCGACGCGCGTCACGCCGGCGCCCGATTCGTTGGCAACGAGCTCGAAATGGTAGGTTTCGCCGCGGATGATGCAACCGAGCGCCACCAGCGCGTCAAAGCGACCGGTCTGGGCCAGCGCCTGCAGCGCCAGCGGCACCTCCAGCGCACCCGGCACCTGGAATTGCGCGATCTCGGTGACGCCGAGCCGTTGCAGCTCGCCGCTGCATGCGGCGTTGAGCGCACCGCAGACGGCTTCGTTGAAACGGCAGGTCACGATGGCAACCCGCAAGCCGGTACCGTCAAGATCGGGCAGCGTCTGCTCGCGATTGGGGGTAAAGCTCATGTTTTCAATCCTGCATGGAGTGGCGGGCTGGCAGGGGCCGACCCGATTGAAGCGGGGCTTGCCTCAGTCCTGTGGCGAAGCAAAACCCGTGATTTCGAGGCCGAAGCCGGCCATGCTCGGAATGCGGCGCTCCGGCGAGAGCACCCGCATCTTGCCCACGCCCAGGTGGCGCAGCATCTGCGCGCCAATGCCGAAGGTGCGCAAATCCCATTTGCGCGGGGCCTCCAGCCTGAGCTCGGGGAGCGCGCGCGCCAACAGCTCCTCGCCGCCTTCGGGGCGATGCAGCAGCACCATCACGCCGCAGCCGGCATTGGCGATCGAGGTCAGCGTCTGCCGCACGGTCCACGAGTGGTTGCAGGTGCCCAGATCCAGCCAGTCCACGACCGACAACGGTTCGTGCACGCGCACCAGCGTTTCGCTGTCGGGATGCGGCTGGCCCTTGACCAGCGCGAGATGGGTGGCGTCGCTCATCTTGTCGCGGAACACGGCAAGCTCGAATTCGCCGGCGAAGGTGTCGACGGTGCGCCGCCCCATGCATTCGATCAGCGATTCGTGCTGGCTGCGATAGTGGATCAGATCGGAAATGGTGCCAACCTTGAGGCCATGCTGCTCGGCGAAGGCCAGCAGTTCGGGCAGCCGCGCCATGGTGCCGTCGTCGTTCATCACTTCGCAGATCACCGACGCCGGCTGCAACCCCGCCAGTTGCGCCAGATCGCAACCGGCTTCGGTGTGGCCCGCGCGCACCAGCACACCGCCAGGCTGGGCCAGAAGCGGAAAGATATGGCCGGGGGAGACGATATCGCCAGGCTTGGCGTCGAACGCCACCGCCTTTTGCACGGTGAGCGCACGATCGTAGGCGGAGATGCCGGTGGATACGCCTTCGGCGGCCTCGATCGATACGGTGAAATTGGTGCCGTGGCTGGAACCGTTGTGGTTCACCATCAGCGGCAGATTAAGCTGCTTGCAACGCTCCGCAGTCAGCGTCAGGCAGATCAGGCCGCGCGCATGCTTGGCCATGAAGTTGATCGCCTCGGGGGTGACGAATTCGGCGGCAATGACGATGTCGCCCTCGTTCTCCCTATCCTCCTCGTCGACGAGGATGACCATTTTCCCGTTACGGATATCGGCAATGATGTCCTGGATGGCTGAAATCGGCATGGCATGTGGCAAAGAGCGAAGGTATGGCTAGGATACCTTGTTGCAGTGCACTTGGCTGCAGTGTTAGCCCCTATGCCGTGGTTTACCGGCGGCCGCCGCCGCAATATATTCGAGTTTCATGATATTCATTGGTTTGCTGCCAGCTTCGCCCACAATGGCGTGAGGGCAAACCCCCAAGGCACTACAGGGGAGACACGATGACCGAAGCGACACCGCAAGCCGACATCACGCTGTTCCTGGCGTCGTCGGTGCACGACATGAAGAACTCGCTGGGACTGCTCGGCGGCATGGTGGAAAAGCTGGTCGCCGAACTACCGCCCCACAGCGGCGCCGACCGTGCCGACTACGCGCACATGCTGTACGAGCTCAAGCGCATCAACGACAACCTGATGCACCTGCTCACCGTGTACAAGCTGGGCAACGCGCTCTACCCCTTCGATCCGGTTCCCACCCTCATCGCCGACCTGTACGCCGATCTGGCGGTGCAGAACCGCGTGCTGTTCAGCACGCGCCAGCTGGCGCTGCAGATCGACGTGTCAGCCGATCTCACCGGCTATTTCGATGTCGACCTGATCGCCGGGGTGATCGGCCATGCGCTCGTCAACGCGGCCAACTACACGCGCGACACGGTGCGGCTGTCGGCCCGCGAGCTGGGCGGCGCTCTGGAACTCAGGGTGGAGGACAACGGACGCGGCTATCCGCCCGCCATGCTGCTCGACAGCCGCGCCGGCCTCACCGGAGTCGATTTCTTCAGCGGCAGCACCGGGCTGGGTCTTTACTTCGCGCACGAGGTGGCGCGGCTGCATCGCAACCGCGAGCACATCGGCTCGCTGCGGCTGGAAAACGGCGGCACATTCGGCGGTGGCTGTTTCGTGCTCACCCTGCCCTGAATCGATACGCCGCGTTCCGCGTGCGCATCTTTCCCGAATCCACATCAGGCGACCTGACCGCATGAGCTCCAATCCCCTCGCCCCATACCAGTGCCTCGTCGTCGACGATTTCCAGGGTATGCGCAGCATGCTGCGCGACATGTTGCGCGATTGCGGCGCCAAGAACATCGAGATGTCGTCCAGCGGCAAGGAAGCCATCGCCCTGCTGGCCGAGAACAAGTTCGATATCGTGCTGTGCGATTACAACCTGGGTAGCGGCAAAAATGGTCAGCAGGTGCTGGAGGAAGCCAAGCTGCGCCACCTGATCGGCCCGGCCTGTACCTGGATCATGATCACCGCCGAGAAAAGCTCGGACTGGATCATGGGCGCCGTCGAGTACCAGCCCGATGCCTACCTGATCAAACCCATCACCACCGAGCTGCTGCTCAACCGGCTGGAGCGCATCGCCGCCAAGAAGCAAGCCTTCGCCGAGATCGACCAGGCCATCGTCAACAAGCAGTTCCTGCGCGCCATTGCGTTGTGCGATAGCAAGCTGAAGACCGACACGGCCAACGCAGCCGAACTGCAGCGCATCAAGGGCCAGCTGCTGCTGAACGCCGGTGATCTTGATGCCGCGCGCAAGCAGTTCGAACAGGTGCTGACGCTGCGCGAGCTCGCCTGGGCGCGCACCGGGCTTGGCCGGGTCTGCTACGAGCAGGGCGACTACACGGCCGCACGCGACCACCTGCTGCAGGTGGTGCAAACCCAGCGCACCTATCTCGAAGCCTACGACTGGTTGGCCCGCGCGCAGCAGGCCCTCGGTGACAACGAAGCGGCCGAGGCCGTGCTGGCAGACGCGCTCAAGCTCTCGCCCAACTCGCCACAACGACAGAAAAACCTGGGCCAGCTCGCGATGAAGCGCGGCGATCTCACCACTGCCGACGAGGCCTTCCGCAAGAGCATCCAGGTGGGCGAACACTCCATACTCAAGACGCCGGACGCCTATATCGGATTGGCCAAGGTCTGCAGCGCCAGCGGCAACGGCGGCGAAGCACTCAAGGTGCTCACCGCCGTGCAGCGCCAGTTCGACAGCGATGACGTGAAACTGCGCGCCAAATCGGCCGAAGGGCTGATCTACAAGCAGGAACACCGGCTGGCCCAGGCCAATACGCTGGCCGCCGAGGTGGACGAGCTGCTGCAAGCCAGCACCGAACTGCATGACGACGCGGCCAGCATCGAGGCCGCCGAGCTGTTGCTCGCCACCGGCCGCAAGGACAGCGCAGTGAAGCTGTTGCAACAGGTGGTGAGGAACAACCACGAGAACAAAGGGCTGATCGCCCAGGTGCAGACCGTATTCGATGGCGCGGGCATGCAGCAGGAAGGCGCCGTGCTGGTCGAAGGCAGCCGGCGCGAAGCGGTGGATTTGATGAACCGCGGCGTGCTGCTGGCGCGCGACGGCAAGCTCGTCGAAGCGCTGGACGCGATGCGCGCCGCCAAGATAGCGCTGCCCAACAACGCACGCGTGCTGCTCAACTTCGCCTACGTGGCCGTGCTGTTGCTGCAGCGCGACGGCGCCAACCGCGAGCTGATCGCCGAAAGTCGGCAGGCGCTGCTGCACGCCAACCAGCTCTCGCCCGGCGAGAAGCGCTTCGCGCAGCTGATGGAGGCGCTGGCGCTGCTGGCGGGGTAGTCGTCAATCGCTCGAGGGCGAGGGCGCGGGCGGGGCCTCGATGCGCGACTTGGACTTGAGCTCGTTGCAATGCGGGCAGAAATAGCTTTTGGCGCCACACGCCTGCAGCACCTCCAGTGGCTGGCCGCAGTCCGGGCATGGAATAGTGGCTTGGCTTTCGCTCATGGCGGTTCCCCCGATAAAGTGCTCACGTCGGTGTAGCGCAGCACGGTACGCAGGTCCTCACCCACCATGCGGCGCTCGATCACCGAAAGCGCCTGCCTTTCGGCCAGCGAGGCCAGCGTGAAATCGGCCAGTGGCTTGCCACGGCCAATCAGCACCGGCGCCTGATACAGCACAATCTCGTCGATAAGGCCCGCATCCAGCAGCGCGCCCGCCAGCACGCCGCCCGCCTCGACCGTCACCTCGTTGAGACCGCGCCGGGCCAATTCCGCCAGCACGCCCGCCAAGTCGACGCGCCCATTGGCGCCGGGCAGCAGCAGCACTTCGGCGCCGGCCGCTTCCAGCACCGCCCGGCTGGGGCTATCGAAAGCGCCGACGACGAGCACGCCCGAGCTTTGCAGCAAGCTGGCCGATGCCGGTGTGCGCAGCGTGCTGTCGAGCACCACGCGCAAGGGCTGTCGGCCCTGCCAGAACACGCCTTGTGGCTCGCGTACCGTCAGCTGCGCATCATCCGCCAGCACTGTGGTCACGCCGGTCAGCATGGCGCAGGAGCGTGCCCGCAACCGTTGCACATCGGCGCGCGCAGCCGGGCCGGTGATCCATTGCGATTCTCCGCTCTCCAGCGCGATCCGGCCATCCAGGCTGGCCGCGAGCTTGAGCCGCGACCAGGGCCGGCCACGCACCATGCGGGACAAAAACCCACGATGGTGCTCCAGCGCCTGCTCGCGCAGGAGGCCCGATTGCACCGCGACGCCGGCCGCAGCGAGCCGGGCCAGCCCCTGCCCTGCCACCAGCGGGTTGGGGTCACGCAGGGCAGCGACGACGCGTGCCACGCCAGCGGCGATCAATCCGTCGGCGCAGGGCGGCGTACGACCGTGGTGGCTGCAAGGCTCCAGCGTCACATAGGCGGTGGCGCCGCGCGCCGTCTCACCCGCCTGGCGCAGCGCCATCACCTCGGCGTGCGGCCCGCCAGCGGCCTGGCTATGGCCTGCACCGACCACCATCCCATCCTTGACCAGCACGCAACCCACGCTGGGATTGGGGCTGGTGATGCATTGGCCACGCGCGGCAAGGCGCAGCGCCTGCTGCATATAGCCATGATCGGCGCCGTCGAAACTCATGCCCGCCCCACCGGGGTGACCCGCAATGCCGTCCACACGGCGTCGACCACCAATTGTTCCTGTGGCTCAAAGCCGCGGGCCGCCATCATTTCCGCCATCCGAGTCTCGTCCAGATCGCAGCGCAGCACGCCGGGCTTGGGACGACACAGCCACACACGGGTCGTGGGCTGCAGCATGGGCGCAAGATCGGCCCAACGCTCCGTGAGCATGGCGCTGTCCGACACGAACAGCACGGCAATATCGAGCTCGGTGCTGGCCAGTTGCATGCCATCCGGCAACACGGCAAACAACGGCGTGACCGCGTCGGGCAAGGCTTGCAGCGCGTAGCGCATGCCCGGAGCGAAGCCCAGTTGTTCGGGCAGGCTGAGCACATCACCGGACATGGATCAATCCTTGGCTTTGGCGACTTCCTTGATCACATCGCGGAAGTCGTCGAGATCGGAAAAACTGCGATAGACCGAGGCAAAGCGGATATAGGCCACCTTGTCGAGCTTGGCGAGCTCGTTCATAACCATTTCACCGACCTGGCGCGACATGATTTCGCGATCACCGACGGTAAGCACCTTCTGGATGATGCGGGCGATGGCCTCGTCGACCAGCTGGGTCGGCACCGGGCGCTTGTGCAGCGCGCGATGGAAGGAAGTACGGATCTTCTCGCGATCGAAGTCCACGCGCTGGCCATTGGTCTTGACCACCTGCGGCAGCCGCACCTCGGCAGTTTCGTAGGTGGTGAAGCGCTTGTCGCACACCGCGCAGCGACGGCGGCGGCGCACGGTATCGCCCTCCTCGGACACTCGGGAATCGACGACCTGCGTATCGGGCGAACCACAGAACGGGCATTTCATGGTGGCGGAAGTACCGGGTGAAAGATCGGAGTCTGGGGCGAGGATAACCCGCGACTCGCCGCTTGGAAACGTTGCGCCGATCGGATCCGGCTCAGTCGTGGCGTGAAAGCCGGGCACCAGACCTCGAAGGTCTTGCCGCCAGCCCGTCGCAGCGGCCCGTGCCACTTTTCACAGCCGCACCGGGCCGAGCACGTGCTTTGCTGAGTGCAACCGGCGCGTATCGGCGCCGATCGCACGACGAGCCCATCATGCACCAGCCATTTACGTTACACCGCGTTGCATCCACTCCCGCCTGCGGCATCGGCCTGCTTTTGACTGCGCTGGCGTGGCCGGCGGCCATCCATGCTTCCATCGCCGTTGCGCCGATGCCGCGCCAGGTCGACGTGACGGACTCGCTCGACCTGACCTTGCTGGTGTTCGAGGATGGGCAGGCGGGAACGCCACCCCATTCGCTCGAGGCCAGCCTTACCGCCAACCCGCAGGAGCCCGTCAAGATCATCCTTAACCGGGTGGCCGACCCACCCGCCGTGCCCGGTCAGCCGCGCAAGGTGCGCTATTCCGGCGTGGTTCCGCCGACGGTGCGCGGCGAAGTGCGACTCGAGCTGCTGGAGCTGGACGTGGCGCCGATGATGATAGGCCTCGCCCGCCGCACCGATGCCGAGCCCGTACCGTTGCCGGTGGTCAGCGAAGCCACCGTCGCCACCACCGCCGTCGTGGAGCCGCCGCCCACCGGTGCGACACGCGCGCCGCAGGAAAACCCGGCTGCGCTGTCGCGGCTGTCGTTCCACGATCCGGTTTACTTCGCCGTCGGCGTCAATGGCCGCGAGTACACGCAGTTCCAGTTCAGCCTCAAGTTCCGCCTGTTCGAGCCCGATACGCCGCAATCGCGATCGCTGCTCGACAATCTGTACGTCGGCTACACGCAATCGGCGCTGATGGATCTGGCTGCCGATTCCTACCCCATCCACGATTCGCTGTACAACCCCAGCGTGTACTACTACCTGCCCGATACCGGGCTCAATGCAGGCTGGCTGACCCGCACCTCGCTCGCCGCCGGCTATGAGCACGAATCCAATGGCGAGGACGAGGCGGATTCGCGCGCGCTGGAAATGCTGTTCGTCAAACCGACGTTCTACCTGGGCGACCCGGCCGACTGGCACTGGACCTTCTCGCCCAAGCTTTACTACTACGCGAAGAAAGGCGACTACAACCAGGACATCGAAGACTACCGCGGCTATGGCGACTATCGCCTCACCTTCGGCCATCCGCAGTCGCTGGAACTCGCCGCGACCATGCGGGCCGGCACCCAGAGCTACGCCAGCGGCAAGCTCGAGGTGACCTATCCGCTGGCGCAATGGGTGCCCAGCATGATGGGCTACCTCTACCTGAGCTATTTCGACGGCTGGGGCGAAACCTTGATCGACTACAACCGCCGCAGCAACGCGCAGTTCCGCATCGGCTACAGCCTGTGGCGGTAACAGCAACGCCCTGATCGCGGCTCAACCGGGGCAATCGAGGCGCAGCGCGTGAAAACGCCCGCTGCGGTCGATTTCGCGCGGCACAACGTCGAGCGGGCGGGAAAAACCTGGCATATCGGTCACCAGCGTGTGGAACTCGCCATGCTCGCCGCAGCGGTCGATGCCGGGCGGCAGGCTGGCGATCCAATCAGCGTCATACCATGCGCCACAAAAGTTACCGTCAAGCTGCTCGGTATCGACCGTCACCACGCGCGTGCGAATACCGCGCGCCAGGATTTCCGCCGCCAGGGCCGCCGTGTTCTCCCCCATCAGCGGAAACACGCATTGCCAGCCGGCGGGCTCGATATAGCTGCGGCGGTATTCGGCGATGCCGTTGTGGAACAGGTCGCCGAACGCGATGGCGTTGATGGCAAGGCCACTCGCCTTGAGGCCTTCGACCACGCAGCGCTGGTAAACCGGGTTCGGTGGAAACACCTGCGGCAGTTCGATCGCCGCCAGCGGCAAACCGAGCCGCGCGGCCTGTGCTTCCACGATCGCCAGCGGCGTGTTCTGGTAAGGCACCCAGCCGTCGACATGGGTCGTGCACAGGCCGACCACGTTGTAGCGCGCATCCTCGCGCAGCCGCAGCAACGAGAGCGCGGAATCCTTGCCGGAGGACCAGCTGACCATCACATCGAGCCGAACATTCATCGACCAACCTCCCAGTCCGTATGGCAAAAACAAACCCCGTGCAGGAGCAACGGGGTTTGTCTCGGAACCGGCCGCCAGGCCGGCGACGGATCAGCCGTAGACCGGAAAGCGCGCAGTCAGCGCCTTCACCTTCTCGGCGACGGTAGCGAGGTTGGCTTCGTCTGCCGGATGGTCGAGCACGTCGGCAATCAGGTTGGCCACGATGATCGCCTCGGCTTCCTTGAAGCCGCGGGTGGTGATCGCCGGGGCGCCGATACGGATGCCCGAGGTTACGAACGGGCTTTCCGGATCGTTCGGGATCGCGTTCTTGTTCACGGTGATGTGCGCCTTGCCCAGCGCCGCGTCGGCGGCCTTGCCGGTCAGGCCCTTGGGGCGCAGATCGACCAGGAACACGTGCGATTCGGTGCGGCCGGAGATGATGCGCACGCCGCGCTCGGCCAGCGTCTTGGCCATGGCCTGGGCGTTCTTGATCACCTGTTCCTGGTAGGTCTTGAACTCGGGGGTCGCCGCTTCCTTGAACGCAACGGCCTTGCCGGCGATCACATGCATCAGCGGGCCGCCTTGCAGCGTCGGGAACACGTTGCTGTTCAGGCTCTTCTCGAATTCCGCCTTCGCGAGGATGATGCCGCCGCGCGGGCCGCGCAGCGTCTTGTGCGTGGTCGAGGTGACGAAATCGGCGTACGGCACCGGGTTCGGGTAGACGCCGGCGGCGATCAGGCCAGCGTAGTGCGCCATGTCGACCATGAAGTAGGCACCGACCTTGTCGGCGATCTCGCGCATGCGTGCCCAGTCGAAACGCAGCGCATAGGCCGAAGCACCGCCGATGATCAGCTTGGGCTTGGCTTCGATGGCGATGCGTTCCATCTCGTCGTAGTCGATCTCTTCGTTCTCGTTGAGACCGTAGGGCACGATGTTGAACAGCTTGCCCGACAGGTTGGCCGGCGAGCCGTGGGTCAAATGGCCGCCGTGGCCCAGGTTCATGCCCATCACGGTGTCGCCCGGCTTCAGGATGCTGAAGTACACGGCCTGGTTGGCTTGCGAGCCCGAGTGCGGTTGCACATTGGCGTACTCGGCGCCGAACAGCGCCTTCACGCGGTCGATTGCCAGTTGTTCCACCACGTCGACGTGCTCGCAACCGCCGTAGAAACGCTTGCCGGGGTAACCCTCAGCGTACTTGTTGGTCAGTTGCGAGCCCTGCGCCTCCATCACGGCCGGGCTGGTGTAGTTTTCCGAAGCGATCAGCTCGATGTGTTCGTGCTGGCGCACCACTTCACCGGCGATGGCGGCGGCGAGGTCGGGATCGTATTGGGCGATGGAGACAGACTTGGAGAACATGGGTTCCGTTTTCCGTAGGCGATTGAAAAAACTGGCGCAATTCTACCACGAGCATCGCCGAAATCGCCGTGGAATGCGGCAAGCAGCCATGAACGCCATTCATGATGCACAGCGATCGCCGGCGCGCGGCGTGCGCTTAGCCCATGCCGAGCAAGGCCCCGATCCGGATACCGCAGCGCATGCACGCGGCCGATACGCGGTGCGGGAACCCGAAGAAGCCGCGCAATTTAAGCAGTGTGTAGCACGCCAGCCGGGGCGGCTTGGCCACCCCGTGCGACGGATCGGGCATCCAGGTTGCATAAAAAAAGGCGACCTCACGGCCGCCTCTGCAACTGGGTCGGAACGCGTCAAAGCCCCTTTACCGCATAGATCGCCAGCGTGTTGCGCCAGTAGCCCTGGTAATCCATGCCGCAGCCGAACAGGAAGCGATCTTCGACCTTGAGGCCGACAAAATCAGCCGCGATGCCCGGTGCCTTGCGGTCGTGCTGCTTGTCGACCAGCACCGCCACCAGCACCTCCTTGGCCCCCTGGCGCTTGCAGAAGTCGACCACCGCTGCCAGCGTGTGCCCTTCGTCGAGGATGTCGTCGATGATGACGATGCTGCGGCCCTTCAGCTCCTCGGTCGGCGCGACCTTCCAGTTGAGTGCGCCGCCGCTGGTCTCGTGCCGGTAGCGCGTGGCATGCAGGTAAGAGCATTCCAGCGGGAAACTCAACTTGGGCAGCAGGTGGCCGGCGACGATCAGCCCGCCATTCATGATGGTGTAGACGATGGGGTTGCTGTTGGCGACGCGCGCGGTGATGGCGGCGGCCATGCGATCGAGCGCGGCATGCACCTCCGCTTCGCTGTGCAGGCAGTCGGCGTTGTCGATGATGGTGAGGGCGGCGGGCAATTCCAGCGTCATGCTTGTCTTCCGGTTCGGTCGGCTCAGTGGCCGGCAAAGTCGCAAATCGTATACAACGGGATATTCTTCTCGGCGATCAGCTTCGAGCCGCCAAGCTCGGGCAGATCGACGATGGCCGCAGCCTCGACCACCGTGGCGCCGAGGCGCTGCAGCAGCTTGGCGGCGGCGATCATGGTGCCGCCGGTGGCGACGAGGTCGTCGATCAACAACACGCGATCGCCCGGCTTGCAGGCGTCGGTGTGGATCTCAACCGTGGCCGAACCGTATTCGAGCTCGTACTCCTCGGCCTCGGTCAGGTAAGGCAGCTTACCCTTCTTGCGTATGGGCACGAAACCGAGGTTGAGCTCATACGCCACCACGGCCCCGAGGATAAAGCCGCGCGCATCGACGCCGGCGACGAAATCGAGCCGCATGCCCATATAGCGGTGGACAAAGGTATCGACCAGCAGGCGGAAGGTCTTCGGGTCCTGCAGCAGCGGGGTGATGTCGCGGAACATCACGCCCGGCTCCGGCCAATCGGGCACCGTGCGGATGCGGGACTGGATGTAGTCGGCGTAGAGCGGCAGATCGTCGGGCAGCTTTAACATGGCGGGCCTGTTGAGTAGCGCTTAGTGGAAGAAGGCGAACTTCACCACCCACAGCGCGGCGATGATCACCACGGCCGGGGTCAGGTCGCGAAAACGACCGGCCAGCGTCTTGATCACCACAAAACTGATGAAGCCGAACGCGATGCCGTCGGCGATCGAAAAGGTGAACGGCATGGCCAGCGCGGTCATCACTGCCGGCGCCGATTCGGTCAGGTCGTCCCACTCGATCTCGGCAAGGCCCCTGGCCATCAGCACCGCCACGTAGCACAGCGCGGGCGCGGTGGCATAGGCCGGCACGGTCTTCGCGAGCGGCGAGAACAACAATGCGGCCAGGAACAACAGCGCGACGACGACCGAAGTGAGGCCAGTACGCCCGCCCACGGCGGTGCCGGCGGCCGATTCGATATAGGCGGTGACCGACGAGGTGCCCATGGCCGCGCCGGCGGAAATCGTCACCGAATCGGCGAGCAGCGCGCGCTTCAAGCGCGGCAACTTGCCGTCCTTGTCGAGCAAGCCGGCGCGGTGCGACACGCCGATCAGCGTGCCGGTGGTGTCAAACAGATCAACAAAGAAGAACACGAACACCACGCCCAACAGGCCCACGTTCAACGCGCCGGCGAGGTCCATCTGCATGAAGGTCGGCGCGAGTGACGGCGGCGCGGAGAACACGCCTTCGAACTTGGACAGGCCAAACAGCACCGACAGCACGGTCACCGTGAGGATGCCGATGATGATGGAGCCGTGCACGCGGCGGTATTCCAGCGCCACGATCAGGAAGAAGCCGAAGATCGCCAGCAGCGTGGTCGGTGCGTGGATACTGCCCAAGGTCAGGTAGGTCTCCGGGTGCGGCGCGATCACGCCGGCATTTTTCAGCGCGATGATGGCAAGGAAGAAGCCGACACCGGCCGAGATCGCAAACTTCAGCGACCGCGGAATGGCGTTGACCATGGCTTCCCGCACCTTGAAGAGGCTCACCGCGAGGAAAATGATGCCGGAAATGAACACGGCCCCCAGCGCCACCTGCCAGCTCACCCCCATACCCTTGACCACGGTGAAGGTGAAATAGGCGTTGAGGCCCATGCCCGGCGCCAACGCGATCGGGTAGTTGGCGACAAGACCCATGATGGCGGTGCCAAGCGCCGCGGCAAGGCAGGTCGCGGCAAATACCGCGCTGAAATCCATGCCGGTGGCGGACAGGATCGAGGGGTTGACGAAGATGATGTAGGCCATCGTCAGGAACGTGGTGAAACCGGCCAGAACCTCGGTCCTGACGTCGGTGCCATGTTCCTTCAGCTTGAAGAACGATTCCAGCATGCAAGGCTCCCTGAGATCGACAAACGATCGATAGTTATTGGTTCTGGTTATCCGCCACGCTAGACGCCGAAGTTGGCGAGCGCAAGCACGCCGAGCACGGTGAACATTGCTGCGGCGGCAAAGCGGACATAGCGCAGGAGATGCAGCCGGTCGCTGATCCACTGGCCCAGCCATACCGCCGGCACGTTGGCGATCATCATGCCGAGCGTAGTGCCGACCACCACCATCCACAGCGGCGCATACTTGATGGCCAGCGCCACGGTGGCGACCTGCGTCTTGTCGCCGATCTCGGCGAGGAAAAAGGCGATGGCGGTAGCGATAAAGGCACCGTAGGGCTGGACCTCGGAATCGCCTTCATCCACCTCGTCGGGGATACAGGCCCAGGCCGCGATGGCCAGGAAGCCGATACCGATCATCCAGCGCAGCACATCGGCGTTGACGAAGTGGGCGACCCACTGGCCGACCCAGCCTGCAGCGAAATGATTGAGGATGGTGGCGACGAAGATGCCGGCCACGATGGGCCAGGGGCGGCGGAACCGGGCAGCGAGGATCAGGGCCAGTAGCTGGGTCTTGTCGCCGATTTCAGCGAGAGCGACCACACCGGTCGAAACGAGGAAGGCATCCATGCGGGGCATACTCCGGCGGTGGGCAACGCGAGGCCATGCCACACGGCCCACCCAGAGCGTGCGTGCATGGTCCTCAGGTCTTGCCTAGCCTCGCAGACTGCGAGGCCGGATGCGCCATGGGCTGCGGCCCAAGTATGTTGACGCATCCCCCGCGGCGACTGGCGCGCGGGCGGCTACTCCCCCGAAGGGCAAAAGCGGGCAGTCTACCGGCGCTTCCTTACAACGGCAATCGCGGACTTTGCCTATGGTCAACGTTTCAATTGTTCGCGCGCGTGCTGCAGCACGCCGGCGCAACCGTCCTCGACCAGATCGAGCACGTGCTCGAAGCCTTCAGGCCCGCCGTAGTACGGATCCGGCACTTCACGCTCGCCATGCCGTGTGGCGAACTCGAGGAACAGCCTGACCTTGTGGCGATGCTCGGCCGGGCAACGCCGTTGCAGGATGGAATATTGTCCCTCGTCCATCGCCAGGATCAGATCGAAATGGCGGTAGTCGTCGGCACAGACCTCGCGCGCGCGCAGGCTGGATAAATCATAGCCACGACGCTGGGCGTGCGACTGCGCACGGCGATCCGGCGCCTCGCCGACGTGGTAGTCGTGCGTACCGACCGAATCGACTTCGATCTCGCCCGCCAGCCCCGCCGCCTCGACCAGATGCCGCATCACGCCATCGGCGGTCGGGCTGCGACAGATATTGCCGGTGCACACCATCAGAATTGCGTAGCGCTGCATCGTCATTTCCTGCTGTGGTGCAAAACCGTGATTGTAACCGCAGCCCAAAGCGCACCCTAATCCAGCCAGCGCAGCAAGGTGGAGGGCGCCTGCGCGCAGCAGCCTTGGCACGATTTGCCGGCGCAACCGCTGCCGGTGTGGGCCAGCTGCAGCTTGCCGCGCCCCGCCCAGTCCTCGGCCATACGCTCCACGGCGGACACCTCGACGCCGAAGTGCAGCGCCACCTGCGCCGCGGCGATGGTGCCGCGGCCTTGCAGGTATACCTTCAGTTCAAGCAAACCCATGATTCATGCCTCCATGGCGCGTGGCAACCGGATCAGGCGCGGCAACGCGATCAACGCGGCACACCCGCCCATGCACAGGCCCACCGCCAGCCAGCCTTGCCAGGCCATGACCCCGAAGCTGGCCAGTTGGTAGTAGCTGCTGGCAACGCCGTAGCCGACGGCAAAGGTCCAGACCGCAGCGAACAGTGACCAGCGCACGCCGAGCTCCACCCGTATCGCCCCCAGCGCGGCAAGGCAAGGCGTATAGAGCAGGATGAGCAGCAGGTAGGCAAACGCGCCGACGGCGCCATCGAAGCGCGCCTGCATCGCGGCGAAGGTGGACACCGACGCCTCGAGCGCGCTGGCCGCCTCAGCCTGGTTAGTCAGATCGCCGACGGACAGCCCCAGCGGATCGGCCAACTTGTCGACGAGGCCTGCAAGATTGTCCGGCACCGTCTGCCAGGCCGCCTGCAAGCGCGCGCCAAGCACAAAGGCCTCGTCGCCTGCGGGCTCGGGGGTATACAGCGCATTCAGCGTGCCGACCACCGCTTCCTTGGCCAGCACGCCGGTGAACAGGCCTACCGCCGCCTGCCAGTTATCGGGCTCGATGCCAAGCGGGGAGAAAGCCGGGGCGATGGTCTGGCCGACTGCAGCCAGCACCGACTGCTCGCTGTCCTCGTGCCCCAGGCTGCCATCGGTACCGAGGGTATTGAGGAGGGTCAGCACCATGACCATGGGCACGATGATGCGCCCGGCGCCCGCCACGAAATCACGCAGCCGCTGCATCGCGCGACGGACGATGACCATGGGCCGGGGCAGGTGATAGAGCGGCAGCTCCATCACCAGCGGCGTCCCGTCGCCGGGCAGCAGGCTGCGGCGCAGCAGCCACGCGGTGGCCACGGCGCAGGCGATGCCGACGAGGTAGAGCGCGAACACCACGTTCTGCCCGCTCGCGGGAAAGAACGCCGCGGCGAACAGCGTATACACGGGCAGGCGTGCGCCGCAGGACATGAAGGGCGCCATCATCGCGGTGAGGATACGGTCGCGCCGGTTTTCCAGCGTGCGCGTCGCCATGATGGCGGGCACGTTGCAGCCGAAACCGATCAGCAAGGGCACGAAGGCCTTGCCCGGCAGCCCCAGCGCGCGCATCGCGCGATCCATCACGAAGGCGGCGCGCGCCATGTAGCCGCTGTCCTCCAGCGCGGAGAGGATCAAATACAGGCTGGCGATCACCGGAACAAAGGTCGCCACGGTCTGGATGCCGCTGCCCGCCCCGCGCTGCAGCACGATCAGCCAAGCCGGCGCATTCCAGCTGGCCAGCACGCTGGCCGGACCGTCGACCAGCAGCGCCCCGAAGCCCTGGTCGAACACATCGATCAAGGCGCTGCCGACATCGATGGTGAACAGGAACATCAAATACATCACGCCCAGGAACACCGGCAATCCCAACCAGCGATTGAGCACCACCCGGTCGATGCGTTCAGTTGCCGAGCGCGAGGCCTGCCCCAGCACGCGGCGCGCGGCACGGCAGGCCTCGCCGGCGAAGCGGTAACGCGCATCGGCGATCAGGATATCGGCATCCACATCGTCGGCTGCGGCAATCCGGGCCTGCACCTTGGCCACCAGCGGCAACAGCGCCGGGTGATCCTGCTCGGCCAGCGAGTCGCCCTCCAGCAATTGCAGGGCGGTGCGCGCGGCGTGTTCCCCTGCTTCGGGCAGCAGGCCGGCCAGCGCGGTGATGCCCGTGCGCGCCGACGCCGGCAAATCGAGCGTGATACGCGGCGCGGCCGCGGTGCCCAGCACGACGGCCGCCTTCAGCTCGCGGATGCCGTGGCGGCGTGCGGCGGAAATGGCCAGCACCGGGCAACCCAGTTGCCGCGCCAGCGCGTCGCTATCGATCTCGACGCCGGCCGCGGTCGCGACATCCACCATATTGAGCACCAGCATCAGCGGCACGCCGAGCTCGAGCAGTTGCGTGGTCAGGTAGAGATTACGTTCCAGATTCGCCGCGTCGACGATATTGACGACCAGATCGGCCCCGCCCTCGCGGATGAAATCGCGCGCCACGCGCTCGTCGGCAGCGCCTTCGCCAGCGGCGTTGAGCGTGTACAAGCCGGGTAGATCGATGATCTCGACCTGCACCCCTTCGTGGCGCAGCACGCCACTCTTGCGCTCGACGGTCACCCCGGGCCAGTTCCCCACCTGCTGGCGGCTACCGGTCAGCACATTGAACAAAGTGGTCTTGCCGCAATTGGGATTGCCGATCAGCGCCACCCGGCGCGGCGCACTCATGACACGGCCTCGACCAGCAGCATCGCCGCCTCATGCTTGCGCAGGCTGAGCGTATAGCCGCGTACCGTGATCTCGTAGGGGTCGCCCAGCGGTGCCACCCGCACCACGGTAAACCCCGTCCCCGGCATCACCCCCATCGCCAACAAGCGCTGCCGGTACGCCTTGTACCCGGGCCCGAACGCCAACACCGTTCCCCGCTCGCCTGACTTCATTGCCGATAGTTGCATGATCGCCACCCTAACTGATAGTGGTTCTCATTTTGTACCCGGCTGCAATACCGGCATTGATCGATATCAATGTGGAAGGCATCGCGTGATCACGGAAAATCACGTCGCCCACCTGCGCACGCGGGCAGCGACGGAGAGCGGAAACGAAAAAGCCGGCGCAAGGCCGGCTGGTTCGGTAGCAACGATCAGATGTCGCCAGGTGAGTGGTGGAGCTAAGCGGGATCGAACCGCTGACCTCTTGCATGCCATGCAAGCGCTCTCCCAGCTGAGCTATAGCCCCACGATGCTGGAGTCGATACGACAAGTGTCGGACCAACGTATTGGCGTCCCCACGGGGATTCGAACCCCGGTTATCGCCGTGAAAGGGCGGTGTCCTAGGCCTCTAGACGATGGGGACTGAGGCGACGTTGCTTCATACCGACAACAACGTGACATATAGGTGGCGCACCCGGAGCGATTCGAACGCCCGACCCTCTGGTTCGTAGCCAGATACTCTCTCCAACTGAGCTTCGGGTGCGCAGCAAACTTTCCTGGTGGGCCGATACCGCCAGCCCTAGCCAAGATAACTTGGCGTCCCCACGGGGATTCGAACCCCGGTTATCGCCGGGAAAGGGCGGTGTCCTAGGCCTCGAGACGATGGGGACTGAGGCGACGGTGCTTCATACCGACAACCACGTGACATATAGGTGGCGCACCCGGAGCGATTCGAACGCCCGACCCTCTGGTTCGTAGCCAGATACTCTATCCAACTGAGCTACGGGTGCGCAGCAAACTTTACTGGTGGGCCGATACCGCCAGCCCTTGCCAAGATAACTTGGCGTCCCCACGGGGATTCGAACCCCGGTTATCGCCGTGAAAGGGCGGTGTCCTAGGCCTCTAGACGATGGGGACGTCTAACACTTTCAGAATCAAATCGGTCGCCGAAGCGACCGACTCTGGGATCTTGGTGGAGCTAAGCGGGATCGAACCGCTGACCTCTTGCATGCCATGCAAGCGCTCTCCCAGCTGAGCTATAGCCCCGAAAGAGATGCGCATCTTAGACGCGCCCTCCTACCCCGTCAAGCGATTCCTGCAGATTTTTTGCAGTCCGCGCTTACCAGGGCGCCCACCATGCACGGTCTTCCAGGAAATCGGAATCCAGCACCGAGCTGTTGGGATAGTTCTGGGTCAATATGCGCTTGGTATCGTCGCGCAGCTCGTTCAGCCCCAGCTTGTCGTAGGCGCGCACCATCATGCCCAACGCCGGCTCGACCTGCTTGGTATTGGTATAGGTCTCGATCAGATACTTGCCACGGTTGGCCGCGGCCAGATAGGCGCCGCGCTTGTAATAGTACTTGGCGACGTGCAACTCGTAGTTGGCGAGCGCGCCGATCAGATACCCCATGCGCGCCTCGGCATCGCCCACGTACCGGCTCTCGGGGAAACGGGTGACCAGTTGCTTGAAGCTCTCAAACGAATCGCGCGCCGCCTGCGGATCGCGCTCGGACATGTCCTGCTTGGCCATCCACGACAAAAAGCCCTGGGCTTCGTTGAAGTGGACGAGCCCGCGCAGATAGAGCGCGTAATCCATCGACGGATGCGCCGGATATTGCTTGATGAAGCGATCAATGGCCGACAGCGCTAGCAGCGGCTCCTGATCCTTGTAATGGTTGTACGCCGATTCCAGCATCGCCTGCTGGGCGTGACGACCGTACGGATAACGCGCCTCGAGCTTCTCCAAGAGCTTGTTCGAAGCCTCGTAGTTCTTGTCAGCCTGCTCGGCCTTGGCCTGCGCATAGAGCTTCTCGGCTGACCAGCCGCGTGTTTCGTCCTGTTCGGTGGGGGTGGAGGAACAACCGGCGATCAGGACAGCTGCAATCGAGGCGGCAAGGAAACGCGGTAGAATCTGGTTCATGATGCATTCCGAAATCGAATCCGACGATTATAACGAGTTCGCCGATACCCGTGTCCTGACTGCACCAGGCGAAATCGCCGGTGAGCGACTGGACGCCGCATTGGCCAGACTCCTTCCCGAGTTTTCGCGCAGCCGCCTTGCCGGCTGGATCAAGGATGGTCGTGTCACCGTCGACGGCGCACCGGCCAGCCCCAAGACCAAACTATGGGGCGGAGAAACGCTGACCGTCGACACCGAACCCAATCCCGAGGAAGTGGCATTCCAGCCCGAGGATGTGCCGCTGGACGTGCTCTACGAGGACGATACCGTCCTCGTGATCAACAAGCCTGCCGGTCTCGTCGTCCACCCCGGCAGTGGCAACTGGTCCGGCACCGTGCTCAACGGCCTGCTGTATCGCTATCCGGAACTGAAGGCCGTGCCGCGCGCCGGCATCGTCCATCGCCTGGACAAGGACACCAGTGGCCTGATGGTGGTGGCACGCACGCTGGCCGCGCAGCATCACTTGGTCCAGCAGTTGCAGGCGCGCAGCGTCAAGCGCCACTACCTGGCCATCGCGCAGGGGCTCGTCAGGGCCGACGGCAAGGTCGACGCCCCCATCGGCCGCCATCCGCGCGAACGCATCAAGATGGCGGTGACCGGCAACGGCAAGCCCGCCGTCACCCACTATCGCGTGCTGGAACGGTTTTCCGCGCATACGCTGATCGAATGCCGACTGGAAACGGGGCGCACCCACCAGATCCGGGTACATCTGGCGCACATCGGCCATCCGCTCGCCGCCGATCCGGTCTACGGCGGCCGGCCCAAGCTGTTCGCGCCCGAGATCATGCTGGCGCTGGAAGGCTTTGCCCGGCAGGCCTTGCACGCCAAGAAGCTGTCTCTGGTGCACCCCTTGAGCGGCAAGACCATGACCTGGCGCGCGCCGCTGCCCGAGGATTTCGAGCTGCTTATCGCCGCGTTGCGCGCCGAGCAGGGCCTCTCCGAAGAGGATTGGGACGACGACTGGGACGACGACGACGAGGATGGCGTCGAGGTGGTCTATGTCCGCGACTGACACCCTGCCCGTGCTCGTTCCCGACTGGCCGGCGCCGGCGCGCGTGCGCGCCTTGGTCACCACGCGGGCGGGCGGCGTCAGCGCCAAGCCGTTCGATACGCTAAACCTGGGCGACCACGTGGACGACGTTCCGGCATATGTCGCAGAAAACCGCCGGCGCGTTGCGGCGTTGCTGCCCGGTGAACCGCTGTGGCTCACGCAGGTGCATGGCACCCGCGTGGCCGATGCGGCAATCGAGACGAGCGGCGCGCAAGCCGATGCGGCGATCGCCCGGCAAGCGCGTGCCGTCTGCGCCATCATGACTGCGGACTGCCTGCCCGTGCTGCTGTGCGATCGCGCTGGTACCGTGGTCGGCGCGGCGCACGCCGGCTGGCGCGGGCTCTGCGATGGTGTGATCGAAGCCACGGTGACGGCCATGGGCCAACCCGGCGAGACCTTGCTTGCGTGGCTGGGGCCCGCCATCGGCCCCGCCGCCTTCGAGGTGGGCGACGAGGTGCGCGCCGCCTTCGTGGCCCGGGACGCCGCAGCCGCAGCCGCCTTCAAGCCGGGCGCGCAGCCCGGAAAATGGTGGGCGGGTATCTATCAGCTGGCCCGGCAGCGCCTGGCCCGGTTGGGAGTCCATGCCGTGTATGGCGGCGAGCTCTGCACGGTCAGCGACCACGAACGGTTCTTTTCCTATCGCCGGGATGGCCGCACCGGTCGCATGGCCTCGCTGATCTGGCTGGAAGACTGAACGTCACGGGGCTGGGGCAGGCCACCGCATGCGTATGGCTGTATCGATTAGCCGAATACCCAACAGCAAGGCCGCTGATACGCCGATCCGCCACAAAGTTGCATTTGCACGTATACTCTCGGCCTTCGCCACCTGCCCCTCATCGCCCCTCCCATGAGCACCCTGAGCTGGATCATCACCGCAAGCCTCTTGGGCAGCCTGCTGAGCGTTGCCGCTGCCAGCGGTATCGCGTATCTGGCCAAGCCGCACTGGGTACCCAAGCTGGTGAGCTTTGCGGTTGGCGCGCTGCTGGCGGCGGTGTTCCTGGAAATCCTGCCGCACGCGCTCGGCGAGCATGGCCACGAGCATGCAAGCACACCCACCGTGAGTGCCAGCACGGAACACGATCATGTCGACGGCGAGCGTGACCACGACCACGCCGAAGCCGCGCCAACCGAGGCCGTGGCCCACGCCCTGGAAGGCGGGGGCGCCAGCGTCGCCGCGGTATCGGCCACGCTGCTCGCCGGCATCCTGCTCTTTTTCGTGCTGGAAAAACTGGTGATCTGGCGCCACTGCCATCACGACGAATGCGAAGCGCACGATGGTCAAGAACATCACGATGACCATGCGGGCCATGGGCATGCTCATGGGCACGGACACGGCGAGCACGGCCGGGCCGGTGCCATGATCATGATCGGCGACACCTTCCACAACTTCCTCGACGGCGCCGTCATCGCCGCCGCCTTCATGGCCGATACCTCCGTCGGCATCGCCACCGCACTGGCCATCATCGCGCACGAGATTCCGCAGGAAGTGGGCGACTTCATCGTGCTGCTGCATTCGGGTTACAGCAAGGCCAAGGCGCTGCTGTTCAATGTCGTGTCGTCGCTGGCAGCGCTGGTCGGCGGCCTGCTCGCCTATTTCTCGCTGCAAACGGTGCAGCAACTGCAGCCCTACATTCTGGCGCTGGGCGCCGCCAGCCTGATCTATGTCGCCATCGCCGACCTGATTCCGGGCCTGCACAAGCGCACCCGGCTCTCGGACACCGTGCAGCAGGTGGCGCTGATTGCGGCCGGCGTGCTGCTGATCGCCCTGCCCCATCTGTTTCTGCCACACTGAATCAGCGCCGGACGGCAAGCGCCCGGCCTCGTGGTAAGCTCGACAGCAGCTCAACTTCGCCGGCTGTCATGTTCCGCTCACGACCTGGACTGATCACCCTCGCACTGCGCAGCCTCGTGCTGCGCGGCAACCCCATCGAACACTGGCCGGCCTCGCTATTCTGGCTGATCTGGCTGACCGTGCTGTCGCTCAGCGCGGA
This sequence comes from Chitinolyticbacter albus, assembly GCF_024437655.1. Lineage (GTDB taxonomy): Bacteria > Pseudomonadota > Gammaproteobacteria > Burkholderiales > Chitinibacteraceae > Chitinolyticbacter > Chitinolyticbacter albus. The sequence continues at coordinate 32,678 of NZ_JANBVF010000002.1, forward strand.
GATCGCCGTGCTGATCTGGTGGCGCGGCTACCCCGGCGAGATCAACGTCTTCGCCTTGCCGGCGGCGCTGATGCCGCTGCTGTGGCTGCTGCTGGTCGGCCAATGGTTCGGGCCGCGCGAGCAGCGTTGGGCGCAACGGCTGCCGGTGATGTGGATGGCCCTGTCGCTGCTGCTGCTGCCGCTGTGGGTCGGCGGGTACGAGTTGCTGCGGCAGCCTTGGTGGGACGGCCGTGCAGCCCAGCTGTGGCGCTATCGCTTGTCATGGACGCTGGTGTTGCTGCCGTACTGCTGGCTGGGTCTCGCGCTGCTGCGCCAGCTGTGGCGCAGCGGGCGACTGCGCGCGCTGGTGACCACCTTGATCGCGGTCGGCGGACTCGTGGGCTTCCAGCTCTATTACCCCGAATCGCCGCTCTGGTTGGCCGATGCGCAGGATACCCAGGACGTCGCCGAACCGGTCGCCCCGACACCGCCGCTCCCCGAAACCGCGCTGTTCTTTCGCCAACCCGAGCTGCTGCACCAGGCGCTGAACCAGCTGACGCCGGAAGTGCCCGGCGCCGTCGATGTCTACACCATCGCCGTGGCAGGCTTCGGTGGCCAGACGGTGTTCCTGCGCGAGGCCGAGGCTGCGCGCCAGCGCTTCGCCGATCCGCACGGCGGGCGGGATGTGCTACTCGCCAACGCCGCCGCCAGCGCCGATCGCCGGCCCATGGCCAGCCGCGACACCCTGGCAGCCACGATCCGCGAGGTCGGTCGGTTGATGAATCCCGCCGAGGACATGCTGGTGCTCTATCTCACCAGCCATGGCGGCGAGGATCACGCGTTCAGCCTGTCCTATCCCGAGCTGGAGCTCGCCCCGATCACGCCGCAATGGCTGGCCGAAACGCTCAAATCAGCAGGAATACGCTGGAAGCTGGTCGCCGTTTCCGCCTGTTATTCCGGCGGTTATCTCAAACCGCTGGCCGATCCCTACAGCGCTGTAGTGACTGCCGCCGATGCCAAGCACACCTCGTTCGGCTGCTCGGACAACGAGGAATACACCTACTTCGGCCGCGCCTTCATCGTCGATGCGCTGGGTAAGGAGGCGCGACTGCAGCCCGCGTTCAACGCCGCCAAGGCCGCCATCCTCAAACGCGAAGCCGCCGAGGAGTACGAGCACTCCAATCCGCAGCTCGCCCTCGGCGCCGAGTTTGCGCGGCGCTTTCCCGTGCTTCCATTACGCCGCGGCCCGCTCGCACCAGCCGAGCGCTGAACCGCCACCGGCGGCAGCGCGCGTGTAGCAGCCTCACACGCAGGAGGCGCGCCCTTGCGGCTCCGCGTTACTCGTTTTCGGCGCGGGGGCCGGCTTGATCCTCCGGTTCCGCCCGATCTTCGGTGCGCTTGATCTGGCCCTTGCGCTTGAGCCAGAACAGCAGCCATGCCGGCAGAAATCCCAGGAAAAAGAACAGCAGCCCGCCCTTGATCACGTCGCCCGTGCCAGCGGCAAACATGACGATCACGTAGAGGTAGCCGATCAGAATGATGTACACGGTGCAATAGCCAAGGTAGGAAGATCAGCGCGCCGCAGGCTGCCCCGCGAACAGCCCCGCCATCTGCGCCACGCGCTCGACAAGCCCGGCAATCAGGCTCTCGATATGAGGAGGCAGGAAAGGCAGCATGATGGATACGGTAGCCACGCCGATCGCCAGCATCAGTGGAAAACCCACCGCGAACACATTGAGTTGCGGCGCCGCGCGCGTCATCACGCCGATCGCGAGGTTGGTGATCAGCAAGGAACCGATCACCGGCAATGCCAGCAAGACCCCCATGCGAAAGATCATCCCGCCCTGCTCAGCCAGCAGCCTGAAGCCGGCGGCGCCGAGCGGATCGGCAACGATGGGCACCTGGCCAAAGCTTTCCACCAGCACCTTGAGCATCACCAGATGCCCGCCCAGCGCGAGGAAGACCAGGATATTGAGCAGGCTGAACAACTGGCCGACCACGGGGGTGTTGGCAGAGGTTTGCGGATCGTAGAACATCGCAAATCCCATGCCCATCTGCAGGCCGGCGATATTGCCCGCCATCTCGACCGTGGTGAACACCAGGCGCACCGCGAAGCCGATCGCCAGCCCGATCACCAGCTGGTTCACCGCGATCAGCACACCCTGTGGCGACACCACAGCAAAGGCCGGCGGAGCGGGCAACAGCGGCGAAATCAGCACCGTGAGCAACAGGCACAGCGGCACGCGCACCTGCATGCTGATGGAGCGGCTGGAATAGAAGGGGTCGGCCAGCATAAAGCCGAGCACGCGCAAAAAGGGCCACCACAACAGGGCTAGCCAGAGATCGATCTGCGCCTGGGTGATCGTGAGCACGGCTCACCCTATCATTTGCGGAATGCTCTCGTAGAGCCGGATGGTGAAGTCGACCACGATCTGCACCATCCACGAGCCGGCGAAGATGAACACGAGGAAAGCGATCAGGAGCTTGGGGATAAAGGACAACGTCGCTTCGTTGATCTGCGTCGCCGCCTGGAACACGCTGACGATCAGGCCGGTGATAAGGATGGCGACCAGGATGGGGCCTGCCACCAGCACCATCACCTCCATGCCGCGCTGCACCAGCGATACCACGGTTTCCGGCGTCATCGCGTCTCTCCTATCCGACGTAGAAGCTCTGCACCAGCGAGCCCAAGAGCAGCGTCCAGCCATCGACCAGCACGAACAGCATCAGCTTGAACGGCAGCGAGATCATTACCGGCGACACCATCATCATCCCCATCGCCATCAGGATACTCGCCACCACGAAGTCGATGATGAGAAAGGGGATGAACACCATGAAGCCGATCTGGAACGCAGTCTTCAATTCACTGGTCACGAAGGCTGGCACCAGCACCTTCAGGCCCACATCCTCCGGCCCCTTGGGCTGGGCGGTGCCGGAGAGCTCGATAAAGAACGCCAGATCCTTCTGCCGCGTCTGCTTGAGCATGAAGTCCTTCAGCGGTACCGAGCCCTTGTCCACCGCCTGCATAAAGGTCAGCTGCTGCTCGCCGTAGGGCTTGTAGGCCTCGTTATAGATGCGATCGAGCACCGGCGACATCACGAACAGCGTGAGGAACAGCGATAGCCCGACGATCACCTGGTTGGGTGGCGCCTGCATAGTGCCAAGCGCCTGGCGCAGCAAGGAGAGCACGATGACGATGCGGGTGAACGCCGTCATCATCAGCAGCATCGCCGGCAGGAAAGTGAGCGCCGTGAGGAACAGCAGCGTCTCTATGGTCAGGCTGTACGCCGTGCCGCCAGCCGCCCCCTGCGTCGCCGTCATAAAAGGCACGCCCGGATCGGCAGCCATTGCAGGCATTGCCGCCAAAGCCAATGCGGCAAGAGGCAGCCATTTACGCATCGGGCTTGTTCCGTTTCATCAAGGCCGCCAGCTTTTCGGCGAACACGGGGATTGCCGCCTGCGGCGCGGGTGGCGCGTCAGCCGGGCGCGGCAGGGTATGCAGCAGATTGACGTTCTCACTGGTCACGCCAACCACGAGCCAGGTCGACTCGACCTCGACGATGACCACCCGCTCCTTGGCGCCGACCATCACGCCCGACACCACGCGCAGGCGGCTGCCAGCGGCCATCGGCAACAGTGAGAAACGACGCATCAGGAAGGCAGCGGCGACGATGAGCGCGATGACGAAGCACAGCGCGAGCAGTGTCTGGCCGAACTGCGCGATGCCAGGGCCCGGCACTTCGGCCGCATGAGCGGCCAGCGGCAAGGACCACAGCGCCGCGTAGCGGCACGGCAGGCGGAACATGTTACTTGTGCAGGCGGCGGATGCGTTCCGCCGGGGTGATGATGTCGGTCAGGCGGATCCCGAATTTGTCGTTCACGACGACGACTTCGCCCTGAGCGATCAGGCAGCCGTTGACGAGGACATCCATCGGTTCGCCAGCCAAGCCATCGAGTTCGACCACCGAGCCCTGCGCCAGCTGCAGCAGGCTGCGGATGGCGATCTTGGTGCGACCCAGCTCCACGGTCAGCGTGACCGGGATATCTAGAATCATGTCGATGTTGTTCGGGCCGCTGCTACCGGGCAACTGCGCGTCGAAGCGCTCGAAGATATCGGCCGGCTGGACCTGTGCGGCAGGTGCGGGAGCGGCGGCGGCTTCCTCTTCGGCCTGTTCGGCCATCGCGGCCGCCCAGTCGTCCATCACGTCGCCATCTTGCTGCGGCGTGTCGTCAGCCATTTTGCTCTCCCAGCTTCTCGTCGTCCGCGCCAAGACCGCCTTCGGACGAGCTCAGCACCTTGTTCACGCGCAATGCGTATTGGCCGTTGAGAATACCATACTTGCATTCGAGCACCGGCACCCCGTCCACCTCGGCGACGATGGCCTGCGGAATCTCCAGCGAGATCACATCACCGGACTTGAGGTTGACGATGTCACCCAGCGTGATCTTGGCATTGCCCAGCGTCGCCACGAGATCGACCTCCGCGTTCTGTACCTGTTTCTGCAACAGTTTGAGCCACCGATTGTCCGCTTCGATGCGGTCGGCCTGCATCGAGCTGTAGAGGATGTCGCGTATGGGCTCGATCATCGAGTACGGGAAGCAGATGTGGAAATCGCCGCCACCGGCGCCCAACTCGATCTTGAACGTGTATGACACCACCACTTCGGTCGGCGTGGCGATATTGGCGAACTGGGTATTCATTTCCGAGCGCACGTAGCCGAACTCGCACTCGAATACCGGCTTCCAGGCCTTCTGGTACTCCTCGAACACCACTTCCAAGAGGCGCTGGATGATGCGCTGTTCGGTCGGCGTGAAATCACGCCCTTCCACCCGCACGTGATAGCGGCCATCGGAGCCGAACAGGTTGTCCACCACCAGGAACACGAAATCCGGGTCGAAGATGAACAGACCGGTGCCGCGCAGCGGCTTCATGTGGATCAGGTTGAGGTTGGTCGGCACCACCAGGTTGCGGATGAACTCGCTGTACTTCTGCACCTTGATCGGCCCGACGCTGATCTCGGCGTTGCGGCGCATGAAATTGAACAGCGCCACGCGCAGATAGCGGGCGAAACGCTCGTTGATGATTTCCAGCGTGGGCATGCGCCCACGCACGATGCGTTCCTGACGGCCGATGTCATAGGCGCGCACCGACGAGGCGTCGAGCTGCTCGTCGCCTGTATCCTCCTCGCCGGTCACACCGCGCAATAGCGCGTCGACCTCTTCCTGGGAAAGGATGTCGTCCGCCATGATTACCGCTTAAGTGATGCGCTGAACCGTGTTATCGGCTCATTGCATGATAAATGTAGTGAAGTTCACCGAGAGTACACCTTCGTCCTTGCTATCCACGTGCAACATCTGATTGATGTTATCGCGGATCTCACCCGCCAGCTTGTCAGTGCCGGCCACAGTGCGCACCTCGGCAGGCGCTTTGCTGCGGATCAGCTTGATCGTCTCGGCCTGCACCTTGGGCAGGATATTCTTCAGTTCGGCCTGAGTTTCCGGATCGGCCACTTCGAGCACGATCTCGGTCTGCACCACCATGTCCTCCTCCTCGCTGCTGAGGTTGGCGGTGATGGTCTGTAGCTTCTCGTAGACTGGCGGCATCTCATGCTCCGCCTTCTTCTTGGCCTTCTTCTTATGGCCGCCTTCGGACTGCGATGCACTCGACTCATCGTATTGCTCGGTCGCCGGCGAGCGCAGTAACAGAAAGGCAACGACACCCAGCGCAACAACCAGCACCAGCGCAACGACCACGACGATCAGCACGATCGTCATCGTCTTCTTGCCCTTGCCAGGCTCCACGACTTTCGCCTCTGCCATTCTCACCTCTTCCTGATTCGGAAAACACCCCGGTTGGACAGGGTGATTCTGGGTTGTTACACGCGCAGTTTATAACCCAAAATTGTAAGAAAAACAAGCATCAAGGCTTACGTCTTAACCCAGTTTCTTGCATCAAGCGTAAAGACTGAGCCCCGATCGCGCCACGGGCAAATGCACGGCACCAGACAGCTGTTCGACATTGAGCGTTTCGGCCTGATCACCATTGGGACCACCCGGGCCTTGCGGTTGGCTACCGCCCTGTTGCTGCTGTCCGGCGGACGCCTGTTGCTGCTGCGTATGCTGGTTCAGCGTATCGGACGCCACCTGCACGTTGACCAGCTGGATGCCCTGGTCGGCCAGCAGCGCCGACAGCCTTGGAGTAGCCGCGGCCAGCGCTTCGCGCACGCCGGCGTGCTGGCTGGCAAACACCACGCTGGCGTTGTCCGCAGCCAGCGACAAGCGCACTTCCATCGGCCCCAGGTGCGGCGGGTTCAGCTGCATTTCGATCTGCTGCTCCTGCTTGCCCAGCATCAGCGCCACGCGTTGCGCCACGGCGTCCCCCCAGCGATTACTGCCCACGGGCTCTGGCACATAGTGGCTGGGCTTGACCGCCGGTGCTTCGCTCTTGGCGACGCTGGGCTGGCTGGTGGTTTCGCTTGCAGCCCGGAACATGGGGGGGGCCGTTTCGGCGTCGACCGGCAATTCCTCACCCTCGCTGTGGGTAGCAAGCGGCAAGACCTTGCCGTCGGCGGCAAGTTCTGCCTTGCCTTCCTTCACCGACGCCTGCGCCAATTGCGACGCCGTGCTGGCTTCTTCCTTGCCGGTCGCGCCGGGCTTGCCGGTCGCGCCGGCCAGCCACGCCTTCATCGCCGCGACCGGGTCGCTGGTGCTGTCGAGCCCGGATGCGACCGGCAGCTTGATGGCCTGCACGTCCGGGTTGGCGCTCAACTGCAGCTCGGCGAGCCAGGCGTGCGCGGCCACGCGGCCAGCCAGATCCGGCGTATCGGCGCTGGCCTTGCCCTGTTTTTGCTTGAGGGGTAGCGCCTTGCCATCGCCGTTCATCTCGTCGGCGAATACCTTGCCAAAGCTCTCCCTTTCCTCGCCCTTCGCGGCGGGTGCTGGCGTGTTTGCGGGTTTGTTGGCAGCCTGGCTGTTGCTGATCAGATGCACGGCGCTGGGCATGTTGGGAATTCCCTGGTTGGCTGGTTCGCCCAATTACAAGCAAATCCAATGCCAGCCCGCCATGCCAGGGAGCACCGCGCGGTATAGGGCCGTTTTTGGTCCTGTGCAGCCGTGACACAATCGACGGCAGGCCCTAGACTTGCCCACAGCAAGGAGCGGGTGCATGGCCGAAGATTCAGACGCAGAAAAAACCGAAGCGGCGACGGGAAGGCGCCTGGAAGAGGCGCGTCGCAAGGGGCAGATCCCACGCTCGCAGGAGCTCTCCACCTTTACCGTGCTGCTGGGCGGCCTCGTCGCCATCCTGGTGATGGGGCCGGACCTGATGGACGTGTTCAGGCAGTTGTTCATCTCCGAGCTGACGTTCGATCGGGCCGAGCTGATCGACCCCAACCTGCAGCTCACGCAATTCGTTGCCGCCTGCGGCGAGGCCTTGAAGGCCATCCTGCCCTTGTTCCTGGTTTGTGTGATCGTCGGCGTGAGCACGCCGCTGGCCATCGGTGGGTTGCTGCTCACCACCGAGACGCTGACGCCCAATTTTTCCCGGATGAACCCGGCTACCGGCATCAAGCGGATGTTCTCGATCCGCTCGCTGGTGGAAATGACCAAGACCATACTCAAATCCGCCCTGATCGGCGGCGTGGCTGCCGCCGTGCTGTGGAGCGAGCGGGACGAGTTCGTCCAGCTGATCACCATGCCCGAGGACGTCGGCTTTTCGTATCTGTGGCAGATGATCCGCCACACCTTGCTGCTGGTGGTCGGCGGCATGGCGCTGATCCCGTTGATCGACGTGCCCTACCAGTTGTGGGATTACTACAAAGGCCTGCGCATGACCAAGGAAGAGGTCAAGCGCGAGTACCGCGAATCCGAGGGCGATCCGCAGATCAAGGGCCGCATCCGCCAGCTGCAGCGCGAAGCGGCGAGAAAGCGCATGATGGCCAATATCCCCAAGGCCGATGTGATCGTGACCAACCCGACCCACTATGCGGTGGCGCTGCAATACACATCCAAGATGCGCGCGCCGGTGGTCGTCGCCAAGGGCGCCTTCCTCCTGGCCGAGCGCATCATCGAGATCGGTGAGGAGCACAAGGTGACGGTGGTACGCACGCCCCCGTTCGCCCGCGCGCTGTATCACCATGCCGAGCTCGGCGAGGAGATTCCCGCGGCGCTCTACACGGCCGCAGCCGAAGTGCTGGCGTATATCTTCCAGCTGCGCGAGTTCCGTCGCCAGGGTGGGCAGGAACCCAGACTGAACGACACGCTGCCGGTACCGCCCGAGCTCGACCCCGGAGCGCCGAGCACCACACCCTGAGCATTCCGGTAGAATCGCCCGCAACCCGTAAGCACCACCCGCCGAACTGCCGCAAACGCAGCCTAGAACTTACTACTGTGAACAGACCCTGACCCATGTGGTGGCGTAACTTCAACTACACCAAGCTCGCCGGCCCCGTGCTGGTGCTGATGGTGCTCGGCATGATGATCCTGCCGCTGCCGCCGCTGCTGCTCGATCTGCTGTTCACCTTCAACATCGCGCTGTCAGTCGTGGTGCTGATGGTCAGCCTCTACACGCGCGAGCCGCTTGAGTTCTCCAGCTTTCCCACGGTGCTGCTGTTCACCGCGCTGTTGCGGCTGTCGCTCAACGTCGCCTCGACCAAGCTGGTGCTCACCGAAGGCCACACCGGCGGCGATGCGGCCGGCAAGGTGATCGAGGCCTTCGGCCACGTGCTGATCGGCGGCAACCTCGCCGTCGGCATCGTCGCCTTCGTCATCCTCACCATCATCAACTTCGTCGTGATCACCAAGGGTGCCGGCCGGATCGCCGAAGTGAGCGCCCGCTTCACGCTGGACGCCATGCCCGGCAAGCAGATGGCGATCGACGCCGATCTCAACGCCGGCCTGATCGGCGAAGAGGAAGCGCGCCGCCGCCGCAGTACGATTGCGCAGGAAGCGGATTTCTTCGGTTCCATGGATGGTGCGTCCAAGTTCGTGCGCGGCGATGCGGTCGCCGGCATCCTGATCATGGTGATCAACCTGGTGGGCGGCCTGATCGTCGGCGTGGTGCAGCACGATCTGCCCTTTGCCGAAGCCGGCGAGACCTACACGCTGCTGACCATCGGCGACGGCCTCGTCGCCCAGGTGCCCGGCCTCATCATCTCGGTGGCAGCCGGCATCGTGGTGTCGCGCGTCGGCACCGACAAGGATATCTCCGAGCAGCTGCTGGGCCAGTTGTTCGCCAACCCGCAGGTGCTCTATATCGTCGCCAGCGTGATGGCCATCCTCGGCATCATCCCCGGCATGCCGCACCTCGCGTTCCTGACCATGGCCGCGCTCGCGGCTGGCATCGCCTGGTATATCGAAAAGCGCGAACGGGAAAAACTGCTGGCACCACCGCCCGCTCCAGGGCAGCCCGGCGTGCCCGGTCAACCGGGCCAGCCCGGTGCCGTGGCCCCGGCCGAGCAACCACTGCAAGAAGTCAGCTGGGCCGACGTGCAGCCAGTCGATCCGGTCGGGCTGGAAGTGGGTTACCGCCTGATACCGCTGGTCGATCGCAACCAGGATGGCGAACTGCTGCGCCGCATCCGCGGCATCCGCAAGAAGCTGGCGCAGGAACTGGGCTTTCTGATGCCCGCCGTACATATCCGCGACAATCTCGAGCTCAAGCCCAACCAGTACCGCATCCTGCTCAAGGGCGTCGATGTCGGCGTCGGCGAGGCCTATGCCGGGCAATGGCTGGCGATCAATCCGGGCAATGCCTCCGGCTCGCTGGCAGGCACCCAGACCAAGGACCCCACTTTCGGCCTGCCCGCCACCTGGATCGACGCCAGCCTGCGCGAACAGGCGCAAGCCATGGGCTACACCGTGGTCGACACCTCCACCGTCGTCGGCACGCATATCTCCAACACGCTGCAAGGCCACGCTGCCGAATTGCTCGGCCGCGAGGAAGTGCAGGCGCTGCTCGATCATTTCGCCAAGGAGTCACCCAAGCTGGTCGAGGACATCGTGCCCAAGATGGTGCCGCTCGCCACGCTGCAGAAGGTGCTGCAGAACCTGCTGGACGAAGGCATGCACATTCGCGATCTGCGCACCATCCTGGAAACGCTAGGCGAGCACTTTCCGCGCAACCAGGATCTGGACGAGCTCACCGCGGCCGTGCGCGTCGCGCTGGGCCGCGCCATCGTCCACCAGCTGTTCCCCGGCGAGAACGAATTGCCGGTGGTGGCGCTGGAACCGCAACTGGAAAACATCCTGCTCTCGGCCGCCAGCGGCAAATCCCCCGGCGGGCTAGAGCCGGGCCTTGCCGAGCGCCTGCTGAAACAGGCCTCGCAATTGACCGAGAACCTGGAGGCGCAAGGCCTCTCCACCGTGCTGATCACCCCGGCCCAGCTGCGGCCGATGCTGAGCCGCTTTTTGCGCCGCTCCATCCCAGGCCTCAGAGTGATCTCGCACACCGAGATTCCGGACAACAAGACGATACGGATCGTTGGGGTGCTGGGGGCGGCGTGAACATCAAGCGCTCGCTGGCTGCCGCTACGAGCATCGACACATAACGTGTACGTAATACGATACGAATCCATGAGGCGCGTACTGCGCACCCCGTGGCGGACTTCCATCGGTGCTCCTCGCCTCGGCTTCACTCTTTCTCGGAAGGGGACTCCAGCCTCAACTTGGCAGACACCGCGTTCTTTCTAATTTGTTCGGTTATGCGCTTGTCCGAGATGGTATTGCTGAAGCATGTCATGAAGATTTGCTTGAACCCGGACTCGCCAATTATTTTTGTCGGTGACTCGGAATGCCACCCAGGAGGATAGGTGGCAACCATGCTCTCATAAACGCAGTCGCATGCCACAAACGCTGGTTGCAGTGCTTCGGTAAGCGTGGGCGCAATGACGAGATCAATTTCAGTCTGACTAGGCGCCTTCCCTCTAGCTGCAGTTGCCCGACGCACATACTCTGCCACTTGAGGCGCAACAATCGCACTACGGCAACCCCTTAGCACTTCCTTTTTCACTTCCTCCGGAACGGCTTCCGCCGCGGAACTGGCCTCAACCAAAGCGAAGACAGCAAGCATTGCAAATCCCGAAAAACTGCACTGCTTCATAGCATCACCATCACTCTTTAAATTGAATTGATCTGGTACGGTATGGCATTCCAGGCAATCAATACAAACTGTTTACCAGACTCCCAGTGAACTGTCGTAAAGGGGAGCTCATGGCGTACTGCCGGGGAGCGATCCTTCGCGCCATTGATGCTGAAGCCATGGCTGCAGTACCAAATCGCAGCCCACTCATTGCAACGCCAAACATGCTTCCCCGTTTAAAAGCAACTTCGGCTAACGCCCCTTGGGCGGCGTCAGTTCCTTCGGCCGGTAATCGCACACATCGTTCACCACGCAGCGCCAGCATTCGGGACGGCGGGCCTTGCACACGTAGCGGCCATGCAGGATCAGCCAGTGGTGCGCATTGAGACGAAACTCCGGTGGGGTGACCTTCAAGAGTTTCTGCTCGACCGCGTTCACGTCCTTGCCGGGCGCAAGCCCCGTGCGATTGCCAACGCGGAAGATATGGGTATCGACCGCGATGGTCGGCTCGCCAAAAGCGGTGTTGAGGATCACATTGGCCGTCTTGCGACCGACGCCGGGCAGCGCCTCCAGCGATACGCGGTCGCGCGGTACCTCGCCGTCGTGCTGCTCCAGCAGGATGCGACAGGTCGCCAGCAAGTGCTTGGCCTTGCTGCGATAGAGCCCGATGGTGGCGATATACGATTCCAGCCCCTCCTGCCCCAGCGCCAGGATGGTGGCGGGGGTGTTGGCCACCGGATAGAGCCGGCGCGTTGCCTTGTTCACGCCGACGTCGGTCGCCTGCGCCGACAGCAGCACGGCGGTCAGCAACTCGAACGGCGTGGTGTATTCGAGTTCGGTGGTCGGATTGGGGTCGAGCTCGGCGAGGCGTTGGTAGAAGGTGTAGCGGGTAGCCTTGTTCATGCCGGTTCTGTGTGCAGTGGGACGGATGGCGCCGCGGCGCGGCGTTCGGCGCGACGATCGAGTAGCTTCTTGCCGGTGATCAGCAGCGCCAGGCCGAAAAAGGCGCCAGGCGGCAGGCTGGCGAGCAGGAACTGGTAGCCGGCATCGGCCGGAATCACATGGATGGTCCAGGCCCGCGCGACGGGCCCAAAGACCAGATCGAGGTTGGAAAACAGTGTGCCGCGCGCCGCGAGCTCGCGGATCGCCCCCAACCCCGCCAGCACGCCGGTCAATCCCAGCCCCATCATCAGCCCGTCCCAGCCGGCCGCCAGCACGGGCTGGCGCGAGGCGAACGCTTCGGCGCGCGCCAGCACGATGCAATTGGTGGTGATCAGCGGGATGAAGATGCCCAGCACCAGATAGAGCCCATGCGCGTAGGCGTTGAACAGCAGGTCGACCATGGTGACGAGCGCGGCGATGATCAGGATGAAGATGGGGCTGCGCAGCTCGTTCGGCACGAAGTCGCGTACCGCCGCCACCGCCATCCCCGAGAGCAGCATCACCATGCTGGTCGCCAGCCCCAGCGATACCGCATTGACGATATTGCTGGAGATCACCAGCACTGGACACAGCCCCAGCAATTGCACGAGGCCAGCGTTCTGTTTCCACAGCGCGTTGCTGGCGATCTCGCGAGCTTCGCTTCGGTTCATCGCTCCCCCTCCTCGCCAAACAGCATCACGCGCCGTGCCGCCACCACTGCCAGCGCCGCTTTCACCGCCCGTACTACCGCACGCGGCGTGATCGTTGCGCCGGCCATGTAGTCGAACCGGCCGCCGTCCTTGGTCAATGCCCATTGCGACTCAGGGGGCGATTGCAGCGACGCGCCGGTGAACTGCGCGCTCCATGCCGACTTGGTCGCTTCGATATAGTCGCCCAAGCCCGGGGTTTCCTTGTGGCCGATCACGCGCAGCGCCAGGACGCGCCCGTCACGGCCCACGCCCACCAGCAGCCTGATCGCCCCGGCGTAGCCGTCGGGCGCGGTGGCTTCGATCACCACGGCCTGCGTCACCCCCAAGCGCTGCGCCGGATAGGCCTGCGCCGTCGCCTGGCCAAGCTGGGCGGCTGCATCGGCTGGCAAGGTGATCGCGTCGGCGACGGGATCGTTGTCGTAATGGATACCCGGCAACGCCTCGCCCAGCAGCGCCAGCCGCGCGGCCTGCTCGTTGTCGGCGACGCGCGCGCGCGTCAACAGCCAGGTGACCGACATCAGCGCGGTGCAAATGAGTGCAAACACCAGCAGTGTCAATGCGCCGCGCAGGCTGCTTCGCGCCGCCGAGCTCATCGCGCACCCTTGCGCCCGAACACCGCAGGCTGCGTGTACTGGTCGATAAAGGGCGCGGCGATATTCATGATCAGTACGGCAAAAGCTACCCCATCTGGATAGTTGCCAAAGCTGCGGATCAACCAGGTAAGCAGGCCCGCGAGCGCAGCAAAGAGCAGCCGGCCGCGCGGCGTGGTCGGTGCCGTGACCGGATCGGTAACAATAAAGAAAGCCGCCAGCATCACCGCGCCGGTACTGAGCTGGAACAGTGGTGACGCGTACTGCTGGGCATCAAGCAGATGCGCAAGACCCGAACAGGCTACGACGGCGCCCAGATAGCCCACCGGCAACTGCCACGGGATCAGCTTCTGCCGCCACAGCAGCAGGCCACCGGCCAGCCAGCCAGCGGCGATCCATTCGCTGCCCTTGCCGCCGATATCGCCGAATTGGGGCGATTGCAGGATCGCCGGCACCATCTGGCCCTGGCGCAGCGCGGTACGCACTGCGTCCAGCGGCGTCGCCGATGCGATCGCATCGAACCCCACGCCGGGGGGCAAGGCGCCAGCCAGGATCAAGCGGATCTGGTCGAGCGCGGATAGATCCAGCGCCGGCAGCACCAGGGGCGCGCCCCAGCGCGCCATCTGCGCCGGAAAGGACACGATGAGCACGGCAAAACCGACCATGCCCGGGTTGAACGTGTTCTGCCCCAGCCCGCCAAAGGCGTGCTTGGCCAACCCGATCGCTACCACCGTGCCCAGCACCACCAGCCACCACGCCGCCAGTGGCGGCATGCACAGCGCCAGCAGCCAGGCCGTCACCACGGCGGAGCCATCGGTCAGCGCCGGCTGCAATGCGCGCCCGCGCAGCTTCAGGCAGATCGCTTCGGTCAGCAGCGCCGTCGCCGTTGCAAGCAACAGCTGCAGCAGCAGGCCGATGCCGTAAACACCGACATGCAGCACGATGCCCGGCAGCAAGGCCACCGCCACGGTGAACATCACCCGCTGCAGCGGCGTCGGCTCGATCAGGAAGGGGGAGGTTTTCATGCGCGCCGCCTGAGCGCAAAGCGACCGAACGATAGCGCATGCAACGGATCGAAGCACCCGGACCGGCTTGCCCAGCGCCGTACAAAGCACAGGTCATCCCCGGTCAGACCGGTTTCAGGATTGATCAGGAATACCCCGGGTGCGGCAGGTCTGAACTGGCTTTCGTCGTCATCAAGCACCAGTCGCTCGCCCACCGCGAAGTAGTGGCAAAACCAGTCGATCTCCTCCTCGCGCGCACGGCCAGGAAATTCTGGCGTGCAACCGATGACCCTGGCGCCGAGCCGGCCCAGCAGCAATTGCAGTTCCGCTATTGTGCGATTGCAGCGCCAATTGGAAGAAACCACCACGTCGACATGGGGATAGCCGCGTAGCGCCCGCTCAAGCAACGGCAGATGTTCCAGTGTTTCCACAAATCCGGGATGCAGCACGCCATCGATATCGAGAAATAGCACTGCCGGACCCGGTGTACGCACGATCAGCTGGGCATCCGCGCTATGCATCGCGGCTCCACGGCGCGAGCAAGGCGCGTCCTGCCGGCCAATCATCTAGGCCGGAGGAATCGGCATTCAAGTGGCCATGCGCGCCGGCGTCCACCAGCTTGGCACCCCAGGCACGCGTGATCCGCTCGCTGAATTCGAAGTCAGCATATGGATCGTTGCGACTGGCTACAACGAGTGTGGGAAATGGCAGTGCCTGCTGCAGCAACGTGAACTCCGCCGCCGCGGCGGGGAAAACCGGGCCGTCGGGGTCGGGCACCGCCACCAGCAGCGCGCCGCGGATGGATCGAGGGCGTTGGCTTGCCCAGTGCGCGACCAGCAGGCAGCCCAGACTATGCGCCGCGAGCACGCAATCGGGCCCGGCGTTCGCGACGGCGGCATCGAGCCGGGATAGCCAGGCATCCCGCTGCGGCTGGTTCCAATCGGCTTGTTCGACGCGGCGGGTATCGGCATGCAGCGCTTCCCAACGGCTTTGCCAATGCTCGGGGCCTGAGCCGCCGATGCCGGGGACAGTCAGCACGATCATGACTTTTCCTCGTCGCCGCGCTGCGCCGGTTGGTCCTCGCTTTGGCGCTGCGCGGACGTTTCTTCCCCCTGGCGCTGCGCAGCGACGCGCGCCATGGCGGCGGCGATCTTGGCTTTCTTTTCTGCTTCCAGCGCGGCGCGTTCGTCCACGCTCATTGCGGCGAGGCGCGCGGCCTCCATCTCGCGCTTCTGTTGCTTGGGGTCCGCCGGCGGCGGCGCCAGCGTGCCGGTCCGACGCGCCTTGGCGGTCGCCATCGCCTGGCGGATGCGCTCGGCGCGCAGCGCGGCGGCATCGTCCGAGCCAGCAGGCGTCGCCGCGGATTCGGTGAGGGCCGGCGCCGGCGTGGCTGGTTCGTTCTGCGCGGCGGCAACTGACGGCAAGACGGGGTCAGGGGTGTCGCCGGTGGCCGGCGTGCCGGCCCGGCGCGCGGCGGCGCGGGCCATGGCGGCGGCGATCTTGGCTTGTTTGTCGTCCATGCTGGGCGCTCCTTTCGATGCGGCTACGGTATCGCCTGCAGGCATAGAGGCGTTCGCTGCGCTGGCCTGCTCCACGGCCGTAGCGGCCTGCGCCGTCTTGGCTGCGGCTTCGGCTTTGCCCGCTGCCTGCTGCTTGGCCGCGGCAGCACGCGCGGCCAAGCGCTCGGCCTTTTCCTGCTTGTCGCGTTCCAGCCGGAACTGGCGGAAGGTGTGGCGCTCGCGGGCGAGATCCGCCGCCTGCTTGTCACGCTCGGCCGCCCAGATCTCGGACTTGGCGTAGCGATAATAATCGACCAGCCGGATATGACTGGGGCAGACGTAGGCGCAGGCGCCGCACTCGATGCAGTCGAACAGGTTACGCTCCTGCGCGCGGCCGAACTGCTTGCTGCGGGCAAACCAGTACAGATCCATCGGCTGCAGCTCGGCTGGGCAAGCATCGGCGCAGGCGCCGCAGCGTATGCACGGCATCTCGGCTGGTGCGCGCGGCAAGATGGCCTGGCTCTTGGCGAGCAGACAGTTGCCCGCCTTGGTGAGCCCGGCCGCGAGCGTAGGTAGCGCGAAACCCATCATCGGCCCGCCATAAATGCAGGCTTCCATCTCGTCGTGAGCGCCGGCGTGATGCAGCAGGAAGTCGAGCGGCGTGCCGAGCAGCGCCTCGACATTGCCGGGCTTGGCCACCGTGCCCGTCAGCGTGACGATGCGGCTGATCAGCGGCTCGCCGTGCTCCAGCGCGCGGTAAGCGGCGTAGACGGTGCCAACATTGAAGCACTGCACGCCCAGATCGGTGCTGCGCACGCCGGCCGCCACCTCCTTGCCAGTGAGGATGCGGATCAGCTGCTTGGCGCCGCCCGATGGGTAGATCGTCGGCACAGCGACGATGTCGATGGCGCTACCGCCGGCGGCCAGCCGCATCGCCTCGATGGCCTCGGGCTTGTTGTCCTCGATGCCGACCAGTACTTCGCTCGCCTGCGTGAGCTCGGCCAAGAGGGCGATGCCGGCGACGATTTCGCCGGCCCGTTCGCGCATCAGCCTGTCGTCGCAGCTGATATAGGGCTCGCACTCGGCGCCGTTGATCACCAGCGTTTGCAGCGCGCCCCCCGTGAGTTTGAGATGCGACGGAAACATGGCGCCACCGAGGCCAACCACACCCATGTCGCGCAGGTAGTCGCGGATCGCCCGGACATCGCCCGCGGCCAGCCAGTCGCGCCATGGCACCGGCTGGCGCTCCAGCCAGCGCTCTTCGCCGTCAGTGGCGATCACGATGCAGGGCGCGGCCAGCCCCGAAGGGTGGGCGCTGGGGCGCGGCTCGATGGCGAGCACCGTGCCCGAGCTCGACGCGTGCACGGCGGCCGATAGCGTACCGCTCGCCTGCGCGATCATCTGCCCCTTCAACACCCGCTCGCCGACCGCCACCAGCGGCTCGGCCGGGCTGCCGATATGCTGCGACAGCGCAATGATCAGTTGCGGCGGCAAGGGCGCAGGCTCGATCCGGCTGCCGTTCGACGCCATCTTGTGTTCGGGCGGGTGCACGCCGCCATGAAAGCGATGGAGCTGGCGCACGCTCATGCCACCACCTTGAGCGGGATGGTCGGGTAGCGCCAGGTGGGTATGGTGACCCCCACAGGCAGCATGGCGATGCAATCGACCGGACAGGGAGCGATGCACAGCTCGCAGCCGGTGCATTCGGCGGCGATCACCGTGTGCATATGCTTGGCCGCGCCGACGATGGCGTCGACCGGACAGGCCTGAATGCACAGGGTACAGCCGATGCAGCGCGCCTCGTCGATCACCGCCAGCGCGCGGGGCGCGGGCGCACCGTGCTCGGCATTCAGCGGCTTGTAGTCGCGCCCCAGTAGTTCAGCCAGCTTGCGCACGCCGTCATCGCCACCGGGCGGGCATTGGTTGATATCAGCCTCGTCGTTGGCAATGGCTTCGGCGTACGGTTTGCAGCCGGGGTAACCGCACTGACCGCATTGGGTCTGCGGCAGGATGGCGTCGATCTGCGCCGCGATCGGGTCACCTTCGACGCGAAAACGGACCGCCGCGAAGCCGAGCACTGCGCCCAGCAGCAGCGCGAGGCCCGCCATCAGCATCAGCGAGAGCCCCAGTGCGCTCATCGCACCATCCCGGCAAAGCCCATAAAGGCGAGGCTCATCAATCCAGCGGTGATCAGCGCGATGGGCGTACCGCGCAGCGCCTCGGGCACGTCCGCGCCCTCCAGCCGCTCGCGGACTGCGGCGAACAGGATCAGTACCAGCGAAAAGCCGACGGCCGAACCGAAACCGAACAGCAGTGATTCGGTGAAGCCATGCCGGGCCTGCGCATTGATCAGCGGCACGCCGAGCACCGCGCAGTTGGTGGTGATCAGCGGCAGATAGATGCCCAGCACCTGATACAGCACCGGGCTCATCTTGTGGATGAACATCTCGGTGAACTGCACGATGGCCGCGATCATCACGATAAAGGCCAGCGTGCGCAGGTATTCCAGCTGCCAGGCCACCAACAGCTGGTCGATGCACCAGCTCACTCCGGAACCAAGCGTCAGCACGAAAGCCGTCGCGAGGCCCATGCCGACCGACGCTTCCAGCTTCTTGGAAACCCCCATGAAGGGGCACAGGCCGAGGATGCGCGTCAGCACCACGTTGTTGACGAACACCGCGCCGACCAGCACCAGGAGATAGTGATTCAGTTCCATCGTCATCCGCGTGCGCACGGACAGGGCCGGGGCAACTAGTCGCGTTCAGAGCAAAACGGGGCCATCACCCCGCACCAGTCGAATCGAGCAACGCCGCGCCGGCGCCGCCCGTTTCGATCAGAAACGCGTGCGCGCGATCACTTCGGCGCAGTCGGCCACCAGCGCCGGGCCGTGATAGATCAGACCACTATAGAGCTGCACGAGGCTAGCCCCGGCGTGGATCTTATCGACCGCATCCTCGCCCGACAGAATGCCGCCGACGCCGATGATGGGCACTTCGCCCTGCAGCAGCTCGGCGAGCTCGCGGATCACGTGAGTGGACTTGGCACGCACCGGTGCCCCCGAAAGGCCACCGGCCTCGTTGCCATGCGGCACATGCTCGACGCCGACGCGCGACAGCGTGGTATTGGTGGCGATCACCGCATCGATCTTGCTGGCAACAAGCCGCTCGGCGATATCCTCGATCTGGTTGGCCTCCAGATCCGGCGCGATCTTCAGCGCCACCGGTACATAACGGCCATGCTGGTCCGCCAGCGCGATCTGCTTTTGCTTCAGCCGTGACAGGAGCTGGCCCAACTCGTCCGCCTGCTGCAACTGGCGCAGGTTCTTGGTGTTGGGGCTGGAGATATTGACCGTGACGTAGCTGGCGTACTCGTACACCTTTTCCAGCCCAATCAGGTAATCATCGGTGGCATTCTCGATCGGCGTATCGAAGTTCTTGCCGATATTGATGCCAAGGATGCCCTTGTACTGCGACTCGCGCACATTGGCGATCAGCGCATCGACCCCATCGTTGTTGAAACCCATGCGGTTGATGATGGCTTCGGCCTGGGGCAGGCGGAACAACCGCGGTTTGGGGTTGCCCGGTTGCGGCCGCGGCGTGACGGTGCCCACCTCGATGAAGCCGAAACCAAAATCGGCCAGCGCATCGATATGTTCGCCGTTCTTATCGAGCCCGGCCGCGAGGCCCACCGGATTGGGGAAGGTCAACCCCATCACTTGCACCGGATCGGGCTCGATGCTGGGCGTGAAGGCGCGCAGGAAGCCGAGCGAATGCAACGCATCGGCAGCTTTCAGGGTCAGGCGGTGCGAACGCTCGGCGTCGAGCATGAACACCAGCGGGCGAAACAGGCCGTACGCCATCATGCCCCCGCGCGGTTGACGCAAGCGTCGTAGGTGTTCTGCATCAGCGTGGCCACTGTCATCAGGCCGACGCCACCGGGCACCGGGGTGATCCAGCTGGCACGCTCAGCAGCGGCGGCGAATTCCACGTCGCCAACGAGCTTGCCAGTCTCGAGCCGGTTGATGCCGACGTCGATCACGATGGCGCCCGGCTTGATCCAGGCGCCCTTCACGAATTCGGGTATGCCGACGCCGGCCACCACCACATCGGCGCCGGCCACCTTGGCGGCCAGATCCTTCGTCTTGCTGTGGCAGACGGTGACCGTGGCGCGCGCCAGCAGCAGTTCCAGCGCTTGCGGGCGGCCGACGATATTGGACGCGCCGACGATCACCGCATCCTTGCCGACGAGATCGATGCCGGTACGCTCCAGCAGCGTCATCACGCCACGCGGGGTGCATGGGCGCAACAACGGCATCTTCAGCGCGAGGCGGCCGATGTTATAGGGGTGGAAACCATCGACATCCTTCACAGGATCGATCAGCTCGATGATCTTTTCGGCGTCCAGGTGCTTGGGCAGCGGCAGTTGCACCAGGATGCCATCGACGGCATCGTCGTCGTTCAGTTGCTGCACCAGCGCCAGCAGGTCTTCCTCGCGGGTATCGGCCGGCAGATCGTAGGCAATCGAAGTAATGCCGGCGTTTTCGCACTGCCGCTTCTTGTTGCCAACGTACACCTGGCTCGCCGGATCGCTACCGACGAGGACCACGGCCAACGCCGGTGCGCGATGGCCACCGGCCACGCGTGCGTCTACGCGAGCGCGCACGTCGCGTATGATTTCCTGCGAAATGACCTTGCCGTCGAGGATTTGTGCAGACATCGGGAAACTCCATGAAAACCGGCGTGATGCGCCGATCAATGCGAGAAAAGCGGGGGTAAACAGATAGGGCGTATTGTCGCATCCCTGCTTGAGCGGACAAACCCCGGCGCACCGATAGATTTGTTGCAGCATGCAACACGTGCCGTGGAATCACGCCCAGAAACCCCACGCGGCCGTTCAAGACCTGCGCAGCGCACGCGGTGCCGGGTTGCATTGGCAAGCGCGTGCGCGCTCACCAGCCGGTTTTATCGGCGACACGCAGCACCAGCCAGCCGCCAGCACGACGCCCAAGCCGACGTGCGCCTGCGGCGGAGATTGCTGCGCAGTGGCTTGACCGCTTTCCCGAATCCCGCTATATTCGCGCCTCTGTTCGGGGCGTAGCGCAGCCTGGTAGCGCATCTGCTTTGGGAGCAGAGGGTCGTGAGTTCGAATCCCACCGCCCCGACCAGACTTGTGAGATTTGGCATTTGGTAGAGCTGTTGCACCGGGCGCTCGTAGCTCAACCGGATAGAGCAACGGCCTTCTAAGCCGTAGGTTACAGGTTCGATTCCTGTCGAGCGCGCCAGACCTCGCATAAACCCAGTTTCAATCAGACGGCCAAAACCGGATGATGCACCGCTCAGCGGTGGCTGTAGCTCAGTTGGTAGAGTCCAGGATTGTGATTCCTGTCGTCGTGGGTTCGAGTCCCATCAGCCACCCCAGATAAAACCCCTTGAGAAATCAAGGGGTTTTTTCTTTTTTACCCGGTCTTAACGAGCCACTTAACGCCATTGCTTGCCCGGATGACTGCCTTACTCACTTTGCGGCAGGTCGGTCAACAAGTCATCGACGACAACATATAACCCTCCCCCCAAAAAAAGCCGGTCAATGACCGGCATTGGGGGAACAGGCGCGGGAGCTAGCCCGGGTTGGTAGCCACCTGACGCTTCTGCTTGAACAGGTAGCCGATGCCGAGCACCACAAGCCAGGCTGGGATCAGTTCGACCGAGATCCGGGTGCCGTCGTTCATAGACATGATCACCAGAATGGCGGCCATAAAGCTGAGGCAGAGGTAGTTGCCAAACGGACTCCACAGCGCCTTGAACTTGGTGGTGACGCCCTCGGCGCCCTTGGCCTTGCGGAACTTGAGGTGCGCCAGACTGATCATGGCCCAGTTGATGACCAGGGCAGAGACCACCAGGGACATCAAGAGGCCGAAGGCCTTGCCCGGGATCAGGTAGTTGATCAGCACGCACAGCAAGGTGGCGGCAGCCGAGATGGTGAGGGCTGTCAGGGGAACACCGCGCTTGTTGGTCTTGAGCAGCGCCTTGGGGCCGTTACCCTGTTTGGCGAGGCCAAACAGCATGCGGCTGTTGCAGTAGACGCAGCTGTTGTAGACCGAGAGCGCGGCGGTCAATACCACCAAGTTCAGCACGTTGGCCACCAGCTCGCTGTCCAGCGCGTGGAAGATCATTACAAACGGGCTACCCCCTTCCACCACCTTGCCCCAGGGATAGAGCGAGAGCAGCACGGTCAGGGCGCCGATATAAAAGATGAGGATGCGGTAGATCACCTGATTGGTGGCCTTGGGGATGCTCTTTTCGGGATCATCGGCCTCTGCTGCTGTGATGCCGACCAGCTCCAGCCCACCGAAGGAGAACATGATGATGGCCATGGCCATCACCAGACCGTGCACCCCATTGGGGAAGAAGCCGCCCTGGGCCCAGAGGTTGCTGACCGTGGCTTCGGGGCCACCGCTGCCGGAGAACAGCATCCAGCCGCCGAAGCCTATCATGCCGACGATGGCCACCACCTTGATGATGGCGAACCAGAATTCCATCTCGCCGAACGCCTTGACGTTGGTGAGGTTGATGGCGTTGATCAGCACGAAGAAGAAAGCCGCCGACATCCAGGTGGGGATCTCGGGCCACCAGTACTGCACATAGATGCCGACCGCCGTCAGCTCGGCCATGCTCACCAACACATAGAGCACCCAGTAGTTCCAGCCCGAGGCGAAACCGGCGAAGTCACCCCAGTACTTGTAGGCGAAGTGGCTGAAGGAGCCGGCAACCGGCTCTTCCACCACCATTTCGCCGAGTTGGCGCATGATGAGGAAGGCGATGAAACCGCCGATGGCGTAGCCGAGCAGCACCGAGGGGCCCGCCATCTTGATGGTGTCGGCGATGCCAAGAAACAGGCCGGTACCGATGGCACCGCCCAATGCAATGAGCTGGATATGGCGGTTTTTCAGGCCGCGCTTCAGCTCTTCGCCATTCTGTTGAAGACTCATTCTTCCATCCTTACGCCGAAAAAATCACTCGTAAGAGTTGTTGACCCACCTACCGATGCTCAACTGACCCATCCAAAAGTCATATTTCCAATACGATATGCTTCGCTGGTTTTCTGCGTATTGCCATGGGTCAATTGACCCTTGCGACTTCACGCCATTGCTTGCCTGGATGACTTCCTGAACCCCATACCGCCCAAACCCGCCACCAGCGCCGACGGCCATGCCTTGAAATACGCGCGGACCGTCGAGGTTCTGCTGGGCCACCTTGAACGCGCCATTTTCACCGCCTGGCCGCAAGAGCGCGCTTCACGGCCGTGCCACTTGCCCACTCGGTGTTCCGGCACCGCCTTCACGACGGACGGCGGATCCGGGGCCAGCTCTGCGACGGGACTGGAATCCCGCTCCGAGCGGCCGATGACAACCATGGTCATCACCAAACTTGCAGCGATGGGATATTCATCACTTGCAGTGCATAAAGCGGGTAACTAGCCACCATGCAATCAAGCACGCCGCGGCAAGGGCTGCAGCGCCAGGCGGATAAAGCAAGCCCATCGCCAATGCGTCGTCGTCAGAAGGATGGCTATTGAAGTACCAGAGCATCAGCACGGGAAAGATATTCATCACCAACAAGGTGATCAGAAGCCCTACGCGGCGCAATCTCTTAAAGAAGGCCAACATGGCAAGTAGAAATAACGGCGCAGCCAAAAACAGATAGTTACTCAGAAAATGACCGTTTGTGATGGATTCAGATCTAAGAAAAAAAAATGTTGCCACAGCGACCGCCGGGAAAGAAAGCAATGTGGCGAGCAGCGCCCAGAAGGCAGTCTTGGGAATTCCACCTGATTTCGCGCGATAGTTTGGCATGGGCACTAGCGATTAAAGTGAGGGGCGTCGCTTGGCCAGACAGGCGACAAGCGCTCGATGCAATGGTCAGGTGCCTGAGACTGCACCAAAACCACTGCGACTTAGCCTGCATGGCGAGCGAAGCGGAAAACACGCCAAGTTTGCTCCTCACTCTTATGGAGTACGACGCTGAGCAGACACGGCCCCGTGAACTCAACTTGAACCTGCGCATATCCACTTCCCTGCCGTAAACGAGGCGGCGAATCCGGTTTCCATTTGACTGGAACGGAACTGAATAGGCCAGCCGACCACGCCCACAGAACTCCAGGCGGGATATTGCCCTCAGCTCATCGGGCGTCCGACCTACGTAGCCTTGCTTGACCGTCAACTCAAAGGCCTGTTGGAACTGCCGCGCTTCCAACTTCTGAAGGAAGTCTTGAGCCACCTGTATTGCAGCCACCGGGGGTGCTCAGACTTGGCCCACCAAACGGCAGCGCCGACTGTCGATACAGCGAGCACCACTGCTGCAAAAATTGACCACCCGGACCTTAACTGCACTTTTGAATCACCTAAAGAAAAAAATAGGGCCTTTTCGTCCCGGATGAGCGGGAGGAGGTCAAGGTCAGCGCGCCGGATGATCGCTGCTTACAGCATAGTTATGCCGACATGAGCCTCAGGCATATTGGCATGCCAGCCTTCTTAACCGTAGATGCAGCCCCCTTGGCAACTTCTTACCGCCTCAACTGGTGATAGCCACAACCTACCGTGAGTAGTCGATTGGTGACTCAGTCAATGTCTACTGTTCGGCCTGCGCCGCCGTTGCTTACAAATATCAATCCGGGAGCCCGTGTAACTGCGCTCAGCGAGCGATCAAGCGCTTATAAGGCGCTGCGACTTTGTGTTTTCATCATGCCCGGCACTACGCTTCTGACGCCGGCTTCAAACCGGGTTGAACTGAAACGGATTGCTGCAATGCAACGTAAATCCGTGCGTAAGTTGCTGACTAATTTGTATTTTTTGCGCGGTACACCTCCACCTCTCATGCACTGAAATTCAACGTCTGTCGGTTGCAACCGTGTAGTTAAGATCAATGGGCTACGGCTGTAGCCCGCGTTGCCAGCCAATGCTCGCCTTGGCGAAGGCACGCTGTAGGGTGTTGCATTTACTTGTGTCAGTTTTCGGTTCAAACAACCATGACAGCGCTTTCAAAAAGTGTGACCAGAACCGGAGGAACAATTAAATGCAAGGCAAGAACAAGTATGAAGTAGGCCGGCAACGCTTGCTGGCGTTGACGATGGCGGCCATCACCGCGATTCCGGCGCCGCTGGTGGCAGTGGGGTTGGCGGCGATTGCTCCCGCAGCCCACGCGGCAGCGACCACCGGCTACACGCAGCTTGCGGGTGGCAAGGTCCAGTTTTATGTGAATGGTGCTGCATGGGTGGATATCCACTACACCGTCGCGGGTGGCGGCCAGCTGAATGTGCGCATGACCAATAGCGGCACCAACAACACCTATACCGTGAGCGGTATCCCCACTAACGCAAAGGTCACCTATTCCTTCACGATAGGCGCGAGCGACGGTTCCGCGATCGATACCGCATGGTCCAGCTTTAACTATACCGGCGCCGCCACGACGCCCACACCGGCACCCACACCCGTACCCACGCCAGTCCCGACCCCGGCACCAACACCGGTGCCGACGCCGACGCCGACGCCATCAGCGTCTTATGGTGCAACGAAGTTGAGTGGTGGTGTCGTCGCGTTCTATGCCAATGGTGGGAACTGGGCGGACATTCATTACACGGTGAATGGCGGCGGTCAGATCAATGTGCGCATGGTCAATAGCGGCACCAACAATACGTACCAGATCACTGGCGTGCCGGCCAACGCCACCATCGTCTATTGGTACACCATCGGCCAGGCCAACGGCTCCGCCGTAGATACCCCGAAACAGACCCTCACCTACACCGGATCTCCCGCAACGCCGACGCCAACTTCGGTGCCGACTCCAGCCCCTACACCCGCGCCTACACCCGGCCCTACTCCCGCGCCGACGCCTGTACCAACGCCGGCCCCTACACCAACGCAAGTACCGTCGACACCCACTTCTGACACGCCAGACTTTGGTTCCAATGTGCAGATTTTTGACACCAGCACGCCGATCGGAACCATCCAGACTGCATTGAACAACGCCTTCAACCCGCAGCTTAGAAACCCCGATGCACAGTTTGGCCCGCAACGTTATGCCTTTATGTTCAAGCCGGGCACCTATCGCGGCGTCTATGCCAATCTGGGCTTTTATATGTCGGTGATGGGCCTGGGCAAGCATCCTGACGATGTGACGCTGACCGGTAACGTGAATGTCGACAGCGGCTGGAACTACGGCGACATCTCCAATGCCACGCAGAATTTCTGGCGGTCGGCAGAAAACATGGCCATCGTTCCGGACGGCGGTACGAATCGTTGGGCCGTCTCGCAAGCGGCGCCGATGCGGCGTATCCATGTCATGGGTAACCTGCACCTCGGGCCTTCCAACCAGGGCGATGGCCAAGGCTATGCCAGTGGCGGCTATCTTGCGGACAGCAAAGTGGATGGCAGCATCAGCTCGGGTTCGCAACAACAGTGGTACACCCGTGACAGCAATATTGGCGTTTGGTATGACGGCGTGTGGAATATGGTGTTCTCTGGCGTAGCCGGCGCACCTGCACAATCGTTCCCCGCGGTTTATGGCACCGCCAGTCCGTACACGACGCTGGCCACGACGCCGGTATCCCGCGAAAAGCCGTATCTGTATTTCGACACGGCATCGGGCAAATACCTGGTGTTCGTACCGGCATTGCGCACCAACGCTTCCGGCGCAAGTTGGGCGAATGGTTCAACGGCGGGTACAGCCATTCCGATGAGCAAGTTCTACGTTGCGAAGCCCACGGACACATCGGCCACCATCAACGCTGCACTGGCGCAAGGCCTGAACCTGTTCTTTACGCCAGGTACGTATCAGTTGTCGGCACCTATCCATATCACCCGGGCAGAAACCGTGGTGCTGGGTATAGGCTTCCCGACCCTGGTGCCCAGCAACGGTGTGACCGCCATGCAAGTGGATGATGTCAACGGCGTGCGCATTGCCGGCCTTCTGTTTGATGCCGGCACAGTGAACAGCGCATCGTTGCTGACCGTGGGCCCGGCCGGATCATCGGCAAACCATGCTGCCAATCCGACCACGATTCAGGACGTGTACTTCCGCATCGGCGGCGCTGTGGCAGGGAAGGCCACCAACAGCCTGACGGTGAACAGCAACGACGTGATCCTCGATCATATCTGGGCATGGCGTGCCGATCATGGCATCTCGCCGACCGGGTGGACCGTGAACCCGGGCGAAACGGGCGTGATCGTGAACGGGAATAACGTGTTGGCGACCGGCCTGTTTGTCGAGCATTACCAGAAGCACAACGTCGTGTGGAACGGTCAGGGCGGCAAGACCATCTTCTTCCAGAACGAACTGCCCTATGACGTACCCAACCAGGCCTCCTGGATGAGCACACCCACCACCAATGGCTACGCCGCCTATTATGTGGCCAGCCACGTGACTTCACACACGGGTTACGGCATGGGTAGCTACTGCTACTTCAACGTGAACCCTGACGTGAATGCATACCACGGCTTTGAAGTGCCCAATGTGCCCGGTGTGTCGCTGCACGACGTATTTACGGTGTCGCTGGGCGGCGTGGGTACCATCACGCATGTGGTCAACAACGTAGGCGGTATGGCGCAGGGCGTTTCGACCCAACCGCAGAACGTGCTGAACTACCCCTGATCTGGCACTGGATCAGCCAGGGGCGGCGTAACTACCAGGCCCTCCTGGCCCATAGCCATAAGGGACTCAGCCTGATGATGAACCCCGCATCGCAAGATGCGGGGTTTTGTTTTACCCAGGCTGCCCGACGCAATCATGCTGAAACACCCTGGTTTTCATGGCCAGTCCATGGCCGCTTTCCGGGGTAGAGCAAACTTGAGCTGCCGGGCGCATCAACTGACCTCCCCCTGGCTAACCGAGCGGTCGAACCTAGAGATTCCCAGCTTCAAGGTGGGCGAGTCGGAACTCGCTCGGGGTCAGGTCTCCCAGCGAACTGTGCGGCCTGAATTCGTTGTAATCCGGTCGCCATCGTTCGATCTTGTCACGCGCATCATCCAGCGACAGAAACCAGTGCACGTTCAGGCACTCGTCCCGCTGACTGCCGTTGAATGACTCGATAAACGCATTATCCGTGGGTTTGCCAGGACGCGAGAAGTCCAGCGTCACCCCATGCGCATACGCCCATTGATCCAGCGCCACCGAAATGAATTCGCTGCCATTATCGACCCGAATCCGCTGCGGTAGCCCGCGCAGCGCTTGCACATGCCGCATCGTCGCCACCACGTCAGCGGCTTTCAACGCAAAATCCACCGTGATCGCCAGACTCTCCCGGCTAAAATTATCGACCACAGTTAACGCCCGGATTTTCTGGCCGTTGAACAACGGATCGGCGACGAAATCCATGCTCCAGCACGCGTTCAAGCTGGAGTCACCGGTCGCTCCTGTCGGTGCGCGGCGGCCACACGGCGTCTCGGTCGTTTACGCCGCAGATTCAGCCCTTCCTCGCAGTAAATCCGGTAGGTCTTCTTGTGATTGATCAGCCAGCCCTCGCGCCGCAGCAGTACGTGGATACGTCGCGCCCCATACCGGATACGCGTGGCGGCAACCTCCCGGATCCGCTGGCGCTCGGCGCGATCATCGCGTGGCCGTGGCCGATAAAAATAGGTGCCTTGGCGCAGTTGAATGACTGCCGTGGCGCGTCGAATGCTGACGCGGTAGGCGCCAATCAGGAAGTTCGCCAGCTCGCGTTTGCGAGCCGGCTTCACAGTTTTTTTTGGATGACCTCCTGCAGCATCTGCTTGTCCAGGCTCAGGTCGGCCACCATGCGCTTGAGGCGGGCGTTTTCTTCTTCCAGCTGTTTCAATCGTCGCAGCTCGGTCACGCCAAGACCGCCGTACTTCTTCTTCCAGTTGTAGAAGGTCGCTTCGCTCACGCCCATCTTGCGGCATACCTCCGCAACCGTCGTGCCCGACTCGGCCTGGCGCAGCGCAAACGCGATCTGCTCTTCGGTGAACTTCGATTTTTTCATGACAAATCTCCTGCCCGGATGGGCTCAAATTTGCCAGAGATCTCTACTTTCCAACGCTACGGTTTTTCGGGAGGAGGTCACAATGAAAACAATTTATCTATTATTTATTTCTATCACCTTCAGCACCACTCTCGCTTTTGCAGAGTCTCGCCCTTTGGCAAGTAGAGAATCGGCGAAAAGATACGCACAGGCAACTCACTTTGAAAACGTCGTACTTGAAGTGCTGGGCTCTTACGTATGATCCTCTGAAATCCCCATGAATCAAAGGATAGCGACGGCAAAGTTTGTCCGAAGCCATTTGGACGAGAAAAAATTCTAGGCATATATATAGATATTCTGGTATCTGAGCACACCACCGAAGAGCTAAATGCACTTGCCGATATTTACTCAAGCCCGATTGCTTTTAATTTTCGTTCGAAACACCTAGCTGTAAAAGACAATTACTGGATATTTGACGGAGAATATCGGCGTACGACAAAGCAAGCACAAGCATCTGCCGAGTTGGAAGTGCAAGAAGCCGAGGCTAGATTAGATAAGAATGAAGCAGAGCTTCAGCCAGAGATCGAACAATCAATCCTTTCGGCTGTGGCTACGACGGTATTAGCTCCATCTCCACCGAGCTGGCCAGCCCGCCCCCGCCCAAGGCGTGGGCAACTCTCACCACCAGCCAGCCCTCACCGTCGATTTCTGGCTTGAAACCCGATACCGTGACCGGAGTTTCCGGGTATAGGTTCGGCCGGCCGTGTGCCAGGGCTGACGAAAACTGCGTGGTGTATGTCGCTATGCTAGCCTGACTTACCCGGGGTTTTCCTTAGGCCCTTGGTCAGGCAGATGATTGCAAAATGCAATACGGCTGCTATACCCACCAACATCGCAGAAGCAATGAAGGACACAGAGTGGACACCTTTGGCCCCCCACGTGACAACGCCCCATTCATGCCCCCAGTCAATTCCACGCAGCCCTATCACAACGGCCAAAAGCCGCAGAGCATTTTTGGCTCAACGTCTGGAATCTCATCTTATGGAGGCCTCCCCGGCCTCCCCGGCCTCCCCGGCCTCCCCGGGATGCCCGGGATGCCCGGGATGCCCGGGATGCCCGGGATGCCCGGGATGCCCGGGATGTCCGGAATGCCGGGATTCGGCGGTTCCCAAAGCCATCCCGTGCAGTCGTATCACTCCCCTTCTATTTTTCAGACGCAACCGCTGCCCTCCAGTTACATACCACACTTTGGAGGAGTGCAATCTCCTGTTGAAACCATGGAACAACCCATGGAGGAGGAAAAGCGAACAGGCAAGGGGATACGCATTTTGCCGAAACGCCTCAGTGACGAGAAGATCCAAAACAAGATCGATAAAACAATTACAGCGCAAGGCCAGCTTGACGACAATCAGAATCGACTTCATCAAGCCATGCGTGATTCGATGAGCTCGCGAAATCGCAATCTATCTGATGCACAAAAATACCACGGCCTAGCCAAGACCGCAGAAACATCCAAACAAAGAGAACAATATAAAGATGAGGCCGACAAGCATGAGCGATTTGCAGCTGGCTGGTACAACGAAGCACGACAGTACTACTCATATTTCAAAAAATATGGAAATTTGTCCAATGAAGAAAAAGGGCAACGAGCATACTTCCCTCAAGTCCAATTATCCAATCAAACAGAGGGCAAACTACGCTACCCTGACCTATTGAAGGTAGTAAACAAAAATGGCTTGCAACACAATTCATTTGTTGAGTTCAAAACCACTCGACCAGAAATGGATCAACAACAAGCCGTTTATCGAATGCTGGATAAATCAGCCACGCGTGTTCAGGCGGGGGGCCAGTCAAGTACCGTGCAAAACCTAGGAACGATAAAAAACTATAAAATAGCGTTCTCTTCCGCGCCTGGCATTTCTCAGACACAACGTACTGATATTACTAACGAACATAAATCTACGCCAGATCGAATGCCACTCGCCGTGCCGCTATCGATAAAGCAAATTCCAACCAAGCGTTAACCTCGGACAAGGCGACAATTGCCGATGTCGCCCTTGATCTATTGTGCGAGCTCCAATTCAACCGCACTGGTCAGCCCGCCCCCACACAAGGAGTGGGTCACCCTCACCACCAGCCAGCCCTCTCCATCGATTTCCGGCTTGAAGCCCGACACCATGACGGGAGTTTCCGGGTACAGGTCCGGCCGGCCGTGGGCCAGGGTGAGCGAGAACTGGGCGACGCCGCGCTGTAGCGGCTCCCATTCCGCTTTTGCTGCCCGCGTGGCGGTGGCCTTGGTGGCGTAGGTGTGGCGCAGCACGCGGACGTTGTCGGCGCTGGGATCTGTGCCTCGCCCTGGTGTCACCCCTTTCCGATCCACTGTCACGCTCTGTTTCTTCGCCGCCTTGGCATCGTGGTAGTAGGCACGCACGGACGAGAATGCATCCCGATCGGCGAAAGTGAAGCGGTGGCTATCGCCGCTGGCGCGGGTGATGGTGACCGTGAGGATCGGCTGGCCGCTGGCTGTTTGCGCCTGGCCAGCCCGGCAGAACAACAGGCGGTCAGCCTTCACCGTAGCGATGGCATCGCACTGCTGGGCGAGGCGCGTTTTCAACCGCAAGTAGCGCGAGCCGCTGGGGTTCACCAGCAGGAACAGCCCTTGGCCATCGGCCAGCTTGGTTGGCTTATCGGTCGGCGCAGTGTTACGGATTTGCAGGTCTGTGAGTGGCATTTGGGGGTAACTCATAATCGAACCGGTTACACCCCCAAAGTTACCCCCCCCCACACCTCCCTGGATTCAATCGGAATGCGCTAGACGGTGCTGGAATAAAAAACCCCCGTAAAGCTAGGCTTTACGGGGGTTTTCTGGACTTCCCAGGATAACCTAGGAAGGGTGTCTGGTGCCCGGGGTCGGACTCGAACCGACACACCTTGCGGCGGGGGATTTTGAATCCCCTGCGTCTACCGATTTCGCCACCCGGGCAGGGAAGAGCGCGATCATAAACGCGCGGCTCGACGCTGGCAAGCGCGAATCAGTCGCCTCCGCTCTGTTGCTTGAGCGCGAGTGCGCGTTGGTAGAGCGCGTTGCGCGGCGCGCCGGTGATGGATTGGGCGAGTGCGACGGCCTGCTTCACCGGCAATTCGGCGACCAGGGGTGCGAGCACATGATCGTGCGCACCCTCCTCGCCTGCATCGTCTTGCTCGGCTGCGGCGTCGATCAGCAGCACGAATTCACCACGCTGCTGGTTGCTGTCGGCTTCGACGAAACCCGCGAGCGCCCCCAGCGGTGCCCGGCGTATCGTTTCGAAGGTCTTGGTCAGTTCGCGCGCCAGCACGGCGGTGCGCTCAGGACCAAAAGCGGCGACGAGATCAGCCAGCGTATCGAGGATGCGATGCGGCGCCTCATAGAACACGGTCACGTGCGGCTGGCCCGCCAGCGGTGCCAGCGCATCCTGGCGCTGCTTGGCCTTGGGCGGCAGAAAGCCATAGAACAGCGTGTGCGGGCAGGTGAAGCCGGCGGCGGAGAGTGCAGTGGTCAGCGCGCTGGCGCCAGGCACCGGCACCACCGGGTAACCGGCGGCATGTACGGCGGCAACCAGCACCGCGCCGGGGTCGGAAATGGCCGGCGTACCCGCGTCCGACACCTGCGCCACGGCCTCGCCAGCGGCGAGACGGGCGATGATGCGCTCGGCCATCGCGCGCTCGTTGTGCTCGCGCACGCTGATCATCGGCGTGCCGATGCCGAAGTGCTTGAGCAAGTGGCCGGTCACCCGCGTGTCCTCGGCGGCGATCACGTCCACCTGGGCGAGGACTTCGCGCGCACGCGACGAAAAATCCCGCAGATTACCGATGGGCGTGGCCACCACATATAATGCAGGCCTTGTGATGATGAAGGGCTCGTTATGCACGCTCTCGGTCTCCTTGCCCGGCCATGGCGCCGGCTGATCGCGCCCGTACTATACGGCGCAGTACTGGCTGCGGCCAGCGGATGCGCCAGCCAGCAGGCGCCGCACCGTGAAACGCCGTTGGTATTGCGACCAACGCCGATGCCGACTCCGGTGGTGGAGCTGCAACCGCTGACGGACGCAGCCGCACCGGCGCCAGCCCCTGTTGCCACCCCGACAGCGGCACCGGTGGTGCGGGGGCCGGACTATATCGCGCTGTTGCTGCCCACCCGGGCCAAGAACTGGCGGGTAGCGGCCGAGACCATCCAGGCCGGCGTACTCGCGGCCCAGCGTACGCTGGCGGCCCAGTCCACGCCACCGGTGCGGACCATCGAGACCGAGGACAACGAGCAGGACATCCTCGCGGCATTCCAGCGCGCCAGCCAGGATGGTGCCGTGGCGGTGATCGGCCCGCTTTCCAAAACCGCGATCGGGCTGATCGCCGACGGGGCCGACATCGACATCCCGGTGGTGGCGTTGAACGCCTTTTCCGAGGAGACGCTGCGTCGCCCCAACCTCTATAGCTTCAATCTGGCCGTCGAAGGCGAAGCACAGCAGGCAGCGCGGCTGGTGGCCGATCGCGGCGTGCAGCGCCCGGCGGTGATCGTCGCCGACGGCAGCCTCACCCAGCGCATGGCGCAGGGCTTCAGCACGGCTTGGCGCGCTGAGCGTAACGCGCTACCTGTGGTGCTGCCGATTTCCAGCGCCAGCAACTTCAACGACCTGCGTGCCCGTATCGATGCGTCCGGTGCCGATGGCGTGTTCCTTGCCACCGACAGCCGTACCGCGCGCCGCCTGCGCCCCTTCATCGGCAACGACCTGCGCGTGTTCGCCACCAGTCAGATCGATCCGGGCAACCTGGGCTCGACCGCGTTGGTCGATCTTGCCGGCATCAGCTTCTACGACATCCCCTGGCTTGCCCGCAAGGATGACCCGACCTACGACTTCTACGCCCGGAAACGCACGCGCTCCAACGATCTTGAGCGGCTGTTCGCACAAGGCGTCGACGCCTATCGCCTGGTGATCGCCCTGCGCAGCTCGCTACCGGCCAACGTGCGCATCGACGATGGCCTCACCGGCAAGCTCAGCATCGACGCCAACGGCGTCATCCAGCGCGAGCTCACCGTGCGCACGCTGGTCGCCAATCCGGCCGAGCTGCCGCCCGAACCCACGGTCGAACCGTTGCCGACCTTGCAATGACGCAGGATGGCGCCGCCGCCGAAGAGCGCGCAGCCCAGTACCTGCAACACCAGGGGCTGCGCATTGTGGATCGCAACTGGCGTTGCCGGCGCGGCGAGATCGACCTGATCGCGCGCGACGGCGTCACGCTGGTGTTCGTCGAGGTGCGCGCCCGGGCCAGCCGCGCCTTCGGCGGTGCCGCCGCCAGCATTACCGCCGCTAAACGGGCGCGCATCATTGCCGCCGCAGAGCAATACCTGCTCGGCGTGCGCCCCACTCCGCCATGCCGGTTCGACGCGGTCTGCATCGACGGCAACGAACTCGACTGGCTGAAGAACTGTTTTGACGCGGGCTGAACCCCGCCCAAGGAAGACGATGGATTTGAACGAACGCGTGCACCGGCACTTTCTGGACAGCATTGCCGCCCAGGAAGCCACGGCCGCACTGGCGACACCGGCGATTGCCGCTGCCGCCGAGAAACTGATGCAGGCGCTGATCGCCGACGGCAAGATCCTTGCCTGTGGCAACGGCGGCTCCGCCGCCGACTCGCAGCATTTCGCCGCGCAGATGGTGGGCCGCTTCGAGCGTGAGCGGCCGGGCCTGGCCGCACTGGCACTGACCACCGATAGCTCCGTGCTCACCGCGCTCGGCAGCCACGACGATTTCGACCTGGTGTTTTCCAAACAGCTGTACGCACTGGGTCGCGCCGGCGATGTGCTGCTGGCGATTTCGCCCTCCGGCAACGCTGCCAATGTGATCTCCGCCGTGCACGCTGCGCACGACCGGCACATGAGCGTGATCGCCCTCACCGGCCGCGATGGCGGGCAGATCGGGGAACTGCTGGGCGGCGACGACGTCCACATTTGCGTGCCCGCAACCCGCACGGCCCATATCCACGAGGCGCACATCACCGTGCTGCACGCGCTTTCGGATGCCGTGGACTATCTGCTCCTGGGAGGAGAATAAGTTGTCGAAGAAGCCCCTCATCATCACCCTGATCGTTGCCGCACTGGGCCTCACCGCCTGCGTGCCAGCCGTGTTCGTTGCCGGCGCCGCCGTGGGCGCACTAGTCGGCTCGGACCCGCGTTCGCCCCAGACCCAGACCAGCGATCTGAAGATCGGTGCCGAGATCAGCGCGCGCATCATCGATGCCTACAAGGAACGCGCGCACGTCAACGTGAACGTGTTTGGCGCTCGCGTGCTGCTGACCGGCGAAGTACCGGACGATGCGGCACGACAGAACATCGCGCAACTGGCGTCGACCTACCCCGGCGTGCGGTTCGCGCACAATGAAACCGTGGTGGCGCCCCCGTCCTCGACCACCGATCGCCTCAACGACACCCAGCTCACCGCACGCGTGCGGACCGCCATCCTCACCGACGCCGGGGACGCCCATGCCATCCACTTCCTGGTCACCACCGAGCGCAAGGCGGTCTACCTGATGGGCCAAGCCAGCCCCGCCTTGACCGATATCGCGGCACGCGCCGCCAGCTATATCAGCGGGGTGGAGCGCGTGGTTAAGTACGTGGACGTGAAACAGCCATGAACCAAGGGCGCCTTAGGGCGCCCTTTTTGCTGGATGGCCTGCGCGTTACAACAGGGGCTTGATATCCCGCACAATCATCTGCATCAGCAGCGGTTGCCCCTCGGCGGTAGGATGCAGCTGGTCCCGCTGGAACAGTGTGGGCCTAGTGATCACCGGCGCGAGCAGAAAGGGCGTGAGGCCCGTCTTGTACTCCTTGGCCAGCGCCGGGTAGATGGCGGCGAAGGCGGTGGTGTAGTCCGGACCGTAGTTGGGCGGCATCTGCATACCCACGACGTGCACCTTGGCGCCGGCCCGCTGCGCGGCCTGGATCATGGTGGCAAGATTGGCCTTGGCGGCGGAAACCGGCAACCCGCGCAATCCGTCGTTGGCGCCAAGCTCGATGATCACCAGCCTGGGCTGGTGCGTTTTCAGCGCCTGCGGGAACCGCGTGACGCCACCCGCGGTCGTTTCACCGGATATGCTGGCGTTCACCACGCGGTAGGGCTTGCCCTGGCGCTTGAGCTCCGATTCCAGCAAGGTGGGCCACGCCGATCGGGCGGCAATGCCGTAGCCTGCCGAGAGGCTGTCGCCAAATACCAGCAGCACCGGATCGGCGGCGTACGCCGCGATCGGCAAGACCAACAACAATCCGGCCACGCGCAATGCGTACCGGGACAACCATCTGCAAAGGCCCGTCATCGTGACCCTGTCTCCCATACTCGAAGCCGAGGCACTCGGCAAACACGTGGCTGCGGCCACAGAAGAACTCGACATCCTGGCGGGCGTTTCGTTCTCGCTGGCCGCGGGTGCCAGTCTAGCCATCGTTGGTGCCAGCGGCTCGGGCAAATCGACCTTGCTGTCGCTGCTGGCCGGGCTAGATACGCCCACGCGCGGCACGGTGAAGCTTGCCGGAGAAAGCCTCGGCGCGCTTGATGAGGACGGCCGCGCCCGGCTGCGCGGCCGCGCTGCCGGCTTCGTGTTCCAGTCGTTCCAGCTGCTGCCTGAACTGACCGCGCTGGAAAACGCCATGCTGCCGCTGGAACTCGCCGGCCGCCACGATGCGGAAACAGTGGCCGGCAGCTGGCTGGATCGTGTCGGGCTCGGTAACCGCAAGCATCACACGCCACGCACGCTGTCCGGGGGCGAGCAGCAGCGCGTGGCGCTGGCGCGTGCGTTCGCGCCGGGGCCGCAGATCCTGTTTGCCGACGAACCCACCGGCAGCCTCGACACCCATACCGGCGAGCGCATCGCCGATCTGCTGTTCGAACTGAATGCCTCGACCGGCACCACGCTGGTCCTTGTCACCCATGACGAAAAACTGGCGGCGCGCTGCAGCGCACGGCTGCGGCTGGCCGCCGGCCAGGTGATCGAGCAGGTGGGCGTATGAGGGCCGTCGCCACCCTGGCATGGCGTCAGTTCCTGCGCGGGCTGCGGGCAGGCGAGCATCGCACGCTGATCGCCGCGCTCGCCGTCACCATCGCCGCGCTGACCGCCGTGGGCCTGTTCGCCGGGCGGGTGAACGGGCTGCTCAACAGCGAGGCCAACAACCTGCTCGCCGCCGACGCGGTCGTCTCGGCCGACCACCCGCTGCCTGCCCACTTCGCCGCCAGCGCCAGGCAGCGTGGCCTGACCCTTGCCCACACCCAGTCGTTCTCGTCGATGGCTGCAGCCGGTGACGACGCCGTGCTGGCCAGCGTCAAGGCACTGGATGGCCCCTACCCCTTGCGTGGCACCCTGCTGCTCGCCACGGCACAGGGTGAGCGCGCCGCGCGCGCGGCTCCCCGGCCAGGCGAAGTCTGGATCGACGATCGCCTCGCCGCGCGACTGCGACTGAAGGTGGGCGACACCTTGCGCCTGGGCACGCTGCAGCAGCGCATCGGTGCGCTGATCGTGCGCGAGCCGGATCTGGCGCTGGAATTTTCCGGGCTGCAACCCCGGCTGATCATGAACGCGACCGACCTGCCGCGCTCGGGCTTGATCGGCTTTGGCAGCCGCATCCGCTACCGCCTGCTCGTCGCTGGTGACGCCAACGCCGTCACCGCCTGGCGCGGCACGACCGAGGCTCGGCTCGATCGCGGAGAGCGGCTGGAGAACGTGCGCGAATCGCAACCGCAGGTGCGGCGTGCACTGGAGCGCGCGGAAACCTTTTTGCGCCTCGTCACGCTGCTCGCCGCGACGCTGGCCGGCACGGCCGTGCTGCTGGCAGCCCGCCGCTACAGCACGCGCCAGGCCGATGCGGTCGCCCTGTTCGTCACGCTGGGCGCCACACGGGCGCGTATCCGTGGCCTGCTGTTCATCGAGCTGGCCTTGATCTTCGTACTGGCCGCACTGCTGGGCGGCGCCGTCGGCTGGGTTACGCAGGAAGCACTGTCCTGGCTGATCCGCGACAGCCTGCCCAAGGCCTTGCCAGCGCCGACGCCCCTGCCCTGGCTCGCCGCCTGCGCGCTGGGCCTCACGCTGCTGGCTGGCGTGGCAGGGCCCACGCTGATGCAGCTGGCACGCACGCCGCCGGCCCGGGTGCTGCGACGCGAGCTGTCGGCCCCGCCACGCCTGTGGCTGAGCCTGTCCGCCACGCTGATCGCTGCCTGCGCCGTGTTCTACTGGGTGGCCGGCAGCGCCAAGCTGGCGCTCCTGGTGGCCGGCGGGATCGCCGGCGCGCTCGTCGTCGCGGGTCTCTTGGGCTGGCTGCTGCTGAAGGGAATGTCGCGCTTCGCACGCGGCTTCGCGGCGAGGATCGCGCTGCGGCAACTGGCCAGGCGCAGCTGGCTGTCCGCCGCGCAACTGGGTGCCCTGGCAATCGGCCTGTTGGGACTGTGGCTGCTGACGGCGGTCGAACGCGATCTGCTCTCGGCATGGGAGCAACGGTTGCCAGCGGACGCACCCAATGTGTTCGCCTTCAATATCCAGCCCGACCAAGCGCAGGCTTTCCAGACGACCATCGCCGCCGATGGCGTATCAGGCGCGGTGCTGCAGCCGATGATACGCGGGCGCTGGCAAACGCATAACGGCAAGCCGGTCGAGCCCAAGCGCTACGACGACGACCGTGCCAAGCGCTTGTCCGAGCGCGAATTCAACCTGTCCTGGGGCGAGATGCTGCGCGCCGACAACCGCCTCACCACAGGCGCACCGCTTGCCGATTCTGGCTGGTCGGTGGAGGTAGGCCTCGCCGAAACACTCGGTATCCAGGTGGGCGACACGCTGGGCTTCGATGTCGGCGGCACGCCCATAGCCGCCAGGGTGGTGAACCTGCGCACCGTGGAGTGGGATTCGTTCCGGGTGAACTTCTTCGTCGTTGGCACCGGCCCCATGTTCGCCGATGCCCCGACCAGCCTGATCACCAGCTTCCACCTGCCGCCCGGGCGCGACAACGCAATGGCGCAATGGTCGCGCGCCTATCCCAACGTGACCTTCATCGACGTGGCCCAGGTGCTGAACGAGGTGCGGCGCGTGCTGGGCCTGTCCGCCAGTGTGCTGCGGCTGGTGTTCGTGTTCTGCCTCGCGGCCGGCATCGTGGTGCTGCTGGCGGCGCTGGAAACCTCGGCACCGGAGCGGCGGCGCGAAGCGGCCATCCTACGCGCGCTCGGCGCGCACAGTCGCCAGATTGCTGCGATCCAGTGGTGGGAAGGCGCGCTGATTGGCGCCACCGCCGGCCTCGTCGCCGGTTTGGCTGCCGCGGTAACCGGCTGGGCGGTCGGCACCCAGGTGCTGGGGCTGACCGTGGCGATCAACTGGCTGCTGCCGCTCTACAGCACCGCCGCGGGCCTCGCGCTGGCGGCGCTCGTCACCGTGTGGGAGCGCCGCCAGCTGGCACGCTCAAGTGCGCTGGCGCTGATCCGCGATCCGGGCTGAGCTGGCGCGCCATGCGTGCCTGGCATGGCGCAGTTGCAGCGCCAGCATTCCGTGCGCACGCGGCTTTGGTTATGCTGCAACCATCAAACAGGGGAGAACAATGATGGCTGCAGGCTGGTTCGTGGATACGGTGGTACCGGCGCTGATCGTGACCAGCATCGTCTGCCTGGTTGGCTATGCGCTGCTGGCGCGCCTGGTATACGACTACATTGCGCGCAACTATGGCGACCTGCTGCCGCAGCGCGATAGCTGGGTGCAGGGCGACGACATCGCCATGGGCTTCGTCACCGCGCTGGGCCACATCAATCGCACGGGCGGCTGGCGCCGCATCGAAAGCGTGTTCTGGCGCCGGCTCTATCTGCTGAACCGCGCGCTGGGCTGGATTGGTTCGATCGCGCTGGCGATTTTCCTCGCGGGCTTCTTTGTCTGACCGCGCCCGCAGCGCGCGGGACGGCACGGCAAAAAAAAGCCCCGCTCCAGGCGGGGCACAAGCCGTACTCGATCTGCCGGTCGGTCAGACCAGGCGCAATTCGGTTTGCGGGTCGAACAGCACCACCTTGCCCATGTCGAGCTTGAGACGCATCGTCTCGCCCGGATGACGCGCGGCGCGCGGATGCACGCGCGCGACCACTTCCTTGCCATTCACCTGGGTGAAGATCATGGTGTCCGGGCCCGTCGGTTCGGTCAGGTGCACCTTGCAGGCGAGGCCAGGCTCGCCCTCTTCGGCGACTTCAATCTGCTCCGGGCGCACGCCCAGGATCACCTTCTGGCCGATACGATCGGCCAGGCGCGCACCGTTGGGTAACGCCACGAAACGCGCGTCGCCCTCGCTTTGCAGGCTCACGCCGTATTCACCGCCCTGCTCGGCCAGATGGCATTCGACGAAATTCATCGACGGCGAACCGATGAAACCTGCGACGAACAGGTTGGACGGGCGCTCGTAGATCTCTTCCGGGCTGCCGAACTGCTGGATGATGCCATCCTTCATCACGGCGATCTTGTCGCCCAGCGTCATCGCCTCGATCTGGTCATGCGTCACGTAGACGATGGTGGTCTTCAGCCGATGGTGCAGCTGCTTGATCTCGGTGCGCATCTCGACGCGTAGCTTGGCATCGAGGTTGGACAAGGGCTCGTCGAACAGGAACAGCTTGGGGTCGCGCGCCAGCGCCCGGCCCATCGCCACGCGCTGCCGCTGGCCACCCGAGAGCTGGCCCGGCTTGCGATCGAGCAGGTGGTCGATCTGCAGCATCTTGGAGACACGGGCGATGATCTCGTCCTGCTCTTTCTTGGGCACGCCGCGCGTTTCCATGCCAAAGGCAATGTTCTTGCGCACATTCATCGTCGGGTAGAGCGCATAGCTCTGGAACACCATGGCGATGTCGCGATCCTTGGGCGCGACGTTGTTGACGATGCGCTCGCCGATATGGACTTCGCCCGTGGTCGGAGCCTCCAGCCCGGCGATGATGTTCATCAGCGTCGATTTGCCGCAGCCCGAAGGTCCGACCAGGATCAGGAATTCGCCGGCCTCGATATGGATATCGATGCCCTTGAGGATGTGGGTGTCACCGAAGCTCTTGGTGACATTCTTGATGGCGAGTGCGCCCATGTGTTTCTCCGTTTTTGGCCCGAACGGCGCAGCCGGCGCCGTCAGATTCCGGTGTTGTTCGATCAGCCCTTCACGGCGCCGGCGGTCAAGCCGCGCACGAAATACTTGCCGGCCAGCACATAGACGATGATGGTCGGTAGCGCCGCGATGATGGCCGCGGCCATGTCGACGTTGTATTCCTTGACACTGGTCGAGGTATTGGCGAGGTTGTTCAGACCCACGGTGATCGGCTGGCTGTCGCCGCTGGAGAACACCACGCCGAACAGGAAGTCGTTCCAGATCTGCGTGAACTGCCAGATCAGCACCACCATCACGATGGGCGTCGACATCGGCAGCACCACCTTGAAGAAGATGCGCCAGAAGCCGGCGCCATCGAGGCGCGCCGCCTTGATCAGCTCATCCGGAATGCCCACGTAGTAGTTGCGAAAGAACAGCGTGGTCGAGGCAATGCCGAACACCACATGCACGAACACGAGGCCGGCGACCGAGCGCGCCATGCCGAACCAGCCCAGCGTCTGCGCCATCGGCAGCAACACCACCTGGAACGGGATGAATACCCCGAACAGGATCAGCGCGAAGGTGAGCTCGGAGCCGCGAAAGCGCCACTTGGACAGCACGTAGCCGTTGATGGCGCCCAGCGTGGTCGAGATCAGCACGGCCGGGATGACCATCTGCACCGAGTTCCAGAAGTAGCGCGACAGGCCGCCACATTCCACGCCGGTGCAAGCGGTGGCCCATGCCTTGCCCCAGGCATCGAAGGTGATGCTCATCGGCAGCGCGATCAGGTTGCCGGCACGGATCTCGTCCATGCTCTTCACCGAGGTGGTGGCCATGATGTAGAGCGGCAACAGGTAGTAGACGGCGGCGTACACCAAGACCGCGTAGAGCGCGACGCGCCAGAGCTTGTTTTGATTATCCATTGCGGCTGCCTCGCAGTTCCGAATACAGGTAGGGCACGACGATGGCGGCGACCGTCATCAGCATCATCATCGCGCTGGCGGCGCCGACGCCCATCTGGCCGCGGGTGAATGCCGTCGAATACATGAAGGTGGCCGGCACATCGGACGAGAAGCCCGGGCCTCCGCCGGTGAGCGCCATCACCAAGTCGAAGCTCTTGATCGCGATATGCGCGAGGATCATCAGCGTGGAGAAAAACACCGGACGCAGCGCCGGCAGCACGATCTTCCAGTAGATGCGTGGCAGGCTGGCGCCATCAATCTGGGCCGCCTTGATGATCGAATCGTCGATGCCCCGCAGGCCTGCCAGGAACAGCGCCATCACGAAGCCGGACGACTGCCAGATGCCGGCGATCACCACGGTGTAGATCGACATGTCCGGATTCACCAGCCAATCGAAGGTGAAGTTGGTGAAGCCCCAGTCCTGCACCAGCTTCTCCAGGCCCAGCCCGGGGTTCAGCATCCATTTCCAGGCGGTACCGGTGACGATGAACGACAGTGCCATCGGGTACAGGTAGAGGGTGCGCAGCGCCCCTTCCTGGCGCACTTTCTGGTCGAGCAGCACAGCGAGAAAAATACCTACCGCCATCGCGCCGCCAATGAACAGGCTGCCAAAGATGAAGAGGTTCTTCACCGCAACCCACCAGCGTTCGTTCGCGAACAGCGTGGTGTACTGGGCTAGCCCCGCCCACTCGTAGTTGGGCAACAGGCGCGATGTGGTGAATGACAGGTAGCCATTCCACAGAATGAAGCCGTAGACGAAGACCAGCGTCAGCAAGAAGGACGGTGCCAGCACGAGGCGCGGCAGCCAGCGCTCCGCGAAGCCGTACTGCGCCGGTCCGTTATAGGAAGTCATGATCGTTTCTCCAGACACCCGGAATCGGGGTCGTGAGCCGCGCGCTTGTCAGGGTGCGGCTAGCTCACAGAGGGAGCCGGTCACCGATCCGGTGACCGGCAGGCGTGCAATTACTGAACCTTGGCAGCGGCGGCGAGCTTGTCCGCAGCTTGCTTGGCGGTCATCTTGTCGTCGTTCCAGAACTGCGAAACAACGTCATAGATCGCGCCTTGCGTGGCCGAATGGACCGCCATGCCATGCGCCATCGACGGCTGCAGCGTGCCCTTCTTGTTCGTGGCCTGGAAATCCTTGGCCGACTCCTGGCCGCAGGCGTCG
The DNA here is from genome assembly GCF_024437655.1 of Chitinolyticbacter albus. GTDB lineage: Bacteria > Pseudomonadota > Gammaproteobacteria > Burkholderiales > Chitinibacteraceae > Chitinolyticbacter > Chitinolyticbacter albus. Next base: position 75,657 of record NZ_JANBVF010000002.1, read on the forward strand.
AACTTGGCCATGTTCATGCCTGAACGAACCGGGATCGAGCCCTTGTTCAGGTTGAACACTTCCTGGAACTGCGGGCTCATCACGGCCGAGGCGAAGTCCTTCTCACCCTTCTCCGCATCCTTGTTCGGCAGCTTGAACATGGCGAAGCTGTCGATGTTGAAGGTGTAGGCGTTGGCGGTGCCCGGAGCCGGTACGCACAGGAAGTCCTTGCCTGGTACCTTGCCGGCGGCCAGGAATTCGCCCTTGGCCCAGTCACCCATGAACTGCATCGCGGCCTTGCCGTTGATGACCATGGCAGTCGCCAGGTTCCATTCGCGACCCGGAGCGTTCTTGTCGGTGTACGGCTTGATGCGCTTGTAGGTTTCCAGCGCCTTCACCATGGTCGCGCTCTTGAGCGTGTTCTGGTCCAGTTGCACCAGCGACTTCTTGTAGAAGTCCGCGCCGCCCACGCCCAGTACCACCGATTCGAACACGGTGGCGTCCTGCCACGGTTGGCCACCGTAGGCCACCGGCTGGATGCCAGCCTTCTTCAGCGCTTCGGCGGTGGCAAAGAATTCGTCGATGGTCGTCGGAACCTTGGCGTTGGCCTTCTTCAAGAGTTCCGGATTTACCCACAGCCAGTTCACGCGGTGCACGTTGACCGGCACGGCCACGTAGCTGCCCTTGTACTTCATCACGTTGGAGACCACCGGCGGCAAGAGCTTGTCCCAACCTTCCTTCTTGGCCACGTCATCGATCGACGCCAGCACGCCCTCATCACCCCATTCCTGGATCGCAGGGCCCTTGATTTGCGCGGCGGTCGGCGCATTGCCGGATACCACGCGCGTCTTCAGTGCAGTCATTGCGTTCTCGCCGGCACCGCCCGCGACCGCGAAGTCTTTCCACTTGTGGCCCTTGGCTTCGAGCATCTTCTTGAGCTCGGCAGCGGCCTTGGCCTCGCCGCCAGACGTCCACCAGTGCAGCACTTCCACTTCAGCAGCATTGGCCGCAAAAGCCACCGCCATCGTGGCGGCACACAGCGTCATACGCAAAGCTTGCATTTGTTGTGTCTCCTTGGCACGAGCCGCCCCATGGCGTGCCCGATGCAGCCACTGTAGTCACAAGCCAAATGCTACGGAATGAGGTGTGCCATGTAAGGCGTTTGCCGTATTGGCGAGAAGAATACGCAAAGCAGGCAGAAAAGGATCAAACAGGGGTCACGTATGGTGCAAGCAAGCAAAGAAAAAGGGCAGCCGAAGCTGCCCTTTCTCATGACTGGAACTAATCGGTTCAGATGAACTGATTAGAAGCCGGTCCAAGTACCAACCAGGATACGGGTGGCATTGTCTTCCGATGCAGCCAGGCCGTCGGCGTTTTGCCAGATAACAGCGTTGCTGTTCCAGTCAGCACCAACCATGTTGTGGCGGATCTGCAGGAAAGCACCGGTGTTCTTCGACAGGGCGTAATCCCACTGGAAGCCGATGGTTTCGAAGGTGTTGTCGTCTTGGTTAGCGCCATCAAGCTCGGATTCTTGCCAGAAATAACCCAGGCTCAGAGCGTTCTTGCCGAACGAGTAGGTGCCACCGATCAGGTAACCGATTTGATCGGCATCCGCACTACCGGCGTCGAGGCTCGCACCACGGACAGCTGCGCGCAGGGCGAAGTCACCGAAGGTTGCACGGCCACCGACGATCCAGTTCGCGTAATCAACACCGTTCACTTCGCTCAGACCGTTCGGGCGGGTGCTCGACGGGCCGCCGGCCCAGTCACGACCAGCAGGAACCGGGAGGCCGTCTTTGGCAGCGTAGTAGCCAGCATCCAGGTTGAAGTTGCCAGCGGCGAAGTGACCAGCCACTTCGTAGGCTTGCACGTCGCTACCGTAGGCATCACCGATGTCGTACACGGCGGAGAAGTTGAAGCCACCGAAGTTCGGCGAAGCGTAGCCGATACCTTGACCGAAGCCAACGTTAGGCACTTCACCCACGGTACCCGAGAAGCCCTTCGAGCCATACGGCCAGTCTTGGATCAGATAGGTTTCGGACCATTGGTTACCGAACTTCAGGGTACCCCAGGAACCACCGTAAGCGATCCAAGCTTCACGGATGCCCCACGAATCGAAACGATCCGGGGTAGCAACCTTCTGAGCCAGGCGCCACGACAGCACGTCGCCCGAATCCAGCTTGTCCTTGCCGTCAACGTTGATCACGATGGCGATTTCTTGCAGCAGCTTGCCGCCGGTGTCGCCATTGCCTTTGTCATTGTTGGTGCGATAGAACAGATCCATTTCAGCCGAGCCGCTGATGGACACATCAGCAAAAGCCGGGGCAGCGAAGAGTGCTGCGACGGAAGCAGCAACCAGAGCACGCTTGAACATTTATAGGTCTCCTGAATTAAGAAGTTGGTGGTTTACACCAGCTTGTAGCGGTGAAGCCATCGTTACCTCCGGCTTAACCCTGAGGCAGAGAATAAAAGAACGAGCGGGACAGTCGCAAACCGGGAACGGTCTTACAGCTAACTTTGTCGCTTGTACGCAACAAACAGCCGCTCATCCGACTCACGGGCAAAACAAAACCGCCGGCGAAGCGGCGGTTTTGTTGGCTTGGCGGGATTACCGTCTAGTGCTTGGCCATCACGCGGACCATTTCCAGCACCTTGCTGGAATAGCCCCATTCGTTGTCATACCACGACACCAGTTTGACGAAGGTCTTGTCGAGTGAAATGCCGGCAGTGGCGTCGAACACCGAGGTGCACGACTCGCCACGAAAGTCGGTGGAGACCACTTTCTCGTCGGTGTAGCCGAGCACACCCTTCAGCTCGCCTTCGGAGGCGGCCTTGAGCGCGGCGCAGATTTCCTCGTAGCTCGCTTCCTTGTTCAGCTCGACCGTCAGATCGACCACCGAGACGTCGGACGTCGGCACGCGGAACGACATGCCGGTCAGCTTGCCCTTCACCGACGGAATCACTACGCCCACGGCCTTGGCGGCGCCGGTCGACGACGGGATGATGTTTTCCAGGATACCGCGACCGCCGCGCCAGTCCTTGTTGGACGGGCCATCGACCGTCTTCTGTGTCGCCGTGGTGGCATGCACGGTCGTCATCAGGCCGCGCTTGATGCCGAACACGTCATTCACCACCTTGGCCAGCGGCGCTAAGCAATTGGTGGTGCACGAGGCGTTGGAGATGATGGCCTCACCGGCGTAGGTCTTGTGGTTCACGCCGTAGACGAACATCGGGGTATCGTCCTTCGACGGTGCGGACAGGATCACCTTCTTGGCGCCGGCTGCCAGATGCTTTTCGGCGGTTTCCTTGGTCAGGAACAGGCCGGTCGATTCGACCACGATGTCCGCACCGACTTCGCCCCACTTCAGCTCGGCCGGATCCTTCACGGCGGTCAGCCGGATGGTCTTGCCGTTGACCACCAGGTGGCCGTTCTCGACCTTCACGTCGCCCTTAAACTTGCCGTGCACCGAATCGTGCTTGAGCATATAGGCGAGGTAATCCGGCTCCAAAAGATCGTTGATGCCGACGATCTCGATGTCGTCCGAGAAATTGTAAACAGCGGCACGGAATACCATGCGGCCGATCCGGCCGAAGCCGTTGATGCCTACCTTGATCGCCATGAATCTTCTCCGAGAGAGTAGTGGGACCGAGCGAGCCCGGGATGATTGAATGCTGCCGCAGCACCGCCACGCGATTCTTAGTGTCAGGACAAGATCGCGCGGGCGGAGCGAAGCAACTGATCCAGCACTCGCTGCACCCAGCCTTGCAGCGAGTTTACGTCTGTCATGTTACAGCATGCCCGGTGGCTAGACCGGACGGGAATGCCCTAATCCGGCAACCGATCAGGGGCGCAGCGCAGCGGCTTCGCGCGCCAGCGCGGTGATGGCTGCCCAGTCGCCAGCGTTGACCTTGTCCTTGGGCGCGAGCCAGGAGCCGCCGACACAGCCAACATTAGGCAGGGCCAGCAGCTTGGTCGCCGATTCCGGCGTGACACCGCCGGTTGGGCAGAACAAAGCCTGCGGCAGCGGCCCGCCCAGCGCCTTGAGCATGCCCAGACTCCCCGCCTGCTCGGCAGGAAACAGCTTGAGTGCGTCGAACCCCAATTCCAGCGCGGCAATGACTTCGGACGGTGTCATCACGCCCGGCAGCAGGGCAACATCGGCGGCCTTGGCCGCGGCGGCGAGCTTCTCGGTCAGGCCTGGCGTCACGGCAAACTTGGCGCCCGCCGCCTTGGCCTCGGCAAACTGCTCGGGGCGCACCACGGTGCCGACCCCGACGATCGCATCGGGAACGGCCTCGGCAATCGCCTTGACCGCACCGAGCGCCGCCTCGGTGCGCAGCGTCACTTCCAGCACCTTGATCCCGCCATCGACCAGCGCCTGCGCCAGCGGCACGGCGTGCTCGACCTTTTCGATCACCAGCACCGGCATCACCGGGCAGGAACGCATGATTTCGCGGATGTTCATTGTTTAAGCTCTTCTCAGAAAGATTGAACAATAGGTCGGACGACCCGGCCAAGCCCTGCGCCGGCTGCCCGGCAACCAATACCAAGCCTTGTTAATGCGCCAACCCCATCGAGATGGCCCCTTCCTCGGCCGCGGTCGCTGCGGCACGGAAAGTCGCGAACAGCTCCCGGCCCATGCCGTGCGCGTTCTTCGACAGATCCATCGTTGCCACCTCGCGCGCAGCCCATTCGGCGGCATCGACCATGGCTTCGATCACGCCGGCCTCGGCATCGAGCCGCATGATGTCGCCGGTACGTACCTTGCCCAAGAGGCCGCCGGACGACACTTCCGGCGTCATGTGGATGGCGGAGGGCACCTTGCCCGATGCGCCGGACATGCGGCCATCGGTCACCAGCGCCACCTTGAAGCCGCGATCCTGCAGCACGCTAAGCGCCGGAGTGAGCTTGTGCAGTTCCGGCATGCCGTTGGCACGCGGCCCTTGGAAGCGCAGCACCGCGATGAAATCACGATCGAGCTCGCCTTTCTTGAAGGCTTCGAGCACATCATCCTGATCGTCGAACACGATAGCCGGCGCTTCGACCAGACGATGCTCGGGCGCCACCGCCGAAATCTTGATCACCGAACGCCCCACATTGCCCTGCAGCAGGCGCAAACCGCCATCGGCGCTGAAGGGATGGGCCACGGTGCTCAATACGTTTGCATCGCCACTGGCACTCGGCGCATCGCGCCACTCGACGCGACCCTCGATCAGGAACGGCTCCTGCGCGTAGCGGCGCAGCCCAAACCCGGCATTGGTCAGCACATCGTCGTGCAGCAGCCCGGCATCGAGCAGCTCACGAATCAAAAAGCCCATGCCGCCAGCGGCATGGAAGTGGTTCACATCGGCCGACCCGTTGGGATAGACCTTGGCCAGGAGCGGCACGATCTGCGACAGGTCGTCGAAATCGCTCCAGTCGATCACGATGCCGGCGGCGCGCGCCACGGCGATCAGGTGGATAGTGTGGTTGGTCGAGCCGCCCGTCGCCAGGAGGCCGACGATGCCATTGACGATGGCCTTCTCGTCGATGACCTTGCCGACGGGAATATATTCATTGCCCAGCGCAGTGATCTGTCCGGCGCGGCGGGCGGCAGCGGCGGTCAGCGCATCGCGCAAGGGGGTGTTCGGATTGACGAAGGCCGCGCCCGGCAGATGCAGGCCCATCACTTCCATCAGCATCTGGTTGGAGTTCGCCGTGCCGTAGAAGGTACAGGTGCCCGCGCCGTGGTAGCTACCTTCTTCCGAGGCCAGCAACTCCTCGCGATCGCACTTGCCCTCGGCGAACAGCTGGCGAATCTTGGCCTTTTCCTTGTTGGAGATGCCCGACGTCATCGGCCCGGCCGGAATGAACACTGCCGGTAAGTGGCCGAATTGCAGCACGCCGATCAACAGGCCCGGGATGATCTTGTCGCACACACCCAGCGCCGCCACCGAGTCGAATACGTTGTGCGACAGCGCCACCGCCGTGCTCATCGCGATCACGTCGCGGCTGAACAGCGAGAGTTCCATGCCCGGCTGGCCCTGCGTCACGCCGTCGCACATCGCCGGCGTGCCGCCAGCAAATTGCGCGGTGGCGCCGACTTCATGCGCCGCCGCCTTGATGATGGCGGGGAAAGTCTCGAATGGCTGGTGCGCCGACAACATGTCGTTGTACGACGACACGATGCCCACGTTGGGCGTGCGCATCTCGCGCAGCATGATCTTGTCGTTGTCAGGCGCCGCCGCCCAGGCATGCGCCTGGTTGGTACAGGCGAGCCCCTTGCGTACCGGTTCCTTTTGCGCCGCTGCCTCCAGTCGCTGTAAGTAACGCGCGCGCGAGGGCCGGCTGCGCTCGGCAATGCGGGCGGTCACCTCGGCCAAGCGGGGATGGATGGACATGGCTGACTCCGGAGCGGTAGGACTTGGGGCGAGTAGCGACCGGGCACGGCACTACATACTATGAGGCGTAGTTTTACTACAACGGCTTAACAACTTCAACCCACCACCACCCGACGAACGTCGTTGTTGCGGTGCAACAATTACCAGCATCGGCGCGGCCTGTAGCCCGTGAATTGCCGAGAACCCCAATCGAATCAAAGGCTCGGGAGAAACCGTTTGCGCCGATTTTTGAGTACGTAGTAAGATTACACAGTCTTACTACATCGGCAGCCTTGCGGCTGCCCGCAGCTGCCTGGCCCGCGAGAGGCCACTCGCAATCACGAAGGATAGTCATGACTCCGATCGACGCATTCGACATGGTGCTGTTTGGCGGCACCGGCGACTTGGTAATGAGAAAGTTGCTGCCCGCGCTATATCACCAGCACCAGGACGGCAACCTGCCCGCCGCGGGTCGCATCATCTGCCTGGGCCGTAGCGTATCCGACGCCAGCGCCTACATCAGCAAGGCCCATGCCCTCGCCCAGGGTTATCTCGGCAAACACTACAACGACGCAGACTGGACCAACTTCGCTGCCCGTATCGAATACCTGAAGGTCGACGCCACCATTCCGGAAGACTTCGGCAATCTGGCCAAAGTGCTGGGCGAATTCCCGCAGCGTACCCGCGTGTTCTATCTGTCGACCGCGCCCGACCTGTTCGCGCCGATCTCCAAGTGCCTCGCCGGCGTTGGCCTCAACGCAGGCAACGCCCGCGTGGTGTTGGAAAAGCCGCTGGGCCACGATCTCGAGTCGTCGAACAAGATCAACGACGAAGTCGGCGAATACTTCAGCGAGCAGCAGATCTACCGGATCGACCATTACCTGGGCAAGGAGCCGGTGCTGAACCTGATGGCACTGCGCTTTGGCAATACGCTGCTTGAACCGCTGTGGCGCCGCGAATGGATCCGCGACGTGCAGATCACCGTGACCGAGCAGGTCGGCGTCGAGACCCGTGCCGATTTCTACGACAAGGCCGGCGCGCTGCGCGACATGATCCAGAACCACCTGCTGCAGCTGTTGACCATCGTCGCGATGGAGCCGCCCGCCAGCATCGACGCCGATGCGGTGCGCGACGAGAAGCTGAAGGTGCTGCGCGCACTCAAGCCGCTGACGCCGGAAACCGTCCATACCCAGGTGGTGCGCGGCCAGTACCGTGCCGGCGCCATTGCCGGCAAGCCGGTTCCCAGTTACCTGGAAGAGCCGGGCGTGCCGGGCAACTCCAAGACCGAGACCTTCGTCGCGCTCAAGGCCGAAATCCAGACCTGGCGCTGGGCCGGCGTACCCTTCTTCCTGCGCACCGGCAAGCGCCTGCAGGAACGCCTGGCCGAGATCGTCATCAACTTCCGCGAAGCACCGCATTCCATCTTCGGCCGCCATGGCACGCCGAACCGGCTGGTGATCCAGCTGCAACCCGATGAATCGGTCCGCCTCTACCTGATGGCCAAGGAGCCGGGCAACCAGTTCCGCCTGCGCCCGGTCCACCTCGACCTCGACTTCAAGGATTTCTTCGCCTCGCGCAGCCCGGAGGCGTACGAGCGCCTGCTGATGGACGTGATCCGCGGTGACCAGTCGCTGTTCGTGCGCCGCGACGAGCAGCGCGCCGCATGGCGCTGGGTCGAGCCCATCATGGATTCGTGGGAAAACAGCAGCGAGCCGCCCAAGCCGTATACCTCGGGCACCTGGGGACCGGCAGCGTCGTCGGCGCTGCTGTCCCGCGACGGCCTGTGCTGGCACGAAGAAGGCTAAAAACTTGCTGCGCGGCGGCCTGGCGTTGTCGCGGGCGGGCTCGACATCCTCATGGGCATCGAGCCCATTGCGGTGTCTCGACCTTCCGCTTCGCGCCCTGGCACCGCTCGCTGCGTTTTGCTCCGGCACGCAGCAGGCACTGATTGTTGTATGAGGCCGCGCCGAACCCAGTTCGGCGCGCGGCCCATCCACCCGAGGTAAGCAATGTCTTTGCAATGGCATGATTTCCCGTCCAAGGACGAACTCGATGCGGCGCTGGCCGCCAAGATCGCGTTGGACCTGAACGCAGCGATCGCCGCGCGCGGTGTCGCCAGCATCGCCGTTTCCGGCGGCCGCACGCCGGCCGGCCTGTTCAAGGCGCTGTCGGAACAGGACGTGGCGTGGGACAAGGTCGTCGCCACGCTGGTCGATGAGCGCTGGGTGCCGGTCGAGCACGCCGACAGCAACGAGCGCACCGTGCGCCAGAACCTCCTGGTCGGCGCTGCCAGCGCCATCCGCTTCGTGTCGCCGGTTTCCTCCGCCGCCACGCCGCACGAAGGCGAGGCCGAGATCGAGGCGCGCTTTGCTAAGATCCCCGCACCGTTCGACGTGCTGATCCTCGGCATGGGCGACGATGGCCACACGGCGTCCCTCTTCCCTGCCGCAAGCGAACTGGAACACGCTTGCGCTGCCACCTCGCGCGTCGCCGCGGTAACGCCGCCAGTGGCGCCGCACAAGCGCATCACGCTGACGCTGCCGACCATTGCCCAGGCGCGCGAAGTAATTGTCCACATCACCGGCGAAGGCAAGAAATCGCTGCTGCAAACTGCGATGACCGAGCATAAAGCGGTCACCGAGCAATACCCGATCCGCCGCGTGCTCGACGCGGTGGCGTCAAACAAGCATGTATTCTGGACCGCGTAAGCGTCAGCCAGACCGGGGACGGGGCCGCAAGGCCCCGCCTTTACAAGGGCCCCACGCGGCCCTGAACCTGGAATCAGGCCTACTCGGCCCGGTTCCGCCGTTTGAGTGAGAACAACCATGCTCGAACGCATCAAGACGGTGATCGACTCGCTTTCCAAATCGGAACGCAAGGTCGCCGAGCTGGTGCTGGCCCAGCCCAATCTGGTCGCCAACGCGCCTATCGCGCAGATCGCCGATCTTGCGGATGTCTCGCAACCGACGGTGATCCGCTTCTGTCGCAGCCTGAATTGCTCGGGGTTGCAGGATTTCAAACTGCGCCTCACCCGCAGCCTGGTCTCCGGCGTGCCCTACGTGCACTCCATGGTCTCGGCCGACGATTCGGCGCATGACCTTGCCAAGAAACTGTTCGACAACAACATCTCGCACCTTTTGCGCTGCCGCAACGAGCTCGATACCGAGGCGCTGGAGCGCGCGATCAAGGTGCTGTCGAACACGCACAAGATTGAAGTCTGGGGCCAGGGCCAGTCTGGCGCCGTCGCCATCGACGCCCAGAACAAGTTCTTCCGCCTGGGCGTACCCACCGTGGCCTACACCGATCCGCACATGCACGGCATGAGCGCGTCGATGCTCAAGCCCGGCGACGCCGTGGTGGCCGTGTCGAACTCCGGTCGCACGCTCGACCTGATCCGCTCGGTCGAGATCGCGCGCGACGCCGGCGCCGACGTGATCGGCATCACGCACAGCAAGAGCCCGCTCGCCAAGCGCTGCTCGATCTGCCTGTATGCCGATACCATGGAAGATCCTGATCTCTATACGCCTATGATCACCCGCATCGTCCACCTGGTGATCATCGACGTACTGGCGGTCGGCGTCGCGCTCAAGCGCGGCCCAGAGCTGATCGACCAGCTCGAGAAAATGAAACGCAACCTCAAAGAAAAGCGGGTACGCGGCCAGGACCACGGTTACTGAGCCCTACCCTTCACGCCTAGTCCGAAAGGAAGTTTTCCGATGTCCAAGCTCCTCACGTCGCCCGCCTGGCAAGCCCTGGTCGAGCATCACAAGCAAATTTCACCGTTGCACCTGCGTGATCTGTTCGCCCAGGATCCGCAGCGCTTCGAGCGGTTCTCGCTCGAATCCGGTGGCCTGTTCTTCGACTACTCGAAGAACCGCATCACCGAAGAAACGATGACATTGCTGTTCGATCTGGCCCGCCAGACCGGCGTGACCGAGCGCATCCAGCGGATGTTCTCGGGTGAGAAGATCAACATCACCGAAAACCGTGCCGTGCTGCACGTGGCGCTGCGCAACCTCGACAAGAACCCGATCGTGGTCGACGGCGAAGATGTGATGCCCAAGGTCAACGCGGTCAAGGAGAAGATGTTCCAGTTCTCCGACGAGATCCGTTCGGGCGAGCGCACCGGCTACACCGGCAAGGCCTTCACCGATATCGTCAACATCGGTATCGGCGGCTCGGACCTGGGCCCCGTGATGATCTGCAACGCGCTGAAGAACTTTGGCCACCAGCGCCTGACCATGCATTTCGTCTCCACCGTCGACGGCGACCAGGTCGTGTCGACGCTGAAGAAGCTGAACCCGGAAACGACGCTGTTCATCATCGCGTCCAAGACCTTCACCACGCAGGAAACCATCACCAACGCCCGCACCGCGCGCAAATGGTTCCTCGACCGCGTGGGCAACGAAAGCCACATCGCCAAGCATTTCGTCGCCGTGTCGACCAACGCCAAGGCCGTGAGCGAGTTCGGCATCGACACCAACAACATGTTCGAATTCTGGGACTGGGTTGGCGGGCGCTACTCGCTGTGGTCTGCCATCGGCCTGCCCATCGCCATTTACCTCGGCAAGCACGACTACCAGGATCTGCTGCATGGTGCCTACACCATGGACGAGCACTTCAAGAACAAGCCGCTCGAGCAGAACCTGCCGGTGATCATGGGTCTGCTCGGCGTGTGGTACATCAACTTCTTCGGCGCCAACACCCAGCTGATCTCGCCGTACAACCAAGCGCTGCAACGCTTCCCGGCCTATCTGCAGCAGCTGGACATGGAATCGAACGGCAAGACCGTCGATCTCGATGGCAACCGCGTCGACTACCACACCGGCCCCGTGGTCTGGGGCGATGCCGGCATCAACGGCCAGCACGCCTACTACCAGATGCTGCACCAGGGCTCGCAGTTGGTACCGATCGACTTCATTGCCAGCGTCGAGCATCCGGACATCCCGGAACCGCACAGCACCATCCTGATGGCCAACTACTTCGCGCAAACCGAAGCCTTCATGCGCGGCAAGAACGAGGCCGAAGTGCGTGCCGAGCTCGACAAGGCCGGCATCACCGGCACCGCACAGGACGCTCTGGTGCCGCACAAGATCTTCGAAGGCAACCGCCCGACCAATTCCATCCTGATCCAGCGCCTCACGCCGCGCCGCCTGGGCGCGCTGATCGCGCTCTACGAGCACAAGATCTTCGTGCAGGGCACGATCTGGAATGTCAATTCGTACGACCAGTGGGGCGTCGAGCTCGGCAAGCAGCTCGCCAAGGCCATCGAGGGCGACCTCACCACCCCGGGCCTCACCACCTCGCACGACGCTTCGACCAACGGCCTTATCAACTACTACAAGCGTAACGTGCCGCGATAAGCGCACCGCAACGCCACATGGCTCGCCCGGCTACACGCCGGGCGATGCATCGCCCGGCCGGCATACAGGCCGGACGATAGTCCAACTCACCACATAGGTAGACAACATGGCAGAGCAAACGCACGACCACGATCCGCAGGAAACCCGGGAGTGGCTGGAAGCACTGGATGGCGTACTGGAAAATGAAGGCGCCGAACGCGCCCACTTCCTGGTTGAGCAACTGATTGATCACGCCCGGCAGGACGGCGTGAACATCCCGTATACGGCCACCACCGCGTACATCAACACCATCCCGCAGCATCTGGAAAGCCGCAGCCCCGGCAACCACGCCTACGAGGAGCGCATTCGCTCCTACACGCGCTGGAACGCCGCGGCCATGGTCGTGAAGGCCAACCGCGACCCCGCGGAGCCCGGTGGCCACATCACCTCGTTTGCCTCTGCCGCTACCCTTTACGACGTGGGCTGGAACCACTTCTGGCATGCGCCGAGCGACGAGCACGGCGGCGACCTCGTCTACTTCCAGGGCCACAGCGCGCCCGGCATGTATGCCCGCGCCTACCTGGAAGGCCGTATCAACGAAGACCAGCTGAACAAGTTCCGCCGCGAAGTCGACGGCGGCGGCCTGTCCAGCTATCCGCACCCGTGGCTGATGCCCGATTTCTGGCAGTTCCCCACGGTGTCGATGGGCCTGGGGCCCATCATGGCCATCTACCAGGCCCGCTTCATGAAGTACCTGGACGATCGCGGCTTCAAGCAAAAGGGCGACCGCAAGGTCTGGGCCTTCATGGGCGACGGCGAAATGGATGAGCCCGAATCGCTCGGCGCGATCTCGCTGGCCGGGCGCGAGCGCCTCGACAACCTGGTGTTCGTCATCAACTGCAACCTGCAGCGCCTGGACGGCCCGGTGCGCGGCAACGGCAAGATCATCCAGGAGCTGGAAGGCGACTTCCACGGCTCGGGCTGGAACGTGATCAAGGTGGTGTGGGGCTCGGGCTGGGATGCCCTGCTCGCCCGCGACAAGAAGGGCCTGCTGCAGCAGCGCATGATGGCGGTGGTCGATGGCGAATACCAGACCTACAAGTCCAAGGACGGCGCCTTCGTGCGCGAGCATTTCTTCAACACGCCGGAGCTGAAGGCGCTGGTGTCCAGCATGTCCGACGATGACATCTGGCGCCTGACCCGCGGCGGCAACGATCCGCACAAGGTGTACGCCGCCTACAAGGCTGCGGTCGAACACAAGGGTGCCCCCACGCTGCTGCTGGTCAAGACCGTCAAGGGCTACGGCATGGGCTCGGCCGGCGAATCGCAGAACGTCGCCCACCAGACCAAGAAGCTGTCCGACGACGACATGCTGCACCTGCGCGACCGCTTCAAGATCCCGCTCTCGGACGAACAAGCCAAGGCCTGCGCCTTCTACCTGCCCCCGAGCGACGCGCCGGAAATGCAGTACATGCACGAACGCCGCCAGGCGCTTGGTGGCTATCTGCCGGCGCGCAAACCGGTCAATGAATCGCTGCAGGTGCCGGGGCTCGACGCGTTCAAGGCGCAAATCGAGAGCACCGGCGAGCGCGAGATGTCGACCACCATGGCCTTCGTGCGCATCATGGGCACGCTGATCAAGGATAAAAACATCGGCAAGCGCGTCGTGCCCATCGTGCCGGATGAGTCCCGCACCTTCGGCATGGAAGGCATGTTCCGCCAGCTCGGCATCTGGTCGCATGTCGGCCAGCTCTACGCGCCACAAGATGCTGACCAGCTGATGTTCTACAAGGAATCGAAGGACGGCCAGATCCTGCAGGAAGGCATCAACGAAGCCGGCGCCATGGCCGACTGGATCGCCGCCGCCACCAGTTACGCCAATCATGGCGTGACCATGATCCCGATCTACATCTACTACTCGATGTTCGGCTTCCAGCGCATCGGCGATCTGGCGTGGGCCGCGGGCGACCTGCGCGCGCGCGGCTTCCTGGTTGGCGGCACGGCCGGGCGCACCACGCTGAACGGCGAAGGCCTGCAGCACCAGGATGGCCACGGCCACCTGTTCGCCGACTTCATCCCGAACTGCGTCTCGTACGATCCGACCTTCGCCTATGAGCTCGCCGTGATCGTGCAGAACGGCATGAAGCGCATGTACCAGGATCAGGAAAACATCTACTACTACCTGACGGTGATGAACGAGAACTACGCGCACCCGGCGATGCCGGAAGGCGCCGAGGAAGGCATCATCAAGGGCATGTATCTGTTCCGCGAAGGGGCGAAGGATGCCAAGCTCAAAGTACAGCTCCTGGGTTGCGGCACCATCTTCCGCGAAGTGATTGCCGCGGCTGATCTGTTGAAGGCTGACTTCGGCGTCGACGCCGACATCTGGTCGACCACCAGCCTCAATGAGCTCAAGCGCGACGGCATGGCCGCCAGCCGCTACAACCTGCTGCACCCGACCGAAACCGAGCGCGTTCCGTACGTGACGCAATGCCTGCAAGGCCGCGTGGGCCCGGTGATCGCCGCCACCGACTACAAGCGCATCTTCGCCGACCAGATCCGCGAATACGTGCCGCAGAAGATGATCACGCTGGGCACCGACGGCTTTGGCCGCTCTGACAGCCGAGCAGCGCTGCGCCGCTTCTTCGAGGTCGATCGCTATTACGTCGCGGTCGCCGCGCTAAAGGGTCTGGCCGACGAGGGCAAGCTTGAGCGCAAGGTCGTCGCCGACGCGATCGCTAAGTACGGCATCGGCACCGACCGACCGGCCCCCTGGACCGTTTGATTTGAGTGAGGCGCGAGGTGTGAGGCTGGAGGCGTGAATGCCCCATCTCGCACCGAGCGCTGGCAGGAGCGGTCTTCCGCTCCTCACCCTCACCCCTCACAGGATTTATCCCATGAGCAACGTCATTGAACTGAAAGTGCCCGACATCGGTGGCCACGACAACGTCGACATCATCGAAGTGATGGTCGCCGCGGGCGATCGCGTCGAGGTCGAGCAAAGCCTGATCACGCTGGAAACCGACAAGGCGACCATGGAAGTGCCGGCCACCGCTGCCGGCATCGTCAAGGAAGTGAAGGTCAAGGTCGGCGACAAGATTTCCGAGGGCGGCGTGGTCGTGTTGCTGGAAGTGGCCGACGTGGCCAGCGCGCCTGCTCCTGCACCCGCTGCTGCTGTCGCGCCGGCCCCCGCAGCAGCGCCAGTCGCCGCAGCACCGCAGGCCGGTGGCGCCGTGGTCGAAGTGCGCGTGCCCGACATCGGCGGCCACGACAACGTCGACGTGATCGAAGTGCTGGTCAAGCCCGGTGACGCCGTGGCCAAGGAACAATCGCTGATCACGCTGGAAACCGACAAAGCGACCATGGAAGTGCCCTCGACCACCGCCGGCGTCGTCGAAAGCGTCGTGATCAAGGTCGGCGACAAGGTGTCCGAAGGCGCGTTGATCGTCACCGTCAAGAGCAGCGGTGCCGCAGCGCAGCCCGCTGCGGTTGCAACGCCGGCGGCCGCCCCTGCCCCGCAGGCAGCGGCTCCGGCCCCCGCCAAGGCAGCACCGGCGCCCGTCGTCGCGGCGCAGACCAGCGCCCCGGCCACGGTCGACGAAGCCGGCTTTGCCAGCGCCCACGCCTCGCCGTCGGTGCGCAAGTTCGCGCGTGAGCTCGGCGTCGACCTCGGCCGCGTCAAGGGCTCCGGAGCCAAGGGCCGGGTACTGCACGAGGACGTGCAAGGCTATGTGAAAGCGGTGCTGTCCGGCGCGACCGCAGCTCCCGTCGCCGCAGCAAGCGGTGGTGGCGCAGGGCTCGATCTGTTGCCGTGGCCCAAGGTCGACTTCGCCAAGTTCGGTCCGATCGAAGCCAAGCCGCTGTCCAAGATCAAGAAGATCTCCGGCGCCAACCTGCACCGTAACTGGGTGGTGATCCCGCATGTCACGTTCAACGACGAATGCGATATCACCGAGCTGGAGGAATTCCGCAAGACCATAGGCCGCGAATGGGAGAAGTCCGGCCTCAAGCTCTCGCCGCTAGCCTTCATCATCAAGGCGGCCGCCGAGGCACTGAAGGCCTTCCCGGAAATGAACTCCTCGCTCGATGGCGACAACCTGATCCTCAAGCAGTACTACCACATCGGTTTCGCCGCCGACACGCCGAACGGCCTCGTAGTGCCGGTGATCAAGGATGCCGACAAGAAGGGCCTGAAGCAGATCGCCAAGGAGCTGACCGATCTCTCGGCGCTCGCCCGCGAAGGCAAGCTCAAGCCGACCGACATGCAAGGCGCCACCTTCACCATCTCGTCCCTGGGTGGCATCGGCGGCACCAGCTTCACGCCCATCATCAATGCGCCGGAAGTCGCGATCCTTGGCGTGTGCAAGAGCCAGATCAAGCCGGTGTGGAATGGCAGCGCGTTCGAGCCGCGCCTGCTGTGCCCGCTGTCGCTGTCGTTCGATCACCGCGTGATCGATGGCGCAGCCGCCGGCCGCTTCACCGTGCATCTGGGCAAGCTGCTGAGCGATATCCGGCGGCTGGTGTTGTGAGGCGTGAGGTGTGAGGAGTGCGGCGTTCCGCCCACTCCCGCACCCCGCGCTGGCAGGTGGCAGGGGTTACCCCTCCCACCTCTCTCCTCGCTCTCACAGGACTCATGCTATGAGCAACACAATCGAACTGAAAGTCCCCGACATCGGCGGCCATGACAACGTCGACGTCATCGAAGTGTTCGTCAGCGTCGGCGATACCGTCGCCATCGAACAAAGCCTGATCACGCTGGAAACCGACAAGGCCACCATGGAAGTGCCGGCTACCCACGCTGGCGTGATCAAGGAGCTGAAGATCAAGGTCGGCGACAAGGTGTCCGAAGGCACCGTGATCGTTGTGATCGAAGCCACCGCAACGGCCAGCGCACCGGCCCCTGCAGTCGCGCCCGCGCCGCAGGCCGCCGCACCGGCGCCGGCCCCTGTCGCGGCCGGCAGCTACACTGGCCCCGTCGATCTCGAATGCGACATGCTGGTGCTCGGCGCCGGCCCCGGCGGCTATTCGGCGGCGTTTCGCGCTGCAGATCTCGGGCTCAAGACCGTGCTGGTCGAGCGCTATGGCACGCTGGGTGGCGTATGTCTGAACGTCGGCTGCATTCCGTCCAAGGCGCTGCTGCACAATGCAGCGGTCATCGACGAAGTGGCCCACCTCGCCTCCAACGGCATCAAGTTCGGCAAACCGGAAGTCGATATCGATGCGCTGCGCGGCTACAAGGAAAAGGTCATCGACAAGCTCACCGGCGGTCTGGCCGGGATGGCCAAGATGCGCAAGGTCGAGCAGGTGCGCGGCATCGGCAACTTCCTCGATGCC
The DNA here is from genome assembly GCF_024437655.1 of Chitinolyticbacter albus. Taxonomy (GTDB): domain Bacteria; phylum Pseudomonadota; class Gammaproteobacteria; order Burkholderiales; family Chitinibacteraceae; genus Chitinolyticbacter; species Chitinolyticbacter albus. The sequence goes on from NZ_JANBVF010000002.1 coordinate 92,672, forward strand.
TACCATATGGAAGTCCATCTCACCTCCGGCAGCGCCAAGGACCTGAACGGCGAGAAGAAGGTCGTGAAGTTCAAGCAGGCCATCATCGCCGCTGGCTCGCAGGCGGTGAAGTTGCCCTTCATCCCGAACGATCCGCGCATCGTCGATTCGACCGGCGCGCTGGAACTAGCGAGCGTTCCCAAGCGCATGCTGATCATCGGCGGCGGCATCATCGGCCTGGAAATGGGCACGGTGTACTCGACGCTGGGCGCGCGTCTCGATGTGGTCGAACTCTCCAACGGCCTGATGCTGGGTGCCGACCGCGATCTGGTGAAGGTCTGGCAGGACTGGAACAAGCATCGCTTCGACAACATCATGCTGGAGTCGAAAACCACCAGCATCGAGCCCAAGGAAGACGGCGTCTGGGTCACCTTCGAAGGACCGAAAGTGCCGGAAGGCCCGCAATGCTACGACCTGGTGCTCTACTCCACCGGCCGCTCGCCCAATGGCAAGAAGATCGGCGCAGACAAGGCCGGCGTGTTCGTTGACGAGCGCGGCTTCATCCCGACCGACAAGCAGATGCGCACCAAACGGGCTGATGGCAGCCCTGTCCCGCACATCTTCGCGATCGGCGACGTCATCGGCCAGCCCATGCTGGCACACAAGGCGGTGCATGAAGCGCACGTCGCAGCGGAAAACGCCGCCGGCCACAAGGCGTTCTTCGACGCCCGCGTGATTCCCGGCGTCGCCTACACCGATCCGGAAGTGGCCTGGGTCGGCCTCACCGAAGACCAAGCCAAGCAGGACGACATCAAGATCACCAAGGGCGTGTTCCCCTGGGCGGCGTCCGGGCGCGCCATCGCCAATGGCCGCACGGAGGGCTTCACCAAGCTGATCTTTGATGCGGAAAACGGCCAGATCCTGGGTGGCGCCATCGTCGGCCCGCACGCCGGCGACATGATCGGCGAGATCTGCCTCGGCATCGAGATGGGCGCGGATGCAGTGGACATCGGCAAGACCATCCACCCGCATCCCACCATGGGCGAATCGATCGGCATGGCCGCCGAAGTCGCCAAGGGCGTATGCACGGACCTGCCGCCGCAGCGCAAGAAGTAAGGCTTATCGGCCAAGAAAAAACCGCACCCTTCGGGGTGCGGTTTTTTCTTGCACGTTCACGCCGGCTTGCGGCCGATTAACAGGAACATCCGATGCGGCACATCGAATGGATCGACCGGAAATCGCTCCGCCAGCAACTGCGCATGCTCGGCGTCGAACTTGGCGACCGCCGCTTCATCCAGGCTGGCCGACACACCGGCGCTGGCACGGATGCGGCCGCGCCATCCTTCGTGCGTATAGCGCTGCGCATGGTCGAACGATTGCGACTCCAGCGCGATGAAGCCGGCCTCGGCCAAGTGCGCAAAGCCAGCGGTGTGGATGCCGCAGCCGCCAGCACCGCGCCACTGCGGGTTGTGCGCGAGGATCAGCTGCTCGCTCGCCTCGGCGACGCTGCCCGGCAATGGAAGCCAGTCGTAGTGGGCAATCAGGAGCGTGCCACCGGGGCGTAACAGGCGCCCTGCCTCGCGCGCGGCGGCAGGCCCATCGAACCAGTGCCAGCACTGGCCGGCGCAGACCAGGTCGAACTGCGCGTCAGGCAGACCGGTGTGCTCCGCCGCCGCTGCGAGGTACTGGACCTCGACGCCGGCTTCCTGATCCAGCGCTCTCGCCGCCGCCAGCATCGCTGGCGCGATATCAAGGCCGGTCACGCGGCAACCGCGCTGAGCCAGGCCCCGCGCCAGCGTGCCGGTACCCGTGCCCAGGTCGAGCACGCGCGAGCCTGCACCGCCTAACCCCCAGGCGGCGAGTCGGTCATAGAACGCGTCGGGAAACCCGGCACGGTGAATGCGATAGTCGTCAGCCGTCAGGCCAAAGTCGATGGTGTTCATGGCTTTCCTCTCAGGATGGGAAAGCGGCGCCGCGTGCTGGTATTGAATGTGCTGCTGCGATATACCGTCAATCTTGATCAAACCAATCAAGTTGCCGATGTTGCGCTATCTCTACGCCGATGATGCCGCCCGCCTGCTCGGCATCAGCCGCACCACGCTATATAGCTATGTCAGTCGGGGCCGGCTTGCCGTGTAGCGCGCCGGCGATGATCGCCGCAGCCGCTATCTGCGCGAGGACATCGAGCGGCGGCTGCGGCTGAAAGCACCCGGACGCAAGCCCGATCGCATCGCCGCGGCCAGCCTGGCCTGGGGCCAACCGGTGCTCGACACCGGTTTGAGCGGCGTCGCCGAAGGCCGCTTGTGCTATCGCAGCCAGCCCGCCTCCACGCTGGCCGATACCGCCAGCCTGGAAGAGGTGGCCGCCCTGTTATGGACTTGTGACGCAGCAGCGTTCGATGCTCCCGCTCCCGATACGGGGCCGGCCTGGGCGCAGTTGAACCAGTCCCTGCAATCGGCAAGCTTCGCCGATCGGGCCATTGCCCTCACCGCGCTGGGCCGCAATGGCATCGCAGAAACTGATCCTGCCGCCGCCGCGGTGGCTCATATGCGTCTCGTGACCGCCAGCCTGCTTGGCACCGCGCCTTGCCGGCAAGCTATCCATCGCCAGTTCGCAGCGGCATGGTCGCTCGATGCGCCGGCGAGCGAGCAGGTTCGCGCAGCGTTGGTATTGTCGGCCGATCACGAGCTGAATGTGTCGACCCTCACCGCGCGCTGTATCGCTTCCGCCGGGGCCGATCTCGGCGCCTGCGTGCTGGGCGGGCTATCCGCCGTCAGCGGCACGGCGCATGGAGGCCAGAGTACCGAAGTGGAAGCCTGGTTGGACCAGATGGCCGGCGGTGCCCCGCTCGAAGCCAGCGGCCCTGGCTTTGGCCATCCGCTGTATCCGGCGGGCGATCCGCGCGCGACGAAACTGTTGTCGCTGCTGACGCTTGATTCATCGATGGCGCATCTGCTTGCGCAAGCCGCAGCCAGAGGCTGGCCGCCACCCAACATCGACCTCGCCTTGGTGCTGTTGCGCCGCCAGCTGGGCCTTGTGCGTGGCGGCGCCTTCGCCCTGTTCGCTGCCGGCCGCACCGTCGGCTGGCTGGCTCACGCGCTGGAGCAGCGGCGGGACGGCCATCTGATCCGGCCACGCGCCCGCTATCTGGAGCGGGTCGGTCCCTAGCCGCAGTGGTATTGGCACAAAAACCGGCCGGCCACTCGTCGCCGTGAGCCGACCTGTTGTCACATAAGACTGAACTAATACGATTGCTCGTTCCTTGCACGGCCTTGCGTCGCGCGCGGCGGCTTACTCGCACGCAAGTGGTATTAACTCGATCACGCCTTGTATCCACTCCGGTGCATCAGTAAGCTAGCGCGCACTGCTTCAGAGTGCAGCCAGGCGCCGGATACCCAATAAGAATCAGATCGCGGCGCCGCCCCCAGACAATGAGGAGACAACATGAACAAGCGCTTCAAGCCCACGCGTATTTGCCTGTCGTTGCTGCTGGCATTGCCCGGCGCCGTGCTCGCCCACGGCTCGATGGAAGTTCCGGTCAGCCGCGTGCTCAATTGCTTCAACGAAGGCCCCGAGGCACCGAAGTCCGCCGCCTGCCAGGCTGCCGTGGCCATTTCCGGCCCGCAGATGCTGTATGACTGGAACGGCGTGAACCAGAATCCGGACGGCAACCACCAGGCCTTCGTACCCGATGGCCAGTTGTGTGCCGGTGGCAAATCCAACTACGCCGGCCTCAACCTTGCTCGTACCGACTGGGTCACCTCGCCGATCGCCCCGGATTCCAACGGCAACTTCGAGTTCGTCTACAACGCCCCGGCCACACATGCGACCCGTGATTGGGTGTTCTACGTGACCAAGGACAGCTGGAACCCGACCCAGCCCTTGAAGTGGAGCGACCTGGAGCAGTTCTGCAAGCTGGGCAACGTGCCCGCCGACGCGACCAAGCGCTATCACCTCACCTGCCCGTTGCCCAAGAACAAGAAGGGCTACCACGTGATCTACAACACGTGGCAACGTTCGGACAGCGCCGAAGCCTTCTACTCGTGCTCGGATGTGACCTTCTCGGCTGTGGTCTCCAATTACAAGGAGCTGGGCCAGATCCGTTCGGCACAGGACATCGCCGCGGAAACCAACGTCACCTTCCGCCTGTTCGACGCCAATGGCGGCGATCTGGAAAGCTTTACCGTCAGCATGGGCTGGGACAGCGTCACCGGCGAGAAGATGTATCTGGCCGCCAACTGGCCGTACTACCTGGCGCAGAAGGTCAATAGCTCGTCGCGTTACATCTCGGTCGGCGTGCTCGCCACCAATGGCAGCATCGCCCCGGTGAAGAGCACGCAGGACAACCGTGTGTATTCGCGTGATGGCGTCAGCTACACCTTCCGTGTCGACGTGAACGGCACCACGGTGCCAACCCCGTCGCCAACGACCCCGACTCCGTCGCCCACCACACCGACGCCATCGCCGGTCACGCCGACGCCAGTCACACCTACGCCGATTCCGGTCACCCCGACCCCGGTCACCCCCGTCCCGACCACGCCGACTCCGGCACCGGGCGCCTGCTACACCGCCTGGGCCGAAGGCCGCAACTTCACCGCCGGTACGCTGGTGACCTACAACGGCCGTAACTACCAGGCCCTGGTAACCCACACCGCCTACGTGGGCGCTGGCTGGAACCCGGCTTCGAGCAACACGCTGTGGAAGGATGTCGGCGCCTGCACCGGCTCCGTGCCGACACCGACTCCGGTTACCCCGGCCCCGGTGACGCCGACCCCGGTGACGCCGACCCCGGTAACTCCGGCCCCCGTGACACCGGCGCCGGTTACGCCGACTCCGGTCACGCCGGCGCCGTCGAGTTGCAACCCGGTGTGGAACGCCAGCACCGTGTATGCAGCCACCGGCACCAAGGTGACCTACAACGGCCGCAACTACCAGAACAAGTGGTGGACGCAGGGCGATAACCCCAGCCAGTCCGGCCAATGGGGCGTGTGGCAGGACATCGGCGCCTGCAACTGATTCCGGCCCCGTACTGAATAGGCCCTCCCTGGTGGAGGGCCTTTTCATTGGTATCGACGCACCAAAAGAAAGCGGTTTCATGCACGCCACCGCCGGTCATCCCGGCAAAGCGGGGGCTTCATCGGAAGCGCAGCTCGTCGGGGACGGTCGCCCTTGGTTGGCGCACGCCATCCCATTAGCATCCGCTGACCTTGCCCGGTTTGCGCAACCCGCGCCCGGAACAGGCAGATCGACAAGAACAGCGAGGAGAGGCCGTGAAACATTATCTGACCGGGGCATGCATCGCCGCCGTGCTGGGGCTGTCCGCCCCGGCCTCGGCCGAGCCGGTGCTACTGCTGCAACTGGCGCTGGACGACCTGGGCGTACACATCGTCAGCCAGGAAGTACGCGATATCGACTACAAGCCGTCGCGCAGCGAAGCGCGCGAGCGCAAACAGGGCCGCGTGAAACGCGCGGGCCAAGGCTGGCTGGCGCAGATCGTCCGTAGCGACGGCAGCGTAGAGCGCGAGATCGCCATCGAGAACCCGCGGCTGGTACGCGGTGAGTTTTCCGATCACGCCAAGCCGGGCGACGCCAACGAATACGTCGAATCGAAGCGTGATACCGGCTATTTCGACCTGCAGATTCCCGTCTCCGCCAGCGACGTGACCGTGCGCATCATCGAGCGCAAGCCGGCGCCGCAGGCCAGTGCGCGCAGCGCCACCGCCAATGTCGACAGCGTGATGGATGCCAGCGCGGCATCGAGCGCCAGCGGCGTGCACGATGCAGTGCAGGGCGAGATCAAGGTACAGGGAGGGCGCGCGCAATGAAGCTGCGTCCACAACTCCTGCCGCTGTTGCTCGCCGGCGCGCTGGCGCAACCGGCCATGGCCCAGTTGTTCGAGCACAAGGTCAATGGTGGGCGCGACAAGCGCGTGAACATCCTGTTCGTCGGCGACGGTTACCTCGCCAGCCAGCAGGCCCAGTTCAAAACCGATGTCGCCACCTTCCACAACGCGTTGCTCGATGGCCCTTGGGGTAGCAGCTACGCGCGCTACTTCAATACCTACGGGCTGTTCATCGCCTCCAACCAGGCCGGCGCCGACAAGGAAGACGGCAGCACGCTGAAGGACACCGCCTTTGACTGCACCTACTGGACCAGCAATCTGGAACGGCTCGGCACCTGCAGCACCAGCAAGGTGAACAGCGCCAAGAACCAGTATCTGCCGGAAGCCGACATCGTTGTTGTCATCATGAACAGCAGCAAGTACGGCGGCAGCGGCGGTAGCATCGCCGTGGCCAACCGCAGCTCGCCCGATATCGTCGCGCACGAGGTGGGACACAGCTTCGCCAAGCTGGCCGACGAATACGAATACGCCGGCACCACGCCGCGCGAAGCACCCAACGCCACCCAGACCATCCTGCCGCGCACCAGCCTGCGCTGGGCACATTGGGTGGAGGCCAGCACCCCCATCGCCACGCCGGAGACCAGCACCTACGCCAGCATCATCGGCGCGTTCGAAGGCGCCGCGTACAACCCCACCGGCTGGTGGCGGCCCACGCTGGACAGCCGCATGCGCAGCAATGGCAAGCCGCTGGGCCCGGTCAATGCCGAGCAGTTCGTGTTGGCGATGTACGACCGCATCTCGCCGATCGAAGCGTTCAGCCCTGCCGCCGGCACCGTCAGCTGGCGCGGGCCGGGCACGTTGTCGGTCACGACTATGCAACCGAGTAGCCACGCGCTCGCCATCGAATGGTGGGTGAACGGCGCCAGGAGCGCCGAAACCGGGACGATATTCCAGGGCAGCCTGCTGCCGCTGTCCGGCAACGCCACCGTGCAGGCCAGGGTGATCGACCGCACCAGCTGGGTACGCAAGGACAGCAATAACCTGCTCAATGACAGCGTCAGCTGGACCGTGCAGGTCAGCGCGCCGACGCCGGCACCCACGCCCAGACCGACCCTGGTGCCGACGCCAACACCCAAGCCGACTGCTGTCCCCACGCCGACGCCCAAACCCACCGTGGTTCCGTCACCGACACCGAAGCCGACGGCGGTCCCCACGCCGACGCCCCGGCCCACCGCCGTACCGACCCAGGTACCGACGCCGACGCTCACGCCTCGGCCGGCCACCCCGGTACCGGTGACCCCGACGCCCGTGCCCAGCAGCTGCTACACCGCCTGGGCGGAAGGCCGCAGCTATGCCGTCGGCAGCTTCGTCACCTACAACGGCCGCAACTACCAGGCGCTGGTCACGCACACCGCGCACGTCGGCGCCAACTGGAACCCGGCCGCCACCAACACACTGTGGAAGGACGTCGGCGCTTGCAGCAGCAACGCGCCGATACCCGTTCCCGCCACGCCGACGCCGAGACCAGCGACGCCGATTCCGGCCACGCCGGCACCCGTTACCCCGACGCGCTCTCCAGTCACGCCCCCTGTCGTCACTCCGGCGCCGTCAGCCTGCAACCCGGCCTGGAATGCCGGCACCGTGTATGCCACTGCCGGCACCAAGGTGACCCTAAACGGGCGCAACTACCAGAACAAGTGGTGGACGCAGGGCGACAACCCCGGCCAGTCCGGCCAGTGGGGCGTGTGGCAGGACATCGGCGCGTGCAACTGAGTTGAGCACGCCATGTAGAAAAGCCCTCCCTCGCGGAGGGCTTTTTCTTGGCCACCATCGCTGCCATGATGATGACGCCAACGCCACGACCGGAGCCCTCCCATGAAACTGTCACGCCACTTGCTGGCCACGCTGCTGCTGGTTATGGCTGCCGGAGCCGGCGCCGCCTGCCCGCCGCTGCTCGATGCCCGCTTCAAGACGCTGCAGGGCGAACCGTTCGATCTGTGCCAACACGCCGGCAAACCCATCCTGGTGGTGAACACCGCCAGCAAGTGCGGCTTCACCCCGCAGTTCGAGAAGCTGGAAGCGCTGTATCGCAAGTACAAGGATCGGGGCCTCTTGGTGATCGGCTTCCCGTCCAACGATTTCAAGCAGGAGCTTGCCACCAACAAGGAAATCGGCGATTTCTGCAAGCTCACCTATATGGTGCAGTTCCCGATGATGGAAGCGTCGAGCGTCACCGGCAGCAGCGCCAACCCACTGTTCCAGCGCCTGACTGCCGCCAGCGATACATCTCCCAAGTGGAACTTCTACAAATACCTGATCGCGCCCGACGGCAAGACGGTGACCGCGTTCAACTCCAGGGTCGCCCCGGACGACGCCCGCATCGTCGACCAGATTGAAGCCTGGCTGAAGCCACGCTGATCGATGACCACGACGCCGCCACAGATCGGCACCACCGCAAGCCTGGGCATCCGCCAGCGCCAACGCCTGTGAGCACGCGCGACTGGCTGACGCATTGCTCGACCAGCCCTGCGCTGCAGGCACGCCTGCAAGACATTGCCGATGCGCCGCACGGCAGCCCCACCCACGATCACCGCCCCAACGCTTAGGAGTTATCACCATGAAATCACGTGCAGCCGTCGCCTTCGGCCCGGGTAAACCGCTGGAAATCGTCGAGCTCGACGTGGCGCCACCGAAGCAGGGCGAGGTGCTGGTGAAAATCACCCATACCGGCGTCTGCCATACCGATGCGTTCACGCTGTCTGGCGACGATCCCGAAGGCATCTTCCCAGCGGTGCTCGGCCACGAGGGCGGCGGCATCGTGATCGAGGTCGGCGTAGGCGTGAGCAGTGTAAAGCCCGGCGACCATGTGATTCCGCTCTACACCGCCGAATGCCGCGAATGCAAGTTCTGCAAATCTGGCAAGACCAATCTGTGCCAGGCGGTGCGCGCGACGCAAGGCAAGGGACTGATGCCGGATGGCACCACGCGCTTTTCCTACAACGGCCAGCCGGTCTACCACTACATGGGCACCAGCACCTTCAGCGAGTACACAGTGGTGCCGGAAATCTCGCTAGCCGTGGTCAACCCAGAGGCGCCACTGGAAAAGGTGTGCCTGCTCGGCTGTGGCGTCACCACCGGCATCGGCGCCGTGCACAACACCGCCAAGGTCCAGGCGGGCGATACCGTCGCCGTGTTCGGTCTCGGCGGCATTGGCCTTGCGGTGATCCAGGGCGCGGTGCAAGCCAAGGCCGGGCGCATCATCGGCATCGACACCAATCCGGGCAAGTTCGAGCTGGCGCGGCAAATGGGCGCCACAGACTGCGTCAATCCCAAGGAGCACGATAAGCCGATCCAGGACGTGATCGTCGGCCTCACCGACGGCGGCGTGGATTTCAGCTTTGAATGCATCGGCAATGTCGACGTGATGCGCGCGGCGTTGGAGTGCTGCCACAAGGGCTGGGGCGAGAGCGTGATCATCGGCGTCGCCGGTGCCGGCCAGGAGATCCGCACCCGGCCGTTCCAGCTGGTGACCGGCCGGGTCTGGCGCGGCAGTGCCTTCGGCGGCGTGCGCGGCCGCACGCAGTTGCCGGGCATGGTCGAGCAGGCCATGCGCGGCGAGATCCAGCTCGACCCCTTTATCACGCACACGCTGCCGCTGGAGCGCATCAACGAGGCGTTCGAGCTGATGCATGAAGGCAAGTCCATCCGCACCGTGATCCATTTCTGATTTAGAGCCGTTAGCAAAACCCTGCTGGCGGCGTTGCGCTCACTGGTCGTACACCTCGTACTGCCTGGTTTCGCGCGCCTTGCCAGCACCATTTCACTGGGTTTTATTAACGGCTCTTGCCCGAGGAAACAGCATGCAACGACTGGAACAGCACCTCTGCTTTGGCGGCAACCAGGAAGTGTGGCAACACGACTCCAACGAACTTGGCAACCCTGCCCGCTTCGCCATCTACCTGCCGCCGCAAGCCGAGACCGACCCCGTGCCGGTGCTGTATTGGCTCTCTGGCCTCACCTGCACCGAGCAGAACTTCATCACCAAGGCCGGTGCCCAGCGCTATGCCGCCGAACGCGGTATCGCCCTCGTCGCGCCAGACACCAGCCCGCGCGGCGAGAACGTGCCCAACGATCCAGGCTATGACCTGGGCCAGGGCGCGGGCTTCTACGTCAATGCCACACAAGCGCCGTGGGCCACGCACTACCGGATGCACGACTACGTGGTGCACGAGCTGCCCGCACTGATCGAAGCGCACTTTCCGGTGACCACCGCGCGGAGCATCAGTGGCCACTCGATGGGCGGACATGGCGCCTTGACCCTCGCGCTGCGCAACCCGGGGCGCTATCGCAGCGTCTCCGCGTTCTCACCCATCGTTGCGCCGAGTCAGGTGCCGTGGGGCCGGAAAGCGTTCACCGCCTATCTGGGCACCGATCAAGCGGCCTGGGCCGCCTACGATGCCGTCGCGTTGATCCGGGACGCCAAGGAGCGACTGCCATTGCTGATCGATCAAGGGGAAGCGGACGAGTTTTTCGATACCCAGCTCAAGCCCGAACTGCTGGCTGCCGCCTGCCAGACTGCCAACCACCCCCTCACGCTGCGCCAGCATCCGGGCTACGACCACAGCTACTACTTCATTGGCAGCTTCATCGGCGAGCATATTGCCCATCATGCCAGCGCGTTACACCTGGGGAATCCCTGAACAAGTCACCGTCAGCCTTGAAACACAGACCCCAATGGGACAGTTGCGTCGAATCGGACGGATTTAGGCCAATCCGCCATTCCCGCCCACCTTTCCAGTACTGCAGACGGAAACCCTGGTCACGTTGCAGTGCCCGCCTCGCCAGATACAGCGTCGTTGGTGAAGAACTCAGTCGATAGCACCCCGCCAAAAGCCGGCGGCACAAATGGGCTGTGAGGGGTCTGGCTTTCCCGGCAGCAAGCTCAGGAAGAGCGTTGCATCACCCGCCCAAACGGTTGAGCACCCGGCATAGCTGGGTGCTTGATGCCGGTTGCTGTAGCACAACGGGCCGCAAGGCCATTCCTTCCGCCTCATGTGACACCACCGCAGCGTGTCGCCGACAGCGACTCTGCCTCGCTGACGGCTTCCTGCAGCAACCTTGGGCGTGTTGTTCTGATCCGTATTTCGTCTGTGCCATCTTCCCGAGTCATGGCGGGAACACGCAGGCGGACGTGGATAATGCTTACATACATTCCGTAACATAGTAAGTGTTGGTGAATTTTAAACAGCAACGTAACTTACGTAAAACTTTTTATTAAGTAATATTTTCTCCATCCAGCCCCCGTGCATGCTTGATTACGTCGCATACCTGGAACGATGTTTTCAGCTGGCTCAATGATACACACCGCGATCTCGTGCACGACGCAAAATCGTCTTTGTAATTTGTTGCACCTTGCAAAGGAAACAAGTGAAAAAAATCGGCCTAATTGGCGGGATGGGCTGGGAGTCCACCGCAATTTATTACGCAACGATCAATAAAATAATGAATGAGAAAAAAGGTGGGCATCACACCGCAAACATCATTTTGTCATCGATTGATTTTGGCCAGGCTTATCCATTGATCAAGAACAAAAGGCATGAAGAGCTGGCCAGCCTGATTGAAGACAGCATCAGCACCATTCATGCATCCAATTGCAGTCATGCACTGATTTGCTGCAACACGGCACATCAAGTCTGGCCATATTTGAGCGAAAAATCCAAGGCCAGCCTTTTGCATATCACGGATTCTGTTTCCGAAAAAGCCGTGGCGCTGAAGTTGAAAAAACTTGGGTTGCTTGGAACCTGGTCTACCCTGGAAAGCACGCTGTATGACGAAAGATTGAAGGCTGCGCAAATTGAATGCATCAAGCCGGGCAAAGAAGATGCCCAGGAAATAGATAGGATAATTTTCGAAGAATTGATGTTTGGCAACATCAATGAAGCGTCAAAATCATTCGTACATCAGTGCATAAATAAAATGACGCGCGAGGGGGCGGATGGCGTTATCCTGGGCTGCACGGAGTTGCCTATGCTGGTCAAGCAACACGAATACAGCATTGCCGTTCTTGATTCCGTTCATCTTCACTGCCTAGCTGCCATCAGGGTGGCACTGGGTCATTGACATGAAAAGATATCTTGCATTCATTGTGGGTATGTTCATCATTGGCAGTTTCTTTGTGGCAAACAAATTGATCGTGATCGATGTACCTGTTTTTGTCGCGTCGGAAATCAGGCTTGCCACAGGGGCGATTCTTCTTTTTCTTGTGTCGATCTTCTACACTGGCGCCTCCTTCAAAATAGACACAGGTGATTTGAAAATCATCGTCCTCCAGGTGTTTTTTGGGGTATTTCTGTTCAGCATTTTTTCGCTGAACGGAATAAAAAGCACAAGCGCAATAAACAGCGGGATCATCATGGGCATGACCCCGGTGGCCATGATGCTGCTGGCCATTTTTGCCAAGAAAGAGAAAGTAGGCGGAACTGCTATCGTGGCGGGCCTGATTGCGTTTGCAGGGGCGGTCAGCTTGAATCTGGCTAATGCAACGAACAATAGTGGGAGTTCGCTGCGTGGAGATGGGCTGGTCTTTCTCGCCATGTTGGGCGAGGCGGTATTCATCACAGCTGGAAAATTTACCCGCAACCAGATCAACCCGCTGATCATGTCGGCGCTGATGGCCGGAATCGGGGCCTTGATGTTCCTGCCTTTGGCGCTGATTTCCGCACACAATCTCAACTGGTCTGAAATCAGCATGACATCGTGGGTACTCATGCTTTACAGCGGCATCGGAATTTCTGCGCTTGGCGTATTGCTGATGAATTATGGCTCCAGAAAACTGCCTATCTCGACTGCGGCATCCCTGACCGCATTGATGCCTGCCAGCACATGCATCCTGGCAGTTGCATTTCTCGATGAAAAGTTCAAGTCGGCCCATATACTGGGGTTGGGGTTGATTTTTGCAAGTGCCTTGCTTTCCGGCTTAGGGGCAAAGAAAAATGCTCAGAACATTTAGAACCTTCCTAAGACTGACTTATTCAGATGCAACACATATTCTCTCGATAGATCCTGCTGCAAGGTCGATCGTTGAGATTTTTTTCTGCTACCCCGGTTTTCAAGCGATCACCTGGCACAGAATTGCACGAATGCTTTGGCAGCAGGACATAAAATTCCTGGCAAGAATATGTTCTTCCATCGCGCGCTGGATGACCGGTGTGGATATTCATCCCGCAGCACGGATAGGCAACAGGGTATTCATCGATCATGGCATGGGTGTGGTGATCGGAGAAACGGCAGAGATTGGCGATTCGTGCATCATTTTTCACGGCGTGACATTGGGGAGTGCCAATCTGACTCGGGGCAAGCGGCACCCCCAAGTTGGCGCCAACGTCATCATCGGTGCCGGGGCAAAAATCCTCGGCAACATCACGATAGGCGACAATGTGAAAATCGGTGCAAATTCGGTCGTGCTTGAGGACATCGCTGCTGGTGCGACGGTAGTAGGCATTCCGGCAAGGCTGGTAAACGACGAATATGCCCCGGTATTTCACAATGCCTCGAATGGCGTACCCGCCCTGGTCGAGTAAGTGCCGCTAACAAAATCCTGCTGGCGGCGTTGCGCTCGCCGGTCGTATACCTCGTACAGCCTGCGACCGAAGGGAGTCCGATTCACCGCCTTTCAGGGCGACCGAAGGGAGTCCGGCTCTCCGCCTTTCAGGGCGTTTCGCGCGCCTTGCCAGCACCATTGCGCTGCTTTTGTTAGCGACTCGAAGTGTGGAACCTTGGAGCCCGGGGCCAAGTCGAGGGCCCTACGCGAACGACCTCCCCCATGAACAGCCCGCCACAAGGGCGGGCTGGCTACCAGGGCAGTTTGCAATCGGCCGGGGCGGCATAAGCACTATACCGCCTAGCCCCAGCCCCCCGCCCAGAAGAACAACACGGCCAGGGACCAATGGCGTGAAACCAACGCTCGCATCACACTCGGGCGACATCCTGGCCGCTACATTCCGGTTTCCTGGGCCAGCGACAGGTGCGTCGGATCGGTGGGACACCGATAGCACCCATCGGGCCGCCGCCCAGCCTACAAACCAGGTACAAGCAGCGCTTCAGCTGCTGGAGCGCTGGTCGATCCGCGCCCATGAAGCGCGAGCGGCTTCACGGACGTCGTCCCATTCCAAATCCGAATCACCACGATGGGCATAGTAGTCGGCGCGCAAATCGCCCTCGGCAGCATCGAAGCTGTGGTCGGAAATACGACTGCGGCCCAAATAGCCGGTGCGATACGCGGCAGCGTAGCGATCATAAGCACTACCGACCTCCACATACGGCTCCTTGTCATAGTTGCTGCGCCAGTATTCATCCTCTTCGGTCGGGTTCACCGCCTCGCCTACTTCCGAGCCGATCAGGCCACCCGCCACTGCGCCGACCGCGGCGCCCACCACCGCACCGACGGGGCCCAGCACCACACCGCCGCCGGCGGCAGCGGAAGCCGCAGTGGCAATGCCGGCAATGCCGCCCACCGCCGCACCCAGGCCCGTCGTCGCCGGGTGAGCGCCGGGCTCATCGGTGATCGGGTCGCGATTTGCATGCTTGTTGTCGTCCTCGTGTGCCATTTGGGAATCTCCTTTCGCATGGCACGCCGCTGTTGCCGCGCGCCGGTTGGTGAAGTTAGCCAGGTTGTCACCGGACTTGACCTCAGCCTACGCCGCGCCATTTTTCATGCCTGTAGGCGCATGCCGCAAAGCCATGCAGGACGCACGCGGCCCCCACGGTGGCACCCGCACACGCAAGTGCCCAAGGCGGTATGTCGCGGCTCCACTTTGAGGAAGGAAATCCTGCGCAGGCCAGGTGCGACGAGCACGGCTTGCGGCTACAGATCGGTATCGGCGCGCACAGAAGTCTGCATGATCGGGGGCGATTGAAGCGGTGGGGATCCCGCTAAGCGAGGTGCGGCTGGTGCTGCCGGAGCGGCAGAGAAGGAGGGAGTCGAGCTGAGTCTGAGCCCGTACCAACAGAGGCCAAAAAACAACAAGGGGCTAGCTTGCGCTAACCCCTTGTTTTGTCTGGTCGGAATGGCGGGATTCGAACTCGCGACCCCTTGCACCCCATGCAAGTGCGCTACCAGGCTGCGCTACATTCCGAGAGAGACGCGATTATAACGAAGCCCGATCGGCTTGCCTAGCGGCTTGTGTGGCGGATATTTCAGTCTTCCAGCCAAGCCAGCAATGCCTGTAATTCGCCGCGCACTTCGCCGATCACATCGACCTCGGGCATTTCCTCACCGGGGTGGGCCAGCTGGTTGCGCGCACCGCTGATGGTGAAGCCCTGCTCATACAACAGCGAGCGGATGCGCCGCACCAGCAGCACCTCGTGGTGCTGGTAGTAGCGCCGGTTGCCACGGCGCTTCACCGGCTTCAGTTGCGTGAATTCCTGCTCCCAGTAGCGCAGCACGTGCGGCTTCACGCCGCACAGCTCGCTTACCTCACCGATGGTGAAGTAACGCTTGGCAGGAATCGATGGCAGTTCACTGGTCGGAACGACGTTGCTGCTGTTTTGCATAGTGGACTTCCACCAGTCCCTTCAGCTTCTGACTCGCATGAAAAGTGACAACGCGACGCGCAGAAATCGGAATTTCCTCGCCGGTCTTGGGATTGCGCCCTGGGCGCTGTGGCTTGTCGCGCAGCTGGAAATTGCCAAAGCCGGAAAGCTTCACCGAATCGCCCTGAGCCAGGGCGGTACGGATTTCCTCGAAGAAGGCTTCGACCATGTCCTTCGCTTCGCGCTTGTTCAAACCCACCTTGTCGAACAGTAGATCGGCAAGATCCGCCTTGGTGAGCGTCATTGTTGTATTTTCGGTACTGCTCGAGGGCATAGAAGGACGAAACGGGAAATTCATAAGGGTCTCAAACTCTCAATGTCGCGCCTGCAGCCTCCGCTTGGCGAACGAGCTTCGCCACTGCGGCATCGACTTCTTCATCGGTCAGAGTTTTGTGAGTATCTTGCATTAACACCTTGAAAGCAAGGCTCTTTTTTCCCTCTACCACACCCTTGCCACGGTAGACGTCAAATAGCGCGATCTCAGTCACAAAGCCAGCTGCAGCGGATTTCAGCGTGGTCAGCAGGCTGCCAACCTCGACAACATCGTCGACGATCAGCGCCAGATCGCGGCGCACGCCCTGGAACTTCGAGACCGGCTTGGCCTCGACCTTGGCCACGGCAACGAGCCCGGCCACCGCGAGTTCGAACAGCACCGGCGCGCTGACGAGCTCATAGGCCTGCACCCACTGCGGATGCAACTCGCCGATCACACCGATCGCGCGGCCTTCCAGCACCACTTCGGCGCTGCGGCCCGGATGCAATGCCGGGTGGCTGGCACGACTGAACTCGGCGACGCGCGGCGCGAGCAGCGCCTCCACATCGGCCTTCACGTCGTAAAAGTCGACGCGCTCCTTGCCCTCGCCCCACTGCTCGGCCTCCCGCGTACCCCAGGCGAGGCCGGCGATCAGCTCGGGCTGGTCGGCCGCATCGCGGCTCTTGAACACGCGCGCGAGTTCGAACAGGCGCACGCGATCATGCTTGCGATTCAGGTTGTGCTTGAGTGCGGCCACCAGGCCACCGATCAGGGTCGAGCGCATCACGCTCATCTGGCTGGCGATCGGATTGATCAGCTTCACCGGGCTCACGTTGCCGGCGAAATCGGCTTCCCACTTTTCCTCTACGAAGGCGTAGTTGATCGCCTCCTGGTAATCGCGCGCCACCAAAATGTTCTTGAGCGCGGTCTTGCCACGGGCGTCGCCCGGCTGCGGCAGCATGGCGAGCTTGGCGTTCGATGCGGCCACCGGCACATTGTCGTAGCCGTAGACGCGCGCGATCTCTTCGATCAGGTCTTCCTCGATCTCGATATCGAAGCGATAGGACGGCGGGGTTACGGTGATGACATCACCGGCCAGCTCGGTACCAAGGCCAAGGCGTTGCAGGATGGCAATAATGTCGGCGGCGGGTAACGTCACGCCCAGCACACGGGCGACGCGTGAAACGCGCAGCGCCACCGGATTGCGCGCTGGCAACTCGGCGATGCTCTCGACGATAGGGCCCGCCTCGCCGCCGCACAGCTCCAACACCAATTGCGTCGCGCGCTCGAGCGCTTCGCGACAGTTGCCAAAATCGACACCGCGCTCGAAGCGGTGCGACGAATCGGACGAGAAGCCCAGGCGCCGCGCCTTGCCGGCGATCACGGCCGGCGCGAAGAAAGCAGATTCCAGAAAGATGTCGCGCGTGGCTTCGGTCACGCCGGTGTCGGCGCCACCCATGATGCCGGCGAGTGCCACGGGCTTCTTGTCGTCCGCGATCACCAGCATGTCGGCGTCCAGCGTCAGCTCCTTGTCGTTGAGCAGCGTGAGCTTCTCGCCCGGCTGCGCCAGCCGCGCGGTGATGTCGCCTTCGAGCTTGGCAAGATCAAACGCGTGCATGGGCTGGCCGAGTTCCAGCAGCACGTAGTTGGTGATGTCGACGATGGCCGAGATAGCCCGGATGCCCGAGCGCGCCAGGCGCTGCTTCATCCAGTCTGGGGTGGCCGCGGCCTGATTCACGTTCTTCACCACGCGGCCGGCGTAGCGCGGGCAGGCGGCAGGCGCGCCCAGCGTTACACTGCGCACGTCGTCGCAACGCGGTGCCACCGGGGCGATCACGACCGGGGTCTGCGTGGCGCCGGTCAGCGCGGCGACTTCACGGGCAATGCCCTTGATCGACAGGCAGTCAGTGCGATTGGGGGTGAGCTTGAGCGTCAGCAGCTGGTCGTCGAGCTGCAGATAGTCGCGCAGCGGCGCGCCGACCGGTGCATCGGCCGGCAGCACGAGCAGGCCGTCGACACCATCGGGAATGCCAAGCTCGTCGCCCGAGCACAGCATGCCGAACGATTCGACACCGCGCACCTTGGCGCGCTTGATCTGGAAGTCGCCCGGCAGGCTGGCACCGATGCGCGCGCACGGCACCTTGAGGCCGGGAGCGACATTGGGCGCGCCGCAGACAATCTGCAGCGGCTCGGCTTCGCCGACGTTCACGCTGCAGATATTGAGGCGGTCGGCATCCGGATGCTTGCTGGTCGACAGCACTTCGGCGACGAACACGTTGTCGAAGGCCGGCGCTGCGGCCTCCTGCTCTTCCACTTCCAGCCCCGCCATCGTCAGCAGGTGCGAGAGTTCGTCGGCGCTCAGGGCCGGGTTCACCCAGCTGCGCAGCCATTGTTCGGAGAATTTCATATTGAGGATTCCGCTCGATGTCGTCGCACAGCGGCCGGCACACGCCGGCCGCTCATGGCATTAGGCTTGTTTGAACTGGCCGAGGAAGGACAGATCGTTCTCGAAGAAAAGACGCAGATCGTTCACGCCGTAATACAGCATGGCGAAACGATCGAGGCCGATGCCGAAGGCGAAGCCGGTGTACTTTTCCGGATCGATGTTCACGTTGCGCAGCACATTGGGGTGGACCATGCCGCAGCCCCCCACTTCCAACCAGCCGCGCTTGCCCATCACGTCGATCTCGGCCGAAGGTTCGGTGAACGGGAAGAACGAGGGGCGGAAACGCACTTGCAGCGTGTCGTCTTCGAAGAAGTTGCGCAGGAAGTCGACGATCACACTCTTCAGATCGGCGAACGACACGCCTTCGTCAACCCACAGCCCTTCCATCTGGTGGAACATCGGCGAGTGGGTGGCATCTGAATCGACACGGTACACGCGGCCCGGCGCGACGATCTTGATCGGCGGCTGGTTGTTCAGCATGTAGCGCACCTGGATCGGACTGGTGTGCGTACGCAGCACTTCGCCGCCTTCGACATAGAAGGTATCCTGCATCGCCCGCGCCGGGTGATCCTTGGGGATATTGAGCGCTTCGAAATTATGGAAATCGGTTTCGATTTCCGGACCATCGGCGACTTCGAAACCAATCGAGCGGAACAACGCCTCGATCCGTTGCTGCACCAGCGTCACCGGATGCAGGCCACCGGCGGCGCGACCGCGGCCTGGCAGCGTCACGTCGAGCGCTTCGGCGGCGAGCTGGCGCGCCAGCTTCTCGGCGGCCAGCTCCTCGCGCCGGGCGGCAAGCGCCGCTTCAAATGCCTGCTTGGCCTGGTTGACGGTGGCACCGAAGGTCTTCTTTTCCTCCGGCGGTAGCGTCGCCAGCTGGCGCAGCAACGCGGTGATCGCACCTTCCTTGCCGATGTAACGCGCCTTGGAGTTTTCCAGCTCGACTGGATCGTTCGTCGCAGCCAGCGCGGCGAGGCCTTCGTCGAGGATGTGTTGTACGTGGGCAGCCATGAGGTCTCTCTTCAGAAACGATTGCGCAGCGTGCGCCGGGTGCGCGCTGGGCAATCGGGCCTGGTGCATTGCGATCAATAAAAAAGGGAGGCTATCGCCTCCCTTTTAAACCACTTGCCGATCAGGCAGCGAGGCTCGCCTTGGCTTGTTCAACAAACTTGGCAAAAGCCGGCTTGTCGAACACGGCGAGGTCGGCCAGGACCTTGCGGTCCACTTCGATGCCGGCCTTCTTCAGACCGTTCATGAAGCGGCTGTACGCCAGACCCAGTTCACGCGAGGCGGCGTTGATACGCGCAATCCACAGCGTGCGGAACTGACGCTTCCTTTGACGACGGTCACGGTAGGCGTATTGACCGGCCTTCATCACCGCTTGCTTGGCGATCCGGTATACGTTCTTGCGACGGCCGCGATAGCCCTTCGCCAGATTCAGGATTTTCTTGTGACGGGCGCGTGCCGTTACACCACGTTTAACGCGAGGCATGTTCTATCTCCTTTGGTTACGCGTAGGGCAACATTGCGCGCACGTGACCCATATTGGTCGCGTCGATCTGCGAAGTACCGCGCAGCTGGCGCTTGTTCTTGGTGGTTTTCTTGGTCAGGATGTGGCGCTTGAACGCGTGAGCGCGCTTGATGCCACCGCTACCCTGAACCTTGAAGCGCTTCTTGGCGCCACTCTTGGTTTTCATCTTGGGCATGGAAATGCTCCTAGGACGTTAGATTTGGCGACAGGCGCCCCTGAGGGACTTGATGCCTGGCACCACGCTTTTGTTGCGACAACCGGTCTTTCAACCTTGACGGGCGCTGTCGCCAGCCCGTTGAACCTGCTGCTTACTTCTTCAGCCGTTTACTTCTTCTTGGGCGCCAGCATCATGATCATCTGGCGGCCTTCCAGCTTGGGAAACTGCTCGACGGCGGCCAGTTCAGTCAGATCCGCTTCGACTCGCTTCAGCTGGGCCAGACCGATTTCCTGATGGGCCATTTCCCGGCCCCGGAACCGCAGCGTCACCTTGCACTTGTCGCCGTCTTCCAGGAAGCGGATCAGATTGCGCAGCTTCACCTGGTAATCGTTCTCGTCCGTACCCGGGCGCAGCTTCACTTCCTTGATCTGGATCTGCTTCTGCTTGAGCTTGGCGGCATGTTCGCGCTTGGACTTCTCGTACTTGAACTTGCCGTAGTCCATGATGCGGCAGACCGGGGGCTGCGCCATCGGCGCGATTTCCACCAGATCCACTTCGGCTTCTTCAGCCATCGCCATGGCTTGCGCCAGGCTCACGATACCGAGCTGATCACCTTCCAGCCCTTGCAGACGAACTTCGCGCGCGGTGATTTCACCATTGATCCGCGGTTCTTTATCCTGAGCAGCTATCGCCGTTCTCCAATTCAGACAAAAGAAAAACCGTGCGCCTCGGGTTGTGACTCAGCCCTGGGGGGTTTCAGCTGCAACGCGCTCAATCAGCGCCTGCACCGACATCTGCCCGAGGTCTTCGCCACTACGGCTACGCACGGCCACCAAGCCCGCCGCCTTTTCCTTGTCGCCGACAACCAGCTGGAAAGGAAGGCGTTGCAAGCTATGTTCGCGGATTTTATAGGTTATTTTCTCATTCCTCAAGTCGGCCTCGGCGCGCAGGCCCGCGGCGCGCAGTTGCGCGGCCACATCGGCGGCATATTCACGCTGCGCTTCGGAGATATTCATCACCATGACCTGGGTCGGCGCGAGCCACGCCGGGAAGGCGCCGGCGAAGTTCTCGATCAGGATGCCGAGGAAGCGCTCCATCGAGCCGACGATGGCCCGGTGCAGCATCACTGGCCGCTGGCGCGAGTTGTCCTCGGCCACGTATTCCGGGCCGAAGCGCTCGGGCAGCACGAAATCGAGCTGCAGCGTGCCGCATTGCCAGGAGCGACCGATCGCATCCTTGATGTGGTATTCGATCTTGGGACCGTAAAAGGCACCCTCGCCCGGCAGCTCTTCCCATTCGACGCCACAGGCGCGCAGTGCTTCGCGCAGGCCGTGCTCGGCCTTGTCCCAGCCCTCGTCGTTCCCGGCGCGTTTGTCTGGGCGCAATGCCAGCTTGATTGCGATGCCAGCAAAGCCGAAATCCTCGTACACGCTCATCGCCAGCGCGTGGAAGGTCTTGGCCTCCTCGATCAACTGACTTTCCATGCAGAAGATATGCGCGTCGTCCTGAGTGAAGCCGCGCACGCGCATCAGGCCGTGTAGCGCGCCGGACGGCTCATTGCGGTGACAACCGCCGAACTCGGCCAGGCGCAGCGGCAGGTCGCGATACGAGCGCAAGTGGTTGCTGAAAATCTGGATATGGCCCGGACAGTTCATCGGCTTCACCGCGTAGGTGCGCTTTTCCGATTCGGTGATGAACATGTTTTCCTGGTAATTCTCCCAGTGGCCCGACTTCTCCCACAGCGAGCGGTCCATCATCATCGGCGTGCGCACTTCCTGGTAGCCGGCCTTGGCGAGGCGGCGGCGCAGGTATTGTTCGACCGATTGCCACAGGCTCCAGCCTTTGGGATGCCAGAACACCATGCCCGGCGCCTCTTCCTGCATATGAAAGAGATCGAGCGCCTTGCCGATTTTGCGGTGATCGCGCTTTTCCGCCTCTTCCAGCCGGTGCAGATAGGCGTCGAGGTCTTCCTTCTTGGTCCAGGCCGTGCCGTAGACACGCGTCAGCATCTCGTTGCGGCTGTCGCCACGCCAGTAGGCGCCGGCGACCTTCATCAGCTTGAACACCTTGAGCTTGCCCGTGGACGGCACGTGCGGCCCGCGGCACAAGTCGGTGAAATCGCCCTCGCGATACAGGCTCAGCACCTCGCCTTGCGGGATAGCTTCGATGATCTCAGCCTTGTAGGCCTCGCCGATGCCCTTGAAGTAGGCAATCGCCTCGTCGCGCGGCAACTCGTAGCGCTCGACCGGGATGTCCTGCTTGGCGAGCTCGGCCATCTTTTTCTCGATCGCCTCGAGATCCTCCGGCGTGAAGGGGCGCTCGTAGCTGAAGTCGTAGAAGAAGCCGTCCTCGATCACCGGGCCGATCGTGACCTGGGCGCTGGGAAACAGCGACTTGACCGCGTAGGCCAACAGGTGGGCCGTGGAATGGCGGATCACGTCCAGGCCTTCCGCATCCTTGTCGGTCACGATGGCGAGCCGCACGTCACGCTCGATCAGGTAACTGGTATCGACCAGCACGCCGTCAACCTTGCCGGCCAGCGCGGCACGCGCCAGGCCCGCGCCGATACTGGCAGCAACGCCAGCCACGGTGACGGGCGCGTCAAATTGACGTTGGGAACCATCGGGAAGCGTAATCGTGGGCATCTCGTCCACCTGTCTCGCGTTGAGGTTGCAGCCCTGAAGGGCAAAAAAAAAGTGCGGCTAGCGCCGCACTTTTCTGAAATCAAACTGGTTTCTGCCAGCGCACGGCTACCCGGTTATCGAGGGGTAGTGGTGCGAGTTCGAAACATGTCTGATTCCCTGTATTCGTTGGTAGGCACGATTGGACTCGAACCAACGACCCCCACCATGTCAAGGTGGTGCTCTAACCAGCTGAGCTACGTGCCTGTCGAAGAGCGCGAATAATAGCCTTGTTCACCGGCACTGACAAGGCCCACCGGCAAATATTTTCACAAGCCGGGCCGGCGCCAGAAGTAACGCCAAACGAAGCCGGGGAAGGCCGCGACCAGGAACAGGCACAGCGTCGTGGCATAGAACGGCCAGTTCTGCGCGTGTATCGGCGACAGCCGCGATTCCAGCAGCAAGCCCAACGCGCCGACCGAACCATAGAGCAAGACGAGTTCCAGCGCGCGCCATGCAAACGACTTGCGCCCGGAACCGGGCGCAAGAACGAACAGGATGCGCTCGCTGAAGAATGGCAGGTTGGCGGCAAGAGCCGCCAACCCATAGAGCAGCACCAGTTCGACCATCAGAGCGGCAGCGAGAACACGACGGCGTCGTTGAGCATGGACAGCAGATAATTCGGGAACAGGCCCATCACCAGCAGTGCCAGACAATTGAGCGACAGTACGATCTTGGCGCCCAGGCCGCCCGACAAGGTGATGTCATTGACCGGCTCATCGAAGTACATCAGCTTGACCACGCGCAGGTAGTAGAACGCGCCGATCAGCGACATCATCACCGCGAACACCGCCAGCCACACCATACCGAGGTTGACCACGGCCTTGAGTACGGCAAGCTTGGCGAAGAAGCCGACGAAGACCGGGATGCCCGCCATCGAGAACATCACCATCAGCATCATGAAACCGAACCACGGGTGCTTGCGCGCCAGGCCCTTGTAGTCGTCGAGCTGGTCGGCCTCGAAGCCGTTGCGCGCCAGCAGCATCACCAGGCCGAAACCGGCGGCCGCGGTCAGCACATACGTGAACGCATAGAAGAACGATGCCGAATAGCCGACCGGGTTCGCCACCAGGATGCCCAGCAGCAAAAAGCCCATGTGCGAGATGGTCGAATACGCGAACATCCGCTTGATATTGCTCTGGGCAATGGCGGACAGGTTGCCGATGGCCAGCGACAGCACGGCCAGCACGATCAGCATGCCGCGCCAGTCCGGCGCGAAGCCTTCGAGCGCCTGCGCCAACAGGCGGATGATGAAGGCGAAGGCAGCAAGCTTGGGCGCGGAGCCGATCAGCTGGGTGATCACCGTCGGCGCACCGTGGTACACGTCGGGCACCCACATGTGGAACGGCACGGCACCGAGCTTGAACGCGATACCGGTGACGATGAACACCAGGCCGAACACGGCGAGCAGGCGGTTGCCCTCACCTACCAGCAGCCGGTGGCCAATCTCGTACACGTTGAGCGAACCGGTGGCGCCGTAGATCATCGACATGCCGTACAGCAGCATGCCCGAAGCCAGCGCGCCAAGAACGAAGTATTTCATCGCCGATTCGGTCGCGTTCACCGAATCGCGCTGCAGCGCGACAAGCGCGTACAACGACAGCGACAGCAGTTCCAGGCCGACATACAGCGTGAGCAGATTGACGGCCGAGGCCATCACCATCATGCCGGATAGCGAGAACAGCGTCAGCGAGTAGAGCTCGCCCTTGTAGATGCCACGATCGGCCGCATAGCTGCGCCCGTAGATCAGCACCAGCGCTACGCCGAGCACCATGCCGCCCTTGGCAAGGGTGGCGATCGGATCGGCAACGAACATTGCGCTGAAGGCGAGCTCCGGCGCTGGCGAGTAGCCGCACCACAACAGCACGCCGGTGATCGCCAGCGTCACAAGCGCCAGGGCATGGGTGACGCCGCGGCGGGCATCGCTGACGAACAGGTCGATCAGCAGGAGGGCACAGGTGGCGCACAGCAGGAAGATTTCCGGCAGTGCGATGCCTGCATTGAGACTGGTCCAGGTCATTCGCTAAACCCTTGTTTCGATTCGTTATTGCGGGACATCGAGCTTGACCTGGGAGACGTGCCAGATCAGATCATTCACCGAGAAGTGCATCAGGTCGGTGAACGGCTTGGGATACAGACCCATGCCCAGCACGGCGATCGCAAGGATGGCCAGCACCAGGAATTCGCGCTTGTTCACGTCGGTCAGCTCGGCCACGTGCTGATTGCCCACGTCACCGAAGATCACCCGCTTGTACATCCATAGCGTGTAGGCCGCACCGAAGATCAGCGTGGTGGCAGCAGCGACGGCATACCAGAAGTTCACCTGCATCGCGCCCAGTACGACGAAGAACTCGCCGACGAAGCCCGAGGTGCCCGGCAGGCCCGAATTGGCCATGGCGAACAGCATGAAGAAGCTGGCGAAAATCGGCATCTTGTTGGCGACGCCACCATAGTCGGCGATCTTGCGGCTGTGCACGCGGTCGTACATCACACCGATCGAGAAGAACATCGCGGCGGAGACAAAGCCGTGCGAAATCATCTGCACAATGGCGCCTTCAACGGCATAGCTGTTCAGATGCGTGCCATTTGCGAACATGAAGAAGCCCAGCGTGACGAAGCCCATGTGCGAGATCGACGAATAGGCCACCAGCTTCTTCATGTCGGTCTGCACCAGCGCGACGAAACCGATGTAGACCACGGCAACCAGCGACAAGAGCACGAACACCCAGGCGTATTCACGCGAGGCATCGGGCGCAATCGGCAGCGCGAACCGCAGGAAACCGTAGGCGCCGAGTTTGAGCGTGATCGCGGCCAGCACCATCGAGCCGCCGGTCGGCGCTTCGACGTGGGCGTCGGGCAACCAGGTATGCACCGGCCACATTGGCACCTTCACCGCGAAGGCGAAGAAGAAGGCCACCAGCAACAGCACCTGGGCAGTCATGGTGAGCTGCACACGATGGAATTCCTGGATCTCGAAGCTGCCACCGGTCTGGTAGTGCAGGTAGATGAAGGCCACCAGCGTGAGCAGCGAACCCAGCAGCGTGT
Source organism: Chitinolyticbacter albus (assembly GCF_024437655.1). Taxonomy (GTDB): domain Bacteria; phylum Pseudomonadota; class Gammaproteobacteria; order Burkholderiales; family Chitinibacteraceae; genus Chitinolyticbacter; species Chitinolyticbacter albus. The sequence goes on from NZ_JANBVF010000002.1 coordinate 118,200, forward strand.
AGAGGAAGAACTTGATCGACGCATAGACGCGACGCGGACCACCCCAGATACCGATCACCAGATACATCGGGATCAGCATCGCCTCGAAGAACACGTAGAACAGGATGGCGTCGAGCGCGGCAAAGGCGCCATTGATCAGGCCCGACATGATGAGGAAGGCCGCCATGTACTGCGCCACGCGCTGCTCGATCACTCGCCAGCCGGCCAATACCACCATCAACGTGGTGAAGGCATTGAGGATGACGAACCACACCGACAGGCCATCGACACCGAGGTGGTAGTTGATGTTGTAGGTTTCGATCCACGGCCGCAGTTCCTCGAACTGCATGCCGGCGCTATGTGCGTCGAACCCGGTGTACAGCGGAATCGTCACCAGGAAACCGGCCAGCGCGCCGATGAGCGCCAGCCAGCGCTGCAAGCCCGCGTTCTTGTCGCCGCCGGTGGCGAGCACGATCAGGCCGGCCAGAATCGGCACCCAGATCGCGTAGCTCAGAAGATGTCCCGTCATAATCTACCTGCTTGTTATCGATTCAATTCGGCGTTCAGGCGCGCGAATACAGAAGGTTGCCGATCCATTCGCGTGCTTCCGGACCAAACCAGCCCAGGATCACACCCAGCCACACGGTGATGAACACCAGACCGCCGATGATCATGGCAAAGGCGTAGTGATAGATGTATCCGGTCTGCAGGCGACGCACGATGCTGGCGACAAAACCCACGACCTTGGCCGAACCGTTGACGAGCAGGCCATCGATCAGGATCGCGTCGCCCACCTTCCACAGCACGGTACCGAGGCCACGACCGGCTGCGGCGAAACCGTTGATGTAGAGGTGATCCATGTAGTACTTCTGTTCGAGCAGCTTGCGTACGCCGATCTTGCTGAACACGCGATCGATAGCGGCGGGCAGCGCGGGCTTGACCATGTAGAACACGAACGCAGCAGCGACGCCGGCGGCGGCCAGCCAGAACGGCAGCGTGGCGAAGGCGTGCAGGCCCATGTGGAACGCGTCGTGCGCGTGATGGATCACCGCTTCCATCGCCGGATGCAGGTCGTGGTTCACGAAGATCACGTTCTTGAAGAAGTCGCCTGCCAGCATCGGGCCGATCGCGAGGTAACCGATCACCAGCGACGGGATGGCCAGCAGCACCAGCGGCAGCGTCACCACCCACGGGCTTTCGTGCGGCTTGTCGTTTGGCCCCAGGCCGTGGTGATGCTCGTCCTCGTCGTGCGCATCCGCGTCGTGGGCGTGGTGGTGGCCCTGTTCCATCCAGCGCTCCTTACCGTGGAACACCAGGAAGTACATGCGGAAGGAGTAGAACGCGGTGACGAATACACCGGCCAGCACGGCGAACTGCGCGAAGCCCGCACCCGGCAGCGTCGACGCTTCGACCGCCAGGATGATCGAATCCTTGGAATAGAAACCCGACAGGAACGGTGTGCCGATCAGCGCCAGCGAACCAATCAGCGAGGTGATCCAGGTGATCTTCATGTACTTGCGCAGGCCGCCCATATTGCGGATGTCCTGGTCATGGTGCATGCCCATGATCACCGAACCCGCGGCCAGGAACAGCAGCGCCTTGAAGAAGGCGTGCGTCATCAGGTGGAACACGGCCACCGAGTACGCCGATGCGCCCAGCGCCACCGTCATGTAGCCCAGCTGCGACAGCGTCGAGTAGGCGACCACGCGCTTGATGTCGTTCTGGATGATGCCGAGAAAACCCATGAACAGCGCGGTGATCGCGCCAATTACCAGCACGAAGTTCAGCGCCGTCTCAGACAGCTCGAACATGGGCGACATGCGCGCCACCATGAAGATACCGGCGGTGACCATCGTAGCGGCGTGGATCAGTGCCGAGATCGGGGTCGGGCCTTCCATCGAATCGGGCAGCCACACGTGCAGCGGGAACTGCGCCGACTTGCCCATGGCACCGACGAACAGCAGGATGCAGGTCACGGCCATCAGCGACCAGGTGTGGCCGGTCATCAGCGTGATGGTGGTGTCCTTCAGCTCCGGCGCCTTGGCGAACACTTCGGCGTAGTCGAGGCTGCCGAAGTAGGCCAGCACGAGGCCAATGCCCAACAGGAAACCGAAGTCGCCGACGCGGTTCACCAGGAAGGCCTTGAGGTTGGCAAAGGTCGCGGTCGGGCGCTTGAACCAGAAGCCGATCAAGAGGTAGGACACGAGGCCCACCGCTTCCCAGCCGAAGAACAGCTGAACGAAGTTGTTCGCCATCACCAGCATCAGCATGGAGAAGGTGAACAGCGAGATGTAGCTGAAGAAGCGTTGGTAGCCCGGATCCTCGTGCATGTAGCCGATGGTGTAGATATGCACCATCAGCGACACGAAGGTGACCACACACATCATCATCGCGGTCAGCGTATCGACGAGGAAGCCGACGTTGAAGTCGACGCCGTTGATCGACAGCCACGTGTAGACGGTGCCGTTGTAGGCCTCGCCACCCGACAGCATGTGGTTGAGCACATAGGCCGACAGCGCGAACGACACCGCGACGCCACCAATGGTGACGCAATGCGCGGCGCGGCGACCGATCGCCCAGCCAAACAGGCCAGCGACGAGGGCACCGAACAAGGGCGCAAGCGGAATCAGCAGGTAAATTGTTTTCATGTCCATTGTTATGACCCGTAGTTTTCCGGTTAACCCTTGAGGTGATCGAGGTCTTCGACGTTGATCGAGCGCAGGTTACGGAACAGCACGACCAGGATCGCGAGGCCGATGGCCGATTCGGCCGCCGCCACCGTCAGGATGAAGAACACGAAGATCTGGCCGGCGGAGTCGCCGAGGAACTGCGAGAACGCGATGAAGTTCATGTTGACGGCGAGCAGCATCAGCTCGATCGCCATCAACAGCACGATCAGGTTCTTGCGGTTCATGAAGATGCCGAACACGGAGATCGCAAACAGGATCGCCGCCAGCACCAGGTAATGTTCGAGTGTGACCACGTCTTATTCTCCCTTTGCGCCTTCGCCCTGCCCTTCGGCAGCCGGCTTGGGCGCTTCGAAGGTCGGCTTGGGTTCGCTGTCCACCTTGACGATGCGCAGGCGGTCGTTGCGCTTCACCTTCACCTGCTCACCGGGCTTCTGGAACTTGGTGTTCTTGCGCTTGCGCAGCGTCAGCGCAATCGCGGCGATCATGCCCACCAGCAGCACGAAGGCGGCAAGCTGGAACGGCAGGAAGTAGGTGGTGTAAATCTGCACACCCAGATCGCGCACGTTGTTGTACTCGGGTGCGCGCTCCATCAGCGTCACGCCCTTCAGCTGCGCGGCCGGATGGGTCAGGATCAGCACCATTTCCACCGCCATGATGGCGGCGACGACGGTCGCCAGCGGCACGAACTTCCAGAAACCCTTGCGCAGTTCCTCGAAGTTGATGTCCAGCATCATCACCACAAACAGGAACAGCACCATCACTGCGCCGACGTAGACGACGACGAGCGAGACGGCGAGGAATTCGGCCTGCATCAGCATCCACAGCATGGCGCCGGTGAAGAACGACAGCACGAGGTAAAGCGCGGCGTGCACCGGGTTCTTGGCGGTGATCACCATCAGCCCGGCAAACAGCAGCACGGCGCTGAACACGTAGAAAAGGACTTCGGTCATGACGGATTCCTGTGCTTAGCGGTACTTGGCGTCGGCCGCCTTGCGGGCGGCGATCTCGGCTTCATACTTGTCGCCGACCGCGAGCAGCATGGGCTTGGTGTAGTAGAGATCGCCACGCTTCTCGCCGTGGTATTCGAGGATGTGCGTCTCGACGATGGCATCGACCGGACAGGCTTCCTCACAGAAGCCGCAGAAGATGCACTTGGTCAGATCGATGTCGTAGCGCGTGGTGCGACGGGTGTTGTCGTCCGGACGCTGTTCCGACTCGATGGTGATCGCCATTGCCGGGCACACCGCTTCGCACAGCTTGCAGGCGATGCAGCGCTCTTCGCCGTTGGCGTAGCGGCGCTGGGCATGCAGGCCGCGGAAACGCGGGCTCATCGGCGTCTTTTCTTCCGGGAACTGCACAGTGATCTTGCGCTGGAAGAAGTGGCGCCCGGTCAGCATCAGGCCCTTGACCAGCTCGACGAGCAGGAAGGTCTTGAAGAAATGATTGATTCTTTCCATGGCTCTTTCCTTACTTCCAGATCGACAGCGGGGTCTGCATCCACGCACCGATCAGCACGATCCACACCAGTGTCACGGGGATGAAAATCTTCCAGCCCAAGCGCATCAGCTGGTCATAGCGATAGCGCGGGAAGGTGGCGCGGAACCACAGGAAGCAGAACAGCATGGCGGCGACCTTGAGCACCCACCACAAAAAGCTCGGTGCGCCCAGGAAGCCCCAGCTCGCCGGGAACGGCGAGAGCCAGCCACCGAGGAACATCACCGAGGTCAGCGCCGAAATCAAAATCATGTTCGCGTATTCGGCGAGGAAGAACAGCGCGAAGCTCATGCCCGAGTATTCGATCATGTGGCCGGCGACGATTTCCGATTCACCCTCGGTCACGTCGAACGGCGCGCGATTGGTTTCGGCCACGCCGGCGATGAAGTAGACGACGAACAGCGGCATGAGCGGGATCAGGTTCCAGCTCAGGATCGAGCCGCCCCCGATGCCCTGCCCTTGCTGGTTCACGATGTCCGACAGGTTGAGCGAGCCCGACACCATGATCACGCCGATCAGCGCGAAGCCCATCGCCAATTCGTACGAGATCACCTGCGCCGCGGCACGCATCGCGCCGAGGAAGGCGTACTTGGAGTTGGACGCCCAGCCCGCCAGGATCACGCCGTACACACCCATCGAGGTGATGGCCATCACGTACAACAGGCCCACGTTCACATCGGCGAGCACAAAGCCTGGGTAGAACGGCACCACGGCCCAGGCGGCCAGCGCCGGCACCAGCACCCACACGGGGGCCAGGAAGAAGAGGCCCTTGCTGGCGGCGGATGGCGCGATGATTTCCTTGAGCAGCAGCTTCACGCCATCGGCCACCGGTTGCAGCAGGCCGAACGGGCCGACGCGGTTGGGGCCGATGCGGATCTGCATATAGCCGATCACCTTGCGCTCGGCGAGCGTGAGGTAAGCGACCGCGCCCATCAGCGGGGCGACGATGCAGACGATCTTGAGCAGCGTCCAGACCACATGGCCGAGTTCGACGCCGAGGTGGTTTTGCAACAGTTCCATCGTGATCTCGTCCTTTATGCCTGGGTCACTTCGATGGCCGCGGTCAGCGCGCCGAGGGCACGGGTCGCCGGCAGGTTGGCTGCCACGCGCACCACGTCATCGGCAAGACCTGCGTCGAGTGCGACGGCGAGCGTCGCTACGCCGGCACCCTGCTTCACCTGGGCGTTGCCGCCATGAGCGAGGCCGAGCTTGGCGAGCGTCGCAGCATTGGCCTTCAGCTGGCTTGCAGCCAGCGCATCAGCCGTAGCCTGCAGCGCCGGGGCGCGACGGGTCAGCATGTCGAGCTGGTAGATCGGCACTTCGCCCAGGCGAACCACGCCGCTCGCGGCCTGGGCCTTGACGGCCACCGGTGCGACCGCCGCGTTGGACAGCTTGGCGGCGACATCGCCCGCCAGCACCAGATCGCGCACTTCTTCCGAGCTGTTGAAGCCGAAGTTTTCCAGCCCCAGGAGGTTGCCGAGCACGCGGAACACCTTCCAGGCCGGGCGGGTTTCGCCCAGCGGGCGCACCACGCCGTTGAAGCTCTGCGGCTTGCCTTCGACGTTGACGAAGGTGCCCGAGGTTTCCGAGAACGGCGACACTGGCAGGATCACGTCGGCGTGTTCCAGCGCGCAGCTGCCAAAGCTACCCAGCGCGACGACCATGTCGGCCTGCTGCACGGCGGCAAGCGCTTCGGCGCCATTGGCGGTATCGAATTCGACTTCGGTGTTCAGCAGCACGTAGGCCTTCTTCGGCTGGGCGAACACATTGCCGGCGCCGGTGGCACCAGCAAGTTGCGCCCCGACCGAGTTGGCGGCAGCGGCGAACACGCCGAGCTTGGCGCCGACGAGTTCGGCCAGCGCGGCGGCGGCGGCATGGAGCTCGGCGTAGCGCGGGTTCTGCTGCGCGAGGTTGCCCAACGCAATGCTGGTCTTGTCCTTGCCTTCGAACACGGCGGCCACCGCACGGGCAGCGTCGGTCACTTCGACGCCAGCGAGGTCGATATGGGCCGGCGCCGCGACGCCACGCGCCTCGGTCACGGCCTTGATCACGGCGAGCACGCCTTCGACCAGCTGATCCGGGCGGACGATGAGTTCACCCGCCAAAGTGGTCAACAGGTCATCGCCGTGCGAATTGACGATGGCAAGCTTGGCGCCCTTCTTCACCGCCTGACGCAGACGTTGCGCGATCAGCGGCTGCTCCTTGCGCAGCGTCGAGCCGACGACCAGCACGGCATCGCTGCCGACGAAATCGACGATGGACTGACCGAGCCAAGTTGCGCCCTGGGTCTTGAGACCGAAGTCGGCGGCGCGCAAACGCGTCTCGACGTTCTGGCTGCCAAGGCCCGCGAACAATTGCTTGAGCAGGTACAGCTCTTCGAGCGTCGCCTGCTCGGTGGCGACGGCGGCAATGCTGTCGGCGCCATGGTTGGCAATGATGTCCTTCAGGCCGTGCACCACGTATTCGAGCGCGCTCTGCCAGTCGGCTTCCTGCCACACACCACCTTGCTTGATCAGCGGCTTGGTGAGGCGCTCTTCAGAATTCAGCGCTTCGTAGCTGAAGCGGTCACGGTCGGCGATCCAGCATTCGTTGATCGCTTCGTTTTCCAGCGGCAGCACACGCTTGACGCGGTGGTCCTTGACCTGGACCACGAGGTTGGCACCGAGGCCATCGTGCGGGCTGACCGACTTGCGACGGCTCAATTCCCAGGCACGGGCGCTGTAGCGGAATGGCTTGCTGGTCAGCGCGCCGACCGGGCACAGATCGATCACATTGCCGGAAATTTCCGAATCGACGGTCTTGCCGATGAAGGTCATCACCTCGGTGTGCTCGCCGCGGCCCGGCATGCCGAGCTCCTGGTACCCAGCGATTTCCTCGGTGAAGCGCACACAGCGGCTGCAGTGGATGCAACGCGTCATGTCGGTGGAGATCAAGGGGCCCAGGTTCTTGTTGGGCACCACGCGTTTCTCTTCCTCGTAACGCGAGGCCGAGCCACCGTAACCCACGGCCAGATCCTGCAGCTGGCACTCGCCACCCTGGTCACAGATCGGGCAATCGAGCGGGTGGTTGATCAGCAGAAACTCCATCACCCCCTTCTGCGCCGTCACCGCCATGTCGGAGTGCGTATGCACCTTCATGCCGTCAGTGACCGGCGTGGCACAGGCCGGCAGGGGCTTGGGTGCCTTTTCCACCTGGACGAGGCACATGCGGCAGTTGGCCGCGATCGACAGTTTCTTGTGGTAGCAGAAATGCGGAATGTGCACGCCCACCGAGTGGGCTGCGTCCATCACCGTGCTACCGCCGGGTACTGTCAGTTTCTTACCGTCGATTTCGATTTCGAGCATATCGATTCGATCCCAATCACAAAGTCTGCAACGAACACATGCGCATCACCCGGCTCAGTAGCCCGGGGCGACGCAATTCTTGTGTTCGATGTGGTGTTCGAATTCGGCGCGGAAATGCTTGAGCATCCCCTGGACCGGCATGACTGCGGCGTCGCCCAGCGCACAAATGGTGCGGCCGGCGATATTGGCGCCGACAGAGAGCAACAGGTCTAGATCTTCGGCGCGCCCCTGGCCGTGCTCGATGCGATGCACGACGCGGTAGAGCCAGCCCGTGCCTTCGCGGCACGGCGTGCACTGACCGCACGATTCCTCGAAGTAGAAGTACGAGAGCCGCTCCAGCGCCTTGACCATGCAGGTGGTCTCGTCCATCACGATCACTGCGCCCGAGCCCAACATGGAACCGGCCTTGGCGATGGAGTCATAATCCATCGTGCATTGCATCATGATGTCGGCCGGCAGCACCGGGGCGGACGAGCCACCCGGGATCACCGCCTTGAGCTTCTTGCCGCCGCGCATGCCGCCGCACATCTCAAGCAGTTCGCTGAACGGCGTGCCGAGCGGAATCTCGTAGTTGCCAGGCCGGTTCACATGGCCGGAGACCGAAAACAGCTTGGTGCCACCGTTGTTGGGCTTGCCCAGTTCGAGGAACTTCTGCCCACCCTCGCGGATGATGTACGGCACCGAGGCGAACGTTTCGGTGTTGTTGATAGTGGTCGGCTTGCCATAGAGGCCGAAGCTCGCCGGGAACGGCGGCTTGAAGCGCGGCTGGCCCTTCTTGCCTTCCAGCGATTCCAAGAGCGCTGTTTCCTCGCCACAGATGTAGGCACCGTAACCGTGGTGGCCATGCAGCTGGAACGAAAAATCGGTACCGAGGATACGCTCGCCCAGGAAGCCCGCGGCGCGCGCCTCTTCCAGCGCAGCCTCGAAGCGCTGGTAGGCCTCGAACACTTCGCCGTGGATGTAGTTGTAACCGACCGAGATGCCCATCGCGAAGCCGCCGATGATCATGCCTTCGATCAGCGCGTGCGGGTTGTTGACGATGATGTCGAGATCCTTGAAGGTTCCCGGCTCGCCCTCGTCGGTATTGCAGACCAGGTACTTCTGGCCCGGGAAACTCCGGGGCATGAACGACCACTTGAGGCCGGTGGGGAAACCCGCACCGCCACGGCCGCGCAATGCCGACGCCTTCATCTCGGCGATGATCGCATCCTGCGTGATGCCTTCTTGCAGGATCTTCTTCAGCGCGGCATAGCCGCCGCGCTTGATGTATGCGTCGATCTTCCAGCTGTTCGGATCGTCGAAATCGACGCCCTCGAACACGACGCCCTTCACGTATACGGTCATGTTATTCGAGCTCCGCCAGTTTCTTGTCGATCGCTTCAGGCGTCATGTGCTTGCACATGCTGTGATTGTTCATCAACAGCACCGGCGCATAGCCGCAAGCGCCCATGCACTCGCCTTCCTTCAACGTGAAACGGCCATCCGCGGTGGTTTCGCCGTAGCCGATACCGAGCTTCTGCTGCAGATACTTGCCCGCATCGGCGCCACCGGACAAGGCACAGGGCAGGTTGGTACAGACCGTGATCTTGTGGCGGCCGACCGGCTCGCGGTCGAACATGTTGTAGAAGGTGGCGACCTCGTAGACGGCAACCGGGGCGATGCCGATGTACTCGGCCACTTCCTCGATCAGTTCGTTGGTCAGCCAGCGGTGTTCCACCTGCGCAATGCGCAGGGCGCTCATGGTGGCGGAACGGCGCTGCTCGGCCGGGTACTTCGCCAGTTCCCGGTCGATCTCTTTGCGCGCGTCGTCGCTCAGCAGTCTGGTAGCGGCCATCAGCGGTCGATCTCCCCAAATACGATGTCCTGCGTGCCGATGATGGCGACCACGTCCGACAGCATGTGGCCGCGTGCCATCTCATCGAGGGCGGCCAGATGCGCGAAGCCGGGGGCGCGGATCTTCAGGCGGTAAGGCTTGTTGGCGCCGTCGGACACCATATAGATGCCGAATTCGCCCTTCGGATGCTCGACGGCGGCATAGGCCTCGCCTTCGGGCACGTGCATGCCTTCGGTGAAGAGCTTGAAGTGGTGGATCAGCTCTTCCATGTTGGATTTCATGCCAACGCGCGACGGCGGTGCGATCTTGTAGTTGTCGACGATCACCGGACCCGGGTTCGCCTTGAGCCACGCCACGCACTGCTTGATGATGCGGTTGGACTGGCGCATTTCCTCGATACGTACGAGGTAGCGGTCGTAGCAGTCGCCGTTCTTTCCAACGGGGATGTCGAAATCGAGCTTGTCGTAGACTTCGTACGGCTGCTTCTTGCGCAGATCCCAGGCAATGCCAGAACCGCGCAGCATCGGGCCGGTGAGGCCCAGATTCATCGCGCGTTCCGGCGTGAGCACGCCGATGCCGACGGTACGCTGCTTCCAGATACGGTTGTCGGTGAGCAGCGTTTCGTACTCGTCGACATAGGTCGGGAAGCGATTGGTGAAGTCCTCGATGAAATCGAGCAGCGAGCCTTCGCGGTTGCTGTTGAGCCGCTTGATCGCGGCTTCGTTGCGCACCTTCGATGCCTGGTATTGCGGCATCTGGTCCGGCAGGTCGCGGTAGACGCCGCCCGGGCGGTAGTAGGCCGCGTGCATGCGCGCGCCCGACACCGCCTCGTAGCAATCCATCAGGTCTTCGCGCTCGCGGAAGGCGTAGAGGAAGATGGTCATCGCGCCGCAATCGAGGCCGTGCGCACCGATCCACATCAGGTGGTTCAGCACGCGGGTGATCTCGTCGAACATCACGCGGATGTATTGCGCGCGGATCGGCACTTCGATGCCGGCCAGCTTCTCGATCGCCATCACGTAGGCGTGCTCGTTGGCCATCATCGACACATAGTCGAGACGGTCCATATACGGCAGCGACTGGATGTAGGTCTTGGATTCGGCGAGCTTCTCGGTCGCGCGGTGCAACAAGCCGATATGCGGATCAGCGCGCTCGACGACTTCGCCGTCGAGCTCGAGCACCAGACGCAGCACGCCGTGCGCGGCCGGGTGTTGCGGGCCGAAGTTCAGCGTGTAGTTACGGATTTCAGCGGCCACCGTAATTCTCCTCGCGAATGATGCGCGGGGTGATTTCGCGCGGTTCGATGGTGACGGGTTGGTAGATCACGCGCGCCTGCTCCGGGTCGTAACGCATCTCGACGTAGCCCGACAGCGGGAAGTCCTTGCGGAACGGGTGACCGACGAAACCATAGTCGGTGAGGATGCGGCGCAGATCCGGATGGCCTTCGAACACGATGCCGTAAAGGTCGAACGCCTCGCGCTCGAACCAGTTGGTGCCGCTCCACACTTCGACCACCGACGGCACGACCGGGAAATCGTCGTCCGTGGCGAACACACGCACGCGCAGGCGCACGTTGTGGGCGTAGGAAATCAGGTGGTAGATGGCGGCAAAGCGGCTGCCTTCCCACACGCTGTCCTTGTAGGCGCTGTAGTCGATGCCACAGACGTCAAGACAGCCTTCAAACTTCAGCTCGTCGCGCAGCTTCAGCGACACGGCGGCCCACTGGGTGGCCGGTACTTCGACGGTCACTTCGTCGAGCTCGACCTTGAGGCTGGCAATGGCGGCCTCGCCAAGCTTGGCGTTCAATTCGTCGACGAGCACATTGAGGGTCATGGTGGTCATGGTCTGGCCCTCACGCCTTGGCCGCAGCGATCTGCTTGCCGCGGGCGATGGTGTTGGTGCGCTTGATCTTGTTCTGCAACTGGATCAGGCCGTAAAGCAGGGCTTCCGCGGTCGGCGGGCAACCCGGCACGTACACGTCCACCGGCACGATGCGGTCACAGCCACGCACCACCGAATACGAGTAGTGGTAGTAGCCACCGCCATTGGCACAGGAGCCCATGGAGAGCACCCAGCGCGGCTCGGGCATCTGGTCGTAGACCTTGCGCAGCGCAGGCGCCATCTTGTTGCACAGCGTGCCGGCGACGATCATCAGATCGGACTGGCGCGGCGAGGGGCGGAACACGATACCGAATCGGTCGAGATCGTAACGGGCCGCACCGGCCTGCATCATCTCGACCGCGCAACAGGCGAGACCGAAGGTCATCGGCCACAGCGAACCGGTACGGGTCCAGTTGACCACGGTATCGACCGTGGTCGTGATAAATCCTTTTTCCAGGCTTTGCGCTTCCATCATTCCCACTCCAAGGCGCCTTTCATCCACTCGTAAACGAAGCCGACCACGAGCACCGCGAGGAAAATCATCATGGACAAGAAGCCGAACATGCCGATTTCATCGAGCACCACGGCCCAGGGCACGAGGAAGGCCACTTCGAGGTCGAACAGAATGAAAAGGATGGCCACGAGGTAATAGCGCACGTCGAACTGCATGCGCGCGTCTTCGAAGGCCTCGAAGCCGCACTCGTAAGGCGAGAGCTTGGCCGGATCCGGGTTGACGGTGCCCAGCACCTTGCCCACACCCCAACCCAAGAGCATCGGCACTACACCGACGAGGACACCCACCACCAGGAACATCAGTATGGGGAAATAGTTCTGCAGCATTCGGATCCCCGATCAGAATCAATGACAAGAACAGGCAAGATATTGAAAGTTATTGTTATGGTTATTGATGCTCGTAAAAACGCCGGGAGTGACCCGGCGTTTTTATATTAAGTATGGTGCCGACAGTGAGACTCGAACTCACACGGCCGCAGCCACTACCCCCTCAAGATAGCGTGTCTACCAATTTCACCATGTCGGCTTCAAGCAGCAATCTAAAACAGAGAAGCGAGCTTATTCGGGAATCTGCGCCGGCGCCGAGGCACTGGGCGCCACCGCTGCCGGTTTGACATCCTGCATCACGCCCAGCGAGGATTTCTGG
>NZ_JANBVF010000020.1 GCF_024437655.1 Chitinolyticbacter albus
CGTCCCGGTGCCGTGCGCTTCCACATACCCTATCGTCTCGCTGCCGATGCCGGCGACCGCGATGGCCTCCTCGATCACGGAGGCCTGCCCTTCCACGCTGGGCGCGGTATAACCCATCTTGGCCGCGCCATCGTTGTTGATGGCCGAGCCGATCAGCACGGCGTGGATGGTGTCGCCATCGGCCACCGCGTCGGCGTAGCGCTTGAGCACGACCATGCCGAGGCCATTGCCGGGCACCGTGCCGGCGGCATCGGCATCGAAAGGCCGGCATACCCCGTCGGGCGACAGGATCATGCCATCGGCGTAGAAATAGCCGATGCCCTGCGGAAAAAAGAGCGATACGCCGCCGGCAAGCGCGATCTCGCACTCGCCGGAATTCAGCGCCTGGCAGGCCAGGTGCACCGCGACCAGCGAGGTGGAGCATGCGGTCTGCAGCGTCAGGCTGGGGCCGGTCAGGCCCAGCTTGTAAGAGACACGGGTGGAGAGGAAATCGCGATCGTTCCCCAGGAAGGCCTGGAAGCCGCCGAGTCCTTCGATCACGTCGGCCACGGGCGCTCCGCTGACCAGCACCTGGTTCAGCAAATACGTACTGCTGCCGCTGCCGGCATAGACGCCGATGGCGCCATGGTAACGCGCGGCGTCGTAGCCGGCGTGCTCCAGTGCCTGCCAGGCCGACTCCAGGAACAAGCGCTGCTGCGGGTCGATCAGCGCGGCCTCCTTGGGGCCATAGCCGAAGAAGCCGGCATCGAAATACTCGGCGTCGGCAATCGATACCGCGGCTTTGACATAGCGCGGATCGGACAACGCGGCATCCGGCACGCCGGCCTGTTTGAGGCTTTCATCGTCCGGACTGTCGATCAGGTGATCGCCAGCGGCGAGCCGCTCCCAGAGCGCCTCGACCGAATCTGCACCGGGAAAACGGCCGGCATAGCCGATGACGGCAATCGCATGGTCGGAAAACATCGCTTCGCTTCCTTGGTTGATTTGCTGAGCATTCATGCGGCGGTCCCCGTCACCGGCGCCCGTCCGGCCAGCCGGGTGCGCTTGGCCGCGCGCGACTCACCGCGACGCGGGCTGGATGGCACGGCGGCAGCGTCGTCCTCTGCCAACCGGGCGATGGCGGCCACGGTCGGTGCGCGGAACAGGTCCACCATCGATATCCGGCCAGGCAGCAGTTGATCGAGCCGGGCGTGCAGCTTGGCCAGCAGCAGCGAAGTGCCACCCAGGTCGAAGAAATTGGCCTGCACATCCACGTCGGCCACCGCCAGCAGCTCGCACCAGATCGCGGCGATATCGCGCTCACGCGGCGTATCGGGTCGATGCGCGGCGGCTGCGATCGGCAGTTCCGGGCGCGGCAATTGACGGCGATCCACCTTGCCGCTGCCGTTCAACGGCATCTGTGGCAGCAGGCAGTAGTGGCCAGGCAGCATGTATTCGGGCAGCCGCAGCCGCAGGAAGGCCTTGAGCGCCTCCACCGTCGGCGCGGCCTCGCCTTCACGGACCGTCATGTAGGCCACCAGCGCCTTATCGCTGGCCAAGTCATCGCGCACCAGCAGCGCGACATCGCGCAGCTGTGGATGCGCCGCCAGCGCAGCCTCGATTTCATCGAGCTCGATGCGATAGCCACGCAGCTTGATCTGGCGATCGACCCGGCCCAGGAACTCCAGGCATCCGTCGTGGCGCCAGCGCACCAGGTCGCCGGTGCGATACAGGGTCTGCGCCTCACCGCGCGGCGAGCGCAAGACGAACGCAGCCTCAGTGGCTTCGGGTCGACCCAGGTAGCCGTTGGCCAGGCCGTCACCGCCGGTATAGAGCTCCCCCGGCATGCCGATGGTCACCGGCTGCCCAACTGCATCCAGCACATAGACGCTGCTGTTGGCGACCGGGGTGCCAATCGGCACCTGGCTTTCGGCGAGATCGGCCGGCTCGACCCGATGGCAGCAGGTGAAGACGCAATTCTCGGTCGGCCCATATCCATTGATGAGCGCGATCTCCGGGTGCATGGCGAGCACGCGGCGGACATCCTGCATCAGCAACACATCCCCACCCGCCAGCAGCTGGCGCACCCCGGCGAAGACACCGACGTCCTCCTCCACCATCTGGTGGAACAGCCCGGCGGTGAGCCATAGCGTGGTGATGTCGGCCTCCCGGATCACCCGGCCCAGGCCCACCAGGCTTAATACCGGTTCCGGATAGACCACCAGCTCGCCGCCATTGAGCAGCGCGCCGAAGATTTCGAAGATCGATGCATCGAACAGCAGCGACGACGCGAGCAGGATGCGTTCGTCCTGGCCCAAGCGAACATGACGCGAGGCCGTCACCAGCCGCATCACCGCGCGCTGGGGCACGGCCACCCCCTTGGGCAAGCCGGTCGATCCGGAGGTGAACATCACATAGGCAGGTGTCTGTGCGGAAACAACGGCCAGTGCCGCGGGGGCCTCATCGGCGGCGCTGCCATACTCCAGCAGCGCCGGGAATGCCTCGCGCAGCGTGATCGCGGCATCCCGGTCGGCGAGCAGCAGAGCGGCTCCGGTCGATTCCACCATGTGGCGCAGGCGCTCTTCCGGCAGGCTGGCATCGACCGGCATATAGGTCGCACCGCAGTGCAGGATGCTCAGCGCGCCGATCACATACGCGGCCTCTCGTCCCAGACCGAGGCCGACGACGTCGCCGGGATGCACGCCGGCCTCGCGCAGCCGAGTGGCCTGGCCGGCCACTTCGCGCCAGAGCTCGGCATATGACCAGCGCTGCGGCCCGTGGCGCAAGGCCGGGGCTTCCGGGTAGAGCCTGGCAATTTCTTCAAAGCGCTCGGCAATCCCCTGCGCCTGTGGATAGGGCAGCCGGTGCTCGGCCCAGTCCCCCAGCAGCCGTTCCTGTTGGCCAGCACTGAGCAGCGGTACGGTGCCCTGCGCCAGGTGCGGCGTGTCGGCAATGTGCGCCAGCAGTGCTTCGAACGACTCCAGCCAATGGGCGATGGTCTGCGGCCGGTACAGGTCGAGATTGAAATCGACGCTCAGCAGCAGGTCGCCATCCTCTTCCAGCGCGATCAGGTGCCAGTCGAATTTCGCCCAGGCAATGGGCGGGGCCAGCAACTCGGCATGGCCGCCCAGCGCGGGCGCCTGGATAGTGCTTTCGTTGTAGGTGAACACCCCAGCGACCAGTGGCGTACGCGAGGGATCGAATGCCAGGTTCAGTTGCGCCAGCAGGTCGGCGTACGCATAGTCCTGATGATCGAACGCCTCCAGCACGCGGGAACGCACCTGCTCCAGCAAGGCACTGAACGGCGCTGCGGGATCGAGCTGCAGGCGGATCGGCAGGAAGTTGAGGCAGTAGCCCACCAGCGTATCCGCGCCCTCGAAGGTCCGGCCGGCCGACGGGATGCTGATCACCAGTTCCTGCTGGTTGGCCAGCCGCGAAATGAACAAGGCGTAAGCGGCCAGCACGCTCATGAACAGCGTACTGCGCGCCTGCGTGGCCCGGCTGCGCAAGCGTTCGACCAACTGCCGCCCCATGCGCCGCTGGCAGCGCTCGCCGCGGAATGTCTTGACCGGAGGACGGGCAAAATCGGTCGGCACGTCAACAACCGGCACCGGGCTGGCGTATTGCGCAAGCCAGTACGCTTCGGCTTCGTCGTGTCCCGGCTGTGCGGACCGGCGTTGGTGGCGCTCCACGTAACTGGCATATGGCGCCGACGCCGGCAAGCGCGCGCTGGCGCCGGAGCGCAGGCAGGCATACAGGTGGTCGAGCTCGCGGATGAGGATGCCCATCGACCAGCCATCCGACAGCAGGTGATGGTTGTTCAGGACGACAACGGTCTCGCACTCGTCCAGCACGATCAGGCTCGGCCGGAACACCGGTGCGGCGGCCAGATCGAAACGATGATTGCTTTCCGCCAGCAGCAACGCCTGCAGCGCGGCACCCCGGGCCTGCGGCGACAAGGCACGCAGATCGTGGCGCAATAAAGCCACCGCAGCGGCCGGATGTATGCGCAATGCGCCCTGCGCTTCATCCACGCTGGCACGCAGGCAATCATGACGGGCAACGAGCTGGTCGAGCGCGACTTGCAACAAGGCTTCATCGAGCTGGCCGGTGTGCCTGAAGGCCACGCATTCGTTGTAGGCCTGCAGCGCGCCCTCCCCCAGCCGGCACAGCAGCAGCATCTGCTGCTGCATCGCCGTCAGCGGCACCTGTCGGTACGGCACCTGGGCGATGGGCCGCCGCTGCTCCGCCTCGATCAGATGTGCACCCAGCTTCACGCCGGCGACCACCTGCTCGGACGACAAGCCGAAATCGACCAAGCTGGCGATCTCGGTCACGCCCATTTGCCGCAGCGCTTCGATGATGGGCTGTACCGACTCGGGAGAGCCGATCAGCGCGCAGGTCTCCACATAGCGATCAAATGCCCGATCGAAGATGAATTCGCGATCCGACTCCGGCAGCGCATCGAAATCGGCGCCCAGTCCTTGCGCCTTGACCAGGCTCTGGAACAAGGCCACGGTCGAACGGAAATAGGCCTTGAGCGGCTCTCGTGCCGCATCGCGAGCCGCGTTTTCGGTCTCGGCCAGGTGGGTATGCAGCAGCACCGTCACCTGTGCCCGGGCAAGGTCGTGGCCGGCGGCCTCGAACGCGGCCCAGTATTCAGCGATGTTGAGTTCCAGCTCGGCCAGCGATTGGCCCATCAGGTTGGTGAGCACGCCGACGCCAAGACGCCCGGCCTCGCGGTAGGTCTCGACGTTGTTGACGATGGTGAGCCAGAGCGGAATCTCTGCGCTGCATGGCGCCGGAAAAACGGAGACTGGGTAGGGCTTGTTGTCGCCGCCCGGGAAGGCCTCGCTTTCGCCGGCCCAGAGCCGGCGCAACAGTGGCACCGCATCAAACGTGAGTTGCCGGCTCTGCGCGTGGTTCTGCGGCGCCAGCACGAAGTCGCGTGGATGCCAGCCGCTGGCCAGCGCGACCCCGACCCGCCCTGGCGCGAGGTTGTCGATCACCGCCCATTCCTCGGCAATGCGCAGCGGATGGTGCAGCGGCACCACGACGCTGCCCGCGCGCAATGCGATGCGCTCGGTCTGCCGCGCAATGGCCGCAGCCAGCAAAGCCGGGTTCGGCGAGATGCCGCCGAATTCGTGGAAGTGCCGCTCCGGCAGCCAGAGCGCACGATAGCCACAACGGTCGGCCTCGCGCGCCACGGCAAACGGCAGCTGATACTTGTCCGCCTGATATTCCCTGGGGTAGGCCCCGAAGAAGTACACGCTGTAGTCGAGCGAGCGCCCGGCAAAGCAGGCAAGGCGTGCCGCGTGACCGGCCGGCAGGGTGCGTTCCGCCCCCTCGCCCATCCCCCGGTCGCGCGGTCGGGTCCAGAAGCCACCGGAGGCCGGTGCCGCAACGGCCGGTTCAGGCAGACGCAACGAAGCAGTGGCCGCGATGCCCTCGACCGGCACTGATGTGCGTCCGGCCAGGATTTCCATTTGCCGGATCATCAGCGAGAGCTGGGAGGAAATCAGCGCGGCCACTGCCGGATCGGCTTGGATTGGGTCCGGACCGGCGAGCACGGGCACGATTGCCGTTCCGGCTGCCGGTACAGCGGGAGTGGCCTGTTCCGGCACGGTTGCGCGAGCCGGTACAGCCCGTGGCGTAGCGGCCAGCACATAATCTGCCAGCAGGTCGAGCGAGGTCAGCTCGTCGAACAGCTGGCGGATCTTGATCTTGACGCCGAGGCGCTCGTCCACTTGACGCACCAGGTTCACCAGCATGATGGAATCGGCGCCATAGTCGAGGAACATGGTTCCCGGCCGGATGCGCGATGGCTCCATTTCCAACAACCGCGCGGCAATATCCACCAACGTGGCCAGGATCTGCTTGCGTGCCTCGGCCCGGCTGGCCGCATGCAGCTGTTCTGTCGAATTTTGGTCTGGCATGGTTGCTTCCTTTATTTGAGCTGCTCGATGACCGCCAGCTGCTGGTTCAGCACGGCCAGCTGTTGCTGGAACAGCGCCACGCTGATCGCTGGGGTGGCGTCTGGCTGGGCCGGTGATCCGCTCGGTCGTGGGGCCGGCGTATCCAGCCAGTGCCGGACCCGCTCGAAGCTGTAGGTCGGCAATGCCACCCGGCGACCCGGCTTGCACTGCGCAACGGCCGGCCAATCGATCGAGTAGCCGCGGCGATACAAGGCGGCCAGCGCGCACCCCATGTCGAACCATTCGGAGCGACCACGCACGAGGCAAGGCCATACCGCCACGTCTGCGCCGGCCTGCGCGCTGGCTTGCGTCAGCGCTTCACCGGGCGCGAGATCGATCAGCACCGCTGCCCGCGCAAAGCTCGCCACCGCCTGTACCGCCTGCGCCGCGCCTTCCGACTCGGCCTCGGCCAGCCATGCGACCTCGCAGGCAGTCCCGGCAGCGATCAGGCCCTGGCCTGGCAGCAACAAGGGCAATTGCAGCGGCGACAGTTGTTCCGGCCACGCTGGAGCCAACGCGGCGTGCAGCGAAATTGCGCCCGCCAGGCAGGCGGCAAGGCGTACGCCGCCACCGCATGCCAGCAGCAGATCCGCGCGCACGCCCCAGGCCGCCCATTGGGCATACAGGGCATAGCCGGTCGCAAAGGCGTGCAACTGCGCCTCCTCGGCGCCGGGAGCGCACTCTTCCGACCGGGCCACCAGCAGATCGACGCCGCGCACGTGCTGCACCGCTGCGGCGCAGCGCATGAAAGCGTCGCGGTAGACCACGCTGTCGCGGAACAAGGCACTGCCTGTTTCGCCGGGCCGGGCGGCAGCATCACCGCAGGCGAACACCAGCTGCGGATCGGCCAGGTCGTCGGCAGCGCCGATCTGCGCATCGCTCAGCCAGCTCGTCATCTTGGTGACGAGCTCGGCCTTGCTCAGGCCGACAAAGGCAACCCGCGCAGCGAAATGGGTACGTCCGATCGCGGCGGTAAAACACAGGTCGCGCAGCGAAGAACGGCTGGCCGGATCGGCGAGTACGGCGGCATAGCGCGCCACCTGGCGCTGCAAGGCCCCCTCGGAGTGCGCGGAGACTGGCAGTACGAATTCGTCCTCCGGGGTGCCGCAGGCCGCCTCGGGCACCGTGGGTGCGCTGGCCAGCACCGCATGGGCGTTGGTGCCGGCAAAACTGAATGCGCTGACACCCGCATAGTGGCGTTCCGCCGCGGGGAATGGCCGTGTCTGCCGGGACACTTCGAAGTGCGCATCATCCAGTCGAATCTGCGGGTTGAGCGTTTCGAACTGGGCGCAAGGTGGAATCTGCCGGTGCTGCAGCACCAGGCAGGCCTTGATCAGGCCGGCAATACCCGCGGCAGCCTCCAGGTGGCCGATGTTCGCCTTCACCGCCCCCAGGCTGCAGGGCGTGTCCGCCGTGCGCCCCTTGGACAGCACGGCCTTGAGCGCGGCCACCTCCACCGGGTCGCCCAAGGGCGTGCCGGTGCCATGCGCTTCCAGATAATGGATGGCCGCTGGCTCGACACCAGCCACCTGCAGCGCCCGACGCACCACCGCCTGCTGGGCCAGACCATTGGGCGCGGTCAGGCCGTTGCTACGGCCATCCTGGTTCACGGCCGAGCCCAGCAACGACGCCCGGATCGGATCGCCAGCCGCAACGGCCTCGCTTTGCCGGCGCAGGATCACTACGCCAACGCCTTCGCTGCGGACATAACCGGATGCCTCGGCGTCGAACGCCTTGCACCAGCCCTGCTCTGACAGCATGCCCGCCTTGGACAAGGCCACGCTCCATTCCGGACGCAGCAGCAGGTTCACGCCGGCGACGATGGCAAGATCGCACTCACCATCGCGCAGGCTGCGGCAGGCCAGGTGGACCGCCACCAGCGAGGACGAACACGCGGTATCGATGGCCAGGCTGGGGCCGTGCAAATCCAGCAGGTAGGACAGACGCCCCGCTGCCACGCCGTGCGAATTGCCGGTCGCCGCATGTCCGTCGATGTGCTCCAGCGTCGACAGCTGCTGTAGCGCGTAGTCGCCGGCGCCCATGCCGACGAACACGCCGGTCTGGCTGCCCGCCAGACTGGCAGGCACGATGCCGGCATGCTCGAGCGCCTCCCATACCGTTTCGAGCAGCAGGCGCTGCTGCGGATCCATCCGTGCCGCTTCACGCGGTGAGATCTTGAAGAAGTCGGCGTCAAAACAATCAACGTCGTCGACAAAACCACCGCGCAGGGTATTGATCTTGCCAGGGGCCTGCGGGTCGGCATCGAACAGCGCCTTGCCATCCCAGCGCGAGACCGGTATTTCCCCGACCGCAACCTCGCCATCCCGCACCAGCTGCCAGAATTGGTCCGGGCCGTGCGCGCCGGGAAAACGGCAACCCAGGCCGATCACGGCGATTTCCTCTTCCAGGCGGGCTGTCGCCGCGCCTGGACGCACCGCGTCCCCTTGCCCTGTCAGATAGCGGGCCAGCGCGTCGATCGTCGGATAGCTGAACAGCAGCGAGGCCTCCAGCTCGATGCCATAGCGCTCGCCGATCTCACCGGAAATGGCGACGATACGCGCTGAATCGATGCCAAAACTGGAAAACGGCTCGTCTGCCTTGATCTGTCCCACCGGCAGCGCCGTATGATGGGCGACGCGACTGCGCAGCCAGCTTGCAACATCGGCGCTGTCCGCCCCGGCCAGCAAGGCCGGTTCCGGCGTCAACACCGGACGGCTCCAGGTGAACAGCGCCGAAAGCGCATCATCCTGGTAGGCGCGGCGGCAGGCCGCGCGCTGGATTTTCCCGCTGGAAGTGCGTGGCACGTTGCGGGCCGGCACCAAAACAAGCGCCTGTAGTTCCAGGCCATGTCGTTCCGCCAGTGCCCGGGTCACCTCAAGCACGATCTGTTGATGATCGTCGCTGGGCAGATTGCGCTTTTCGAGGCCCTGGACCACGACCAGCCGCTCCTCCCCGTCGTGCTCCACTGCAAAGGCCGCCCCCGCACCAGGACCGTATGCCGCCAACGCGTCGGCAACCGTCGCCTCGATATCCTGCGGGTAATGATTGCCGCCGCGGATGATGATCAGGTCCTTGATGCGGCCGGCACACACCACTTCGCCGTGATGGAGAAAACCGAGATCGCCGGTGCGCAGATAGCGGCCCGCCGACGGCTGGCCCAGCATGCGCGCATGAAACACCTGCGATTCCTCGTCCCGCCCCCAGTACACGCTGGCCACGCTGGGACTCGAGACCCAGATTTCCCCCACTTCATCGGCAGCGCATTCAAGCAGCGTCTGTGGATTGACGATGCGTACATCGACGCCCGCGCGTGGCACGCCGCATGCCATGAACTGGCGTGAACCCGCTTGCTCGGCGTCCACCACCTGAATCCGGCCGCGTTCCAGCTGTGCGCCGTCGATATGCACCTCGGTGGCCGGCAATGCCGGCGAGGCGGTGGAGACCTTGAGCACGCTCTCGGCCAGGCCATAACCCGGGCAGGCGGCATTGGGGCTCAGCCCCGCGACGGCAAAGGCGGCCACGAAGTCGCGTATCGTCTGCACGCGGATCGGCTCCGCGCCGTTGACGGCCACCCGCAGGCTGGACAGATCCAGTTGCGCGCGGTCGGCCTCAGCGATGCGGTCGACGCACAGCTGATAAGCGAAGTTGGGCGCGCCGGTATGGGTGCCGCGATAGCGCTCGATCGCCCGCAGCCAGCGGATCGGGCGCTGCACGAAGACTGCGGGCGGCATGGTCACCGCCTGGATATGCGCCAGGACCGGCATCAGGACGCTGGAAACCAGGCCGAAGTCGTGAAAATGCGGCAACCAGGACACCATCACGCTGCCCGGGGTCACTTCCCAGCCATCGATCAGCAGCGCGCAGTTGTGAACCGCATTGGCATGGGTGATGACCACCCCTTTGGGTTGCGAGGTCGAGCCCGAGGTGTATTGCAGATAGGCCACCGTATCGAGATCGATCAGGGGGGCGCGCCAAGCGGACGGCTCCGCCAGGTCGACATCGGTCGCGATCCAGTCCAGTCCGTCGAGCGCCGAGCTGCCCATCTGGCCCGCCCGCATCTCATCGACGATCTCGGACAGCGTGAACACGAACCGGGCTTGGCAATCGGCTGCAATGGCGTTGAGCCGGTCCATGTTGCGGTTCGCCACCGGCGGGTACAGCGGCACGGCGATCGCACCGGCGTAGAAGCAGGCGAACATCGCCACGACGAAGTCGATGCCCGGGGGATACAACAACAACACCCGCTCCCCAGCGCAATGCCGTGACTGCAGCCCGGCAGCGATCACCTTGGCACGCTCGGCCAGCGAGGCGAAGCCCAGGCGAGCGGTTTCTGCATCGCCCTGCTTCAGGAATACGTAGCCGGTATCCGATCGTGCCTGTTGGGCGGCCTGCTCAAGCAGCTCCACCAGGGTCTGACCGCACGCTGTGTATATCCCCTGCGGTCCGGTATTTGCGCCGTTCTGCATTGCTATCCCCGTGTGCAACCCGGCCCAACCGGGTGCAGAAAGTTGTCTTGAAAATCAACTACGGCGATTGAAACAGCGGGCAAGCAGAAAGAGAGCTGTAGGAAACTACAGGCCCATAGGAAAGTAACGATGCCTAGCCGGCGCGAAACTCGCCCGGGCCTCAGTGGCCATGCTCAGGAAAACCCAAGAAGAAACAAAGAGATGAATGACAAAACCTGGGTCAGTGCCGAGCATCCTTCGCGGGCAGGCCGTGATCAGAAGCACGATTTCCTCCGATAGACGGTGATGGCGGTTTTGCTTTGCCGTCCACTGCAGGCGAACCGCGACGCTTGCCGCGTTACCATGCCGGCATGTGGACCGTTCACGCCCTGCCCTCACCCGCCGTCGATATCGCGCTCTGGCGCGTCGACATCGACCCCCATACCAACTGGCATGCAAGCCTGGTGACGGGCCTGCCGCTGGCCGAAGAAGCCAAGGCCTTGCGGTTCGTGCAGATACCGGACCGGCTGCGCTACATCGCGACGCGCAAGGCGCTGCGGCAGGTGCTTACCGCCCGCGATGGCTTGAACGCAGCAGACCTGGTGTTCCAACCAGGACGTTATGGCAAGCCTTGGCTTGCAAGTGGCCGGCATTTCAATGTGTCGCATGCCGGCGCACACGCCTTGATCGCGATCAGCGAGCGGGGGCCGGTGGGGATCGATATCGAACAGGTGCGGCCCATCGACCATCTGGCGCAACTGACCGCCGAGGTCTGCGCCGCCGCCGAACGGGTTTGGTTGGACAAATCGGACGATACAACGCGCTTTCACGCACTCTGGTCTGCAAAGGAAGCCGTCCTCAAAAGCTGGGGCTGCGGCATTGCCGGCAATCTGCAACGCCTAGCCGTCGTTCCCGATGCAGCCGTGCCGATACACTTCGACGGCATACCGCTCACCCACACCCGCGTTTGGCTGCTCCCCGGCCCGTTCGGTTATGTAGCGGCATTGGCGGCAGGCCCGGAACACAACCCCTTCGACGGTGGAAAGGCAGGGCAGACCGTGCCCACGCCCGATCGTGTGCGCCGACCGGTTTGAGCACAACGAGGCTTTGTTGCACAACTGCCCTCGCCTGAACCCCATCGGTAAACTCCGGCCATGACCAAGCCCGCTCCAGCCCAGTACAAGACCACCAACTGGCGCGAGTGCGGTACGAAGTACTACGTGCGATGCGCCGGCTGGGTCCGGCGACCTGGAAACGCTGGAGTGGTTACCATCAACGCAGCCTGGTCGAAGCCAGGATGCGCTGCTGCCGGTTGCTGGGTGAACGGGTGCAGGCACGCCCATTCGAGCGGCAGGTGGCGGAACTGCCGGTTCGTGCTGCCTTGCCCGACCGCTTCACGCAACGGGGCACGCCAGAAACAGCGCACGTGGGATAAACCCGTCCGGGGTTGGGGCTAGTTCGACCTTCTGCCGGGTTGTGCAACAACGCCAGCATTGCGGAACGATCCGCATTGAATCGGCCAGCTGCCGCAGCGGCCCTCACCGCCGCCACCCGTCACGATGGGCAGCGCTTCAGCTGCGATTCACCCGGCCAAATTGTTCAAAAACATTTACCTATTTCTTGCGCAAAACTTGACTGAGATCGAATAAACGCAACAGAAAAAGACTCATACTGTGCCGGCGAGTTGACCCTGTGAGGGATGGGAGGACACGCCATGACCTGCCTCGTGCTAGGGCTCACGGGCCCGAGTAAAGCTGGTTCGGAGATCGCCGCAGACCATCTGGTCAACAAGCATCGATTCTTGAAGTTGAGCTTTACGCAAGCACTGATCGGTGAAATCAGCCTTGCCTGGGATGTGGCTCCCCAGCTGTTTGGCGACCCGACGACCAGCAGCCACCCCACGCTGTCGTTGCGCATGCGCAAGTGCAAAAACCAGGACTTCGTCCTCTGGTTTCTTGAGGATGAACGGGGGGCACGCGCCTACACGCCCCCGGAAGGTTGGCTGCGTTTGCTCGACCTTCCGCTGACCCCGGAGCGGATAGTGCGTTGCTGGCATACCTGGCGCACCGACCAGGATAGTGACTACTACATCGGCCAGCTGCAAGACGCGATCGATAGCCACTCAGACCATTCCATTGTCGTCAGCGATGTCAGGGCTGCCGCGGCCGATCAGCGAAACGCGCAGGCACTGTTTATCCACCGTCAACCGGTGGCGGAGCTATGGCACCTCGATCGATGCGGCCTGCCTCAAGACGAGATCGCTGCGGGGGTTTCTTCAGCGTTGATTGATCGGTACTTGAGCCACTTGAGCACGCTCGAAAACCTGTGCCAGCTGGTGGATTTGCACCTCGATCACTGGCAAACCGATGTGGCGGGCCGCTGGCTCTAAAGAACCCTCAGCCTTGCCGATAGTGGCCAACAAAACCCAGCAGCGCAGTTCTGGCAAGAAGTGTGAAACGCCCGGAAAAGCGATGCACCGGACTTTTCGCCGGTCACCCTGAAAGGCGATGAACCGGATCCCTACACTCGCAGTCCGTACCAGACGTATGGCCCGCGAGCACGACGCAGCCAGCAGGGTTGAAGCCCCACCGAAAGGAGCAGCAGAAACGCGCGGCGCCGGCGGGCGGCAACGCTCAAGCCGTGCTGAGCGTGCAGCCGTCGACCTTGCTACCGCTTGCGTTGCTGCCGCCCATGCGCCGCGTCTATCGTTAGGTAACAACCTTCAGATGCTGGAACGCTCGTCGATACGCTGCCACGACGCCCGGGCTGCTTCGCGCACGTCATCCCATTCCAGATCCGAATCACCCCGGTTGGCGTAGTAGTCATCCCGCAATTCCGTGACCGATGCTTCAAAGCTGCTGTCCGGATACCGACCGCGGCCCAAATAGCCGGTGCGATAGGCTGGGGCATAGCGTTCGAAATCGCTTCCCTCCTCCACATACGGCTCGTTGTGGAAGTTGCTGCGCCAGTATTCGTCCTCTTCGGTCGGGTTCACCACCTCGCCCACTTGGGAGCCAGCCAGCCCACCGGCCACCGCACCCGCGGCGGCACCCAGGGCTGCGCCAACCGGGCCGATCGCGGCACCCGCCGCTGCCGCGGCGCCTATACCTGCCACACCGCCGATCGCCGCACCCACGCCTGTGCCTAGCGGGTGAGAGCCGGGTTCATCCGTAACGGGATCACGGTTTGCATCGCGGTTTTCGCGGTTTTCGTAGTCGCCATATGCCATTTGTACCACTCCTTTCGCGATAAGGCGCGGCCCTGCCGCCTGCGCCTTGGTTTGGTTTTGGCCCGAGACTCACAAGCCCAAATCCACCCTACGCCGTACCGCGTTCCGTGCATGTAGGCGCATATCGCATTGCAATGCAGGACACTCTCGCGCTCTCTGACAGCCACTCGGAGCAGGTAACCAAACCCTGCGCAACGGCGCTGGCAAGAAGCGCGAAACGCCGTGAAAAGCGATAAACCGGGCCTCCCGATCGCTGGCAATACAAGCCGCACGGCCGGTGTGCCCGGCGTGACCAGCAGGGTGGCGACGCTTGAGGAAACCCGAGACTCGCCTTACCGTTCGTCGGCATCCGCGCCAGGCTTAACCCGTTTTGCCACCGCCCTGCGTTTCATCGCGCATCCCCACCACGGAGCATCACGATGTACTTCCGCCTGATCCCCCTGTCTCTGGCCTTCCTGCTCAGCGCGTGCGGTAGCACCCGGCCAGGAGAATCCGCGCAAGCGAGCGCTGCCGCCCAGGAGCTGACGCACCAGCAAGCCGATAAGGCCGCGAAGGCCAGCGTGGCGTACGCCCCCAAGCCCGTGGCCAGCGCGCCGTCCCTGATGAGGATGGAAGACTGGGCACCGCAGTCCGAAGGGAGGGAGCGCTACGCCGGCAAGGACGACAACCCGGTCAAGGCGGTGGCGCAAGAGCCGGTTTCCACCTTTTCGATCGACGTCGATACCGGTGCCTATGCCAATGTGCGCCGCATGCTCAACGCCGGGCGGCTGCCGCCCATGGAGGCGGTGCGCGTCGAGGAGCTGGTCAACTATTTCCCCTACGACTACGCGGATACCGCTAGCCGGCACCCGTTCGCAGTGCACACGGAGATCGCCCCGGCGCCCTGGGGACACGACAAACATCTGGTGCGGATAGGCATCAAGGCGCAAGAGCTGGCGCGCCATGCGCTGCCACCGGCCAACCTGGTGTTCCTGGTCGACGTCTCGGGTTCGATGAACGATCCGGCCAAGCTGCCGCTGCTCAAATCCTCCTTGCGCCTCTTGGTCCAGCAGTTGCGGCCCAGCGACAAGGTCTCGCTGGTGGTCTATGCGTCGAACACCGGCGTGGTCCTGGAGCCCACCAGCGACCAGCAGCGTATCCTGGCCGCGATCGAAGAGCTGCAGGCGGGCGGCGCCACCGCAGGCGAAGCAGGCATCCAGCTGGCCTATCGCATGGCGCGCAAGGGTTATGTCGCCGGCGGCATCAATCGCATCCTGCTGGCCACCGATGGCGATTTCAATGTTGGAATCGATAGTGTCGATGAACTGAAAAAACTGGTCGAGCGCGAGCGCCAGAGCGGGGTGTCGCTGACCACGCTGGGGTTTGGCACCGGCAACTACCACGAGGCCTTGATGGAGCAGCTGGCCGATGTCGGCAACGGCAGTTACCACTACATCGATACGCTCAACGAAGGCCACAAGGTGCTGGTCGACGAAATGAACAGCACGCTCGCCACCGTGGCGCGCGACGTGAAGATCCAGGTGGAGTTCAACCCGGCCCAGGTCAGCGAATACCGGCTGGTCGGCTACGAAAACCGTATGCTGCGGCGCGAGGACTTCAACAACGACAAGATCGATGCCGGCGATGTCGGCGCCGGCCACACGGTGACCGCCTTGTACGAAATCACCTTCGCCGGCAAGGCGGGCCATCTGTCGCCACTGCGCTATGACAAGACCAAGAAGGCAAGCGCCAAATCCGGCGAAATCGCACACTTGCGCCTGCGCTACAAGCAGCCGGACAACGCGCGCAGCCAGTTGCTCGAAATCCCGCTGTACCAACGCGACGTCAAACCCGGCTTCGACGCTGCCAGCACGGAGTTCCGCTTTGCCAGCGCAGTCGCCGGGTTCGGCCAGCTGTTGCGCGGCGCTCGTTACGTCGACAACTTCGACTATGCCGAGGTGGGCCGCATTGCCGCTGCAGCACGCGGGCCGGATCGCTATGGCTACCGTGTCGAATTCGAGCGCATGGCGCAGCTGGCCGCAGCTTTGACCCCCGCCGCATCGCCGCTACCGAGTGATTGATCGTCGCCAGCGCGGATCGAGATCGCTAAAGTAATGCCCATGGCCGACCACGATTCCGATCCGCGCGACGACGAAACCCTGATGCAGGCCTGGCGTGATGGCGAGCTGGCTGCGTTTCGCCTGCTGTATGCGCGCCACCGGCTGCGGCTCTATCGTTTCCTGGTCCACGAAACGGGGAACAATGCCGCAGGGGACGAGCTGTTCCAGGAGGTCTGGCTGAGCGTGATACAGCAGCGCGCCGGCTACCAACCCTGGGCGCGCTTCAGCACCTGGCTACTGGAAACCGCGCACCGCCGGCTGGTCGATTGGCATCGGCGCGAACATCGCCATCGCTGGAACAGCGATCTCGATGCGGCGCACGAGCTCGTCGACCAATGCCCGCTGCCCGATGCCACGGTTGCCAACCGGCAATCGGGGCAGCAATTGCGTGACTGCCTGCGCACGCTGCCGCCCGAACAACGCGAAGCTTTCCTGCTCAAGGAAGAGCATGAGCTGGGCCTGGCCGAAATCGCCCGGCTGACCGGGGCTGCGGCCGAAACGGTAAAGAGCCGCGTGCGCTACGCCATCTCCAAGCTACGCAGCTGCATGGAGGCGTTGGCATGACCGAAGAACACGTACTGCCGCACGATGAGGCGCTATCGCGGCAATACCGCGCACTGGCCGAGGAGACGCCCTCGCCCGCACTGGATGCCGCCATCCTGGCCGCAGCGGAACGGGCCACCGCGCCTCGCCGCGCCAGCCGGCGCTGGTGGCCCGCGTGGCGTATCTCGCCGCAATGGACCACGGCGTGCGCCACGCTGCTCCTGGGCGGCTTTGTCTACACGTTATGGCCCAGCGCACAACCGGAGCGCTCGATCACGGCCGATACGCATAAACCGGCCGCGCACGAGCAATCCGACGCTACCCCGCCGCGGATCGCGCAATGGCAGCCCGCCCCCCTTCCCGCGCCTACAAGCGCGCGAGCCCAACAGGCCGCCAGGCACAGGGAGGAAGCCCAGCGGCTCGCCAAGGCTGAGCACCAGGCTTTTGATGCCGCCCGTGTTGCCGCGCGTGAAGCAGAGGAACTCGCCAGCGAGAAAGTCTCGAAGCAGCTGGCCTTGCCCGCTCCGGCGGCTGCGGCTCCCGCCGCATCCGTGATGGCAAGATCGAGCGAGGCCGAGTTATCTGCTCCGCTTGCGGATATGGCTTCTTCACCGCAGATCGACGAACGGTTGCAGCGCGAAATTCGCCAGATCCGTCAGTTGCTTGCTGTCGGCCGAAACGCCGAAGCCGAACATGCATGGCGTAGGCTGACCGCAGTCCATCCGCGCCACGCGCTGCCGGAAGACCTGCGCGCGCGCTGGGCAGCGCCACCGGCAGCAGCCGGCATCGGTGCTTCGCAACCGGCCGCCGCATCGTCAGCGAGCAGTATTGAATGACAGGAAGTACATGTTTGCCGAAAGAAACAGTCACACAACAAAAGCAGAATGTCAGAATGCATGATCGGCCAACATTGTCCACAGGTGTTGCAACACCGCAACGTCCCTGGCAGTCGCCAAGCAAGCCCACTAAAATCAACATAAAACAGCTCCAGTAGGCCTTACATGAAACTCATCACATCACTTACCAGCCCTTACGGACGCAAAGTGCGCATTGTCCTCGCCGAAAAGCGCATCGACTGCCAGCTGGCAGTGGTGACCCTGCCCGACGATGCCGAATTGGTGAGTGAACTCAACCCGCTGGGCAAGGTCCCGGTGCTGCTGATGGATGATGGCAAGCCACTTTATGATTCGAGTGTGATTGCCGATTATCTGGACCATGTCTCGCCGTTCAGCCGCCTGACCCCAGCCGATCACCGCCAGGCCATCCGTGTCCGTCGCTGGGAGGCGCTGGCCGAAGGCGTCACCGATGCCGCCGTATTGATCGTGGCGGAGAAGAAACGCCCAGCCAAGCTACAGTGGGCGGAGTCGATCGCCAAGCAGCAAAGCAAGATCAATCGCGGCTTGGCGCAACTTTCGGCCGATCTGAGCGATCGGCGCTGGTGCCTGGGCGAAGCGTACAGCGTGGCGGACATCGCCGTCGGCTGCATGCTCGGTTACCTCGACTTACGCTTTCCGGAGCTGGACTGGGCCGCCGCCTATCCCAATCTCGCGCAACTGGCGCAGCGCTTGCATGAACGCCCCGCTTTTGCCGAGACCGTGCCGCAGGGCGAACAGGCCGTTGCGGCCTGAGCCTGGTTCAGGCTGGCGGATATTGCCGCTCGATCTCTCCGGCGGCGATCTGCGCCAGCGAATTCAGAATCAAGCGGTGTTCCTCGTTGAGCTTGCGTGGCTGGGTATCGACCACATAGACGGCGCCGATGCAGTGCCCGTTCTTCAGCACCACCGGTGAACCGGCATAAAAGCACAGGCCGGTCGCATCCGTGACCGCGTCGTGCGCGAGAAAACGCTCGTCCTGTCGCGCATCCCGTACTTCGACCAACTGCCGCTCCTCAACCACGTAGGTGCAGAATGAGGCATCACGGGGACCACATGTCAGTAACGGCGTGGTCGCGGCCTTGAACCACACCCGCTGTTCGTCGACGAGACTGAGCGCCGCGCCATGCATGCGCAGCGCGTGCGCGGCATAGGCGACGAGTTCGTCAAAGACATGGTCGGGCGGTGTATCGAGGATATTCAGCGCACGCAACGCAGCGACGCGTGCGGCCTCGTTCTCGGGCAATGCCATGATGTCGGCTCCCTCCTGGTCCGGCTTGGGCTGTGCCTGCCTAGCTTAGCCGATACCCGCGTTATCCGCCGAGCTTGGCCATCAATCCCGCCAGCATTGCCCGCCCCTCCTGTCGGGTGACCAACGGTTCGGATTTATCGCCCGCCAGCCGACCCGATACGCGGATATCTTCGCTGGGCAATTCGCGCAGAAAACGGCTGGGCTCGACGAGCTGCCATTCACCGGCGCGGCGGCGCTTGCCGCAATAGGTAATGGTCAGGCTGCGCTGGGCGCGGGTGATGCCCACGTACATCAGCCGGCGCTCCTCCTCGACCATATTGCCCTCGATCGAATTGGCGTGCGGCAGGATGTCCTCCTCGCAACCGATCAGGAATACGTGCGGGTATTCCAGCCCTTTGGATGCGTGCAGCGTGGTGAGCTTCACCGCGTCGACCTGTTCCTCGTCACGCCCCTCCAGCATGGTGATCAGCGCAATGGTCTGCACCACCTCCACCAGGTTGCGCCCCTTCTCCTCGCCCTGCTTGGCTACCCAGCTGACGAAGTCGAGCACGTTCTTCCACTTGGTCTCGGCGGGCTTGGGCTCGTCGGTTTCGTAGAGCCAGGTCTCGTAATCGATCGCGGCCAGCATATCCTGCAGCAGACTGCCGGCCGCCTCGGTGCGGGCGCGGTACTGCAGCTTGTTGATGAACTCGGCAAACTGCTTGAGCGGCTCGTACTGCTGCGGCTGCACCTGGTGGATGAACCCTTCCTCGAACACCGCGCCGAACAGCGATACCTTGCGCTCGGCCGCGTAGGAGCCCAGCCGCTCCAGCGTCACATTGCCGACGCCGCGCTTGGGCGTGGTCACCGCGCGGATGAAAGCCGGGTCGTCGTTCTCGTTGGCGACGAGGCGCAGGTAGGCGAGCAGATCCTTGATTTCGGCGCGATCGAAGAAACTTTGCCCGCCGGAGATCGTGTACGGAATGCGTTGCGTGCGCAGCTGCGTTTCGATGATGCGCGCCTGGAAGTTGCTGCGATAAAGGATGGCGTAGTCGCGAAACTCGGTGCCGGCCTCAAACTTGTGCGCCTGCAGCTTCATTGCCACGAGCTCGGCCTCGTGCTCCTCGTTCTTGGCCTCGATGACCTGCACCGGGTCGCCGATGCCCAGGTCAGACCACAACGTCTTTTCAAACAGCTTGGGGTTGTTGGCGATCACCGCGTTGGCGCACTTGAGGATGCGCGCCACCGAGCGATAGTTCTGCTCGAGCTTGATCACCTTGAGCGACGGGAAATCCTGCTGCAGCAGGCGCAGGTTTTCCATATTGGCGCCGCGCCAGGCATAGATCGACTGGTCATCGTCGCCCACCGCGGTGAACTGGCCGGATAGCCCGGTCAGCTGCTTCACCATCTGGTACTGGGTGGTGTTGGTGTCCTGGCACTCGTCGATCAGCAGGTAGCGCAGCCGTTGCTGCCACTTCTGCCGCACGTCCTCATGCGCCTCAAAGAGATCGACCGGCAGGCGGATCAGATCGTCGAAATCGACCGCCTGATACGCCTGCAGCGTGTCCTGGTACGCGCGATAAAGTCGCGCCAGATGCAGCTCGCCGTCGGAATTGGCCAGGCGCAGCGCAGCGTCCGGCGACACCCGATCGTTCTTGAGCAGCGAGATCTGCGAGATGGTCGAGCGCACCAGCGCCTTGTCGGTGGTGGCGAGCAGGTCCGAGATGATCTTGCCGGCATCGGCCGAATCGAGGATGGAAAACTGCGGCTTGTAGCCGATTTGGCGCGCTTCCTCGCGCAGCATGCGCATGCCCAGGCTGTGGAAGGTCGAGACCGTCAACCCACGTAGCCGAGCCGGGTCCATCAGCGAGGCCACCCGCTCCTGCATTTCGCGCGCGGCCTTGTTGGTAAAGGTGATGGCGGCGATATTGCGCGCATCCATCTGTGCCCGCTCGATCAGGTAGGCAATCTTCTGCGTGATCACGCGCGTCTTGCCCGAGCCCGCGCCGGCCAGCACGAGGCACGGGCCGTCCAGATAACGGACGGCCGCTTGTTGCGGGGCGTTGAGGGTATGGAGCATGGGGGCTGCGTGCAGGGAAACGGCGCAGTTTACCGCGTGTATGCCTCAGGGCCGCAGCCTTGCTGCCCAGTGGCCACGCCGTAGCTGCGGCGACCGTCCTCGCCACACCGTTTCACGCCGCACCGTGCAAACGCGGGCCCATCCAGACCGTGCAAGCGGCGCTGCGCGCCGGCAAGTCCGGTTTGCTCGGCGGGCTCAATAATGCTGCTGCATCGCGTGGATCAGCAGCCCTATCATGCCGCCGACGACGGTACCGTTGATGCGAATGAACTGCAGGTCCACCCCCACGTTGAGCTCGAGCCGTTCCACCATCACCACGTCGTCCCAGCCCTTGAGCTGGTCGGCGATAAAGCGGCCAATCTGCTCGCGATAGCGCGACACCGCGCGCGCAGCGGCATCGCGCACGCTGCGGTTCACCCAGCCCGCCAGCTGCACATCCTCGCGCAACTGATCACGCAATCGCCGCGCGCCGCCAGCCACCTTGCTGCGCAGCAGCGATTCGGGTCTGGCAAAATCGGCATGCAGCGCATCGACCATGCCTTGCCACAAGCCACCGAACTGCCGCTCAAACGACGGCGCCTCGGCGAGTTCGCGCACCCACGCCTGCGCGCGTTGCCGCAGGCTCTCATCGTGCTGCAGCCGCAGGATCAGCGCATCGAGCTCGGTATCGATCAAGCGGCGCAACGCATGATGTTCATCACCGCGCACCCGCTCGAACTCGTGAGTCACCGCCGCCACCAGCTTGCGCGCGACAAAGCGCCCGCCCGCCTCGTCCAGCGCCATCCAGCGCAGGTAAGAGAGCTCCTGCGCGATCATGCCCGACAGCAGCGTCTGTATATCCGGTCGCTCCAGTCGCTCGGCCACCTTGGCCAGTACCAGGTCGAGCAACAGCTGATGCTGGCGCTCGGCCAGCAGTACGCCCAGCAGCTCGCCGCCGTGGCGCGCCCAATCGAGCTCGGAAAGCGCATCGCGCACCACCCGCCGCGCGGCATCGCGCAGATGCGGCTCATCCAGCAGTGTCATCAGGTATTGCGCCAGTTGCTGGCTCTGCGCTGCCAGCTCGTCAACGTGTGACGGCCGCGACAGCCAGGCCGCGATCCGCCGCGCCGGGTTGAAGGCCTCGATGCGCGCGGCAACCTGCTCGGCGGAAAGGAAATGCGTTTCGATGAAGCCGCCCAGGCTGTCGGCGATGCGCGCCTTGTTCTTCGGGATGATCGCGGTATGCGGGATGGGTATGCCCAGCGGGTGACGGAACAGCGCGGTAACGGCAAACCAGTCGGCCAGCGCGCCGACCACGCTGGCCTCGGCGAAAGCCGATGCATAGCCCCAGGCTGGGTGGCCCGCGTGCTGGCTCTCGGCCAGCAGGAACAGCAGCAGCGCCGCGATCAAGAGACCCGTGGCAAAGGTTCTGGCCTGGCGCAGTTTCTGGCGTTTGGCCGCCAGCAGCAGTCGTTCTCGTTCGAGGTAGACGGGTTCGGTCATGGCTGCATGATAGCCGCCAAGACCGGACTCGACATGCGGCTGCTACGGCAACTGCACGTTGCGGATGATGAAGAAGTGATGGGGTGGGCTGCGACGATGAAAGCCCCCGGCCTTGAAGTTGCGCATGCTGATGTCGGTGTGTACTGGGCCGTTGGGTCCTTCAGAGAAGGTGACCAGCTGGTTCAGGTTCTGTTCGCTGCCCGCCCTTTGGTTGATATCCGAATCGAGTGGCCACAGGTTGTCGAAGGCATCGGCACCTCCCCAATCCAGGTCGACCACGTGGTCGGCATCCTCGCCATGATCGCTCATCCGATAGCCATGCCGAGCGGTACGTCGCTTGATCCGGTTCATCTCGGTCTCGGTGCGTCCGGGATTGACCAGCGTCATGATGTCACCAGCGTCCGGAAAATAGGGCACACCGATCTGGTCGGTGACCACGCCACGATTCAGGTCACGCAGATCAGTTTGCGTAGCACGTGGGAAGTTGGCCATGGCCGTGCAGTGGTTACGCCAAGTGCTGCCAAATAGCAGCGGCGTGCAGGTGGGCGTGGCCGTGCCATCGAAGCGATCGGTGGCGCTGCTGCAATCTGCAGCGCCCGTGCAGCGGGTCGTGCTCTGATGCGTCGCCAGCGGCATCGAGCCCGGATACTCGTTCGTCGGCTTGAACCACGTCATCTCGATCGGGTCGTCACGCGTCGTTCCGGTCGGTACGCCATTGCCGCCAGCCGGTAACTGGCCAGGCCCGCGTGGCCGGCCTCCACCGCCGCCGCCGAGCAGCCACTTGATCAGATCCTCCAGATCGATTGATTCGCCGGATAGATCGATATCCGGATCCTGGCCGCGCCGCATTGCGTCGAGATCGATATTCTCGCCCCAGCAGTGATTCCACGCCGCCTCGATCAAGCGCCAGCGCTTGTGGAAGAGGTTGTAGCTGACCAGTTTCAGATCGAATTGCGCATCCAGCGTGAAATCGAGGTCGATGCAGCCGGGGAAGTGGATGCTGCTGGTGAAACCAGGCTGTCCATCGACGCATTCGACACCGACCATGCCGATGAACTCGGTGTTGAGCGCACCCCGGGCCTCGGCCTCCAACCGGCCGATGGCACTGACCACATTGATCAGCGCCAGCCAATTGGCATTGGCGGA
Source organism: Chitinolyticbacter albus (assembly GCF_024437655.1). GTDB lineage: Bacteria > Pseudomonadota > Gammaproteobacteria > Burkholderiales > Chitinibacteraceae > Chitinolyticbacter > Chitinolyticbacter albus. The sequence goes on from NZ_JANBVF010000020.1 coordinate 23,082, forward strand.
GAGCTGGCCCCACAGGATCAGCCAGGCCGTGAGATCGGCCGGAATACGCAAGGTGGCCGTGCCGCTGTAATCGCCGCGTAGCGGATCGACATCCATGCACATGTCGGTGAGCCGTGCCGGCCCGATGCCGGCCTCGATGCCCGCTTCAAGCCCGGCCTGCGCCAGCAATTCCAGCTCGACAAGGAACACCGGCGGCGGCGCTTCGATCCAGGTCGACCAGACCTCGGTTTCCGGCAGGACTTCGGTGATGCTGTCGCCGATGCTACGGCGCTTGAACAGGATGACTTCGGGCATGCAGATACGCACGCGGCCCGGCCCGGTGGGCGCGCCGCCGCCGCCCGCCGCACCGCCGCCGGCGCCACCTTGCTCGCCCCCCTCGGGCCCGCCGGGACCAGCGTCGCCGGGGCAAGGCCCATCGCACTCGGAAACCTTCTTTGGCGTGTCGGAGAAACGCATCTTGCCGTCATAAGGCGGCTTGCCGAAGATCCAGCCCACCGCCGTCTTGGCGCCGTAGCCGCACACTGCTTCCAGATCGCAGATACGGTGGCAGGGGCCGAACAGCACGCCCAGAAGGCCAATCTCGCCAAAACCCGCGCACCAGTCGTAGCAGGCGTCGTGCTCGCGGCAGCCGGCGTGCGTGCCGCAGGTGTGGTAGAACGGATAGTTCCAGAAACGATGGCGCGCACCGCCGTCCAGCGTTTCGCACTCGCTGTGCTCGACCTCCTCGTCGCAGGTCTTGCAATCGGGGCCGCAGGCGCCGCGACATTGCGAACCGCTGGGGATGCCAGGGTTGTTGGGGAAGATGCCACGCAAGGGGCCGTCGACATGCGGCATGCCGGGGCTGCCGCTGTGCCAGCCGCCACCGTTCTGCGATGGCATCAGCCCGAGGCGCCTCATCCAGTCGCACAACGGGCAATCGTCCATGAACATGCCGCGGCCGATCTCGATGCCCATCTTGTCGAAACCGAAAGGGTCGAGCGTGGGCGTGGTGATACCGAACGAGGCGGAAACGCCGCCGGACAGACCGGCCGAGAACGCCAGATCGAAGCCGCCGTTGATCGCAAGATCATCGTGCCAGGCCCACAGCGGCCAGTAGACCCGGCAAACATCCATCCCCAGCAAGCGCAAGTTACCAAAGCCGGCCACGCCCGCATCGGCCGCCAGCCCCAGCTTCAGCTGTTCGCTCAGCGACAGCGATACACCGGAGAGGCCTGCGCTCATCGAACCCGACGCGGTGACCTGGCTGGCGACGATGCCGCGCGCGAAGCCAGCCAGCCCTGCCCCGACGTTGATCACTGGCACCGTCAATACAATGGGCGGATCGGGCCAGGCGATGATCATGCCGACTTCGCCCTCGAGACCGATTTCGGCCTGGGCGCCCAGCCCCAAAGCCAGCTGGGCGGTGATCGAGCCCGCAGCAGACACCGATGCGCTGAGCGGACAAATCCTGATGGTCAGGCCGTGCAGACGGCAGGGGCCGAGCTGGGCAGACAACTCGGGGGTCAGGCTGACTGCGGCCAGCACCGCGCCGTAGATGGTCAGTACCCCGGAGGTGACGCCGCCGACGAAAACCGGCACGCGCGCCGTCTGGCGTGGCAGCGTGAACTGCATCGGGATGGTGGGGCACACCGGCATGGACGGCAGGGTGATCACAATGCAACCACCGGAAATGCCGAATATGCCGCCTATGGCCGAAGCTAGCGCGTTGGCGCCATCCCATACATCACGAGCGAAGCCCATCACGGTGTCGGCCACCGCCTCGGCGCCTTCGGCGATGGCTTCGGCGCCTTCGACGATGGCTTCACCAGCCGCCTCCGCGCCCTCGACGATAGCCTCCCCCGCAGCTTCCGCACCCTCGACGATGGCCTCGCCGGCCGCCTCGGCGCCTTCGACAATGCCCTCGCCGATGTCGGATGCGGTATCGGCGATGGCACCGCCCACATCGGACAAAGCACCGGTGACATCGTCCAGACTGGGCAAGCTGGGCCAGCGCTGCACCACCGGCCCGCCTGCCGGGGCTTCATGTTCCTGCTCGGCCTCGCTGGCGGCGCAGGCCGCGCACTTCATCTGCGCAGCGTGCGGCTGGCCGCCCTGCTGCACCACGTGGGTGAGCTCATGCGCCAGCAGGCGCTGACCCTCGGGTGATTCGGGCGCGAACTCGCCACCGGCGAAGTAGACATGGCTGCCCACGGTGAAGGCCCGCGCGCCCAGATCGCGCGACATCGCATCAGCTGCACCGTCGTGATGCAGGCGTACGTCGCTGAAATCCTGGCCGAAAGCGCGCTCCATCGCGCCACGCAGCCCGCCCGACATCGGCGCGCCGCCCTCCGGGTTCAGCGGGACATCCTGCCGGGTGCGCGGGATCTGCCCCACCTTGCGCTGCGCCATCGCGCCACCTTCTTCCTCGCAGGCGCATTTGCGCTGGATACGCCCTTCATCCAGCGGCGTGATCGCCGGCTTGCTGCCGGGCATGCCCGAGAGCTGCGCGACCACCTGCTCGGCGACCTTGTCCGCCTCGCGCTCGTAGTGACTGTCCGGCGCGTCAACCTCTGCACCCTTGGCCTGCGTCGCGTAGCGCTGCCACTGCGGACCGCCATCATGCTGGCCGGCGCACTTGCTGCACGCGCGCTGAACCCTGGGTGCAGGGCGGCGCTCCGGCGTGGCGGTGGCGTGGGTGGCGGCGCTCATGGCAGCCTGGCCATGGCAAGTGGGTGCTCAGCCAGCCTGCCATCGCGCAGCCGACGAGCTGGAATCATAAAGCCGGGCAGTATCGAGGCCATCATCATTTGCTCCACGCCCCGCGCAGTCGCTCACAACTGTTTGCGGGTACAAGAAATCATGCAGTCATCGCACCAGAAGCCATACAGCGTGCCGCGATAGGCCGGCTTCAGACCCAGCGCTGGCGGCATTCAGCGACGCCAACATCGACACAGGCTGCTGGCAGCGTTCGCAGCACGCCTTCGGGTTCACGACATTGCCGACATCGCACGGCGTTACGCGTCACTTATGTTGCCCATACCACGGCCCGTCTCGCTCCTTGCTCGCCACCGGCACAGCCGCAAACGCCGGTGAGTATGGTCGCAAACAAGTTCGAATCAGTTTTGCGATTTCGTATCACGGATTCTGAAAAACTTGTGGGGTGGACTGCGCAGGTGGAAGCCCTGCCTCTTGAATTCCCCTATCTTCATGTCGGGATGGGGAGGGCCATTCGGCCCTTCCGTGAACGAAATCTTTTGATGTTGATTCTGATTGGGCCCGGCACTGCGGTTAATGGAAGAGCTGAGCGGCCAGATATTGCTGAAGTGATCCGGGCCGCCCCAATCATTGTCGACAACGTGATCCCCATCTTCGCCGAAATCCTCAATCAAGAACCGCCCATTCCGTGCGCATCGATTGCGGAAACGCTTCAGTTCAGTATCGGAGCGGTCCGGATTGATCAGTGTCATGGTGTCGCCCACCTTCGGAAAATAAGGAACACCGATGTCGTCGGTTTTGTTACGGGTATTCAAATTGCGCAGCGGCGTCGGCGTCGAGTGCGGGAAATCGGCCATCGCGGTGCAATGCTTGCGCTCCTCATCGCCAATCTTCAGCTTGGTGCAGGTCGGCGTATCCACCGGGTGAAAACGATCCTTGGTGTCCGCACAATCGGCGTCGCTATCGCATTGCGTCTTGCTCTGATGGGTGGCAAGCGAAATGGAGTCTGGATATACCTCCTCCGGCGTGAACCAGGTCATTTCGATCCGATCGCCATCCTCGTCGGTCAACCCGGTCGGCAAGCCACTGCCAGCGGGGGGCAACTGGCCGGGCTCGTGCGGCGGATCACCGCCGCCGGGGGGCAACTGGTTGGGATCGCGCGGCCGGTCACCGTCACCCTCGCTGAGTAGCCACTGGATCAGGTCTGCCATATTGATCGATTCGCTCAACAGATCGATATCCGAGCCCTGACCACGCCGCATCGGACCTATCGTGATGTCCTCGCCCCAGCAGCGATTCCACGCCGCCTCGAACAGCCGCCAGCGCTTGTGAAACAGGGTGTGGCTGATCAGCTGCAGATCGAATTGCGCATCCAGGTTGAAATTGAGATTGATGCAGCCGGGGAAATCGATGCTGCTGGTGAAACCCGGTTGGCCATCGACGCATTCGACGCCGACGGTGCCGACGAACTCGGTGCTGAGTGCGCCGATTGCCTCGGCCTCAAGCCGGCCGATGGCGCTGACCACATTGATCAGCGCGAACCAGTTGGCATTGGCGGTGAGCTGGCCCCACAGCAGCAGCCAGGCCGTGAGATCGGCCGGGATGCGCAAGGTGGCGGTGCCGCTGTAATCGCCGCGTAGCGGATCGACTTCCATGCACATGTCGGTGAGTCGCGCCGGGCCGATACCGGCTTCGATGCCCGCCTCCAGCCCGGCCTGAGCCAACAATTCCAACTCCACCAACCCCAACGGCGGCTTCACGATCATGAGCCACTTCCACCAGACGGTGGTCTCCGGCATCTCTTCGGTCAAGCTGTCGCCAACGCTGCGCCGATCGAACAGGATGACTTCGGGCATGCAGATGCGCACCAGGCCCGCTCCGGCTGGGGTGAGGCCACCGCCGGCATCGCCAGCCGCCCCCATCCCCGCGCCGGCCTCAGCCTCGCCAGCGTCCGCGGGGCAAGGCCCATCGCACTCGGACACCACTTGCGGCGTGTCCGAGAAACGCATCGATCCGTCATACGGCGGCTTGCCGGAAATCCAACCCACCGCCGTTGGGACGCCATAGCCGCACGCCGCTTCCAGGTCGCAAATTCGGTGGCAGGGGCCGAACACCATGCCCAAGAGGCCCACCTCACCAAAGCCCGCGCACCAGTCGTAGCAGGCGTCGTGCTGGCGGCAGCCGGCATGGGTGGCGCAGGTGTGGTAGTACGGGTAATTCCAGAAGCGGTGGCGCGCGCCGCCATCCAGCGTTTCGCACTCGCTGTGCTCGACCTCCTCTTTGCAAGTCTCGCAATTGGAGCCGCAGGCACCACGGCATTGCGAGCCGCTGGCAATGCCGGGGTTGTTGGGGAAGATGCCGCGCAGCGGCCCGTCGACGTGTGGCACGCCGGCGCTGCCGCCATGCCAGGCACCACCAAGCTGCGACGGCATCAGGCCAAGACGCTGCATCCAGTCGCACAGCGGGCAGTCATCCATGAACATGCCGCGGCCAAGCTCGATGCCCATACGGTCGAAGCCGAAGCGGTCGAGCTTGGGCGTAACGATGTCGAACGAGGCGGAAATACCGCCGGACCGCGTGGCCGAGAATGCCAGATCGAAACCACTGTCGATCGCCAGAGCATCGTGCCAGGCCCACAGCGGCCAGTAGAGCCGACAGACATCCATGCCCAACAGCCGCAAATTGCCAAAGCCGGCCACGCCCGCATCCACCGCCAGGCCCAGCTTCTGACGCTCTTTGATTGCCAGCGAGGCACCGGAGAGGCTGGCGCTCATGGCACCCGACGCCGTCACCTGGCTGGCGACGATGCCGCGCACAAAACCAGCCAACCCTGCTCCGACATTGATCACCGGCACCCGCAGCACCATGGGTGGATCGGGCCAGACGATGATCATGCCGAGTTCGCCCTCCAGGCCTACCTCGGCCTGTGCCCCCAGCCCCAAGGCCACGGTAGCGGTGATCGAGCCCGCCGCCGTTACCGATGGCCCGAACGGACTGACCACGATGCGCAGGCCATGCAACGTGCAGGGACCGAGCTGGACCGACAACTCCGGCGTCAGGCTGACAGCAGCCAGCACCGCGCCGTAGAGGGTCGCCCCCCCTGCGGTGACGCCAGCGACGAGCACGGGCACGCTCGCCGACTGGCTCGGCAGCGTGAACTGGAGCGGTATCGTCGGGCATACCGCCATGGCCGGCACGGTGATCACGACGCTGGTGCCGGAGACGCTGACGATGCCACCGATGGCCCGAGCCAGCGCATTCGCGGCATCCCACACCTCGCGGGCAATGCCCATCACCGTGTCGGCCGCCGCCTTGGCCCCTTCGGCGATGGTTTCCGCCCCTTCGACTATGGCTTCGCCCGCCGCTTCCGCCCCTTCAACGATGGCTTCCCCGGCGGCTTCCGCCCCCTCGACGATGGCCTCACCAGCCGCCTCGGCGCCTTCAGCGATGCTTTCGCCGATCTCGGATGCGGTATCGGCGATGGCACCGCCGACCTCGGACAAAGGTCCGGTCACATCGCTCAGACCGGGCAAGCGCTGCACCACCGGCCCACTCGCCGGAACTTCAGGTTCCTGTTCGGCCTCATTGGCCGCGCACGCCGCGCATTTCATCTGCGCCGCATGCGGCTGGCCACCCTGCTGCACCACGTGGGTAAGTTCATGCGCCAGCAGGCGCTGCCCTTCGGGCGATTCGGGCGCGTATTCGCCACCGGCAAAGTAGACATGGCTGCCCACGGTGAAGGCGCGCGCACCCAGATCGCGCGACATCGCGTCGGCCTCACCGTCGTGATGCAGCCGCACGTCGCCGAAATCCTGGCCAAAGGCGCGCTCCATCGGGCCGCGTAGCCCGCCCGACATCGGCGCACCGCCCTGCGGGTTCAGCGGTACATCCCGCCGGGTACGGGGGATCTCGCCGGCCTTGCGCTGCGCCATCGCGCTGCCCGGCTCGTCACAGGCGCATTTACGCTGGATGCGCTCATCGCCCAGCGGCGTGATCGCTGGCTTGCTGCCGGGTACACCGGACAACTGCGCGACCACCTGCTCGGCCACCTTGTCCGCCTCGCGCTCGTAGTGGCTGTCCGGCGCGTCAACCTGCGCGCCCTTGGCCTGCGTGGCGTAGCGCTGCCACTGTGGACCGCCATCGCGCTGACCGCAGTACTTGCTGCACGCGCGCTGCACCCGGGGCGCCGACTGGCGCTCCAGGACAGTGGCATGGGCAGCGGCAGTCATGGTCGCATCCTCCAGACCCTCGGCTGTTCGGCCCTCACCACCCTGCTTGGCCGGGGCGGCACTGGAAAACCAGATAACTCAGTCGAGACCATCATCGTTTGCTCCACCCGCAAGCAGCGGTTCACAACTGCTTGCGGGTACACGAAATCATGCAGTCATCGCACCAGAAGCCATACAGCGTGCCGCGATAGGCCGGCTTCAGACCCAGCGCGCCGGCGGCATTCAGCGACACCAGCATCGGCATTGGCTGCTGGCAGCGGGCACAGCACGGCAGCGGCTCCGGGTGAACCCAGCGCGGATAGCCGCCAAGCTGATCGATGCCCTCCCCT
>NZ_JANBVF010000021.1 GCF_024437655.1 Chitinolyticbacter albus
GCCGGCGGCATTCAGCGACACCAGCATCGGCATTGGCTGCTGGCAGCGGGCACAGCACGGCAGCGGCTCCGGGTGAACCCAGCGCGGATAGCCGCCAAGCTGATCGATGCCCTCCCCTGCTTCGGCGACGCCGGCAAGGCCATGCGGCGGTAGCGCGCTGAACGCCAGCGTAGCGGCAGGATAGACAGCGGGCGCCGCCCCACCCGGCGCCGTCGGTGTCATCAGGCCTTGCCAGCCTTCGCCGGTGTATTGCATGTAAAGCGCATCGGGCTCGTAGGCCGTCTCGTACCAGAAGAAGGCCGGATCGCAGTTCGCGCGCAAGATTAAGGGCAACTGTGTTCGCTGCAAGCGCAGCACGCACTGCGCCGGCGTGCCGGTAATCGGACAGACCGGCACCTCACCCGCATCAGTGGCGCCAACGGCATGAGGGGTGGCGCCAACGGCATGAGGGGTGGCGCCAACGGGCTGCAGGTGCGCCCGCCAGCCAGCGCCCAGCGCACTGGGACGGCGGCTGGCCGGAACCAGCCCGGCCTGCTCCAGCAACATCTGCATCAGCTCGGTCCCCGCCAGCTCGGTGAGCCCCAGCAGCGCCTCGACGGCGGCATTGCTGCGGATCTGCGCCAGCTGGAACAGCGCGCCGACGTCATGGCGCTGCCGGTAACGTTGCAGTCGTTCGGCCACCCAGGCGTCTGGCGCGCCTGGCAGCACATTGACGACAATTTGCGGGTAGCGATCGAGCCACGACCGCATCACCTGTGGATGGAACAGCGCCAGCCTTGCCACCAGCGCCGCCGCACGCGGATCGGCGATTCCATCCGCCCGTTCGGCCAACGTGGCAACGTCCGCGTCAGCTAGCCAGGGCGCCAGCTCGCGCAGCGCAGCCCACGGCACGGGTTCCGTGGCCATCAAGTGTCGCGCGAGCTCCTGCTTGGCCACGATGCCGGCAGGCTGCTCGTCGACAAAACGGCACAGCAGCGTCTGCAAGGCCGGCTCACCGGCCCTTGCCGCCCACTCGCAGGCGGCGGCGACCGGATCGGCTTCGTCCAGCAACGCCTGAACGACGAGGGCCTCGGCGCGTTGCCGGTTGCCGTCGTGCAAGGAGGCGATGATGGCGTTCAGGGAGTCATGCATATCGGGTCTTATCCTCACGGGCCTGCGGCCAGCCGCAGGTAACGGTTCAGCATGGCATCGATCGAGGCGTCCGCCGCGAATACTCCGCGCCGTACGTTCTCCTGGTAGGCGCGCAAATAAGCGCCGACGATATCCGGCCGCCGAACGCCCTGGGCATGCAGACCTCCCAGAATGGCTTCGGCATCGCGCCGGAAGGCGCCAACCAGATCGGCGGCGTCACCCGCGATCTGGCTGGCGGTATTGCGCCCGCCGTAGGTGCGGCTCAAGAGTTTGTGCAGGTCTTCGGTCAGCGTCACCGTTACGCCCAGGTCGCGCGCCTCACGCGCCAGCGCCTCGAATTCGGTCGTCGTCAGCGCGCGCCCCAGCGTTCTTTCGCGCTCGGCGATCTTGGCCAGCAGGATGGCTGCGCGCGATGGGATATGGTCGCCGGTCAACAGGTCGCGGACGATGCCACGCCCCTTGGACGTGGTGATCAGGTATTCGGCCACTTCGAACAAGCGGATCGGCCCGGTCTGGGTCTGGCCACCGTGCGCCAGTGCGCGCAATTGGTCGTCGGTGAGGAAAATGGCGTCGTGCGCCGCCTCATCCACTTCTTCGATGCGCATTCCCGCGATGCGCCTCCAAGGGTTGATCAGCACCTCAATGAAGAACCAGCGGCCCTCACGCACGATGCGCATACCGCGGATCTCGTTGAAGAAGCCGCGTATGCGCTCGATCAGGTCGCTGATGCGGCGCACGCCGCGGGCAAAGCCATCGCCTATGGCGTCGAGCACGATGCGGCCATTGCGCAGCACCACGCGCCCAAAGCGCCGCACGCCGCCGACGGCCGCCTCGTCACCAGCGCTGACCGCGCGCGCGCCGGCATGGGCCGCGTCATCGGTGGCACCGCTGGCCGAGCGCCCGGTGCCGCGCGCGGCATCGTCTGCGGCCGCGGCGCCGGTGCGACCTTCCGCCGCCGCTGCCCGCGCCGCATCGTCGGCGCTGCGCTCGGCCCCGGCCACAGCGCGGGCGGTGCCACGGGCCGCATCGTCGCTGCCGCGTGCCGCCGCGCCCGCCACCCTGGCCGTATCCTCGGCGCCTTCGGCCACCGCGCGGGCGCCGGCGCGGGCGCCGCCCTTGGCGCCGGAGCCCAGCACCGCGCGTATCGCCCGTCCACCCAGCTCGAACAGCAGCAAAAAGATCAGCTCGACCGCGGCCACCGCCAGGCCACGTGCCAGCGCCATTGCCGCGCCGGCGGCATCGTCGGAGAAGGCCTTGGCGACGAACTCGCCGACGTAATACGCCACGCGCACGGCGGCGACGCCGATCATGATGGTGCCAACCACTTCCATGATCTCGACGATCACGCCCAGCGCCGCGCCCTCGGTCAGCAGGATCACCGCCAGGAGCGCGATGGCGGCAATGATGATGGCGGGCACCAGCCAGTGCTTGTTGCAATCGAACCAGTGACCCAGGCCCTTGCGCATCATGGCCCACATGTAGCGCGCCCGCTGGCCGCGGGTCAGCGGGCCGATACGCTCGGACTCGGGCACCACGGCCGGGGCGGCCGGCGCCGCGGCCGGCGCTTCGCCGCACGGTGTCTTGAATGGCTGGTCCATCATCTGCTGCAGCAAGGCTTCGGTGTCCTCGACTTCGCCCTCGGCCCCGCTCCCTGCGCCTTCGCCGGTCGGTGCAGCGGCGAGCCCCTCGCGCAGCGCATCCCAGCCGCCCTCGCCGTCGCTGAACAGTTCGCGCGATGCGCCGTCGGCCAGCGCCAGCTCCTCCATCAGCGAGCTTTCCATGGACGAGTAGCTGAAACGGGCGCTGATCTGCTCGGGCGCGAGCCCGGCCTGGCGCAGCAGCGCGCTATCCGGATCGGCGCCGACGGCGCTGATCGCCGAGGTGGCAGAAGCGGATGGCGCACCCTCCCCGGCACCGCCGGGCGCGCCACGCTCGAACGCCAGCGGCGTAGTCAGGTTGATGCCGATCAGCTCTTCCTCGAACTGGCCTTCGAAATGATCGGGCACCTGGCGCGCAGCGTTGACGAGGGTGATCACCCAGGTGAAGTCCTCGCCGGTCATGAAGCGCGCCACCTTGTTGGACATCGCGATCTTCTCGTCGCTGGGCAAGGCCAGCGACCGGTTGAGCACATCGATCAGCTGCGCCTTGGCCAGGGGCCAGGCCTCGCCCAGAGCCTCGAAGTCGGGCAGCGCCTCGATCAGCGTGATCATCAGGCCAATGGCGAAATCGATGATGGCCGGCTTGAAGCATTCGGGCAGCGCGCGCCAGGCCCAACCGGCGATCACCACATAGAGCAGGAAGGGATTGACCGGGAACAGCAAAATGGCGGCACCGAGCACGATGAGGGGCTGCAGCTCGCCCAGCACCGCCGCGCACTTGGCGCCGATCTCCTGCAGGTAGCCGACGAAATCGTTCTGGATCCAGGCGATGGCATCGTTGATGCCGGTCGCCACCGTATCGAATGCGGTGGCCAATGCCGCCAGCAGCGGCGCGCCACCCAATGCCTCGATCAAGCTGGTGATGCCGTCGATCGCCGTCTGCGCCATCGACGACAGCATGGACCCCGCCGTCGCCATCGCCGCCGAGAGATAGGACAAGCCACCTTGCAGCATCGGGTACAGCGTGCTGCTGAGGAATTCGCGAGCGCTGACGAGGATGGCGATGTCGTTCCAGTGCTCGATCAGATAGCTGATCCCCTGGTAGGCCAGCGGCACGCCGACCGCGACGATCACCACCGGCGCAGCCGGCGTGAACAGCAACGCAACGCCAACCGCCGCCAGGATTTCGGTCTTGTACGGTTCGATCTCGGCGACGATGTCGTCCCAGATATCGGTGAGGAATCCGGTCACCGTACCGAGCACGCTGGCCGCCGAATCCCAGACCAGATCGAAACCGGCGGCGTAGCTCTCCCACAGCTCGCCGAAGGTGGTGACGATGGGCGAAACCAGCTCCCACGCCGCATCGGCCGTCTCGCTGACGAAGGTCCAGGCGGCGCCAGCCACCTTCTTGACCGCTTCGAGCGCCGGTTTGCCGAACTGGGTCCACAGGTCGCCGAAGAAACCGGCGATGTCACCGATCACGCCGGAAACATCGTCGAAGATGGGCCCGAGCAAGCGGTTGATGAAAGCGCCGATGCGGCTCGCCAACGCGAACAGCGAGCCGCAGTCGCCGCCAGCCACGTCGGCGGCGATGTCCTTGGCGCCCGCCACCATCTCGGGAAACAGCGATTGCAGCGTTGCCAGCAGGCCGTCGCTGCGGATGCGCTCGCCCAGGCCGCCAAACGAGGCATCGAGCGCGCTGAGCACATGTTCGCGGATCTGCTCGGCGATGCTGCCGTTCAGCAGCGCCAGCACCAGCGGCGCGTGCTGCTGCAAATAGTCGACCAGCGCCTGCTGCGCGGCGGCAAGCGCCTCGCTCGCCTCACCCGCCACATAGTCGACGCCTTCGCCGACCAGCTCGCGCGCCGGGGCCGTGGTTTCATCCACCCAGTTCACGCCCGCGTTGAATCCCGCGCCGATATCGTCGGCCAGATCACGCTGGACGACAGCGGGGGACGAGCCCCCTTGCTGCACGACGTGGGTCAGCTCGTGCGCCAGCAGGTGATCGCCCGCCGGTGTGCCCGGTGCGTATTCGCCGGTGCGGAAATACACGTCGCTGCCGATGGTGAAGGCACGCGCGCCGATGCCCTCGGCCAGCCGGTCGGCCTCGCCGTCGTGATGGATGCGCACCCCGGCGAAATCGTGGCCGAAGCGGCCCGACATGCGCCGCAACGCGGGCGTGGCGAGCGGTGCCCCGCCGCCCGCCGGCAGCACCAACTCGCCACCCGGCGGGCCGGCGCCAGCGCGCTGCGCCACCTCCTCGCACGCGCAACTAGCCTGGGCACAATGATCATCCAGTGGCGTGATGCGCGGTGGCGAGCGGTTCGGGGCGGATGCCCCACTCGTCACCTCGTCGGCAACTCGCTCGGCCTCGCGTTCGTGCGGCGTGTCGGGCGCGCCAACGGCCACGGCCGCCATGGCGTAGGACTGCCAGTTCGCGCTGTCCGAGCGCTTTTGCTCGCAAGTTGCACATGCACGCTGCACCCGAGGCGCCGAACGGCGCTCCGGGGCAGCGGTGGCATGGGCGGCGGGCATGGCACCACACTCAGGTGAAATCGATCGGCGAGAAGAAGATCACTGCCTGGTAGTCCTCCGGCTTCTCGTTGATGTTCTGCAGCTCGGCATATTCAGCCGTGGGCAGCACATCACTCCTCAGCTTCCATGAGCGCACCGGATCGATGCGGACATTGGCGGCCTGCAGTTCGCTGTCGGCCATCTGCTTCGCCAGCGGCAACTGGCTTTGCGCATGCACATACACTGTGGCCACCTCGGATTTGAGGTTCACCATCAGCTGTCGCAGATCGTTGTCGAGCTGGCTGGCCGATTGCGGCGTGCCGCCATTCCAGGTCTCGACGCGCTTTTCGCTGTCGGCGTTCAGAAAATGATGGCCAGCACCGTAGTCAACAGCCCGCACCAGCAGTACCTGGCCACTGGCGACCAGCTCGCGTACCAGCACAGCCACGCTACGGCACTGCGCAACCTGGGCCGCGGCGGGGTCGTGCGTGGCTTCCACCGGGTTGTCGCCACCACGCAGTTCGTTGATCACTTCGTTGGCATCGGCGATCACCGCGCTGCGTTCCGCCTCCTCGGCATGGAACACCAGCGAGAAGTGCGGATTGGTATCCGGGTTGTTCCATGCGGCAACCACGGCCGTGGCGCTGGCCGGGGTCAGTTCGCCGTCACTGTCGAACTCGGCGTGGGTAGGGCCGCTGGCCTGGCTTTGCGCCAGAGCGGCGGCGAGGCCTGCCGCATCGTAGACGCGCTTGAACGCTTCGTAGTTGGCCGTACCGTCGATGATGTAGACATCCTGGCAGGCTGGCTTGACCTGCTGCGTGATCAGGAAGGTGGCACCGTCGAGCCCCGATAGGCCCAGCGCCGGCAGCACTGCCAGCACCACGTTGTCGATGGCATTGTCGGGCGCGCCGGTCAGCGCCAGTTCCAGACTGGCCAGACGGGCCTTGGCCAGTACTTCGCCTTCGGCCTGCGCCGCGCCCTGCGAGCCGATGCCGCCAAAACGCACGCGGTTGCCCGGCTGCGCGGCGGCCCAATCGGCCAACAGTTCGGTCACCGGCGTGGCGATGCTGGAGCGACCGCCCTCGAATTCGACCACCGCCACCGGCGCAAAACCGAGCTTGGTGATGCGTGCGGCGTCGCCCGACAGTACGGCGGCACGCGCCGTCTGCAGATTTTTCTCGCTACTGACCTTGAGGTGGAACAGTTGGTAGCGGCGGGCGTCGACGCGCGGCACCACCGCATCGATGCCGCATTGCCGGGTGCGGCGGCGATGGAACAGCACCCAGTCACGCTTGGCGAGCACGGTCAGTAACTCGCCACTGGGTGGCGGCGCGCCAAAGAGGTCGGCGAGCGCATCGGCGGCAAAAGTCGGCGAGCCCTCGCGCGTCGCCAGCACCTGGATTGCGGTCTCGGACGCCACGCGCAGCGGATTGCCGGGGCTGAGCACATTGTCGTCGCGCACCAGCGAGGCACCCAGTAGACTCTGGTCCTCCGCGCCATCGTCGCCACGCGTGGTAAAGGCGATCTTCAGGCTGGCCGCGGCCGGCTGGTCGCGCCACAACGCCGTCACCCGCACGCTGGACAGCTCGAACAGCTCCTCACCGACATTGGCGCCCGCCAAATCGACATGCACCCCTATCCGACCACCGTCGCTGGTCGCGGTCTGGGTCAGCGCCACCGGCACCGATAGCGGAATGATGCGCCGCGCGCCGGAGGTGCCGGCAAAGTTGCCGGACACAGTGGCCGAGCCATTGAAGGTGGCACGCACCGATACGCCGTTGTTGCGCACGGTGCGTTGCTCGACGGTCAGCCGGCCCGTGAGTTCCACATCGAGAAACTGACCGGCGCCATCACCCGGAATCAGCATGGTGATATCGAGCGAGACCACGACCACGCTGCCTTCGGGCGCGGCGAAGGGATCGCTCGCCGCACCGGCCGAGACCCACAGCGCCACATGGTCGACCGATTCGTCGGCGAGGCCCTCGTAACGGATGGCACCCGCCTTCTTGCCGGACTCTGCCCGCTTGGCCGACTGGGCGGCGCGCACCAGTTCAGCCTCGCTGCGCATCCGTGCGTAATTCATGGCAATGCCGGCCGTGCTATCGGCAGCAGCATCCTTCTTGGCGGTGGACTTGTTGCGGGCTCCCTTGACTGCGTCCGCCTCGGTCTCCTCGATCGGCTGGTTGCGCGCAATCGCCCTGAGGGTGTACCACGCTGCCTGCTCCATGGTGTTGGTGTTTGCCTTGGCCCAATCGCGCGCCTCGGCGATCGCCTTGCGCTTGCTGGCCATTTCCATCATGCCGGCGAAATGGAACGCCAGGCTGCCGTCGCCCTCTTGCGCGCTGCGCCCGGCCCCCGCCAGCACATCCTGCTCATAGGTCTGCCGGTACAAGCCGGTTTCGAATTGCCGCACGCCATAGCGCGGCCCGTCGCCGATAATGACCACCTCGGGGTTATCGTTCCCGCCCCGCACCCGCACCGCCCAACCGATGCCCTTGCTGGCCTGGGCACCGACAATCTCGCCATCGGGCACCAGGATGTCGACCTCGTCCTTGTGCTGCGGGTCATCGAGCCCGCGGGTGAGCGAGATGCGCTCCATGTGCTGCGCTTCCTGCCACGATTCGGCCACGTAATCGGGCCGGACCACGCAAAAGCGCAGGTCGACGCCATCGCCCAGCAAGGCGCGTACCTGCTGGTTCACGCTGAGCGTACTGCCAGCCACCACCGGCAGGTAACCGGCGCTGGGCAGCTCGACGATGCCACCATTGATCAGCACCCGGTCGGTGGCGGTGAGCTTCACCTGCTGCTTGGCCAGTTGCAGCTTGCCGACGAGATCGGCGATCTGGCTGTGGCCGCCGACAAAGCGCATTTTCTGGTCGGTGAAGCTGCGCGCGGTCTCGGTGTAGTAGCGCTGCAGCTCGACCATCACATCACTGGCCTCGACCACCAGCCGGCGCATCCGGTTGCACGGATCATCATCGTCGCCTGGCGTGGGCCCATGTTCGAGCACATGCACCAGCTGGCACTGGAATTGCAGCACCTGCGCCAGGAACACGTCCCACGGCCGCATCATCATCTGCCACTGCCAGTAGCGCTTGGGGTGACCATCGACGTGTTCGCGCCGCGCGATCCAGCCGTCGAGGAACTGCACGTTGCCACCGGAATACGCGAGCACCCCCAGCGGCACGAAGTTGCCCGATGCCGCGAGCGCGCCGCGGCACCAGACCGACGATTCGAGCAGCGCCGCACTCATGATCTTGCCGTAGCGCGCCTGCTCATCGGCGTAGTAGCTCGACGCCACACGCGAGCGCAGGTGCTCGGCGGTGAATTGCACCGCGCTGCTGGTTGGCAAGGGCGTGGCAAGGTTGAGCGGCAATGCCAGTAGCACCACGCCTTCGCGCCGCGCATCGAAATCGGCGCTCTGCGCGCACGCCGATTCGCACGCCTTGCCCCAGACCTCGGCCCGGCCGCACAGTGCCTCGGCGTGAACGATACCGATCAGGTAGAGCGTGCTTCCGGCGACCGGCGTCGCGGTCGGCGCGCTGACTGCAGGCTCGCACGCGCCGAAATGGCCATCGCCCCCCGCTGTGGCCGGCGCATTGGCCTGTCCTTGCGAGCGCGCGATCAGGTCGGCGATGCCGACCTCGGCCGCGTCGGGGAGCAGCAGCACGCGCCCCTCGTTGTCGATGGCCAGACCCGATGACAGCTGCAGGCGCCCGCCCGACAAGGTGGAGAGGTTGAAGCCATGCACCACGCCGGCGCCACTGGCGCGGTTGCTCTCTCGCACCAGCGCGCGCAGGTAATCCTGCTCGCGGGTCAGGTCCTCGGCGCCGAGGTAGCGGCCGTCGAAGTAGTTGATGCGGGTCAGGTCGGTATGCTCGGGAATCAGCGTGATCCCACGATTGGTGCCGACGAGGACGAGGGTGGAGGTTTGATTGGTCGCCATCGCTATGCCCTCAGTTGGTCCAGACGTAGTCACGGCCGGCGGCCGCGTCGACGTCATTGCCCGGCGTGCTGCCGGTGCCGCCATAGAGCGGCAGGAAGTTGTCGCCCAGGATGGGCTTGCCGCCCGTGCCAACCAGCAGCACGCGCACGCGGTTTCCGGCCGGATCGGCCGCGAACTCGACGGTGAGCGACAGGCCGTCGGCCGCCGCCGTCAACGTGGCGGCGAAATCCTCCCAGCCACTGCCGGCGACAAAGCGCGTCGACGACAGGACCGCGGGTTTGACCGTATCGAGTAGCAGTGCGCGGGTGAGTGGCAGCGTGAGCGTGGTGCCGGCCAGCGTGACACCCGCCGTATCCACTTGCGGCCCGCTCGTGGTGCTGGCCGCCACCGTGCCGCCCGATTGCAGTGACTGCGTGGCCACGAGCACCGGGCGTACCAGGTTGTCGACCTCGCCGCCGGTCACCGTGTCGGCGGCGGCGTTCAGCACCACATCGTTCAATTGCGCCAGCACGATGTCGCGCGGCGCGCCGTCGGTAAACAGTTGCGCCTCGACATCGTCCTCGTCGCTACCGACCACCACCGCGAGTGCATCGCGGATCGCGGCGTGGCGCAGCAGCTCCTCGCGCGCAGTGGCCGCCTGCTCCGGCGGCAGGCCGGCGAGCGCGGCCAGTGCATCGAGCACCGCCTGATCATCGGGCAGCGGATCGCCTTCGTCGTCGACGCGGGCAGCGTCGAGCCCCTGCGCCAGTCGCCACAGATGGTTGGCCCGCGGCCAGTCCGGCGCGGGGCCCGGCACCAGCAGCAGCTCCACCGTTTCGAGCACGCGCGAATACGCGGTCTCGCTGCTGCCGCCGGCACAGGTATCGATCAGCGCCGGCACCGGGCGCGCGAGGCAAGCCAGGTGGCGGATCACCACATGGACGGTGAAGGTGATGCTGCCGTCCTCGCCGACCTCTGGCGCGAGCTCGGCGTCGTCCTGGTGCTCGGCGTACCAGGCCGGCAGGTTGAGGCATTGCAGCACGTCGACATGCAGCTCACGGCCGAAGCCGTCGAGCGCAAGGCCGGGCGCGACGCGGACTTCTCCGGCGTCCAGCGCTAGGCTCACGCCCAATCCCCACACGGTACCAAACCCGTGCAGCCAGCCCTGATGCAGCCGCATCTTGCCGCGGTGATAGCTCTGGTCGGTCTCGAAATCGTCGACGCCCAGCAGCATGCCGTAGTGGTAGCGCACCGCCTGGTAAGGACGGTTGGGCAGTGTCGCGGTCTGTTCAGCCATGATTGCCTCCCTCAAAGCGTCAGGTAGCCGCGCAGCGCGTGCGCGCTACGGTCGGCCATCTTGGCGGCGAGCTCCGCCGCCGCTGTCGATTCCGCCGTCAACCGCTCGCCCAGCCAATCGAGCCGGCGTTGACGAGCGATATCAGCCAGCGCCTCGGTCACCCAGGCCAGTTCCGCAGCCTTGGCCGCCGTCACCATGGGGTTGACCACGAGCACCTTGTAGCGGTTAAGCACATCCTCGGCGCGCCAGAACGATTCGAGCTCGCTCCACACCGACTCGGGAACCGCCGTCTGCCACGCCAGCAGCGTGACGGCATGCGTGGACTTGGGCAGCGCCGGCTTGGTGGTGAAGTCATCCTCGGCCGTGGTGTAGGCGGCATGCGCCTGTTGCCAGGCCACCGTAGCGGCACCGAGCGGCGTGTTGGGATCGTCATCGAGCGTATCCAGATCCGCCTCGGGGTTCGCCGCCAGCACCTTGATGCGCTCGATCTCCAGCAACGCCTCCTTGTCGGCCAGCGTTTGCAGCGCGGTATCGCGTGCCGCTTCCGCCGCCACCGCGGCCTGGCGGTCACCCAGCGCCGCCGCATCCTCGATCTCGGCACGCTGATCGGCGGTCAGCGCGGGGGGCAGCGTAGGCTGCGCCAGCCGCACCAGCGTCGCCGAGGCCGACGCCACCGCGGAGACCGCTTGCGATGCGTAGTCGAGCAGCTTGCCTTCGGCCAGGTTGTAGGCACGTTCCAGCGCCGGCAGTTTGTCCTCGGGCAGCCCAGACTGTTGCAGCGCGGTGGCGAACTCGGCGGCTGTCGCATCGGCGATCTGCGCGGCACGGGTCGCAGCGGTGGCCGCCAGAGCGAAGCGCGCCCGCGCCCGGTTGTAGAGCACCGGTGGCAGATAGCTCTCCACCCGCGCCTTGGCGGCGGTGTAGTCGGCGCCAGCCAGCGCGTTGGTCGCCGCCTGCTTCGCGCCGGAAGCGGCGCCGGTCTTGGCCGAATCGATCGCCGCATCGCGGGCGGCGATCCGTGTCTGTGTCGCAACGAGATCGGCATCCGCGGCCAGCCGCAGCGCGCCCGCGTGCTCGACGGCCTCGGTCAGCCGCGCCAGCGCCGTGCTCGCCTCGGTGCGTTCCAGCTCCGCTTCGGTCAATGCGGCCGCGGCGGCGCGCTCCTCGGCGATGGCGTCGGCCAGTTCCTCCAGCAGCGGCTCGCCATCGGCCGGCATGGGGATATTGCCCAGCAGCCGTCGCAGCCTGGCCGCATCGGCACTGGCGGCGGTGCGCGCCTCGACCGCGTCGGCCACCGCTTCGCGGGCCTGGCGCAATGCTTCGCGCGCGTCGGCCAGCTGGGTGGCGGTCGCCGCCTCGACATCACGCCGGTTCTGGCGTTCGAACGTGGCGAGTTCGATCAGCGTTTTGGGGTCTGCCATCTTGCTTCTCCTGTTTGGACCGATGCAATGCGCGCTACTGCGGGCACGGCCGGCCGGATTTCTCGAACTCCTGCACGATGGCGCGCTGCAGCGCAGCGCGCCCTATGGGCTCGTTGTCCGCGGCGGCAAGGTAAGCCGCGGCCAGCAAGGCATTGCGGATCATGGCGCCCGACATCGGATACACGGCCGCCAACAGATCGAAATCGACATCGGCGGCAAGCGGTGCGCTCGCCGGCAAATGGCGGCGCCAGATCGCGGCGCGTTCGGGCTCTCCGGGCTCGGGAAAGTCGACGACGGCCTCGAAGCGGCGCAAAAAGGCGCGATCGAGCTGCTGCCGCAGGTTGGTGGCGAGCACGGCCACGCCGTCGAAGCGCTCCAGCCGCGTCAGCAGGTAGGCTGTTTCGATATTGGCGTAGCGATCGTTGGCGTCGCCCACCTCGGTGCGCCGGGTAAACAGCGCGTCGGCCTCGTCGAAGAACAGTACAGCGCGGCACGATTCGGCTTCGTCGAACACCGCACCGAGGTTTTTCTCGGTTTCGCCTATCCACTTGGAGAGCACGCGCGCCAAGTCGACGACGACGAGATCGCTGGCGAGCTCGTGCGCCACCACTTCGGCCGCCAGCGTCTTGCCGGTGCCGGGCAGGCCGCAGAACAGCATGCGCACGCCGCGGCGGCCCACTTCGCCGCGATCGAAGCCCCAGGCATCGAGCACCTGCCATTGCAGCTTCAGTCGCGCGATCACGTCGGAAAGCTGGCGGCGCGGCTGCTCTGCCAACACCAGGTCGTCCCAGCTGGCACGCGGCGTCACGCGGCGCAGGCTGTGCTGGCCCAGGCCCGGCAATCTCGCCTTGAGAGCGGAGAGGCCCATATCAAGATCGAGCGGAGCCTGCGCCTCGCCCACCATCAGGCTGACATCGTCCTCGATGCGCGCCAGCACGTCCGGCGCCAACGGAAAGCGCGCAGCGAGTTCGGCGGCATGCAAGGCCAGCTGCGGCACGCCGTCGCGCCATAGCTGCGGGTGCGCGGCGCGCGCCAGCGCCGGTGCCGCCACCGGTTGCAAGGGGCGACGCAACCGGGCCAGCACCGCGTTGCCGGCGCCGGCCAGCACCAGGGGGCCCGGGTAATCGGTCAGCAACATTTCCGCATCCGCACCCGGGCCGTTTTCCTGCCACAGCACCGGCAAGGCGCCGCGCGCAAGGCAGTGCGCCAGCAGCAGCGTGAGCCGCGGCGCTTCCATGCCGCCCGCGTCGAAGCTATGCGCGGGCACTCCGCGCAAGGACAGCCAGCTGGTCAACTGGCGCGCGCGCAACGCGGCGGCGGGGCCATGCAGCCACACCAGCGGCTCGGCATCGCGCTCCAGGGCCGGCGCAACCGAAGCAAACCAGCCATCGTCGACCACCCATTCCTCGCTGGGCAGTGGCGCAATGGCGGCCGGCCAGTAGTTGATGCCGGCGAGCACCGGCCACAATCCTTCGGCCAGCACCAGGCTGCGCTCGGGCAAGGGCCCGTCGCCGTGCAGCGTGACGAGGCCAAAGCGGAACAGCACGCTGCCCGCCAGCATCTGCCAGGCCGGCAGGCGTGATCCGGCATGGCCGGCCAGCCGCGCGAACAGGCTGATGGTGGCCCGAGGCTCGCCCTTGGGATGCAGGCTCGCGAACACGGCGCCATAGCCTTCGTGCTCGTCGGCCATGCCAGCCAGCAGCAGCAAGAGCCGCTCGTCATCGGACAGCGCCAGCCGGTGGCCCAGCAAGGCCAGCCGTTGCGGCGTCGGCGGTGGCGACTGCTGCTGCGCATTGCGCCACTGCGTATCGAGGAAACCCGATGACGCGCCGGTCTCGCCAGCGTCGCGCAGCAACTCGGCCAGGCGCGACCCCACTTCCGCGGCCGCGTACCACAAGGGCTGGCCGACCGCCTCGGGATGGCTCAGGGGCTGGATGCGGTCATTCATAGACATACCTCAGCACCACGCCCAGCCAGGGCACGAACCCCGGATCGAGATCGAGTGCCGCGCGGCGCAGATCGAGCGACACCTCGGACAGGGAAAAACGCACCTCGAACCAGCCTGGATCGGCCACCACGGTAGCGCGGCGCGCGCAGACCCGCGCCATCAATCCCGGCCCCGCCCAGCCCGGCAGGCGCTCGGCAAGGCTGTCCCGCACCAAGTTGGCCGCATGCGCCAGGACCAGCTCGGCCTCCTGCGGCCAGGGTTCATCCAGCGGTCTGAAATCGGGCGTCCAGCCGGCAAAGGCGAGCGCCGCGGCATCGTGCGCGCGCAGCCCCGGCAACAGCTGCAACGCCAGCCGGTGCAACACGTGACCCAGCGGCCGCTCCGCGAGGCTTGCTGCGCCGAGCAGCTTCGTCAGCGCGCCGCAGCTCGCCACCAGCGGCACCAGGAACAGCAGCCCTCCCCATTCGGTGAGCACCCCGAGACGCTCGGCCGCGGGCGTGGGCGCGATGTCATCCACGGCGCCGGCAGCGGCAGCCTCAGCGTGCCGTTGCACCGCGATTTCGCTGTCCGCCACCGCACGCGCCACCGCCGTATCGTCATGCCCGGCGGTCACGCCATCAGGGTGTACGGATTCCAGCACGGGCGCACGCGCGCCGCGCGCCGCGGCAAGATCACCATCACCATCACCATCACCATCACCATTGCCATCGGCATCAGGCAGCGCACGTTCGGCGATCACTACACCCGGCGCGACATCGACGAGCGCGGCAGCGCGCCCCAGCAGCACGCTGGCGCCACGCAAGGCCAGGCCGGGTTCGGCCAGCAGCCAGATCAGCACGGCCCAGAGCACGCGTTCGGCGCGCGCGAGCTCGGGCAGCGCCAGCCACCGGCGCTGCCAGCGCGGCGGCAGCGATGGCATCATCGCCGTACTCGCCATGTCCGGATCGGTCCCGCGGATGATCGCCAGCACCCCGCTGAACAAGGGATCGTTAGGCAGACCCTGCGCGCGCGCGATCATGGCGAGCGTCAACGCCAGCGACGTGGCATCGAGTCGTGCATACAGCAGCGGCAGGCGCGGCGCGGCGAAGAGCGCAGTGAGCCAGGGCTGCACCAGCTCAGGCTCGTCGCGCAGCGCCTGTACGACGGTGGCGAGCGTCGGTGCCGCGTCACGCGGCAGCCAACCCAGTCGTTGCCAGGCCCAGCTGCGCGTCGATACACCCGTCAGTACGTCCTGCGTACAGGCGAGCCACGCCGCCAGCCGATGCGGGTAACGCAGGATCTCGGTGCCACCGGCGATCAGCTGCCGTTCCAGCTCGCGCGCCAAAGCCTCGCCCCATTGTCTGGCCACGCCGGCATCGCTCTGCCCGACGGACAGCGACACCGGCAGGCTGAGCCGGCGTACCAATACCACTTCGTCGGCGCCGACGTGACGTGCCGTGCATTCGGCGAGGCCGAGCTCCAGCTCGCCATCCAGCAGTGCGGTCTCGATCTGCGGCACGCGCGGCAATACGTCCGGCGGCACGGACCAGCGACTGCGCCAGCGGGCGACGTTGACGTTCATTGCAGCCTCCCCAGCCCCAGCCGGGCGAGGCCGGGCTTGAGCGCCGCCGTGGGCCGGCCCAGCGTGCTGCCACGCCCGACCGCGCCACCGATGGCGAAGGGCCTGAACCCGGCGCTACGGCCGATCACGCTGGTCATGCCCAGATGCAGGCCAAGGCCTATGCGCATGCCGGCGCCCACCGTGCACAACTCGTACAACGTATGCGCCGGGCGATGCACTTCCAGCAAGTGGCGCACCAGCGCCTCCAGCTCGCCCGGCAGGTTCCCCTGCACCACCACGGCAAAGCGATGGGCGTACGCCGCATAGGCCTGCGTCGCCGCATCGGCGTCTTCCAGCCCAGCCTCGGCCCCGGCCTTGCCGCCGACTCGCCAGCCGAAACCGACCACGGCGCGCTCGCGCACGCCATCCTCGCTCGCGCCAACCTGCCCGAGGCCACGGAAGCGCCAGCGCTCGATGATCTGTACCGGCGCACCGGTGACGATTTCCAGCAGCCGGATCAGGCTGGCTGGCGTACCACGCTGGTAGAAGAACGGGATGGCCTCGGCCAGCAAGGTGCGCCGCGCGGCCTCGCTCATGCGCTCATCGAGCGCCAGCCCCACCCACATCGCCAGCCACGGCAACATCGCCGCAGGCGCGGCCGAGGGCTTGAGCAGTGCGTGGCGCGTGCTGCTCTGCACGATCAGCTCGTCGTGCAGCGCAGCCAGCGGCGTGAGGTAGCGGGTAAGGAAATCGCGCGTTGCCTCATCGCGCCGGTAGAGTTGCGGCAAGCGGCGCAACCAGTCGTGACCCGGATGCTCGGCACGCAAGGTGCGCACGCGCGGCGTAGCCTGCGAGCTGCCGATCAGTTGCAGCACCAGCCACAGATAGCGGCCGGCGCTCGCCCCCGCGCTGGCCTCGAAGGTGGCGAAATCATCAGGCGCCGGCCACGGTTGCTCGCTGCCATCGCTGCGGCGGAACACCGCCGCGCCGCGCAGATCGGCCGGCGGCAGCCAGTGCTGCGGCGGCAAGGGCGTGGCATCGGGTTCGGCGATATCGGCAAGCACCCCACCGGCGGGCGGCGTGCGCACGATGCGCGGCACCTCCTCGTCGTCGTCGCTGGCCTCTGCGTGCAGCGCCAGCGCGGTGCCGTGCGGCACGCAGGCGTCGAGCAACACCCTGCCCCACACCGTCTGGTAGTCGCCGGCGTCGAGCCGGAACGCGATCACCCGCCCCTGCGGCCGGTAGTGACGGCGCGCGACGACGGCGTGGCGCAGCCCGCGTTCGGTCCAGTAGGCAATGCGGTTGTCGGGGGTGGCAACGATGCCCATGCCGTCGTAGCCACGCGCAGTCAGGGGCACACCGGGCAGAGCGGTCACCGTGTCGATGCGGACGAAGTCCTCTCCCGGTCGCCGCGCGACCACGATGGCGGCAGCGCCATTCTCCGCATCGGTGTCGGCATCGGGCTGGATGGCCAGATCGGAAGCGAAGTCGATCACCTCGGCCGCGAGCTCGATTTCGTCGGCTTGCCAGGCACCGCCGGCGCGCCGGGTATAGCGCCACAGCGCGGCGTTGACGCCATGCGCGGCGGACAGGATCACGCAGCGGCCGCCATCGAGGAAATCCAGCCGCGCAGGCTGCACGATCTGCGACACGTCGGCATCGAGCACCCGCACGCCGCGCTCCGCCCCCATGCGCCACAACGCGCCGGCAGACAGCCCATACAGCCAGCCGTCAAACCAGACGATGTCCTGCGGATCGGCCGGCACCGCGACCGTGCGCAACAGCCGCCGCGCCGGCAGATCGAACACGTCGATGCGCTGCGTGGCAGCATCGAGCACAAACAGGTGGTCGGCGTCGTCGCACGCCAATGCGCGCGGCGTGAAACCCGCCGTCAGCGTCGCAGCCGGGACGAAATCGCCGGATGGCGGCGGCGCCTCGATGCCGATCACGTCAAAGCGCTCGAGCGCGCGCTGCGGATGGGCAGGATCAAAGCCGCCCCAGTACAGGCATTCGATGCGCGCCTCCATCGGGATGCTGTGGTACAGCCGGCAGGCCGGGCCGAAGGCGAGGCCGGCGCCACGCGTGTCCGTCACTGGCTGCGGATCACCCGGCGTGGCATCACCCTCCCACGCCAGCTGCACGGCGCCGTCGACCAGCGCCGCGTCCTCGAAGCCGCAGCGCAACCACTGGCTGGCGCCGGTGATGATGGCGAAGCGCGCGTCGCTCATGTCAGCACTCCTCGCGAATGACGGGCAGCGGTAGCGGCAGGCCGTCGGGCTCGACCGGCACCACACCTTCGCCTGCCGGCGGCAGCGGCAAGCCATCGACCACGGTGATGGCGGTGAGCTCGACCACTTCGTAGCGCTCCAGCACCACGGTGCCAGGCACCCAGCTATCGCCATCCCAGCCGGCGACTTCCAGCGCTTCCAGGTATTCGACACCCTCGACCTGCAGCGCGGCGGCTTCGAGCTCGGGGCCGTAGACACGCCGCCCCAGCGGCCAGCCCTGGCCTTCCGGGCCGTAAGGCGGCAGTGGAGCAAGGTATTGCCGCAATACCAGTTCGACCCAGCGCCGTACCGCCTCGATGCCGTAGCCCGGCTTGACCTTGAGCGCCACCGACACCGCCACCTGGCGATAGGTCGGCGGGATCACATAGAGCTCGGTAGTCACCAGCCGGTGCGCGTCCAGCCACTGGCACACGGCGCGCAGCAGCGCGGCATCGGGCATGGGCGCGTTCGGATGCAGCGCATCGGCCAGCGGCCAGACCATCACGCTGACGACGCCGGCGGCTTCGATCTGCGGCGTCTTGGGCGCAAAGCGCGGCAGGCATTCGGTGCGGGCGATCAAGGCGCCGGGCGTGGCGGCGGCAATTTCCTTGAAATCGTCCGCCGTCACCGCGCGGCCGCGCCGGCGCAACTCGCCCGGAATGCGCGTCAGCGCGGCTTCCAGCGCCTCGGCGTCCGAGCCGCCCTGTGCCGGCAGCGGGTTCCTGGCCTTGATGCCGGCCAGATCCATCTTGTTGATCGCCTCTTTGGCGACATTGCCGGCCACACCGCCGCCCCAGCGGTAGCCCCAGCTGCGGATGCGCTCGCCCCACTGCGGCATGCGACCACGCAAGCCGTCGCCAAAGCGCACCAGCCCCGATTCGGCATCGAGCATGAAATGGCGCGACTCGCGCGTACTGGCGAAGAAATCATCGACGCGCGTATAGCGCAACCACTGCCCGCCTTCCTCGACCTCCAGCACGATGGCGTCAAGGTCGTTGTCGGGCAGCACCGGCGCATGCGCCAGGCGGAACACCTGCACCGGCTGGCCGTTGCCGTTGCCCAGGAACTGCGGCGCAGCGGTGCGCGCGTGCTCGGCTTCAGTGGTGTTGATGGTCACGAGCTTGAACCGACCAAAGCTGCTGCCGTCGCGGCGGAACACGCGCAGCCAGCCCACCAGCTTCTCGGCGAGTTCATCGGGCAAGGCCGGTGGGTAGTTGCCGGCACCGGCCAGATCAGGATCGATGTCGGGCATGGCGAAGTCGCTGGCGACACGCGGCAGTTGCAGCCGCAATACGCCCGATTGCGTGAGCCCGCGCGTGCTGTCGCCGACCACCGATAACGACACGTATTGCGGCTCGTCATTCGAGAGCGGCCTGTCCGTCAGCGACTGCCATTGCAGCTGCGGCGGGCTGGCAACGAAGCCCAGCCCCGGGCAGGGATCGATCTCGGCCATCCCGCCCGCGGGCAACTCGGCTTCGAAGCCGAGATTGACGATGGCACCGGGCAGCCGGGTGGCATCGAGCCCATCCTCGGCCAGCACCGCCAGCCAGATCATGCCGTCCACCGTCTCGCCAAAATCGAGTGCTTCGTTCTCGACCAGCAGCCGCGTCTCGAAATAGCTGCGTGGCCGCTCCGCCAGCGCCTCGGGCAGCGCATCGAGCGTGCGCTCGGCATACGCGTGCGCTTCCGGATCCACTTCCGGATCGGGCGCGCTGGTGGCGATACGGGCCACGGCCTGTACCGACAGCGGCCAGGCCGTGACTTCGGTCAGCGTCTGGAACTCGAGCTTGCCGGCACGCGCCAGCGTCTTTTGCGGCACCAGCACGCCGGCGGGCTTGTCGGTGGTCAGCGCCAGCAGCGCACGCGCGGCCTGCGCCGGACGCAGCGGGATCTGCAGCAGGCGCAGGAATTCGAGATAGGTCGCCTCGGGGATCTGGTTGAAGCGGTACAGCAGGTTCTCGGCCTGGAAAGCGAACAGTTCGAGCAGCGTGATGCCCGGATCACTCTCGTTGTGATCGGTCCACGCCGGGTTGTAGACGGGGATGCGCGCCTTGAGCTCGCTGGCGAGCTGCGCGTAGCTGCGATCGTCGAGTATGGGGCTGGGGAGTGGCATGTCCTGACCCTTCAGTTGAGGTAGAACGGGTAGACGAGGTTGTCGCGACGACCGTCACGTACATGCGTGTAGTTCACCTGCACCAGCACCAGCGATGGATCGCGCCCGGGGGTGACGGCGACATCCGACACCGTGATGCGCGGCTCCCAACGCTTGAGGCTGCGCTCGACCTCGCGCTGGATCTGCGCGCGGGTGACGGCGCTGTTGGTCTGCATCAGAAAGCGCCGCAGCCCGCAGCCGTAGTCGGGCAGCATCAGCCGCTCGCCCGGTTCGGTATCGAGCAGGATGGCAATGGACTGACGAACTTTTTCCGGGCCGTCGGCCACCGGCAGCCGGCCCGTCTCATCCGGGGCGATCGGAAAGGCCAGGCCCGCGCCCAGCACCATGCGGCTTGTGCTCATAGGAACTCTCCGGTGGTCGGCAGATGCTGTTCGTGCTTCCACTGCGAAATACGCCGCGGCTCGAACTGCAGCCGCCCGGTGAGATCGAGCCGACTGCCGTTCTCGCTCGCGTCCCCAGGCTCGGGTTCGAGCGCGGCCTGTTCATGCATCACGCCGGCGATGCCGATCAGCGGACCCATCGCCAGCTTGGCGTCGAGGTCGTCGCGCACCTTGATCGCCTCGGCGGTGTGCACCGGGTTGGCCACGCCGGGAAACAGCTCGCGCGGGTGGCCGGCGGCCTCCGCAATGGCGTGCGGCAGCGATTGCGGCAGGTTGGTGTTGGCAACGGTCAGGAGCTCGGCGCGCACGTCGTCGCCGTCGTAGGTGACGCCGTCGAAATCGAAGGTCGCCGCCTCGACGTCGATCGAGAGCTGGCCGTCGATGCCTATGGCAGGCGGGATCGCCGACAGCTCGGCCATCATGCCGCCCTCGAACTTGAAGCTGGGCAAGATGCAGAACTTGAATGCCAGGAGGAACCACAGCTGAAAGATGAACATCACGATGGGCAGGAAGATGCTGAGCACGAACAGCGCGATGATGGTGATCAGTGGGATCGAGAAATGGCAGATCTGCCCCGGCCCCATGCTGCCGCCGGTGACGGCGCCCGCTTCCACCTGCGGCGTCAGCGCCTGCGGCTGCACGAACTTGATCGGCGAGAGCTGGCCGATCGGCCGCGCCAGCGCCTGTGCCGCGAGCTCGGCGAGGTTGGGCATCTGGATGGTGACCGGCCGGTTGGCGCTGCCGACGGTATCGAACTGCGGCGCCAGCCGGTAGGGCTGCGTCGCCTCGCTCCAGGTCAGCAGCCCGTCGCAATCGGGCGCGCGCGCATTGAGCCCGGCCATCGGGCAGCAGCAATCGTGGCGGCGGAAGAAGGTGCGGATCTCATACAGGCTGCGATCGTCGAAGCGCGCGTCGCCTGCATTGGTGGTCTCGAACGCCGAGGTCGGGATCACGCCGAAAAACAGCGCCCGGCCCCGTGCCGAATGGTCGGCGATCTTGGGATCGGCAAACACCCGGTACAGCGGGAACCACGCCTCCTCGAGCTGCTGTGGCGCCTCCTCGACGACGCGCCAGTTGCCCACGCCCTTGTGTGTGCCGGGGATCCAGCCCTCGACGTAATTCTCGATGCCGTGCGCCAGCTGCCAATCGGCGATCGCCTGGCGTTGCTCACCCACCTTGTCGAAGGCGGCCTGACGCTTGGCATCGAACTCGCCGCGTGCCTTCAGCCGCGCGTTGCGCGCCGCGCGCTGCTTGGCGGCACCCGGCCGCACCGGAATGGTTTCATCGAGATCGGCCAGCACCGCCTGCGCCGCGATCAGATCGCGCAACAGTCGCGTGCCCTCGCTGGAGAGCGCCTGCGGCACGGCGAGGCGCCGCCGCCGCACCACGAAGCCGGCCTGGCAGATTTCGCCCGCGGGGACGGAGGGCAGGCCGTGCGTATCGCAATGCAGCTCGCACACCACCAGGTAATGCCGCGCATGCGCAGGCAGGAACAGCTTGCGCGTGCTGGTCGGCACGAGCTTGGTCTGGCGCAGGTCGGTCGGCGCGTCGCCCGGCTGTGCCGGCGAGCCATCGGCGCGAGTGGGAAAGAAGGCGGCCAGCCGGCCGGGCAAGCGGCCCTGGGTCACGGCGACGTAGTCGATGTTGTAAACGACATCGTCATTGTCGAACACCAGCGAGTGCTGCGGATCGCCAATGAATTCGTTGACGAAATCGTCGGAGGCGAACTTCTGGATGGTCGGCTGCAGGTGCTGCTTGCCGGACGCGGGCACACCCGCCTTGTCCCAGCGGTACCAGGGCGCGGTGATCAGCCAGGGGTGGTGGGCGGCGGCTACCATACGTTGCCCGCTCCCGGGGTATAGCTCGGCGAGACGACCGATTGGGTGATCAGCGTCTGGCACACCACGGTGCCGTCGCAGGTCACCATCGGCGCATGCACGTTCACCGCACTGGCGTTGACCTCGACCGTGGCATTGGCGGTGATCGTCACCTGGCCGGCGATATTCATCTCGATCTTGCAGCCGTTCGAGTGCTGCAGCGTCACCTGCTGCGCCGCATCGTCCAGCACCAGCTGGTGGCCGCTTTGCATCGACACGGTCACCTTGGCCGCGCCGTCGGTGTCGTCGAACTCCAGCAGGCTGCCGCTGCGCGTCTTCAAGAGCCGCTTGTTGTTGGCCGCCTGCGCCGCCTCGGGCAGCGCCTCCTTGCCGTTCCACACCGCGCCAACGATATATGGCCGCTCCAGCACGCCGGCCTCGAAGGCCACGATGACCTCGGTATCGACCGAGGGC
The DNA here is from genome assembly GCF_024437655.1 of Chitinolyticbacter albus. Lineage (GTDB taxonomy): Bacteria > Pseudomonadota > Gammaproteobacteria > Burkholderiales > Chitinibacteraceae > Chitinolyticbacter > Chitinolyticbacter albus. The sequence continues at coordinate 22,486 of NZ_JANBVF010000021.1, forward strand.
AGGATTTCCCAGCCCTGATCGTCGTCGGCATACAGCGTGACCAGTCGCGCCCAGGCCTTCACGTCGGCGCCAGCGTCGCCCAGCCAGGGGAAGCTGACCTGGATGCGGCCGACGTTGTCCGGGTCGACGATGTCGAGAACGATGGCCGGATAGAGCCCGAATAGCCGCCTGCCGGGAAAGCCGCCGTCGTAGCGATCGAAATCGATCATGCGGCCTCCAGCGTGGCGCGTTCGGCCTCGAACAGCGTGCGATGGCCGTCGACGAGGTCGTAGCTGTGACGCACCCGCGTCACGTAGTAACCGGCACCGGCAAACGGCGGCGCCACGCGTTGCAGGTTCACCTTGCTGCCCACCGCCAGTTGCGGCGTGCCGTTGGTCACTCCGCGCACGTGCACGAAACGCCGCGCGCGGCGTAGCATTTCGGCGCGGCTCCAGGCGCGTGCCGCTTCGGCATCGAGCGGTACCTCGCGGGTGCGGGTGCTTGGGTAGTCGCCCAGCCCGGCCAGCGCCTCGCTACCGAGCCGCCCTTGCGGGGACTCGCCGCGCACGGCGGTGTCGGAGGCTTCCTCGTCGATCCCGTCACGCGCGGTGACGTCGTAACCGGTCACATGCACGCTGGCACGCTGGTGCGCGAGATCGGCGCGGATATCGAGTTGCAGGATGTCGGCGCCATTCACCAGCTCGACCTCGGTGCCATCGCGCTTGTCGCGCGTCTTGAAACCGAGCTTGCCGTCCGCCACCCACACGTCGGCGGCCACCAGCCGGGCACGCTCGCGCAGGAACGCCAGATCGCTCTGGTTGAACTGCTGCACCACGGCGTAGGTCGGGCCGTCGCAATCGACATCCGGGGTGAGGCTATGCTCGCCGGCGATGGCGCGGGCGATATCGGCGTCGGAGACGTTTTCCCAAGTCTTGCTGCGATGGGTGAAGCGCAGCACGGCCAGCGCATCCTCGGCATAGATCAGTGCCTCGGGTTCCACGCCTTCGCGGTAGCAGGCTTCGATCGCGCTGATCTTGCCGTCGAACACCGTGCAGGCGCTGCCCTCGGGGCCCAGCGCCACCTCCAGCCGCTTGCCGAAATCGAAGACGCGACCGTCGAGATAGAGCAGCGTCTCGCCGTCCTCGCCCTCCTGCGGCCCCCAGGCATTGAAACGCGCGACCAGCCGCTTCATGCCCTGCCCGTCCTCGTCGATCTCGAGGCGCTTGAGATCGAGCGACAGCGCCGCCTGGCGCGAGCCATCGACGGTGAAGGTGGGCGTGTTGGCCTGGAAGAGGACGAGGGGCATGATCGGTTTCGCTCGCTAGTCGTCGCTGCCCCAGGCCGCCGTGCGCGCAGCGTCCTCGGCGGCGCATTCGGCCTCGCGGCGCCAGGCTTCCGTCTGTTGCCACGACTGCACGGGCTTGGCGTTGCCTGAGCCCCCCTGCACCGAGACCTGGCTATCGACTTCATCGATGTAGACCGGCATGACGCTCTCCTTTCAATGGCAGCCGCAGCCGCAATCGCCGGGCTGACCGGGGCGATGCGCACCACTGCCGGCTGGCGCGCCCTGCGGCAACGCCTGCCATGCGGGCTGGGTGGGGTTGGTCGAAACAGGCGGCAGGCTGTCGCTGCGCTGTGCAGCCTGACCGGTCAAAAGGTTGGCGCGCGTTTCAACCGCCCCGCCCACCCGGTCACGCAGCGGTACGTTGGCACCGAACGTGGTCGCGCGCGGATCGGCGCGCTGGCTGAACACCTGGTTGCGCTGGCCGCTGCTGGCAGCCAGCTCAGCGATGGCATTGCCCTGCGGCGGCAGCTGCACCGCGGTGCCGGCGAACGCCTGCCGGGCCGAGCGGTTGCCCTGCCCCGCGACATCGGTCTTCAGCGTTTCCAGCCCGGCGCCGACGCCGCCCGCCTGCGCCAGCGCCGTACCCTGCGCCAGTACGGCGCGCACGTCGTTGCCGGTGGCGGAAAGCCCCAGCCGCGCGACGGTATCGGTGGCCGCCGTGGCAACGCCTTGCGCGGCAAGACCGGGGCCGGCGACGGCAGCAAGGCCAATCTCGGCGCCGGCGGTCAGCCGTAGCGGATCAGCGACGCCGGCCGCCAGCGCGCGCCATGCGGTGGGATCAAGCCCCTGCCGCTGCGCGAACTGCGCCAGGCTCTCGCCATCGAGCGCGCGGGCGATGGTGGCGTTCACGTCCGAGATGGCCGCATTGGCGGCGGACAATGCATTGGCGATCGGGTTGTTGGCGAGCCGGCCCAGCGCGTCATTCAGCGCGCCCAAGCCACCCAAGCCCGGCAGATCGGGGGTGGCGGCGCCCGGTGCCGGTGCGCCGGCGGTATCGGTAGCACCGGGGCCGCTGCGACGGAACTGGTAGGTGGGGTCCTGCGCCTTGATGGTCAGCCCGACCTTGGCGCGCAGTGGCGTGCCGTCGGCAGCGAAGTGATCAAGATCGAGGTTGAAGCTCTCGACCACGCCATCGATCTGCAACTGCGCCCATTCGAAGCGCACGCGCGGCGGCAACTCCTCGCCTTCCTTGGGCTTGATGAAGTATTCGATCTTGCGGGTGCGCTCGAACACCGGCACCGGGTTGTCGCTGTCGCCTTCGTCGGCACTGTCGAACACCAGTTCCAGCGTCAGTGTGGTCGAGCCGGTACCGACATACTGGCGCGACTGGCGCCCGCTCTGCTGGCCGCCTTCGCTGCGGTTGGCGATCGCCATGCGCATCGAGGTCGGGTTGAACTGCACCGGGATGCGATCGCCCATTTCGCGGGCGTTTTCACCGGTGGAAATCTCGACGAGAAAGGCCTTCTTCAGTTCCATGGCGCTACTCCAGCCTCAGGCCTTCGTGGGCGATCTGCAGCTCTTCGATCGCGATTTCGCCGGTCTTGGCGTTGAGTTCGGGGCCGCGCACCTTGAGCGGCAGCGCGCGCTCGAAGCTCCAGGTGGCGACCACGTCGTCACCGTTGGCCGCCAGCACCTCGATCACGCCGTCAAAGCGCGGAATGGGGCGCCGGCCGGACACCACCGCCTGCAACCACTGCCACAACTCCTTCTGCAGCTCGTCACCGTCGGGGTGGAACATGCCGCGCTTCATCGTGATGGGGCTGTAGCGCGCGCGCCCGGCGCGGCGGATCACGCCGTCGTTGCGGCCGCCCTCGTTGTAGTCGGCGACATCCATGCTGACTTCGAGCCCGCTGATTTCCTGGAAGGCGCCGTCGGGGGCGCGGATTTCATCGCCACCCGTGTCCTCGGGCGGCGTATCGAGCGCGGGCTCAAGCCCGCCGCTGTCCGGCGCAGGCACGGCGCCAGCTGCCACCTCGGGGCTGGGCGAGAAGCGCACGCGGAAGCGGTAGGTGCGCATGAACAGCAGATCGTCGGCCATCTGCTCAATCCTCCAGGGTCAGCGTGCCGTCGCCGTCGCGCGTGAGCCGCAGCACGATGAATTCCAGCGGCTCGGCCGGGCACACGCCGATCTCCATCAGGAGCTCGCCGTTGTCGACGCGATAAGGCGGGTTGAGCACATCGTCGCAATGCACGAAGAAGGCCTGCGCCTCGGTCGCGCCGCGCAATGCCCCCAGCCGGTAGAGCCGGCGCAGCAAGGTGGTGACGAGGTGGATCAGCTCGGCGCGCAAGGCGGCGCCATTGGGTTCGAACACCGCCCACTGCATCTGGCGGTCGAGTACCCGGCGCAACATCAGCATCAGCCGCCGCACCGACAGCTGACGCCACTCCGCCTCGGTGGAAAGCGTGCGCGCCGCCGCCAGCGTGATCCCGGCCGGCTCCTGCAGAAATACGTTGATATGCGCCTGATGCAGCGTGGCGTGGTCCTGCGGCACGACGCGGGTATCGACCTTGACGGCTTGCAAGACCACCTCGTTCGCCGGCCCTACCTGCACGCCGAAACGCAGCTCGCGCGCGGCGATCACGCCAGCGGCCGCGGCCGAGGGCGGCACCCGCACCAGCGCGTCGCGCGCATCGTCGCTGCGCGCCACCGACAGCCACGGGTGATAGGCGGCGGCGTAGGCGGTATCGAAATGGCTGCGCCACACCAGGATTTGCGGCGGCGTCAGCCCCGGCGGCACGTCGATGAGGGCGATATGCTCGCGCGTGGTCATCGCAAACTCGACGAGTTGCTGCTGCAGCACGATGATCTGGGCCAGATCGCCCGGCAGGGCGGGATCGAGCACGAGGCCCGCCAGCGCATCGGTCAGGTCATCCTGCTCGGGCGGTGGGGGCAACACCAGGCAATCGGCGAACTCGGGGCCGGCGAGCGATTCCTCGAACACGGTATCGACCGGCGGCAAGGCGCGCGGCTGGTAAAGATCGGGTACGCAGACCTGGGTGACATCGGCGATGCGGTACAGCGCGTAGAGGCCGGCAAAGCGTGCCTCGTCGGCGAGCGGATCCCACGCCGGATCGAAGAAATCGGCATGAACCAGATCGGCCCATCTATCCTCTCCGCCGCTGAACGCCTCGCTCGTGCCCGGCGGCAGCGTGGTATCCGCCGGCATGATCTGGCCGCCAGCCCAATCCCAGCCGGGCCAGACCAGCGTCGATTGCTGGGCAACGATGGTGGCCAGCCAGCGCGGATGCGCGACCGACAGGCCGAGCGCCACCAGGCGCTCGCTGCGGCCTGCACCGTCGGTGATGGCAAGCTCGCCCTCCACCCGCTCGATGCCCACGAGATGTGCCGGCAGGAAAGGATCGCCATCGGCGCCCGGCAAGGCCGCGGACAAGGTCGCGACCCGGTAGCGGCGCGGCTGCTGCGCATCACCCACGGTGGCGACTTCATTCACCCAGCGCAGGTGGCGGGTGCCGTCGGACAATCGCAGGCGCAGCAAGGTGCCGGCGACGGTATCGCTGCCGCTCGCCAGACGCAGCGTGCTGTCGCTCAGCGCCGTCGCCTGGAAGGGGGACGTGCGGAACGTGAGTTCCAGCGCAAGCGCATTGCCCCAGCCGCCTTCGTTGCGCGCGGCAAACGTGAGCGGCGCGGCAAGGCCGACGAGCTCGCCGGTGGCCACGCCACCCGCATCATCGGGGCCGGCATAGTCGTGCACCACGCGCACGATGTAGGCGCGCGCCCCGCCCTGCTCGAAGAAGCTCGCCACCGCGTAGGGCAACAGTCCCGGGCCTTCGAAGCCGCCGAACAGCGCACGGTACTCGTCAAAGCGCTCGACCGGCACGGCCACGCTGCGCAGGCGGGGCCGATCCGGATCGCACATGGTCCAGTCTGCGGCGTGCGCGGCAGATTCGTCGGTCAATGGCACCCGGCATGGCCCGCGCGGCGCCACGCCGACGAAGGCGCATACATCGAGCCGCTCGCCGGTGAGCCGGCGCACCGGTTCGGCCGGCAGCGTGTAGACCCCGGGGGCGCCACGGGCAATGCGATCGAGGACGGCGTCAAGCGCTGGCATGGTGCTTACTCCGAAAACCAGCCACACACGCGGCCTCTAGCTCGGGCTCGTGCGTGCAGATCAGTTTCTTCGCCTCGCCGCGCAGCGGCTGGATATTGCCGTTGCTGGCGTTGTCCATATCGCCTGACGCTTCGGTGAGGCTGGTTTGCAGCCTGACGTAGCCGCCGTCGGCGAGCGCGGGGGCGATGTTGCGCGACCAGCAATTGCCATCGCCGATGGCGAATCCAGGCGCCAGAGTGCCGCAGGTGGAAGTGCCGGCGATCAGATCGAACGCTTGCGCGGCCGACTTGCCGGTATGGGTTTCGATCTCGGCCAGCACCAGCGCCGGGATCAAACTGCGGATGCCGCCACCGTCGATGCTCAGAATGCGCTTCACCTCATCACCCCTTGCTGTTGCAGACCTGCGGCACCCGCCCTCACCGGGCGACACGCCCCGCCCACGCGCCAAGGCAGATGCCAGGCACCCGCCGGCGCGATATCCCGCCGCCTAAGACAATGTGGGGCCGGGCCGGCAGCGCCCCATTCCAGACGGGGTCGAGTCGGAACCCAATCCCGCCAGGAACGGCGCAACATGCAACACCTGCGCTCACCGCCGGCCCACCGCGTTAGGCGTACTCGATGCCCTCGTGCGCCAGCTGGATTTCTTCCATGGCCACCTCGCCGCCGCCCTTGGCAGCCAGCGTCGGGCCGGTCCACTTCTTGATCTGGGCATTGCGTAGCGAGAAGGTGGCCACCGGCTGGCGCGCCTCGTCGAGCAGCGTAATCGTCACCGTGCGCGGCTCGTACTCGCCCTCGCGCACGCGCTTGTACCACTCGAACAAATCGAGCGAGCCCAAGAGGCCACGCTTCAAGGTCACGTCGTCGTTCTTAAAGGTGTTGGCGATCTTGCGCACCGTGTTCACCGGCTCGTTGCCGTTGCGGTATTCCGAATAATTGATCTCGGAGCCAAGACCGCTGACATCGGAAAAGCCGCCGACCACGCTGGCCTCGTCGCTGCCGCCGAGCGAGACCAGGTAGTTGAAGGCGCCGTAGGGGTTGTTGCGGAACGTAGCCATGACTCAGGTCTCCTATTGCTTCGCGTCCGCGGTCCACTGGCCGACGCGGAAGATGACGAACTCGGCGGGCTTCACTGGCGCGACGCCGACAAGGCAGATCAACCGACCGTTATCGAGGTCGTTCTGCGCCATCGTGGTGCGATCGCAGCGCACGAAGTAGGCCTCCTCGGGCTTGGCGCCAAGCAGCGCGCCATCGCGCCACATGATGTAGAGGAAGTCCTCGACCATGCGCCGCACGTTGGCCCACAGCCGCTCGTTGTTGGGCTCGAACACCGCCCACTGGCTGCCCTTGTCGATGCTGTGCTCCAGGTAGATGAAGAGCCGGCGCACGTTGACGTATTTCCATTCCGGGTCCGAGCTCATGGTGCGCGCGCCCCATACCCGGCTGCCGCGGCCCTCGAAGAAGCGCAGCGCGTTGATGCCCTCGGGGTTGAGCACGTCCTGGCGTGGCTTGTTGATGTTGGCCTCGAAGCGCGTCAGGCCCAGCACCACCTCGTTAGCCGGCGCCTTGTGCACGCCACGCTCGATGTCGCTACGCGCGTAGATGCCGGTGACGAAGCCCGACGGCGGCAACAGCAGCCGGCGCTGCGGCGCGCCCTGGCTGGGCCGCTCGTTCGGATCGAGGATCTCGATCCACGGGTGGTAGAGCGCGGCGTACTTGCTGTCGAAGCGGCCGCGGAAGTCGCGCACCTCGTTCAGCGACGAGCCTTCGGGCGCATCGACCACGGCGATGCGGTAGCGGCAGTTGGTGGCGTGGGCGATCAGCGCGTCGGCGCCTGCGGCCACGTCGTCCGCGGTGCCGAGTGCAATCGCATCGGGCAGCGCAACGATGGCGATGTCGTCGATCTCGGCCAGCGCCTCAAGGCCGGTCGCCTTGACCTCGACGTTGTCCGGATCGGCCGGCTCGCCAGCCAGATCGCTGGCCACCAAGGTGTCACCCTCGGTGCCGCCATCGAGACGCGGCGTGGCATTGGCCTGCAGCGCGATAGCAAGGCGCGCCGCGACGAAACCGGGCACGGCGATGCCGCCCTGCTCCGGATCCCACTCCAGCCAGACGGTGCTGTTCTCGTCCTCGGGATCGTCCTTTTGCAGGATCTTGCCGATGTAGCGTTTTTGCAGCGGCGAGAAGCCCAGTTCGTTGGCCACATCGAGGCGCTCGTCGTCCACCGCCACGATGACGCGGCCTTCGATGAGCTGCGCAGCGGCGCCCGCCGGAATATCGACCACGTTGCCGTCGCGATCGGTAAAGGTCTGCTTGCCCTCCAGATCGACCGACACCACGCGCAGCGCGGTATCGACCAGCGGCGCATTGCCCACCGGGATGGGATCGCCCGCCAGCACGATCTCGATCACGGCGCCGGCCTTGGCACGTTTGACCTGCACGTCACCATCGCCGTCGACGAAGGCGAGGTTCTTGCTGCGCGCGATCTCGGTCCGTACATGCACTTCGCCCGCACGGCCCGGCCAGCGGGCGCGCCAGGTGGTGACCACGCCGGCCAGGACCGTCACGTCGCGGCTGGCACAGCCGTCGTAGGTGAACTCACCGCCGACATCGATGCCGTCATTGCTCTGCACGTAGACGCGCGAGATATAGAGCCGCCGGCCACCGTTCTGGAAGAAGGCCCGCGCCGCATGCGCGAGGTAGTTGGTGCGCTCGTCCCCCCCGGGCGCGACATCTTCCAGCCCGCCATACACGCGCTCGAACTCGGTAAAGCTGGTAATGAGGCGGGGGTCGCTCGCTTTGGGGGCGCCGGGGTAGTACACCGGCCCATAGCGGGTGTAGCCAGCGAAACCGGTGGTGGACGTCGGCACGCCTTCCAGCGACTTGGCGCGGAAGCTGACCTCTTCGACGTAGACGCCGGGGGCAAGATATTCAGGCATCGCTTTCTCCTTTACGCACAACACGGCTTGCGGCCGTCACGGGTGGGACTTTAAGAGCCCTAGGCTCTAACGCGGATGGAACAGCAGGCCGCCCAGTGCATCGAGCAGGGAATCGGTCTTGGGCTGCATTTGCGCGGGCACCAGTTCGCGCAGTTCACGTAACAGCTCGTCGAGCTCGGTCGAGCCGGTAGACGTCGGTTTGGGGCTGGGAACCGGTACGGGCGCCGGTGTGGGCGCTGGCGGACGGGGTCGCAGGATGAGGGTGAGGATGCGGGCGATGATGTAGAGGATGCGCAGCACCTTCTCGCGATCGAGCCCGGCCGCATCGATGCCGGACTCGTCGAGTGCCCCGCCCCCCTCGCCGCTCTCGGCGACGGCAAGGCCGCTGGCGGCCTTCGGGTCGGTGGCGCCCCCATTGATGGCGCCGCCGCCGGCCATGGTCGGCCGGAACTCGATCTTCTGGTTGGCGGCAAAATCCTCGTCGAATTCGATCGCCACGGTGAACGGTGCGCCCTTGGCCAGCGGCGGGTTGAAATCGAAATGAACGGTGGTCTGGTCGCTGAACGAGGCGTCGGCCACCCGCGTGGTCGGCTGGCCCTGGGGATTTAATTGCTGAACCACCAGCCGGCGGATGTCGGGTACGTTGCCGGTGTGCAGGTCGGTCGAGATCTGCATGTCGGCGATCGTGATACCGGTGGTGTTGCGAAACACCCAGCACCCCTTCTTGTCGCGCGTCACCCCGTCCGCATCGGTAAAACGCCCAGCCAGCCCTATCATGATGTCGCTCCCCTGCCCGCTAGAACTCGAAATCGGCAATGCCCCGGGCCAACAGGCCCAGGCGCAACGCCACCACGCGGCTGGCTACCGCGGCATAACCCACCGGCAGCGTCGCGCCCGTCAGCACCCCATCGCTCGCCGCCCAGCTTGCCGGCGTTTCCAGCGGCACATCCCACAGCGGATCGCGCGCCGGCAGATCCGGATCGGGCGGATCGGCCTCGGCCCCCGCGAACACGGTGATACGCACCTGCATCGTGGGCTGCGTGCCCGGCTGCGATGCGGCGGGCGGCAGCAGCAGCAGAAACTCACCGCGATCGTCGCCCGCGCCGCGCGCAATGATGTTGGCCAGGTCCAGATCGGCCTGCGCCGCCGGAATGCTGGCGATTACCCGTACCCAGCGCGCGGCGCGGCGCGGCACATCACCCGCCGCGTTGCGGAATACGTGCGCCCTAAGGCCCGTGGCGGTGTTGGAAAGCGGATAGGCCGCAGCCGGAAACAACCAGGGCCGCAATGTGCGATCGGCCGGCGGTGCCGCCTCGGCGTTGGCGAGCGTGGGCAGTGTCAGCGCCAGCCGCCGCGGCACGAAACCGCGGTGCGCGTAGGGCAGCGAGTAACGGCCATCCGGCGTGGCCGACACCCGCAGCACCAAGGGCTGCGGGGCGCTAGCTAGATCGTCGCGGTAGAGCAGCGCATAGCGATTGCTGGGCAGGCGGCGTAGCGGCGGTCGACGCGGCGCCGTCACTTCGTCCAGGCCAATGTGGATGGGCATCAGCACCGGCTGCGCGCTGGCCGCATCCATCAGCTCGATGCCGACGGCAAGGCGCCGGGTCTGGGCGACGAAACCGGCGGGCGCGTTCATGTCGCCAGCTCCGGCTTCGCGCCGATGGTGGCGGTGACGACATCGGGTTCGCGCGTGGCGGGCGCGCCATCGATGCAGACCACGCGGGCGATATAGGGCACGGACAGCCGGTAATCGATGGGCAGCGAATCGAAGATGCGCATCAACGACTCGGTATCGACCTCCTCCAGCAACAGGTGCAACGCCTCGGTGGGCGACCAGTCGCCGGCGCCAGCCAGCAAGGGCCCGGAAACGATAGGGGTATCCTCGATCACCTGCATGGCGCGGCCCAGGATGCGATGCTCGTTCTCGGCGGCATCGGCCCAGGCAGTCAGCAGGAAATGCAGATCCAGCGCCAGGTGCGAGCGGCCATCGGCGGCGCCGACGGCGGACCACGCGGCACGCATGGTCTTGTTGAAGTCCACCCGATACAGGAACAGCGTCAGCGCGGGCCGTTGCACCAGGTTGCCGATGTTGTTGCTGTCCAGATCCTCGGTGCGCGCGATCGCCACGCTGGTGGCCGTGGCCAGTGGTTGCTGCTCGGCAAAGCGAATCTGCAGCAGCCGCTGGATGCTGCGCCCCGCCGCCGATATGCTGGCAAATCCGCCCATGTCCGCTCCCGGTGATGGACAGCCCTGAGGCTGACCGTCAGCGGTTTACAGCAACCCTCGTGCCAACTTGCAAAAACTGACTTTTTCCTTTTGTTTTACAAGGATTTTGCAAGCGTCATGCAAAGCTTCCAGGCGCGATCAACGGCGGATGTGACAATGCTTGCGACATGAGTCGTATCGCCTGTGACAACTCGTGCTGCCAATGTGACACTCGCCTGGTTCCAGGCGGAGTCAGGCCAGGGTGAAAACATGCAAAACCGTGCACTGAACGCGTATCAGCAGTGTCACACGATGTCCGCCCTCCGCCGCGCCATGACGCCGTGCTATAAACGGGTTCTCGCCACGATCCTTGCGAAACACTCGCCATGAAGAAGTTGCTGTTCGTCGTACTCGTGCTGCTGTTTGGCGCGCTGATGTTCGCCGCCGGAACGCTGGCGCCGACGTCGATCAAGGCGGGTGTGGAACGCGCGGCCAACCGCATTCCGGGTGTGGCCCCCAGCGCGACCAAGGCTGCCGCCCCGTTAAGCGGCCAAGCCGCAGCTCCTGCCGCCAAGGCGGCGAGCGACATCCCCGAAGTGGATGCGCAGGCGCTGAACCTGCCGGCACCGCTGCCGGACAAGGCCGACTACGCGCTGCTCGCGGGGCAATTCAGTACCGCCGACCCAGCACAGGCGCTGGCCGCCGCTGCGCGCGATGCCCGACTGGCGGTGGCGCTGTTCGAATCGGTGGAAACAGACGGCACCCGCTGGTTTGTCGTCGCCGTCGGCAAGTACGGCGATGTCGATGCCGCGCGCACCGCGCGACAACCCATCGCACGCACGCTGAACCTGGATGGCGCGCTACCGGTGATCATGCTGCCGGCCCCCGCCAAGAAAGCCTGATCCGCTCGCGCTCCAGAGCCGAGCATGAACCGGGCGGTTGCCCTGCACCACTCAACTGCAGGGCCGCGAAATCCTGTCGGCCGATATCAGCCGGAGCGCGGTGCCACCCAAGGCTTGGGTCAGCGCGCGCCTCCAGCGCCGGTCTGGCGGGCGGGCGTATTGCCCACCGTGAACCGGACTGGCTGGCGTGTGATCTGGCGACCAGCTCGTTTCGGCCAAGAACGGAAACTCGACTTCATAAACTGCCGTCACTTGAACGGCAATTTCGCTCCAAAATCGGCCGTTGCGCTACTTCGGTAACTCGGCCAAAGCAGAAGCTCTTGTCCGGCTAATCAATGTCGGCTTAGCGTCGTATTGCAGGCTCTAACGTTCGAAATGAGCGGACCGCAACGGCGCTCTCTGTGTTGCCGAAGCGCACCACCGCACCCCGCTGTTGTGGGGTCGCTCGATGGAGGGGTTAAGCGGCGCGTCACACGCCATGCTGGAGAAAGAGCCGTTAGCCACTCTACTTCGACGGCTTCCTCTTGGTTCCCGGCAGGAAGCCTGTGGCAGTACCAATAACCGACAGGACAAGCGCACCGATTAGCACGATACCTCCGTACTTCTGGCCGAACTCTGCTCCTGCCGCATAACCAACTTGCTCGCCCTTTGCGAAACCGTCCGCCAAGCCCACGGCCTTTACCTTGGAACCAGCAATAGCTCCAGCTATTGCTCCTCCTACAACCAAGCCACCGAAGGCGAACACAACGAAACAAATCACTCCAAAGAAAACGCGCTTCATCAAACTCTCCCCATATGCGCTCGCTGGCAGAATTCGTGCTACCTAACGTTTGATATGAGAGGCGCTGGCCGGCTTGCCGGGCAGCGTCCTCTCGATGAAAGGGTTAGGTGTCTGTGCCAACTTGATCCCAGTCATTCTCTTCTCCGTAGCAGGTCATCCAATTGACTGCACGATGCCACTCTTGGACGACACCCCCGTTGATGCCTTTTGGTGTTGCTGACCCAGTGAGATGCGCGTTTCTTACCGCCCAATGAAGCCTATACATCAGGTCTGCACGATCAAGAATATCGGATTTCGAACGAATACAAATTGAGCCTCTTAGGATGTCTGGAGCCTCATTCTCTTGAGGAAAAAGACCAAGAATTGACTGGACGCTTGACTCTTCTGTCGGTATCTCGCTTGCCTCAACTAGCCCGGCCGCCCAAGCGATGAAGAAGAAGGCTTCAAGTTGCCAAGAGAAATGAATCTGATCTCTCTCGGAAGCTTCTTTGGAAAAAAGAAAGTCGCGTTCTTGACCGGACAGCCAATCCTGCATGCCTTGTTCGGCGATGTAGCCGGCGAAGTGCGACCCTGAACCAAGAAATGCCTTGCCTACTACCGCCCATAGTGCGAGCAGCCTATGAAAAACTTCATCTCTTGAGCGAACCTTTGTCTCTTCCTCCGTTTCAATAAGCGGAAGGTGTTCGTTGATCGGAATTCCGAGCGCTCGAAGTTTCGATTCTGAGGAGGCTTTTCGCGACTCTGGACTCATGTGAGACACTTAATGTTGGAGGTAACGTGCGGCCGGAATACCGCAGGCATGGAGGGAACCCAAAGCGCAGCTTTGGGCCGTCACGTTGACCGAAGGGTTGGGCCTCAATTCTTCCCGCCTCCAAACTTAAGTGGCCAATGCTGTAGTCCCTCTTCTCCATATTCCTTTAGAAATGGGCCCGACTTTTTAGCAAGCGACTCATGCGCAGTACGTGCTTCTGGAGTACCGATGCGGGCTAGTGCATAGGCACATTTGCGCTGAAACTCATGCAGATTGCCCCATTCGACCAAATGGTCAAATGGAACGAGCACCGCTTGAGCTATGGCGTCAACTGAGCGGGGATCACCAATCAGGCCGAGCGCGAAGACTATGTCTTCGTGAAACTCGTGGGAATCATCGAGCAGCAGCCTATTAAGGGCTACGGGATCTCTTGCTGCCATTGCGGATTTAAGATTGGTTAGTTCGCCCACAGTATGTCTCTTGAGGCCCAACGTTTGACGTGAGGGGCCGCCGTAGCGGCGAAGCCGCGAAGGGAACCTGCAAGCACAGCTTGCAGGCGGTCCCTCTCGACGGAGTTGTTAGGCACTGATGAACTATTGGAAATAGCTTTTGACATGACCGTACTCTGGATGCGCCGGCTCTATGAGTTGCTCTTGAAATGAATCGGCAAGAATTTCGTAGAAGACATCGTGATTGGAAACCACAAAGTGCCTGCCGAGCGGCTTCAGAGGCGAATCTTGGTAGACATACATTTTGTTAGCCTCAACCGGCCACGAAGAATCTGTGAGCTCAACAATAAAACTCTTTCCTGATTCCTGGGGATAGATGCCAATCGCGGGACTGCAATCAGTTCGGGCGCTTCTTGCGCAAAGAGCACCATCGAAAGTGATTTTGACAAAAGACCAGACGTCTTCTTGTCCATCGACCACCAGAAAGACGCTGCATTCTCGACTCGAATAGCGCAATACGGCATCTTCGATGTGGTCATGTCGATACTCAAGCGTGATTGCAATCCCAGCCTTCAAGAGTCACTCCAATTCCGATGAAAAGGTGCTTGGCTAATTGTGCCTAACAGTTAATAGGCTGACAGCTCCGTCAGTACATTATCAATAATACGGACGCCTAAAATTCAGCACAAGTCCCTGATATATATTAAATTCATACCAACTCCGTCCGTATATGCGCGTCAATCATACGAGCATGACGTACCTTACGCACCATGTGCATACTGTTCGCTTTTTTCATGTTGCTAAGGAGTAACGTTATGGGGAGTACTTCCGACTAAGCCTCGTCTGCTCGATCAGGTCTACACTGTATGCCGACGCAGGCATTTCAGTCGCAAGACTGAGCAGGCGTACCGATACTCGATTCGTCAGTTCATCGACTTCCACGGCAAGCAGCATCCCGCCACGCTGGGCACCACCGAAGTCGAAGTGTTCTTGAACCACTTGGCAGTGGCTCGTCGGGTGTCAGCGTCGACGCAGTCCCAGGCGTTGAACACGTTGGCTTTTCTCTATGGGCAAGTGCTCGATCAGCCATTGGGCACCATGGCCGCGCCAACGCTGGTCAGCCATCGGGCCGCCCTCTTCGAGCGTGAGTTCATTCGCCATGCCAATCTGTACGGATCGCTCGCCGGGTGCTCGCACCCGGCTTGGTCAAGGCGCGCAGCAGCGCTGCGCCTGCCCCCATCCAGCCAGCGTTCGGCCCTGTTTGCCTGAAGGGCGTATCACCCGCAGAAGGAGTGCCACATGTTCCTCATCGACGATGTTTGGAAGGAAGCGATCGCCTATTGCTTCAAGCGGGTACAAGCGGGGCGCGACAACCACGACACGGCGCTGCGCGGCATCCGCACCGCCATGCGCGCGCTGGCTTCGTCGCTGCGCGAAATCACCTTGCAGCTGGAAACCGGCGTGCATCGGCTGCGTCGGCTGGAACACGATGGCAACGCCTATTTCACCGAGCTGCAGCGATTGCTCGACACCGATTTCCTGCGCCGCGCCTGCAACGAATCGGGCATCTGCGAAGAACTGCACCTGGCGCAAGACGCGTTGCTGCAGATCAAGCCATTGCACAGCAGCGACGAGCTCGTCGCGCTGCGCCAGCTCGCCGATGATATGGAGGCGCGCGAGTCGGCCTTCGTCAACGCCATCCTCGAATTTCTTGCCCATGCACGCGATGTCGATCTGGTGGCCGCCGCTGCGGATCCTGCCTTGCTCAGTCCAGCCGCCGTCTCGGCGGCATTGACGGAGCGGCTGGCTGCGCTGGGCGAGAAACAAGCCGAGATCGAACGGCTGCTCGCCGAGCTACGTGCCTCGTCATTCCGGGCCTGAAGCGCCTCGGCTACACTGTCGCCCCTGTCGGCTGTTAGCAAAGCGCCGACGCGACCCTATCCGCACGGGAAATGCCATGAGTCAAGAGCTGCAAATCACTGATCTCGTCGTTGGCGAGGGCAAAGAAATCGCCAAGGGTGCGCTGATTACCGCGCACTACACCGGTACGCTGGAAGATGGCACCGAGTTCGATTCCTCGCACCACCGCGGCAAGCCGTTCCAGTGCGTGATCGGCACCGGCCGCGTGATCAAGGGCTGGGATATCGGCCTCTTGGGCATGAAGGCGGGCGGCAAGCGCCGCCTGTTCGTTCCCGCCCACCTTGCCTACGGCGAGCGCCAGATCGGCGCCCACATCAAGCCCCACTCCAACCTGGTGTTCGAGATCGAGCTGCTGGACGTGCTGACGCGCGACGACTGAGCGGGCACGCCGGTTGCAACCGCATCCGGCCAGGGTGCGAACCCGGCCCGCACAGGAGTGCCCCGCATGCATGTGCCGCAGCTCGAAGACGATTATGTGATGCCGCTGGCACAGGCCGCGGCGCTGCAACGGCGCCTGGCCGAACAGGTGTTGCTGCAGCCGCTGGCGGGCCCGGTACGCCATGTGGCCGGAGTCGATGTCTCGTCCGAATGGCACGGCTCACTGCTTTCCGCCGCCGTGGTGGTGTTCCGCTACCCCGAGCTGACCGTGCTCGAAACGGCGTACGCCGTGCACGAGTCCGCCTTCCCCTATGTGCCCGGCTTTTTGTCGTTCCGCGAGATCCCCGCGCTGCTCAAGGCCTTTGCGCAACTGCGGCAGGTGCCGGACGTGCTGTTCGTCGACGGCCAGGGCATCACCCACCCACGCCGGCTCGGCATCGCCGCGCACCTGGGCGTGCTATTGGATCTGCCTGCTGTCGGCGTGGCCAAGTCCAATCTGTATGGCCGCTGGCAAACGCCGCAGCGACCGGGCGAACACACGCCCATCCTCGACCCGAAAACCGGCGAAACGCTGGGCGCCGCGCTCAAGAGCAAGGCGCGCTCGCTGCCCATCCTGATCTCGGCAGGCCACCTGATCACGCACCAGGAGGCGCTGACGCTGGTGCAATCGATGCTGCAAGGCTACCGGCTGCCGATCACCACGCGGGCCGCGCACGACGCGGTGAATGCGTATCGGCGCGAATGCAAGCGGACGGGCACTGCAACTGAAGGCCCCGAGGCTGCAACGTGATCAACCGGGTGCCAAGGGGGGCCTGCGTCCATCTCCACGCCCCTCAAGCGAAGCTTGAAGGGCACGCGGTCATTGCGCTTCACTTTATCGGTCCAATGCCATATCGCGCGTACTTGTGCTCGTGATACGCATCCAGGTCGGCATTACCTACTGCGGCTTTGGTGCGTGCCTGCTCGCCCCACCACTTCCCGAGCTTCTGCTCGATCCTGGCGCTGGCAGCACCATGGTCCATCTTCTTGTCATCGGTGTACTTCTGCCACTTCGCCTCGAATTTGGCCTTCTTGCGCTCGAAGGTATTGTCGATGGTGCGAAACAGCTCTTGATGCAGGTTGGCGGTGGTCTGCTGATAATTATCCGCAGTGGCGCTCCCCCCCGTGCGCTTGTGCTCATCGCTGACCATATCGGCGAGGTTGGCGGCGCCGTCCTTCTTCAACTGGGTCAGATGGCCGCTGAGATAGCCCTTGAAATCGCTCAGCATCGCATTGTCGTCGGCGGTACGGGTGGATGCATCGTTGCCCAGTGCCAGCTTGGCCCGCAAGAATGTTGCTCGCACGGCGGAGCCGGTGTGGAGGGTATTGGCGGCGTGCCGTCCGGTGAGATCCTCGACGAAAGACGTGACCGCGGGCGACATGAAACGGAAAGCCTCGCTCTTGGCCGCCCCTTCGTTCAACTCACGCTTCTTGCCCGGGGCATTCCTTTCGATGACCACTTCGCCACTGCGTTTATGGACTTCTCGGGTATCGGGCGCCACGTAGTCACCCAGATCGGACGTCTTGACCGGCCCCCCCATGACCGACTTGATGGCACGGCCGTACTTGGTGGCGGAGTCCGGCGTCAGCGTCGTGGGCAGGATCTCCCCCCACGTGGTGCCGTGCCCGAAGCCGGTCATCATGCCTTGGGTCCACTTCTGCTGGTCGTTGGTGCGGACCTGCTCTTTCAGCTGGTACACCGCGTTGACCGGGTAGATCTCCGCCTGCGGCGTGCCTTCGTTCCTGAACTTGACCGGAAAGATGGTGGCCAGTTGCGTCCCGGTGCGGGTTTTGCCGCTCACCTCCTCCAGTTGCTCGCGCAATGCCTTGCCCACGACCGGAATGGTCTGCGTCACCGGGGATACGTTGGGCCCGGCAAACTCGATGCGCTTGAAACGCTTCGCGATCGGTGACGCATCGCGACCCCCTCTCGGGCCATCTGGTGCTTTCTTGCTTGCATCCATCCTCGCTTCTCCAATCGGATTTCTGACTTGCACTTCGCAGGCCAGAACAGAAATACTGCGCTATGCGCCAACGCTCCCTCTTCCTTCCCTACCCCTTGGGCCTGCGCAATCGCAGCCATGAGGTCCATGTCACCCGGCCCGATGGCGCCGGGCGGCCGGCGCTGGCACGCAGCGAGCCGCTGGAGGACGATCGCCGCGCCGTGGTCTACCGGCAGTGGGGCATGCCCGAGCGCTCGCCACGCCAGCCGCCGCTACCAGCCAAGACCGTGCCGCTACCGCAGCGCAGCCAGACCATCCTCTACCACCAGGTATCCGAACTGACCCGTGCCGAGCTGGTCGGCGGCGCCACTTCGCCCAACAACCAGCCGGGCGCAGCTGATCCGCTGCCGCGCACCGAACCGCTGGGCCAGCCGGGCGAAGCACCGCTCACCGATGTCACCGTGTACGGGCCGAGCATTTCAGTGCGGTTGCGACGCTGAACACGCTGCCGGGCGTAACCGCCGCCGCCTAGAACTTGCGTTCGTACTGGGCGAACACGCTCTTGAAGCGCTCTTTTTGCAAGCCCGTTTTCTTGCTTTTTCCCGGATTATCGCCACGGTCGTACACCACGCCAACGGTCGAGCGATCGTGGGAATCGGCCGCCACGTAGAACACCTTGTTGTCGCCATATTTCTTGAATTTGTCGAGCGCCTTGCGCTCCATATGGCTATCGACCGCGATATTGGGGTAGTGCGGCGCCCAGACCGTGTTGTAGGTATTGCTCTCGGCGCCAGTCAGGCTGAAAGGCGCCCGGTGCGCCCGGTCATACTGGACATCGCTGCTATAGGGGTTGGGGCTCTTGGGGTTGCCGATTTCCTTGTCGTCCGCGATATCGCCGTGATTCACCACCCGCGATACCGTGACCATGTGGCCATCGTAGCTACCCCCTTTTTGCGGATTGATGCGCAAGTCCTGCTGCACGATGTTGCCGCTCACCTTCTTGTTGCGCAGCGCATTGAGCGCATCCTGCGTGAAGCTCGGCGTGACATTGCCAATACCATGGTCGCTACGCACCGCGCCCAACGCGATCTGGCCGTGCATCTGCCAGCGCACCGTATCCTCGAGGCTGCCTTGCTTGCTGGACTGATGCGCCGTTTGCATCAGCGACGTGGTATCAAAGCCCTGGTGGCTGAAACTGGTGCTTTGCAGTTTGGCGCGATTGGTCTCCTCCAGCACTTTCAGCTTTTCCTGATGCCGGGTAACGCGCTTGTTGCCGCTTTCGCTATCCACGATCCATCTCCTCTCGTTACGTCATTGCATAAGTGCGGGTTGCCATCTCGCTCGAACGCATCTGTGCGTCATCGAGCTGGATCGGGCTATCTAGCCCGGTGAGCAGGCAAGCCAGGCTCCGTTCGTCCCCATGGGGGTAGCAGTAGAAGCGCAGATCCTCGTCCGGTTCCTGGGCGCTGCAATCGAGTGGCACAAAGCCGCTGCGCTGCAGCACCTGCAGCGAGCGGTAGTTGTCCTGATAGGCCGAGGTGTAGAACGCCTTGCCGGCTGGCAGGCTGCGCAGGACCAGTTGCACGGCCCGCTGCGCCAGGCCCTGCCCCTGCCAATCCGGCCCCAGCCAGAAATGCAGGTAGCCCGCATCGCCACGCCAATGGCTGGAAATCACACCGACCGCACCGGCATGATCGAGCACGATGGCGTAGCCCTGGCGTGCGGGATCGGCCGCTTGATCGGCCAGCCAAGCGACAAATTCGGCCGCTGCCTCAAACTCGGGCAGGCGCGTCATCATGCCGATCTGCGGATCGCGGTACTGATAATGCAGCGCGACGGCATGCTCGGCCCCGAGCGGCTCAAGGCTCAGCTCGGCATCGCGCAGGCCGTCCGCCGCCCACCACGGCAGCGCGGCGCGGCGCGCCAGCGTCTCGCCCAGCCTGTCATGCAGTTCGCGGGCCGCCGCGAGTTCCGGCTGCATGGCCAGCAGGTGCCGCAGCCGGGCCAGCGCATCCGGCATGGCGCCGGTCAGCGCGTCGAGCTCGGCCAGGTAGTAGTGGGCGCCGGGGTGGTCAGGGTCGGCCTCCAACGCCGCCAGCAGCAGCGCGCGCGCCAGGGCGAAATCGCCGAAATGCGCTGCGACATAGGCCATTTCGACGGCAAAGCCGGCCTCGAGGCACCAGCCGGCCAGTTGCCGCCCTACATGGCACAGCGCCTCGCGCCACGCGCCACGCAGCGCCTCGTCGCCCTCGGGGGGCGCTTCGATCAGACGGGGCAACATGCGCGCCAGCAGCCGTGGATCGTGCCCCCCCAGCCGCAACAGCGCGAGGCTGGGTGCGGTCTGCTCGGCCAGTTCGACCAGGCCGGCGCCGTCGGTGGGCAACACGGCGCCCAGCCGCTCGAACAATGCATCAATCACGGCGTCCTCCGCCCAGGCCCCTTGCCAGGCCAAGTGCAGGGTCCAGCCGCCCACCTTGTCCTGCCGATCGTGCACCCGCGCACCGCGCTGCCGCTGGTAACGCGCCAGCAGCTCGAAATTGACCGGCGCCGCCCCCGGCTGGGCAGGCGGCGCCAGCGCGCCAAGCCGTATGTCGCAGAGCGCAATCACGCCCGGATCGAGCGCCAGCAGCAAATAACCGGCTGGTGCGACCTGTTCCAGCGCATCGATCCGGCGCAACACCTGGTGCGGAATCGAGAACGCCGCGCTATTGAGCTGCCGCAGATAGCATTGCACCATCCCGGCGTCGGATTCTGGGCTGCCGTCGTGCCAATCGAGCTGCCAGCCATCATCGCACCAGCGGTGCTGCCCGCACATCAGGCGACCGTAATGCACCCCGTAGATGCCGGCTGCCTCCCGGCCGAACACGCCCAGCGCCAAGATCACGGCCGGGTTGGCGCTGACGCATCCGGGCTCGGCCGCCACGACTTGCCAGTCGCCCCGACCCAGCATCTGCAGCCGTGCCTGGACGCGTGCCAGCAACGGCACAAGCCAAGGGCTGCCCGCCCCCGCCAGATCGAACACTGCGAATGGCAGGCGTGGATCGACACGCCCTGCCGCCTGCGCGATCAACCAGTAGTCGACGATGGCGTCGGACCAGGCCTGCGCCAGCAGCGGCGTGACCAGCCAGTCGGCGAGCTCAGGATGCAACGAGGACTGTTCGGCGAGAAATTGCTCACCAGTCTCGCCGGAATCGGCGCGCACATCAGTTTCGGCAAGGGTCACGGCATTCTCCTGGTTCCGGGCTGGATCTGGTGACATCTGCTGGCTGCATGGCGAGCTTCCTGGCTTGCCCGGGTCGGCCGGCACGCGGTGTCAGCCATTGCCATCCAGCGTGCGCCGCTGCGTGCGCGGGCTGAGCGGCGGATGGTTGGTAGCCGCCGTCGGCGATACGTTGAACGTCAGGTGCGTCTTGAGCCGGGTCTTGTCGAAGACTTCATCGCCACGCGATGGCGTTTTCGCCCCCTTGGGCTGGTGCTGGGTGCTATCGAGCGCACTGGTCGCCGTATGCACGACACCGGTGGCCGTGGTCGCGAGAAAGCGGTCATGGATCGGCTGGCTGCCAGGCGTGTTGTCCCGATGGAAACGTTCGTGGATGTTGAACCGGGAGCCATGCGCATCCACCGTGCCCACCAGGCGCACGTCGGTCAGATGCTCCGCGCGCTCCTTGCTCTTGTGGGTCAGGTGCGGATAGCTGCTCAGGCCGTCGCCGCCCACACCGGGCTGGATAGGCGGGAAATCCGATTTGGGCGCGGTATAGATGTCGTTGCGCACCAGCTCGCGTTCGTGGAATGCGCCCACGCTGGGCAGGGGCTTGCTGTTGTCCTTGCGTTTCTTGCTACTGCTGGCCATACGGCGCTCCTTAAGTAATAAACACTTCGATTCACTGCCTACCGCGTTTTCCTGCTTCCCGCTTTTGACCAGCGGCGGTCTGAACGCCCCGGCCGAAGGCGGGTATGGGTCTGCGATCTCGTACCCCGCTCAATGCGTGCCGCCTTCGCCGCTGCTGGTCGTGGCCACCGGCAGCGATACCGCGGGCAACGATGGATAGCTGTTGGCGCGAGGCCGGCTGGGCAAACTGGTCACCACCTGGTGCGTGCCGCTGGCGATCTGTCCATGCAAGGTCTGCCAATGCTCTGGAGCAGCCTGGCTGGTGTAGAACTTGCCGCTGTAGTGCGTGCCCCCGGGGCTGCTCAGGTTGGCGCCCAGCGAGGCGGCGCACGATCCGCAGCGGATCTTGGTGCCGTCCATATCGCCGTGCTGATACTGCTCCTGATGCAGCGCCTCACCGATGTTCTGCTCGGCATGGCGCGGGTCCTTGCCCGGAGCGGTATTGGTCACCACGGTGTAGTCGCCGGTCATGAACTTGGCGTGGATCACATCGGCGGTGCCCAGCCCCGCGTGCAAGCCGGCCCTATCCTCCGGCGGCGCCGCCTCATCGATCTGCCGCGCACGCCGTGCCTGGTTTTCCTTGTGGAACATCAGCTTGGTTGCGGATGCGGCCAGATCGGCATTCTCGGCCAGTGCCGCCTTGGCAATATGCTCGTGCGGCGACTTGCCGCGCTGTTGCAACAGCCACTGCTGGCTTTCCTTGGTGTTGCCGCTGGCAAACAGATCGAGCCGGCCGTCCTTGATGCCATAGCCGAACTGGATTTCGACCGGCTCCATCGCCGAGTGGGTATCGGCTTTGCCAGCGTGCGTGGCCGAGTGGTACATCATGTCGCTCAGTTGCGAGAGCATTTGCCGTGGTCGGCTATAGGTTTCATCGACATGATCCGGCAACTGGCGAAGCGTGTGGCTGGGCGTCGACGGAAACATGCCCCCCTGATTGCCACCGGAGTACGGCCCGCCAAGTTGCTTTACTGCATCGGCTTTCACGTCTTTTGAGGTTCCACTGAAACGGCGAAGGTCTATCTGCAGTTCAGCGGGTTGTGTCGGTGCTGCCGTCGTGCTGGCGGCGCGCTGCTGCTCCGCCCAGTGCGTGACCTGTGCGCGAAACCCCTCATCTCGCACCAGTGTTTTGGGGCTCTCCGCGCCATGAACCTGCATCATGGATTGCTGCAGGCCGGGATGCGGCGCGGTGCTGCCGCTTGGCGCCTGAGGGCGCAGCATCGGCGCGAGCGCGCTACGCGGACGCTTGAGGGTGCTTTCCGTTGTCTGCACCGGTTCGATGCGCAAACGCTTGGATGAGCTTTCCGAAGCCATGGCGGGGTAACGCCGCTCACTTACCCTGCTGCTGCACTTCCAGCCCCAGCATCTCGAACACGCTCAGCTGCCCTCCGAGGCGCAGGAACACCTCCTGGTAGAGCTCGACCGTGTTGAGGTTGCCCCACTCGATCGCACGGCGGATCAGATAGGGCACGGGGCTGTGCGGCTCGATATGCATCAAGTAGTCGGCCGCCTCGGCAAGGCGTGCGTAGGCCTCATTGCGCCCGGAAATCGGGCCCAGTGCGCCGCCCACCGGCGGGTAGAAGTCGTCCTCCTCGATCCGCGGCGTCTCAGCGTGGTGGTGTGGCTCGGGCGCCGCTTCGGTAAAGCGCAAGGCGCCCGCATCGATACCGCGCTTCTTCAACTCGGCAGCGATCACGCCCTGGATCTGTTCCATAAGGCCGGTGAAGGTGCGCAGGCTGGGTGCGTCGTCGCCGAAGCGCTCGTCGAGCGTGGCGGACAGCGCTTCGGCGGCCGCAAGCGCATCGCTCAGCGTACAAAAGAGCCAGCCATACGCATCGCTGCCGGTGGCCGATACCGCGGCTGATACCTCCGCCTGGACGGCCCCTTCCGCTGGAGGCGCATTGCGCCCGCCCGAGGCCTTGAGTTGCTCGTTGCGCCGCGCCTGGTCCCAGTCGGCCCAGGTGTAGTCCCGGTCGCGCCCGGTGGCGGTGAGTGGAATGCGGCGCAGGGCGGGCAAGAGCTTATCGTTCAGCCAGCGCAGCACATTGGCGCGGTAGTCCAGATCGCCATCGGGCGCGGCCGGATACAGGCCATCCCAGAAGCGCTGGCACAGGCCATCGATCAGCGCGAGGCAGCAGGCGATGCCGGCAAAGCCGTTGCGGTTGAGCTCGGCTTCGAGCAGCCAGGCGGCGAGCTGCAGATCCTTGCTTTCGCCGGCAATGGCCTGCGCGGCCAGCGTGGACACGCGATCCCAGTCGGCACGCTTGAGCTCGTGCTCCCAGGTGCCCTGCGGCAGCGTGGCGTCGTCGGCGCGGCGTGCTTCCTCGATCTGACGGTAGACAGGCCCATTGCGCAAGGCGGCTCCCGTAGGGGTGCTTCCTGCGATGGGAGCGAGCATCTGCTCCAGATCCGTGCCCCATTGGTCACGGGCATATTGGGCGATACGTTCTTGCTGCTGGTTCGTAGTCATGACCGCACTCCTAGTCCCGATCAAATTTTGGGGAACGTGATCTTGCCAACGCCGCCGCGCGAACCGGGGGCATCGGGCTTGGCTGTCCACCGTCCGCTGTCGGGTCGAAAATCATCGACATGGCTGTGAAAGCGCTGGGTACGCATATCCGAGACCGGGTCATACATACCAACCGAGTACGAGCGCCCGCGACCAGTCTGCTGTTGCGCCACGGTCGTGAACTCCCGGACATAGGGGAACGGAGCCGGCGGTGGCGGTGGCGGTGGCGGTGGCGGTGGCGGCGGCGGCGGCGGCGGCGGCGACGGGGTCTTGGGTGTAAAGGCCGGCGCATTGGGGTTGAACGCGAACGACTTGCCGCTCCCGCTTCCAGATGTGGACATATTCAGCTCCTGATCTTGGTCATGAACCGCCGCTCGGCCAGAGCAGCGGCGCGCGTTGCGGGAAACTCGCCGGCAGCGTCAGCGGCTGCACGGCTTTCGTTTTGGGGTCGACGCCCGAGAGCTTCATGCCGAGATAGGCGCGCATGGGGCGCTGCTCGGTACGGCCGTCGGGCTGGCCGGGATTGGCCGTGGGTACGTTGAACTCCAGCAACAGCCGGGTCGGGTCGGCCGGATCGCGCGTCTGTACGCCGCGCGGTCCGTGGCTGCGGATCAGCCGCAACAGCGCCCATTCACCGGTGGCGACAAAGCTTGCCACCTGGCCGTCCACCGTCAGATCGCTCTGGCGCGCGTCGGCGAACGGTCGCCACACCGAGCGATCGGCCCATTGCAGATCGAGCACCAGCACCTGGCCCCATGGCCAGGGCAGCGTGCTGCTGCGGTTGGGAAAGCCCGCCTGGCGCTCGCCGCTGGTGAGCGTCCAGTTCAAGAGCTGCTCGCTGCCGGCGGCGTCGGCCGTCTGCGCGCGGAAGGTCAGGTCGAGCTGCACCGGCAGGCTGATGTCGCCGGCGGTGAGCGTGCTCTTGAAGAAGGCGTTGGCCGCGTCGAGCCCGTCGAGGAAATCGTCGGCCGATTGCAGGTACTCCACCGGCACGTCGTCGAGCACCTTTTCCAGCCGGGCGCGCTCGGCGTCGTAATCGGCGAAGAAGCGCTTCACCGTCGCGAGCGAGGCATCACGCGCGGTGAGCGGGCCGAACGGGTAGCGCCCGGCCAGTTCGCGATTGAAGCGATCGGCGAACTCGCGCCAGCTTTCCGCCGCCGCTGCCTGGCGCTGATCCTTGCAGCGCAGCGCCACCTTCTGCTCCAGCGCCTGGCGGCGGATCGAGAACAGGTCGTTGCCGTAGCCGGGCGCCTTGTAGTCGGCCAAGGTCTTACTGCAGTTCTCGTAGCTCAGCGTCTCGAACTGCTTGAGAAAGAGATCGTCGAGCTTGGCGACCTGGCCGCTGGGCTCCTTGAACTGCACGTAGCGATTGAGCTCGCCGATGGTATTGGTCCAGTACTCGGCCGTTTGCGGATTGGCGCGCTGCGATTCGTCGATCACGCCGGCGTTCTGCAGCAGCTCCACGAAAGGCTGGGCGTAGCCTGCCAGCACGCCGCCGCGCGAAACCTGCCGCGCCAGATAGTCCTTGACCACTGGGGTGGAACCCAGCGCGAAGAACTGGCCATCGAGCGGGCCCTGGGTGGGGTCGTACAGCCGGCTCTGGCTCGCGAGCGCATCGACGCGTGCCAGGCTGTCGGCTGCGTAATCCCGGGTGCACTGCGTCACTTGCGCGCCGCTGGCGGTGAAACCCAGCTGATCGTAGAGCCGCAGCACGCCCAGCAGCGGGTCGACCACCCGCGCCATATCCTCGCTCTCGCGCGCTAGTTGCTCATCGGCCTGCGACAGCGCGTCGGTGGAAACCCGCGTCAGCACGGTGCCGTTGTCGGCGGGCATCTGGGCCTGGCGCATCGTGTCGTCGAGCACGTTCTGCAGCGCGCGGCGCGCCAGCCGGTCATACATCGGCCGCGTGTAGTCCGGCAGCGTGTCGTCCTTGGGCAGCTTGGCCTTGAAGCGCTGGTATTCGGCCACGTAGTTGGCGGCCGTGTTCACCATGGCCGGCCGCCAGCCCACGCTGGCCGACAGGCACTGGAAGCGCCGGGGGCTGGCCACCTGCATGTAATCGAGGTTGACGAGGGTGGCAAGGCCCTGCAGTTCGTCCTCCAGCGCCTGGTTCAGCTCCAGGCCACCGTCCTTCTGCGCGAACAGCAGGCCGTAGGGCGGCAGCTGCAGATTGGCCAGCACGGTTTGCGCGGGACGGGTGCAGCTGGTTTCATCGAACTGCGCAAGGTAGGAGAACAGCTGCGCGTAATCGTGGTTGCGCTGCTCCAGCGCGACGAAATCGGCGCGTAGCTGCGTCTGGATGCGCGAGCACGGATCGCTACCCTTGCCCGGCCGCAGCCATTCGCTGCGCACCCAGGTCAGCCATTGGGTGAAATCGCGCGTGTTCTGCAAGATGGGTTCCTGCTGCGCCTGCAAGGCCGCCAGCAGCTTGTTCCCCGCCTGCACCGATTTTTGCAGCGCTTGCTGGACTTGCGTCGCCTGCAACCCGTACTGCCGGGTGAGCTGGGTGCGCATCGCCTGCGGCAGGTTCGGGTGCAGATTACCCTGCACCGCGGCCAGCGCGTCCGAGAACGCGCCGTTTTCCCTGCTTACCTCGTCGGGCAGCGGCTTACCGTACGCGTAGCGCGCCAGCTCGGCGAACTCCTTCATCACGCGCGGGCTGTCGGCCGGCGTGCTCGCCTTTTCGATGTATTCGAAACGCGACAGATTGGTTTCCAGCTCGATCAGGCGCTTGAGGTTGCTCTGCAGCCGTTCGCGTGCGTCGAAATACGCCAGGTTGCCGTTGCCGAGGATGGATTTCTGGCTGTCCTCGAACAGGTGTTGCGCCCGCTTGCCCAGGTAGCAGCTGATGCTGGGCATGATCACCTGGTTGAAGCCTTCCTCGGCGATATAGTGCGCGCTCTCGCTGGTGGCATGGCCGTCGAACCACGACACCGGAATGGCGAGATAGGTGAGGTCGGTATCGATGTGCGTCATCTGCCGGATCAGCCCGTACACCTGCTCGGCGCTGGCGCAATCGCTACTCACCCGCTCGACGATTTCCAGCGAATGCTTGAGGGTCTGCACCTGGTGCTGCAATCGCACCGTGGACCACACCAGTGCCACGCACAGCAGCAGAAAACCGACGATGCCCCCCACCTGCAGCTTGCGGATCACGCGGTTGCGCGACCACACCCCCGTGCGCGCCGGCCGCGCCAGCATGGGCTCGGCCAGTACCTTGTCCTCGATCAGCGCGTCGACGAATTCGACGCTGGTGCAACGCGCGCCGGTGCTCGACGGCAGGCCGTTCGCCTCGCTGCTGCCAGTGAAGTACACGCCGCGGAAATAGAAGCCCGGATGCCAGGCCGAGCCGCGGAACACCACCGACAGCCACTGGCCCAGTGGCTCGCGCAATTGCTGGAAGTGGCGCGGAAACAGGAAAAAACGATCGGCATCGGCGATCTGGTCGTTCTCGGCGGCGGCGTCGAGCTGCAGCGTCTTCAGCCGCTCGTACATCACGTCCATCGCGTCCTCGGCCCATTCCTTGGGCGTGGCGCCCTCGGCGACGGCGGGCGCCGACCAGCCGATCAGCTGCTTGCGGTCGCGCGATGTCGCATCGTCGCGCGCGCCCAGCGCCTGCCAGTAGGCGGCGTAGCCATCGATGCCGTCGCACTGGCTGACCACCACATAGACCGGCAGCAGGAACTCGAACCGCTCCTGCACCTGGTAGAGCTGGCGGTAGACCCGGTCCGCCATCTCGTCGCGGACTTCAGCGCTGCTACGCGCCAGCGCCGGCGCTGCGACCACCACCACGATGCTGTCGATGGCGCGCTCGGGCCGCTGATCGCAAATCTCGGTGAGCACCGAGCTCCAGTCGCGCCCCTCCTTGCTGTCGGCGGGCGCGTTGGCGAGCTTGCCGTCGGCGTCGATCAGCACGCCGTGGTGCAGGAAATGCCATTCGCAGCTCTTGGCCCGCAGCTTCTGTTCGCGCTCGCCGATATCGCGACGCAGGTGCGACGACAGCGAAGCGATCAGACTGGACTTGCCGGCACCCTGCTCGCCCAGCAACAGCACCCAGGGTTCGCGATAGCGCCATTCGCGCCGCGTGCCGATGTAGTCGAGCGTCTGCAGCAGGCCCAGTCCGCGCTCTTTCAGCGTTTTGTACGATCCTGCCGACGTATTCACCGCGGAGATGGGCATGGGCTTGCGTGCCCGCCAGATCAGCCACAGGGCGATCAGCGCAACGACGAAGGCGGCTACCAGTAGGCCAATGAAAAGCGTGCTCACCTGTCAGCCCCTTGTTCACTCTTTTGCTGCAACAGCACTTCGATGGGCTGCAGCGACCAGAACCACAGCGCCTTCGAGGCGACGAGATAAATGCCGGCGGCGATCGCCAGCGCGATCAGCCAAGGCCGTAATGGCGCCAGACGCTTGTCCTCGCCACGCCGGGTGTGTTCGTAGGCCTGCCAGAACAGGTGGCCGTCGTCGCGCTCTTGCGCGCGGCCCTCGACGAAACGGTGCAGCTTCTGCCGCAACGCCTTGAGCGCCGCATCCCAGTGCCGGCCGCGATACTGCCCCTTGAACCCGAGCTGCAGCGCCAAGAGGAATACGGCGGCCAGATCGATATGCAGCGGGTTGCGCGCACCGGCGCGCGTCTGCAGCAGCTTGCTCGCCAGCTCGAAGAAACGGCGCCCGGCGTTGTGGGTGTGAAACAGCCGGTACTCCAGCATCACGTGCAGCCAGGGATCGCGCCCGGGCCAGTCGAGCTCCAGGATGAAGATCTCGTCGGCCAGCGCCGCCATCACATACTGGGCGATGGCATAGGCGCGGCCATCAGCATCCGAGCCGTTCTCGCGCACGCGGCGGGTCTGGCGGCCCAGCACCTCCATCAGCCGGGCGCTGACGCGCGCGGCCAGATCGGCGCCGCGCATCGACGGCGCCTCCTCGCCGATGGCGAGATAGGCGGGCAGCCTCCCCTGCTCGTTGGCAAGCTTGATGCTCGCCACCTCTTCGTAGAATTCGGCGAAGCATCCGAGCAGGAAATGGGAGGCGCGCGCGACATCAGCCATGAGTCGGCTCCGCCACGCGCTGCGCCGGAATCGACATCTTGCTGCGATACAGCAGGATGGCCGCCGGCATATGCAGGTTGGCCACGCCCTGGATCAGCAGCGAGCGGCCCGGCCGGTAGGCATGGGCCAGATCGCCGTTGATCTCCAGCTGCTCGTTCTGCACGATGAAGAAGGCGCTACCGGGCTTGAGCTTGCGGGCGTTGATTTCGGTGGGGCTGAGCGCGCGCACGGTGGCACCGGGCAGGCGGCGCGTCTGCAGCACCGGCATCAGCTCGTCGCTGCCGATGCGGCATTCGCCCAGCCAGTGCGCGATCTCGGACAGCGTCTGCCCGGCGCGTGGCTTGAGTTCGATCAGCACCTCGCCCACATCGTCGGGCAGGCGGCGTGCAAAGCCCGAATCGCCCACCCGCGCGAACGGCTGGCTATCGTAGGCGGTATCGACAAGCGCCAGCTTGTCGCGGATGTAGCCCATCGCCATGTCAAACTGCGCCACGCAGTCGTCGTGGCGATACGCATCCGGAATCGGCGGAATCGGATTGGCGCCGATCGACGCCACCGCACCGACCATCTGCATCAGCGCGCGATAGAGCAGCACCGGATGGATGTCGCCCGCCGACACCGCCACTTCCAGCGAGGGCAGGCCCAGCGCCAGGTGACGCGCCGCCGCTAGCGCGCGATGCTGCTCGCTGGGCAGATCGTCGTGCTGGCCATCCTGGCGATCGCCCGCCAGCGTGCGCGCCTTGCTCCACAACTCCTGCATCATAAGGCGCAGCTGCCATGACAGCCCCTGCTCCTTGAGGAAGGCCGAAACATCCATGCGCATCATCGGCGGGTGGTAGCGGGTGAGCCGCAACAGGCCCTTGTCATCACGCTCGACCTCGGCGATCGGGCAGGCGGTATAGCGTGCCGGCACATCGTTGCCGACATAGAGGCTGATGCGCGCGCGCAGCCGCTCGATCGGCACCTGGCCGTCGCCGGTGTTCTCGTCAGCGGCAAGCTCGCCCGAGACCGGATCGAAGCGCTGCACCGCGCTGCCGAGCGTCGCCGCCGTGGTACCGCGGGCCGGCACCACCAGCCACACGCGTTGCGACCCGGCACGCTCGGACAAGGGCTTGGCGATATCCACTTCCAGCGAGACGTGGCCGTAGTGGCCGGGGAACAGCACGGCGAGGCCATCGGGCAGGATACATTCGAGCTCGGTGACGCGCAGCGTACCGCTCGCCACGCGCAAGGTATCGATCTCCAACCGACGCACGCCCCAGAAATGCGGCGTCAGGCTCATCAAGCGGTGGGTGAGCTGTGCGTGCAGGTAGATATCGTGCTGCTGCAGATGCTGCGGCGACAGCATCAATCCTTCCGACCATTGCAGCGGATCCGGCAGGGTGGTGTATTGCTCCATGATCTGTCCCTTCAGTTGGCGTCGTCGCGGTATTCGACGGTGTCCGGCATCAGCCGCACGGTCGGTCGCTTGAACGGGGTGAGCTTGCCGACGGCTTGACCCGCCGCGGCGACGTAATTGGGAAAGGCGTACACGCCGATGGCCTTGCCGTGGCGGCGGGGCATGGGCGCGGCCGCGATCACCGTGGCCGGTGGCACTTCCAGCGGCACCACGTCGATGCCGGTCGCCAGGCTCGCCTGCAGCGCGCGCTTTTGCGCAAACCATTCGGGGCCGGTCTTGGGCAGCAGCGCCAGCGCGTTCACGTCGTAGACGAACACCAGATCGAGCGCCGTCGCGTTGTCGCCATTGGCGCCGATCTCGGCCACCACGCGTACCGATTTCACCTCGGCGGGCAAGGGATCGCCGTACACCCATTTCTTCACCGTGGTGCAACCGGCCAGCAGTGCGATCAGCGCAAGGAGGAAAACGCGTTTCATCAGCTCATCCCAACAGGATCACGCGGAACTGCGCCGGCGTGAGCGAAGCGCCCACGGTGTTGGGCAGCATGCCGTTCTGCAGCGACAGCGAGGTGAGCCGCATCGCGAACACCGCCGACACCAGCACCTTGAAACTGCCCAGCACCTGGCGATCCGGCCCGATCACCACGTTGGAGATCAATCCCGTGGCAACGCCTGGCTCGTCGCCGTTGCTGACCGTGCCCTGCGTCAGCATGTTCTCGGCGAGCCCGCCACCGAACAGGATGTTGAACACCGACGGGATATGGCTGAACGACATCGCGATATTGGGAAACGGCAGCGGAATCGGCCCTGCCGGCGTCGGCACCTTGCACACGTCGGGGAACGCGAAATTCATCACCCCGAGATTGACGTTGGCGAACATGGAACTCCTCCCTCAACCCATCGAAATCCGGTCGGCATCGACCTTCACGTCCTTCTCCGCCGTCATCAGCGCCTGCTTGCCGTGCAGGCGCAGTAGCTGG
This sequence comes from Chitinolyticbacter albus, assembly GCF_024437655.1. Classification (GTDB taxonomy): domain Bacteria; phylum Pseudomonadota; class Gammaproteobacteria; order Burkholderiales; family Chitinibacteraceae; genus Chitinolyticbacter; species Chitinolyticbacter albus. The sequence continues at coordinate 54,008 of NZ_JANBVF010000021.1, forward strand.
CGCGCATCGAGCAGGTATTGCTCGGCACGGCCGACGTAGTGGCGGGTCTGCTCGACCAGGGTGTCGGTCACCGTGGTGAAGAGATTGCGGGCGTTCAGCGTCAGCGTGCCGGTGGCCGAGGCCAGCGACATATCACCCAGCGCGCGCAGCGTGATCGTCTCGGCGGCGTTGAAGGCAATGGCTGGCTGGTTGATCGCCAGTTGCCGGGCGCCGGGTACCGACAGCACCGCCTCGTCGCCCGAGCGCGTCAACAGGTGCACGACAAAGCATTCGCCGCCGGCGCAGGCGGCAACGAGGGCACGGTCCCCCGATTGCGGCGTCAACAGGCAGGAGGCCGCCTGGCAAGCGATGCGGCCGTCATCGAGCAGGAAGCGGCCGTCGTCGAGGGCGACGACGAGCAGCGCATCGGCCAGCGCCGGGATGACGGTGGTGGTCGAGCGGTCGTGGATTTGCATCATGCGGCCTCCAAAAGGCCAGCCTGGGCGGCCAGCAGGAAAGAATCGGTGCCCCGCGTGCCGCGGCGGCGTGCGCCGCTCCAGTCGCAGTGGCTGAAATCGGCGTCGTGCAGGCTAGCGTGATCGAACCGGGCGCGCGTGCAGTCGAGGTATTGCCCACGTGCATGCTCGAAGCGGGCGAAGGTGCAGTCGGCGCCGGCGAGCGACACGCGCTCCAGGCGCGCGCCGGTCCACACGCTCTTGGCCAGTTGCGCGCCATCGAACCGGCAACCGGTCAGGCGCGCCTCCTGGAAGATGGCGCCCGAGAGATCGGCGCCGCGGCAATCGGCGTCGACGAGTTCGGCGCCGAGCAGCAGCAGGTTGGCGGCACTGGCGTCGACGAGCCGGGTGCCGCATAGCCTTGCCTGGCGCAAATTGGAGCCGGTCAGCGTGGCGCCGGTGAGATCGGTGCCCGTCAGGTCGGCGCCCATCAGCGTGCAGCGGGTCAGCGTGGCGCCGGCCAGCGACTTGCCGGCCAGATTGGCGTTGAGCAGCACCGCGACGTCGGCGCTGATGCCGGCCAGCGAGACATGGGCGAGGTCGATATCCTGCAGCACGCCCTGGTCGAGCCGCGCGCCGTCGAGCCGCAATCCGGCGGCTTCCCCTTCGAGCACCGCCGAGCGCAGCAAGGTGAGCCGCGAGCCGTCCATGCCGCTCAGCTTGCAACGCACCAGCGACGACAGCGCCAGCGTGGCCCCGCGCCAGTCGCTGGCACTCAGGTCCGATTCAATCAGCGACAGCAGCTCGTAGTGCCCGCCCGCCCAGCGCGATCCGGCCAGCATGCACTGGACGAAATGCGTGGTGTAGAGCCTGCCTTGGGAGAAATCGACGCCGGTCAGATCGCACTCGATAAAGGTGGTGCCGGTCAGATCGGCCCCGGCAAGCTCCGCGCCGACCAGCACGCATTGTTGCAACACGAGGCCCGCCAGCGAGCGGCCGCGCGCGTCAAGGCCGGCGAGGTTCGCCTTCGCCAGCGGCCGGCCCAGCCTTATCGCCTTGTCGATGTCCACCCAGCGCTCATCGCTCATGCCACACTCCGGTTCGGTTCCAGCCTGACCCTGGCCCAGATCGCATCGCCGATGTCGGCGCTCGAGAAATCGGCTTGCACCAGGTTGGCCTCGGTGAAATCGGCGCCACGGCAATCGCTTTGCCGCAACAGCGCCTGGTAGAAATCGGCGCCACGCGCGTCGGCGCCGGCGAGCGTCGCCTGCATGAACAGCGAGCGCGCAAAGACGCCGGCTGCGAGATCCGCACCGCGCAGATCGGCCTCGCCGAAGTCGCAGCCGATCAGGCGGGACGCGCCCAGATCCGCGCCCTGCATGGCGGCGCCACGCCAGGAACTGGCCGAGGCCGAGGCGCCACGCAGCGAAGCGCCTTGCCAGTCGGCCTTGCCGCCCAGCGGACACGAGGTCCAGCTCGCACCATCCCAGCGGCTGCGAGGCAGGCTGGCGTCGAGCAAGGTGGTCCGCACCAGTTGCGCGCCGCTGAAATCGGCGTCGGCGAGCACGGCATTGAGCAGCACGCTCTTGTCGAGCAGCGCGCCCAGCCAGCGACTGCTGGACGCCTGGGCGCCGAGCAGCAGCGCCGTTTCCAGCCGAGCTCCTGACAGGTCCGCTCCATCGAGCACGATCTCGGGGGCCACCCAGTCCTTGAGCTGGCAGCCGATCAGTCTGGCCTGCGGCCAGGCGGCCTCCAGCGCCATCACCCCGGTGAGATCGGCGCCGGAAAAATCCGTCGCCGTGCCACGGCTGCCGCACAGATTGGCGCCGGCGAGCCGGCACGCGGTGAAATCGGCGTTATCGAGCCGCGTGGCGCTCAGCACGGCGCCGGCGAGGTTGGCGCCTGCCAGGCGCGTGCCGCTTAGATTGGCGTGCTCCAGCATCACCTCGCGCAGGTCGGCACCGGAGAAATCGAGTCCGGACAGATCGGCGCCCGCCAGGTCGCGCCCGGCAAGCGAAGCGCCGCCACGCAGCCATTGCAGCGCCAACTCGCCCAGCCAGCGCGCCAGTTCAGGCGGCAAGGACTCGACGCCGGGCCTGGGCGCGGCGCGGCGGGCGGCACGCTCGCGCGCGGCCCGTTCGGCAAGGCCAGCGCGGGCTTGCGCCAGTTGTTCCGGCGAAATCGGCGCGCCGTTGGCGATGGCATTGTCGAGCGCGGCCGATAGTGCCTCGGCCTCGGCGTCGACCTGCGCTTGCGCCGCGTCCGGCGGCAGCAGATCGAACGCCGGCAGGCTGGCGCGTGCATACGCTTCCTGTTGCTGCACCCGCATTTCCTTGGCTTGCGGCTGCACCTGCGGCATGGCGGCCAGCTCGGCTTGCTGTGCTTCGGCCTTGGTTTTGGCGGCGTCGACGAGCGCCTTGGCGCTGGCCACCATCTCAGTCAGGTCGAAATCGCTCTCGGCCACCTGCTCGGCGCTCAGCGTGGGGAAGTCGGCCTCTTCGGCGCGCGGCGGCTGGTGGTCGGTCGGTGGCGCGATGCCGGCCTCGCGCCAGAACTCGGCATCGAGCTCGTCGAGCTGCGCCTGGCGCTGCGCCTGCTCGCTGGCCTGCGCCAGCGCCTTGCGCGCCGCACGATCGGTCGCCTGCGCCGGTGTGAAACTCGCCGCGATCTGCGATTCGTTGAAGGCGTGCTGCGCCGCGGTTTCCGGGTCGAGCCGCAACGCCAGCACGTCGCGGTAATACGCCAGCGAGCGCGCGTCGTGCGCGGCCTCGTAACCGACGATGACGGTGGCGATGTCCAGCCCTTCGGCGGTGTCGATCGCCGTTTCGCCGTGCCACACCATCAGTCCCAGCCGCTCGCCGGGGAAGAACCACACGGTATCGCAGCACAGCGGCACCGCCTCCAGCGCCGACAAGGGCTGGCCCTGCCGCTGCACGAAGGCGCGCGCGGCCAGCGTGGGCAGTGTGCCCTCGATCCGCGGCAGTTCCGGGTGCATGCCCTCGATGCGGTAGGTCTCGCCACCGGCGAAGAAACCCGACAGGCGCTGGTCCTCGGGCGCGCGCTGGAAGAAATCGTGGCCGGTGTCGCCGGCGAGGCCCGGTGCCTCGTGCGCCAGCCAATGCGCCTTGTAGCTGCCGACATGGTGCTTGCGCGGCGCCCAGCGCAGGTCGATGGGACCATAGCCCTGCGGCGCCAACCGGTGCAGGTGACCGCGCACCGGCGCATGGGGCGCCGCCACATTGGGCATGGCGCCACGGTTGGTTCCGAAGAAGGCGGTCAGCGGATTGGGCGCGTAGCCGCAACCGACCGGGTTGGCTGGGTGACGCGCCCCGCCGAAGGCGCGCTCCCAGGTCAACGGCATTTCGGTAAAGGGTTGCGGCTGGCCGATCTGGAACAGCGGGATCAGGCCGTACAGCCATTCGCGATCGCCGGTCACGCGCAGCGTCTTGTCGACGCCGGCGCACGCGAGGCGCACATCCATGGCCGCGACCGGGGCGCCGCCCGGCGCATGCGCCGAGCCGCACAGCAGCACCTCGCCTTGCGCCTTGGGCCAAACCTCGTCGAGCGGCTGCATCGCCGGCAGCTGCGGCAACACGCGCGGCCACTGCAGGTTCTCGGCGAGAAAGCGCGGGTTGTCCTCGCCCAGCCGGAAGAAGCCCAACGCAGCAATGGCAAAGCGATGCCGGCCTGCCAGCGTGTAGGGCCGATGCAGGATGCCGAGGGTGAGGGGCTTGATCGTTTTCATCGGCGCCTCACAGATAGATCTTCACGCCGACCATGATGTTGATGGTCACGCTTTTGGTTTCCATCTCGGGCTTGGCCGGCCGGTTGCTGTACTGGATGCCGCCGCCAGTGAATTCGAAGCTGTTCGAGATGCCGGAATTGTTGATCGTGGTGCTGATGCCCGCCGTGCTCGTCTGCAGCGACAGGCCCACCGTGCTGTCCGAAATGGTCATGCCGGTCACGCTGGACGAGAGGCTCATGCCCAGCGTGCTGTTGTCCAGCACCATGCCGGTGGTCGAGTTGGACATGCGCATGCCGGTCAGCGACTGGCTCATTGCCATGCCGGTCACGTCGGTGCCCATGCTCATGCCGACGACATTGGTGCTCTGGCTCATCCCGACCATCGAGCTGCCGATGTTCATGCCGGTGACGCTGTCGCTGGTGCTCATGCCGGTGATGTCGGTACGGTTGGCCATACCGGTCATGCCGACGCTGGTGGTGATGCCGACGGCGCTGATGCGCGCATCCATCGCCTGCACCGACAGCGACTGGTCGATGTTGTGCAGCGTGTTGCTGCTGTTGATGCCAGTCATGATGGCGGCGTTGATCGCGTTACCCACGTGCAGCTCGGCGCTGCTGCGATTGCCGACGGTGAGCGACAGGCTGTCGGAGTTGCCGAACATCTGGTTCTGCGACTTGGCATTGCCGTACATCGTGCTGTTGCTGTAGGTGTTGCCGTAGGTCTTGCCGATGCTGGCCTCGACCGCGCCCGCAGCATCCGGGTAGGACGACTCGGACGATTGCAGTGCGGGATCGCTCTTGCCGCGTATGCTTTCGCTGTAGGTACGCCCGGTCGCCGAAAAGCTCTTGTTTTCCTTGGCCCAGCTGTTGCTGTAGCCGCAGCCGTAGCTCCAGCTCTCGGAGAGGATGCCGGTCTCGCGGGTCTCGGAGGTGCTGTAGCTGTAGCCGGCGCCCTGCGAATAGCCAGCGTCCTTGAACACGCCGCGCTCATACGCGGCGGTGACGATATTGATCGCTGCCGGCAGGTCGTACTTGGAATTGATGCCGTAGCTGATGCGCTTGCCGTCGCCGTAGCTGGTGGAATAGCTGTTGCCGGTGTGGCTGCTGGCGGTCCAGGTCGACGGCATGATCACCTTAGTGCCGTTGCTCTGGACGATGCTCTGCACCTCGGGCAGCTCGGATTCGTCCTGCGCCCGGCTCACCGTCACCGTCACGCCATACTCGGGCACCGTCTGCATGTGTGACGCCAGCTTCACCCACACCGTCGGCGCGTTCTCTTCGGTGGTGAAGCGCACGTAGATGCCCTTGGCGTCGAGCTTGCTCTGGTCCCCCCGCGTATCGAGCAGCTGCGCGTTCTGCGGGTTGTAGACGTTCTTGTCGTAATAACGCCAGTCGGGCGGCGGTGGAGGCGGCACCACCACCGCCAGCACCGCGCCCTGCTGCGTATCTGCGAGCGAGAACGGCGTGATCAGCCCGGCGGCGGCGCAAGCCTGGAACTGGTTGGTGTAGCTGCCATCAAGGCTGGCCTCGTGCTTGACCGACGTCAGCACGAAGGATTGGCCGGACAAGGACGGGCGCACCGGGTCGGGGTTGGCATCCGGCCCCCAGGGCTGGTTGCTCAGTGCGAACTGGTGGCCGACGTGGAAGAAGGCGCAGGTGCTGCCGCCCGAGAGTTGGCTCGTGGCGGTTTCCAGCGCCAGCTGCGTGTTCTCGGCGTACTCCTGCAGCTCGTTGCTGCTGTAGCCGTACTGGTAGATCTTGTACTGGTGGAACGGCAGCTCGCCACTGTCGGCCAGCGGCTGGTAGTGGTAATCGGTAGGCACGGCGACGGCATCGCGCTCCCACGCCGCTTCCTGCCGTACCGCACTGCCGGTCACGCCGCTGGCCTGCAGCGACATCTGGTAGTTGTACTGCACGACGGTATCGGGCTGGTGCTGGCCCAGCTCGTCGGTGAGCGAGGCGGTATAGCGCAGCGCGCGGCGATCGGCGTACACCTGTGGATAATCGGGCCGGTTGGCGAACACCACGGTATGGCCGGTCGGATCGTGTCGCATGTAGTAGTAGATGTGGGCCTTGCCCATCAGTCGGCGCAGCAATTCGTAATCGCTCTCGCCCGCCTGCATCCAGTCCTGCACCCGGCATTCGGCCAGGTTTTCGCGACCCGAGGCATCCTGGCCCTTGATCGCCTCGACCGAGTACGCCACCCGGTGGCGGCGCATCAGTTCCTCGACCACCTCGCGCACGCTCTTGTGTGCGTAGATCTGGTAGCGGTTGGTCAGCGTGAGCTTGTAGAGCGCCGGCTTCATCGTCGCGCGGTACACGCCCTGGTCTTCCATCGCGAACGCGGTGACGATGCCGTTGAAGTACGCCACATTGCCGCGATTGCTGTTGCGAGCGTTCACCGCGTTGGCAAAATCGTCCGGTGGTGTGATTTTCCCGGCCACACCCGGATACTGGATGCCAACAGTGACCGGCCGGCCGATCAGGTCGGTGAAGCGCATCGGCTGCTGCGTCGTCGCTTCGGTGTTGGCGTGCAGCTCCAGCTGGAACTCGAACGGCTCGGAAACGCTCTCCTGCCCCGAGAAGCTCGCCAGGCGGAAGGTTTCGTCCGAGACGATGCGCCCGGGCAGGAACAGCGCCGCATGCAGGTACAGCCCCTGCGGATCGGACGGACTGACCTTCATGCCGCCGATCCGCTCGGCGATGCCCGGCACCACGCGATCATTCATCGCGTACCTCCTGTCGGCGCGTAGGCCGGGATCAAGAACTGCACGCTGCGCGCGGCCTCGTCGGCCCCCGGCTGGTGCGAGCTGAGCCAGGCGGTTTGCGACAGCCGCATCGCGCTGCCGCCGTCCTCGCGGTTCAGCGTGGCGCGCGGCGCGCTGGGCGTATCGAGCCGCAGCACCACTTCCACGTCGACCCGGCGATCGAGCAGCAGGTGCACCAGCGCCACGAAGGCGGCGTAGCCGTTCTCCTGCCGCAGCAGCGGCAGCAAGGCGCGAAAGCGCGCGTAATCGAGCGTCGCCACCGTGAGGCGCACCCTGGCCTGCTGATCCCAGTAGCGCCCGCCCACCAGGCAATCACGGCCCAGCCGGTTGCCATGCCGCCCGAGCAGCTGGCGATCGCCGGGTTCGATGTTGCGCCACGCGCCGACCAGCTGGGTCAGTGCGACCGGCACGCCCAGATAGCGCGACAGCACATGCTCGACCGTGGTGGCACTCTTGCGGCAATTGGCCAAGAGGCCCGCGAGTCCCAGCCAGGCACGCTCGGGCAGCGGGATCTGCGCGGCGAGCTCGGGCAGGCCCACGCCCATCAGCGCGCCGAGGTACTGCGCGTAACGCGTTTGCGCTGGCGCCAGGTGGTTGAGGCCCACTTCCTGCCGCGCCTTGATCTGGTGGCGCAGCGCATTGCTGCGGTGGTTGAACACATCGAGAAAAGCCGCCATCGCCGGCTCGCCGGCGCGCATTTCGTCGCGCACCCATTCGGTATACGGTTCGGGCAAGGGCCCGAGCTCGCCGGCCACGCAGTAATTGGGCGTGGTGAGCTCGATCAGGTCGGGTGCCAGGGGCTCCTGCGTGCTTGCGCTGCGGCGCGGGCGCCGCCGCGACAGCCGCGTGACTTCGCGTCCGGGAAACGCTGCGGAGAGCTCGCCGCGAAAGCGCAAGCGCTCGTCGATGCCCCAGGGCTTGAGCGGCTGCAACTGCCCGTTTGCGCCGCGCGCGCGCGGCTGCCAGCGCAGCAGGCGCACCAGCTGGAAGATGTTGAACCGGCCGAACTCCTCGGCCAGCGTCGCCCTTAAAGGACGGGCTGTGCGCCTATCAGCGGCGGCCATGATTTCAGCGTCCCTTTGACGTCATGCGTGGAAAGGTCGAGCTCGACCAGCGTGTTCACGGTGGCGTAGAGCGCGAAGAAGCGGCGCAGCACGTCGGCGAACAACACGGCACTCGCGTCCTCGAAGTGGCTGCGATCCAGATCGAGATCCAGATGCACGCCCTGGGCAAAACCGCGCCAGCCCTCGCGCCCGACGTGGCGCACCACCGGCCGGCAATGAATGCTGCGTATGCCGTCGATCTGCTTGAGGCCCTGGATGCTCATGGGCCCCACGTGCAGCGACAGCATGTCCTTGAGCGCCGACAGCGCCAGCGGCCCCTCGGCCAACGACAGGTGGTTGAGCGCGAGCTGCGACGCCAGCGCCCACGGCCGGCTGCCGATCAGCGCCGGCGTCTGGTGCGGCGTGGGCTTGCTGATGATGCGGATCGCCGACACCGGCCCCGCGCCCTCGAGCTGCAGCGGATCGCCGACGCGCAGTTGCTCGGGCAGGCGGCGGTTGGTGCACAGTGCACGCCCGCCGATCACCTCATCGGCCGGCACCTCGACGTCGAATTGGGTGTCGAGGAAGGAAATGAAGATCTCGGTGCCCGGCACCTGCGCCAGCTGGCTCGGTTCGCGCCGCGCCACATAGAAGTAGTCCTGCTGCTCCAGCTTCTGCGCCTCATCCATCGCGAAGTACGGCGCGATCGGGCGCGGGCTGGCATTGGGCCGGATCGAGACCAGCTCCTCGATCGCATAGATCTCGGTATGGCGGTGGTACTGGATGTCGGCGCGCAGGTGGTATTCATACTGCGTCTGGTCGAGCGGCAGCGGGTCGACCCGCTGGCTGAACAGATTGATCAAGGGCACGCAGTTGAGCTTGAGCACGTCAGACTCGAAACTGATCGCCTTGTTGGGCGGGCTGTCGAACTGGAATAGCAGCTCGGCGCTCTCGTCGGCGCCGGCAAAATCGAGACCGGACAGCGTGAAGAACAGGAATTTCTCAGGAAAGGCGAAATATTCCTGCAACAGGCGGTAGCCCGGATGGGTGTGCGGATTGGCCAGCAGCATGGCGTCGCCGGCGTTAAAGCCATCCCAGGCGAGTGCGTCGGCCCTCAGGTGTTGTAGGCTCTCCCGCCCTTCGGCATCGCGCACCCGCACGGTGATGCCGACGAGGTTGACCGCCAGCGCGTCATACAGCCGCCAGGCGTTCTTCGATTCGGTATTGATGTAAAAGCGCAGGCTCCCGAGCGCCAGATCCTGCATGCGCTCGGTGCCCAGGTGCTCGAGCTTGACCCTGAGCACGCTGCGGGTGTTGCCCTGGTGCTTGAGGAAATCGAACTCGTCGGTCGGCGTCGGCTTGACCTCGGTGACCTTGAGCGGCGTAAGCGGCGTCGCGCCGCAACTACGGAAACGACACGCCAGTTTCTGGCCCAGATCATTGCTGGCGTTGGCGTAGAGCGAGCGGCCACCAGCCAGCGCCACGGGCTTGGCGAAATCGGCGCCGTCGGCCATGACCTCGATCTCGCCCACCAGCATCGACGGCACGGGTGCTTCCAGGTGCGGGTAGAGGAAATGCAGCAGCGTGTTGGGCAGCGTGGCCTGCCCCACTTCCATCTGGTAATGCAGCCGGCCCGACAAGAAGGCAAACGATTGCATCAAGAGTTCAACGTGCGGATCCTTGCTCGGGCCACGGCTCAGCATCAGCGCCTGCGCGGCCTGCGGATAGCCCTGGGCGAACTCGGCCGCGTCGTCGCGCAACGCGTGCAGTTCGCGCAGGAAGTAATCCTTGAGCCGGGTGCCGTCGTGGTTCATAACCGGGTCTGTCTCAGTGTTGCGGCAGGTTGAAATGGAACAGGTGGGACTGGCCGCTATCGACCAGCTGCGCGCTCACCACCAGCTGCCAGGGGCTGGACTGGCCCTTGACCGGCACCACGTCCACGTCCACCCCTTCAAGGCGCGGTTCATGCCGGGCGATCAGACGGGCCAGTCGCCCGCAGTAGCGCTCCAGTTCGACCTTGTTGTGCATGCCGATCTCGACCGCGTCGGGCAGGCCGCATTCGAGGAGGCTGGCCTCCTCGCCCGCCGCCCAGGCACGCGTGGCCACCAGGCGCTGGATTTGCGCCGCCACGGCGGCGGCAAGGTCGAACGGCTCCTCGCCCCCAGTCGGCAGGGCCGGTTGCCCGGCCAGTCGCTCGAACAGGAATCGCATGCGGTGTCCTCCAGCGTGCCGGGGCGGCTTGCGCCGCCCCGGGCTGCCCATCAGTCGGTGAACTGGCCGATGGGGCGGTTGCGGGCAATCGACCAGCCGGCCGACAGATTGCCTGCGGTGGTCGTATCGGCCTTCTGCACCGTGTAGGTCCAGAGGATCTCGGTGAAAGACAGCTTGAACTGCTCGGTCGGCATGTCGTCCGGGTGCGACTGGAACTGGATCTCGCTGATCAGCGCGTTGCGCAGCGACATGGTCAGGATGTTCGCGGTCTTGTCGCCCGAGTTGCGCGCGATGTAGATCTTGGTTGGCTTGGAAGGATCGGTATCGAGCGGCTGCGCCCTGAGGCAATACTCGAAGAACTTCACCGAGGTCTTGTCGACGTATTTCACGCAGGTGAACTCGGTGATGATCGGCCGGCCAGACGTTCGTGCGGAATTGCTGACGTCGGTGGTGATCTGCTGCTTCATGCCCTGGTGCACCGAAACGAGCTCCAGGCACTGGCCCATGTTCTTCGACGGCGGCTTGAAGTCCTTCCACACGTCCTCGAAGTTGTCGATCAGGCTGCCGCCGTTGGCCCAGCTGTTCTCGCCGCCGAAGATGTCGGAATCGCCCGGCTGCAAAAGTATCAAGTCCATGATTGCTCCTTACTTGGGCAGATTCGCGACCAGGCGAATCGAGGTGGTGAGCTCTTCGAGCTGGAAGTGCGGCTTGATGAAGACGGTGGCCTTGTAGGCACCCGGCTCGCCCGGCACGTCCGTGACGACGATGCCGGCCTCGCGCAGCGGATACGCGGCCTTCACGTCCTGGGTAGCGCTGTCGTCGAGCAGCACGTACTGCGCGATCCAGGTGTTGAGGAAGGCCTCGACATTGCCGCGGGTGAGGAAGGTGCCGATCTTGTCGCGCATGATCACCTTGATGTAATGCGCGAAGCGGCTGGCGGCGAGGATGTAGGGCAGCATCGCCGAGATGCGCGCGTTGGCGTTGGCATCGTCCGACACATACTTCTTGGGCAGGTTGGTCGTCTGGCCGCCGAAGAAGGCCGCCCTGCCGGCACCCTTGCAGTGGCACAGCGCGATAAAGCCCAGGTCGTTGATCTCCTTCTCGCGCCGATCGGTGATCGAGACCTCGGTCGGGCAGAACAGCTCGCGCGTGCCTGCATCGGTGTCGTACACGTATTGCGGCAGGCCTTCGACGAGGCCGCCGCCCTCGACGCCACGGATCGCCGCAGTCCAGCTGTAGACGGCAAAGGCGCTGGTGATGCGCTCGGCCAACACGTACGCGGCATTGCCCCACAGGAACTTGCCATTGTCGTTGCCGGCGACATCCTCTTTGAAATTGATGCCTTCGGCCGGCAGCGTCTTCTCGCCATAGGGCAGGCGCATCAGCACATGCGGCAGCACCAACGTCACATAGCGCGAATCCTCCATCTGGCGGAATTCCTGCCAGCGCTGCAGGTCGGCACCCTCGAAGATCTTCGCCAGATCACGCGGCTTGGCCAGCTTCTCGAAGCTGTCGAGGCCGAACAGCGCCGGGCCTGCCGCGGTGATGAAGGGCGCATGTGCCGCGGCCGCCACTTCGGTGATCTTCTTCAGAAACTCGATGTCCTGCGCGCCGCCGCCGAATTCGTAGCCGCCGATCAAGAGGCTGTACGGTGCGCCACCGTAGGTGCCGTATTCGGCTTCGTAGATCAGCTTGAAGATGGTGCTCTGGTCGAATTCGACCGCCTTCTCCATGTCCTTGAGCAGCTCGTCCTTGGTGGCGTTGAACACGCGCAACTTGAGCATGGGGCCGGTTTCGGTGCGCGCCACGAGATAGAACACGCCGCGCCAGGTGGCTTCGACCGCCTGGAAACCCGGTGCGTGCATGATGGCCGACAGCTGCACCGACAGCGCCTCGTCGATCTCAGCCACGCGGACATCGATCAGCGCGGTGGCGCCCTTGGTCACCTGGAATTCCGGCTCGGCCTTGAGCTTGTCGGCCAGTGGCACCACCACTTCGGCGACGAAACGCCCGATCAGCCCGTTGGCCGCAGCCGTTTCTTCCGGCGTGGACTGGTCGTTGACCCAGACCGAGAGCAGCTTGGCATCGATCTGGGCATCGCTTGCCAGCGATGGGGTCACCGTGGCCTGCTTCCAGGCATCCGCTCCGCCAGCGGGCGCGTAGGTCTTGATCAGCGCATCACGCAGCGGGCCGCCCTCGGTGGGCGAGGCCACGCTGTCGAGCAGGAAGGCCAGCCTGTCGTCGGTTTCGGAGCGCGCCTGCACCATGCGGATCTCGGTACGCGCGGTGTAGAGCTCATTGAGCGGCGGCACCGCCTTGACCACGGCCAGCGGCTCGAAGTCGTCCAGGCTCTCGAACACGACGGCACCGGTCAGATCGCCCGAGCCGCCCGGCAACAGATTGGGCACGCCGGCGAGCTTGACGCGCGGTGCGGCGGTCTTGAGCACATCGTTGAAGTTGTCACGATCGATATCGACCAGCTTGCGCTCCTTCAGCGGCGCAAAAGCGGCCGGGTCGGCACGATCGGCCGACAGGTCGGCAAAGATGCCGACAATAAAGGGCAGCTCGCGCTTCTCGATCGCCCCGCCGGTTTCCACGTCGTACGTGATGCGCACCCGCGGCGGGCGCACCCGCAACAGACGCTTTTGTATGCTTTCACCCATCTTCGACCTCACTCAGTTCAAGGAGATTTACGTGTACGACGATCTCGACGGAGCGTGCTCACACTGTCCCGTGCCGCTGCCCCCGCCCGTGCTTACCGCTCCAGTCGAGCTCCGGGATCGCCAGTGCGGCGTAATGAACAAGAGTCGTGCCAGGCATGGCGACCAGGCCAAGCCCTTGATTTGACTGGCCTTGAGCGCGCATCACGATACCGTGAGGTGAGTTTTCCCCCAGCGGACGCGCACGGGTCTGCGGTGACGAACTGAGGAAAGACGGGGGTGGCCGGCTTTTCAGGGCGCGGGAACATCTACACCCGGCCCGGGACGGAATCGTCCCGCATGGGCACAAAAAAACCGGCTGGCGCCGGTTGCGGGGGTCATGCGGGAGGAAGGGCTAATGCCGGGTACAGGCGCGCCAGAGTTCACGGTTGCCGATATAGCGGCGCTCGACCACGCCATTGGCCTCCAGCCGCTCCAGCGCCGCCTGCGTCACCGACACCGCTTCAGGCGCGCCGCCCCAGTCTATCCACCAGGCATGGATGCCCTCCAGCGTATCGGCGCTGGCCGGCCGCTGGCGCAGATAGTCGCTTATTGCCGTTGCCGCGTAGTCGATCAGGGAATCAGCGTCCATCAGCCTTCTCGTCATGGGTGTGTCGAGCGCGGATGCATGCGCAAACGCAGACGTGACATGCATACTTGGAGCCTGTTTACGATCTTTTCACGGCGGCGTCTGCCCCAAGGGTTCGCTGTGACGAAAAGAGAGTAAGCAGGCTCTTAGCTTGCACCACTGCACAGCATGGCGCCATCCGGGAAACTACGGTGTTCCCGCGCCAGACTATAACAAATAGAGAAAGAAAATGGTCAGGTTTTGTCGGCAAGATTGAGCGTCGGCGCGCCTTGCAGATCGAGTTTGCGCACGAGCTTGCCGAACGCGCTGCGATCCTGTCCAGCAAGCCTCGCGGCCTGCGTGATATTGCCCCCGGTGCGGCTGAGCAAGCCGGCAACATAGCGCTGCTCGAACTCTGCAATGGCCCGCGCTTTGGCCGTCTTGTAAGGTACAGAGCAAGCCTGTGGCGGCGGCGCATCCTGATGCGCGCCCAGCCGAAGATAGCCGTCCTCGCTCATCAGAAAAGCGCGATGCACCTGGTTCTCCAGCTCGCGGATATTGCCCGGCCAATCGTGCCGCGCAATGAAATCGAGCGCTTCCGGATGGAATTGCCGCCCATTGCTGCGGTACTGGTGGGCATAGCGGCGCAAGAAAACGTGGGCGAGCTCCACCGCGTCGCCCTCGCGCTCGCGCAGCGGCGGCAGCGCCAGCGTAAGCACATTGACCCGGTACCACAGATCACCGCGAAATCGCCGGTTCAGCACCAGTTGATCGAGCTCGGCATTGCTGGCGACGATCAAGCGCACATTGGCGCGGCGCTCCTGGCTGCCGCCGACGCGGCGGTAGCTGCCATCCTGCAAGAATCGCAACAACGCGGCCTGCGCCTTGAGGCTGAGCGCGTCCACTTCATCAAGGAACAGCGTACCGCCGTCCGCCTCGGCCACCAGCCCGGTGGCCGCCACCTTGGCATCGGTGAAGGCGCCGCGCTCGTGGCCAAACAGCTCGCTTTCAACCAGGCTCTCCGCCAGCGCCCCACAGTTCACCGGCACGAAGGGCCGATCGGCCCGGCTGCTCTGGTAATGCAGCGCGCGCGCTGCGAGCTCCTTGCCGGTGCCGGTCTCGCCCAGTATCAGCACCGGGACATCGACACCCGCCATTTTCTCGATCTGGCGCAGCACCTGCTTGAATTGCAGCGACGCACCGATGAGATTGAATCGAGACAACTGTTCCATTGCACCCCCAACAGACCAAAAAGCCGGGCACATCCGTGAGGCGCAAACCCGGCCAGAATTAATACAATGGTCTTTATGCCAGTGACCTAATCGTGTCAAGAATCAGCATGGTATCAATTGCTTATCAGTCGGATTTCTAACTTTTCTTGACAGACTTCTCCAACAAAAGCCGCGAAACAGCCGCCAGTCGGTCGTAAACCGACACACACTGCACTTCGGCGAGTTCGGGGTGAGGCGTTGTTGTCAGCGACCGTGAACGCTCTCTTCGTCGAGGCCATACTTGGCAAGCTTACGGTAGAGCGTCATGCGCGAGCAGTGGAGCCTAACCGCCGCCTCGCTCTTGTTGCCGGCACAAGCCTGCAATGCGGCAATCAGCTGCTGCCTGTCGTCCAGATCGCACTTGGCATCCGCGGCCTGCAGGTAATCCGGCAGATCAGCGAGCTCGACCCGCCCACGCCGCACGTTGATCAGCGCCACCTCCAGCGCGTTTTTCAGCTCGCGCACGTTGCCGGGCCAGTCGTGCCGCAATAACCGCTGTCTTGCCGCCGGTGCGAGCGTCGTTCCGGGCCGGCTCAGCAGGAAATGGGCGATCAGCGCGTTGAGGTCGTCGCGGCGCTCGCGCAGCGGCGGCAGCGTCAGCCGCGCCACATTGAGCCGATAAAACAGGTCTTCGCGAAAACCACCGCACGCCACCCTGCGCTCCAGCGCCTGGTTGGTCGCGGCGATCAGCCGGATATCGACATTGACGGCCCGGTTGGCCCCGAGCCCGAACACCTCGCGGTTCTCGATCACGCGCAGGATGCGCGCCTGCACTCCGAGCGGCATGTCGCCGATTTCATCGAGGAACAGCGTGCCGCCGTCGGCGAGGCGAATCTTGCCCTTGTACGCCTGCTGAGCGCCGGTGAACGCGCCCTTCTCGTAACCGAACAACTCGCTTTCGATCAGATTGTCTGGCAGCGCGGCGCAGTTGAGCGCGACGAAAGGCTGGGTGCGTCGGCGGCTGAGCGCATGCGCGTGCCGCGCCACCAGATCCTTGCCAGTGCCCGTCTCTCCCGTGATCAACAGGTTGGCATCGCCTGCGGCGTAGCGCTCCAGCCGCCCCCAGACGCTGCGCATGGCGCTCGATTGCCCCACCATGGCCGGCAGATCGGTAGCGCTGGTCGTGCGTCGCTCTACCGGTGGCAAACCGAGCGCAGCAATCAGGCGCCGGCTACTGATCGCGTCGAGCACGCCGCCAAAACCTGCTGCCATCGCCGCATCGGCAGGCGGTCGGCGCGCTTCGCTCACCGCCAACACCGGCGCCATCGGCCATAGCCGGGTCAGCAGCTGGCGCATGCGCGGACAGGGCGGATCGTCCTCGGTGAGCAGCACCAGGATCAGCCGCGGCTTGAGGCCCACTTCGGCGAGGCTGGCGATGCGGGAAGGCGCGACGATGCACAGCCTGGCCTCGGGCTCGGCGCCGTCAAGCAGCCCGAGTGGAACACCATCACTGACCAGTATCACATCGGCTAGGGGCATTGCCGCCTCGCTCACGCTCAAGAACGCTGACATAAAAAATAGAAACACAGTCAGCGCATATCGAACCCCAAGTTAGGTAGGACACTGGGTTGCTGCAAGCAAAACCGGTCCCCCCATCCGGAACAGCGGACCGGCGGTGAGCCGCATCACGGCCCCGCGGCATCCGGGCAGCCCGGCTACGCCGCCGGGGCGCGAATTCCGCTACAATTCCCGCCTTTATCTATCCCCGAATTCACAGGCAGGAGAGAGCTATGTCGTTGGCTGATCGCGACGGCGTCATCTGGTATGACGGCAAACTGGTTCCATGGCGCGATGCGACCACGCACGTGCTCACGCATACCCTTCACTACGGCATGGGCGTGTTCGAAGGCGTGCGCGCGTACGAAACTCCGCGCGGCACGGCCATCTTCCGCCTGCAGGACCATACCGAGCGCCTGCTGAACTCCGCCAAGATTTTCCAGATGAAGATCGGCTACTCGGCCGAGGAGCTGAACGAAGCGCAGAAGACCGTGGTGCGCGAGAACAAGCTCAAGTCCTGCTACCTGCGCCCGCTGTCGTTCATCGGTAGCGAGAAGCTGGGCATCGCCGCCAAGGACAACACCATCCATACCATCGTCGCGGCCTGGCCGTGGGGCGCTTATCTGGGCGCCGATGGCCTGGAGCGCGGCATCCGCGTGAAGACTTCCAGCTTCACCCGCCACCACGTAAACGTCTCGATGGTGCGCGCCAAAGCTTGTGGCTACTACATCAACTCCATCCTGGCCCACCAGGAAGCGGCAGCCGACGGCTACGACGAGGCGCTGGTACTCGATACCGAAGGCTACGCTTCCGAAGGCGCCGGCGAGAACCTGTTCGTGGTGAAGAAGGGCGTGCTCTACACGCCGGACGTCGCCTCCTGCCTGGATGGCATCACCCGCAACACGGTGCTTCAGCTCGCTCGCGAGGAAGGCATCGAGGTGGTGGAAAAGCGCATCACCCGCGACGAGATCTACACCGCCGACGAGGCGTTCTTCACCGGCACAGCCGCCGAAGTCACGCCGATCCGCGAGCTCGACAACCGCGCCATCGGCCAGGGTAGTCGCGGCCCGGTCACGGCCCGCCTGCAACAACGCTATTTCGACGCGGTCCAGGGCCGCGACGAAAAGCATCTGGACTGGCTGACGCTGGTCTGAACCACGTAGCGCGGGTGGCGCCTAGGCTCCGCCCGCGAGCGAATCGACGCGGGCTCCAACCCGCGCCCTACGGAAGCACGATCATGGCACTGCAAGAAAACACCCAAAGCGAAATCGAAGTCGGCGCGGCCGATCTGCCGTTGCACTGCCCCATGCCGCAGCACCTGGCCTGGAACAGCCACCCGCGCGTCTTTATCGACGTGGCCAAGACCGGCGCCGCACAATGCCCCTATTGTGGCACCCGTTACCGGCTCCGTGCCGGCGAAGTGGTCAAGGGCCACTGAGCACCGTCACCGAGACCGCAAGCGGCGCCTGGCGCCGCTTTGTTTTTTTGCGCGAGGATTCCCCGTGATCGTCAATCTCGAACATGCCCAGCACTATCGCTGGGGTGATGGCTGCGATGGCTGGCATCTGCTGGCGAGCCCCACGCTGTCCGTCATTCGCGAGCGCATGCCGCCGGGCACGGCCGAAATACGTCATCGTCACGAGCGCGCGCAGCAGTTCTTTCAGGTGTTGGCCGGCACGTTGACCATAGCGCTTGACGGCGCGATGCACACGCTGGCGCCCGAGCAAGGCCTGCATGTTCCGGCGGGGATCGCGCACCAGGTGCTCAATCGCAGCGCCGACGACGCCCATTTCCTGGTGATCTCCGAACCGCCGTCGCACGGCGATCGTGAACCGGCGCCGCTGCCGGAGGTCTTGTCCGCATGAAGCAGATTCTTATCGTTGCGCCGGCCTGGGTCGGCGACGCGGTGATGGCGCAACCGCTTTACGCCCGACTGGCCGAGCGCCACCCTGGCGTAGCCATTGATGTGCTCGCCCCAGCCTGGACCCGCCCCTTGCACGCGCGCATGCCTGAAATCCGCGAGGCCATCGATGCGCCGTTCGCCCACGGCGAACTCGCGCTGCAAAAACGCTGGCAGCTCGCTCGACAGCTGGCGCGGCGCGATTACGATCAGGCCATTCTGCTGCCCAATTCGATCAAGAGTGCGCTGGTGCCCTGGCTTGCCGGCATTCCGCAGCGCACCGGCTGGCTCGGTGAGTCGCGCTATGGCCTGCTCAACGACTGGCGCAAGCTCGACAAAGCCGCGCTGCCGCGCATGGTCGAGCGCTTCGTCGCACTGGCCGAGCCCAAGAGTACAGTGCTCGCTCGCCCCATCGCCGATCCGCGGCTGGTGGTCGATGCCGCAGCGAGCACTGCGGCCCTCACCGCACTGCAGCTGAATACCGATCTCCCCATCCTCGCGCTTTGCCCCGGCGCCGAATACGGCCCGGCCAAGCGCTGGCCGGCTCGGCATGCGGCGGCACTGGCACGCACTTACCTGGCGCGCGGATGGCAGGTTTGGCTGTTCGGCTCAAACAAGGATGCCGAGATATGCAACGACATCGTCGCCCAGGCGCCCGGCGTGATCGACCTCGCCGGCCAGACCAGCCTGGCGCAGGCGATCGATCTGATGTCGCTCGCTGCCGCCGTGGTCTGCAACGATTCGGGGCTGATGCACGTGGCGGCCGCGTTGGGTCGGCCGCTGGTCGCCGTGTATGGCTCGAGCTCGCCGGTGTTCACGCCGCCCTTGTCGCCGACGGCACGCATTGTCTCGCTCAATGTCGAATGTAGCCCCTGTTTTGAGCGCACCTGTCCGCTCGGGCACATGAAGTGTCTGAACGAGCTGGGGCCGGAACGGGTGGATGCAGCCTTGCAGGCACTGGACCCGCCACCGCACTGAACCGGCGGCGGCGTCAGCGCTAGCGCTGCAATGTCGCCAAGGCGCAAGTAGCCCCGAGCGCGTTCAGCCGCCTGCCACCGTCCGTTGCACATGCTCGCGCTCGTGCTCGCGGGCCACCGCGCGGTATGATTGTGGACTTCCCTCAGCCCAACCCTTGCGCCATGGAACACCTCGACCTCTCCCCGATTGCCCGCGTTGCCGGCACCGTCAACCTGCCCGGCTCAAAGAGCATTTCCAACCGCACCCTGCTCTTGGCCGCGCTGTGCCAGGGCGAGACGCTGGTCAAGGGCCTGCTTGCTTCGGACGACACGCAGCGCATGCTCGAAGCGCTGGCCACCCTGGGCGTGCGCTGGGAACAGGTTGGCGACAGCCGCGATTTCCGCGTGACCGGCTGCGGCGGTGACTTCCCGGTGAAGGATGCCTCGCTGTTCCTAGGCAATGCCGGCACGGCCTTCCGCCCACTGACCGCAGCGCTGGCGCTGGCCGGTGGCAGCTACCACCTCTCAGGCGTGCCGCGCATGCACGAGCGCCCGATCGGCGATCTGGTCGACGCGTTGCGCCAGGCTGGCGCGCAGATCGAATATCTCGGCGCCGAGGGCTACCCCCCGCTGCAGATTCGGCCCGGCACCATCAGCGGTGACCGCGTGGCAGTAAAAGGCAATGTATCCAGCCAGTTCCTCACGGGCCTGTTGATGGCGCTGCCGCTCACCCAACGCGACATCACCATCGCGGTGGTCGGCGAACTGATCTCCAAGCCCTATATCGAGATCACGCTCAACCTGCTCAAGCGCTTCGGCATCGTCGTCGAGCGCCGCAGCGTGAACGGCAACGACTGGGCCGAGTTCTTCATCCCCGGCGGTCAGACCTACCGCAGCCCGGGTGAGATTTTCGTCGAAGGCGATGCGTCGTCGGCGTCCTACTTCCTTGCCGCCGGCGCCATCGCCGCCAGCGCCGACGCGCCAGTGATCGTTACCGGCGTGGGCAAGCAGAGCATCCAGGGCGATGTGCGTTTCGCCGAGGCGCTGGAAGCGATGGGGGCAGTGATCGAGCGTGGCGACAACTGGATCTCGGCCAGCCGCCCTGCCTCGGGCAAGCTGCGCGCCATCGACATGGATTTCAACCATATCCCCGATGCCGCGATGACCATCGCGGTGGCCGCGCTGTTCGCCGAAGGCACCACGCGGCTCTCCAATATCGAGAGCTGGCGCGTCAAGGAAACCGACCGCATCGCCGCCATGGCCGCCGAGCTGCGCAAGGTGGGCGCCACCGTCGAGGAAGGCCAGGATTACCTGGTGGTCACCCCGCCAGCCGAGCTGACGCCCGATGCCGCCATCGCCACCTACGACGATCACCGCATCGCCATGTGCTTCTCGCTGGTGTCGCTTGCCGTGCCGGTGCGCATCCTCGATCCGGGATGCACCGCGAAGACCTTCCCCACCTATTTCGACGAACTCGCCCGCATCGCACGCTAAGCCGTCACGCGGTCGAAGCGATCCACCTGTCTGACGCGCACCACACCGGTGCGCGTTTTTTATTGTTCACTTACAACTTGCCAGGGTTCACTCGCTAGAAACCACTTCCTGCGATCGGCTAGCCAAACCGTGGAATTTCAACGGCATACCCAAATGGACGACCATACCATTACGGGAAAACACCCACTTCAACGCATCAGAAATTGATAATACACAGCTGATTTTTAATCACTTTTAAGCAATCCAGTTGGTTTTATCTTTCACCACATGCTGATACCATCCGCAGCACAACAGTCGTACACAACAGGATGGAGGATTCATGTTCGGATCACGTCACGCACTCATCGTGGCGATCGCCGCCATCGGCGTCGCACACGCAGCGGAATGGAGCAGTCAGGCCGTCTATACCAACGGGCAGGAAGTCACCTACCAGGGCCAGACCTGGCGCGCCAAGTGGTGGACCCAGAACAACGTGCCAGGCGCCGACCAGTGGGGCCCGTGGCAGCTGGTCGCCGGCAGCACGCCGACTCCCGCCCCTACCACACCGGTGCCGGCAACGCCGACCCCCAGCGCCACACCGACCCCGGTGGTCGTGACACCGACCGTGACACCGAGGCCCGCCACGCCGACCCCCGTGACCCCGGCACCGGTCACCCCGGCTCCGAGCGGCTGCTACGCCGCATGGGCGGAAGGCAGCACCTACGCCACCGGCAGCAATGTCACCTACAAGGGCCGCAACTACCGCGCGCTGGTCACCCACGTGGCCTACGTCGGCGCCAACTGGAACCCGGCCGCCAGCGGCACGCTGTGGACAGATACTGGCGCCTGCAACGATGGCAACACCCAGCCGACGCCGACCGTCACCCCCACCGTGACACCGCGCCCCACCGTCAGCCCGACTCCGGTTACGCCGACGCCGACCGTATCCCCGACACCGGTCACACCAACGCCGGTAGTGCCGACTCCGGCCGGCGGTATCCCGACCAAGGTGGAGGCCGAAGCCTATGCCGCTCAGCTCACCAACACCGATATCTTCCGCAAGGTGAAGTACTCGGTACGCACGCTGCCGAACGCGCAGGTCGAAGCGGTGGCGCCGGGCAAGGCGACCAATCCGGACAACGTGAAGCGGGTCGAGGCGCTGGTGTCGCAACAGAAGTTCGATTACTACTTCCAGGTGCGCAACCCGGCCTACACCTACCAGGGCTTCCTGCAAGGCGTGGCCAAGTTCCCCGGCTTCTGCGACAGCTATACCGACGGGCGCAACAGCGACGAGATCTGCCGCCGCTCGCTCGCCGCGATGTTCGCCCACTTCGCCCAGGAAACCGGTGGCCACAGCCTTGAGCAGTTCGGTATCCCCGAGTGGCGTCAGGCCCTGGTGCATGTGCGTGAAATGGGCTGGACCGAGACCATGTCGGGCTACAACGCCGAGTGCAACGACCCGGTGTTCAACAAGATCTGGACTTGCGGCAAGCTCGCCAACGGCCAGTTCAAGGGCTACTTCGGTCGCGGCGCCAAGCAGCTGTCGTACAACTACAACTACGGCCCGTTCTCGCAAGCGATGTTCGACGGCGATCAGTTCAAGCTGTTGAACAACCCGGAGCTGGTGGCCGATACGTGGCTGAACCTCGCTTCCGCGGTGTTCTTCTTCATCTACCCGCAACCGCCCAAGCCTTCGATGCTGCACGTGATCGACGGCACCTGGGTACCGAACGAGTTCGACAAGTCGCGCCAGCTGGGCAACGATTTCCCGACCACCATCCAGATCATCAACGCCGAGTGCCAGGACTCCCCGACCAAGCCCGCGGCGCAGAACCGGATCAATTACTACACCGAGTTCTCGCGTGATCTGGGCTGGGACATCAGCAAGGAGTCGATGAAGTGCGCCGGTATGGGCCGCTTCGACGGCGGCTCGTCGGCCGCGTTCAACATCTACTGGGAACAGGACTGGAAGATGGGCGGCGAGAACAAGTGCCAGCTCGTCAGCTACCAGACCCCGTACAACGCGCTGATCGAAGGCCAGTACGTGAAGTGCGTCGAGGACAAGTGGAGCGTGAAACTGAAGTAAACCGAGGCGGGGATCGCTCCCCCGCCAACCCAAGCAAAAAGCCCGGGAAACCGGGCTTTTTGCTTGATTGCATTGCGCTGAGGGCGCCGGACCAGGAACCGTGCAGAACACACTTCAGTGCCCATTTTTCGCAAGCACTGAAATACCGACTCAGCGCCGTGGCGCGTTTTTCCATATCGGCGCCACTCGCGTACCGGTATTCGCAATGCCGAGTCATAGGCGTTGCCACAGCTCTCGGCAGGGGCCTTGCCACGCAATGGAACAAGTTATGCAGCAGCGACGTTCTTCATCGAGCAACAGGCGCCCTTCTCGATGAGCACTGCGTACCACAGCGAAATCCGCGCCAGCGCGCGCTGTCAACAAGAAGTGAGCGTCCGCCCACTCAGCTCAAACCAATTTGATTAAAAAATTAATTAAAAAATTGATTAAAGTCAGAACCAGAGCCCGCCAACTCAAATACCGTTGATCGCACTGCATGGCAATCAACCAGGGTTGAGCGCAATGACCACCGTCTCTCCGATCGAATCAGCACAACTAGCCGCCTTCGCGCCGCTCGTCGATGGCATCGCCGCGCTGTTGGGGCCCCGCTGCGAGGTTGTGCTGCATTCGCTCGCGACGCCCGACACATCAATCGTCAGGATCGCAAACGGTCATTTGACCGGGCGCACGCCCGGCATGCCGGCAACCGACGTCGCGCTCGAAATGATGAGCACGAGCGAGCCCTGGCGCTGCTACTTCAGCCGCAACCGCGCCGGTGCATCGATTAAGTCGCTGTCGACACCGGTGCGCGACGGCGATGGCCGCGTCGTCGGCATGTTGTGCGTCAACCTGAGCATGGACATGACGCTCGCCGAGCTGGCCGCCGCCTTTACGCCACAACGCGGCGACGAAGACGGCGAGCGCTTCGTCATCTCGGTCGACGAACTGATCGCCGGCGCCATCGCTGAAGTCGACCGCGAAAACCCGCCGGCACCGGCACGCAACGGGCTGATCGTCGAGCGCCTGTTCGACGCCGGCATTTTCGCGATCAAGGACGCCGCACAAATTGTCGCGCGCAAGCTCGCCATTTCGCGCCACACCGTTTATCTGCACCTGCGCCGCTGCAAGGCGCGCCTAGTATCCCGGGAGACTAGACCGTGAAACCCGACTGGACCGCCATGATCGCGACGCTGCGCCGCGAAGTCGTCCCGGCGCTGGGCTGTACCGAGCCGATCTCCGTTGCACTCGCAGCCGCACGCTGCCGCGCGCTGCTCGCAGCTGAAGAAGTCGATCGCCTCGCGGTGCGCGTCAGCGGCAATCTGTTCAAGAACGGCATGGGCGTCGTCGTGCCGGGAACCGGGATGCGTGGCCTGGCCATCGCCGCCGCGGCCGGATGGATCGCCGGCGATGCCGACGCCGGGCTCGAAGTGCTCAAGCAACTGACGCCGGCCAGCGTCGAGGCAGCCAAGGCACTGCTCGAACGGGTCAGCGTCGACGTCGCCGACGTCCCCGATGCGCTGTACGCCGAGGTGATAGTCACCAGCCGGAACGAGACGGCGCGCGTCGTCATTTGCACCGACCACACGCGCATCGCGCTGATCGAGAAAAACGGCGTAACGATCGCCGGCAATGCCAGCGTAACCACTGGCTCAGCGAGTACCGCCAAACCGGATCTGTCGCTCGCGACCATCGTCGGATTTGCCGAGCAGGTCGATCTCGAGCAGATCGCCTTCATCCACGACGCGGCAACGATGAACAGCGCGCTCGCCGACGAGGGGATGAACGGCTACGGCCTTGCGATCGGCAAGATGCTCGCCGAGCAGGTCAAGAAAAAACTGTTGTCCGACGACTTGATGACGCTGGCGATGCGCTTGTCGTCCGCCGCGTCCGATGCGCGCATGGACGGCGCGATGCTGCCGGCGATGTCCAATTCTGGCTCGGGCAACCAGGGCATCGCAGCGACGATGCCCGTCGTCGCGGCCGCGCGCTTTCTCAACGCCAGCTCCGAGCAACTGACGCGCGCGCTGGCGATGAGCCACCTGATCGCCATTTACATCAAGTCGATGCAACACAAGCTTTCGGCGCTATGCGCGGCGAGCACGGCGGCGATGGGCGCAGGCGCCGCGGTGACCTGGCTGCTCGGGGGCGATCTCAAGCAGATCGGTCAATGCGTGAACAACATGATAGGCGACGTCGCCGGGATCATCTGCGACGGCGCGGGCAGCGCCTGTTCGATGAAGGTCTCGACGTCGGCTTCGGCAGCGGTCAAGGCCGCACTGATGGCAACCAGCGGTCATTCGATTCCGGCGAGTGAGGGCATCGTCTGCGAAAACGCCGACGAGACCATCGCCAATCTTGGCCGCCTCGCGCGCGACGGCATGGGTGCGACCGACGTCGAAATCATCCGCATCATGCGCAGCAAGAGCGGCTAGGGCTACCCGGACATCGAGGCGCCCCGAGAGGCAACACAGAAATGATTGATCGACCAAGTTTTTCAACTTGTTATTACCCAGATCGGAAGGAGTACATCCCATGTCCGCCGCCGCAATAGGCAATCTTGCCGTCTTTCTCGGCTTGCTCTACTGGCTGTTCACGATGCAGGGCAAGCATGTCAGCTTCAACAAGCGCGTGTTCTGCGGCCTAGGCCTCGGCGTCGCGTACGGTGCGACGCTGCAATGGCTGTACGGCGCCGATTCGACACCCGTCGCGCAAACGCTCGATTGGCTCAACGTGGTCGGATCAGGCTATGTGAAGCTGCTGCAGATGATCGTCATTCCGCTGATCATGGTGTCGATCGTCTCCGCGATCATCAAGTTCAAGGACGCGGGCTCGGTCGGCAAGATCAGCGCACTGACGATAGGCGTGCTGATCTTCACCACGATGATCGCGGCCGCGGTGGGCATCCTGGTGTCCAATGCCTTCGACCTGACCGCAGTGGGCCTGACCGCGGGCACGGCCGAGGCTGCGCAGGGCGGGGTCATGCAGACCAAGCTGCAGGACATGGGGCAATTGTCGATCGCCAAGATGCTGCTCGACTTCATCCCGGCCAACCCCTTCCTCGACATGACCGGAGGCCGCAAGACGTCGACGATCGCCGTGGTGATATTCTCGGCGTTCATCGGCATCGCCGCAGCCGGCATCGCGAGCAAGAAGCCGCAAGTCTTCGCCGACTTTGAACGTCTGGTCGCCGTTGCGCACGCCATCGTCATGCGCATCGTCACGCTGGTGCTGCGGCTGACGCCGTATGGCGTGCTTGCGCTGATGGGCAAGGTCGTTGCCGGGTCGAACTGGGCCGATGTCGTCAACCTCGGCAGCTTCGTCGTCGCCTCGTACTGTGCACTGGCGATCATGTTCGGCGTGCATCTGCTGCTCGTCTCGCTGACTGGGCTCAACCCGCTGCGCTTCGTGAAGAAGATCCTGCCGGTACTGGCGTTCTCGTTCACGTCGCGCTCCAGCGCCGGCGCGATTCCGCTCAATGTGCAAACGCAAACGCGTGCACTGGGCACGCCCGAAGGCATCGCCAACTTCGCCGCTTCGTTCGGCGCGACGATAGGCCAGAACGGCTGTGCCGGCATTTACCCGGCAATGCTCGCGGTGATGATCGCGCCTACGGTCGGCGTCAACCCGATGGACCTGTCCTTCATCATCCCGCTGATCGGCATCATCACCATCAGCTCGTTCGGTGTTGCCGGCGTGGGTGGTGGCGCAACCTTCGCCGCGCTGATCGTGCTGTCGGCGCTCAACTTCCCGGTCGCACTCGCCGGCCTCCTGATTTCGATCGAACCGCTGATCGACATGGGTCGCACCGCACTCAACGTGTCGGGCGCGATCACCGCCGGCTCCGTGACGAGCCGCATGCTCGGCCAGACCGACATGACGGTGTTCGACGGCGATGAAGCCATTGCGCTTGAGACCGAAGAAGCGATGGCGTAGACGACTTCTGGCAACAGGGCGCGACATTCGTCGCGCCCTTTTCGAACAGGAAACCCCATGAAGATCATCATCATAGGCGGCGAAGCGGCGGGAATGAGCGCTGCGGCGAAAGCGCGCCGCGTCGACCGCGATGCCGAAATCATCGTTTACGAAGCGTCCACGATCATTTCGTTTGGCGCTTGCGGGCTGCCTTACTACGTCGGCGACGAGTTTGACGACGCGCAGCGGATGACCGAGTTCACGCCGGAGGACTTTGCCAAGCGTGGCATCACAGTCAAAACGCAGCACCGGGTCGTCGCGCTCGACGCCACGAACAAGACCGTGACCGTCGAAGACGGCCAGGGCCAGCGCTTCACCGACCCCTATGACCGGCTGATGATCGCAACTGGCGCCAGCGCCGCGACGCCGCCATGGCCCGGTCGCGATCTTGCCGGCGTGCACAAGCTGCGTGTGCTCGACGATGGCGTGCGCCTCAAGGCCGCGATCAAGGACGCCACGCGCGCCGTCGTGGTCGGCTCGGGCTTTATCGGCCTCGAAATCGCCGAAGCGCTCGTTCATCAAGGCCTGCAAGTGACGCTGATCGAGCGAGCGAGCCGGGTGATCGGCGAGGCGTTCGACGCCGAAATCGGTGAGGTCATCGCGGCCGAGCTCGCCGCACACGGCGTCAAGCTCGTCACTGGCGAGGCGGTCGAGGCATTCGAAGGCACGCCTGGCGCGACGAGCCGGGTCGGCGCGGTGATCACGCAAAGGGACCGCTACGCCACCGATCTCGTCGTCTCGGCAGTCGGCGTCAGGCCGAACACCGATTTCCTGCGCGCATCGGGAATTTCGCTGCTGGAAAACGGCGCGATCATCACCGACGAGTACGGGCGCACGTCGCTGCCCGACGTGTACGCCGCCGGAGATTGCGCGAGCGTCGTTCACCGGCTGACTGGAAAACCGTTCTACTCGCCACTGGCGACCGTCGCCAATAAGCTCGGCCGCATGATCGGTGAAAACATCGCCAGCGAAAGCGGCGCGCTAAGCGAATTTCCGGGCATGCTCGGCAGCGCCGCGGTCAGGGTGTTCGGCGTCGAGGCAGGTCGCGTGGGCCTGAGCGTCGACGAGGCAATCGCGGCGGGCTTCGCCACACAGAGCGTCGTTATCGACGACCAGTGCCACACCAGCTATGTCGCCGGCCAATCGCCGCTGCGCATCAAGCTCGTTTATGAGTCGGGGAGTTGCCGGCTGCTCGGCGGGCAGATCGTCGGCCGCAAGGGGGCGGTACACCGCGTCGACGCGCTCGCCGTCGCGATCAGCGCCGGCCTCTCCACGCGCGATCTCGGGTGGATCGACTTTGCCTACGCGCCGCCCTTCTCACGCACCTGGGACGCGCTCAACGTCGCCGGCAACGTCGCCAAAAGTTGATGCGCTAGCCGGCCAGGGGCACCTTGGCCGGATCGACGTAGGTCACCATGCCGAGCACCGGCAGTGCCGCCGGCCCCCGTCGGCGCGGTGACCGCAATCGTGTGGCCGAAGCAAACGGTGATCGCCCCGGCGATTTCGACGGACCCGCCGACCGGAATCATGTCGCCCCTCTTGCGGGGCCGCAGATCGTGTACCCCAGCGCACCGCGCAGGTATTTGAAATGCCGCGTCACGGGCATTGCGACATATATTGGAAAGCATCCTCGTAGTCGAAACCGAGGCCCGCCAAATCCGGGGCATTCCCGAGGCCTTTCCGATGGTGAATTTATTCGAGTGGCGATTCCGCACTCTCGCAAGAAACATGCCAGAAAGTCCTTAAATTTAAGCGACCGCGTGACTCCTTGATGCATATTGCGTCGCCCACATCATGGTGCCTGTAAACCTCTGTGGAGACGGGAATGCGTTCATGCTTTCCGTACAAGTTCACAAAAAAACTTTTCCCTTTTCTGGAATGCTTTTCTTCTATTTTGACAGTATGAATTTTATACGTCTCGAAATTGCGCCCATTGGCAAAGGCGACGATGGCGGCGCTAATCATCAAAGCAGCCGCAAGGCATCCAGGAAAGTTCGTCTTGCCACACAAAAACCAAAGCAGGGCGCTGACAGGCACCATGACCATCAATACTATTGAAGTGAACTGCCCATTCCACCGGGCCGAGGTAAGAAAAATACTGGCAACCAACGCAATAAGCCCAATGACCAAGGCACCATTCAAAACCCTATTGCGTCTGGTGAGCGCGGAGACCGGGATGGAGACTTCGTAAAAAGGGAGCATGGTTGCTTCTGGGTGAGATCTTTAAGTTTGCAAGGCTGAAAATTGCGCGGTTTTTATATTTACTGTCAAAATAGAAGAAAAGCATTCCAGAAAAGGGATAAATTTTTTTGTGAACTCTGGTGTGTTTCTTGCGAGAGTGCGGAATCGCCGCTCGAATAAAAAAAAACGCCAGCTTGCTGAGCCTCCCCCGAAAACCGGCCATGGACGCATACGCGCCGCCCTCGCAATGCTTTCTGTCATCTGCCCAGTGCAAGCATCAACTGGATGCGTTGCCGCGCCTCGGCGAACCGGGACCATGGCCATCGTGGCCGCCTGTCCTGGAGCTCACACGAACGCATGGCGCCCTGATCGTCAGCGAAATCAGATAGTCAGGTTGATGCAGCTTACTCATCGTGCTAGGACCAAGCAATGCGGCGGTCCGCCGCATAGAGGGGCGCACCGCTTTCAGCGTTTGGCTATGCGTTGGTCCTCGCAGCAGGCGTGGGAAGGCTTGACTCAATCGAATTCGGCGGTTTTTCTGGTATGGAGGCTACACATGACGCAGACGCGCAGGTTATGGCTGGGTTTGTCGGTACTGTTGGTGATTTCGTTCGCCGTTTTGCTGTGGGCAGGCAGCGAGATCTTCCGCGTGGCGCCGCCAGTACCTGAGCGAGTCATCACCGACCAGAAAACCGTCGTCTATACCCGAGCCGACATCGAGCGGGGCCGCCAGGTATGGCAATCGATCGGCGGAATGCAGTTGGGCTCGATCTGGGGGCATGGCGGTTACGTCGCGCCTGATTGGAGTGCCGACTGGCTGCATCGAGAATCGATGGAGATGCTCGATCAGTGGGCGCGAAGCGATGGGGCAGACGGTTATGCAAAGCTCGATCCGGAAGCCCAGGCCCGGCTTCGAGGGCGCCTGCAGGCGCAAATGCGCCGTAACACTTATGACGCAAGCACCGGAACGATCACGCTGACCGAAGAACGCGCGAGCGCCATTGCCAGCGTGGCGGCGCACTACGTCAGCCTGTTCGGCAACGATCCGGCCACGGCTACGCTGCGCGAGGCCTACGCGATGCGCAATGATACTGTCGCGACGCTGGAGCACCGGCAGAAGCTCACCGCGTTCATCTGGTGGACCGCTTGGGCCGCGGCAACCGAGCGACCCGACGCAAGCGCTAACACGCCCGCGGCGAGCCCGCCGGACATGCCGGCAAACCGTGTGACGTATACCAATAATTGGCCGAGCGAACCCCTGATCGGCAATTCCCCACCGCCCTCGTTGTGGGTGTGGTCCGCCTTTAGCGTCACGTTCTTGCTGGCCGGCATTGCCGCGCTGGGCTGGCACCATGCGGTCACGCATGACCGGGAAGAAGTGCAGCAGGCCTTGCCACAAACCGATCCATTTGCCGCCTTGCAGGTCACCCCCTCGATGCGGGCAACGGCAAAGTACTTCTGGATCGTGCTGGCGCTTTTTCTGGTTCAGATACTGCTCGGGGCCATCACGGCTCACTACCAGGTTGAAGGGCAGCAAGCGTACGGCTTTGCCATCTCGCAATACCTGCCCTATTCGATCACCCGAACGTGGCATACCCAGCTCGCGGTGCTATGGATCGCGGTGGCTTGGCTGGGCACCGGCCTCTACATCGCACCGGCTTTGTCCGGCCATGAGCCGGCATTCCAGCGCCTGGGCGTTAACGTGCTGTTTGGCTGCCTGTTGATCATCGTCGTGGGCTCCTTTGCCGGCCAGTGGCTCGCGGTCATGCAGAAGCTGGGGCTAGAGCACAATTTCTGGTTTGGCCACCAGGGCTGGGAATACGCCGACATGGGGCGCTTCTGGCAATGGTTCCTCTTTGCGGGCCTGCTGATCTGGCTCTGCCTCGTCGGGCGCGCACTCTGGCCCGTGCTGAGCGGGCCAGCCACCGACACGAAATCGATCGTCGGTCTGATGTTCCTCTCCACGGTTGCGATCGGTTTGTTCTTCGGCTCCGCGCTGATGTGGAACGAACACACGCATATTTCGGAAGTCGAGTACTGGCGCTGGTGGCTCGTGCACCTGTGGGTCGAGGGCTTCTTCGAGGTGTTCGCCACGGCGGTCATGGCGCTGATCTTCACGCGGCTGGGCCTGGTCCACGCGCGCTCGGCAACCATTGCGGTGCTGTTCGCCACGATCATCTTCATGTCCGGTGGCGTGTTGGGTACGCTGCACCACCTTTACTTCATCGGCACGCCCACGGCGGTCGTCGCGCTTGGCGCGAGCTTCAGTGCACTGGAAGTGGTGCCCTTGGCGTACATCGGTTTCGAGGCCTATCAGACCTGGAAATATGGGCGTGCCACGCCGTGGATGGCACGGTACCGCTGGCCCATCCTGTTCTTCGTCGCGGTTTCGTTCTGGAACCTCGTCGGCGCAGGACTGTTTGGCTTCCTGATCAACCCACCGCTCTCGCTCTACTACATGCAGGGCCTGAACCTCACGCCGCTGCATGGCCACACCGCCCTGTTTGGCGTCTACGGCATGCTGGGCATTGCGCTCGTGCTGTTCTGTCTGCGTGGTCTGAAAGGCCAGATGTACTGGGATGTGGGCGCACTGAAGTTCTCCTTCTGGGCGCTCAACATCGGTTTGGTGCTGATGGCGCTGCCCACGCTGCTGCCGCTAGGCACCTTGCAACTGCTTGCCGCCATCGAGCACGGCTACGCCTACGCACGCTCGGCAGAGTTCATGCAACGACCCATCATCGACCTGCTGATCTGGATGCGCGTACCTGGCGACGTCATCTTCAGTTTCGGTGCGCTGGCATTGGCGTGGTTCGTATGCCGGCTGTGGATTGCACCGCGCCCGGAATCGGCCGAGCTGGAAAAAACCGAGGAGACGTGAAAACGTGATCGAGTTCTACCCGCAGATAAAGTGGGTGCATGTTGCAGCAGTCATAGTCAGTGGGCTTCTATTTCTGCTGCGCAGCATCTTGATGCACACAGGACGCCAACGCATCGCGCTGGCTGGGCCGCTGCGCTACCTGAGCTGGACGATCGACACGGTGCTGCTCACTGCCGCATTTATGTTGTTGTCGATACTGCCCGGTGCCTTCTTTGCAAATGGCTGGTTGGTGGTCAAGCTCATTCTGGTCGTCGTTTATATCTGCCTGGCGACCCTCGCACTTCGCTCGCCATCCGTGGTTCGGAGAAGGTGGGCATTTGTGGCCGCGTTCGCGGTGTTCCTGTACATCATCAGCATCGCGCGCGCCCACCACCCGCTAGGCGTGTTCATGCCCTGGTTGCTTTGAGCCATGCAGCCAACAGCAAGTAGCCCCGCAATGCGGGGCTACTTGCGTGGCTTATCCCGCGCCCATCACCCCTCCCCCATGCCAGGCGCAGGCGCAGGTGGTCGCACGGTCAAACGGATGCGGCACTGGCGCGTCTTCGGGGCCAGACAAATACACGCGAAATCGTGGGGCGCGTTGCGCTGTTGCTCAAGCCGGGAGCATCGATCGACGCACATTACCCGCAAAAGCAGCCCCACCCTGTGGCCACGCCGCTGGGCGAGGCGCTACAGAGCAAGAATCCCGATTGCGCGCGCGCTGCTAGCCGCTGGCGCCAAGCCTGACGCGCTGATGTATCCGGAATCCTTTGCCAAGTTCGACCCTAGCGTGAAGGGCAAGACCGTGCGCCAGCAAGCCAGGCAGGGCCTGCAGGAATATCCGAACCTCTACAGCAAGGCTGTCGTCGATCAGGTCAAATGATCCAGCCGCCCGGTCGGAGCGCAAAGCGGCCCGCCACCCGGCGGGCCGTTTGCTTGTTGCGACATAACAGCATTATGGAGCCCCATGCACCTGGGCCAGAGCCGGCCCCGGTCCAGCGCTTCGCTCAGGCGGTGCGGGCGAGATGGAGCTGGAGCGCCCGGCTGCGTGCCATGGCCCCGCGCAGCTTGTACAGCCACAGGCCGCCATGCACCAGCAGCAGGGCCGCGCCCATGCCCATGGCCAGCAGGCGCACCAAGGCTGCCAGTGCGTTGGCCGTGGTACGCTGTGGATCCACCTCCAGCACCTGATCGCCCGCGGCGTTGCGGCCGCTGCTCACGACAAGGCCCTGCAGGTCGAGTTGTTTGAGGCTCACGGGCTCTGCCAGCATCTTGTAGTTCGCCCACTGCACCTGCCAGTCCGCACTCTGCTCGCCTTCTGCGGCGTCGCTCCCTGCCTCGGCGAGGTCTTCCGCGTTCGCGGTAACGGGCGGGGGAAAGCCCGCGCCGTGCGTAATGAGGAGCAAGCCGCCCCGTTGGCTGGCCCTGGCAGCCGCCAACGGCTTGGCGTAGAACTCACGCAGACGCGGGGTGGCCAGGTCGTTCAGATCGGTGAGCAAGCCACTAACGGTGATCTGGTTGGCCAGCGCCGCATCATCGTAGTCCCGCTTCAGGCTACCGTCCTTGGCCTTGGCAAGCAGGACGTCCCAGCCGCTGTCCTTGTCGCCATCACCGAGCATGAGCTTGCTGCCCAGCGTAGTGCGCAGGCTCTCGCAAGCGCTCTGCGCGCTGGAGTTCTTGCACTCCTGGTCGATGCCCAGCACCAGTTCGCTCAGGTGATGGATCACCTGCACCGAGACCCGACCGGCAAGCGGGTTATAAGCGTCCCCTTCGCGCGCCATCTGCACCTGCATCGCAAGATCCAGCATCGGATCGCTGCGCGCTTGCAGCAGTTTGCCGCTGGCAAGCCGCTGCAGCGCTTCGCCAGGCACCACGTCGGCAAGCTGCGGCCCTTTGCCTCCCCAGCGCACGGTGTCGCAGTCGATCGGCGGTGGCGCGTCGCCCTCCGCCGCACCGATCTGGCAGCGTACATTGGCGCGTATCCGGACCAAGCTGCCCAAGGCCGGCGGATGAGCGAGGGCGTCGTTCAGGCTGTTGATATCCCGGGAGCCAACGGGCTGCAGCGCGGACCGGCCGTGCGCCAGATCGGCCGCGGGCTCGTCGGTAAACAGCCAGGCTGCGCCGAGCAGCAGGGCGCCAGCGAGCGCCAGGCTGCAATGTCGGCCCCAGTAGACGGAAGGGAAGCGCCGCCCTTCGGCGTCGATGGCAAGCTGCGTGCCAAATCGCACCACCGAGTAGTCCTCGACACGCATCTCCAGTGTCACCTTGCTATCCGGCGGCAGCTTGGCCCATGGTGCCCAATGGGCCGGTATCTGCAGCGGGAACTTGTCGCCGAGAAAGAGCTGCTGGGTCACCAGATTGCTGTTGCCGGGGTTCTGCAGGGCGAGCAGGGTCAGCCTGCCTTCGACGCGGTTCACCTTCTGCGGCACGGCTGGCTTGCGCGGCCCCCAGACCAGCCACAGCACGAGGGCAAACAGCAGCAGGGCCGGCACCAGCCAGAGCCACGGCGTGTCGCTGTGGCCAGCAATCAGCAGCAGGATACTGGCTGGCAGCAGGGCCAGCAGCGGCAACCCACCCCAGCCCGGCGTGGCGCGAGCGGCCGCTTCGGCGGGGGTTTCCTCGCGTTGGCCGAGGATGCGCACGCGTTCGATGTCTTCGGGGTCGTGGCTGTCGACCGCTGCCGGAGCCGCATCGACGGCGGGGTTCTGGCCGCCAGCGACCTCGCCGGGCGCCCCGCTCTGCCATTGGTGCGCCTGCACCTCCCGGGCCTTGGCCCGCTCGCGCCCGCCCGCAAGGTCGAAGTGCTTGTTGAGACGAATGACGATGGCGAATTTCGGCGTCAGCACCACTTCGGCTTGATTGTCTGCGGTCAGGAAATCCCGTGCGTCATAAGGCAGCACCACATCCACGCCGCCCAGCGTGTCGTGCATCGTG
Organism: Chitinolyticbacter albus; assembly: GCF_024437655.1. Classification (GTDB taxonomy): domain Bacteria; phylum Pseudomonadota; class Gammaproteobacteria; order Burkholderiales; family Chitinibacteraceae; genus Chitinolyticbacter; species Chitinolyticbacter albus. The sequence goes on from NZ_JANBVF010000021.1 coordinate 88,581, forward strand.
TCGCCGCCGTTGCTGACGTGCAAACCGTGGCGGACGAATTCGCCATCCAGACGGAAGACCTCATCACCGAGCAGGACGATGGCCTTGCCACGCTTGAACGGATCGAAGAGGAAGGGCCCCACGTCGGCGCGTTCGCTTGCCGTGAGGGTACGGATCGGTGTTGCCGAGTGCTTGAGCGTGTTTAGTTGCCCCTTGTTATCGACGCGTCGCACCGAGTAGGCAATCAGGCTGTAGAGCGAATACAGGGAGACACCGATAACCAGGAGTAGCTGCAGGGTAGCCATGAAGCGATTTTGGTATGAGAAGCAAAACGCCGAATTCTATACGACAACAAAAAAGCCCGGATCGTCCGGGCTCTTGTTAGGCGTGCGCTGACCGCAGATACGTGCTCAACGGCGGGTATTGGCGGCAAGCTGGCGGCGCTCGCTGCGCGTGTTCTTTTGCGCATATTTGCGCTTGGAGGCGGAAGCATACTTGCCATTCCTGGCATTGCGGCTGGCCACCTGCTTGCGCGAGGACTTGGCGGCGACCTTCCTGCCGTACTTGCTCGAGACTGCCTGCTTTTGCGGCGCAGAGGTGCGCACGACCTGTACGGCGTACGCCGGCTCATCGAACGGCAGCGGGGCATCGTCGGCGAATGCAGCAGGGGCGAAGGCCAGAGCCAGTACGCATAGCAGGACTTTCTTCATGACCCTCTTCTCCTTGGCAGGACAGACGGCAGTCTAACCGCCAAACTCCATTGCCACAAAGATTAAATTCGCAAGCGCCAGCCCGAATCCAGCGCCAAGTAAGCCATTGTCATGCAATGGCAATCTGTTACTCAGCACATTAGATCGCGCCAGCGAGCTTTGCTGCAACCACGTTCAGCGCAGCCGGGCGGTTCGCACAAAGCGTCAGCCTGCCGGCAGCGGCTGGTACCAAATCCAGATCATATGGCAGACGGCCGGCCACCAGCCAGCCCTGCTGCCAGGGCAAGGCCGCCAGCAGCGCCTGCTGCGCCGGATGCAACACCGCGTTGTAGCTGACCACCACTACCTGGTCGGCCTGTCGGGCGCGCGCCACAGCGTTGGCGATCTCGCCCTCATCAGGCGCCAAGGGCAAGGCGATTTCGTCGACCTGGATGCCACGCTGCGCCAGCGGCCCGGCGAGACTGTCGCGCTGCTGCGCGGCACGCCCCAGCGCCACCTCGTCGATCTCGGTCCGAGCCCGCACTTCCAGCGTGATCAGGAGCACCGGTAGCGTGGCCTCGAGCGCACGAAAGTCGCCGACCAGCGTCAGCGCCTGGCGATGCACGCGTTGCGACAACGCCAGCGCCTCGGGCCGGCACAGCAGCCCTACCGGATCGGCCGGCAGATCGCGCCAACGATCCATCTGCCGTGCCACCTTCAATGCCAGCACGCGCCCGCATGAGGCTGCCAGCCGGGCTGGATCGATCTCGCCGGCCGCAACGCGCGCCAGCAGCAGCTCCGCCGCGCCCACCTGCCGCGCCTCGGTGTGCGACACCAGCATCACATCGGTCCCTGCGGCAAAGGCACGCACGGCGCCTTCGACGGTGCCGACGCCGCGGGCGATCGCGTCCATTTCCAGGCAATCGGTGAAGGTGACACCGGTAAAGCCCAGCTCATCACGCAGCAGCCCGGTCAATACCGCGTGCGACAGCGTGGCGGGCGTATCGGCATCGGGCTCGACCGCCGGGAAGGCCACGTGTGAGGACATCACCGCATCTATGCCGGCGGCGATGGCCGCACGAAACGGCGCCAGCTCGACCGCGGCTAGCCGGGCCTTGTCATGGCCGACCCGTGGCACGCCCAGGTGCGAATCGGTATCGGTGTCGCCATGCCCCGGGAAATGCTTGGCGGTGGCAGCGACGCCAGCGACCTGGATGCCGCGCATCGCGGCAAGGCCGTATTCGTTGACCGTCTCCACGGTTTCGCCGAAGGCGCGCACGCCGATCACCGGGTTGGCACGGTTGTTGTTCACGTCCAGCACCGGCGCGAAGTTGATATTGATACCCAGCGCGGCAAGCTCCGCGGCACCGACGCGCGACAGCGCCTCGCAATCGATGCTGGAGCCGGCCGCCTGGTAGGCGAGCGCGGATGGCAAGGGCGTGAGCCCTTCCTCGATGCGCGCCACCATGCCGCCTTCCTGGTCGATGCCGATCATGAGCGGAATCCCGCTGACCTCGGCATTGATCTCCTGCAGCCGGCGGCACAGCGCGGCCACCTGGCGCGGATTGTCGACATTGCGGCGGAACAGGATTACACCGCCGACATGGTAGTCGCGGATCAGCCGCTCGATATGGGCATTGGGCGTGAGGCCATCGAAGCCCACCATCAGGCATTGGCCGACCTGCTGGGCAAGGGTAAGGGGTGCATTCATGGCACGACTCCAAATCGGAACAGCTGGCTGATCATGCACCAGGCTTCTGACTCATGAAGCCCACTCCGTGCCACGAACGAGCGCCGCGAGGCCCTTCGCAGCTGCGACAACCGGATTTGCCGGGAGCGCAGAGCGCGCGGGGGGAGTGGGATCGAACAAGAGAGCGCCGCTGCGTCACTCACCCAGACCTGTGAGCACCCGGCTTTGCCGGGGGCCTGGTGCAGGTTGATCCACACGCCCGTGTTCAGCGCAAGACAGGCGCTCAGGCCGCCAGGCGGCGCAGCACTTCGTCGCGGCCGATCAGCGCCAGCACGGTATCCACCGACGGCGTGTTGGTGATGCCGCAGACCTTGGCACGCAGCGGCATGCCGACCTGCGGCATCTTCACGCCCTGCTGCTTGACGAAATCCTTGATGAAGGCAGACAGCGTGGCAGCATCCCACTGCGGCAGTACGGCGGCGCCTTCGGCGAACAGCTTGAGGCGCTCCTCGTCCTCGGGCTGCAGGTGCTTCTCGACCACTTCGGCGGTCGGGTTGAGCGGGCGATAGAAATACTCGGCCTGGTCGGCCATCTCTACCAGCGTCTGGCTGCGATCCTTCAGTAGCGCGCAAACGTCAGCCAGTTTTGGGCCATCGGCCGTCGCCACGCCCTTGTCGGCGAGGAACGCTTCTACGCGCTCGGCGAGCCGGGCCGGATCGGCCACCTTGATGTGCTGGGCGTTCAGCCACAAGAGCTTGTCGCGATCGAACCGGCTGGGGCTGGGCGACACATCCTTGAGATCGAACCACTCGACGAACTGCTCCAGCGTGAAGAACTCGTCGTCGCCGTGGCCCCAACCGAGGCGCGCCAGGTAGTTGAGCAGCGCTTCGGGCAGATAGCCCTGGGTGTCGTAGTCGACCACGCTGACCGCGTCACGGCGCTTGCTCATCTTCTGGCCCTGATCGTTGTGGATCATTGGCAGGTGGGCAAACACTGGCACCTCGGCGCCCAGCGCCTGATACATGTGGATCTGCCGCGGCGTGTTGTTCACGTGGTCGTCACCGCGGATCACGTGGCTGATCTGCATGTCGACATCGTCGACCACCACGCAGAAGTTGTAGGTCGGCGTGCCGTCCGGCCTGGCAATGATCAGGTCGTCGAGCTCGACGTTGCCGATCTCGATGCGGCCCTTCACCGCGTCGTCCCACGCCACCACGCCATCGACGGGCGTGCGAAAGCGCACCACCGGCTGCACGCCGGCCGGCGCCGCCGGCAGTGTCTTGCCCTCTTCCGGGCGCCAGCGGCGATCGTAGCGCGGCTTCTCGCCACGTGCCTCGGCCTCGGCGCGCATCGCCTCGAGCTCCTCGCGCGAGCAATAGCAGTAATAGGCATGGCCGCTGGCCAGCATCTGCCCGATCACTGCCTTGTACCGGTCCATGCGCTGCATCTGGTAGAACGGGCCTTCGTCGTAGCCCAGGCCTACCCAGTGCATGCCGTCGAGGATGGCCGCCACCGATTCGGGCGTGCTGCGTTCCAGATCGGTATCCTCGATCCGCAGTACAAAGACGCCGCCGTGCTTGCGGGCATGGGCCCAGGAGAACAGCGCGGTGCGAACGCCACCGATATGCAGAAGGCCGGTGGGGCTGGGCGCGAAGCGGGTACGAACGGGACGGGAACTCATGGGCGGCAATCCGGCAAAAGCAAAAGCCGCCATTGTAGCGGCGGCTTGGCTTGGTGGGCAGTGCGGCTTTGCTTGGCGCCTGTTCAGAGCGCCTAGAGCGTAGCCTGCACCAGGGGCGGCCTGGCGGGAACCACGCGGTTGTTGATCCTGAGCGGCAGATTATCCGGATTGTGGATTTCCACATCGGCCGCCAGCGCCGGCACATCGGGTTTGTATGGCTCTTCGAAGCGCGCCAGGATGTCGTAGTAGGTGCGCAGCGTCTCGACGAAGGCAACCGGTTCGCCGCCGCGGGCGTAACCGAAGCGCAGCGTCGAGAAATACTTGGGATCACGCAGCAGCGGCAGCACCGTTTTCAGGTCTGCCCAGCTATCCGGGTTCTTGTTCAGCCGCCGCGCCAGGATGCGCGCATCCGACAAATGCCCGATGCCGACGTTATAGGCAGCCAGCGCGAGCCAGGTGCGATCCGGCTCGGCGATCTGGTCCGGCATCGCATCGATCATCATCTTCATATAGCGCGCGCCGCCCTGGATGCTCTGGTACGGATCGAGCCGGTTCACCCCCAGGCGGTTGGCAGTGTCGGTGGTCAGCATCATCAGGCCGCGCACGCCGTAGGCGGACACCGCGGCCGGATTCCAGTGCGACTCCTGGTAGGACAACGCCGCGATCAGCCGCCAATCGATGCCGGTCTTGTCCTCGGCCTCGTGGAACCAGTCGCGGTAGTGCTGCAGCACGGTATCGCGCTTGCCAAGGAAAGCGAGCGCATCGATCGAATCGACGCGGTTCAGGTGGCCGTAATAGCGATCGATCAGGCGCGCCAGCGTCTTGTCGCCCTCAATGCTGGCGAAAAACGCATGCACGCGGCCCACCAGTTGCGCATCATCCCTGGGCATGGCCCAAGCCAGCGTCTGCTGTGCGGTAAACGGCCGGGCGATCGCCACGCCGGGGAAATAATTCTGCGCCACGGCGGCCAGGTGGGAGTCGACCACCACGTAATCGTATGCGCCCGACGCCACGCCTTCGATCAGGCCCTCGGCGTCGGCGTCGTCGACCATGCGCCACTTGAAATCGGGCTGCGTGATCTTGTAGGCGTTCAACGGGCGTAGGTATTGCGGCAGCGTCTTGACCATGGCCGTGCCGGCATGAAGTTGCGCCAGCGCCTGCCGCTGTGCCTGCCGTGCCGGGTAGACCAGCACGGGCTCCACCTTCTGGTAATCGGGGCCGAATACCAAGCCCTCGCGCTCGCGCTCGCGGTGAACGCCGACCGCCAGATGGGCCTCGTGCCGGGCCAGCCGTTCAAGCAACGTTCGGTAATCGCTCTCCATCACGAAGCGCAGCTTGAGCCCTTGCGCCTCGGCGAAGCGGGTCACCAGATCGTATTCCAGGCCAGCGTATTGGCCGTCGGCATCGACATAGAGCGTGGTCGGGCTGTTCTGAACCAGCACCACCAACTCCTTCGATTCGGACCACGGCAGGACCCGATTGGACGTCTTGGCAGGCATATCCGAACAACCCACCAAGGCAGTGGCGCACAAGGCCATCAACCAGTGTTTCATGCGACTCCGGCTATGGGGCGGCGTACTACCGACGATCGATTCGCCCCGGATCAAGACGCAGGCATTCTGCCCAAAAAAGCGCGACGAACAAAGCAAGTCTTTAGTCTTTGCATTTTTGTAGAACATCGCTTATAGTGCCGCTCTCTTTGCCGGAGAGGTGGCAGAGTGGTTGAATGTACCTGACTCGAAATCAGGCGTAGGTGCAAGCCTACCGAGGGTTCGAATCCCTCCCTCTCCGCCAGTAACAAAAAAGAAAAAGCCCTGATTTTTCAGGGCTTTTTCTTTTTTTCCGCGTTACCCCACATTTTTACCCCACACAAAGGGTTTCCCACGCCATCCGTGGCGAAGCCTGTTCAGACCGACGGTTCCGATACCTTGGTGCGTTTAGCCCCTGGCGCCGGGGCACAGGACATCTGCTCTGCTGGAAAATCCCGCAAAAACGTCCGTGCGTGCTCCGGCTCGCGGCAGTCAAGCCAAACGTCGTAGTCGGATTCGGGCACGATCACCCGCGTTCGCTTTTCGTCGCCCGGCTTGGGGCAGTCTCATTTCCCGTTTGTCGCCGGCACCGCCCTGGCCGACGAGATCCATCCCAAGTACTGCGTCCAGTTGCGCGATGCCAAGACCAACATCGAGCAGCAACAGCGCCAGCGATCGACGCAAGCACTGCGTACCAGTCCCGCTACGTCAGCGATCCGCTCTACAGCTATAAGTGCAAGTGGTGAACTGCGCAGCGTGCTCGAAGTGCGCTGCGCCTGATCAAAATAAAGCCCCCGAGTTCGGGGGCTTTTTAATTTGCGGCGAGATGCTATAACGCGAAAGGCTTGCATGCCGCTGTCATCAACATGGACGCGCGGAAAAGGGCCGGAAAACTCCAGAAAAAACAGAGAATTAGCGAAGTTTTGGCGCCCGTATTATTGATAATGCACTGCTCCGAGCGCCAGTTTATTAACTGTTAAGCGGACTAAGTTCGCCAGTCTTATATGCATCCGCGTCCCGCACACAAGACTCGAATTCAATTGGGCGTATGAGAAATCACACCGTTAAGAGGGAATCGTTATGGCAGCATATACACAGGTGATTGTTACCTCTAAGCAAGGTGACACACTTCTAGACAACGGAACCGGTCAGGGGGGCATGGGCACGTTTGCGTGCGGTAAATTCCCCGCAGGTATTCGGCCCATCAAGGGGCAGACTTACAACATTCAAGCTCTCGCCGATGGCGACCAGTTTCCCATGGATTGGGATGCTCCCTGCACCTTCTCTGGAGAAACGTCTGAGTTCAAAACCTAACTGTGTGCGCCACGCGATCCCTTTGCGATCAGCACAAGTACGTGAGCGATCAGCTCTACAGCTACAAGTGGTGAACCGCGCAGCAGCGCTCGAGGTGTACTCCGCACCCGGTCAACACAAAGCCCCCGCCGGGGGCTTTTTTTTGGATAACATCCAGATGGAATATGCTAGATTCTCCACCCAAAACATTCTCGACAGCCTCACCCCCAAACCCAACTAGCAGATGGAGTAGGGGCTTCGAACTGGACTATCGAATTTCCTTCACTCGCCAGAACAATACCTCCCAATATGAAACTTCTTGCATACAGAAAAACAATTCTTCTAGCAATTCTCTTGGTTGCATTTCTAGCATTCACCCCTTTTGCCATCTACGAAAATCTCCCTAAAGATTCCAAATACGAGGTTCAGGACTGGTTTACTAGGCTTACTGCCAAGAATTTCCATCTACCTCCAGACGACTTTCGCCCCCAAGATCAAGACGAGATTATCAACGAATACAAACGCCGTGGATTCGAAATGAAATGCTATGGTGGACTACGGCCAGAAGAAATAACCGTCCCAGGCGAAGACTTTCAATGCTGGTTTATTATCAAATCGGCGTTCAACAACATTCCCGCCAAAATGGTCAGGCTTAACTTTGGAAAGAAAACACTCTCGAGTGTAAACATTACCTTTCCTGACTCATCTTTCGAAGAACTCGAAAAGTACCTAGAACGAAGAATGAAGCGATACCTGAAGAGGGAAGACGACATCAGCGTAGATATTTTTGGCAAGCCGATCGTTTCATGGGATGCCAAGCACGGCACGGTAACCACAAGTGCGGAACCAACGGAAAATCAAGATATCACTCTTTTTTGGTCACGATATAAAGCGCAGGCCGAAGAAACCAATTCGGGCCGATAAATCCAGCATCGAGGACCAACAGCACCAACGCTCAAGACAGCCCGAGCGATGACGATGATTTATAAAGGTTGTGGGCACCGCCGTGCCCCAGCCACTTCGTCCTCGGTATGCTCCTCCGTACGGGGTCGTTTTTGGTCGATCGCCAGCTGCCCCCACCGCCCAAGTGAGTGACGTGACCTCCACTACACTTACCGTGGCGCACTGCGCGGTGGTGTCTTTCGAGGCGCGCTGCGCACCAGGTCAAAACAAAGCTCCCGAACACGGGGGCTTTTAAGTTACTGCGGCTGCTCTAGTCCCAAGGGGCGGCATGCCGGTATCGACATGAAAAATCTTACAAAACTCACGTGATGCGTAAGGTGCGTCATGCCCGTATGATTGACATGCATATGCGGACAGATCCAGGAAAAACGCTATAAAAATCAGCGGGTTGGAGGCGTTTTTTGGTGTCCGCATTATTGGTAATGTACTGACGCAAGCGTCAGTCTATTAACTGTTAGGTGCTCATGAGAGCAATATGGAAATTCTAGAGAGAGACGGGGTAGAAACCCTTTATGTGCATGGAGCAACCGTCAGCGAACTTGTTGGCTTCCTGAACCCTCAAGTCCCTTGGGTATGGATATTGGGGCATATGCCAAATACTCGTTTCGAGTGGTGGGAAACTACGCAACCCATCAACAGAAGTGGCACTCCTATCACAGCCGAGTTCCGTCTTGTCTCGTATGACCTTTTGCTGCCAACATCTCGGTTTCTTGATCTCTCGCCTACGTTCGAAGGCCATGGCATCTCACTCATTCAGAGCAACAAGCGCATGGCCAATGCACTTGATATTGCTCGCCTCCCGGAAGATAAGCTGGTGAAAATACTTCGTAGCAATGGCGCCTTCCTTCGCATTGAGTTGCCCCATGCAGTAGAAACATCCCAAGTTCAATGCTTTGAAAAAGGCTATTTAGCCAGCGTTATCGCACCTAACAATTCGTTCAAGGGGACGCCTAACGGCGCCCCTTAACTCAAACGTTAAGCAACAATGAACTCGCATCGTAATTTCAACGAATTACTAAAAAAACTTGGTGCTGACGGTGTATCCCATTTAAATGGGAGCCTAGAATATCACTTGGAAGGCACAGCCGAACTGCTACGTAGCTGGGGCGCTTCAGATGCGATTTGTATAGCAGGTCTTTTCCATGCCGTTTATAGCACAGATGGATTTCCTCTAGAACTTATATCACTTGATCTCAGAGATAAAATTTCTGATTTAATCGGGGCCGAATCCGAAGAACTGGTGTATCTCTACTGCGCATGCGACCGAGATGTGTTCTATTCACAAATTGGTTACGACAAGCAAAACCTCTTGCCAAACAGATTTACTCAAGAAAAAGTATTAATTAAAAATCACCAACTATGTGCACTCTGCGAAATTACGTTTGCAAACGAACTACAAATCGCCGATGGAAATCCAGCGTTCATAAATCAATATGGAGAGGAATTGCGTTCATTATTTGAAAGAATGCATGGCTTAGTTAGCACAGGTGCATTTAAAAAATATAAAGAAGTGCTCTGTGCTGCCTAACCTTTCAGTCAACCTGACTGCCAAAAGCTGCGCTTTGGGCTCCCTCCGTTGCTGCGCACCTCCGGCAGCAGGTTACTTCCAATGTTAGGTGCACATGTCAGACAACACGATCAACTTGCAAGAAAAGCTGGCCAAGTTCTCAGAACATTGGTCACCTCGCGTTATTGCAGAAATGAACGACTACCAGTTCAAACTCGCCAAAATTCAAGGCGAGTTCGTTTGGCACTCCCACGCGGACACAGACGAGGTCTTTATCATCCTGGACGGTGAAATGACGCTTGAATTTAGAGACAAGTCCGTACCACTTGCTGCCGGGGAAATGTACGTTGTACCCAAGGGCGTGGAACATCGGCCAGTGGCACCCCGAGAATGCTGCATCATGCTTGTAGAGCCCCGTGGAGTGGTTAACACTGGTAACACAGGTGGTTCCTATACCGCCCAAAATGATGTGTGGCTGTAGCGCAAGCGCACCTAACAATTCATTCAAGCCGACACCGCTTTGCGGCGCGGCTTAGTTTAAACGTTAGGGTCTATCTACTCCCATTTTTCGCAGGGAAAAATATGCACTTTGCAGTTCATGCGCTTTTCATTTCTACTGCACTATTACTTGCTGCTTGCGGGCCGTCTACAGAAAAATCTCAAGAGGAAGCAGCGATTTCGTTTAAAGAACAATGCACAAGGCGTCTGGAAAACAAAAAAAACATGCCATCCGAAATCGCGCAAGAATTTTGTTCGTGCTTTTTCAAAGAGGCGAGTAAAAAGTACAGCCCTATTGAGCTTGATTCTCACATGGATGGCAGCGCCGACCGAGCATTCAAAGATAATTTGAACTCCGCGAACAACATATGCCTCTCACAAATAAACAGTCGTTCCTAACACTTCAATCAACCCGGACCAACTAAAGTCGGTCGGTTATTTCCAACTTCAGGCGATAAAAATGAGCATTGGTATTGAAGCACATGGCTTAATTCCAGTTTTATCCATTTTTTCTATTATCATGGTTATGCCCGTAAAATGGGCGGCGGCTTATGTTGATGCAGGACGTACAGATTTCGTCTCTAGTTTTGTTGCTGTGGTACTTAGCGCTATTGCTGCAGTAATTGTATATAAACTATTTGATGGTGGGGTTTTGGGGGTTCTTGTCGCCTTTGTAGTTATGAATGTTGTTCAGGCAACGACTCTGAAAATACCGGGATTCAAAATCCCTGGATATTTCATCATTGCTTTTTTTCTTCAGTTAGCCGTCGGGTTTGCCATGGCGACTTTGCCATTCAAACTTCAATTGTCCTCGTACATCATCAGTTAGGAAAACTGTGAAATATCTTGCACGCTTGGGCGGATGGCAATGTTTGCTGATAATTTATGCAATCGTCGCTGCAATTGGCAGCTTCATTGCAGCAAATGCAGTGCAGAGAGAGCAAGCCATCTATGTGTTGCATCCCGGACGATAATCTTAGCCCTCGTAGTTGGCGACT
>NZ_JANBVF010000022.1 GCF_024437655.1 Chitinolyticbacter albus
CAGCAGCGACAGGATCATCGCGTTGACCCCGACCGACTTGCCCGAACCGGTGGTGCCGGCCACCAGCATGTGCGGCGCCTTGGCCAGATCAGTGACGATGGGCTTGCCGGTGATGTCCTTGCCCAGCGCCATGGTGAGCTTGGAGGCGCTGTGCGCGAACTCCTCGGCGGCGAGGATTTCGGAGAGCCGGATCATCTGGCGGGTGGGATTGGGCAGCTCCATGCCCATGCAGGTCTTGCCGGGGATGGTTTCGACGACGCGGATCGACACGAGGCCCAGCGCGCGCGCCAGGTCCTTCATCAGGTTGACCACCTGGGCGCCACGCACGCCGACGGCGGGCTCGATCTCGTAGCGGGTAATCACCGGGCCGGCGTAGGCATCGAGCACGCGCACCTTGACCTTGAATTCGGCGAGCCGCTCCTCGATCAGGATGCCGCGCTCGATCAGCTCTTCGTCGGACAGTGAAACACCGCCCACGGTGGCCGGTTGCAGCAGGGAAACCGGCGGCAGCATGCTGTCGTCGTAGTGGCGCGGTGCCGGGCGCGGCGCGGCGGGCACGGGTGGCGCAGCGCGGCGTGCGATCAGCTCGGCAGCCCATGGCGCCACGTCGTCGACCGCGGCGTCGGGCAGGGCCGGCGCGATGATTTCTTCATCGAATTCCGTGAGCCATGGGGCAGGCATGACTGGAGCAGGCTGGGCAGGAGCGGGCGTTGTGGCCGTTTCCGCAGTCTCGAGGCCACGCTCCAGGATGCCGGTAAATACGGGCACGTGTTGCAGCTGGCCGGCGTCGAGTTGCGGCCAACTCAGCGAGGGGGGCGCTTGCGGGATCGGCGCGGTGCTGGGGGCATGCTCGGGCAGCTCGATCAGCAAGTCGTCGGCGAGCACGCCGGGGTCCGGTTCGATGCCTAGCGTGATGGGCGCGTGCATGACCACGGCTGCGGCAGCCGGCATCACCGGCAGGGGGGCTACCGGCGGCGTGGAATTTGCAGTGGACGTTTCTGAGGCCGGCGCACTCGCGACGGGCTTGCTGGCGGCGGCTGCAGCCTTGGCAGTATGCCGGATCACGGTTTTCGCAACCGGTTGCGCTGGCTTGGGCTGTGCTGGCGCGATAGGGCGCGGCGCAGGGGCGAGCCGCTCGCCATGGATTTCGCGTAGCCGGGCACGGATCTCGGCCGAGTCGATCACGGGCAGCGCCGTGGACTGCACCTGTGCCGGCGCGGCAGGCCGCGTGCGTGCCACACGTTGCAGGTTCTCCATCAACTGCGGCAGTTCGATCTTGGGCAAGGTGCGGCGCGGCGAAAGCTGCCACGCGTGCTCGGCAGGCGCGACCACGGCGGTATCCGTTTCCACGCTTGCAGGCCGGGCGATTTCCAGCGCCGGTGGGATTGTGGCTGGAAGATCATCGGTGTCTATGTCTCGGAGAGCGAATCCACCATCGATGGCGAAGTCGCTCAGCGTGGGCTGCTGGCGGCTGTCTACGCTGTCGATATCGGCCGCTGCGGGGGCATCGGTTTGGCGCAAGCGCTCACGCCAGCCATGGCGTGCTTCCCAGCCGTGCTCCAGCAATTCGCCCGCGCATTCGAACACGGCACCCCAGCCGCGGCGAGCCCAAAGCGGTAACCCCACGGCTATGCCCACAGCCAGGGCCAGCAGGCCGGCAGCAGCATTTGGCAAGGCGTTGAAGGTGAGCCAGGCCCCGAGCAAGGGGCGGCTGCCTTGCAACAGGTATTCGCCGATGGCCAGGCCAGCGCCGAGCAGCACGATGCCGCCCCATTGACTTGCCGCGATACGTGGCACCCGGCTGGCGCGCCAGGCATGCCAGCCACGCTGCAGCAGCGCGGCGATCAGCAGCCAGGCGGGCAAGCCCAACAGTGCGCGCAATGGTGCATGGCGGCCGGGGGCAGTCATCACGATGGCAATGACGGCCAGCGCCCCCCAGAACAGGGCTCGGTGGAAGGAATTGCGGGGCTGGGCGGGTTGGAGCATGGCAGATGTACGTCGTGGGCTGAGCGGGAAACACGGCCCGATTTGTATTGCATATCAAGCGCTTGACCCTGAATCGGGCTGCGCAGGAACCGGCCCGCAGCTTACCACAGCGCACCTTGTGGTGCGCGTACGCCGGCGGCGGAAAACGTGGTTTCACGGCTTGACTTGATCACCGCGACGCGCATTACTGGGAGTCGGACCCAACCGGATGGGAGCGAGCGATGGCAACGAGGCAGGAAACCGATTCAATGGGGGCGATCGCCGTACCCGCCGACCGTTATTGGGGCGCTCAAACGCAGCGCTCGATCCAGAATTTCCCCATTGGCGTGGCACGCTTTCGCTGGCAGCGACCGATGATACGCGCGCTGGGCATCCTCAAGCGGGCCGCCGCCGAGGCCAATGCCGAAGTGGGCGAGCTGTTACCGGATGTGGCGACCCTGATCGTGCGCGCGGCCGACGAGGTGATCAGCGGGGCGCTCGATGAGCATTTTCCGCTGGTGGTGTTCCAGACCGGATCGGGTACGCAATCCAATATGAATGCCAACGAGGTGATCTCCAACCGTGCCATCGCGCTCGTCGGCGGCATTCCCGGCAGCAAGCAGCCGGTGCACCCGAACGATCATGTGAACCGGGGCCAGAGCTCGAACGATACTTTTCCCACCGCCATGCATATCGCCGTGGTCGAACAGGTGCATGCGCGGCTCCTGCCTGCGGTGACCCAGCTGCGCGATACGCTGGCGGCCAAGGCAGCCCAACATGCCGAAGTGGTGAAGACCGGGCGCACCCATCTGCAGGACGCCACGCCGGTAACGGTAGGCCAGGAGATCGGGGCCTGGGTGGCGCAGATCGATTTCGGCCTCGACGCCGTGCGCCATGCGTTGCGGGGCGTGTTGCAGCTGGCGATCGGCGGCACAGCGGTCGGCACCGGGCTCAATGCGCATCCCGAGTTTGGCGCACGCTGCGCCGCGCGTATCGCTGCGCTGACCGGGCACGATTTTGTCGATGCGCCGGACAAGTTCTTTGCGCTGTCGGCACACGATGCGCTGGTGCAGACGTCGGCGGCACTGCGCACGCTGGCCGGTGGTTTGTTCAAGATGGCCAACGATGTGCGCTGGCTGGCCAGTGGCCCGCGCTGCGGCATCGGCGAGTACACCATCCCCGAGAATGAACCGGGCTCGTCCATCATGCCCGGTAAGGTGAACCCCACGCAGTGCGAGGCAATGACCATGGTTTGCGCCCAGGTGTTCGGCAACGATGCCACAGTGGCTTTTGCTGGCAGCCAGGGCAATTTCCAGCTCAATGTGTACAAGCCGGTGATGGTGCATAACGTGCTCGAAAGCATCGAACTGCTGGCCGATGCCTGCCTCGCGTTCGACGAGCATTGCGCGCAGGGCCTCGCGCCCAACCTGCCGCGCATCGAAGCCAATCTCGCGCAGAACCTGATGCTGGTGACGGCGCTCAACCGGCACATCGGCTACGACAAGGCGGCCAGCATCGCCAAGAAGGCGCACCAGGAAGGGCTGACGCTGAAAGCGGCGGCGCTGGCGCTGGGCTATCTCACCGAGGACGACTACGCACGCTGGATCGTGCCGATCGACATGACGCGGCCCAGCGCGTGAATGCGTTGTGTCGCAGGGTGTCGGCCCCACGCCGGGATAGCGGCCGGCTTTCCCTGTGGCCGTGGCCATCGTTACAATCGACCTACCACCTACTTGCAGCGATTGCTGCTCCCTTGGAAGCCTGATGCCCGCTCTGCGCACCGCTTTGTTGTCGCTTGCCCTGATCTGCCCGTTTTCCCATGCCGACGAAGCGTTGCTGATGCGCCCCGAAGTCGCGCAGTACCTCGACGAAGTCGCCGCCAGCCAAGAGTTCGATCGCACCGAGCTTGACGCATTGTTCCTGCGTGTCGAGCCGCAGCCTAAGATCCTCGAATACTTCGACAGGCCCGGCACCAGCAAGCCGTGGTACCAGTTCCGCGGCAACTTCCTGGTGAAATCGCGCATCGCGGGTGGCGCCCGCTTCATGCGGCGTTATTCGGAGCAACTCGATGCCGTTTACCAGCGCTACGGTGTGCCGCAGGAAATCATGAGTGCCATCGTCGGCATCGAAACCAACTACGGTCGCAGCACCGGCAGCTACCGCGTGCTCGACGTGCTGACGACCATGACCTTCGATTACCCGCGTCGCGCCGAATTTTTCCGCAAGGAACTGACCGAGTTCCTGATCCTGGCGCGCGAGGAAAAAGAAGACCCGCTCAGCTTTACCGGCTCCTACGCCGGTGCCATGGGCTGGCCGCAGTTCATGCCCTCGAGCTACCGCCAGTGGGCCGTCGACTGGAATGGCGATGCGCACCGCGATATCTGGGGCACGGCGGACGACGTGGTGGCCAGCGTGGCGCATTACCTGGCTGAACACGGCTGGCAGCGCCATGGTCCCGGCATCGTGCCGGTGAACGTGGCGGCCGACCACCAGCTGGCCGACATCATGGCCCAGCCGTTCGATCTGACCCGCAGCGCCGGGGATCTGATGGCGCTGGGCGTGCAGCCGATCTCCGAGCTCGATACCCAGGCGCCCTCCGTGGTGTTCACGCTGGAAACCGAGCCGGGCGTGGAGCGGCACTACCTGGGCTTCAGCAATTTCTACGCCGTGACGCGCTACAACCGCAGCAAGCATTACGCCACGGCAGTGTTCGAGCTGGCCGCGGCCATTCGCCAGGCCTACACGGACGAGGTCGATCTCAAGCCGGCGCCGACACCGACCAAGAAGACTGGCAAGCGCTGAAGCCACGTTATGACCGGCACCGGCGCTAGTGGAAATCCCGGCTACGGGTATCGAGCCGGCCCAAGAGATGGCTGAGGTTGACGAGGCGCTTGGCCAAGAGGTGCACCACCTGGCCCTGGCGCTGCACCACGCCATAGACCGCCATCAGCCGTGAGGTCAAAAGCTCGCGGCGCTGCGTGTCGGCCAGATCCCGCCAGACGATCACATTGACGTTGCCGGTTTCATCCTCCAGCGTCACGAAAGTGACCCCACTGGCGGTGTCCGGTCGCTGCCGTCCGACCACGATGCCGCAGGCCCGGGCGATACGGCCGTTTGGGCAGGCGCGGATCTCGGTCGCGGTCAGCAATCGCTGCGCAAGCAGTCGTGGGCGCAACAGGGTGAGCGGATGGGATGCCAGCGTCAGCCCCATGCTGCGGTAGTCGGCGACCAGGTCTTCGCCGGCGCTGGGCGCGGCAAACAGGTCCGGCCCCGCATCGCTGGGTGTGTGCCCCAGGTCATCCTGCGCCACCAGCCCGGCAGCTTGCCAGTGCGCGGCGCGGCGGTGCCCTGCCAGGCTGGCGAGGGCACCGGCATCGGTCAGCGCGTTGAGCGCACGACGCTCCAGCCCGGTCAGCGCCTGCAGCGCATCGAGCGAGGCGTAGCCGCCGGCAGGGCGGCATTCGGCGACGGCTACGCCGGTTGCCGCAGCGAGGCCGCGTACCCGGTTAAAGCCCAGCCGCACCGCCGGTTGAGCGGCCCCGGTTTCTTCCAGGGTGCAATCCCAGGCGCTGTGTTGCACATCGACCGGACGCACTTCGATGCCGTGGCGACGCGCATCCTGGATCAATTGCGAGGCTGAGTAAAAACCCATGGGCAGCGAGTTGAGCAGACCGCACAAAAAGGCTGCGGGTTCGAAGCATTTGAGCCAGGCCGAGATGTAGACCAGGATGGCGAAGCTGGCGGCGTGCGATTCCGGAAAGCCGTATTCCGAGAAGCCTTCGATCTGGCGCAGGATGCGATCGGCGAAATCGCCGTCATAGCCGTTGGCGGTCAGGCCGTCGTAGAGGCGTTGTTTGTGTTGCTTGAGATCACCGGTACGGCGCCACGCTGCCATGGACCGGCGCAGCTGATCGGCCTCACCCGGCGTGAATCCTGCAGCGGTGATGGCCAGCTGCATCACCTGTTCCTGAAAGATCGGCACGCCCAGCGTGCGTTCCAGCACTTTTTCGACCGCGGGACTCGGGTAGCTGACCGCCTCCTCGCCGGTACGCCGTCGCAGATAGGGGTGGACCATGCCGCCCTGGATGGGGCCGGGCCGCACGATGGCGACCTCGATCACCAGATCGTAGAACCGTTCGGGACGTAGCCTCGGCAGCATGGCCATCTGCGCGCGCGATTCCACCTGGAACACGCCGATGGCGTCGGCACGGGACAACATGCGGTAGACGGCGGGGTCTTCGCGCGGCACATCCTGCATGGTGAACGGGATGCCGCGCCGCTGCGACACCAGCGCCAGTGCCCGGCGTATCGCCGACAGCATGCCCAGCGCCAGCACGTCGACCTTCAACAACCCCAGTTCTTCCAGATCATCCTTGTCCCACTGGATGATGGTGCGCTCCTTCATCGCCGCGTTCTCGATCGGCACCAGCCGTGCCAGCGGGCCGGCGCTGATGACGAAACCGCCGACATGCTGCGACAGGTGCCGCGGGAAACGCCGCAGCGCGCGCGTCAACGCCAGCAACAGCTCGACCTGGCGATTGGCCGGATCGAGCCCGGCTTCGGTCATGCGTTGGGCCAGCTGGTCGGGGCTGTCCCACCATGCCAGGTTGCCGCCCAGCCGCTCCAGCTGGTCCTCGGCGAAACCGAGCGCCCGGCCCACGTCGCGCAGCGCGCTGCGGGTGCGATAGGTGATGACGGTGGCGGCGATCGCGGCGCGTTCGCGCCCATATTTGTTGAACACGTACTGGATCACCTCTTCGCGCCGGTCGTGCTCGAAATCGACATCGATATCGGGCGGCTCGCCACGCTCTGCCGAAATGAAGCGCCCGAACAGCAGGTTGCCATCCTCCGGCCGTACTTCGGTGATACCCAGCGCATAGCACACTGCCGAATTCGCCGCCGAGCCCCGCCCCTGACACAGAATGCCCTCGCTGCGGGCGAAACAGACGATGTCGTACACGGTGAGAAAGAACGCCTCGTACTGCAGCTGCGCGATGATGGCGAGCTCTTTGGCGATTTGCTCCCGTACCCGCTGCAGCGGGCCCTGCGGGTAGCGCTTGGCCAGGCCCTCTTCGGTGAGTGCAGCCAGGTGCGTGCTGGCGGTGAGACCGTCCGGCACCAGTTCGCTCGGGTATTCGTAGCGCAGCTCGGTCAGCTGGAAGCTGCAGCGCGCGGCGATCCGTTCGGTTTCGGCAAGCAGCGCCGCCGGGTAGAGTTGCGCCAGTTTCGCGCGCGCTCGCAGGTGACGCTCGCCATTGGGGAACAGCGCCATGCCGCAATGCGCCACCGGCGTGCCGAGCCGGATGGCCGTGAGGACATCCTGCAACGCGCGGCGCGAACGGGCATGCATGTGCACGTCGCCCGCGGCCACCAGCGGCAGGCCACACTGTTGCCCCAGCCACGCGCACTGCGCCAGCCGCTCGGCGTCGCTCGGGCCGTGCAGCAGCGATACCGCCAGCCAGGCACGCTCGCCGAACAACTGGGCCAGCCAGTGGCCATCGGCCGGGTCCGCGTCGTCGGCAGGTAACCACAGCGCCAGCAGGCGCTGGGCGCGAGCGGCGAGATCGTCGCGGGTGAGATGGTAGCTGCCCTTGTCGGCACTGCGCCGGCCGACGGTGATGAGCTCGGCCAGATCGCCGTAGGCGAGACGATCGGGCGCCAGCAGCACCAGTTTCAGCCCGCAGGCCAGCGTGAATTCGCTGCCGACGATCAGCTTGAATGCGAGTTTCCTGGCCGCAGCATGGGCGCGGACGATGCCGGCCAGCGAGCATTCGTCGGTGATGGCCAGTGCGCTATAGCCCAGCGCGCTGGCGCGTGCGATCAGCTCCTCGGCGTGCGAAGCGCCGCGCTGGAACGAGAAGTTGGACAAACAATGCAGCTCGGCGTAGCCGGGCGGCGGCAGGCTGGGCGCTGTCATGCATAGACTCCGTGCAGCCACCAGCTGTGGTCGGCCCGGTTCTGGAAAATCCAGTAGCGCGCGCCCGCAGGCGATTGCGCCTGGTAGTAATCGCGTGCGGCGGGATCGCCATCCCACCAGCCGGCCTCGATCCGCTCGGCAGGCCCCAGCAACTGCAAGGGCCCGTGGTGCCAGGGCTGCTGGTCGCGCAGCGTCAATGCCTGCGGTTGCGACAGCAGCCAGCCGGGGCGCGGGCCTACCGGCAGTGGCGGGCTGGCTGTGCCCGCTGCCACGGTGATGCTGGCATGCTCGGGGCGGTGATCGGGCACGGTGGCGATGCCGGTGACGGCCTCTGGCCCCAGCCGGGCGGCCAGGCGCGCCAGCAACAGATCGATTTCGCCTGCTGTGCCAGGGGCGCCGAACAGGTCGCGGGCCTCGCCATCGAGCCGGTACAGCGTGTCGGCCACCAGGGTGACCGAGGTGGCGGGTGCCGCCAGCCGGTAATGCGTGATCCGCTCCTTGAGCACGCCCAGCCAGTCCGCAGCCGTGCGGCTGGGCCGGCCGATACCCAGGGTCAGCTGGGTCGGCGCCAGGTCTTCGTGCGTAAAGCGAAACTGCAGCTGCTGCACCCCCAGGCCACGCCCGCAGAGAAAGGCACCGAGGCCGTCGAGCAGGCGGGCTGCGAGCTTGAGAAACACGGTGACGGATTCCACCGGCCAGTCCAGATCGATGGTGCGTGCGTACCGGTCCGGCGCCTGGTAGGGCTCGCGGGGATCGGGCACCAGGCCCAGTGCCTGGTCGAAGAGCCGAGTCAGCGCCGGGCCGAAGCGGCGATTGAGGCCGGCACGGGGCAGGGCCAGCAACTCGGCCACGGTATAAAGTCCCAGTTGCTGTGTCAGCGCCCGGGCGGGAGCATCGAGCGGCAATACGGCCAGAGGCAGGACGCCCAGCCGCTGCGGCAAGTCGTCGAGCCGTTCCACGGGCTGTGCGTCGCCACGGCAGGCCAGCCATTGAGCCGCAAGCGGCGTCGGGGCGAGGGCGCTGCGCCAGTTCTGATCGGCAAGGCCCTGAGCCACGCGGGCGCGCAGCGCGGCCAGCCCGCCGAAGTAAGCAAGGCAACCGCCGATCTCCAGCAGCAGTGTGGCGGGTGGGGCGATCACCACGGTGGGCGTGAACTGTAGTGCCCAGGCGGCGCGTTCCTGCAGTAGCTCGGCTTCGCGCTCGGGGCGACGGCGATGGATGATGAGCTCGTTGACGAGCGCCAGTGCGGCGGAAAGCTTCATGTCCGGCCTAAGCCCGAGGCTCGCTGCCAGATCGTCGACTTGCGCCAGCCGCTCGCCCCGGCCGTGGCTGGCCACCACGATGCGTGGGCGTGCCGGTTCAGGCAGCGACTCGGCCGGGAAGACGTCGAGCGCCAGCGTATGCAGATGGAGTGCCAGCCAGAGCATGGCGGATCTCGTGATTGGTCAGCAAAATGGGGGTAGTCAGCGGCAAGCCGCGCCGTTTGAGCACGCGTAGCTGCCAGCCTGCCGGTTGGGCGCTGAGGGCCAGCCGCAAGGGAAAGGGCGAGCTCACATCCACCGTCACGCCATGGCGCAGCAGAAAGCCCGCACCCTGGCCACGGCGTGCGGCAAGTTGCAGGCGCCGAGCGCTGCGATCATCCAGCGCGCCGGCCAACCAGCCCAGCACGGCCGCGCAGCCAGACTCGGCCAGGGCTTGCTCCAGCGCCCACAGCAGATCGGTCCGGTTCTGGGGACGCAGCCAGATCAAGCGCTCCGGCGCAATGCCGGCCTGGGCCCAGGCCGGCGCATACGGGGGCCAGGGAGGCGCTACCAGCACCACGCGCCCGGCCGTGCGGCGCAGCGCGGGCCACAGCAGCCGCAATTCACCCTGACCGGGCGTGTGCAGCAACTCGTTGATCTGACCCAACCCCCAGCCCTCGCCGGGCAGCGCGGCATCGAGCGCGGCATGGCCGCTTGGCAGGATGGCATGCGTGCTGCAGTCATCACCGCGCCAGATGGCGGGATGCCTGAGCACATCGTGCAGGGTCAGGGAGGCAGGACTGGAGGACATGGGGAATCATCACGTGATTCCCCAAGATTATAGAACGATCGTTCCATTGTCGAACTGACTGGATGGAAGGCGATGCAGCGTCAGTGGCGCGAGACCAGGTTACGATGCCTGCGGCGCCAGAACCAGCGGTTCCAGGCTGTCGAGTTTCCATACGCCAGTCAAGCGCCATTGCCCTGCGCCGTCGGCCAGCTCGATGCGCCAGCGCGGCTGGTTCAGGGCATGGGGCAGGGTGGCGGTATAGAGCCGGTTGCTTTCGCGCTTGAGCACGACGGTCTGGTCAAGGCCGGCGCGGGTGGGGTGCAGCAGCTTCAACGTCAGTGCACCTTCGACCGGGTGGACGAAGACCAGGCGCAGCGTGCGGCCGTCCTCGGCCAGCAATACCTGGGCCGATATACCCAGCGTGGCGGCCCTGCGGTCGCGATCGAGCAGCGTGTTGATCGCCTGGCCTTCCTTGTAATAGTCGTCGCTGACGAGCCCGTCGAAGGAGCTGCTGGCGAGGATGATCATGGCGATGCCGCCGACGACAGATAGCGCCGGGATGGCAATCAGGAACCAGGGCCAGAATTGCTTGTACCAGGGCAGGGTGGGGACAGTGGTGGCGTGCATCTTGTTCTATTGCTGTAAGGGGTTCTATCGATGTACAGGGCGTATGGCGGACTGACCTCAGCGATTGAGGAAGGTTGCCTTTTCACGGGTATTGATCTTGGGCGCATCGTCGGCGCTCACGATGATCCGGATCTCGCGGGCGCCCTTGGGGGCGTTTTCCGGTGGCACCTGCAGCTTGACGGTCACGTCGACGATGCCGGTCGATTCGACCAGTACCCGGTTGTCGTTCTCGGCCAGTACGCGCATGCCGGGCAGCCCTTCGGCTTCGATCACGAACACGTGCGCGTTTTCATCGGCGTTTTCGATCTGCACGCGGTAGCTGTTCTCGACCCAGCCTTCGTCGGTTTCGCGCACCAGCGCCACGCGGTCGCGCGAGATATTCACCTTGAGCGGCTGGCGCAGCCAGAGCGAGACGGCGGTGATGGCGAACACGATGCTCAGCAACACGGCATACATCACCACGCGCGGGCGCTTGAGGCGTTGCCAGAAGCTGCCTTCGGGCACCTTGTGCTCCAGCACGTTCTGCGTGGTGTAGCGGATCAGGCCGCGCGGGTACTGCATCTTGTCCATGATCTCGTCACAGGCGTCGATACAGGCGGTACAGCCTATGCATTCGTATTGCAGGCCTTCGCGGATGTCGATGCCGACCGGGCACACCTGCACGCACATCTTGCAGTCGATGCAATCGCCCTTGCCGTCGGCCTTGTAGTCGCTGCCGCGTTTGCGTGGACCGCGCGGCTCGCCGCGTTCGGCGTCGTAGCTGACGATCAGCGTGTCCGCGTCGAACATCACGCTCTGGAAGCGGGCGTAGGGGCACATGTATTTGCACACCTGCTCGCGCAGCCAGCCGGCGTTGCCATAGGTGGCAAAGCCATAGAACAGGACCCAGAACGTCTCCCACGGGCCAAGGCCGAAGCTGATCAGCGATTGCCACAGCTCCTTGATCGGCGTGAAGTAGCCGACGAAGGTGAAACCGGTCCACAGCGAGAACACGATCCAGACCGTGTGCTTGATGGCCTTGAGCCGGATCTTGCGCGCGTCGTTAGGGCCGTTGTCGAGCTTGATCCGCTGCATGCGATCTCCCTCGATCCACTTCTCGGTCCACAAAAACATCTGCGTGTAGACGGTCTGCGGACAGGCGTAACCACACCAGAGCCGCCCGCCTATGGTGGTCCAGGCAAAGAGGCCGAAGGCGCACAGGATCAGGAGCGCAGTGAGGTAGATGAAATCCTGCGGCAGGAAGATCAGGCCGAAGATGTAGAACTTGCGCTCGGCCATGTTGAACAGCAGCGCCTGCCGTTCATTGATGGTGACCCAGGGCACGCCGTAGAAGAAGAGCTGCGTGGCGAAGACGAAGAAGATGCGCCACTTGTTCCAGAAGCCGTTGATCCAGCGCGGATAGAGCTTCTTGTGCTTGGCGTAGAGCTTGACCTCCTCGTACTCGCCATCATCCTTCACCTGGACGACGGTGACCGGAATCTCCTGCAGCTTCTTGCTCATGGGCATTTCCTTCAAAGTGCTGTTGCCAGCGTGCCCGGGGTGGGGACGCGCTGACAGCAGCGTTCTGAAGCATCCTTCCAGTTCGGAAGACGATCCAGAAGCGGCAACGGGCGGGAAGACCCCGCCCGTTGCGCATCACAGCGGGTACTGGCGGGCCTTACTGCTTGGCCGCAGCCTGGTTCTGCGACAGCCCGTAGACATAGGCAGCGAGCAGATGGACCTTGTCGTCGCCGAGGAAGGCCTGCCAGGGCGGCATCACGTTGTCGCGGCCGTTGGTAATGGTTTCGATGATGGTGGCTTCGGAGGCGCCGTACAGCCAGACGTTGTCGGTCAGGTTCGGCGCACCGATTGCCTGGCTGCCCTTGCCATCGGCCTGGTGACAGGCCACGCACACTTGCTTGAAGGTGGCCTCGCCGCGGGCCGCGCGCAATTCGTTGGTCGGACGACCGGACAGCTTGAGCACGTAGTTGGCGACATCCTTGACCTTTTCCTCGCCGAAGGCGGCGCCGAAGGCCGGCATCTGGCCGTGGCGACCCTGGTTCAGCGTCTCGACGATCTTCTCCGGCGTGCCGCCGTGCAGCCAGTCATTGTCGGTCAGGTTCGGAAAGCCCTTGGCACCCTGGGCATCAATGCCGTGGCACTGGATGCAATAGGTGTTGAACAGGCTCTGGCCCAGCCCGCGCGCGTTTGCATCCTTGGCCACCTGCGCCACCGGCATCGCCTTGTACTTGGCGAAGATCTCGCCGTACTTGGTATCGGCCTTCTGGACCTCAGCCTGGTGCTGGCCCTCTTGCGACCAGCCCCAGACGTTGCCGACGACGACGAGGCCTGGATAGAACACCAGATAGGCGAACGAGAACACGATGGTGCCGTAAAAGAGGGCGACCCACCAACCCGGCAGCGGGTTGCTGTATTCCTCGAGATCGCCGTCCCAGACGTGGCCGGTGACGTCGGCTTTTTCGCCTTTCTTCAGCTTCATCGTGCTCTGGCTCTTCACCAGATAGCCCAGCCACAACAGCCCCGCGATGGAGACGATGGCGATGAAGATGCCCCAGAAACCGCTAGTGAAATCCGTCATTTTTTCTCAACTCCGCTGGGGTCAGGACTGCTTGTCGCCTGGATGCGATTCGGGTTCGTCGTCGTCGCCCAGAAACGGCAGCTGGGCCGCTTCATCCATGTCTGCCTTGTTGTGGCGGCTGTAGGCCCAGAAGCACACCCCCACGAAGAAGGCGAAGCACACGACGGTGAACAGGATCCGGATCAGGTTTTGCCAGTCCATGCCCGATTACCTTTTGTTCTTCAGTGCAAGGCCCAGGCCCTGCAGGTAGGCGATGATGGCGTCCATCTCGGTCTTGCCCTCGACCGCAGCCGCGGCACCGGCGATTTCGGCGTCGGTATACGGCACGCCCAGCTTGCGCAACGCGGCCATATGAGCCGGCATGGCCTCGGCATCGACCTTGTTGGCGGCAAGCCAGGGGAACGGCGGCATGATGGATTCGGGAACCACGTCCTGCGGCCGGGTCATGTGGGCGCGGTGCCACTCGTCCGAGTAGCGGCCACCGACACGGGCCAGATCCGGGCCGGTACGCTTGGAGCCCCACTGGAACGGACGGTCATAGACCGATTCGCCGGCCACCGAGTAGTGACCATAGCGCTCGGTCTCGGCGCGGAACGGCCGGATCATCTGCGAGTGGCAGGTGTAACAGCCTTCGCGCACATAGATGTCGCGCCCGGCCAGTTGCAGCGCGGTGTACGGCTTGACGCCCTCGATGGGTTGGGTCACCGATTTCTGGAACATCAGTGGCAGGATTTCGACGAACATGGCCACGCTGACGACGAGCACCGTCAGCACGATCAGCCAGCCCACCTTTTCTTCGATCAGAGTCTGTAACTTGTTCATTTTTCTATGCGTTCCGTGACATCAGGCGTGGGCGTGGACGACCGGGATCTGGGCGTCGACCGGGCGACCGACCGTCGCCGTGCGCAGCACGTTGTAAAGCATCATCACCATGCCCGCCAGGAACATCGCGCCACCGAGGAAACGCACGAAGTAGTACGGGTGGGTGGCCTTAACCGCGTCGATGAAGGCGTAGGTCAGCGTGCCGTCCGGGTTGACCGCGCGCCACATCAGGCCCTGGGTCACGCCGGCGATCCACATCGAGGCGATGTAGAGGACGGTGCCGATGGTGGCGACCCAGAAGTGGGTTTCGATCAGCTTGACCGAATACATCTGCTCGCGACCGAACAGGCGCGGTACCAAGTAGTAGATCGAGCCGATGGTGATCATTGCCACCCAGCCCAGCGCGCCCGAGTGCACGTGGCCGATGGTCCAGTCGGTGTAGTGCGACAGCGCGTTCACCGTCTTGATCGCCATCATCGGGCCTTCGAAGGTCGACATGCCGTAGAACGACAGCGCGGTGACGAGGAACTTCAGGATCGGATCGGTGCGCAGCTTATGCCAGGCGCCCGACAGCGTCATGATGCCGTTGATCATGCCGCCCCATGACGGTGCCAAGAGCACCAGCGAGAACACCATGCCCAGCGACTGGGTCCAGTCCGGCAGCGCGGTGTAGTGCAGATGGTGCGGGCCGGCCCACATATAGGTGAAGATCAGCGCCCAGAAGTGCACCACCGAAAGGCGATACGAATAGACCGGACGGCCAGCCTGCTTGGGCACGAAGTAATACATCATGCCGAGGAAGCCCGCGGTCAGGAAGAAGCCCACGGCGTTGTGACCGTACCACCACTGCACCATGGCATCGACGGTGCCGGCGTAGGCCGAATACGACTTCAGTGCGCCAGCCGGCATCGCCATACTGTTGACGATGTGCAGCAGCGCCACGGCGAGGATGAAGCCGCCATAGAACCAGTTGGCCACGTAGATATGCTTGACGCGGCGCTTGGCGATGGTGCCGAAGAACACCACGGCGTAGGCCACCCACACCAGCGTGATCAGGATGTCGATCGGCCATTCGAGCTCGGCGTATTCCTTGCCGCTGGTGTAGCCCAACGGCAGGGTGACGGCGGCGAGCACGATCACCGCCTGCCAGCCCCAGAACACGAAGGAAGCCAGACCATCGGAGATCAGCCTCACGTTACAGGTGCGTTGCACCACGTACAGCGAGGTGGCCATCAGGCCGCAGCCGCCGAAGGCAAAGATCACCGCATTGGTGTGCAGTGGGCGCAGGCGGCCGAAGTGAAACCAGGGGCCGACGTTCAGCTCTGGCCAGACCATCTGGGCGGCGATCACCACCCCGACCAGCATGCCGACAATGCCCCAGACCACAGTCATGATGGCGAATTGCCGTACCACTTTGTAATTGTATGTGGCTTGGTTTTCCATGTAACGCTCCGAGGAGTCTCCAAAACTAGAATGGGTAAGGCTGGATGCGGGCGGTGAGCTTGAAAAAAACGACCCCTGGCGCGGGGCAGACTTCCGCCATCATGTGCGTATGTAAGGGTGTCGTGCGGACTATAGCCAAGTGGCATGGTCCGCACCCTTGATCGGGATCAAGGCATGCGACGATCGGCGCGCATTTTACGCGTAAGCGAGTTTCTAGTCTCGCGTTTTTTGCTCGGAAGCCTCATTTTCATTGGCTTTGCGCGGCATGTCGTCGTCATGGAAAATGCGGTGTGCCGGGCCTTCCAGATCGTCGAGTTGGCCGCTGCGGATCGTCCACCAGAATGCGGCGCCTATGCCCAGCGCGATCAGCACCGACAGCGGGATCAACAGATAAAGGCTTTCCATCACGACTCCTTACGGGTCAGGCGCAGTGCATTGCCGACCACGATCAGCGAGCTTGCCGCCATGCCCAGGCTGGCGAGCCAAGGGGTCACGATGCCAGCCACGGCCAGCGGCAGTGCTATCACGTTGTAGCCCAGCGCCCAGGCCAGGTTCTGGCGCACGATGGATCGCGTGCGCTGGGCGGTATCGAGCGTGGTGGGCAGTTCGGTCAGGCGGTTGTCGAACAGCACGGCGTCGCCCGCCGCCTGCGCCACGTCGGCCGCGGCCCCCATGGCGATCGAAACGTCGGCCCCGGCGAGGACGGGCGCGTCGTTCACGCCATCACCCACCATCAGCACGCGCCGTCCCTGCGCCTGCAGCGCCTTCAGATAGGCCAGTTTGTCTTCGGGGCTGGCGCCGGCCGCGACATGGGCTATGCCGAGTGCTTGCGCGATCGCCTGTGCTGCAGCAGCGTGGTCGCCGCTCAGCAGATGCAGCACCAGCCCACGTGCGCGCAACGCTGCGACCATGGCCGATGCATCGGGCCGCAGCGTGTCGGCCAGCGTGAACACGGCGAGAATACCCGCGTGGTCGGCCAATACCACGGGTGTGCCATCAACGTTGATATCTAGGGCATGGCCGAATTGCCCGGCCACGAAAGCGGGCGAGCCGATCGCGTATACCGTGCCGGCGACCTGACCGGTGAGCCCGCCGCCGGGATGATTGCGGACATCGAGCGCGCTCAGTGTGGTTTCAGTGTGCAGCGCTCTGGCCAGCGGATGCTCGGAGGCGGACTCCAGGGCGGCGGCGAGTGCGCGCGCTTGGGCTTCGCTGCCTTTACGCACGTCGATGCGCACGAGCTGCGGGCTACCCAGCGTCAGCGTGCCGGTCTTGTCGAATACCACATCGCTGACATCGGAGAGCGCATCGAGCGCATGGCCGCGCGTCACCAGTACACCGCGCCGCGCCAGCATGCCGGTGGCCGCGGTCAGCGCCGCGGGCGTGGCAAGCGACAGCGCGCAAGGGCAGGAAATCACCAGCACTGCCACGGCGATGGGTAGCGCATGGCTGGGGTCGTGGCTGTGCCAGTACCAGTAAGCTGCTGCGGCTACGATCAGCAGCGCAAAGACAAACCAGCCGGCGACCCGGTCTGCCAGCTGCGCGACCTGTGGTTTTTCCGCCAGGGCGCGATCGAGCAGGCGCACGATGCCGGCGAGCCGGGTCGCTTCGCCCACTTCAACCACCTGCACGACCAGGGGAGAACTGCGATTGACGGTGCCGCCGGTGACGGGGTCTGCTGGCGCCTTGGCGACGGGTCGGCTCTCGCCGGTGAGCAACGCTTCGTCAACGTCGGAGGCGCCGTCGAGCACGCGGCCGTCGGCCGGGATCGTCTCGCCCGCTTTCACCAGCAAGACGTCGCCAGGGACGAGGCTTGCCACGGTGGCTTCGTGCGCGCTGCGCTCGGGCCAGTTGACCAACTTGTGGGCAAAGGCCGGGATCAGCTTCACCAAGCCTTCGAGCGCCGCGCCGGCCTTTTGCCGCGCCCGCGTTTCCAGGTAGCGGCCCGCCAGTAGCAGGAACACGAACATCGAGACCGAATCGAAATAGACCTCGCCGTGGTCGGCGACGAGGGCGTAGACGCTGGCGAAGAACGCCGTCAGCACGCCGATGCTGACCGGCAGATCCATGCCGGCGCGGCCACGCTTCAGATCGCGCCAGCTCGATTGATAAAACGGCCAGCTCGAATACAGCACGACAGGCAACGTCAGCAGGCCGCTGGCCCAGTGCATCAGGTTCAGCCACACGCCGTCGATCTCGCCGGGGCGCGAGGTATAGATCGGCACCACGAACATCATCACTTGCATCATCGACAGCCCCGCAACCCACAGCCGGAACAGCGCGGCCTTGCGCTGCTTTTCGGCGGCGGCCTCGCGCCGGGCGGTGTCGTAGGGCTCTGCGCGATAGCCGATGGCGGCGACGGCTTCCAGGATGGCGGAAAGACTGGTGCGCGTCGTATCCCAGCGCACGCGGGCGCGATGCGTGCTGTAGTTGATCGCCACCTCCAGCACGCCGGGCACGCGGGCGATCTGGCGCTCGTTCAGCCAGACACAGGCCGCGCAGACGATGCCTTCGACCAGCAGCGCGGCTTCCCGCGTCTCGCCCTCGCCCTCGCCGTGCACGAAGCTCTGCTGCAGCGCCGGATCGTCATAGAGCCGCAACTGCTCGCGGACTTCCTCGGGCAACGGTGCGGCCCGCTCGGCCGGCTTGTCACGCTGGGTGTAGTAGTCACCCAGGCCCGCATCGATGATGCTCTGGGCGACTGCCTGGCAGCCGGCGCAGCAGGCAGCTTGCTCGGTATCGCGGTAGAGGATGGCAAGGACGGGGCCGGATGGAACCGGTTCGCCGCAATGAAAGCAGACAGGCGCTGAGGGCATGGTGGCGATTTTACCGCGAGCGCGGCCCCATGGTGGGGCCGATGCCGCAACACCCCGGTTTACGCGAATTCCGCAATTGACCGGCTGCCGCCTGTCGGTGGCACTGCGAGTCAGCCCCACTGGCTTGCCGGTGTCGTATGTGGGCTCAGCACAACGTCATTGCTGATTTTCGCAGGCTGGGGCTTGCGATCTAAGCGGTACGTTTTGATAATTAGCGAATTCTTATTAAAACGGCGGCCCTTTGTCCAAAGGATCGCGGGAGGAAGAGGATGGAAGACCCCAGTCTTGCGCGCGTAAACCAGCATTATCTCGATCGTGTCATTGCAGCGTCCCAACAGCGGGATATCGAGGCGAGCGAGGACATCTACAGCGAAAATGGCATCAAGCTGCTCTCCAAGGGCGCGCGCATTTCCGGTGCCTCGCAGGAACGCCTGATCCTGCACAAGCTCAAGAAGCCGCTGGAAAGCTGTCTGAGCGTCAGCGAGGGTATCGATGCCAACCAGCTGGTGGCCATAGGCCAGCAGGTGATCGAGTCGGCGCCGGGGCTCGCCCCACTGTTCAATGACTTCGGCCTGCTGCCGCGCCTGCGTGATATCCCGCTCAATCCAGCCACTATCAGCATGCTTACCGTGGCGCACAGTCACGATCCACGCATGCTGCCGCACTACGTGCTGGTCGCGCTCTTGGCGCTGGGCCTCGGCCGCCGGCTCAAGCTGACCGAAACCGAGCTTGGCGTCGTGGCGGCGGCCGGCTTGTTGCACGATATCGGCGAGCTCTACATCGACCAGCGGCACCTCGACCGCTCGCAGGTATTGACACCGGAAGCATGGCGCCAGATTGCCGTGCACCCGGTGATTGGTCACAAGCTGGCGCGCGAGGTCTGCGGCATGCCCGATGCGGTGGCGCAGGCGATACTGCAACATCATGAGCGCGGCGATGGCGGCGGCTATCCGCGTGGCCTGCCGGCCAAGGAATTAGGTCGGGAAGGGCGGGTCGTGGCGGCAGCAGAAATGATCGCGTCGCTCGCCGAGCATGGCGAGCATCCGCTCGAGCGCGCCGAGGTGGCGCTGCGCATCGTGCCGATCGAATACGATCCGGATCTGGTCTCGGTGGTGTCGCAGGCGATGGGCGAGTGCCGCCCGGCCGAGTACCGGTTCGCACCGGACGCGCAGGATGCCGAGCGCACGCACGCGCTGTTCAGCCGTATCGGCCGCGCGCTGGAACTGATGAACCAGATCCAGCATGAGCTGCCGCAGCGCGAGCCGGCATCGCGCCAACTTTACGATCGCGCGCACCGTCGCTTCGGGATGATACAGCGCGCGTTTTCCAGCACCGGGCTCGACCTGTGCGGCGAGCGCAAGGATTTCGAACAACTGCTTGGCGATACCTCCGGCTGGCTGCAGTTCGAGGTGGGGCTGGTGCTGGGCGAGATACGCTGGCGCCTGCGCGAGCTGGCGCGCGATCTGGCGATGCGGGCCACGCAGGTATCACCGGCGGAGGCGAGCTACTTCCAGCCGCTGGTCGACGTGCTGCACGACGGCTGATCCTGCCATCCGTTTTTCAATCGGCGCGCACCGTGCGGAACCCCACGTGCGAGGTGGGCCGGTCGATCTCCTGCGGATGCCGGGCTGTCGCCCGGTAGCGTACGCAGAAATGGGCTGCACACAGAAAGGAGCCGCCCTTGATCACGCCGTTCGCGTTACGGCGCAGCGGCTTGGCGCGCTCTGCCACGCTGGCGAACGGATCGTATAAATTTTATCGTTAAGCCACGCGCCCGGTATCGAGTACCTTGGTGTATGTTTTTGCCCGGGGCGATGTGGCAGGCATGAAAAAGCCCGTGCAGCGCACGGGCTTGATCGGGGCTGCGCCGGACTCAGGCCAGGCCCTTGGGCAAGGAGAACACCACATTTTCCTCTATGCCATCCATGGGGGTGACGGTCTGCGCGCCGTATTGCTTGATGCGGTCGATCACCCGCTGTACCAGGATGTCCGGCGCCGAGGCGCCGGCGGTGATGCCGACCTTGACATGGTCATCGAACCACTCGGGCTTCAGCTCGGTTTCGTTGTCGACCATGTAGGAGGCGATGCCGAGGTTGGCCCCGACTTCGCGCAGTCGGTTGGAGTTGGAGCTATTGGGTGACCCGACCACGATCAGCAGGTCGACATCGCGTGCCAGTTGTTTCACCGCATCCTGGCGGTTCTGCGTGGCGTAGCAGATATCGTCCTTCTTGGGGCCGACGATATGCGGGAAGCGGGCGCGCAGCGCGTCGATCACCACCTGGGCGTCGTCGACCGATAGCGTGGTCTGCGTGACGTAGGCGAGCTTTTCCACGTCGGCGACGGCGAGTGTGTTCACGTCCTCGACGTCCTCGACGAGGTACATGCCGGCCTGCGACTGACCCATGGTGCCTTCGACCTCGGGGTGGCCCTTGTGGCCGATCATGATGATTTCAAAGCCCTGCTCGCGCAGCCGCTTCACTTCCAGGTGCACCTTGGTCACCAGCGGGCAGGTGGCGTCGTAGACCGCGAGGCCGCGCTCGGCCGCCTCGGCGCGCACCGCTTGCGAGACACCGTGCGCGGAGAAGATCACCGTGTTGCCGGGTGGCACATCGGCCAAGTCCTCGATGAAGATCGCGCCCTTGGCCTTCAGATCCTCGATCACGAACTTGTTGTGGACCACTTCGTGGCGCACGTAGATCGGAGCGCCGAACCGTTCCAGCGCCTTCTCGACGATGGCGATGGCGCGGTCAACGCCGGCGCAGAAGCCGCGCGGCTGGGCGAGGATGATATGCATGTCCGGTTTCATTGCGTCGAAGCCTGTTTCGCGTTGGTTTTGCTGCTGCGGAAACTGTCCCACACCATCAGCACGGCGCCGATGCAGATCGCCGAATCGGCGATATTGAACGCGGGGAAGTACCAGCTGCGATAGTAAACCTGGATGAAGTCGATCACATGGCCAAACAGCACCCGGTCGATCACGTTGCCGATGGCGCCACCCATGACCAGCGACAGCGCCAGCGACTGCAGCGTCTCGGTGTGATGTTTTTTCAGCATCCAGATGATCCAGCCGGACACCGCGAAGGCCAGCACGGTGAAGAAGTGGCGCTGCCAGCCGCCGGCGTCGGCGAGGAAAGAGAACGCCGCACCGGGGTTGTAGGCAAGCGTCAGGTTGAAGAGGCCCGGGATCACCGGGTGCTGCTCGCTGTGAACGAACAGCGCCTCGATCACATGCTTGCTCGCCTGGTCGAGCACGATGACGACCAACGACACCGCGATCCAGCGCCAGAAGCCGAAGACCTGCTTAGGCATGTTGACGATCCTCGCCGGCACCGAACAGGTTGCCGTGGCAGCGCGCGCACAGGCCCGGATGCTCGGCATGGCTACCCACGCTCGGAGTGTAATGCCAGCAGCGCTCGCACTTGGCGGCTTCAGACGGGATGACGGCGACGGTGGTCGTCTCGCCCGACTTGAGCTCGGCTTTCGAGGTGATCAGCACGAACTTGAGCTCATCGCCCAAGGCCTGCAGCGCGGCCAGCGTATCGCCGGCGGCGGTCAGTGCGATCTCGGCCTGCAGGCTGGAGCCCAGCTTGCCATCGGCACGCAGCACCTCGATGTCCTTTTGCACTTGCGTGCGCACTTCACGCACCAGCGCGAACTGGGCCGACAGCGCATCGGCTTCGCTCACGGCGGGAACAGCGTGCCATTGCGACAACTGGACGTTCTCTTCCAGCGTGGCATCGATGCCGCGCAACACGTCCCACACCTCGTGCGCGGTGAACGACAGGATGGGCGCCAACAACCGGGTGAGCGACTGGGTGATATGCCACAGTGCGGTTTGCGCCGAGCGGCGGCCCGCGCTGTTAGCATGCATCGTATAGAGGCGGTCCTTGATGATGTCGAGGTAGAACGAGCCGAGCGCTTCCGAGCAGTAGGCGTGGATTTCCTGCACCGCGACATGGAACTCGTACTTATCGTAGAGCGCGGTCACCTTGGCTTGCACGGCAGCCAGTTCGACCAGCGCGTAGCGATCCAGCGTCAGCAGCTCGCTCACCGGCAGCGCGTCGCCGGCCTGGAAGTCCGACAAATTGGCCAGCAGGAAGCGCAGCGTGTTGCGCACGCGGCGATAGGCGTCGGTGGTGCGCTTGAGGATCTCGTCCGAAATGGTCAGCTCACCCGAGTAATCGGTGCTGGCCACCCACAACCGCAGCATGTCGGCGCCCATCTTGTTGATCACTTCCTGCGGCGCGATCACGTTGCCTTTGGACTTGGACATCTTCATGCCCTTGCCATCGACGACGAAGCCGTGGGTCAAGAGCTGCTTGTACGGCGCGCGGCCTTCGGTGGCGCAGCCGGTGAGCAAGGACGACTGGAACCAGCCACGATGCTGATCGGAGCCTTCCAGGTACAGATCGGCCGGCCAGACGAATTCGTCGCGCTGGCGCAGTACGGCGTAATGGGTCGAGCCCGAATCGAACCAGACATCGAGCGTATCCTTCAACTTGCGGTAGTGCGCGGCATCCGCGCCCAGCAGTTCTTCCGGGTCGAGCTTGAACCAGGCTTCGATGCCCTCGGCCTCGATGCGTTGGGCTACCCGTTCCAGCAGCTCACCCGAGCGCGGGTGTAGCTCGCCCGTTTCCTTGTGCACGAAGAAGGCCATCGGCACGCCCCAGTTGCGCTGGCGTGAGATGCACCAGTCCGGGCGGTTGCCGATCATGGCTTCCAGCCGGGCGCGGCCCCAGGCCGGGAAGAACTCGGTATCTTCGACCGCCTGGTTGGCGATGCTGCGCAGTGTCTTGCCGGCGACCTCTTGCTCCATCGCGATGAACCACTGTGCGGTGGCGCGGAAGATGATGGGCGTCTTGTGGCGCCAGCAGTGCGGGTAGCTGTGCTCCAGCTTCTTGTTGGCCAGGAGCGCACCGCGTTCTTCCAGCGTGGCCAGCACCAGCGGATTGGCTTCCCAGACCGTCTTGCCAGCAAACAGCGGCGTGGTCGAGATAAAGCGGCCATCGTCGGCCACCGGGTTGTCGACCGCTAGCTTGTACTTGAGGCCGACGTTGTAGTCGTCCAGGCCATGTGCCGGCGCGGTGTGGACGAGGCCGGTACCGGCCTCAATCGTGACATGGTCGCCCAGGATGATGGGCACGCTGCGATCTGCGAACGGGTGTTGCAGCAGCAGGCCTTCCAGCGCTGCGCCGCGCGCCTGGGCGATCACCTCGTTGGCGTCGATGTCGTAGCGCTTGAGCGCCGCCTCGGCCAAGTCGCGCGCCAGGATCAGCAGCCCCTTCTCGGTGGCGATCAGGTCGTATGTCAGCTCCGGGTGCACGGTCACGGCCTGGTTGGCCGGCAGCGTCCACGGCGTCGTGGTCCAGATCACGGCGTAGGCCGGCTGATCGCCGATCGCTACACCGCCGAAGGCCTTGGACAGGGCGGCAACGTCGAGCAGGCGGAAACCGACGTCGATGGCTGGCGAAACCTTATCCTCGTACTCGACCTCGGCCTCAGCCAGCGAAGAGCCGCAATCGACGCACCAGTGCACGGGCTTCTGTCCCTTCACCATGTAGCCATTGGCGTGGACCTTGCCGAGTGTGCGCACGATGTCGGCCTCGGTCTTGAAATCCATGGTGCGATACGGCTGTTCCCAGTCACCCAGCACACCCAGGCGGATGAAGTCCATCTTCTGCCGCTCAATTTGCTTGGTCGCATACTCGCGGCACAGCTCGCGGGTGAAGGCGGCCGGCAGCGCCGTTTCCTTGGGATCGAGCCCGTTGGCCTTGCGGTAGTC
This sequence comes from Chitinolyticbacter albus, assembly GCF_024437655.1. Lineage (GTDB taxonomy): Bacteria > Pseudomonadota > Gammaproteobacteria > Burkholderiales > Chitinibacteraceae > Chitinolyticbacter > Chitinolyticbacter albus. The sequence continues at coordinate 23,982 of NZ_JANBVF010000022.1, forward strand.
GACGATGCGGGCGTGGATGTCTGGATTGGCCTTGACCGCATCCTTGTCGCTCTTCACCAGCTTTTCGATCTGGTGCTCGATCGGCAGGCCGTGGCAATCCCAGCCTGGCACGTAGGGCGCGTCAAACCCGGCCAGCGTCTTGGACTTGATGATGATGTCTTTGAGGATCTTGTTGACCGCATGGCCGATATGGATGTCGCCGTTGGCGTAGGGCGGGCCATCGTGCAGCACGAACTTGGGGCGGCTAGCGGCCTTGTCGCGCAGTTTCTTGTAGAGCTGTGCATCCTGCCATTGCTGCAGGAAGCCGGGTTCGCGCTTGGCGAGATCGCCCCGCATCGGGAACGGCGTGTCGAGCAGGTTGACGGGGTACTTGTTTTGTTCAGACATGGTGACTCATCGCAGGAATTCGGTATCGGTTGCCGGCTTGGCCGGCGACGGGAAACACGGCCCCCGTCCGCTCACGGACGGGGGATGCTAATTCGTTTGCCGCGCCGAGCAAACCAGGCACGCGCGTCATCGCAATCGCGCGCGATCTGCGCGATCAGCGCCGGCAGGCCGTCGAACTTGGCCTCGTCGCGCAGCTTGGCGAGAAAGCGCACCTGCAGGTGCTCGCGGTAGATCTGGCGGTTGAAATCGAACAGGTGCACTTCCAGCACCGGCGCGGCGCCCGCGCCCTTCACCGTTGGGCGCACGCCCAGGCTGGCCACGCCCTGGTAAGTGCGCTCCAAGCCAGCGACTTCAACCACGAAGATGCCCAGCATGGGCGGGCGGTTATGGCGCAGCTGGATGTTGGCCGTGGGAAAGCCGAGCTCGCGCCCGAGCTTGTCGCCGCCGACGACACGGCCGGAGATCGAATAGGGACGCCCCAGCAGATCGGCCGCGTGATCCATATCACCCGATACCAGTGCATCGCGTACCGCGGTCGACGAGATGCGCCCGCCGTCGAGCGCGACAGTGGCCAGGTTGTGCGTCTCGAAGGCGGTGGCCGCTTTGAGCAGGTCGAAGTCCCCGGCGCGCTTGGCGCCAAAGCGAAAGTCGTCGCCCACCAGCAGATAGCGCACGCTCAGTTGCCGCGCCAGCACGTCGTCGCGGAAGGTAAGCGCGTCGATGCCGGCAAAGTGGCGGTTAAAGGGTTGGATGATGAGGCTGTCTATGCCTTCGCTGCGCAGCAGCTCGATCTTCTCGCGCAGGCTGGTCAGGCGGGCCGGCGCCTCGCCGGGGCTGAACAGCTCGCGCGGGTGTGGCTCGAACGTGATCAGCGCCGTCGACAAGCCCCGCACCGCGGCCGCGCCGCGCAGTTCGGCCAACATGGCGCGATGACCAAGGTGCAGGCCATCGAAGTTGCCGATGGTCAAAGCACAGGGGGGCAGGGCGGCATGGTGCACGCCGCGATAGATGCGCATGGGCAGGAGGTCGCGCCAAGTCATTGCAGAACAGGGGATTTTAACGGCTTGCGCGCCGCTTGTCAGGCACAGTGGCGACCTAACTCTGCTAGGGTATCCGCACTTGAGTCGAGGCGGGGAATTGCTTCGCTTGCTAATTGGGTTGATCGGAGGAGATTCGTGAAACGGGAAAGCTATGCGCAACCTGTGGAGTTGGGCTGGGCCTCGCTGCCTTGGCATACCGTCCGCAGCGGAGTGTTTGGCATGTGGGCCAACGCATTTCTCGCCGGTGCTTTTGACAACGCAGCGACAATTAACAGCTGGCATCAGCACTACGTGTTTGCCAGGGGGGTACACCGCTTTCGCCTGCAGACGTCCCTGTCGCTCGAGGCCATTTGCCTTGCAGAATGGTTGTGTCTTATCCGTTCCGAAGGCGCAACGGCGATCGTGATCCAGACGATACCGACGCACACCGCGCCAACGGTTCAACAGAGCAGCACGGGGGATGCATTGCTTGCCTTACGACAAACAGGGGATGGGTGGCAGGTAGCGTCGGCCTGGGCGGGCGTTACAGAGCAGTCACGCGCCTCGTTTGAGCATAAGGGTGGTTTACCGTACAGCTACCCCATCGGATACGAAATGCACCATGTCGAATCGTGTTGGATCCGGCTGGTGCAAGCCCCTGCGTTGATTGGCGTTCCTAAACGCGACGAATCGACGTTGCAATGCTGGCTGGATAGCCTGTTCGCATCTGCCTGTCACTATCACTACGCCTTGCCGGAACTGGCCGAGCCGCAGTCGAGAATCCGAAGTTTGTATCGATTTCTAAACGAGTGGGCACGGTCGAGGCACTGTAAAACAGAGCGCTATCCCACGCCATTGTTTCCAGGCGATAGCCAGAGCGCCGCCATGCGGGCCCTCTTTCTGCAAGCAGGGTTGCTACATCATCAATTGTTGCAGCGTCCCAGCATCGCGGCCCGACATCCCTATGACAACGACGCTGGTCCTATCCACCCGCCTCATGACCCTCGGGGTGAAGTGTTCGCAAAGCTCGAAGCTCAGCTGGCGCTATGGCTGCACGCGTGGAATGAGCAATGCTTCACTCCCTGGGTAGGTGTTTTCGATACTCCAGGTAATCGGCGCTGCGTTGCGAGCAGCACGGGAGACCTAACGGTCCAACAGTATGATTTTCCCGGGGGGGAGTCATGTCTCGACGGAGTACTTGACTGGTGGATATCAAACGACGGTGAACCTAACCTGGGGTAGCGCTGACGACAGTTTAGCCGGGGCAGGCGTCAGGGCCCGGCTTCGACCAGCCCGCCTTCGCGGACGATGCCGGTGACGATCTGGTTGTTGCCGACGCGGACCCGAACCACCTCGCCGACGGCGGCGCTATTGAGCGCCACGCCCTCGTTGCTGACTTCCATGCCGTCGACGCGATAGAGCAGGCGGATGCGCTGGTTCTGCCGCACTGCGGTGGCGGCGCGCAGCATCTCGCTGCGCAGCACGCCGCCTTGGGCGACAGCCGAATTGAGCACGCGGCCGATCGCCTGATTGGCGCTGACGATGACGCTGCCCGGCAAGGTGGCCAGATCGCCTTTTTGCGCGATCAGGTCGTCGGCCTGCACTTCGCGCCCGGCGGACAGTGGGCGGGAGGCGACGTAATAGGTGGAAACCAGCGAGATCGTCGCCGGATAGTTGATGGCCCAGCGCGCGCCTTCGACGCAGCGCACCCGCACCATGATTTTTCCGGCCAGACGCTGGCCCTTGGGCAGCTGCAAGTCGAGGCGCTGGCAGGCATCGAGCCGCAGCCGGCTGTCGAGCTCGGCCAACTGGTAGCTGGCGTCGGGCGTGGGGGAGAGCTGCTGCTCCAGCCAGTCGGCGACGGCATCTTGCAACGCGCGCATGTCCTGCTGTGCGGCCTGGGCGACGGCCATCAGGGCGGCAAGGCCGAGGGCGAGAAGAAGACGGGTGAGCGGCATGGGTCGATGATACATGAGGCTCCCCCATCCCCTACAATTCGTCCCTGTAGTTCCACTGGAAAGTATCGATGCTCGAATTGCTGTTTGGCCTGACCACCCTGATCGTGCTGCTTGCCGGCACCATCGTCACCCTGCGATTGCAGCAACTGGCGCGAACCCAGCAGGAGGTGCTGGCCACGTTGGAAGACAGCCTGGAGACGCGACACCGCGAGATGCTGAACGACCTGCATGCGGGGCTTTCCCGCCAGACCGAGCTGACCCAGGGTGGGCTGGCGCAACATGGCACGCTGCTGCAGGAGGTGGTGACACGCTCGGGCGAGCGGCTGCGCGACAGCGTCGGTGAGAGTTTCGAGCGGCTGCGCGGCGCGGTCGGCAACGAGCTGAAGGAGACGCGTGAGGCGCAGAACCGGCTGCAAACCGCGCTGACTGATTCACTGGCGACGCTGCGGCTGTCGCTGACCAGCAGTCTCTCCGAGGCGCGCGAGCAATCACAGAAGCAGCTGGCCGATATCGCCAGCGAATTGCAGAAAAAGCAGGACGGCCTGCGCGAGGACGTGCTGCTCAAGCTCTCGACGATGCTGGCCGAGCAATCGAAGCGCGAGATGGAGCAATTGCAGGCCGCGCTGGCGCAGACCACCGAGAAACTCACACTCACTGTCGGCGAATTGACCAAGACCGCGGACGGGCGCCTTGCCGAAATCTCCGGCAAGGTGACCGAGCGGCTGGACGAGGGCTTCAAGAAAACCAACGAAACCTTCGCCAACGTGATGGCGCGTCTGGCCACCATCGACGAGGCACAGAAGAAGATCGACGGCCTGACCACCAATGTGGTCAGCCTGCAGGAGCTATTGGGCGACAAGCGCTCGCGCGGCGCGTTTGGCGAAGTGCAGCTCGAGCATCTGGTGCGCAACGTGTTGCCGGCACAGACCTACGAGCTGCAGGCCACGCTGTCGAACGGCACCCGCGCCGACTGTCTGCTGCGCCTGCCCGAGCCGACCGGCACCGTGGCGGTCGATGCCAAGTTCCCGCTGGAAAACTACCATCGCCTGTTCGAGCCGGGCGTCGATCGCACCTTCATCGCGCGTCTTTTCAAGGCGGACATCAAGAAGCACATCGACGATATTGCCGGCAAATACATCATCCCGGGCGAGACAGCCGATGGCGCGGTGATGTTCGTGCCGGCCGAGGCGGTGTTCGCCGAGATCCACGCCTATCAGCCGGAAATGGTGCAGTACGCCATGGCCAAGCGGGTGTGGATCGTCTCGCCGACCACGCTGATGGCCGTGCTCAATACCGCGCGCGCGGTGATCAAGGATGTGGAGACGCGCAAGCAGGTCCACATCATCAAGGATGCGCTGGGCCGACTGAGCCAGGAATTCGGCCGCTTCGACGATCGGATGAAGAAGCTGGCCGCCCACATTCGCCAGGCTCACGACGACGTGCAAAGCGTCGCCATCACCAGCGAGAAGATCTCGCGCCGCTTTACCGAGATCGAGCAGGTGAAGCTGGAAGGCGAAACCAGCAATAGCGGCACCATGGTGCAATGACGGCCGGCCCGGGTGTGATTGTCGTCACACCGTGGGCGAGAGTGCATAACCGTCGAGCAGGCGCCCCTCTGCCGTAGCGCACGACTTTTTGCCAGCGTTGCCGCGGCTTTGTCCGGGATGACGGCACGACCCTTCCTTGCCTTAACGAATAAACCATGCTGCTCCGCAGCAAAGTGCCGTTGAGCTGGCACCAGCATTCGTAATAGACTTGTGTGTGCATATATGTGCACTAATGCACTTCAAAATAATAAGCATGAGTCTTTGGGAGCTAACGTGAACAACCCCCATCAAGAAGCTGGTCTGATCAAGGTTGTGCCGAAAACGCTGGTCGGTGTATTGGGCGGCGATGAGTCCAACGTTGGTCCCGACGTGGCACTGGCCAATGATCTGGGCGCCGATTCGCTCGACTTTGTCGAGCTGCGTTATAGCCGGGTCAAGCAAGGCATGCTGCCTGCGTGGCAGCGCCAAACCGCAACTGCCTGATCCGTATGAACCAGGTTGTGGTGACCGGAGTTGGCGCCGTGAGCGCCGGCGCTGTTGGCGCATTGACGCTGTTCGAGCGCTTGGCAGCGGGTGAGTCGCTGGTCAGGGCGCATCCCGATCTGGTGGCGTTGGGATTTGCCAATCCCTATTGCGTCTACATCGACGATGCAACCTGGGCGGATATCGCGCCCTTGCTCGGTGAAGTCGAACCGGAATGGGGGCGACAGAGCCGGCTTGCCATCGCTGCGGCCAGTTTGGCGCTGTCGCAGGCGCAGCTGGGCGAGCGTGTGGGCCGCGGTGCCGTGTTCGTCGCAAATAACAAGCACACCTTCGACGAGCGCGACGTGAAGGCGCTGGCCGCTGTCTACGACGAAGGCACCGACGTGCTGGATCTGGATCTGCTCGCGGCACGGGGCTGGCCTTCGGGCGAGCGGGGCTATTTCCACAAACAGCAGGACGAAGCCGGCCTTGCGCTGGCGCGCCGGCTGGGTTGGTATGCGCACCACGCCGCGCGCGGCGAAGCCTGCGCGGCCGGCACCATGGTGATCGGCTCGGCCATGCAGCAGATTCGCGCGGGGCTGATCGACCTGGCGGTGGTCGGCGCTTGCGAGACCATGTGCAACTTCACGCCGCTCGTAGCATTCAATGGCGTGGGCGCGCTGTCCGATGGCGAGCGCTTCCAGGGCACGGCGATCAGCCGTCCCTTCGACAAGGATCGCAATGGCTTCGTGATGGGTGAGGGGAGCGCCTTTCTGGTGCTCGAATCGGCCGAGCATGCGGCGCGGCGCGGCGCGGTGGTACTGGCCAGGCTGACCGGTTTTGCCGGCCTCTTGGAAGCGCACCACATCACTGCGAGCGACGAAGCCGGCGACGAGTACGCCCGCTGCATGCGTGCGGCGCTGCAAGATGCCGGGCTCGGGGCCGACGACATCGACCATGTGAACGCGCATGGCACGTCCACGCCCGGCAATGACGCGGCCGAGGCGCTGGCGCTCAAGCAGGTGTTTGGCAGTCGGGCGAACACGGTGCCGGTGACATCCAACAAATCCGCACTGGGCCACTCGCTGGCCAACAGTGGCGCGGTCGAGGCCGTACTTGCCGTGCTGTCGCTGCAACAGCAACGCCTGCTGCCCACGCTCAATTTCCATGCACCCGACGACGCCACCAGCGGGCTGGACATTGTCACGTCCACCCGCCGGGCGCCATTGCGGCGGGTGCTCAGCAATTCCTTCGGTTTTGGCGGTGTCAACGCCAGCCTGGTTCTGGAGGCGGCATGACAGAATGCTTGTGGCTCAATGGCATACGCCTCGCCGCGCCGAGCGTATTTTGCGCGCAGGGCGAGGATTGGCAACGCGTGCGCGGCGCGCTCGACACGCCTGTAGCGCCGGCTCCCGCGCCGTGGCCCACTTGCGATTTTCCGGCGATGAACCAGGCGTGGGCCGCGCCGGACCCGGCGCTCGCGTCGCTGGGCGTGGACCGCGAGCTGGCACGGACCATGGAAAAGCAGGCCCGTATGATGCTGACCGCCGCGTGCGCGAGCCTGGCGCAACTCGATCCGGACGATCCGGCGGAGTCCGATGAGGTCGGGCTCTATCTGGGCCTGCCCACCGTCGACGAAGCCGTGCCGACCTGGGCCGCCCTGCAAGGCTGGCACGCCGATGGCGGTCGGGCGCCGTGGGGGGAGTGGCTGATGCGCGAAACGCCGCCGTTTTCCGGCCTCTCCATGCTCAACAGCTCCGCTGCCGCACACATCGCCGCGACGGCAGGTATCAGCGGGCCACTGGCTGTCTATTCGCCACAGGCCGATGCCGGGCTCAACGCGCTGATCGACGGGGTGCTGGCCGTGGCAGAGGGCGAGTGCGCGCATGCCCTGATCGGCGCCGTCTCGCCCAAGCTCGATCCCCTGCTGCCGTTGCAGTACGGCCCCGCTATCGCTCCGTCACTGGCGGTGCCGCCGGGTGAGGTGGCAACCGCGCTGCTCGCCAGCCGTACCGCATCAAGCCCGATTCGTCTTGCTGGCTATGCCCGCGCTCTGGTCGCCTCGGCCGGCCGCGGCACCGAGGCCGTGGCAGAACTCATCGCCCAGGCGTTGTCGATGGCTGGCCGCGCCGCGACCGACATCGGCTGGGTGTTGCACAACCAGCCCTGGCAAGAAGGTCAGGCAACGGCTTTACGACAAGCGCTGGCTCGCTTGAACGACGTGTCCCCGCTGCCGACGCTGAACGTCGAGCGCCATTTTGGCCGCTGTGGTCCGGCGTCGGGCCTGCTTGCTGCGGGCCTGGCCCACGAAGCGCTGTCGCGCGGCGAGCTCTGGCACGAGGGCGAGCATGGCCTGGTGCGCCAGGTGCTGCATGGCAATGCCGCGTTGCTGATCGCTCTGGCGCCGCTTGGCCAGTGCGTGGTCGTCGTGCTCGGGCGGGAGGTGTTATGAGCGAACGTGTATTCGTGACCGGCCTTGGTGCCGTCACGGGTTTAGGGCTCGATGTCGCTGCGCTGTGGCAGGGCCTGTGTCAGGGCCGATCGGCCATCCGCCGCTGGCAGCCTGAAGGGGTGTCGGACTTCCCGGTGCGCTACGCCGCGCCGGTCGATTGGAACGCCTTCCAGTGTGCCTATCGTTCGGCCTTCTGGTGGCAGACGCCGATGGAGCGGCGAAGCCGCTTTGGCCTGGCCGCTGCCGAACAGGCGGTGAACGATGCCGGTTTGACGCTGCTGGCGGGCGACGAGCGCCGCCTCGGCGTGGCCATCGGTTCGGGCGCGCCCGAACGCGATCCCTCCGATCTGTTGCTGGCGCTGGGAAGCGACGGCCCTGATTGGCAGCGCTTGTATCGCCGGTTTGCCGAACTCAACCCGAACAGCGGCCTCGTCAACGGCAATGATCAGCTGGCGACGCTGATTGCGCGCCGCTTCGATCTCGCCGGACCGGTGCTGCATTTCTCGACGCCCTGCGCCGGCGCCGCGCATGCCATCGGCCATGGTTTTCGCATGATACGCCGGGGTGAGGTCGATGCCATGGTGGTCGGCGGCGCCGATTCGGTGCTCAACCTCCCAACCATGATCGGCTTGTTGCTGCTGGGCGCACCGTCGATCGCCGAGAAATACGGTGACACGCTGTGCCGGCCGTTCGATCGCGACCGCAGTGGCCTTGTCGCGGCCGAGGGCGGCGCGGTGCTGGTGCTGGAGAGCGAGCGCTCGGCGCTGGAACGCGGTGCCCGCGTCTACGCGGAAATCGTGGGCTTTGGCAGCGCGATGGATGCGTATTGCATCACGGCACCTCATCCGGAAGGCCGCGGTGCGGCGCTGGCGATGCAGCGCGCGTTGCGCGACGCGCAGCTAACACCGGACGATATCGATCACATCAACGCCCACGGCACGTCGACGCCGCTGAACGATCCGGCCGAGACGCTGGCGATCCGCCAGGTGTTTGGCGATTGCGCGGGTCGCATCGCGATCTCGAGCAACAAATCGATGCTGGGCCATTTGATCGCCGCCGCTGGCGCGCCTGAGTGCATTGCCACGGTGCTGGCGGTACGCGATGGCCGGGTTCCGCCGACGCTGAATCTGTCCCAGCCGGATGAAACCTGCGATCTCGACTACGTGCCGGGCAGCTCGGCGCGTGCGATGCCGGTACGCGCGGCGCTGTGCAATTCCTTTGGCTTTGGCGGGCTCAATGCCTGCATCGCGGTGCAACGTCATGCTTGATGCCGTTGCACTGACAGGAATCGGCGTCGTCGCGCCGACCGGCCTGGGGCTGGATGCGCTGTGGCAGCGCTGGTTGAGCGGCCGCGATGCACTGTCGCCCTTTGCGCAGCCGCAACTGCGCAGCCGCCGCATCGCGCGCTACGGGCAGGTGCCAAACGAGGCCCGCGTCGCCGCGCGCGAGGCGGTGCCGTACAAGCTGCGGCGTTTTGGCACCGAACCCGCATTCTGGGCCGTCCACGCGGTCGGCGAGGCAATCGGCGATGCGGCCATGGACTGGGACGGCGTGCCGGAAGAGCGGCGCGGCCTGTTTTCCGGACAGGGCGATTACACCAGCCCCAACTTCGGCTCGCTGCAACGCGCGGTGAGCCAGGCCAAAGGCCGCGATGGCGCGCTCGATCTGGTGCTTCTGGCGCAGGAAGCGCTCAACCGACGTGGTGCCGATCCCTCTATGTCGATCAAGGGGCTGGCCAACAACGCGCTGGCGCTGGCGAGCCTCACCTGGCGTTGCCGTGGCGTAGGTGTCGCCTTTGTGCAGAACGAGGCAGCCGGCATAGCCGCGTTGCGCCAGGCCTTGTTCGAATTGCAGCAAGGGCGCTGCGACGTGGCCGTGGTGCTGGCCACCGGCAGCTACGCCGAAGCCTTGACGCTGGCCGAGCTGCTGCGTCGCGGCCTGCTCGGCGAGCAGGCGGTCGCGGCATTGCAATCGTTCGACGAGGCCGCCTCCGGCGCGGTACTCGGCGAAGGCGCGGTGGCGCTGCTGCTGGAGCGCCGGCAGGACGCCGTGGCGCGTGGCGCACGCATCCATGGCCTGGTACACGCGCCCGGCAGCTATGCCGGCGTGCGCAGCCAGATCGAACTGGGGTTGGGCGAGCACGAGGACCAGGGCTATCAAGGCGCCTTCAACGAAGCCGTCGGCGCGGCCGAGCAGCCTCCCTGGTATGGCCCGGCCACCGCAGTGCTGGCAGATGGCCGTGGCGTACCCGCGCTTGACGCGCACGAGGCGCAGAGCCTGGCCCGGGTATTCGACACCGAGGTGGCGATCTCTTGCCCGCGCCCGGTGACCGGTGTGATCCCGGCGGCCGGTGCGCTGCTCGATCTCGCGCTGGCGAGCCGGGTGCTCGCCGATGGCTTGTTGCCGGCAGTGCCGGGCCTCATCAGGCCGATCGAACCCCAGTTGGGCTGGGCGCGTGGTGAGGCGGCCCTCCGCCGTTTCGAGCAGGCCTGGTGCCTGCAACAGGGTTTCTCCGGTTTCTATTCCGCGGTGGCGCTGACGCGCGCCGCTTGATGCAAGTGAGTGATGATGAGCGAGCAATACAGCCAGTACGTCAAACCCAAGCTCGCGCAGGTGCTGCGCGCGATCGGGCTCGATGTCTGTTATGAACGGGCCCAGGGCAACTATCTGTACTACCGCGATGGCGCGGGGCAGGAGCGCGAGGTGCTCGATTTTCTTGGTGGCTACGGCGCCTTGATGCTGGGCCACAACCCGCCTGCCATCGTCGATGCCGCGCAGCGCCTGCTTGCCGCGCAGGTGCCGGTGCACGCGCAGTTTTCCTTGCGGGGGCGCTCGGGCACTTTGGCGGCGCGGCTGTCGCAGATCGCCGTGCGGGAGACCGGGAGCGACGACGGCTATATCACCACCTTCGCCAACAGCGGTGCCGAGGCGGTGGAGGCAGCGATCAAGCACGCCGAGCTTGCCCGCATGCTCAAGCTCGAGATCTTGCTCGACGAGATCACGAGCCACATCGAAACGGTGCGCGAGGCGATCCGCCGTGGCGAGGTGGCGATTCCGGTCGATCTGTACGAGCGCACCGACGTGCGCGACTGGGTGTTCGACGTGCGCAACTTCGACGATCTGATCGTCACGCTGATCAACCACAACAGCCAGGAACTGGCCAAGCGCCCGGTCTTCGTCTGCCTGGAAAAATCGGTCCACGGCAAGCTCGCTGCCAGCGTGCAGCTCACCTACAACAAGAATTTCCGCCGCGCCTTCCAGTTCCTCGGCCTCAAGGTGCGCTTCGTGCCCATGGGCGACGCCGAGGCGCTCGTCCGCGTCGCCGAGGAAGAAGCGGTTTCGGTGTTCGATCTGGCGATCGAGGACGGCAAGGTGACGCTGGTACGGCGTGCGCTGCCGCTGTTCACGGCCTTCCTCGCCGAGCCCATCCAGGGCGAAGGCGGCATCCACGCCATCACGCCCGAATATGCCCGCGAGATTCGCCGCTTCTGCAACCAGCAGCAATGTCCGCTGGTGCTCGACGAGATCCAGAGCGGCATGGGCCGCACTGGCCGCTTCTTCGCCGCCAGCCAGGTCGGGCTGCGTGGCGACTACTACACGCTATCCAAGTCACTCGGCGGCGGCATCGCCAAGATTGCCGCGCTCTTGATCCGGCGCGAGCTCTACAAGCCCGATTTCGGCCTGATCCACAGCTCGACCTTCGCTGAAGACGATTTTTCCGCCGGCATCGCCGAGGCGGTGCTCGACGTGCTGGAGGCGGGCGACGGTGCGCTCTATGCCCAGGCCGAATCCCGGGGTGCGCGTTTGCTGCATGGCCTGGCTGACCTGCAGCGGGCTTACCCGGACGTGATCCGCGAGGTGCGTGGCCGGGGACTCTTCATCGGCATCGAATTCTGCCCGCGCACTGATTCGCCGTCGCAGATCCTGCGCTCGACCGATTACGCCGATTCGCTGGGCTGCTTCATCGCCGGCTACATGTTGCGGGTGGAGGGCATACGCCTCGCACCCACCGACAGCGCGCCCAATGTGTTGCGGCTGGAGCCTTCGGTCTACATCGGCGACGGCGAGATCGACCGCCTGTTCGCCGCGCTCGATCGTGTCTGCCGCATCCTGCGCCATGAAGACACGCTGCACTTCGTGCATCTGCTATGCAGCCCGGATCGGCCGGTGCCACGTAGCGAAATCCGCGATTTCCGCCAGCCTCGAATCGAGCTTGCCAAGCCTGCGCCGGTGGCGGGGCAGGTACGCAAGGTCGCCTTCATCAATCATCTGATCGGCCCCGAATGGCTGCGCCAGGTCGATCCGGCGCTGGCCGATCTGTCCGATGCCGAATTGCGCCGCTTCGTGCTCAATATGGCGGTGAACAAGAAGAGCGCGCCGTATGCGCCGGTGCGCATCCGCTCGCCGCTCGGGCCCGCCGTCGATTTCATGCTCTACCCGCTGTGCGTGGTTTCCGAACAGATGAGCGACTGGCTGGGACGCTGCGCCCTGGACGAGATCCGCCACGACGTGGCCGACCGGATCCGCGCGGCGCGCGAGGATGGTTGCGAGCTGGCGGGCCTGGGCATGTATACGTCCATCGTCACCAACAACTGCACCGCGCTCGACATCCCCGAGATCGGCCTGACCTCGGGCCACGCGCTGACGGTGGCCATGGCCGTGCAAGCAGTGGACCGGGCTATCGGTGAGCAGGGCAAGACCTGGGCCGAGTGCACGCTCGCCGTGGTCGGCGCCGCCGGCAATATCGCCTCCACCTACGCCATGATGCTGGCCGAGCGTGCCACCTGCCTGCAGCTGATCGGCAGTGGCAACGAAGGTTCGGCGCAGCGGCTCAACACGACCGCGCAGGCGATCTACGAATCGGTCTGGGACAACCTCGTCGCCGGACAGACCCAGGGCCTTGCCGGTCGTCTGGCCGAGGAGCCGCTGGTACTCGACTGGCTACGTAACGGTGCGCCCGAGCGCCAGCGCGGCCGCCAACTGCAGGAAGCCGTGATCCAGCGCTACGGGCGCGACCCTTTCCTGCCGGTGGCGAGCAGCCTGCGCGGCGTGGCGGAGGCGGACGTGGTGCTGTGCGCCGCCAATGCGCCGCTGCCATTTCTGGACTCCGCGCTGTTCCGGCAAGGCGCGGTGATCTGCGACGTGGCGGTGCCGCACAACGTGTACGCCCACACGCTCGCCACTCGGCCGGACCTCGTCTACTTGCAAGGCAGCGTGGTCGCCACCCCGCATGGCGAAAGCCTGGACCCCGGCGCGCGCGCCTTCCTTGGCGCGGGGCAGCTCTATGCCTGCATGGCCGAGACGGCCGTGCTGGGCCTCTCTGGCCACCGTGGCCATTACTCGCACGGCGCCATCACGCCGCAACAAGTCAAACACATCGCCGCGTTGGCGCAGATGCATGGTTTTGGCCTTGCCGAATTCAAGCGCGGCGGCTCGCTGTAACTGGACTTCCCATGACTCAAGCGCTCGCAGCGGCCGATCTGGCCGCCTCCGCCCGCCAGCTGGCCGGCCAGGTTGCCTTCGTCACCGGCGCTAGTCGTGGCATGGGCCGCGCCATCGCGCTGCGCTTTGTGCTCAAAGGCACCCCGCTAGCCCAGGACACCACGCTGGCGCCCGCCCGGGCCTGACAGACAAAACTCCCTGCGGTCTCCCCCCGGAGATCGACCTTCGTGGGATGGCAGCAATGCCATCCCATTTTTTTAGCACGACTGCCGGGCTTCGAACTCGGCCCAGGCGATGGGGCAACAAGATGCCATCACTACCTGCATCTGCTCCAGGATACGCCGCAGCGTGATGATGATGCCGAATCCGTTGAGCTCGTAGTAGGCGTAACGCCCTTCCTGCATATGGACGACCACGCCGGATTCGCGCAGGAACTTGAGGTGGCGGGAGATCACCGAACGGTCCTGCGGGCAATATTCCTTGATCTGCAGGACATTGAGCCGGCCATGTTGTAGCAGGATGGAGACGATGCGCTGCCGAGTGGGTTCCGACAACGCCTTGAACAACCCCGATTCCAGATCATCGCACAACGTGGCGATTGCACCGGTGACCGCTTCGGTTTGACAGACTATGTCTGTCTTGTCGCCTGCGAGTGCGCTCATCTTTGGTCTCTCTTTATTAGCAACTGCTTAATCATAACGGCAGAAGGCAGTACTGATAAATGGTGGTTTTCCCCTGACAAGTTGCAACTATTGCATTGGCGACCTTTAATCGGCTGCTGCTTGCGAGCAGACCAGTATGTAGAGCATAGACCGGCTGCACTCGCTGGGTAAGCAAGATGCTGACATCAGTGACGAAAATACAAAAAAAAGCGCACGCTCGATGCGTGCGCCAACGAAGAAAAAGCGAATGAAGCTGGCATAGCTACCATGCTCGACGCGCAGTGCGCCGAGCGACGGGAATATTAACTATCTGTATGTTCTATAAGAAAAAACGCAGAATATCTCTGTTTGGCGGACTTCAAGTGTTTTGTCCTAGAGCACGTTCAGCACCTCGTGGCACGCGCCCATCGTGTGATAGTCGGTCTTGCCGGCTGGCGATTTTTCGTCGGTGAGTTTGCTGTTGTCGGGTGCAAGGATGCGATACCAGGCGCCGTATTGATGGTCGACGAAATGGCGCCAGCTGTAGTCCCAGATACGGTCGTACCATTGCCAGTATTTCTCCTCGCCGCTGGCATGCGCCAACAAGGCCGCGGCGGCGAACGACTCGGCCTGGACCCAGAAATACTTGTCTTCATCGTAAGGGTTTCCTTCCAGATCGTAGCCGTAGATCAGCCCGCCGTGACTTGGGTCCCAGCCCGATTCCATTGCCGCATCGAACAGCGCGCGGGCGCGCTCCAGATGCCACGGCGCGGGGTCATGTCGATCGAGGATCAGCAGCAGCTTGGCCCATTCGGTCTGGTGCCCGGTTTGAAAGCCCCAGGGACGGAAGATATTGCTGCGATCGCCGCGGTTGTATTCCAGATCCGGCAGCCAATCGGCCTGGAAGTGTTCCCAGACCTGGTTCTGCGTCAGTGCCGCTTGCCGACGGGTGAAGTTTTCGGCGAGCAAGCGGGCGCGCTCGAGATAGCGTGCCTCGCCGGTGGCTTCGAAGGCGGCGAGCATGGCTTCGCAACCGTGCATATTGTCGTTCTGGCCGCGATAGCTGGTCGGAGTCCAGTCGGGAGCCGCTTCGCTGGCATACACGCCGTGTTCCGGCAGCCAGAAGCGCTGCTCCATCAGGTCGTAGGTTTCACCCAGCCAGGCCCGCGCTTCGGCAATCCCGGCCTTGACGCCGCAGGCGTAGGCGAGCATTACGAAGGCCAGCCCGTAGCAGTGGTTGGTGGCGTCGATCACCTCGCCTTGCCTTAGCAGCCAGGCATAGCCGCCGGTTTCCGGATTGCGGTGCACCTCGCGCAGGTAGGCAAGGCCGTGCCGCACCCGCTGCAGGTACTCGGGTTTGCCGAAGGCCTGGTAGGCCATCGCGTAGTTGAAGACGAAACGGGTCGACGACACGAGATGACGGGTTTGTTCGTCGTAGACGGTGCCATCGTCCTTGTAGAAGTGGTAGAAGCCGCCGGCCGGGTCGAGGGCGCGCGGATCGTAGAACGCCATGGTGTGACGGATGTGATCAAGCAGGAATTCGCGACTACGGAAATTCGGGTTCATAGACTGGCTCATGGTGGTTTCAGCTGACGGCAATCAAATGGTCATTCAGGGCGGCGACAAGCTCGCCCGCTGCATCGGTGGCGAACAGCAAGGCGCGTCCGGCCGGCAAGGTGAGTCGATAACGGCGCTCGCTGGTGTGATCGGTGAAGTCGAGCGCCTCGTCCTCGCCGGCCTCCGAGACCAGCACCCACAGCGCGCCGTTCGCCATCGTCTGCTTTTCGATGTAGATGCCGGACTGTCTGCCGCTGTGCCACAAGAGCGGCGCGGTGATGCCGGCGATATGCAGCGCATGGTCGTAGAGCGCCGCCACCGGCTCGACGCGATCGTTCATTTCGGCGGGTAACGGGCACCACAGCAGCGTGCCGCTGCCCAGCGGCTTGCGCATGAAGCGCGCGGCAGGCTCGGCTTCGACGATTTCCTTGGCAAGCCTGGCAGTCTTGTCGCCGCCGAAGGAGAGCCAGTAGCGCGTACCGGCGATATCGAGCCGCTCTTCGCGGGCGAGATTCGCAGGCAGCGTCGCACCAAAGGGCGCGCGCGCCGCAGGGTGCCAGTATTCGTTGAGCGACAGGGGGCCCGTCACCAAGAGCGTGGCGCCGCTGTGGAATACATAGTCCGACAGCTTGGCCCACGCGAGCTCGGACAGTGCATGTGGGCTAGGCAGGATGATGAGCTGAGGCGTGAGCGCAGCGAGGCCATCGAGCTGGTATTCACCGATGCTGGCGAAGGGCTGCTTGAGTTCATACGCAAGGGCGCGGGTGGCGCGTTGCGTGGCCTCGACAGCGAAGCGGCGATTGCCGTAGTCGTTGCTGTAGGGATAGACCACGGCCACGCTGGGCTGGCGCCGATCGCGCAACAGATGTCCCACCTTGCGGCAGAAGGCGCCAAATGCCCAGGTCACTTCGGCCTCGGGCTTGTGCGTGCCATCGGCGCGCAGCGCGCCGATATGCGATTCATTGAGGTTGTCCATGTGGTAGTTGATCTGCCAGATCCACTGGACCGCGCCCGCGCCGCCGCCGGCAAACGCATAGGCATACTTGCGCTCCAACAGGTGCGCCAGCTCCACCTCGCTGCGCTTGCTGCGCCCGGTGGGGGCTTCCACGTGCATGATGCCGGTTTCCTGCACCAGCATCGGCTTGCCTGGCACCTTGGCGAACAAGGTATCCCACAGCAGCGCGTCGTTCAGCCACCAGCTGTGGTTGTTGGTGTAATCGATCGCCTCGGCGAAAAAGGCATTGGCGGGGCGCTGCAGCCCCAAGGCTTCGTCCTGGCCGACGGTGACCATGGCGCCGGGGGCCAAGTGGCGGATGAAATCGGCCATCTCCGTCGCCCAGCCGGCGAAGGCGGCCTGGCTGAACAAGGTGTAGTCGAGCCAGCTGCCGTGGCCCTTGACGGCGATTTCGGTGGTGTTGAGGCCGATCTGGCTGTGCTCGGGGGGCTGGATATCGGGCCAGTCGGCCAGCTTGGTCGTCGTTTCATCCCACAATGGCGCCAGCAACTCGATATCGCCATGGCGGTGCTGCAGCCAGCTGCGAAACGCCGCCGCTTCGAACGCATCACCATGGCTGCGCGGGCCTTCGAACACACGCTTGGGATCGAACATCGACGGCTCGTTGATCAGGTCCCAATGCACATGGGTACTGGCCGCGTGGCGCCTGACGATGGAGGCGATCAGCCGCTTCTGCGCGGCAATGGCGCGCGGATCGAGGTAGGGGTTGCCACCTTCCCAGCATTCCGGGGTGAAGGCAAAGAAGGTGAAGGTGACTTCCAGGCCAT
This sequence comes from Chitinolyticbacter albus, assembly GCF_024437655.1. Lineage (GTDB taxonomy): Bacteria > Pseudomonadota > Gammaproteobacteria > Burkholderiales > Chitinibacteraceae > Chitinolyticbacter > Chitinolyticbacter albus. The sequence goes on from NZ_JANBVF010000022.1 coordinate 41,229, forward strand.
GGCGCGCGGCGGTGAGCAAGAAGGCGTCGATCGCACGCAGTAGCGGCTCGCTCGGCTCGCCGTCGATGAACATCGCCTGGCGCCAGCCGGTCCAGATGCCGGTGCGGATCAGGTTGACGCCGGCGGCGGCGAGCTCGGCGAAATCGGCTTCCCAGTCGGCCACATTGGGCAGCTGCAGAAACTTGCGGTGCACCGTGGGCGCCATATAGGTCATGCCGACGATGGGCATGGGCTGGCCGGCGCGCTCGAAATAGTCGGCGCCGGCGCCAAGGCGCTCACCGCGCGTCAGTAGCGCACCATCCAGCCCCCAGAAACCCTGGCGCAGCTGGCGTACCTCGTCGCCGCAGCGCAAGGTGGCGCGGATTGCGTAAAAGCCGGGCTCAACGCTGAAGTCGAGCGGCAGGCCGATGCGCTGCGGATAGCGGTCCACGGCGAGTTCACGCTGCAGTCGGGTGAGCGGCCTGCCTTCGTGCTCGATCGCAAGATCGAGCTGCCAGGAGCGCGCCGTGCGATCGGCCGATAGCTGCTCGGCCGTCAGCGTCAGCCCGGGGCGCTCTCCGGGCAGCCAGCAGGCGAGATCGGGTTGTAAGCGCAGCTCGGTGACGCCACTTGCCGCGTACGCCGCGCAGGCGCGTAGCAAGGCCGCACCGCCGTTTTCCCAGAACGCGGTATCGGGCCGCTGATTGATGAAAATCCAGCGGCTGCCGGCAAAGTGGCCTCGTAATGTTTCGATCAGCACCACGGGTGCAGCAAGGGGGCGTCCGCTCGTATCGGTGGCGATCACCAAGGGCTCGATCAGGGCATCGATCGGCCCGGCAGATCCCGAATCGGCCGGGTGATCCTTCGTGGTGGTCGGGCGCAGCACGAAGCCGCGCGTGGCACTCATCGGCAGACAAGCCAGATGCGCGCCGAGCCAGGGCAGGCGCTCGGTGACTTGCAAGCTTTGCCAGCCGGTATTGGCCAGAGGAAGCGCTTCGTGGATATGAAGGTCGCGCAGGTAGGCCAGCTGCTCGGGTTGGCTGGATTCGGCCGGCCAGGGGTGCAGCAGCGGCGCATCGCCCAAGACCACCAGGCCGCCTCCGCGCGCAAGGAAGGCGAGTATCTCCGACCATGCCACGCGCGGCACATGATTGCCGTTGACCAGGATCAGCGTTGCGGGCATCGTGCAACCGGGAAGGGCGGCAGTCAGTCCTTCCGCATCGCAAAAGGTGGCAAGGCGTTGCAGCTCGGCGTGCGCCTGTGCGGGCAGGCCTGCTCCAGGCAAGCGAGGGTCGTGCCAGGCGATCAACCGCATGGGAGGCTCCTTTGGGCAGATTGCCGTGTGTATGACCGGCATGCATCCGCTCTGATAATGTAAGGGCTTTGCTACTGCGCCGTCTGTAAGTGCTACTCGGGCTTGCAATACCCGGCAACACGCACTACAGCTTGGCTTAGTATGGACGAGAAAGAACGGCTAGGCCGTTGACCAAATGATCAGGGGAAAACGATGAAAAGAACGATGCTGATCTTGTCGTTATGCTGCGTCGCGGCGACGGCCAGTGCTGAAATCTACAAGTGGAAGGATGCCGATGGCCGCATCCACTATTCCGATACGCCGCCGCCGGACCAGAAGAAAGCCAAGGTCATCGATACCAAGGAGTTGCCGGTGAGCTCGCTTCCGGCCGATCGCAAGACTGCGGCACCGGCCGCCGCTGTTGCTACGGACGGGGCGAAGCCGGCAGACGCCGCCAAGGCGGACCCTGCAGCTGCGCAAAAGGATCCGGCGCAGTGCGACGCGGCGATGAAGCGCAGCGCCTTCTTGCAGAACAACAAGATCTACAAGGCGATCAACGAGAAGGGCGAGGTCGAATTCATGGAAGCCGAGCGCCGCAAGCAGGAAATCGCGAAAAACGAGGAAGACCTGAAGAAGTTCTGTCCCTGAGCGACACCATTGTTGTTGCCATGCCTCACGCCCGCATTCGCGGGCGTGCTGCTTTTCAGTGTTTCAGCGTGGCTTTAGCCGCAAGATTGCGCCGTCGTCCGCATCGGTCAGCAGATAAACCCAGCCATCCGGCCCCTGACGCACGTCGCGGATCCGTTGCTTGGCGTTGCCGAGCAGGCGTTCTTCCGCCACGACCTGGTTGCCCTTGAGCGTAAGCCGGACCAGAGCCTGCCCCTTGAGCGCCCCGACCAGCAGGGTGCCGTTCCAACCGGGGTAACGGTTGCTGGTATAGAACGCCATGCCCGATGGCGCAATCGACGGATCCCAGTAGTACACCGGCTGCTCCATGCCCGCCTTGGCCGTGCCCTCGCCGATGGGCAGTCCGGAATAATCGTGCCCGTAGGTGATCACCGGCCAGCCGTAGTTGCGTCCGGCCAGCGGGATATTGATCTCGTCGCCGCCGCGGGCTCCGTGTTCGATGGTCCACAGCGCGCCCGTGGCCGGATGGATGGCTGCCGATTGCGGGTTGCGGTGGCCATGGCTCCAGATCTCGGGCAGCACGTCCTTGCGCCCGACATAGGGGTTGTCGGGTGGGATGCCGCCGTCAGGCCGGATGCGTAGCACCTTGCCGAAACTGACATCGAGCTCCTGGGCGCGATCACGCTGGTAGCGCTCGCCCATGGTGACAAACAGCGTGCCGTCGCGGGCAAAGGCAAGCCGGCTCCCGAAATGGGCGCCGCCCACGGTCTTCGGTTGCTGGCGCAGGATCACGACCAACTGTTCCAGCCGCGCCGAACTCGCTGTTTCGATCAACCGGGCGCGCGCCACGGCGGTGCCGGCAAGATCATTGTTGCCGGGCTCGGCGTAACTGAGGTAAACGAGGCGATTTTGCGCAAACGCCGGATCAAGCGCGACATCGAGCAAACCGCCCTGGCCGCTGGCGTAGACCTTGGGTACGCCGGCGATGGGCGCCGACAACTTGCCGTCGATGGTAACCAGGCGCAGCCGGCCCGCTCGTTCGGTGACCAGCATGCGGCCATCGGGCAGAAAGGCGAGGCTCCACGGATGCTCCAGCCCGCTGGCTATGGTTTCCGCGGCGTAGTTGTTGGACGTACTCGCCGGCAGCCCCGCCTGCGCAACGACATTCAGGCCAAGACTAGCTAGCGCAAGCCAGTACCGCATGCCCGTTCGGCGAACCGGGCTGCGCCCGTCAGCTGGCGATGTGAGGTGGACACGCATGTTCATGCCAGCAACTCCCGCAGCACGTAGGGCAGGATGCCGCCGTGCCGGTAGTACTCGACCTCGATCGGCGTATCGATGCGCGAGCGCACCGTTACATCCTGCGTGCTGCCGTCGGGGCGGTGGATGCGCAGCGTCAGATCCTGCTGCGGCCGCAAACCGGCCTCGATGCCGACGATGTCGAAGGTCTCCTCGCCCGTCAGCTTCAGGCTCTCGTGGCTATCCTTGCCCAGGAACTGCAGCGGCAGCACGCCCATGCCGACGAGGTTGGAGCGGTGGATACGCTCGAAGCTTCGGGCAATCACCGCCTTCACGCCCAGCAGCATGGTGCCCTTGGCTGCCCAGTCGCGGCTGGAACCCGTGCCGTATTCCTCGCCGGCGAACACCACGGTGGGCACACCGCGCGTCTGCCAGGTCTGGGCCGCCTCGAACACCGTGCTCTGCACGCCGTCGAGCAGCGTGTACCCGCCCTCGATGCGGCTGCCGTCCGCCTTGGGCGGCAGCATCAGGTTTTTCACCCGCACATTGGCGAAGGTGCCGCGGATCATGATGTCGTGGTTGCCACGCCGGCTGCCGTAACTGTTGAAGTCCTGCCGCGCCACGCCATGGGCGATCAGGTATTGCCCGGCTGGCGTTTTTTCACCGAAGGCCCCGGCCGGGCTGATGTGATCGGTGGTGACCGAATCGCCCAGGATCAGCAGCGCACGGGCGCCGGTGATCTGTGGCAAGGCGCCTGGGGCGTGGGCAAAGTCGTCGAAGAACGGTGGTTGGGCGATATAGGTGGAGGCTGGCCAGGAATACACGTCACCGGTCGGCGCCGGGATGGCGTTCCACAGATCGAGATCGCGGGTGAAATCGCGATAGCGCTCCCGGTAGGTGGCAGGATCGAGCGCAAATGGCAGCAGCGCGGCGATCTCGTCGGAGCTGGGCCAGATGTCGCGCAGATAGACCGGCGCGCCGTCCTTTCCGGTACCCAGCGGCTCCGTGGTCAAGTCGATATTGGCGCGGCCGGCAATGGCAAATGCGACCACCAGCGGCGGGCTCGCCAGGTAGTTGGCGCGGATGTTGGGATGGATGCGCGCCTCGAAGTTGCGATTGCCGGATAGCACGGCCGCCGCGATCACATCATGGGTGGTGATCGCTTCGTTGAGCTCTGGCGTCAGGTCGCCGGCGTTGCCGATACAGGTGGTACAGCCGTAACCGGCGAGTGCAAAGCCGAGCTCGGCGAGCGGCTGCAACAGGCCGGTCTTTTCCAGGTAATCGGTGACGACACGCGAGCCCGGCGCAAGGCTGGTCTTGATATGCGGCTTCACCGCAAGGCCGCGCGCCACGGCTTTTTTCGCCAACAGGCCCGCCGCCAGCAGTACGCCCGGGTTGGAGGTGTTGGTGCAGCTGGTGATGGCAGCGATCAGGATGTCGCCATGGCCCAGATCCACGCCCGCGTCGTGGCTGGTGGTGGCCTGGGCCGGCGTGGGGCGATTGTCCACCATCTCGCGCTCGTGCCTGGGCGCGCCGGTCGGCGTGGTTTGCTGCGTATCTTGCCGGGGCTGCTCTGCGGTGTAGCCCACCGTCACGCGCTCGCCCAGCGTTGCGGCGTTCTTGCCGAAGCCGTTTTTCGCTGGCGACGCAGAAAACAGCGCTTCGAAGTTCTTTCTCATATCCGAGAGCATGATGCGATCCTGCGGCCGCTTGGGGCCAGCGAGGCTGGGCACGATGCCATCGAGATCGAGCTTGAGCGTGCGGCTGTAGTCGATCTCGCCGGCGCGCGGTACGCCGAACAACTGCTGTGCCTTGAAGTAGGCCTCGAACAGCGTGATTTCCTCATCGGTGCGCCCGGTGCCGCGCAGGTAGGCGAGGGTCTGCTCATCGACCGGGAAAAAGCCCATGGTCGCGCCGTATTCCGGGGCCATATTGGCGATGGTGGCTCGGTCGGTGACGGTGAGGCTGGCCGTGCCCTTGCCGAAGAACTCGACGAACTGGCCGACCACATTCTCGCGGCGCAGCAGCTCGGTCACCGTCAGCACCAGGTCGGTGGCGGTCACGCCTTCGCGCAGTTTGCCAGTGAGCTCGACGCCGACTACGTCCGGCGTGAGGAAATACACCGGCTGCCCCAGCATGGCGGCCTCGGCCTCGATACCGCCGACGCCCCAGCCAACGACGCCCACACCGTTGATCATCGTGGTATGGCTGTCGGTGCCGACCAGCGTATCCGGGTAGACCACGCCATCCTTCACCTGCACGCCGCGGAACAGATATTCCAGGTTCACCTGGTGGACGATGCCGATGCCGGGCGGCACCACCTTGAAGGTATCGAACGCCTGCATACCCCATTTCATGAACTGGTAGCGCTCGCCATTGCGGGCGAATTCCAGCTCCATATTGCGGCGCAGTGCATCGGGCGTGCCGAATACATCCACCTGCACCGAATGGTCGACGACAAGATCGACCGGCACCAGCGGCTCGATCAGCGTGGGGTCGCGCCCGAGAGAGGCGGCGGTGCTGCGCATGGCGGCCAGATCCGCCAGCAGCGGCACACCGGTGAAATCCTGCAGCACCACTCGTGCCACGGTGAATGGAATCTCGTCGACCCGCGCCGCTTTGGGTTTCCAGTTGGCGAGCTGGCGCACGTGTTCTTCGGTGACCCTGATGCCATCGCAATGGCGCAATACCGATTCGAGCACCAGTCGGATCGACACTGGCAGTCGCGACACCGGTCCGACACCGGCTTTTTCCAGCGCGGGCAGGCTGTAATAGGTCAGCGGGGCTCCCGCGGGTCGGGGCAGGGTGCGTTGCACGTCTTGGGGCGACAAGGGCATACAGAAGCTCCGCGGCGGTTGCTCTGCACGGTGCGACCACGCTGTGGCGCCGAGGTTCGCATCGCCGGGCAGGTTGCGACGGATCCCGTTACCCTGGCGCCGATACGGCGCCAGTCGCTCAAGTCGCCTCGGACGCGTCTTCCAGCCACTGGCAGAAGGCGGTGATGGCCGCGTCGTTCATCGCGCTGCGTGGCGTGATCCAGCAGTAGCCGCGCACCGGTGCCACGGGCCCCGCCAATGGCGCCACCAGCCTGCCGCTATCGATCTCGGCCTGGATCATCGGTAGTGGCCCCAGCACCACACCGAGGCCATCCATCGCCGCCTGCAAGGCCAGGTAAAAATGATCGAAATGCTGGGTGGCGGCGGGTTTGAGCTCGGGCACGCCGGCCAGCGTCAGCCAGCGCTGCCACGCGGTCGGGCGGGTATCGGCATAGAGCAGCGTATGGCGGGCGAGATCGGCAGGCTCGGCAATGGGGAAGCGATCGAGCAGGGCGGGGCTGATCAGCGGCAGTTCACGCTCTTCCAAAAAGGGCTTGGTGGCGTAGCCCGGCCAATCGCCCGGCCCGCGCCGGATCGCGACATCGAACGGCGTATCGAGCCGGCTGATATCGCGGTCCGAGGTCATCAGCTTGAGTTCGATATCGGGGAAGCGCTGCTGGAATTGCGTCAACCGCGGCAGCAGCCAGTACATGGCGAGCGTCGGCGTCGAGTTGATGGTGAGCCGCCGTTGCCGGTTGGGCTGCATCAGCTGGTGGGTGGCGTTGGCGATCAGATCGAACCCATCCTGCACCTGCACCAGGTACCGCCAACCGACGTCGGTCAGCTTCACCCGCCCGCCGCTGCGCTCGAACAACTGCACGCCCAGCCATGCCTCCAGCTGCTTGATCTGCTTGCTGATCGCGCCGTGGGTGACGAACAGCTCGGCCGCGGCGGCGGAAAAGCTTTCCAGCCGCGCGGCGGCCTCGAAGGCGCGCAAGGCATTGAGCGGGGGCAGGGACTGGCTCATGGTGAATCCAGGTCAAGGCGGGGTGGAAATGGTGGAGCAGGGGGCGTTGGCGGTTCCGGCATGAGAAGGTTTATTGAGAGCCGTTCTCAGCTGCCGCCGGTCTCGCTTTCACTGAGTATGGTTGTGATTTTAACTCACACCCGCTGTGGCGTTTACTCGTTTGTGCTCGCCCTGCCATGCGCGTAACCTTCCGCTCCGAAGCAAGCCTCGCCGTTTGTGCCGCGCGCATGAGCGTTGCGTTGGCTCCGCGTAAAATCATGTCCGGCCAGGCCGGACGCATACGGCACCTTGCCGTTTAACCAGTTCCACGCAAACCTCCACGCAAAAGGTTGACCCATGCTTGAAGCCTATCGCCAGCACGTAGCCGAACGTGCCGCCCTCGGAATCCCGCCGCTGCCGCTGACCGCGCAACAAGTGGCCGACCTGGTCACCCTGCTGCAGAACCCGCCTGCTGGCGAGGAAGCGTTCCTGGTCGATCTGATCACCCACCGCGTACCGCCGGGCGTGGACGATGCCGCCAAGGTGAAGGCTGCATTCCTCGCTGCCGTGGCTGCTGGCAAGGATTCCTGTGCACTGATCAGCCGCACCAAGGCGGTGGAACTCTTGGGCACCATGCTCGGCGGCTTCAACATCAAGCCGATGATTGATCTGTTGGGTGATGCCGAAGTTGGCGCCGTGGCTGCCGAAGGCCTGAAGAAAACCCTGCTGATGTTCGACTACTTCCATGACGTGAAGGAACTGGCGGACGCCGGCAACGCCAACGCCCGCGGCGTGATCCAGAGCTGGGCCGATGCCGAGTGGTTCACCAGCCGCCCGGAAGTGCCGCAATCGGTCACGCTGACCGTGTTCAAGGTCACCGGCGAAACCAATACCGATGACCTGTCGCCGGCGCCGGATGCCTGGTCGCGCCCGGATATCCCGCTGCACGCGCTGGCCATGCTGAAGAACGCCCGTCCCGGCATCACGCCGGAAGAAGACGGCAAGCGCGGCCCGATCCAGTTCATCCAGGATCTGGCGAAGAAGGGCAACCTGATCGCCTACGTCGGTGACGTGGTCGGTACCGGTTCCTCGCGCAAGTCGGCGACCAACTCGGTGCTGTGGTGGACAGGTGACGACATCCCGTTCGTGCCGAACAAGCGCTTTGGCGGCTATTGCCTCGGCGGCAAGATCGCTCCGATCTTCTTCAACACCCAGGAAGACTCCGGCGCGCTGCCGATCGAAGTCGATGTCTCCAAGCTGGACATGGGTGATGTGATCGAACTGCGCCCGTACGAAGGCAAGGTCATCAAGAACGGCGAAACCGTCGCCGAGTTCAAGGTCAAGTCCGACGTGCTGTTCGACGAAGTGCGCGCCGGTGGCCGTATCAACCTGATCATCGGCCGTGGCCTCACCGCCAAGGCGCGTGAATCGCTGGGCCTGCCGGCCTCGACGCTGTTCCGCCTACCGCAGGCACCAGCTGTTTCGACCAAGGGCTTCACGCAAGCCCAAAAGATGGTCGGCCGCGCCGTCGGCCTACCGGAAGGCCAGGGCGTGCGTCCGGGCACCTATTGCGAGCCCCGCATGACCTCGGTGGGCTCGCAAGACACCACCGGCCCGATGACCCGCGACGAGCTGAAGGATCTGGCTTGCCTGGGCTTCTCGGCCGATCTTGTGATGCAATCGTTCTGCCACACTGCTGCATATCCTAAGCCGGTGGACGTGAAGACTCACCACGAACTGCCGGAGTTCATCCGCAACCGTGGCGGCGTGTCGCTGCGTCCGGGTGATGGCGTGATCCACAGCTGGCTCAACCGCATGCTGCTGCCCGATACCGTCGGCACCGGCGGCGACAGCCACACCCGTTTCCCAATCGGTATCTCGTTCCCGGCCGGTTCCGGCCTGGTGGCCTTCGGCGCCGCCACCGGCGTGATGCCGCTCGATATGCCCGAATCGGTGCTGGTGCGTTTCAAGGGCGAACTGCAGCCGGGCATCACCTTGCGTGACCTCGTGAACGCCATTCCGCTTTACGCCATCAAGGCAGGTCTGTTGACCGTGGCCAAGGCTGGCAAGAAGAACATCTTCTCGGGCCGTATCCTGGAAATCGAAGGCCTGCCGAAGCTGAAGGTCGAGCAAGCGTTCGAACTGACCGATGCGTCTGCAGAGCGTTCGGCCGCCGGTTGCTCGGTGCGCCTGGATAAGGAGCCGATCATCGAGTACCTGAACTCGAACATCGTGCTGCTCAAGTCCATGATCACCAATGGCTACGGCGATGCCAAGACCCTGGCTCGCCGTATCAAGGCCATGGAAGCCTGGCTCGCCAACCCGAACCTGCTCGAGCCGGATGCCGACGCCGAATACGCGGCCGTGATCGAAATCGATCTGGCCGACGTGAAGGAGCCCATCCTGGCCTGCCCGAACGATCCGGACGATGTGAAGGTGCTGTCCGAAGTGGCCGGCACCCACATCGACGAGGTGTTCATCGGTTCGTGCATGACCAACATCGGGCACTTCCGTGCGGCCGGCAAGCTGCTGGAAGGCAAGCGCGACATCCCGGTCAAGCTGTGGATCGCTCCGCCGACCAAGATGGATGCGCAGCAACTGACCGAAGAAGGCTACTACGGCACCTTCGGCACGGCAGGCGCGCGCACCGAAATGCCGGGCTGCTCGCTGTGCATGGGCAACCAGGCGCAGGTGCGTGAAGGCGCGACCGTGGTCTCGACCTCGACCCGCAACTTCCCGAACCGCCTGGGCAAGAACACCAATGTGTTCCTGTCCTCGGCCGAGCTCGCCGCGATTGCCTCGCGCCTGGGCCGTATCCCGACCGTAGCCGAATACATGTCCGACATCGGTGTGATCAACGAGAAGGGCGCGGAAGTGTATCGCTACCTCAACTTCAACCAGATCGAGAGCTACCAGGCCGAAGCCGAGAAGGCTACGGTCTGATTAGATCGAACTGCGCATGACAAAAAACCCGCCTGATGGCGGGTTTTTTGTTTCACGATGACTCCATTCCGGTACTTTTCTGGACTACGCCAATGCTAGATACATAAGGTTTATCAATGACTTAGGTGAGTTAAAGATATGCCGGTGTTTTCCGAAGCTTGACCCGCTTGCCTCCGCTCGACTCCTATGCGGCTCTTGGAAACCGGGGCTTCCGAGGAGTCATCATGGCAAAGATCAAGCTCACCAAGTCCGCAGTCGATGCGGCGCAACCGCAGGCCAAGGATGTCGAGCTACGGGATACCGTAGTTCCCGGATTCCTGTGCAAGATCACCCCGACGGGCCGCAAGGTGTTCACTTTTGTACCGCGCGAACGCCGGACCGCCTCGCTAGCCCGCCTTGGGGTTGTTCGGGGAACTGACCGTCGAACAAGCCTGCGCCATGGCGCAGGACTGGCTGGCCGAGGTGCGCCGGGGCGGCGAATATCGCCACGCCGTGTTTCCAGGTGCTGTTCTATTGGTGATTGCGATTGCGGCGCTCGTTTCACGGCCATGAGCCGGAATCAGATTCGACGAATACCTTCCTGAGCATGCTCATCCAAGAAGTCGAGGAAGCATCTCACGGACGACATCATTCCTCGCCGTGATGGGAAAACCGCATGAAGTATGTCCGGCAGCGGAGCCCAATCAGGCAGAACTATTACTAACTGACCGTTATCCAGTTCTTGCCGGCACAAATACTCAGGCAGGACGCCCATCCCAACACCGGAAAGGATCGCGTGCTTTAAAGTAAGAAAGTCGTCTGCAGCAAAACAGGGCCGATGTAGTACCTCAGTTGTTCGATTATCTGGCCTTACCAGACGCCAGACTGCACGTCCATCCGTAGCAGACATCGCGACGCTCGGAATACCCTTCAGATTTTCCGGTGAGTGTGGTCGGCCTACGCGGGTTAAAAGCTCCGGGCTAGCCATTAGTTGAGTGCGTACCACTCCAAATTGCTTAACGACTAAGCCTCCGCTGTCCTCAAGCGAGGGCCGGACCCTAAGCGCTAGGTCGAGCCCGTCTTGAATAGGGTCAAATACCCTGTTGCTCACGAACATCTCTATATTGACCTTTGGATAGCGTCGCATGAAGTCTGGCAAGATGGGCCGGAGCGTGATTTGCGAAAGACTAACCGGGCACGACATTCTGATTGTCCCGCACGGCTCGGTGCGTGCGATGGCTATAGCATCCTCCGCAGACTGCGCTTGCGTTCTTAGAGCGGCACAATATTGGTAATAGATCTCACCGATCTGCGTGAGCGATAACCTGCGTGTGGTGCGGTGTAAAAGGCGGACACCCAGAGCAGATTCCAAGTCAGCTACTCTCCTTGAGAGCGTGGACGTGGGAATCCCCAAGTCACGAGCCGTAGCGGAGAAGCTGCCGTGATCCACCACTTGAGCGAAGTAGAGCATGTCATTCAGATCTTGCATGACTTTATTATTCCATATTTGGGACGATGACGACCATTTTTTGCGGCTAATCAACTGATTGAGCTGATGCAAGAATTGAGTCATGAGGCTGCGCGTGCCTAGCGCCGTTTCGTCACATTCAATCTAGCTAGGGGCAGGCCATGCGACTCCGCATCATCGAAGGTATTCCAAAGACAGATCGCGTCGATGAACGTCGGGTGTCGCTGTGCGCCGCAGGTACTCGCCATGACGCCATCACGCGACTGATGAGCCCAGGCGACGTGGGGCAAGTTGTCAAACCCTTCGTGTTTCTTGATGACTTCGCCATTCCTGCGGGTACAAGTTCTGTGTTCAGTATGTACCCCCACACTGGCATCGCTAGGTTGACCTATATATTGACCGGCAGTGTTTGGATCAATGACACAGTCGGCACTACGGCAGTAGTAAATGCTGGCGATATTGAATGGATGCGAGCTTCTGGCGGTGCTTTGCATGAGTCGGCCATGAGAGGCGACTCACCGCTTACGGGATTAAAACTATGGCTGGCTATGCCACCTAATTTGGAAAGCGCTGCACCGGAAACCTGCCATATCGCTGCGCAAGCTGTGCCGCGCGTCGGCCCTGCTAGCGTCCTGCTAGGCAAGTACCAAGGAGCCAGAGGGCCGATTTCCCACGATGAGGGTATCAATTACCTAAGCGTCGAACTGGAGGCGCAATCCTCTTGGGAATATGTTCCGCCCGTGGGCCATTCGGTTTCCTGGGACTATGTGTACCGCGGGCGACTGAAAACGGCGGGTGACTTGATTGAGCGGAAATTGGCGGTTTTCAAGAGTGGCGAAGCACCGATTCTATTTACCGCAGACGAATACGCGGGATTCGTACTCGGATCAGCGGTGGCCCACGATCATGAATTTATGATGGGGCCATACTCTGTTCATACATCTCAAGCCGCCATTTCCAACGAATTTCAAGAAATCAACCGTATTGGCTCGACTTTGAAATTGCGCCAAGCCGGGGCTTCGCCCCAAGTTTGATGCTGAATCAAACGAACAACTTAATCCACCAACCCCAAAAAAAGGAGAAACACATGAGCAAGACCGGACTTCAAGGACTTCTTCGCCCCGAAGACAGTATCCTCGTGCTGATCGATCATCAGCCGTACCAGTTCACTAATCTGAACAGTCACGAGCCATCGATGATCGTCAACAACGTCATCGGCCTAGCCAAGACCGCGAAGGTCTTCAACGTGCCAACGATCCTGACGACAGTGATCGAAGGGCGCGGCGGCTACATCATCAAGGGTTTGCAGGACGTCTTTCCGGACCAGAAGCCGATCGACCGTACCTTCATCAACACCTGGGAAGACCCGAAGGTCACCGACATCGTGAAGAAAAGCGGACGCAAGCAGCTCGTACTGGCCGCGCTCTACACCGAGATCTGCTTGGCCATGCCAGCGATCCAGGCCCTTGGCGAGGGGTACGACGTCTTCATCGTCACCGACGCTTCGGGCGGCGTCTCGCTGGAGGCTCACGACATGGCCGTACGTCGCATGGTCCAGGCCGGTGCCGTGCCGATCACCTGGATGGCAGTGTTGGGCGAATGGCAGCGTGACTGGGCGCGCGAGGAGACCGCCGGCGGCGTTGCGAGTGTCGTCCTCGAACATGGCGGTGCGAGTGGCGTCGCCTTGGCTTGGGAACTGCAACTTCTCGCTGGTCGTGCCGGCGCAGGCGCGGGAGTGTAACGATGCTCGCCGACCTCATCGACTATGACGGCCTAATGCAGGCCAACCTTCAGCGTGTGTTCGGCGAACACGATGCGGCTCGGCGTATCGAAGCAATACATGAACTGTACGCGGAAGATGCCGTGCTTAACGAGCCGCATGCCTCCTTCAAAGGTCATGTGGCAATTAATGAGGCCGTTACTGCGTTACTCGCGAGTCTGCCACCTAGCTTTGTTTTTGGCGCATTGGGTCCAGCGATAGGCCACCACGGTATTGGTCGCTTGAAGTGGAGTTCTGGTCCACCTGATGGTCCCGTAGCCGTGACAGGAATGGATATCGCGCATTTTGAGAACGAGCGTATCCATTCCTTGTTTGTTTTTCTTGATCCTGCTGGAGCCTGATATGGCCACGGTGCAAGCTCCAGTTCGCATCGGCTATTGCCTGTCATTAACAGGCCCTGTTGCGGGCAATACGCAGTCAGCTCGACTTGCCCACGACATTTGGCGGGAAGACATCAATCGCCGAGGCGGGTTGCTCGGGCGGCCGGTTGAACTCATTTGCTACGACGATAGGGCGGATGCGTCACTCGTTCCTGGCATCTATAAGCGGCTAATGGATGAAGACAAGGTCGACTTGGTCATCGGCGGCTATGGGACCAACACCTTGTTGCCTGCGATGCCATTGATCATGGAGCGGCAGCGCTTCTTCGTTGGTCTGATGGGCCTGGGCGTCAACAACGCATTCGCCTATCCGAACTACTTCGCCATGATCCCAACCGGACCGGACCCGAATGCCGCGCTCACTGAGGGATTCTTTGAACTTGCGGTTGCACAGACGCCTCGTCCTTTGACTGTGGCGCTGGTCTCGGCGGACGCAGAATTTTCGCGGAACCCCATACGTGGCGCCAAGGCTAATGCTGAAAAGTACGGCTTTCAGATCGTTCATGAGAGCACTTATCCGTTAACGACTGAAAACTTCAGGCCGGTCATTGATGCCGCCGCAAACAGTGGGTGCGAGCTGCTTTTTCTATGCTCCTATCTCAATGACTCGATTGGCATCGTGCGTGCGCTTGATGCGCACACTTTCCGACCAAAGATGGTTGGCGGCGCCATGATTGGGCCTCAAAACACGGCCGTTAAAACTGCACTTGGTCCGCTGCTCAACGGATTCGTGAACTACGAATATTGGCAGCCGGTCCCGAAGATGATGTTTCCTGGGGTTCAGCGGTTCTTGAGCGTTTATCAGGATCGAGCGGAGAAATTTGGCGTTGATGCTTTGGGCCACTACGTGGCACCTCTCGCATATGCCCAGCTGCAGGTGATTGAGCACGCAGTCAATGCGACCGGCGGATTCGACGATGCCCGTCTTTCGGAACATGCGCGAAGCGCGACCTTCGATACGGTTATGGGACTGGTCAGATTCGGTGTGAAGGGCGAATGGGCAGAGCAACGGGTTTTGCAAGTCCAGTTCCAAGGAATAGTTGGTCATGAAGCCAGTCAATTCCAGAATGGTTCCAGGCAAGTAGTGGTGTCGCCGCCAAACTTCGCCTCTGGAGCACTTGGATTTCCCTATAAGTAGGCAGGTGTTTTTGTCAACGGGGCGACGTCACCCCGTCTTGAATAGCATTTCGCTTTAGAGTCTGGGCCCCGATATTACCGGGGCGGTCTCAAGAACCAAGTGCAACACCCTGATAAGGTGTCGCCATGGTCACGCACTACCATCATCTCTGCCCCGAAGAACGCGCCTGCATCATGCAGATGAGCGCCCAGGGACATAGCTGTCCAGTCCCGGGCGATTGACTATGCGTTTAACAAATAAATCCGGGCGCCGGGTTTGCCAATCTTTCATCGCCTGCAGCGGCGTACGTTGTTGCAACGCCAGCTGGGAAAATGCTGGTTGTACAGCCAGACGTAGGGACTGGACAGGGAGCCGGTCCCGCACGTTAGCGTTGGGCGTCACGCCCGTTGTCTTCTTGACCCGAACAGTTGCTGGGGCCCGCGAGCCGGATTGGCAAGGTGGGGTGACTGACATGATAGATGATGCATGCGTGGGAATCGATGCCGCCAAGGCCTGGCTGGATGTCGGCGTGCTGCCTGACGGCACGGCGCAACGGCTGGCCCACGACGCTGCGGGAATCGCCGGCCTGTGCACGCGGTTGCAGGCACGGCCGCAACAACGCCAGTCTGCGGTGCTTGCAATACATGCAGCCATACCAGGCCAGCTGCCCGATTCCGCTTGGCACACGCTGTGCTTGCCAAATAGGGATCCAGGCCGGAGCTGATTGCTGCGCGCTGGCGTGAGGGAGGTGCTTGATCCACTCCGACGGTGGAGCCGCACGATGCCGGGGAGGGGCCGGTGCCGATTGGCCTGAAAACTCGCCAGAATTGTCTGCGGTTGTGCGAGGCAGGGCTGTGGCATCGAAGCCATAGGGTGTCTGCGTTATTGCTGCGGATGTTGCGCTGCGGGATAAAGCCTGAAACAGTCGTTTGATGTCCACCATGTTGCGCATCCTGCTCGTTACCGATACCGCCAAGCCGATAGGGCAGCTCAGTGCTGCGCTGACGGCGGCCGGCTTCGCGGTGATCGCCGAGGCACCCGGCGCGCGGGCACTCGCGCAGCTGGTGGAGCGGCGGCGGCCCGACGTGGTCATCGTCGATACCGAATCGCCATCGCGCGACACGCTGGAACAGCTGGCCGTGATGAATATCGCCGCGCCGCGCCCGGTGGTGATGTTCTCCGACAGTGCCGACCCTGCCACCGTGCGCGCCGCGGTTGCGGCCGGAGTGACCGCCTATGTAGTTGAAGGCGTGGCGCCGGAGAAGCTTGCCGCGGTGATCGCCGTGGCGCAGGCACGCTTCGACGAGGATCACCGCTTGCGCGAGAAGCTCGCCGACGCCGAGCAAAAACTGGCCGAGCGCAAGCTGATCGACAAGGCCAAGGGCCTGCTGATGGACAAGCGCGGCCTCACCGAGGCCGAGGCTTTTGAAACGCTGCGCCGCCAGGCGATGAACCGGGGCATGAAGCTGGCCGAGGTGGCGCGCCAGCTGATCGCGATGGCGGACTTGCTGGGATGAGACGATGACCCTGGAAAAATCTGCACTGACGCTAGGCTATATGCCGCTCACCGATTGCGCTCCGCTGGTGGTGGCCCAGCGCATGGGTATGGCCGAGGCGCGTGGACTCACGCTACGCCTGGCTTGCCAGCCTTCGTGGGCCACGCTGCGCGATCGCTTGCTTGCGGGCGAGCTCGATGCAGCGCATGCGCTCTATGGTTTGCCGTATGGCGTGCAGCTGGGCCTGGGCGGCCCGCGCCACGAGATGGCAGTGCTGATGACGCTGAACCAGAACGGGCAGGGCATCGCGCTGGCACAGGGCATGCACGGTAGCGTGCAAAGCGGCGACGGCCTGCGGCGCGCCATCGTGGCCGCCACCCGCAGGCTGACGCTGGCGCACACTTTTCCCACCGGCACCCACGCGATGTGGCTCTATTACTGGTTGGCCGCGCACCGCATCCATCCCTTGCGTGATGTGAACACGGAGGTGGTACCGCCGCCGGACATGGTAGGCGCCTTGGCACGCGGCGAACTGGACGGCTTTTGCGCCGGTGAGCCCTGGCCGGCCGCGGTGGAGCAGGCGCAAAGCGGCTATACGCTGGTCTCCAGTGCCGAAATCTGGCCCGATCACCCGGAGAAGGTGCTCGCCACCACGCGTGCCTTCGCCGACACCCATCCGCAGACCACGATCGCCTTGACCGCCGCGCTGATCGAGGCCTGCCGCTGGCTCGATCATCCCGCCCAACGCGAACAGGCCGTGCCCTGGATCGCCGAAGCGATCGGCGTGCCCGAGCAGCTGATCGCGCCGCGCCTGATCGAAGGCCACGGCCGGGGCGGCCGCTCGCATGCGGCGCGCTTCTACGGCCGTGGCGGCGAGGTGTGCTACCCGTGGCTGTCGGACGGCATGTGGTTCCTCACCCAGTACCGCCGCTGGGGCCTGCTTGATCACGACCCGGATTATCTGGAAGTCGCCGAAGCGGTGAACCGGCTCGATCTTTATCACGAGGCGGCGCGCCTTGCCGATGTCGATCTGCCGGCCACACCGTTGCGGCGCAGCGTGCTGATCGACGGCAGGCTATGGGATGGCAGTGATCCCCAAGCCTATGCCGCTTCGTTCGCGATCAGGGCTTAGAACCTGAACCGGTCGTAGGCCCTGACTGGGCGGTTTTCAAGCCCAACGTACCCTTAGGGGTAAGCCCGGATTAAGCCTGTTGCACGCCTTGTTAGCATCGTCGCCACTGACTGGCGGGCATGTCGATCCGCCGGCGCATGCTGGAGCGAACGATGAGAAGCAAGGCATTGTTGGGTACGGTATTGCTGATGGCGGCATTCGCCGCCTGGGCCAAGCAGCCGGTGGCGACCGGCAACGGCGGGGCGGTGGCGACGATTTCGGACGAGGCAAGCCAGGCGGCGCTGGCCATCCTCAACGCTGGCGGCAACGCGGTCGACGCCGCCGTGGCCGCCGCGGCGGTGCTGGGCGTGACCGATCCGTTCAGCTGTGGCGTCGGCGGCGGTGGCTTCATGCTGATCTATTCGGTCAAGGACAAGCGCGTGATCGCGCTCGATCATCGGGAAACTGCCCCCGCATATTTCAGCCCGACCGTGTTCCAGGTCGATGGCAAGGAGTTGGAGTGGGATGACGCGGTGCCCACAGGGCTATCGGTCGGCGTGCCGGGCACGGTGCGCGGCTGGCACGATGCGCTGTCGCGCTATGGCACGATGAGCTTCTCGCAGGTGCTCAAACCCGCGATCCGGGTGGCGGAGCAGGGCTTTGCGGTGAGCGAGAACTTCAACCGCATCAATGCACTGAACGAGGCCAAGTTCGGCCGCTTCACGTCTACCTCGCAGCTCTACCTAAAGGACCGCAAGGCCTTGGCAACGGGCAGTCGTTTCCGTAACCCCGATCTCGCCAACACCTACAAGCTGTTGGCCCAAGGCGGGGTGAAGGCGTTTTATGAAGGCGCACTGGCGCGCGATATCGTGCGCGCGGTGAACCAGCCGCCAGCGGCGCCCGGCGTGAAGGTGCTCTCCGCGCAGATGACGCTGAACGATCTCAAGGACTATGAGGCCCGCTTGCGCCAGCCGATCGAATCGACCTATCGCGGCTACGCGTTCTACGGCATGCCCATGCCTTCCAGCGGCGGCATCGCCATTGCCGAAGCGCTGAACATCCTGGAGAACTTCGATCTCAAAGCGCTGCCGCGCGCCCAGGCCGAGCACCTGTACCTGGAAGCGTCGCGGCTCGTGTTTGCCGATCGCAATGCCTATGTGGCCGACGGCGAGTTTCTCGACGTGCCCAAGGCCGGACTGCTGTCCAAGGATTACGCCAAGGAGCGCGCCAAGCTGATCGACCCCAAGGCCACGCAGGGCAAGCGTAGCGCCGGCGATCCATACCCGTTCCAGAACGATCTGTCGGTGCCGCTACGCCCGCAGGCCAAGCTGATGGCGGAGCCGGCGCACACCACCCACCTGACGGTGTCGGATCGCGAAGGTAATGTGGTGGCCTACACCTTCACCATCGAGGACTGGGTTGGCAGCGGCATCGTGGTGCCGGGGCGCGGCTTCCTGCTCAACAACGAGATGACAGACTTCGAGTTCAGCGCCCCGCATCCCAACGTACCCGAGGCCGGCAAGCGCCCGCGCTCGTCGATGAGCCCGACCATAGTCTTCAAGGATGGCAAGCCGGCCTTCACCGTCGGCTCGCCGGGCGGCTCGACCATCATCACCACGGTGCTGCAGACGGTCGTCAACCATGTCGATCTGGGCATGAGCCTGGCCGATGCGCTCGCCGCACCACGGCTCAGCCAGCGCAACGGCGACAAGACCCAGGTGGAGAAGCTCTTGAACTTCGTCGGCAGCGCAGAGGCCAAGGCACTGGAGGCCTACGGCCACCAGTGGAACGAAACCGACCAGATCGGCGCGGCCAATGGCATCCGCTTCAACGACGACGGCACGGTCACGGCGGTATCGGAGCCGCTGCGCCACGGCGGCGGCAGCGCGCTGGTGCAGAAGCAGTAGCAATCTTCGTCGTGGGCAACAGCCCGGCTTGCCGGGCTGTTTTCGTTTCAGGCAGCCAGCCGCTCGGCTGCAAGACCCGCTTCGCCGATGGCGTTGCCGACCAGGATGACGGCAGGACTGGCAAGGCGCAGTGCCTGCGCGGTGGCGGCGAGCTCGGCCAGCGTGCTCACCAGCCGGCGCTCGCGCGGCGTGCTCGCCCATTCGACGATGGCGGCTGGCGTGGTGGCGGGCAGGGTGGCGAGCAGCCCTTCAGTCACGCTGCCGATGCGGCCCATGCCCATATAGATCACCAGCGTGGTACCGGTGGCGGCGAGCAGCGCCCAATCGGGCTCGCCGTGATCCTGCGTGTGCGCGGTAACGAAAGTGACGCCCTGGCAATGCTCGCGATGGGTCAGCGATACGCCGAGGCTCGCTGCGGCGGCCAGACCCGAGCTGATGCCGTTGACGATCTCGACCACGACTCCTGCTGCTTCCAGCGAGCGGATTTCCTCGCCGGCGCGACCAAACAGCAGCACCTCTCCCCCCTTGGCGCGCACCACATGGCAGCCGGCGCGGGCGTAGCGCCGCATCAGCCGTTCGATAAACGCCTGTGGCGTGGACTTGCAGCCACCGCGCTTGCCGACATGGATCACGCGCGCCTGCGGCGCCAGCGTGACGAGCTCGGGGTTCGCCAGATCGTCGAGCAGCAACACGTCGGCGCTGGCGAGTGCGCGCACCGCCTTCAGCGTCAACAATTCCAGATCGCCCGGCCCCGCGCCGAGTAGCGTGACCTTGCCGGATTTCATCGATCCATACTCTGGCATTTGCAATTTCCTCAGGCTGCGACGGGCTGGCTGGCCAGTCGCTTCAATTCCGGCACGCACGAGCCGCAGACGGTGCCACAGCCCAGTTGCGCCTTGAGGCCGTCGACATCGCAGCCTTGCGCCACCAGC
Organism: Chitinolyticbacter albus; assembly: GCF_024437655.1. Lineage (GTDB taxonomy): Bacteria > Pseudomonadota > Gammaproteobacteria > Burkholderiales > Chitinibacteraceae > Chitinolyticbacter > Chitinolyticbacter albus. Next base: position 61,303 of record NZ_JANBVF010000022.1, read on the forward strand.
GCGGCAATCTGCGAGGCCTTCACCTGCTTGCAGTTGCAGATCACGCGATCGCGCACGGTGGCGGGTCGCGGAGCGAATGCGGCAAGGCGAGAGCCTTGCCAGGCTTCGCCATCGAGCAGACGTCCGAGCAGCGCGTCACCGCCAGCGGTGTCGCCAGCGAAGACGAAGCCCGCCAGCGTGTTATCCAAGGGATTCCAGGCCACGCGCTTCAGTAGGCCGCGCCGCGCATCGTGGTAATCGAGCACGTGCTCGCCCGGCTCCAGCGCGAGGGTGGCGAACAGCCGGGCCAGCCAGTCGGGCTGCGCCGTGGCACAGGCGGCGCGCAGCACCAGTGTGTCCTGCCCCTGCAGGCTGAGCGCGGCGTAATCGCACTCGGCCAGCAAGGGTTGCACGGCACCGCGCAGCGCCAGTACATCGGCGGCGCGGCAGGCCGCCAGCACGCGCCAGGGCAGCTCCGCCCGCTCGATGCGCACGGCGGCGTGCTTGAGCTCGGGCTGAAAGGATTTGGCATCGACGGCCTTGCTGCTGGCGTGATTGATGCCGCCGCTGTTCAGAAACTGGCCATTCCAGTGCATGGCGGCGAACACGCTGCCGCTCTGCACATCGTCTGCGATGGCGAGCGGCAGCACCAGATCACCGCGCTTGCTCGCCACACGCACCAGTTCGCCCGCCTTGAAGCCGCGCCGCTCGGCATCCTGCGGATGCATGGTCAGGCTGGGCTCGGGCGCGTGGGCAAACAGCTGCGGCACCCGGCCGGAGCGGCTCATGCCGTGCCATTGATCGCGCAGCCGGCCGGTCAGCAGGTGGAAGGGGTAGCGGGCATTGGTCGGCTCGGCAACGGGCAGGTAGCGGGTGACATGAAACCGCGCGCGGCCATCGGCGGTGGCGTAGTGGCCATCGGTGTAGCGCCGTGCCTGGCCGCCGCTTGCGCCTTCGGGCCGTGGCCATTGCTGGGGGCCCAGCGCTTCCAGACTATCGTAATCGAGCCCGCCGATATCGAGATCGCGGCCGACGGTGAGTGCGCGATGTTCGTTGAAGATGGATTCCGGCCCAGCAAAGTTGAATAGCCGAGGCAGGTTCAGCATTCCCACCGTCACGGAAGGGGGGCCGGGGGGGATTTCGTTGGCGGACTGGTTGACCAAGCGTGCCTCGATCCGCTTGGCCACCTCGGTCGCGATCCACCAATCCGGCCTTGCCTCGCCGGGCGTAGGCACTGCGGCGCGCACGCACGAGATGCGGCGTTCGGAATTGGTGACCGTGCCTTCCTTCTCGCCCCAGGTCGCTGCCGGCAGCAGCACGTCGGCATAGGGCACGGTGTCGGTTTCGGTGTAGGCCTCTTGCACCACGACGAACTCGGCGGCGGAGAGCGCCTCGTGCACCGGGCCAAGATCGGGCAGTGAGTGGGCTGGGTTGGTACAGGCGATCCAGATGGCCTTGATCTTGCCCTCGCGCAGCGCCTCGAACATCGCCACCGCCGGCAGGCCAGGCTGCGGCGACAGGTGCGCAGCGGGCACGCCCCACAGGGCTGCCACTTCGGCGCGGTGCTCAGGGTTCTGGATGTCGCGGTGCGCCGCCAGCATGGTGGCCATGCCGCCCACTTCGCGCCCACCCATGGCGTTGGGCTGACCGGTGAGCGAGAACGGCCCGGCGCCGGGCTTGCCGATCTGGCCGGTGGCCAGATGCAGGTTGATGAGCGCGAGGTTCTTGTCGGTGCCGTGTGCGGACTGGTTCAGCCCCATGCAATAGAGCGACAGGCTGCTGCCCTTGTTAAGGCCGCCTTGCCCGAACCACTGAGCCGCCTGGATCAGGTCGGCCTCGAGGATGCCGCACAGCTCGGCGGCGAACTTGGGCGTGTAGTCGCGCACCAGCGCCTTGAGTTCGGCGAAGCCCGAGGTGTGGCTGGCGATGTGGTCGGCGTCGATCAGGCCTTCCCAGATCAGGTGGTGCAGCATGCCGTTAAAGAGGGCCACATCGGTGCCGGGCTGGATCTGCAGATGCAGATCGGCCATCGCGGCGGTGTCGGTGCGGCGCGGGTCGATTACGATCCAGCGCGTGGCGGGCCGTGTGGCCTTGGCGGCCTCCAGCCGGCGGAACAGCACCGGATGCGCATAGGCCATATTGCTGCCGGCAAACAGCACGCAATCGGCGTGTTCCAGATCCTCGTAACACGTCGGTGGGCCGTCGGCGCCCAGCGCCAGCTTGTAGGCGGTCACGGCGCTGCTCATGCACAGCCGCGAGTTGGTATCGATGTTGTTGGTGCCGATCAGACCCTTGGCCAGCTTGTTGAAGACGTAGTAGTCCTCGGTCAGGAGCTGGCCGGAGATATAGAAGGCGACCGCATCAGGCCCGTGGCGCTCGATGATGTCGGCAAAGCGCTCGGCAACGGTGTCGAGCGCCGTGTTCCAGTCGACACGCTGACGCGCCGCATCACGCGTCAGGCGCATTTCCGGGTGCAGCGCGCGGCCGGTGAGGCTGGCAGCAGTGGCCGGCAACGTCATGCCCTTGGTGCACAGCCGGCCGAAGTTGGCCGGATGCGCCGGATCGCCCGATATGCCGGTGATGCGGCCGGCCTCACTCTCGATCAGCACGCCGCAGCCCACACCGCAGTAGCAGCAGGTCGAGCGGGTTATCGTTTTCGTCATGTCGAGTACTCCATTTGGATCGACAGGAGCCGTAGCGAGCGCTTCGAGAACAAGGCGCCCGGCGCGCAGCAACCGGAATGGACTGAAGTCCATGAGGATTGCGAGCACCGCGCAACGCGGTTCTCGATGCGCGCAGTAGGCCTCATGCCGATGCCAACGCTAGGAACACGTCGCCGTCGCGCACTTCCACCGGATAACGCCGCGCACAGCCGACATCGGGTGCCTTGGCTTCGCCCGATTTCAGGTCGATGTTCCAGCTGTGCAGCGGGCAGGTCACCGTCTCGCCGTGGACGATGCCTTGCGACAAGGGGCCGGCCTTGTGCGGGCAACGATCGAGCAGCGCAAACACGTTGTCCTCGGCGGTGCGGAACACGGCGATATTGCCGGACGGGCACTCGACCAGCCGGCTGCCCAGCAGCGGGATCTCGTTTACCGCGCAGACGCGCAGCCATTGTTGGGTGGCAGGCGCGTTCATGCCGGCTCTCCTGCGGGGATGAGTTTGATCGGGATGTATTCCTGCTTCTGCGCGCCGGCGATGCGGGCTGCCCACGGGTCGGGCAAGCCTTCGAGCGCATACAGTAGCCGCTCGTACAGGGCCTTGCGGTTGGCCGCATCGTCGACGATCTGGCGCTTGATGTAGTCGAGCCCAACGCGGGCGATGTAGTGCACGGTGCGATCGAGGTAATACGCTTCCTCGCGATAAAGCTGCAGGAAGGCGCCGCTGTACTCCTTCACCTCGTCGCTGGTCTTTACCTTGGCGAGGAACTGCGCGACCTCGGTCTTGATGCCGCCGTTGCCGCCGACATAGAGCTCCCAGCCACTATCGACGGCGATCACGCCCACATCCTTGATGCCGGCCTCGGCGCAGTTGCGCGGGCAGCCCGATACCGCGAGCTTCACCTTGTGCGGGCTCCACATATTGGCGAGCATCGTTTCCAGATCGATCCCCATCTGCGTGCTGTTCTGCGTGCCAAAGCGGCAGAACTCGCTGCCCACGCACGTCTTCACCGTGCGGATCGACTTGCCGTAAGCGTGGCCGGAATTCATGCCCAGATCCTTCCACACGTTGACGAGGTCCTCCTTCTTCACGCCCAAGAGATCGATGCGCTGGCCGCCCGTCACCTTCACCATGGGCACCGCGTATTTGTCGGCCACATCGGCGATGCGGCGCAATTCGGACGGGTTGGTCACGCCGCCCTTCATCTGCGGGATCACCGAGAAGGTGCCGTCCTTCTGGATATTGGCGTGCACTCGCTCGTTGACGAAGCGGCTTTGCGGGTCGTCCACCGCCTCCTTGGGCCAGGTCGAGAGCAGGTAGTAGTTCACGGCCGGACGGCAGGTGGCGCAGCCGTTGGGCGTGCGCCATTCCAGAAAGCGGTAGACCGCCAGGTGCGTGGTCAGGTGCTGCTCGCGGATCGCCTTGCGTATTTCGCCATGGGTGTGGTCGGTACAACCGCAAACCGCCTTGGTCTTGGGCGTTTCCTGGAAGCTCGAGCCCAGCGTGTTCATCAGAATCTGCTCGACGAGCCCCGTGCACGAGCCACAGGAGCTGGCGGCCTTGGTGTGCTTCTTCACGTCGTCGACGGTGAAGAGGCCCTGGTCCTTGATCGCCTTGACGATGGTGCCCTTGCATACGCCGTTGCAGCCGCAGACCTCGTCGCTATCCTGCATCGCGGCGGCGCGGCTCTGCCCGGCGACGCCGACGTCGCCGATGGCCGATTCGCCAAACATCAGCGTGTCGCGCAGGTCGTTGATCTTGCGCCCCTCACGCAGCAGCTTGAAATACCAGGCGGCATCCAGGGTGTCGCCATACAGGCAGGCGCCAACCAGCTGGTCGTCCTTGATCACCAGCTTCTTGTACACGCCACCGGCCGGATCGCTGAGCACGATGTCCTCGCAGCCTTCGCCACCCATGAAGTCGCCGGCGCTAAAGAGATCGATGCCGGTGACCTTGAGCTTGGTCGACAGCACCGAGCCCTGGTACTGACCGATGCCGAGCCGTGCCAGATGGTTGGCGCAGACCTTGGCCTGTTCGAACAGCGGCGCGACGAGGCCATAGGCGACGCCGCGATGGCTGACGCACTCGCCCACGGCGTAGATGCGCGGGTCGAACGTCTGCAGCACATCGCTGACCACGATGCCGCGGTTGCAATAGAGCCCCGCGCTTTCCGCCAGCGCGGTGTTGGGACGGATGCCGACTGCCATCACCACCAGCTGGGCCGGCACCTCCTCGCCGCCCTTGAAGCGCACCGCACAGGCTTCGCCCTCGGCGTTGCCGACGATCTCCTCGGTCTGCCGGCCCAAGAGGAAACTGAGGCCGCGCTCCTCGAGTGAGCGGCGCAAGAGGCCGCCTGCGGTGGCGTCGAGCTGGCGATCGAGCAGCCAGTCACCAAGGTGGACCACCGATACCGTCATGCCGCGCAGCTTCAGGCCGTTGGCCGCTTCCAGCCCCAAGAGGCCACCGCCGATGACGACCGCGTGTTTTTTCGCCGAGGCGGCGTCCATCATCGCTTGCGTATCGGCGATATCGCGGTAGGCGATCACACCGCGCAAGTCCTTGCCCGGTACCGGCAACATAAAGGGCGTGGAGCCGGTGGCCAGCAGCAGCCGGTCGTACTCGGCCTCGCCGCCGTCGTCGGCGATCACCCGGCGCCGCGCCCGGTCGATCCGGGTGATGGTGCGGCCGGTATGCAGCGTGATGCCGTTTTCCTCATACCAGCTGCGAGGATTGAGCACGATATTGTCGAATTCCTGCTCTCCGGCCAACACGGGCGAGAGCAGGATGCGGTTGTAGTTGGGGTGCGGCTCACTGCCGAACACGGTGATGTCGTAAAGATCGGGCGCCAGCGCCAGCAGCTCTTCCACCGTGCGGATACCGGCCATGCCGTTGCCGACGACGACGAGTTTCATCTTCTTCATGATCAGTCTCGCTCTTTCAAATCAACATGGATTGCCTGCGCGGCGGATTCAGACACGCGCGGTGGCTACGGCCCAGCCGCTGCGCCATTGCTGCTTCACGGTGGAGAGGCTCACCCAGCCCAGTGCGGCCAGGCAGGCGAACAGCCACAGCCCGCCGGCGTAGTCGCCGCTGTGCTGCTTGATCGCCGCGAGACTCGCCGCCAGGGCGAAGCCGCCGACACCGCCGGCCATGCCGATGAGGCCGGTCATGATCCCGATGTCCTTGCCAAAGCGCTGCGGCACCAGCTGGAACACCGCGCCATTGCCTGCGCCCAGGCACAGCATGGCGGCGATGAACAGCACCAGTTGCACCACGGCGCCGCCGGGGTTGAAGCCCGCGATGCCTATCAACAGCGCAACGGCCGCATACACGCCCAGCAATGAGCGCGTGCCGCCGATACGGTCGGCCAGCACGCCACCGAGCGGGCGCATCGCCGAGCCCGCCAGCACGCAGGCTGCGGTGGCCCAGCCCGCCAGCTTGGGGGCAAAGCCGAACTGGTCACTGAAATAGCCGGGCAGGGCGCTGGCGAAGCCGGAAAAGCCGCCGAAGGTGAGCGCGTAGAAGAACATGAACCACCAGGCATCGCCGTGCGAGAGCATGCGGCCGTAGTCGGACCAGCGCTTCTTCTGCACCGCGCCCGGCGCGTCCTTGGCGCAGCGCCAGTACACGGCGAGCACCACCAGGAGCGGCAATACGGCGATGCCGAACACGTTCTGCCAGCCGAAGGCCACGGCCAATGCCGGCGCGAACAGCGCCGCCAGCACGGTGCCGGAATTGCCGGCCCCGGCGATGCCCATGGCCGTGCCCTGGTGCTGCGGCGGATACCAGCGCGAAGCCAGTGGCAGCGCCACGGCGAACGAGGCGCCGGCAATGCCGAGCAGCACGCCCAGAATCAGCGCCTGGCCAAAGCTGTGAACGCCCAGTTGCCAGGCGCCAAGCAGCGTGACGATGATGGCGACCTGCGCATACAGCCCCGTGCGCTTGGCGCCCAGCCGGTCTGCCAGCATGCCCATGGCCAGCCGCAGCAAAGCGCCGGCGAGGATGGGCGTGGCCACCATCAGGCCGCGCTCTTGGGTCGAGAGCGCCAGGGTCTGTGCGATCTGGATTTGCAACGGTCCCAGCAGGTACCAGACCATGAAGCTCAGGTCGAAATAGAGAAAGGCCGAAAACAGCGTGGGGGTGTGGCCGGCCCGCCAGAAGGAGCCGGCCTCGTTCGTGCTCGCCATGGTGCATTCCTCATGCTGGCCGCGCACTGCGCAGCCGAAAACAAAAACGGCATCCGACCAACCCGGTGGGCTGGAGGGACGCCGTTGTCCTGTTGCCCGCGATGCGGGCCATTCGATCCTAAGGGGTGGCAGCGAGCCACCTATCGACGAGCACTCGCAGTCGATCGCCTTGCAACACCAGCACGCCGTTGCGCTGGTCCCGGGTACTTCAGCAAAGGCCATGCCAAGTGCGTGGCCGAGCTGCAGGGCGCATGTTTGCTTGATTTGTGCAGAATATTCCGCTTGTGCGCCGCACTAGGATTGTGCGGATGGCGGCCGCCGCTGTGCGATTACGGTGCGGTGCAACATGAATGAAAACCCTAAGGCACACGCGCTCGGCGCTGCGTTCTGGCAAAGAAAAACCGGGCCTGGGGCCCGGTTGTTGGTGGAGCGTCGGCGTGCTCAGGCGCCGTGGCACTTCTTGTATTTCTTGCCCGAACCGCAGGGGCAAGGGTCGTTGCGGCCGACCTTGGGTTCGTCACGTTTTACCGTCTCGACCTGGCCGTATTTCTGCTCCAGCCAGTAGAACATCACGTCCTCGACATGCCAGGGCAGCTCGGACACGCGCTCCTCGCGCGCCTTCACCGTGAGCACATCCTCGTTTTCGTCCTCGGGGTGGTGGCCTTCCTCCAGCGCGAGGATGGCGGCGACCGAGTTGTAGAACTCCTCGTCAGCGTCCAGTGCGGCTTGCCACACCTCTTCATCGGCGAGCATGCCAAGGCGGAAACCGGAGGCCCAGTAGGCGCCGAGCGATTCCTGCCATTTCTCGTCCGCGCCTTCGTCCGACAGGATCAGCGGGTAGTAGAGCGGTTCCTCGCCGACATTCTCGCGGCGCTTGGGCGCGAACGAGGCGCTGACATGCGCCGCGTGGCGGCGGATCAGGCCGAACACCTCGTCGGCTTCCTCCTGGTCGGCAAACTCGGGCGGCGTGCCGGCGAACACCTGCGGCAGCCATTCCTCTTCGGCAATCTCGCGCGGACCGATGGCGAGTGCGACGAGGAAACCGTCGAGCATTTCCATATCCATGGTTTCTTCGGGGGTACGCGGCGACATCAAAAAAGCATCGAGCCGGTCGAGTTCGTCGTCGGTCAGCGGGGCGAGGGACATCAGTTTTCCTTGGGTTCTATCGTTCGATTCGATTGGGGGGAGCGCTCAGCCCAGCTCTTTCAGCAGCTCTTTCACCCGCACCGCGCGCAGCGCCGGTTCGGGCCAGTTGCCTTCCACGCGCAGGCGATCGGGCGGGACCATCTTGTAGTGCTTCTTGCTCTGTACGAGTCCGATGATCTTGAACGGCTCGATCACCGTGTTCTTGGCGAAGGTGATCACGATCGCGCTGTCGGCCGCGTCGATCTTCTGGATGCCGAGCGGCTTGGCGAGCATGCGCAGCCGGTGGCAGTCGAGCAGTACCTTGGCGGCATCGGGCAACAGGCCGAAGCGGTCGATCAGCTCCTGCATCAGGTCATCGAGCTCGTCGGCTGATTCGCAGTTGGCAAGGCGCTTGTAGAGGCTGAGTCGCTCGTGCACGTCCGGGCTGTAGTCGTTCGGCAGCAGCGCAGGAGCGTGCAGGTTGATTTCGGTGGTGACGCCAAGCGGCTGCGACAGATCGGGCTCCTGGCCTTTTTTGAGCGCCTTCACCGCTTCGTTCAGCATCTGCGAGTAGAGCGAGAAGCCGATTTCCTGCATCTCGCCCGATTGCGAATCGCCCAGCACTTCGCCCGCACCCCGGATTTCCAGGTCGTGCATGGCGAGGTAGAAGCCGGAACCGAGCTCCTCCATCTGCTGGATCGCTTCCAGCCGCTTCTTGGCGTCGCCCGAGAGCCCCTCGACATCGGGCACCAAGAGGTAGGCGTAGGCCTGGTGGTGCGAGCGGCCAACGCGGCCGCGCATCTGGTGCAGCTGCGCCAGGCCGAACTTGTCGGCACGGTTCATCAAGATGGTGTTGGCGTTCGGGATATCGATGCCGGTCTCGATGATGGTGGTGCACAGCAGCAGGTTGAAGCGCTGAGCCGAGAAATCGCGCATCACGTGCTCGAGTTCGCGTTCGCGCATCTGGCCATGCGCTACACCGATGCGCGCCTCCGGCAGCAGGGCGGCGAGCTTCTCGCGCATGTTGTCTATGGTGTCGACCTCGTTGTGAAGGAAGAACACCTGGCCACCGCGCTTCAGTTCGCGCAGGCAGGCTTCACGGATCACGCCGTCGCTGTATTTGGCGACGAAGGTCTTGACCGACAGCCGCTTGGAAGGCGCGGTGGCGATCACCGAAAAGTCGCGAATGCCTTCCAGGCTCATCGCCAGCGTGCGCGGGATGGGGGTGGCGGTCAGCGTCAGCACGTCGACGTCGGCGCGTAGCGCTTTCAACTGTTCCTTCTGCCGCACGCCGAAGCGGTGCTCCTCGTCGATGATCACGAGGCCCAGGTTCTTGAACTGCACATCGGGCTGCACCAGCTTGTGCGTGCCGATCACGATATCGACGCCGCCCTCGGCCAGGCCCTTGAGCGCGATATTGACTTCCTTGGTGGTGCGAAAGCGACTGAGCTCGGCGATCTTGATCGGCCAATCGGCGAAACGATCGGAAAAGGTCTGGAAATGCTGCTCGGCCAAGAGCGTCGTCGGCACCAGCACAGCGACCTGCTTGCCACCGGCCACCGCAGCGAAGGCGGCGCGCAGCGCAACCTCGGTCTTGCCAAAGCCCACGTCGCCGCAGACGAGGCGATCCATCGGCCGGTCGATGCGCAGATCGATCAGCACGGCCTCGATCGCGGCGGCCTGGTCGGCCGTTTCCTCGAAGCCGAAGCCGGCGGCGAACGCCTCGTAGTCATGATGGCCCCACTCGAAGGCGTGGCCCTTGCGCGCGGCGCGCCGGGCATACAGGTTCAACAGTTCGGCCGCGGTATCGCGCACCTGCTCGGCGGCGCGGCGCTTGGCCTTGTCCCAGGCGCCGGAACCGAGCTTGTGCAGCGGCGCCGTGTCGGTGGCGCCGCCCGAGTAGCGCGAGATCACATGCAGCTGGCTGACCGGCACATAGAGCTTGTCGCCGCCGGAGTACTCCAGCAGCAACAGCTCGGTCGCGCCTTCGCCCAGGTCCATGCTGGTCAGGCCCATGTAGCGGCCGATGCCGTGCGCCTCGTGCACCACGGCGTCGCCAATCTTGAGCTCGGAGAGATCGCGCAGCATCGCGTCGGTGTTGCTGCGCTTTTGCTGGCGGCGGCTGCGGCCCTGCACCACGGTGGCGTAGAGGTCGGCCTCGGTGATGATAGCGGTCTGCGGATCGGCGAGCGCGAAGCCGTTGTAGAGCGGGCTGGCGGCCAGCATCACCCTATCCTTGGCGTCGACGAAGGCCTGCCAGCTCTCGGTGAGCGCGGGCTTGAGGCCATACTCGGCGAACATCTGCGCCATGGTCTCGCGCCGGCCCAGGCTCTCCGCCGTGATCAGCACCCGGCCGGGCCAGCGCGTGACGAAATCATTCAGTCGCAGGATGGGGTTGTCAGCGCGCCGGTCCACCTGCAACGCCGGCAGTGGCTGGCTGAACGCCGTATCGCGCTCACCCAGTTCCAGACGCGGGTAACGCTTGATCTGCGCGAAGAGCTCGTCCGCGGGCAGATAGAGTTCGCGCGGCGCGAGGATGGGCCGGTCCTTCTCGCCCGACAGATTGCGATAGCGATCCTGGGTGTCCGCCCAGAAGCGCGCTGCGGCGCCCTGCACATCGCCGGTCAGTGCCAGCAGGGTGGCGGGCGGCAGGTAGTCGAACAGTGTGGCGGTGTGATCGAAAAAGAGTGGCAGGTAGTACTCGATGCCGGCGGGGGTAACGCTGCTGCTGATGTCCTTGTAGAGCCGGCTCTTGCTCGGGTCGCCCTCGAACACCTCGCGAAAGCGCTGGCGGAACTTGCTGCGCCCGGCGTCATCCAGCGGGAACTCGCGCGCCGGCAGCAATCGGATCTCCGGCACCGGGTAGAGGCTGCGCTGGGTGTCGACGTCGAAGGTGCGGATGGTCTCGATCTCGTCGTCAAAGAGATCGATCCGGTAGGGCAAGGGCGAACCCATCGGGTAGAGATCGATGAGGCCACCGCGGATTGAATACTCGCCCGGGCTGTAGACCTGGGTCACATGGCTGTAGCCGGCGAAGGTGAGGTCGGCGCGCAACTGGTCGGCATCGAACTTCTGCCCCTTCTTCAGCATGAAGGTGTAGCCGGCCAGGTACTCGACCGGCGCCAACCGTCCCATCGCGGTCTGCAGCGGCGCGATCACGATGTCCGCCTCGCCCTGGCGGATCTGCCACAGCGTGGCCAGCCGCTCGGAGATCAGATCCTGGTGCGGGCTGAAATGATCGTAAGGCAGCGTTTCCCAATCGGGCAGCATGACGATGCGGGCATCGGGCAGCCAGAATGCGAGTTCTTCCTTGAGCCGGGAGGCAGCTGCAGCGCTGTCAGTCAGGATGGTGAGCGGTCGAGCGGCTTGCGCGTAGCGCGCCAGCAACAGGCTGTCGGCGGAGCCATGCGGCGTGGCAAGGCTGAGGCGTTCTCCGGGGCGGGGCAGGGCGGTCACGGCGGCGGGGGGCGAGGGGCAAAGCGGCATTATACCGGCAGGCTGATGACACTCGCGGCGGTGTGCTTGCTTTTTCAGTAGTCATGACGAATGATTCGGCACTTGCCTTTGTCAGGCCGGACACCGCAACGCGGTGAAAACACGGCGAAAAGTGCCCAGCCACACCTCTCTTTATCCATGTCGCGTCTTCTGCCTCGCTTTTGGCTCGCGCTCGCGCTAGTCATGCTCGCCCAGCTCGCCAGCTGGGCCTTTGCCGTCCGTGGTCATGACGCGCCCATGCTGGCCATCGCGACGGGAGTCTCGGTGACGCTGCTGCTGCGCTGGGGCCACGCGTGCCTGTTGCCGATCGCCCTGGGTAGCCTCGTTTATCCCCTGCTCGCCGGGCTGCCACTTCCGGCCACGTTGGCGCTGGCCTTGCTGCAGACGGGTGAAGCGTGGTTGATCCTGGTGCTGATGCCATCCTCCGTGCGCGACAGTGACTGGCGGGTCGCCGAGGGACTGCGTTTCATTGCGGCGGGCCCCGTGCTGGCGGCCGGCATCGTCGCCAGCATGGGCAGCGTGTTCGTGCGTCTGTTTCTTGAAGATGGTATTGCGTCGCTGTGGACGCAATGGCTGATGTGGTGGTGGGCTGATGCGCTGGCCATGCTGATCGCCGTGGCCTTGCATGTCGGTTACGGCTCGAGGCGCCGCGATGCCCAGGGCAGGATAGAACTGGCGACGCTATTGGCCACGGCCGTGCCGACGACAGGGCTGATCTATTTCCCACCCTGGCCGGGCCTCGGTAATCTGCAGTTCCTGCTGTTTCCGCTGATGGCCTGGGCGGCGTTGCGCGCGGGGCTGTTTGCATCCGGCCTCGTCGGCTTGATCGCGGCAAGTGGCGCCGTGTTGGCCGCACACGCGAATACGCTGGCGCCAGCCGATTGCCTGGCCGCCGTGACCATGCAGGCGGCAGTGATGATGACCGGCGTGATGCTGTCGTTGTCGCACCGCGAGGGCCTGGCGGCCGCGCGCGACGCGCGCCTCTCGGGCCAGGTGTTCCAGAATGCATCCGAAGGCATTCTGATCACCGACGCGCAGGCACGCATCGTCGCGGTGAATCCGGCGTTCTCGCGCATCACCGGTTTTGAAGCCGGCGAGGCCATAGGCCGCTGTTCGCGCATGTTCGGCCCCAAGGGGCAGGAACTCAGCCCGGATATGCTGCACAAGCTGGCCGAGGATGGTTATTGGCAGGGCGAGATGCTCGATCGACGCAAGGGCGGCGAAGCGTATCCGGCGTGGCTATCGATCAGCGCGGTGCGCGACGAGCGCGGCCAGGTCTCGAACTACGTCGGCGTGTTCTCCGACTACACCAATCGCAAGGAAGCCGAGCAACGGCTGCACTTCTTGGCCAACCACGATGCACTGACGCGGCTGCACAACCGCAGCGCGATGCACGAGGCGCTGGCACAGGCGGTGGCGCGCTCCGGCGCCGAGCGGGTGCAGATGGCGCTGCTGTTCATCGATCTGGATCGCTTCAAGGCGATCAACGATACGCTGGGTCACGACGTCGGCGACGAGCTGCTGAAGGTGATCGCCTCGCGCCTGCGCGACAGCGTGAAATCGACCGACGTGATCGCCCGCCTGGGCGGCGACGAATTCACGGTGCTGCTGGAGAACATCCTCCATATCGATGACGTAACGCACGTCGCCGAGCGCCTGTTGCAGCTCTTGTGCCAGCCCATCGTCATCCATGGCCAGGAGCTGTTCGTCACCTGCTCGATCGGCATCAGCCTGTATCCGGGCGATGGCAGCCTGCCGGCGCAGTTGCTGAAGAACGCCGACGTGGCGATGTATCGTGCCAAGGAGCTGGGCAAGAACAACTACCAGTTTTTTTCGCCCGAGATGAACGCGCGCGCCTTTGAGCATCTGGTGCTGGAAACCAGCCTGCGTCATGCGCTCGAACGCGACGAGCTACGGCTGCATTTCCAGCCGCAGATCGACGTGGCGACCAACGAGCTCGAAGGCGTGGAATGCCTGATCCGCTGGGAACACCCGGAGCTCGGCCTCGTGCCGCCCGCAAGCTTCATCCCGATCGCCGAGGAAAACGGGCTGATCGTGCCGATCGGCGAGTGGGTGATGCGCGAGTCGTGCCGGCTGATGCGCTCGTGGCAGGACCGGGGTTACATGATTCCGCGCGTGGCGATCAATTTGTCGGCCAGGCAGTTTCTGCGCGAACAGCTGCCGCAGCAGGTGGCGGGGGCGCTCAAGGCCTACGATATTGCGCCGCAGCGGCTGGAACTGGAAATCACCGAAAGCATGATCATGCAGAACCCGCAGCGCGCGGTCAGCGTGCTCGGCGAATTGCGCGCCATGGGCGTGAAGCTGGCGATCGATGATTTCGGCACCGGCTACTCGTCGCTATCCAACCTCAAGCATTTCCCGCTCGATACGCTGAAGATCGATCGCTCGTTCATCGTCGGCGTCCCGGAGGACGAGGACAGCGCCGCCATTACCGAGGCCATCATCGCCATGGCCAAGAAGCTGCGGCTCAAGGTGGTGGCCGAAGGCGTGGAAACGCTGGGCCAGATGCTCTACATGCGGCGCAGCGGTTGCCACGTGGTGCAGGGCTACCTTTACGCCATGCCGCTGGACGATGAGGCCCTGCTGCGCTACCTTGCGCGCGAAGGCTACACCACCACCGGCCGCGTCGGCGTCTAGGACGCGGCTCCCTCCTGGATTCTCCATGCAAAAGAAGACCCTCCACGGCTTTCACGCCGTCAGCGCCCGTTTGAAGCGCTTCCCCGACAGCGTGCTCGAGATCTACCTCGACGCCGGGCGTAACGACGTGCGCGCGCGCGATCTCGCCAGGCTGGCTGAAACGCACGGCGTGAAGGTGTTGCATGTCGACGACAAGCGCCTGACCGGCATCGCCGGCGACGCGCGCCACCAGGGCGTCGCTGCACTGATCGACGCCGGCAAATCGTATGTGACGCTGGACGATGTGCTCGACGACCTCGCCGAGCCGCCATTCCTGCTGATCCTCGACGGCATCACCGATCCGCACAACCTCGGCGCCTGCCTGCGCGTGGCCGATGCGATGGGCGTACACGCCGTGGTCGCGCCCAAGGACAAATCGGTCGGCATTACCGCCACCGTCTCCAAGGTGGCGTGTGGCGCCGCCGAAACCGTACCCTACGTGATGGTGACCAATCTCGCGCGCACGCTGCGCGAGCTGAAGGACAGGGAAATCTGGATCGCCGGCACCGCGGCCGACGCCGATGTCGACCTGCACCATTTCACCGCCGGCGCCGGCCCCATTGCCTGGGTGCTCGGCAGCGAAGGCGAAGGCATGCGCCGGCTGACGCGCGAGCACTGCGACGTGCTCGTGTCCATCCCGATGTTCGGCGCGGTGGAAAGCCTTAATGTCTCGGTCGCCAGCGGTATCGTGCTGGCGGAAACGCGCCGGCAGCGCACGGTGGCTGGCGGCTGAATCAGCGCTCCGGCACCGGGCCGGTTTCCCGACCACGACGGTCGATGTAGAACCAGCGCCCTTCGCTCAACGCCAAGTGCGCATTGTCGACCCAGTAGTGAGCACCGTATATGGGGACACAACCCTGGCACGCTTTAGCCACGCCGTCTTCAAATGGCCACGCCCAGTCATAGCGCGGCGGGATCACCGGGTTGAAGCGCCGGTCATAGAAACCGATCTTGCCGTCGTGTTGGCCGCGCACCAAGCCCTCGGAATAGTAGTCGGCGCCATTGTCGAAAGTGATCACGGCCAGCGTTTTGCCATCGCGCCGCACGTAGTAGTGCTGGCCTGCCACCCTCAGCGTGGCAAGGTCGTCTTGGTCGAACACCATGCGCTGCAGATGTCTTGCGCTGATT
Source organism: Chitinolyticbacter albus (assembly GCF_024437655.1). GTDB lineage: Bacteria > Pseudomonadota > Gammaproteobacteria > Burkholderiales > Chitinibacteraceae > Chitinolyticbacter > Chitinolyticbacter albus. The sequence goes on from NZ_JANBVF010000022.1 coordinate 76,575, forward strand.
TGCAGCGTGTCACCGCGCTGGGTGGCGCAGCGCGAATGGGGGGCGAGTTCGCCACTTCGCTCGGCGTACCAGCATGTCAGCGGCGTTGGTGAAGATGCCGTGCCTTTAGCATCCTCAGCACCCTGAGTGCTGTATTGCACCAGCATTAAAAGTAAACCAACCCGGGCGAAGAAAGTCAGCTTCATGGCGTTAGGTGCTCCGCATCTTCCGCCATGACCCCGCCTCGCTCAGCGGAAGTAGTTAAGCACGCCGTCGAGCCCGACGTGGTTGATGCAGTAGGGCGCCTCGGCCTGCACCTTGGGCTTGGCGTGGCAGGCCACGCCGAAGCCGGCCTCGTGCAGCATGGGCAGATCGTTGGCTCCGTCGCCCATGGCCACCACCTGCTCGCGGCGCAGGCCCAGTTCCTCGCGGTAGCGGATCAACTCCGCCTTCTTGCGCTCGGCATCGACGATGTCGCCGTTCACTCGGCCGGTGAGCTTGCCGTTTTCGATCTCCAGCACATTGGCGATGGCGCGGGTCAAGCCGAGCCGCGACTGCAGCCGCTCGGTGAAGTAGGTAAAGCCGCCCGAGATCAGCAGCGTTTGGGCGCCAGCGGCATGAAAGCCCTTGAGCATGGCTTCGGCACCCGCCATCAGCTGCAGGCGTTCGTCGTAGACCCGGCCGAGCGCGGCTTCTTCCAGCCCGGCCAACAGTGCGACGCGGCGCGTCAGGCTGGCCTTGAAATCGAGCTCGCCACGCATGGCGGCGGCGGTGATTTCGGCCACCTGCGGCTTGATGCCGACCATGTCGGCGATCTCGTCGATGCATTCGATGGTGATCAGCGTCGAATCCATGTCCATCACCACGAGGCCAATGTCGGCGACACCGAGGTCCTCGGGGATGAAGGCGTAATCGAGCTGGGCCGATTCGCAGAAATCGGCCACCGCCTCGTCGTTGTCGATATGCGCACCCAGCAGCTTGAATGCCTGCGGCGTGATCGCCTGGATCTCGTAGGCATCGGACAGGCGGGCGAGTTGCTTCAGATCTTGGGTGGCGACTTCGGGCGCCTGGATGACGAGTCGGTGCATGCGTTGCGTTTGCGGCAAGAGAGGAGCCCGGATTGTAGCAGGCCCCGCCGGACAGGGCCTGCTCCCGCTAGTGCTGTTGGGCGGCGTAGGCCGCAAGCAGCTCGGACAGTGGGATGCCGTCTATGGTCAGCCCTTCGGTCTGGCATTGCGCCAGCCGCACGTTGGTGAGATCGCAGCCGACGAGCTCGCTTCCGGCCAGGTCACTGTGCGCGAAGTACAGTGGCCGCCGCTCGCCGAACCAGCCCTGGTTGCAGTGCTCGAAACGCACGCCGCCGATTGAGACATGGCGCAATACGCTGTTATCGAATCGCGCATTGCCGATCTCAAGCTCGCTCGCATTGCAATTGCTGATGAAAAGGCCGCGCAGATCGCTGTTCTGCGCCCGCACGCCGGCGAGATTGCTGTTGCTGAAACTGCTCCTGGCCATATCCACTTCGTAGAAATCGTGCTCCGCCATCTCGCTGCCACGGTGGCGGCGTGCCCGCCGCAAGTCGTCGGCCACGTCGTTGCGCTGCGGCAGGTGCTTGACCAGGTAGTACTCGTCATCATCCATGCCGGCAATCTCATAACCATTGCGCTGATAGAACGGCAGGTTGCGCGTGCTATGGCGGGTGGTATCGAGCGTCCACAGCGTCACCTGTGCAAACCGCGTTTCGACCAGCGCCAGCACCTTGCTGCCCAATCCCAGGCTCTGGAACGCCGGTTCGAGATAGAAGAACTCGATGCGCGCGTGCTCATGCCCGGAATGGCTGACAAGGATCACGCCCGCGAGCTCGCCATCGAGCTCGATGCGAAAGTACTGGCCGTTGCGGCTGTGGTAACGCTGCATCGCGGGTTGGTCGTGATCGGGGATGAAGGGCGCGTGCTCGCCGAGCCAGCAGTGGGTTTCGACGTGAGCGGCACGAACCATCAACGCCGATATTGCTTCGGCGTCGTGCTCCCCGGCAGGGATCAGAGCGAGCTGCTGGGGCGCCCGGAGTAGCATGCAGCGCCCGAATACCTGGTCGTTGCGGATCACCTGGCCATGCGGCTGAAAGCCGCAGGCGTGTAGTGCTTGCTGCGATGAGATCTGGTCATGACGCACCATGGCTATCAGCGCGACCCAGCCACTGTGAGCGAACAACCAGCGGCTGGTGGCCCGTAGTGCCTCGCTAGCGTAGCCGCGACCGCGATGCTGGCGCGCTAGCGCGTAGCTGACCGCGGCGGTGTCCGGCGGGGTTTCAGGATCGGGCCGGACATCCAGCCAGCCGATGAGTTCGCCATCATGCAGGCAGATGGCGAGCGGCAAGGCCAGTGCGGCAGGGTCGAGCCTGGCATTGTCCGTGATGCAACGCGCGTCCAGCCAATTGCGGCATCGTTCGCGGCTTATCGCCCAGTCGGGCAGGGCGTCGGTGATCTCGGGCTGCTGGGCCAAGGTGTGCAAGACATCGAGATCGAGCGGTGTGAAGGTGCGCACGCACAGGCGCGCGGTGTGGATGCGCAAAGGGCGCAATGAACGTTCCATGATCGGTTCCTGATCGGCATGATGCAAACGCATTGCCACGTGGGGCAATGCGGGTTGGGCGGGGGAGGTTGCCGATCAGTGAGGCATCAGGAATGTTCCATGGCGAGTGCGCGGGCACGATAGCGAAAACGGCGTGCGCGCGCCATTCCCCGGATTGTGCTTCTGAAGCGTCGGCGCAAAGCGGGCGTTTCCCACGGCCGGACGAGCGCAGTCTAGAGACGCAGCAAACCGCTTTCGACCAGCTCGTCGAGCAGGAAGGAGAAGTCGTGCGCTGCGCCGCTTTCGGGGGCGAAGGCAAAGATATCCTCGCCGGTGCCGGCGGCAGCGCCCAGCACTTCCTGTTCGCGGATGCGGGTACGCATCAGCTCGCTGCCCCAGCGCTGGCTGAGCTGGCCCAATACCTTCTCGGAGGTGACCTGGCCTGGCACATAGCGGTTGAGCAGGTAGCGCCGCGGGATACGCGGCTGGAACTTGGCGAGCCCGGCCAGCGTGCGATCGAGCAACACCGCGCCATTGAGCGCGAGAAAATCCGCCGCCACTGGCACCAGCACCAAGTCCGCCGCAAACAGCGCAGAAAACGCCAGCGGCCCCAGCATGGGGCTGCAGTCGAGCAGGATGGGCACGTCGGTGCCGGCGAGCATCTCGGCCGTGAGGCCCAGCTTGAGCCGCCAGACATGATCGCGATGCCGCACGACTTGCGTATCGACCTTGGATAGCTCCAGATGCGAAGGAACAAAGTCGATGCCGTGGCGGGTTTGCTGCACCAGATCCGAGATGCCACTGGTGCCCTGATAAAAGCGCAGGATGGTGTCGCCGGGCTTGGGCGTGACGCGCCACATCGCAGTCAAATGCGCCTGCGGATCGAGATCGATCACCAGCGGCGCAGCGCCATGACGAGCAAGCGCGGCTGCTAGGTTGGCGGTCACGGTGGTCTTGCCCACCCCGCCTTTTTGGTTGAATACCGCTATCGTCGTCATCTTGAGCTGCGCGGACTCGGAGCTTGCGACCTTATTCCAAAATGCTGACGCAGGGAAGAGCGCCGCTCATGTCCGTGAAGCGCCGGTTCCAGTCCCCGTTCCAGCCCCCGTTCCGGTTCCGGTTCCAGTGCCGGTTCCAGTTCCGGTCCCAGTCCCAGTCCCAGTCCCAGTCCCAGTCCCAGTCCCAGTCCCAGTCCCAGTCCCAGTCCCAGTCCCAGTCCCAGTCCCAGTCCCAGTTCCGGTTCCGGTTCCGGTTCCGGTTCCAGTTCCGGTTCCGGTTCCAGTTCCGCGGGCCGTGGCCGGGTCGGGCACTGTCAGTGGCGGGCTGGCCGGGGCGATACGGCTGGCGTCGCTGACGGCGGTGCTGGTGGCGCTGCTACGCTCGCGCTCTCCGGTGAGCTGGGCGTCCAGCCGGGCGCGACGCTCAGTGCTGCCGTCGCCCGTTTCCGCACTGGGGTTGAGCGAGGCATTGCGGATGCGATCCGCCTGGGCTTGTGCCGCCATGCGGTTGAGCGGCAGGTAATCGGTGCGGAAATTGAGCTCCACCGACGAATTGAGCTCCAGATCGGTGTTGATCTCCTCGGTGCGCTGGGTGCGCTGGGTGGAGACATAGCTGATGGTGTTTTCCGCCTCGGCGCTGACACCCCATGGCCCCAGGCTGGCTCGCGCGCCCGCGCGTATCCGGTTCTGCATGCCGAACTGGCTGCCCTGGTCGTCACTGGTGGCGCTGCGGGTGTCGATATGAAAGCGCATCGACGCGTTGATCCTGCCGCTGTCGATCACGATGCGTTGCATACCCATCATCACCATGGTTGCCAGCATCTGCTGACGCTGGCGCGCGATCTGGCGCCGGGCCAGCGGCACCAGCTGTTCCGGATTGCTGGCCTCGACCGTCTCGCCCGGCTCCATGCCCAGCGCCGTACGTATCGTATCGGCGTCGGGCATGCTGGCGCCCGCCTTCAGCCGCAGCCGGATTTCCTCGATGTCCTCCGGATCGACGGGCTCGCCCGGTTCCAGCTCGGGTTCGTCGTATTCGATGTGATCGGGGAAATGGTCGGCCACCCAGCGCCGCACCTGTGAGGTCGGATACTGGGTGCGCTCGAAGCCCGAGGCGGATGCTGAGACATTGTTCAAGAGCTCGACATACATCTGCATCTGCTGCGAAGTCGAATCGAGCATCGCGCGGAACACGCCTTGCACCAGATCGGTAACGAAGCGCGGGAACGATACCGCGCCCAGCACGTTGCGCGTGGTCTCGGCGATACGGTCGGTGGCGGTGCCGAATGCCGGCGCATCCTGTGCGCGCGCCAAAGGTGCTTGGCGGGGCAAGGCCGCATCGGCCGCGTGCTCTTCGGCGATCAGCGTCGCGGCCAGCGCCGAGACCTTGACCATGGCCTGCGCCAGAGCCCGACGCTGTTCTGCTCCCAGCTCCTGGTAGGCGGGCGACTGCTCCAGCACGCCGCGCACGGCCTGGCGCAGCCAAGGAGGCGGCTCGGGAGAGGCAAGGGCGGCGGGTGCCGCGGTGGCGACGATGCTCATGGCCGTGCCGGCAGGCTGCCCCAGGCCATCAGCCAGCGCTGCGCCGCGCCAAACAGGCTCTCGGGTCCACCGAGCCCGCCCACGCCGGCTTCGGGCCGGGCCAGCCAGCTCATGAGCTCGACGCCGGCGGCACCGAGTTCGGCGTATTGCCTGGCCTCATGCTCGCTGCGCTCGCCACTGGCGGCCACCAGCCCCCATAGGCTGCGCACCGAGAACGCGGCGAGCAGGGGCCGCTCGCGCAAAAAGGCCGAAGCGTCGCGCACCGCTTCGAGCACATCGCGCGCGGCGAAGGCCACCATGCCGCCGCTGCGGCTGAACAGCAGCTCGCGCAGCGCCCGTATCGCCAGGTTGAGACCCACTTCCTCGCGCACGTCGCGCGTGCCGCCGTTGTCGGCGAGCGCCAGGATCGCATCGCACAGTCGCTGCATCATGGGGTAGAACACCTGGGCTTCGAACACCTGATCGAACAGTGCGCGGCGCTCGGTCTGATCGAGGCGCTCACGCCTGGTGCGCCAGAAACGGTTGATCGCTTCGGCGGCGGCGCCGAGCGGTTGCGTGATGGCCCCGCTGGCAAAAAGGCCCGCTACCTGTTCGGCCGTTGCGAGCAGCCCGGCGCGCTCCAGCTCATGCGCCAGATACAAGGGCCCCAGCACATCGAGCTGGGCCAGGTCATCCTGGCTGGGTGCGGCCGATGGCAGGTCGATATCGCCGAGTTCCGCCAGTGCCCGCGCAGCGACTTCATGGCGATCGAGCACGCCGAACGCGCAAGCCAGTGCAGCGTGCAGCGTGCGTTCGCTCTGGGGCAGGGCGGGCATCGGTGAGTCGGCCGGATGATTCATCGCCTTACCCCAGGATTAAGCGGTCGCAGGCGGATTGGCCGTTGTCGGTGCGGCCTGGGCCTGCTGGCGCTGGCCCGGCAGGTAATTGGGGTCGTACGGCGTCGCATTGCCTTGTATCGATGCGATCATCGCTGGCGAGGCAAGCTTTTCCATAGGGAAGTAATCGGACTTGAAATTCACCCGCACTTCGCCGGTGAGCTTGGCCTTCATCTCGGCCTTGGATTCGCTGGTTTCATCGACCGAGGACGAAACCGTGGTCATATGGCGCTGCTCGTTGGTATTCACTGAACCGGCAGCCCCCCAGCCAAAATGCACGCCGGCAGCCGAGACGTTCTTGTTGCGGCTCGATTGGCTGTCGTAGAGCGAGGCGCCAGCGTCGCGCTTGGCCTGATCGGAACTGCGGAAATCGAACACCACCTTGGCGTTGATCAGGCCGTCGGTGACGACGATGCGGTTGATACCCAGCATCACCATCGATGCAAGCAGCTGCTGGCGGCTGCGTGCCATCTGCAGTCGTGCCGCCTGCACCAGCCGGCCTTCCTGCTCGGGATCGGACAGGTCGGTCACCGCCTTCGCCAGGTTCATCTCCTGGCTGACGCGCTGCAAAAAGCCTTCCTCATCCTCAGCCTGCAGCGCCAGCATCGGGTTGCCGGTTTCGCCAACGCTCGATTCATCGAGCCCCAGCTCGCCGGGAAACTTGTCTGTCAGCCAGTCGCGCGCATTGTTGAGCGAGATATTGTCCTGCGCGAACTGATCCACTGTCTGTGCCACGGACTTGAGCATCTCGGCATAGGCATTCATCTGCTGGATCGACGTGGTCACGATGGCCTGGAACACGTTCTGGATCAGCCCGCCGACGAACTGCGGAAAATCGACCGCGCCGACGAACTTGCTGAATTGCTCGCCACCCTCGCGCATCGCGCCGGCCTCGAAATCCTTGCCGGCGAAGGTGCCGACCTTGTCCGATGCCTTGAGCTTGGCGTTGTCCACGGCATCCTGCGCATGGGACAGCACGCTCCTGCCCGGTGTCAGTTCCTCCTTGGCGAGGCCCTGCGGGTTGCTCATATAGGCTGCCACGCGGACCATGTTGCGCGCGATGTCACGCTGCTCGTCGGCCGAGAGCGCCCGAAAGCCTGGCGACTGCTGCAGCAGCTGGCGCACCTGCGGTCGCACCGCGGTCAGCGTCTCGTCGTCGAGCCAGGCTGGATCGCCTGCTGCAAGGGAAGAGGGCGGGTTCATGATCGCTCTGCTCGATCAGGCGGCGGGGGCCGCAGGACTCGCCGGGGCGGGCGCGGCTGGGCGATTGACGATGTTCTTGACCATGCCCGGCTGCGCGTTGCCCTGGATCGCGGCGATTGCCTCGGGGTTGGCGAGCTTCTCCAATGGCAGGTAGTCACTCTTGAAGTTGACCTCGACCACGCCGGCCAGCGACGCCTTGGTGGTCAGGCTCGCGTCGATCGAGGTCTGCGAGGCGGAGGCGAGCTTGAGCACCGGTTGCGAAGTGTTCTTGTATTCGCCCTTGGAGTAGTAGCTCGAATCGCGGCTGCCGCCCTGGTAGCTACCGTCTGCGCCACGGCTGGCGCCTTGGTGCGAGCTGGCGCTTTCGCCTTCGTAGGTGCCGCTGTTGGTCGTTGCGTACTGGTCGCCATAATCAAAGCGCTGTGCGCTCTTGCGGAACTGCATGTTGTCCCGCGCCTGGAAGTCGTACATCACCTTGGCCTGGATCTTGCCGTCGGTGACCACGATGCGGTTGATCCCGAGCATGATGGTGGTGGCCAGCAGCTGTTGTCGGCTGCTGGCGAGTTGGGTGCGCGCGGCGGGTACCAGCACCGCCTCGACTGCCGCGTCGTCCAGCCGGTTTAACGGCTGCTCCAGCGGCAGCGACTGGTTCAGGCGCGTCATCGCGGTGCGCTCATCCACGCCCTCGCGTATCTGTACCCGCGGCCCGCGCGAGGCCCCGCTATCGCCGCCGAAATCCCCTCCGAAGTCGCCAGTATCCATCGTCAGCTCGAACACATCGGGAAACTGCTCGATCAGATGGTCGCGCCCCTGGTTCTGCGTGGTGTTGTCGTCGCGGAACTGGCTGAGGCTCTTCGACACATCGGCAACCAGCTTGGCATAGGCTTCCATCTGCTGGATCGAGCTGGTGACGATGGAGTGGAACACGCCGTCGATCAGGCCGGCGACGAATTCGGGAAAGTTCACTGCCTCCAGCAAGGCCCCTGCCACGGCCGCGCCTTCGCGCGCGCTCTGTGCGGTGAATACGCCTTCTTCCTCGCCGCCGCCGCTGCGGTTGGCCGTCAGGCGGCGGCCCGCTCCCTGCTCGGCCAGCGCACGAACGGTGGGCGACTGCTGCGTCGGCGCAATGCGCTCACCGCCCGGCTCGGCCAGGTAGGTACCGATCTGTACCAGGTCGTTGGCGAGCTGGCGGCGCTTGTCGCCGTCTAGCGCACCGAAGGCCTCACTGCGCTCCAGCAAGGCGCGCACTGCCTGGCGCGTGGCGTCAACGTTCTCTTGGCTGGTGGGCATGACTTGCTCCTGGGTTGGGGCTGGCGGGGTGTGGTGCGGCAGGAACGGGAAAGTGGTATGGGGCCTTGCTGCGGTTCCACTGTCGTCCGTCTTCAGCGATCCATGGTCTGGGCTATCCGTAGGCCTGTGCCTGCTCGAGGGTGTCGCGCATTTCGAACTCGATAGGCCGCACATACAGGCTGATCCGGGCCTGGGCTTTCGGCGTGACCCGCACACTCAGCACCGAGAAGTGGCCCGGCTCGTTGACGTCGTTCATGCCAAAGGCAGTCAGCCAGCGCTCCATCGCGGCAAGCTGGCGCGGTCGCTCAGCAAGGCCCAGGCGCAGCAAATCGAGAAAGCGGCTCGGCAAATCGGGCAGGGCGGAGAGCAGAATCTCGAGTTTCAGTTCGACGCCATCCTGGCCCTGGCGAAAGCCCAGCAGCACGCCGCCGTGGGGTAGCTCGAAACGCCCACCCAGGGCCACACCCACCACCCGCATCAGGCCGGGCAACTGGTGGCCGATGCCGAGCCGGTTCATCAAGGGCCCCAGCGTTGCCACGTTGAGCGCGCCACGATGCATGAAGGTGACGCGCTGGCTGCCCAGATCACGTTTGCAACCGATCGAGGTAAAGATCGGAAACAGCGAGGGCAGCTCGCTCATGACGAGCTGGGTGAGCCGGGAGAGCTCGGGCGCCAGCGCGTTGATCTGCGAGGGCATCAGCTCGTAGTAGATCTTGGCGGCGTAGAGTCCGTCCTCGTCGAAGGCGCTGCCAAACCAGGCGCCATAAGACATCCAGCCCAGCCCGTTCATGCCGCGCCATTCCTCGCTGCGCTGATCGAACCAGCGCAAGGCCTGGTTGCCGAAGCACGGCGCGATCAGCCGGCGCATTTCGCGCGTCGCCTCGTCGCGGCGCGCCACCGGCGGTGCATTCGGACCGAGTGGCTCGATGGTGAAGCGCAGCGCATTGGGCTCGGCCTCGGAAAACGAGGGCTCGAACGGCACCGCGCCCGGGGTGAGCGCATTGTCGGCGTAGGAAATATCGTCCTCGGGCAGGCTGAAGCTGCGATCGATCAAGCCTTGGACATAGGCCAGCGGGCTTTTCACCCCGAGCGCGCTCGACGCCTGGGACAGCGAATGCTTCACATAGTCGGCCATCGGCCGCTTGGCGGTGGGCATGGCAAGTACTCCTGGTTGACCGTGGACGATCAAAGTCCGCCGCGGTCTGGGCCTTTAGAAGCTCGGCAGGCTGATGCCCACACTGTCGAGCACGTCGCGCGCCGCTTGCGGCATCTCGATTGGCTTGCTGGTGATCACCGGCGACTCGATCGATTGCGAGTACTGCTCGATGCTCTGATCCTGCACGCCGCCCACTGCCAGCCATTGCTCGCAGGCGTTGACGAGATCCCAGTCGCTCGGATCGACCAGCGGCCGGTCGCTGGCAAGTGCGCGCAGCTGCGGGTTGGTCAGCGCGTCGATCGAGATCACGTCCATGCCGAAACGGCCCTGCATGCGCTGATGGTTCTTGGCCAGCCAGCGCACGATGATGGCGCCGGCATTGGCCTGCACCCGGTAGCGATAGGTATTGCGCGGCCCGCCCAGGTAGTTGGCGTTCACCTGATCGATCACCTGCCACATGTCGCGTGCACCGAAGGCGCCGCGCACTTCCGGATCGGACAGCACGTCGCGGAATTCCAGGATGCTCTGCTGCAGCTCGGTAGCGGCGAAGTAGGCGATGCCGTAGCCATGCAGCGACAGGTTGGCCGCCAGATCGCGCGCGGCCTTGCGCACCTGCTCTTGCGACACCGCCATCGGCACGTTCTGCCGCAGCAGTTTTTCCACCGAGATCTGGCGCGCGAAATTGGACACCGACGAGACAAAGCGCAGCCACAGCTCGTTGAACTCGCGGTTGGGCATGTTGCCGTTGGGGTCGCCCCCGGGCGCGCCGAAGGCCCGCATGTACAGATCGCGCCGCTCGGCCTCGGTGATGCGCTCGCCCGCGCTCTTGTAGTAGCGGAACAGGTAGTCGCCGGCCTTGCCACGACCCAGCGGCAACAGGCCCTGGCGGAACAGCTCGACGATGCGTTCGACCACCTGGAACATGCGCGCTTCCTCCAGCATGAAGCTGAAGTAGATCGCCTGCACCGCGTGCAGGTTTTCCTGCACGATTTCCACGTCCACCGATTCCTCGAGATCGGGCAGCGCGATTTCCAGCGACGACGGCGGCCCGCCCGCCAGCACCCCGGTCAGCGCGTCGAACGCGGCCTCGATGCGGCTAGCCAGCCACGGATCGTTGGCGGTGATGCGATCGGCGGCGAGCTTGCGCACCACGCCGGCCACGCTGCGGGCCGATAGTGCGGCCACCTCGTCGTAGCGGCTCGGCACGGTGTCACTATTGTCGAGGATCTCGCCGGTCTCCTCGTCGCGACGATCGCTGATCGACTGGTCCGGCCGGATGCAGCCGACGGTGGCTTCGTTCACCAGTTGCTGGCGCAGCTGGCTGTCCAGACTCACCACGTGCTGGGTGGAGAGGCGGCGGAACACCGCCTCAAAGAGGGCGGAGTTCTCGCGGTATTCGCCTTGCGCCTGCGTCACCTTGGCGCGAAAGCCGGGGCGATCCGGCTCGGTGTAGTTGTCGAGCAGCAACAGGCCGCACACGCCGGCGATTTCCTGCTCACCGGTATCGAGCCCCTCGCCGTCACCCGGCAGACCCAGTTGCGAGCCGACGAGGCCGTGCTTATGCAGGTAGACCGGGTTGTAGCTCTCGAGCCGGCTCACGTCGCGTTGGTGCAGCGTGGCGACCACGTTGCGATAGAAGGGATCGAGCACCACGTCGTTGTTGAGCAGGCGGGTCAGCCGCGCGCGCTCGCGCTGCTGCGCCGCGGTGAGCCCGCCGCTCTTTTCCTTGGTGTCATCGAGCGTATTGAGCCGTTGCAATACCTCAGCGAGCTCCAGCCGCTTGCGATGGTCGCGCTCGCTCAGGTCTACCAGCAGGATGCGTGTCATGGATTTACCTCCAAAGGGATCGTTTTCCTTCCGGAGGTTGCTGCCTCCGCTTGCCGTGTTGCGGTTTCCGGTCGCCGGCGCCTTGCTTGCCGCCGACTTGATTCCGGCTTTGCTGGCCGCGGCCTTGGGGGCCGGGCTGGTCTTGCTACCCGCCACGGTGGCGGGCTCGGTCTTCGCTTCTTCCTTGGCGGGCGCCGGTGCCGGTGTTTTCTGTTCTGCCATGTTCGCTCCTTGCGGCCTGACGCCGTTCAGTCCTCGCCCAGCAGCTCGTCAAGCCGCTCGTCCAACAGTTGCAGTGCCGCCAGCGCATCGAGCACGCCGGCACCGCAGCCTTCCACGCCCGCCACCCCGAAGGGGCGGGCCGATCGAATCAGGATGTCCCGCGCCAGCGCAGGGGTCAGCGCCAGTGCGCGGCGCTGGGCGTAGCTCGCCATCAACGCGCACACGGCCGACACGAAGGGCGCGGCGAAACTGGTACCGGTGGCCTGCTGGTAGCCGGCGAGCCCGCTGGTCCAGATCTTCTGGCCTGGCGCGCACAGCGCCACATGTTCGCCCCGGGTACTGAAGCGGGCGGGATTGAGCGCGTCGTCCACCGCGCCGACCGCGATCACGTCGTCGTGCGCGGCCGGGTAGTAGCGCTCGGCCTTGCCGGAGTTGCCGCTGGCGGCCACCAGGATCACGCCGCGCGACAGCGCATAGCGCACCACTTCGGCGTGCGGGCGCGGATCGTTCGGCGTCAACGCATTCTCGGCGGTGCCAAAGCTCATGTTGATGACCTTGGCACCCAGATCGATCAGCCGCTTCATGCCGGCGTCGATATTGGACAGCGCGCCGATGCCGACCCGCCGGCCGGCCTGTTCGGCAGCGCCCAGCACGCGCACCGGAGTGAGCCCGCACAGCCCGGCGCCACCGGGCGGCAGCGTCAGCCCGCCCGCCACGAGGATGCCGGCGCAGCCCGTGCCGTGACCGACCTCGTCGCTGGGGTCGTCGTCGCGGCCAAGGTTGTCGCCGACCAGCGTGAGCATGCCGGCCATGCCCGGTTCCAGATCCACCGTGTCGAAGCCGCGCCGCATGCCGTGCGCGAGTTCGCCGCTCGCATCGAGCACGCCCGAATCGGCCAGGCCGACGATGATGGCGGGATCCCCCGTCTCGAAGCCCAAGGCCTGCGGCAGGCGTATCAGTTCGCGCGAGCGCCAGGCCGCGGCTTCGTCATACGCTTGCACCGGCGCGGCCACGGTATCGAAGGGCGAGCCGGCCAGACTGTCCACGCGCACCGCTTCCACGCTGGCAAGCTGGGCCAGCGCGTCGATCAGTGCCGGCACGCCGGTGTCGTCGGTCACGCTGATGCGCAACACCCGCGCCACGCCGGAGAGTTGTTCGATATCGTCGTAGCGGCGGGCACCGGCGATATCCGGTCGCTGCTCGTGCCGGATCCGTGCATTGTGCAGCCGGGCGCTTTGGATGCAGCCACCGTGGTGGCGCAACAGTCGGTCGATCGGGCCGCCGTCTATGGTGTCGGCCGGCACCACGCCGTAGCGGCGGCAGGCCACGAGGCTGGGGATATGCTCGGGCATTTCGCCCAGGCGCAGCGTGACCAGCAGGCGACGGGGAGCGCGCGGTGTCATGCGCCCCCCTTGGCATTGAGCGTGCCGATCGCGCCCTGGCTCAGCGTGACGCGGCCGACATCGCCATCGCCAAAATCGATCTCGGCTTCGCAGCCCATCTGGCTCGCCAAGGGCGCCAGTACCAACCCGCCATTCTGTGCCTCGATCACCGGCACCATGCTGCCGGCGGCGCGCACTCGCGGCAGCATGCCGGCGCGCAGCAAGGGGCTGGTCAAGTGCACGCGCGACGGCTCGTCCAGATGCGGCGCGGCGCTTTCCACCTGAGTGACGCGCGGCGCGGATGCGGTCATCAGCGCCTGCTGCAGCCGGTTGACTGGCAGGCGGGCCAGGCGCGCGATCACGTCGGCGCCGGCAGTCTTGCGCAATTCCGAGAGCTGCTGCACGTTGCGCACGCCGATGCGCTCCAGCCTACGCTGCAGGTCTTCGCTGTCCTTGTCATCGCCCAGCGCTTCGCGTAGCGACAGCTTGGGGTCTTCGGGTTTGAAGTCGATGGCGTTCTCTTCGATCATCGGCTTGGTGATCGTGGTCAGCGCCAGCTTGATGGTGCTCGCCTCGCTGTCGCCGGGGCCCGCCGGGCGCACATAGAGATCGTCATCGATCACCTGCACAAAGGCGCGCAGATCGAACGACACCTCCTTCACCGCGAAGGTCAGCGGCAGCTTGCCGACGCGCGCCTTCAGCGCCATCGCGGCCTGCGCCTTGTCCAGCTGCTCGGTCAGCGCCTGGATCAGCACGTCGAACGGGACGCCGCTGTCCTGCACCAGTGGTGGGATGCCGGCGTTCATGGCAGCGCCTCCACCGGTGTCTCGGCCCAGGTGATCGCAAGCCGCGACGGCACGGCCAGCCAGTCCGCGTCGGCGCGATTGCGCAGCACGTCGGCCTGCAGCACGCAGCCGCCGTCGCGAAAGATCGCGCGCACTTCCACCGGCAGCGTCATTTGCGCGTCGACGATGCGCACGCCGAGCGCCCAGCGGCTGCTGGCGGCAGTGACGCCGTCATGCAGGTCGAGCAGCACCTCACTGAGGTCGCGCAGCATCAGCCACCTCCACCGGCTTCAGGCGCTGCCGGGGCCGACACTGCCGGAGTGGGAACAGGCGCCGGGGTCTGTTGCTGCATGCCGGGCAGGTTACGCTGCACCATGGCGATCTTGGCCATGTCGGCCAGCTTGTCGAGTGGCAAGGTTTCGCTGACGAAATTGAGCTTCACCTCGCCGAACAGATCGGCGCGCAGATTGGTGTCGTTCTGCGCGTTCACCGCCAGCGTCGACACCATGGTGTTGCCGGTGGCATAGGTCTGGCTGCCGCGCTGGCCCCAGCCCTGCGCCTGCTGCGCCGGATCGCTGCCTGCCGCATAGCCGACCTTGGCGACGTCGGACGCGGCGGCGCGGAACATCACCTTGGCGGTGATCGAGCCATCCTTGACCGCCACCCGGTTGAGCCCCAGCGTCACCATGGCCGCCAAGAGCTGCTGACGCTCGCCGCCCACCTTGAGCCGCACCTGCGGCAACACCTGCGTTTCCAATAGTTCGCTCGTGAGCTCCTCGTTGGCAATGCCGTAATCGGCGAGCCAGATCGGCATCAGCCCCTCGGCGCGCGGCACCAGGATCGGCGTGGGGTTTTCCGGCGTGGGCAGCTGCAGCGTCACCTCCCCAGGATAGCGTTGCGCCAGCCAGTCACGCGCCTGGTTGGGCGTGACGTTTTCCTCGGTGAACTGGTCCACCGTCTTGGCCACCGATGCGACCAGCGTGGAGTAGCTCTCCATCTGCCGGATCGATGCGTCGACAATGGCATCGAATGTGCCGTTCACCAGCTGCGAAACGAAGCCGGGGAAATCCACCTCGTTGACGAGCGCGCCGGTGCGCTGCGCCAGCGTTTCGGTCGCCGCCGGCTTGGCCGCGGGTGCGCCCGCCGGCGCCACGGCGGGCGCGTCCTGCGCCGCCGGAGCGGGAACGCCCGGCAACGGCCGCAAGGCGAGGCCTTCGCTGTAGCCAATGACGGCGGGGGGCGGTGGAAGTGGGGTGGCCATGGTGGTTACGCTGTCCGCGTCCGATCAGGACTGTTCCCAGCGGCCAGCGACGTTGTGGCGGCCGTTGCCGAACAGATGCACATCGCGGATCGCGATCAGATCGCTGCCGATGGCGCGGGTGAAGCGGTATTCGAAGCGCACCTTGAGCGCGGCGAAGGTTGGGTTGTCGCGCGGGTAGACGATGCTGTCGTCCATGATCTTGGCCTTGACCGATAGGCCCCAGCCTACGGCGTCATTGGTCGCGACATTGCTGATCAGCACATTGCCCACCGAATTGCCGTTGTACTGCCAGTTGATCTCGAAACCGGCGCTGATCTCATCGCCCAGATGGTTGGTGAACGAGGGCCAGTCGGTCAGGCGGATCACCGTGCCGTTCTGTGCCGGCGGCATGGGGCTGGGTGCCACATCATTCGGATGCTTGAGTCCGCGCAGCTGGTCGAGCTCCCAGGTGATGTCGCCCTCGTTGTTGACGAGGCGCTCCATGACCGCGCCGACCACGACCGAGGCGATCGCGACCGTGGCGCCGCCGTCGAGCGCGCGGCTGGCCTGCAGTTGCTGCACCACGGGCGCCGGCGGCGGCAGGCGCACGGGCTCGGTCGACGCGGGCTGCTGTCGGGCGTCGAGCGCGAACGGCGCGGCAAGGCTGGGCCGGACGTGCGACGGCAGCGCGGCGCTGTGCAGCAGCTGGTACTGCAGCTGGCCATCCACGTTGCCGGTGCGCCCTTCATAGAGCGCGAGAAACTGGGCGTAGCTCAGCTTGATCCTGCCCGCGCTTTGCGGCCATGGATCGTGCAGGAACATATAGGTGTCCGAGCCATCGGGCGCGCCATCGCTCTGCATGCCGACCAGCACCCGCGCATGCCCGCCGCCCTGGGTGTCCCAGGTCATGTCCACGTAGATCGGGCCGTAATGCGCCAGCAGGTCGTGCCATTGGTCGATGGTGTAGGACGCGGGCGGTTCGGCGACGAGATTCCAGGCATCGGCAAGCTGGCGACGTTCGTTCGGCCACAGGCCGTTCTTGTAGGCACCGATCACCGGCACCATGCCGGCGATCTCCTGATCGCTGATGCGACGGTTGTCGCGCCAGCCCACCACCATGGCGGCGCTGGCCGCCCAGCACGAGCCATCGCTGCTCTGCGGGTAGTAGGGCGTGGTATCCCAATGCACGGCGAACGATCCATCAGCCAGTGTGTAGCTGGAGAGTCCCAGCGCAATGCCCAGGATCTCGTCGCGCGCGATCAGGTGGCCGACATAGCCTAAGCGTGAGCCGAACAGATCGGTGATGTCGCTGGGACGGCTCTCGGACGGGCGAGCGCTCGACAACGCAATGCCGGCGTGCTCGAAGGCCTCGTAGACGAGCTCCGAGCAATACGAGGCCCCCGCCTGGCCCACTTCCAGCCCGGCGAAACGCGCGATGCCGTCGATGATGGCCGAGCCACCCGGGTTGAGGATACGGTAGCCGGTGAAGGCGACGCCGGCGTAGTTGTACGGGCTGCCGACCCGGCCCCGTGCATAGCTGGCGATGGCGGCGGCCTTGGCCGCATCGACGCGCGGATCGCGATAGGCGACGGCGAGGATGGCGTCGCCGATGGCGGTGGCCAGTGTCGTCTCGCGCACACCGCTGCCCACGGCCTCCACCACATTGCCGCCGCCCACGTAGAGCATGGCGTGGCTGACGGCGGACAGCGTGCCGGCGCGGATGCCATAGGAAACCGGATGCCGCGCCGTCGAGACGATGATGTCGCCGGCCTGCAACGTGTCCAGGCCGATCGAGCGGCCGCCTTCGCCCGGATCGAGCGGAATCGCCAGCGCCTGCGCCGGCGCGCTGAAGCTGCGGGCGCGCCCCTCTATCCAGTCGATCTTGTCCGGCGTGATGAAGCTGCCCTTGTTGAGGCCGCGCGCCGCCGGCTCTCCGGAGACGTGCACCGCGCAGATCAGCGCCTGCAGCTGGCCATTACGCTCGGCAAGGTGATAGACCGGGGATCCGCTGGCGCCCTTGAGCGTGAGGATGTTGTATTCCAGCGTTTCCAGATTGTCCTGGCTGTGCGCATAGCCGCCGTGCAGGTGCTGCTTGTCCGAATCGATCAGGCGCGTCAGCGCCGGAACCGCATCGGATGCGGCCGAATACCCACAGACGACGATGGGCAGGCGATCAGACGGCGTGGCTTGCAGGAATTCGAACCAGCGCCCGTTGGGTGCTGCGAGCGGCACATTGTCGATGACCGCGAGATCGCGCTCCCAGTGGCCGTCACCGGTGTAGCCCGGCGCCACGCGCCACGCGCCGGCATTGACCGTGGTCTCGCCAAACGGCGCATTGCCGGCACCATTGAGGCCTGGAATGATCCTGACCCGCGACATGCCCGACAGATTGTGCGCGCAGGTGAGGATGCGATTGCTACCGATGTAAAAGCCGGTGCCCTGGTAAGTGCGGCCGTTCGGCGCGGTCATTAAGAGCTGGCAGATGGCCGAATGCGGAAAGAGTCGCGTATTGGGCACGCCGACGAACCATTCCTCGCCCGCTTGGCTGAAGGCGTCGTTCTGGCAGGTCAGCGCGCTGGCCGGATCGGCTGGATCGTAGAACGGCGCGATGATTTCCTGCGCGCTGGCGTAGACGGGCGCGCCGCCGTAGGCCTGGGCCACGGCCAGGCCCTGGGCGTAGCTGCCTTGCAGCGACAAAAACACCTGGATGGGCTCGACCCCCAGCCCGACGCCAAGGCCGAAGGTTACGCCCTGGAACTGCAGGTGGGTGTTGAACAGAGCCTGTGCGCTGACCGATACGCCGGCGTCGACTTCGGCCGCGATCGCCCAGCTGATGCCGCCGAACGAGTCGATGCCGCCGCTGACGATGGTGATCTGCAGCTCGATCGAGGCACTGTCTATCCAGCCGCCACGGATGTCGAACTGGCCGTAATAGCCGACCCGATCGCCCGGCGCGAAAATCAGGCCCGCGCCGACGCCGCCGCCGATCAGGAAGCCGACACTGGCCGAGGGGCCGACGCCGATGCTGACATTGGAGCGGTTGGCGATCGCGCGCAGCGCCAATATGGTTGCGCCCAGGCCCGGGTTGAGCGCACCGAGCACGGCCACCGCGGCGGTAGCCTCGAGGCTGCCGAGCAGCCCGGTGCTCGGGAAACGGGCAGCCTGCCTGTTGTCGGCCAGTGCCACCACCGGATAGGTGCCGAGGCCCTGCGCCGTGACGGATGCGGCGGCGCCGGTATCGGGCGCGATTGCGACCGGCGCCGTTGGGGCAGCGGGCCTCTGTGCGGGGAAGTCGCCAAAGCCATCGTCGTATCCGCCATCGGGCGCCGCCGCAGGAGCGCCGCGCTGGGCGGATGGGGCGAGGCGAGCATCGCCACCCCAGGCCAGGCTGACGTCGTGACCGTTGACCGGGCCGTAGGAAGACGGCGCCGCGCTGCTCACCAAGCGCCGCAGGCCGCGGCCGGTGAGGCCGCTGATGTTCACATACATGTTGCCGGCACCCGGCGCCTGGATCGTGTCGGGTACGCCGCCACCACCGCCTTCGGCGTAGGTGGCAAGACCGAAGTAGAGCCGTGGCTGGCCGACGAAATTGGCCAGCACGTCAGCCGGCACCAGGTAGACCGCCTCGCCACGCCGTGCGCGGATGGCGCCGCCCGAAGCCCGGCTGGAATAGAAATTGGTCCGGGTACGCTGCGCGCGCCGTTCCGGCTTGAAGAGTTCCGGGTCGGTTGCGATGCCGACCTCGAACAGGGGGCTTTCGGTGCGGATGGTGAATCCCAGTACGCTGAAACGGTCGTCCACCGATTCGCGGTTGGCACTGATGCGTGGCATAGATCCTCCTGCCGGCGCCGGTTCAGGCGCTACGCCCCCGCCGTGGCGAACCGGTCGGCGGTATTACGGGCAACGTGTCGTCGGGCGTACTGCCCGTTTGCTCCAACATCTCGGGCGACATCTGCTCCCAGAAACGCTGGGCGCTATCGATCCCGATTTCCTGCAACAGCGGCGCCATGAAGCGCTCGATCGCTCTCAGTTCCCGAAAGAAACTGCGTTTGCCGGTCTGGACATGCTCGATCGAGCCACGCCATTCACCCGGGCCGTCTTCGGTCTCTCCGCGTTCACGCCAGATCCTCACGATGAACGAAGCGGACTGGTCCTCCAGGAGCGTCATTGCGGAGACTCCTCGCTGTTCGGCTTGCAGTGTCGTCCCTAGCGCTCACCGGCCGCTCTCCGCCACATCACTGCGGCATCACAGCACCGTAAGCATGCGGTGATGAAAGCGTGATCAACGCGCAGCCGCCAGTAAGCGGACGCAACGGGCAGGGCAGGGAGTGTCCATCCGGCGTGATGGAGCGGGCAGCGCCGCGTGGCGCGTCAGGCTGGCAGGCGAGGGGAAGTCAGGATTCGAGCAGGCGCAGCGAGTGCTGCAGGCGGGCGTCGACTTCGGTGAGCAGACGACGGACGACTTCGATTTCACCGCGCGCATCGGCCGGGGAGGGCGGCGCGGCAAGCTGCAGCGCTTCGCGCATGGCTGGCAGCGGATGTGATCCGCTGATCGCGTGCTCGGCGATCTGCTGGTAGAGCGCCATGGTTTCGGCCATGGGCTGAATGGCGAGCTCACGCTTGAGCAGGCCCCGGCAGTACTCGAACTGGCGCAGCGCCAGCGCGCGCTGACCATCGAGCACATAGAGGCGCATCAGTTCGCGGTGTATGTCCTCGCGCAATGCATCGCAATCGAGGATGGCCTGGGCGTGGCGGATGCCGCTGGCGTAGTCGGCATTGAGCCCGGCCAGCTTCATCAGGCGGCCATGCGCGTTAAGGTAGGTGCGGCGCTGCCTTTCCCGCTCCCGCAGCGCCCAGTCGTCGTTAAACCCGCACAGGATGTCCGCCTTGTAGAGCGTGACCCCCAGGCGCAAGCCGGCGATGTCGGCATCGGTGAGCTCTTCCAGCGGTCGCGCCAGGCCTGGCGCGGTCAGGCGCTGGAATTCCTCGATATCGAGCGTCAGCGCCTCGCCCGACAGCAGGCCGATGCCGCCGCGCCGATCGCTGCCGATCACGCTGCCCTGGGGCACGGGCGGTTGTTCCAGCGCCCGGCGCAACCGCCACAGCGTGGTATTGAATGCCCCAGGATTGATCGCTTCGCCGTGGTCGGACCACAGCACGGCGCACAGCTCGCTGCGACTGAAGAAGCGACCGCGCGCCAGCGCGAGGAAAGCGAGCAGGCTGGCCATGCGTCCGCCCAACGTCACCATTGGCGCATCATTGCCGCCCAGCCGCAGCGACATCGAGCCGAACAGGTTGAGATAGAGCGCTGTCTGCATGGTCAGTGCCGCAGCAGGCCGTCTGGGTGGATAGTCGACCTGGGCGAGGTGCGGGCTTTCATGGTTATTAGGACTTTGTCATGAAGGCCTCCAAGGCTAGACAGCCAGGCATCAGTTCTGTGTGACAACCGATGGAATGAGCAGCTGAAAGGATGAACGCGCGGCGCAGCGCACGCACGGCAACTCGTCCTTGCGCAATGGTGCGCCATCAACCAAAAAGGCGGGTTGCCCCGCCTTTTTTTTTTCGTGTTGCAACGACTTCCGCTACAGCGTTTCGGCCGCGTAGTCCGCAAGACGCGAGCGCTCGCCACGCTGCAGCGTCACGTGGCCGCCGTGGCTCCAGCCCTTGAAGCGGTCGACGACGAAGGTCAGACCCGATGAGCCCTCGGTGAGATAGGGCGTATCGATCTGGCTGATATTCCCCAGACAGACCACCTTGGTGCCAGGGCCGGCACGGGTGATGAGCGTCTTCATCTGCTTGGGCGTCAGATTCTGCGCCTCGTCGATGATGAGGAACTTGTTGAGGAAGGTGCGCCCGCGCATGAAGTTGAGCGATTTGACCTTGATGCGCGAGCGGATCAGGTCGCGCGTGGCGGCGCGGCCCCAGTCGCCGGCCTCGGCATCACTCTGGTTGAGCACGTCGAGGTTGTCCTCCAGCGCGCCCATCCACGGCTGCATTTTTTCCTCTTCGGTACCGGGCAGGAAGCCGATGTCCTCGCCGACCGGCACGGTGACGCGGGTCATGATGATCTCGGTGTAGATCTTCGATTCCAGCGTCTGCGCCAGGCCCGCGGCGAGCGTGAGCAGCGTCTTGCCGGTACCGGCCTGGCCCAGTAGCGAGACGAAGTCGATATCGGGGTTCATCAACAGGTTGAGCGCGAAATTCTGTTCGCGATTGCGCGCGGTGATGCCCCAGATCGCGTTCTTGGTGTGGCTGTAGTCCTTGAGGCTTTCCAGCGTGGCCTGCTTGCCCTCAACCGACAGCACGCGCGATACGAAGTTGTCGGCGGGCTGGTACAGCAGCTGGTTGGCGTAGAGGTCGACACAGTCCGGCCCCTTGATCTTCCAGTAGCTCTTGCCGCCTTCCTGCCAGCTCTGCAGATCCTTGCCGTTCTTGTCCCAGAACGAAGGCTCGATCTCGCGCATGCCGGTGTAGAGGAGGTCGGTATCCTCCAGCACCTTGTCGTTGAAGTAATCCTCGGCCGCCAGACCCAGGGCGCGAGCCTTGATGCGCATGTTGATGTCTTTGGACACCAGGATCACCTGGCGCTTGGGCTGCATCTGCTGCAGGTGGTGCACCACGCCCAGGATCTGGTTGTCGGCCTTGCCCATCGGCAATTGCGACGGCAACACGCTGGTGATGGCCTCGGTCTGCAGGTAGAGCCGGCCACTGGCCTGGCCCTTGCTTGGCGTTTCCAGCGCCACACCGTCGTGCAGGCTGTGCTCCATGCCGGCGACCAGCTCTTCCATGAACCGGCTCGCCTGGCGGGCGTTGCGTGCCACTTCCGACATGCCTTTCTTGTTGTTGTCCAGTTCTTCCAGCGTCATCATCGGCAGGAACAGGTCGTGTTCCTCAAAGCGATAGAGCGACGTGGGATCGTGCATCAGCACGTTGGTATCCAGCACGAAGAGCTTGGTATCCTGAGCGCGGCGGGTTTTGCGGGCGGCCATGATTTCTTCCTTGTTGTGGTGGGCTGGAAACAACAAAGCGGCCGGGCGGCCGCTTGTGATCACTTCAGGGTCTGGACGAAGGCGAGTACCTCCTCGATGTGGCCCGGCACCTTCACTCCGCGCCACTCCCTGATGACGCGGCCGTCGGTGTCGATGACGAAGGTGCTGCGCTCCACCCCGCGCACCTGCTTGCCATACATGTTCTTCAGCTTCATCACGCCGAAGGCCTCGCACAGCGTCTCTTCCGGATCACTGACGAGCTCGAACGGAAAACACTGCTTGGTCTTGAAGCCCTCGTGGCTACGCACGCTGTCGCGCGAAACGCCATAAATCTTGACCCCGGCCGCAGCGAACGCATCGTGGTGGATGCGAAAATCGTTGCCCTCGGTGGTACAGCCGGGGGTATTGTCCTTGGGATAGAAGTAGAGGATGTAGCGCTGGCCCTGAAGGGCCGAGGTATCGAAGGCGCTGCCGCCAGTCATCGATAGCGTGAGGGCAGGTACTGCTTCTGGGGGCATAAGGTGTTTCCGTGAGATGACTCGAATGCACGCCTGCTGATCCCATTTTGGCTGCAGGGCGGGCGCCTCGCAAGACAGGGATCGCCGCTAGAGCGCCGATGCAACAGCAGCGTCAATCTGCGTACAATACGCGTCAAATTTCGAACATGGTGTGACACCCGATGAGTATCAAGAGCGATCGCTGGATACGCCGCATGGCGCAGGAACACCGCATGATCGAGCCGTTCGAGCCCGGCCAGGTGCGGTATGTGAATGAGCAAAAGATCGTGTCCTACGGCACGTCGAGCTACGGCTACGACATCCGTTGCGCCGACGAATTCAAGGTGTTCACCAACCTGAACAGCACCATCGTCGACCCGAAGAACTTCGACGAGAACAGCTTCGTCGACGTGTCGGGCAAGGGCTACTGCATCATCCCGCCCAATTCCTTCGCGCTGGCGCGCACCGTGGAGTACTTCCGCATTCCGCGCAATGCGCTGACCGTGTGCCTGGGCAAATCGACCTATGCGCGCTGCGGCATCATCGTCAACGTGACGCCATTCGAGCCCGAGTGGGAAGGCTACGTGACGCTGGAGTTCTCCAATACCACGCCGCTGCCGGCCAAGATCTACGCCAACGAAGGCGTGGCGCAGGTGCTGTTCTTCGAGGCGGACGAGGACGACGTGTGCGAGACCAGCTACCGCGATCGCGGCGGCAAATACCAGGGACAGGTCGGCGTCACGCTGCCCAAGACCTGAGCGATCGGCGCATGCACGTCCCGGATGCGTCGCGTTATCGCCAGCTGGCCTCACTCGGCATCGAGGTGGCCAGCCTGCGTTTTGACGGCGTGCCCATCCCCAAGCACACGCACGACGAGTTCGTCATTGCCGCCAATCTCGGTGGCGTCGAGCGGGTGTGGCTCGATGGCAAGCGCTTCGATGCACGCGCTGGCGACATCACCGTCTACAACCCCGGCGCGCTGCAGGCGAGCGACGGCGGCAGCGAAGCTTGGGGTTGCGCCAGCCTTTACCTCGCGCCGAGCCGGCTGATGCCGCTGCTGGGCCGATCCGAACACCATGAATTTGCGCGCCCGCTGGTGCGCGATACCGCGCTGGCCACGCAGCTGATCACGGCCATCGGCGCAGCCTTGGGAGCGGGCACCGCTGCCGACGTCGCCGAAGCAGATGAAGCACTGCTCGGGGCGCTTGATACGCTGTTCTGCGGCCATGCCGAAGCCGTGATGACAGCGCCGAACGAGGGCGACACGCTGTTGCTGCGGGCCGAGGCGCAATTGTGCGAGCAGATGATGGCTCCGCCCGATCTCGCGGCCCTGGCCGATCGCTTGGGCCTGAACGCGGTGCAACTGGTACGCGCCTTCAATCGCCGGCATGGCCTGCCCCCCTTGGCCTGGCTGCGGCAGCAGCGGTTGCGCGTCGCCAAGCAGGCGCTGCTGCAGGGCGAAGCGATTGCCGACGTGGCCGCCCGTCTCGGCTTTGCCGATCAGGCTCACCTCACTCGCCAGTTCCGCGCCCAGTTCGGGCTGACCCCGGCCCAGGTTCGTACCTGTCGCCACTGAAATAGCGTTCAAGACCGGCCGTGGCCGCGCCGGCATGCTGGACGCCATCCCCCTTGTTCCGGTCTAGGCCATGCTGCAACTCTTCGTTTCCGCCTTCGTGCTGGGCGTACTGTTCAATGCCACGCCCGGAGCGGTATTTGCCGAATCGCTGCGGCGTGGCCTGCGCGGCGGCTATCGCCCGGCGCTGGCCGTGCAGGTGGGCTCGCTGCTGGGCGATTTCCTCTGGGCGATGCTCGCGCTGATCGGCGCGCAGTGGCTGCTCGGCAATGCCGCCTGGCAGACCCCACTCGCGATTGCGGGGGCCTTGCTCTTGGCCTGGCTGGGTTGGGGTGCGGTGCGCGATGGCCTGGGCGAGCCGCCGGCCATGGTCGAAGCCACGACCGATCGCCGCTCGGCCATGCTGGCCGGGGCGGCACTGTCGCTGACCAATCCGTGGAACCTGGTGTATTGGGTGGCGCTGGCCGGCACCGTGGCTGCACTGGGCCAGGGGCTGCCGCAGCGGGTCGCACAAGGGGTGTTCCTGGCGGGCTTCATGCTGTCGTCGGTGTTGTGGTGTTTCGTTTGCGCCGGCGCCATCGCGTGGCTGCATCAGCGGATCAAGCGCTGGCTGTGGAGGGCGTTGCACTTCGCCTGTGGTGGCGGGCTGATCGCCAGTGCCGGCCTCGTGATGCTCAAATTGCGCTGATGCAGCGGCTAAGAGCCGTTCATAAACCCAATGAAATGGTGCTGGCAAGGCGCGCGAAACGCTGGCAGTACGAGGCGTACGACCAGTGAGCGCAACGCCGCCAGCAGGGTTTTGTTAGCAGCTCTAAGGCGCTGACCCGATGTTATCGGTGGGTATTTGGGCATAGGCTCGCAGTTTCCCTGCCTTATCGGAGCCGCCCATGGCCTACGTCGCCGCCGAATCCCGCTATGCCACCATGCAATACCGTCGCTGCGGCAACAGCGGCCTGCAGCTGCCGCTGCTGTCGCTCGGGTTGTGGCACAACTTCGGCGACACGGTGCCGATAGCGCGCCAGCGCGCCATGGTGCGTACCGCCTTCGATCTGGGCATCACCCATTTCGATCTCGCCAACAACTACGGCCCACCCTTTGGCAGTGCCGAAACCAACTTCGGCCGCCTGCTGCGCGAGGATCTCAAGCCCTATCGCGACGAGTTGATCATCTCGACCAAGGCCGGCTGGGACATGTGGCCGGGGCCGTACGGGCAGGGCGGCGGCTCGCGCAAATACGTGCTCGCCAGCCTTAACCAGAGCCTCAAGCGGCTGGGGCTCGACTACGTCGATATCTTCTACTCGCACCGGTTCGACCCGGATACACCGCTGGAGGAAACCGCCAGCGCGCTCGCCACGACCGTGCAGCAGGGCAAGGCGCTGTACGTCGGCATTTCGTCGTACTCGGCCGGCAAGACGTGCGAGATGGCGCGCCTGCTTGCCGAGTACAAGGTGCCGCTCCTGATTCACCAACCGGCCTACAACATGCTCAACCGCTGGGTCGAGCGCGAGCTGCTGCAAGCGTTGCCGGAACTTGGCGCTGGCTGCATCACCTTCACCGCGCTGGCGCAGGGCCTGCTTTCGGACAAGTACCTGAATGGCATTCCGGCCAATGCCCGCGTCAACCAGCCCGGCGGTGGCTCGCTGCAGGCCTCGCACCTGTCGGAGGAAAACCTCGCCCATGTGCGTGCGCTCAACGCCATTGCGCAGCGGCGCGGCCAGAGCCTCGCGCAAATGGCGCTGGCCTGGGTGCTGCGCCATCCGGCGGTGACCACCACGCTGATCGGCGCCAGCAGCCCCGAGCAGATCATCGAGAACGTCGGCGCGCTGGCCACGCTGCAATTCAGTGCCGAGGAGCTCTCCGAGATCGACCGTCATGCGGTCGAAGGCGGCATCAATCTGTGGGAAAAGCCGTCGACCGACCAGCCTATCTAGTCGAGCGCCACGCGCCCGCATCGGCTCGGTGCGGGCCTGCTAGAATGCCGGCTTTGCCCGTTAAGAAAAGCGACCATGCTGAGCCTCTTCAACACCCTCACACGCGAAAAGGAAGTCTTCCAGCCCATCCATCCGGGCAAGGTGAACATGTATGTCTGCGGCATGACCGTGTACGACTACTGTCATCTGGGGCATGCGCGCGTGATGGTGGTGTTCGACATGGTGACGCGCTGGCTGCGCGCCTCCGGCTATGCGGTGAACTACGTGCGCAACATCACCGATATCGATGACAAGATCATCAAGCGCGCGCTGGAGAACGGTGAATCGATCAACCAGCTCACCCAGCGCTTCATTGATGCGATGAATGAGGATGCCGGCGCGCTCGGCGTGATCCGGCCCGATCACGAGCCGCGCGCCACCGAGCACGTCGCCGACATGCACGCGCTGATCGCTCGGCTGGTCGCCAACGGCCTGGCCTACCCGGCGCCCAATGGCGATGTCTACTACGCGGTGCGCAAATTCGACGGCTACGGCAAGCTTTCGGGCAAGTCGCTGGAAGACCTGCGGGCCGGCGAGCGCGTCGATGTCGACCCGAACAAGCAGGATCCGCTCGATTTCGTGCTGTGGAAGGCCGCCAAGGCGGATGAACCGCAGGACGCCAAGTGGGCGTCGCCCTGGGGTGAAGGCCGGCCCGGCTGGCACATCGAATGCTCGGCGATGAGTTGCCATCACCTGGGCGCGCATTTCGATATTCATGGCGGTGGTGCCGACCTGCAGTTCCCGCACCACGAGAACGAGATCGCGCAAAGCGAAGGCGCCAATGGCCAGCGCTACGTGAACTACTGGATGCACAACGGCTTCATCCGGGTGGATAACGAGAAGATGTCGAAAAGCCTCGGCAACTTCTTCACCATCCGCGAAGTGCTGCAGAAATACGATGCCGAAGTGGTGCGCTTCTTCATCCTGCGCGCGCATTACCGCAGCCAGCTTAACTACAGCGATGCGCATCTGGATGACGCCAGAAACGCGCTCACCCGGCTCTACACCACGCTGAAGACCGTGCCGCCGGCGGATGTGGCGCTCGACTGGTCCTCGCCTTATGCCAGCCGCTTCAAGGCGGCGATGGATGACGATTTTGGCTCGACCGAAGCGATGGCCGTGCTGTTCGATCTGGCCGCCGAGGCCAATCGGCAGCAATCGGCCGCGCTGGCGGGCGAGCTGAAAGCGCTGGCCGGGGTGCTGGGTCTGCTGGAACGCGAGCCCAATGCTTTTTTGCAAGGTGGCGCGAGCGAGGGGGATTGGGATGCCGCGCGGATCGAGGCGGCCATCGCCGCACGCAAGGCCGCGCGCGCCGCGAAGAACTTTGCCGAATCGGACCGGATCCGCGATGAGCTGACCGCAGCAGGCATTGTGCTGGAGGATACCGCACAGGGCACTGGCTGGCGAAAACTGTAAGCAAACATCGAGGACTAAGAGTTCCTGCTGATTCCGCTCTTGTCATGCCTGGGAAGCCCGTTTAGCCCACATCCCGCGGGCAAGATCGGTTTGTCTGTGGCATGCCTGGCATTGGTTGTTTGCTTTCTTTTTTGGTAAGCCTGTCATCGCGCCATGACAGTTTATTGCGACTATGATGCAGCCATGGAGGTGTCATGTCGGAAAAGTTGCTGAACCGTTTCGAGATCGTCCGCACGCTGGGGCAGGGCGCGCAGGGCAAGGTGCAGCTGGCGCGTGATACCCAGCTGGGCCGGCTGGTTGCGCTGAAGGCGTTGAAGAAGAGTGGCAGCGAAGCGCTGAACGAGGCGCAACTGGCCAGCCGGCTTCAGCATCCCAATATCGTGACGCTGTACGACGCATTCGAGGCACAAGGCCAGCGCTGGCTGGTATTCGAGTATGTCGAAGGCGAGACGCTTGCAGCCTTGCTCAAGCGCGACGGGCCCATGGCGCCGGGTCGTGCGGTGGCGCTGGCCAGCGGCATGCTCGAAGGGCTGGCGTGCGCGCATGCCGCCGGCGTGATCCATCGTGACGTCAAACCGCACAATGTGATTGTCGATGCCAGCGGCCGGCCACGGATCATGGATTTCGGCATTGCCGTCACGACGGGCAGCCGTGGCGATTTCTCAGGCACTGTCAGCTACATGGCGCCGGAAACGCTGAAAAAGCTGCCGGCTGACGCGCAGGCCGACCTCTTTGCCGTCGGCATGACGCTGTACCAGATGCTGACTGGCAAAACCGCAGCCGAGGGCGAATCGGCATTCGCCATCCTGCACCGCATCGCCAACGAGCCCTTCACGCCACCGTCCAAGCTGCGCGAAGGTATCGACGAGAAACTCGATCACCTGGTGATGGTGGCGCTGTTCAAGGATCCACGCGAGCGCTACGCGGATACCGAGGCCATGCTCGAGGCCTTGCGCAGCTGGCAGGGGGCGCACGGCGGCGCCGCAAGCGAAGACAGCGGTCGGCAGAGCACGCTGGAATTCCTGCTGCGCCGCATGCGCCATACCGCCGATTTTCCCGCACTGTCGCAGGCGATTTCGGCGATCAACAAGATCAGCGATGACGAGGCCGAGCGGCTGCAGGTGCTGTCCGAAGTGATCCTCAAAGATTTCTCGCTGACCAACAAGCTGTTGCGCATCGTCAATTCGGCCACCTACAGCCAGTTTGGCGGCACCATCAGCACGGTGTCGCGCGCTATCGTGATCCTGGGCTTCGATGCGATCCGCAACCTGGCGATCACGCTGCTGCTGTTCGAACACATGCATAACAAGGCGCAGGCCAGCAGCCTGCGCGACAACGTGTTGCGCGCTTTTTTCGCCGGGCTGCTGTGCCGCGGCATCGGCAAGCGCATCGGCGCGCGCGATGCCGAGGAAGCACTGATCTGCGGCATGTTCCATCACCTGGGCAAGCTCTTGACCGTGTATTACTTCCACGAGGAAAGCGTGGAGATCGGCAAGCGCATCGAGGCAGGCGCCAGCGAGGCGCAGGCGGTCGCCGCCGTGCTCGGCCTGTCTTACAGCGATTTGGGCATCGGCGTGGCGCAGCACTGGAGTTTCCCCGAGCGTATCATCAATAGCATGCGGCCCTTGTCGGAGGCCGTGCTGCGTGAGCCTCAACACAATCTGGAGCGCCTGCGCCAGTACGCCAATCTCAGCGCCGACGCGCAAAGAATCGTCGGCGCCAGCGCCAAGGAGGGCGCGCGCATCCAGGCCGCGGTGGTCGACCGTTACGGCCGGCCGCTGGGGCTCAATAGCCGCGATATCAGCGAGCTGCTACAGGAAGCCGCAGACAGCTTTATCAGCTATCTCGGCGCCATCGGCGTCGACCATACCGGCAGCGAGTTCATGCGCCAGCTACGCCGAGTTGGCCGCGGTGGTGCTGAGGCGGCTGGCGACGATATGCTCGATCGCGCCACGCTGCAGACCGAGCTCGAGAGCGGCCACAAGGTTGCGCCGACCGCGGTGCTGTCGGCCGGCGTGCAGGACATCACCAACACGCTGGTCGGCGACTTCAAGCTGAACGATCTGCTGCGCATGATCCTCGAGACCATGTACCGTGGCATCGGCTTCGAGCGGGTGATCTTTGGCACGCGCGACGCCAAACGCCCCGTCATCCAGGGCCGGTTCGGCTTCGGCAGCAAGATCCACGAGTTGATCGATGGTTTCCAGATCGGGGTCGGGCCGGTCAACGATGTGTTCCAGGTGGCGCTCGAACGCAACGCCGACATCCTGATCGAGGATATCGACGCCGAAAGCATCCACGACCGCATTCCCGACTGGTATCGCAAGCTGGTGCCCGCCAAGACCTTCATCGTGTTCCCGCTCAAGCTCGACAAGCGCGTGATCGGCTGTTTCTACGGAGATCGCAATGCCGCCGGCTCGCTCAAGATCGCCAACGACGAGCTCAACCTGCTCAAGACGCTGCGCAACCAGGCGCTGCTGGGCATCCGCACCAAGCAGGCCGGCGGCTGAAGCGACTGGCGCGCAACTCACCGCAGCGCCAAGGCCCAGCATCACGCACCGGCTCAGCCCTTGGCCGCAACGCCGGCTACCGTGCTCGAACCCTCGGCGTGCAGCTCCACTCACGGTTTGCCAGCGTGATGGCGCGGGCGACGTAAACATCGTGACGCCGCGCCGATGCGCGAATCAGCGCACGCTTGCCGGGCGCATGTCTGTCCATACCTCCTTGATAAGGGAGAGGCACTCGTCGCGGCTGCCTTGGGGACCGGCGATTTGCCACCCCGACGGGATAGGCTGGTCCGCGAGCCAGATCGAATATTGCAGCTCGTCGTTCATGACCACTTGCCACGTGCGGCTGTCTTGCTCTGCATTACTCATGGGAATTCCTCGCTTGATCGATTTACGGTTTGCGTACTAAAAGCAGATACATCTGGCCATGCATGGTCGGGAAAAGGGCGCGGAACGCCAAATCGACATCGACCAGATGCCGGATCCGGTTCGGGCCGAACTGCTGCAGATCGAGTTCGTAGCTGATGGCCTCCGGCATGAGGCCGATGGGGCGCAATTCTTCCACGACCAGGCCCTGCCTGGTTGCGATGGCCTGGACTTCATCGCGCGTGGGCGAATTGCGGCGCATGGCTTCCTTTTGCGCGTGCGAATAGATGGACAGATAAGTCAGGTAGGGGCACTCGACATCCCAGGTCGACATGATGAAGGCGCCGCCCGGGCTCAGACAGCGATGAATTTCGCCGAATACCTTTTCCATGTCGCCTGTCGGGATGTGCGCGGCAGTACCCATCATGCAGGTGATCAGATTGAAGCTGTTGTCATCGAACGGCAGCGCACGCGCATCGCCGACGCGAAAATCGGGGTAGCTCGCGGCGCCGAATTTTTTGCGGGCAAAGGCAACCGCTTCGGGTTCGATATCCACGCCGAAGGCTTCAATGCCAAGGCTGGTCAGCAACGATGGGTAGCGGCCGGTGGCAGCGCCGATATCCAGACTGCGCTTGAAAGGGCCGTAGCGCTTGATGCAATCGAGCACATGAATCAGCTCGAGCGATTTCTTTGCTTCATCCTCCGGCACCGAGGCGTCGTAACGCATATAGACCGCTTCGTTGTAATCCAGCCCCGGATCGCCCTGACGCGTGGGGTTTTCCAGCGCATGCTCGGCGATCACATCCAGAATGCGCCGCCGGTCTTCGGCGGTGACAGCCAGCTCCTTCGAGCGCGCGCGCAGGATCGGGTGCAGCGAGGTGTCCACCTCGGCCATGCGTGGCACGTCCGGCCCGAGCAGGCCCAGCAGCAAGCTGTCATACCAGTCGATGTTTTCCAGCGGTTCCAGCACTTCGCCCTGGCGCGCCTCGGCCCGGTCTAGCTGTTCCAGCCGAGTGAATACGTCCCGATAGTTGGGGCTGAAGGTGAACACCACTTCGTAGTACTTGCGGGCTTCGGCCAACTTGCCGTTGTCCTCGAAGGCCCGACCCATGCTATAGAGCGCGCGCTTGGCCTCTCCAGTCACTTGTTGCTCGCGCGCGCGGCGGAACGACGATTTGGCTGCAAATTCCAGCCCGGCCTTCGAGAACGCTTCTCCGGCACACGTCAGGCTCTCCAGCTTCAGTCCTTCCTCCTGACTGGCCCAGACATAATGCCAGGCGGCTTGCCGCCAAGCCTTTTGGGCTTCGAATATTTGCGCCAGCAGATAGTGGCTCTGATGGTGATGCGGGAAGGCTGCGGTATCGTCCACCAACAACTGCCGTGCCAGCTCGTGGCAGGCTTGCTGCCCGATCAGCTCGGCCCAGCCTTGCAGCCGTTGTACCGCGTACTCGATAAGGCCGTGGCGGCGAAAGGCATCGACGGCCTGGCGGGCACACTCCAGCGCCTTGAGTTGGGTGCCTGCGCTGGCAACGCGGTTTTCCAGCGCCAGCAGCGCATTCATGGCGGCATCGTTGATGTAGTTGCGCACCACGCGCAAGGTTCCGTCGCCCGATCCGATGATCAGCAGCGAGCCATCGGACGACATCGCGGTGGCCCAGACCTCGCCGCCGGCATCCACCGACCATAGCAGCCGGCCTTCACTGTTGACGACATAGGCGCGGCCGTCGAACGACCCCAACGCGGCGGTGCCGCGCGATGAAACGGCAGCCCCGCAGATTGGGCGCTGGGAGATGACTTCGGTGTACCGCGCGGGTTGATTCTGCCGCGGGTTCAGGAACATCGCACGGCCATCGCGCAAGCCGATCACGCCCCAGGCGCCATCCCGTGACAATGCCGTGTGGTAAGCGCCGGTATCACATGCATGCTCAGCCACAACGTTCATGTTGCCGTCGAACAAGGTGACCGAGCTGTCGTACGCCGCGGCCAGAATGCGGTCGCCACTGGCGGACATCGAGACACCATAGACGCCGGCTTCGCCCACGCGGGCCCGCGCGAATTCCTGGAATCGACCATCGGTTTCCTGGAACACGTAGACCTGATTGTTCCAGCAGCCAGCCACCAGCCGTTTGCCGTCGTCGGACAGCGCCACGCTCCATACCGGAGCATCGAGCTGCACGCGCCACAATTCGTTGCCAGCTCGGTCAAAGACCAGAATGGCCCCGGACGAGGGTTGCTTGGTCGCCGTGCCTACCGCCACGCGCGATTCGTCCGCCGAGATGGCGACAGCCCAGGCCTCGCTGTCCAGCGTGTGTTTCCATTGCAGTTCGCCGGTTTCGGAAAACAGCGCGACCTTGCGATCTATGCTGGCCGCCGCCACCAGCATGGCGGTTGGCGTGGTGGCCACGCAGATGATCGCGGCGCCCAGACTACGGCTCCACATTTCGCCCCACGGGGATTCGGGCCAGCCATCCATTTGGCTACGAGCCACGTTGAGCGGGGGAAGCAGCGTCGGTGCGTCGCTGAAGCTTGAATCAGTAAACAGACTTTGGGCGATATTCATTGCAGATCCTCGCAAGGTTCGGTGTGTGTCGGGCAGGGCGCTATTCAAAACACCGTCACGCCAAGCGAAACCGCGCTGTTTGGAGTCAGCAATATGGTTTCCCCCTGCGCGCCGGGTACGCCCAGTACCAGCGCTTCCGAGACTTCCGGACCCATCTTCTTCGCGCCGAAATTGACGACGCCCACGATCTGCTTACCGATCAGTTCCTCGCGTGAGTAATTGCGGAATGCGCCGCACGACACCTTGATGCCGACTTCATCGCCGAAGTCGATGCGCAGGCGGTAAGTGGGCTTCTTGGTTGCGGCATCCTCGACGGCCACGATACGGCCGATGCGGATGTCCAAGTTGGCGAAATTGTCGAACTCGGCAATGGGCTTCATGTGGGGTTTCTCCAGTTCTAGATATTGGTTGTTGGTGTTGTAAGAAGCTGCGCCACCCCGGCGGGGTGCTCGGCAGTGGCAAGGTGGAGCATCGGGCCGGCGGCCAGCAACATGCTGTAGTGGTTGCCCGGCACGGTCGCCGTGGTCAGGCTTCCCGCGATCCGTGTTCGCCAGCCGTCAACCTGGGTGGCGACTGATGTGGCGGCATGCAGCACGGTGAGGTCGCCGCCGAAACGATGCGTTGGGCGATAGCGCAGCATGGCGCGCTGGTTGGCCTCGAAAACGGCCAGCCGGCGGGCAAGCAATGTGTCGCGCAGCGTATCGGGCAGCAGGCCCGCCTGGCGTGCGGCCGCGATGGCGATCTCGTCGCGACCGGGGTTCGTTTGCAGGCTGGCGATTGCATCGGCGTCAAGCGGAAGTGGCAGGCCACTGATGCTGGCGATATCGGCCAGGTAGTCGCCAAGTGGCCATGACGACGGGCTTTCAACGGCACCCGTCCCCGGTGGCAGGGTATCGAGCAGCACCAGCGATTCGACCGAATGACCGCGTGCTTCCAATTGGCACGCCATTTCAAAGGCGACGAGGCCGCCCATGGACCAGCCGCCAAGGCGGTAGGGGCCGGCCGGCTGAATGGCGAGCATCTCCTCGATGTAGCGTTCCGCCATATCCGCAACATGGTCTTGCGGTGCCGCATCACTCTCGAGTCCCGCGGACTGGAAGGCCACGATGCTGCAGTTGGTCGGTATCGCCTGGGCCAGCGCAAGGTAGGCTGCGGCACTGCCACCGATCGCATGCACCAGGAAGATGTGCTGAGCAGTGCCATGCCTGAGTGTGACGGCAAGGCTGGTCGAATCCGGAGTGCCATTCTGGGCACGCTCTGCCAGCGCCCCCAACGAGCCGGTTTCGAACAGGTCTTTCAGTGTCAGCTTCAGCCCATGCTCGCGGCGCAGTCGGTCCACCAGTTGCGCTGCGAGCAGCGAATGGCCTCCCAGCTCGAAGAAATTGTCTGCCAGTCCGACGCGCTCTAGGCCGAGCATGCTTTGCCACAAGCCGGCAATGAGGTGCTCGGTCTTGCTTTGCGGCGCAAGGTAATGGCGCGGCTCCACCTGTACGGCGAGGCCGGTCAGCGCCTTGCGATCCACCTTGCCGTTCGGTGTCAGCGGCCATTGCGCCAGTCGCTGGAATGCGCCCGGTACCATGTAGTCGGGCAGCGAGCCCGCCAGATGGCCGCGCAGCGCTGCCGTGGCAAGCTCCTCGTGCGCAATGTAATAGGCAACGATGCGACGCTCGCCGGGCACCTCCTCACGCACGATGGCAACGGCCTGATCGACCTGCGGGTGCTCGGTCAACCGGTTCTCGATCTCACCCAGTTCGATGCGAAAACCGCGCACCTTGACTTGGTGATCCAGCCGGCCCAGATACTCAATTTCGCCATCGGCCAGCCAGCGAACCTGATCCCCGGTGCGATACAGACGCGCGCCAGCCTTGCCCCACGGATCGGCAACGAAACGCTCTGCAGTCAGCCCTGGCCGATTCAGATAGCCCGTGGCGACACCGTCGCCGCCGATGTAGAGCTCGCCGGCAACGCCGATCGGGCAGGGCTGACCGCTGTCGTCGAGGATACGCAGCACGGTGTTGGCAATCGGCCGGCCGATCGACGTGGAAACGGCATTTACGCGACGCGTGCTCGACCAGATCGTCGTTTCGGTAGGGCCATACATGTTCCAGAGCGACGATACGCGAGGCAGCAGAGCCTGGATCAGGGCCGCTGGCAGGGCTTCGCCGCCACACAGCGCCTTTGGCGCCCACGCCGCGGGCCAGGCCGAGGCCAGCATCAGCCAATACGTGGAAGGCGTGGCCTGGATGACCGTGGCGCCATGCTGCTGTGCCAGCGCCAGCAGCCGATGCCCGTCCGTGGTGTCCGCCTGCTCGGCCAGTACCAGCCTTGCTCCCTGGACCAGGGGCAGGAACAGCTCCAGCGCCGCGATATCAAAGGAAACGGAAGTGACGGCCAGCAGGGTATCGGTAGCGTTCAGGCCAGGCTGGGCGGCCATCGAAGTCAGGAAGTTCACCACGGAACGATGGGCGATCTGCACGCCCTTGGGCTGCCCCGTCGAGCCCGAGGTATAGATGACGTAGGCGGTGTTGCTGGCACATGGCGACGCGGCGGCGACCTCATCCGTGACTTTAGGCGTGTCGGCGTCGAGCAACAGCATCGGCACGGCCTGCCCGGCGAACAAGGCGGCATTGCCCTGGGTGGTGACCACGACCTGACACGCCGCATCGTCCAGCATGTAAAGCAGGCGTTCGCGTGGATAGGCTGGATCCATTGGCACATAGACGCCACCGGCCTTCAAGGTACCCAGCAGCGCTGCGACAAGGTCGGCCGAACGCGCGAGGCAGATCCCCACGCAGCGCTCAGGGCCGACGCCGTGCTGGCGCAAGCGCCGTGCCAACTGTTCTGCACGCGCGTTCAAGGCCCGGTAGCTGAGCGTTTCGGCGCCGCAGACCAAGGCGACAGCATCGGGCGTGCGTTCCACCTGATGCTCGAACAGCGTATGCAGACACATTTCCTCGTCATACGGCTGCAATGTGTCATTCCAGTCGTGCAGCAATTGCTGCAGATTTGCCTCGGTCAGCAATGGCAACTTGCAGATGCGCGTGTCCGGAGCGCGACTCGCTCCAGACAGCAGGGTTTCGAACGCCACGGCGAGCCGCTCGATAGTGGCGGCGTCGAACAGGTCGCGGTTGAACTCCCAGCGCGCGTGGTAGCCGTTGCCAAGCGACGGTGACATTTCCAGTGTCAGCTCGAACTTGGCCGACGCGGCCTGCAGCGGCAGCATCTCTACCGTTACACCCGGCAGCACGAACTCGGGCAACCCGGTGTTCTGCAAGGTGAACATCACCTGGAACACCGGCGCACGGCTCAGATCGCGCGGCACGTTCAGCGTTTCCACCACCTTCTCGAA
>NZ_JANBVF010000023.1 GCF_024437655.1 Chitinolyticbacter albus
ACCGTTACACCCGGCAGCACGAACTCGGGCAACCCGGTGTTCTGCAAGGTGAACATCACCTGGAACACCGGCGCACGGCTCAGATCGCGCGGCACGTTCAGCGTTTCCACCACCTTCTCGAACGGCAGATCCTGATGGGCATAGGCGGCCAGGGTATTCGTCTTCACCTGCGCCACCAGCGCACTGAAGGTCGGGTCGCCCGCCAGATCGGTACGCAGCGCCAGGGTATTGATGAACAGCCCGATCAGCGGCTCGGTCTCGGCGTGGGTGCGGTTCGCGATCGGCGTGCCGATCACGAGATCATGCTGGTTGGCATGGCGCCCGAGCAGCACGTTGAAGGCGGCAAACAACGTCATGAAGGGCGTCACGCCCCACTGCTGGCTCAAGCTATCGATGCGGCCCGACAAGGCGGTTCCCAGCGCACGGGTCAGCACCTGGCCGTTGAAGGTCTGCACTGCCGGCCGAGGCCGGTCGGTGGGCAGTTCCAGCGCCGCC
>NZ_JANBVF010000024.1 GCF_024437655.1 Chitinolyticbacter albus
GCTGAACCAGGGTTACCTGGCCCACCCCAGAACCGAGGGCAAGGCGGAACCACGTGGTGACGGCTTCGAACTACGCACCGATCGCCATGGCGCCATTCGCGCCGCGCAAGGCCTGCTGCTCAGCACCGAAGCCAAATCCGGCGCCAGTGGTAAACAGCTCGATCGCGAACAGGCGCAAGCCCAACTCGAATCGGCGCAGCAACTGGCGCAAACCCTCTCCGACACCGCGCAGCATCAACTGGCCGACCCCACCGAGATCGGCCCCGAGACGCTGGATATCGAAGGGGCGAAACAAGCCAAAGCCAGCGCGGGCCACCTCGACCACCTGAACGAAGCCCTGAAGGCCTGGGAAGCGGGATCCAACACCGACGAGCAAGGCAAGAGCGCGAAAGAACAACCCGGCCAGCAACCGATCCTGATCGCCACCGCCCCGGCCGGCATCGCCCTGACCACGCCG
>NZ_JANBVF010000025.1 GCF_024437655.1 Chitinolyticbacter albus
GTCCAGCGAAGGCCACCTCGATCACCTGAACGAAGCACTCAAGGCCTGGGAAGCCGGCTCCAACACCGATGAACAGGGCAAGACGGCGAAAGAACAACCGGGACAACAACCGATCCTGATCGCCACCGCCCCGGCCGGCATCGCCCTGACCACCCCGAATGAGCTGGTGCTCAACGCCGGGCACAACCTGGACCTGGTCAGCCAGCGCGACACGCAGCAGACCACCGCACGGCGCTGGGTGCACAACGTCGGCAGCAAGCTCAGCCTGTTCGTGCAAGGCGTCGCCGACAAGGTGAACCTGAAGCTGATTGCCGCCAAGGGGCACGTCAACCTCCAAGCCCAGAGTGGCGATGTGGAGGTGGTGGGCGACAAGAATGTGCGGCTGTATGCCAACAAGCAGAAGCTCACCCTCGTCGCCGGCCAGGAACTGCTCGCCACCTGTGGCGGCGCCTATATCCGCCTGAAGGGCGGCGACATCGAAATCCACGCACCGGGCTCGGTGAGCTTCAAGGGGACGAATTTCGATTTCAGCGGGCCGGCAAGCCTTAACGTGCCGCTGCCCTCGTTCGGCGGCAAGGATGGCTTGGGTCAGGTCCAGCTGCATCACTGGTATGCCGATCGTGATGGTGTTGCGGGCGGCCGCTATGTGCTGACAGACCTACTAGGCAAGAAGCATGAGGGCGTACTCGACAAGGATGGCAAGGCTACCGTGACCGGGGTGCCTATTGGTGCCGTCCGCACCCAGTTTATGGAAGATCCGCGCGATCTGAAGACCAAGGCGGGCCAGTTCGCGCCCAAGGTCTGGCCAGAACAGGCGCCCCCTGCCAATCCGCAACAAACAGCCCACACCGCGCTGTCTCAATTGGCCAGTCTGGTTCCAGGCCTCGCAACTCAAAGTCTGACGGGGGGCAAGCCAGCCTTGCCTGATGCCGGCAGCGCCGCAAGCCTGTTGGGGCAGCTCGATTCGAGTGGCACGATCAGCAAGCTCAGTAGCGTTGTACAACAGGGGCAAGCTGCTTACTCCGCAGCGCAAAGCCTGAAGGCAGGCAACCCGGTAGCAGCCATGAGCAGCGCAGCCGGCTTGGCCGGTGTACAGCTGCCCAGCACAGCCAGCCTGCCAGATGGCGCGAAATCGTTGCTGCCCGCACAGCAAGCCGCAGCACAGGGCGCGGATTCGCTGCTGAAGAATGCACGCAGCAGCGCCCCTGGCACTCCCCCACTTGCAAAATCATTCAGCTGAGCAGACTCCAAAGCCAGCACCAACCGCTCACCTTGGGATGTACTGATTCATGGTCATGACTTACGGGGCGACTCGACCCGATGACACCACTTCATCAAGCAGCAGCTACACGGCCAATATGCAGGAATCCCAGCGGATCATGCGCCAGTACGCGGTTGTTCCGCTCAACGCGCAGCTGGCCAAGGATGTGCAAGCCAGCATCAATGGCTTTGACAAGTGGATTCGTGATCTAACCGGCGGCAAACTGACCCTGGCCGATCTGGAAACCGTGCTGTCAGCAGTCCCCGTTGTCGGCAACTTGATCGCGGCGGCAGATGTGATCACCGGCCTGTACGAAATCTCGCAAAAGCAGGATGAAGTCAGCCTGGTGGATTGGTTTGGCATAGGCATCGATACCATCGGTATCGTCCCCGTGCCTCCTGGCCTGGCGGCTACGCGTATCGCCTTCCGGCCCGTCGTTGGCGTAGTCAAGCAAGCGCTGGTACGCAATGCGGGTGACATCGGTGAAGCTGTGCTCAGCGTTGTCGTCAATCATCTGATGACCGACCTGAAGCTGGCGGATAAGGTCGAAGCCGCTGCCAGTGACTTTGCCAAACAGCTCAAGCCCGCGCTCGATGGCTGCGTGGACTTCCTCAGCAAACTGATCGATCAGTTCGCCGCCTTTCTCCAGCAACTGGCAAAAGGCGAACTCGGGAAGTACCGCGTTACTAAGTCGACCCGCTATCAAAAGGGACGCAATTTCCGCTCACCGGAGCAGGAAGAGAAAGGCTTTTTCTCGACGCTACTGAGCTTCCACGCCAGTGCGCAGATGGCAGCGATCAACAGCATCATCAAGCTCGCCTTGCCGGACAGGCTGCGCGACGAGTTACTCGGCATCGCGAACTATTTGCTCACGTCGATCAAGTCGCAGATCTCCTCACGGATTCTGGCGCTGGGCAACGCGGCTGCCAAAGGTAGCATTGCCTGGCTACTGAAAGAACTGGTCGCCCGGCTGACCAAACGCAAAGGCCAGCATCGTGCCAACGGCGCTGCGACCAGTAATCAAAGCGGTAAAGTGGAGTATCGCGTACCGAATGCGGCCACAGAAAAGCAGCGCAAGCTGCAGCCGGTACAGCGCAGCCCCAACGCCTGCAAAATCTGCCCTCACTCAAATACATCATCGGTGTCTGGCAAGACAAAAAGGTCGATCAACCTCGGCCTCGGCTTCGAATCGTTCAGCCACACCGATTTCATCCTGCCCGGCGTCATCCCCCTGATCTGGACGCGCACCTACAACTCCCGGCTGGCCAGCCAGGATCAAGGCTCGCTCGGCGCGCGCTGGCTCACGCCCTACCATACCCAATTCGCCATCCACGACGACAAGCTGGTTTACACCGATGCGCAAGGGCGGGAACTGGATTACCCATTGTTGGGGGTGGGCGAACACCATATCGACCGCAGCGAAGGGTTGACGATCAGCGCGCTCGATGAACGTCTGCTCTCGGTGACACGTGGGCACGAACTGCTCGAACTATACGAACGCCATGGCCAACGCTACGCGCTGGCGCTGCTGCGCGATCGCGCCGGCAACCAGATCGCGCTCGATTACGGCAGCAACGGCCACCTGAGCCGGCTGCGTAATGGCGATGGTCCCTGGGTACACATCGCCACCGATCAGGCCGGCCGTATCACCCAGCTCAGCCTCAGCGCTGACGGCCCGGAAGCGCCGGCCCGTATCCTCGCCCAGTATCGTTATGACGACCGCGGCGATCTGGTACATGCCGTCGACGAACATGGGCACGCCCGCGAATACCAGTACAGCCACCATCTGATCACCCGCTACGCTGATCGTACCGGGCGTGGCATGAGTCTGGAATGGAATGGCTCCGAGGCCACCTCGCGCGTGATCCGCGAGTACGCCGACGGCGGCAGCAGCGAATTGAAGCTGGAATACGTCGAGCACCTGCGCCTCACCGTGATCACCGATGGCCTGGGCGGCGAAACGTATTACTACATGGACGAATCAGGCTACCCCTACCGCACCGTGCATCCGGACGGCAAGGAAGAGTGGCTATTTCGCGACGACTACAAAAACCTCACCCTGCATGTGCATCCGGATGGCACTCAGGAATCGTTTGCGTACGACGAGCGCGACAACATGATCGAGCATGTGCGCGCCGATGCTTCCATCGTTCGCATGCAATACGACGACAAGGACCAACTGGTCGCCATCACCGATCCGCTGGGTCAGGTGTGGCAGCGCGAATACGATGCCGCCGGCAATATGGTGCGCGAAACCGACCCGCTCGGGCACAAGACCGAATACGCCTACTCGCCAAAGGGCCAGCCGCTGGCGATCAAGGATGCCAAGGGTGGCAGCAAGAAGCTGGCCTATACCCCTGCCGGGCAACTGGCCAGCTATACCGATTGCTCCGGCAAGACCAGCAGCTGGGCTTATGATGCCCGCGGCCAGTTGATCGGCGCCACAGATGCCGCCGGCAACATCACCGCTTACCAATACGGTGCGGATGGCCATCTGGCCCGCATCGTCCAGGCCGATGGCACCGCCATCACGCTGGAGCATGACGCCGAAGGGCGCCTGCTGGCCCACACCGATGCGCTGGCGCGCACCACCCGCTACAGCTGGGATCGCGCAGGGCGCCTCAGCAGCCGCATGGATGCCGCCGAGCAGCAACTGAGCTACGCCTACGACCCGCTCGACCGGCTGGTCACGCTGACCAACGAGAATCGCGACAGCTATCGCTTTGTCTACGACGCCGTCGGCCGCCTGCTGGAAGAAACCGACTTCAGCAATCAGCGCACGGTGTATGGCTACGACGCGGGCAATGGTCGCCTGACCACAGTGGACGAAGGCGGCACGCGCACCACACTGGCTTTCGATCCCGCTTACCGCTTGATCGGCCGCGATGCCGGCAAGAGCCGCGAGCGCTTCCTGTACGATCCGCTCGGCCGACTGGTGCAGGCCAAGAACCGCTACAGCACCGCCCGCTTTTGGTATGACGAAGTCGGCAACCTCGAACGCGAACAACAGCTATACAGCCTGTTTGGCCTGCAGCGCGACTACCAGTGGCAGCACGAATATGACGAGCTGGGCAATCGCATCGCCAGCGTACGCCCGGACGGCAATCGCGTCGATTGGCTCACCTACGGCAGCGGCCATGTGCACGGCATGCTGTGGAACGGCGAGGAAATCGCCAGCTTCGAGCGCGACGACCTGCACCGCGAAACCGCGCGTACGCTGGGTAATCGGCTCAGCGCCACCACCCAATACGATGCCCTTGGCCGAGTGCTGCAGCAGCAACTCACCGGCAGCACCCAGCTGCAACGCCGCTACCGCTACGATCCGGTTGGCCAGCTGCTCGGCATCAGCGATAGCCGCAGCGGTGAAACCAACTACCGCTACGACCCGGTCGGTCGCCTGCTCGCCGCAGTCAGCCCGCATGGCAGCGAAAGCTTCGCTTTCGACCCGGCCAGCAACCTGGTCGACAGCATCCGTAGCGACAACACCCTGCCCAGCAACCTGCCCAGGATCACCGGCAACCTGCTGCGCGATTACGCAGGCACCCACTTTGATTACGACGCGCGTGGCAACCTCATGCGCAAGACCCGCAGCGGTCAGACGCAAACCTTCGAGTGGGATGATTTCAACCGGCTCGTCGCAGCCAATAGCGAAGCCGGCAAGACCGAATACGCGTACGACACTTTCGGCCGCCGCATCGCCAAGAAAACCGCACAAGGCACCACACTGTTCCTGTGGGATGGCGATGTGCTCGCCAGCGAGCACGACGGCAACACCCAGCGCCATTACCTGTTTGAAGCCAACAGCTTCGTACCACTGGCGCAGATCGCACAGCAGGCCGGAGAGAAGCACAAGGCCTACTACCATGTCGATCACCTCGGCACGCCGCAGCTGTTGACCGACGATGCCGGCCAGATCGCCTGGAGTGCGGAATACAAAGCCTGGGGTGAGGCGAAAGCCGCAATCAGCGATGCCGCGAAAGCGGCCGGCATCGCCAACCCGATCCGCTTCCAGGGCCAGTATGCGGACGAGGAGACCGGACTACACTACAACCACCATCGCTATTACGATCCGGAAATTGGCCGGTTTGTGAGCAAGGATCCGATTGGTTTGCTGGGCGGGTTGAATACACATGCATACGCGCCCAACCCAGTGGAGTGGGTTGATGTATTTGGGCTTGCCCCCGGCAAGAAACGCCCACAAGGTGGGTGGAACTACAACAACATGCCTGATATTGAAGGCACGCAAAAGCACCACATAATTCCACAAGCAATTTATAGAGAAAATCACCCTGCCCTGCAAAAGGCTGGCATCGATGTTCACGACACAAAAAACATCATATATTTGCCCACCTGCAGAGGAGGGCACCCAACGCGAACAGTACACAATGGCAGTCACCCTGGTTATAGCAACACCATTCGCAACAGGCTGAATGAAATAGACGAATACGGCAAAGACCACGAATGGAGCAATGCACAATACAAGGAAGCCGTATCCCAGCTAATGGCACAAGAACGTGCATCACTGAGAAAAGGCACTACAATTCTAAATAAAAACTCCGTCCCTCCGTGCCCGAGGTAAATATGTTCTACGTACTTGATGTTAGCGACGACTACCCAGAGGACATCACTGTGATTTACGACAGAACACGCTCTCCACGAGTGAAATACTTCTACGAGGGCGATTCTAGACCACTTGCGGGGGAAACAGCTTTTTTTTCCGTCGAATCTGAAGGAGACCCCTTTGTTTTTGACTACCTCCCTGGGGGTCCTGGGTTATTTTCAATAAAATTCATCGACTGCGTAAAAGCCCTATGCGATGACATTGACATCATAAAATCAGAAATAAACCACAATGGAAAAATCATAAAAAGTCACTCAGCCATTCTAATAAAGAACTCTATAAGCTGCATTGACATGGAAAAATCAAATACTTACAAAATGTTGCCATCCGACCCTACAAGTCCAACAGTGATCTCCAATAGAGTTTTCAAAGACAGTGAACTTGACGGAGTCCACATCGCCAGAAGCTCAGAAGACCCATACGGAACCATAGTCATATCAAAAGAATTAATTGTCGCCATAAAAAAAACAAACCCGAAAGGAATTACATACAAGCCGAACGGAAAGTACGAATAGCGTCTACTTTTCGGAAAAACCTGCGTCAGAGAAGGGTCATCACAGAGAAGGGTCAGGTCTTGCCTTTTGCGTGTTAATCCACCCTCGTCGAAAAATCAATCCGCCGATGATTGTTGCAGGCAACCTGGATGGCCTCATGGCTTTAAGTCTCACTCAGGCGAATGCACAGAGAAGGGTCAGGTCTTGCCTTTTGCGTGTTAATCCACCCTCGTCTAAAAATCAATCCGCCGATGATTGTTGCAGGCAAACTGGATGGCCTCATGGCTTTAAGTCTCACTAAGGCGAATGCACAGAGAAGGGTCAGGTCTTGCCTTTTGCGTGTTAATCCACCCTCGTCTAAAAATCAATCCGCCGATGATTGTTGCAGGCAAACTGGATGGCCTCATGGCTTTAAGTCTCACTAAGGCGAATGCACAGAGAAGGGTCAGGTCTTGCCTTTTGCGTGTTAATCCACCCTCGTCTAAAAATCAATCCGCCGATGATTGTTGCAGGCAAACTGGATGGCCTCATGGCTTTAAGTCTCACTAAGGCGAATGAGGCAAAAGGCAAGACCTGACCCCGAAGCCACATGACCCCGAAGCCACACGTCGCCCACCTCAGCGCGCCGCAGCTATTGACCAACGATATTGGGTAAATCGCTTGGAGTGCAGAATACAAAGCCTAGAGTGAGGCAAGAGATGCACTCAGCGATGCCGCGAAAGCAGCAGCATTGCCAACCAGATCCGCTTCCAGGGCCAGTATGCGGACGAGGAAACAGGATTACACTACAACCGCCACCGCTATTACGATCCAGAAATTGGCCGGTTTGTGAGCAAGGATCCGATTGGCTTGCTGGGTGGATTGAACACCCACGAATTTGCTCCCAATCCTACCGAATGGGTTGACCCATTTGGGCTGGACCGTTTCCCTGGGTGGATGCCCACCAAACAAGGCTACCAACGCCAGCACATCATCCCATACTCCTTGAAAGATCACGCCATCTTCGATAAAGCAGGCATGGATATAAATGCCGCAGGAAATATGATGTACATGCCTGTATGCGAAGGGATTGACTCAAGCAAGAAAGG
Organism: Chitinolyticbacter albus; assembly: GCF_024437655.1. Taxonomy (GTDB): domain Bacteria; phylum Pseudomonadota; class Gammaproteobacteria; order Burkholderiales; family Chitinibacteraceae; genus Chitinolyticbacter; species Chitinolyticbacter albus. Next base: position 7,465 of record NZ_JANBVF010000025.1, read on the forward strand.
TTACCATCGAGGATGGACGGAAGAGCATGCTGCCTACAATCGCATGGTCGCAAGCAAGCTAGATGAAATGAACATCAAAGCGACCCGCGAAAGCTGGGATAAAGTTAGGACGCAGAAAGAAGTATCAGAACTTCAAAGCAAGCTTCGTGCAGATTTGAATTCTGGAAAATTAACTTGCGCCTCTCCCAAGATCCCGAACCGTACCAAGAGAAAATAAATGTTTTCAATGCAAAGCACCAACAAATCCGAACAATGTCTACTCGACATCAAAGACCACAACGGAGACATTCTCAAATATTTCGCTCTTGGGATTGAACTGGAAAAATTTAGAGGCGCAAAAACACTCAAATTAAGAGCTCAAAGTTTTTTCAACCCCAATAACATAAGAGATTTTGATTTTTTTCAGCCGACACTGCCATTCCCTGTTTTTTCCACAAAGGCCAAAGAAATCATCGCCCCAAAAACAGATGACATCGAATTCATTAGTTGCACAATAGCGGTTGAAGATACGACCATAGAGGCCTTTGCTGGCAGAATTTTAAACAGAAAGCCACTCTTCGAGAGAGTAGACGATTACTCAATAAAACTTCAAGACAAAGTCAAATTGAACGAAGAGGACCTAATTGTTAGAGATAGTAGCAATGAGCAATTTTACATCGTATCGGAAAAATTTCGAGATCTATGCTTAGCTGAAAACCTAAGAATAAGCTTCATCGAATTTTCGATGTTTAAATAATTCAATCACCACAAACCCCAGCCGCATAAATCAGGATCGGATCTTGTCTTCGGCAACACAGCTGGACTATTGGCTTCGCGGCTCAGCTGGATTCCAAAGAAAAAGAACAAAGCAAGTCCTGATCCCTATTTTTATCTAACCCGCAAGACCCCCCAATGGCGTCACCCAGCAATTCAGTTGGGATGGTTGCAATCGACTGATCGCTGCGGAAACAGCGATCGGCAAGACCGAATACGCGTACTCCCAGTAGGAAGTCCCCTTGGGGGACGACACCTTCGGGCGCCGCCGATTTCCGCCCTGCAAACAAAGCGGCCTTTGGCAATCAAAACAGTTACGGCTCCGCCAGCAAAATCATGACGCATGAAAAAGAATACACATGGCATCATTCACAACATGACGGAAAGTTGCAGTTAATACCGAAAGACATTCACGATGCGGTAAAACACACTGGCGGAGCCGCCGTATGCGGCACACGGAGGCAGTATGGCTGATCTATTTTTTAAGAAATTAGGCGTTTCCAAGGCCGACCTAGAGGATCAAACACTATCCGGAAAGAAAAGCAAAGGCAAGCTAGATCGCACGCTAGTTGCAATGTATGAAACTCCAAATCCAAGCGATGCAGACATTGCAAATCTTGAGGCCATCACGGGCACACTTCCAGCTGACTACAGCGCTTTTTTAAAAAATAACAATGGCGGAATTCCAAATCTACCTATACTTAAAACAAAAACCAACGAAAGAGTCATTAACTCATTTCTCGCACTCAATGCCCCAAAGGAGTTTTACGACTCCATCTTTCACACACTAAAAATATACGGGCTTAGAATTCCAAAAGATACGCTACCAATTGCCTCAACCGGCTCTGGCGATTTACTTTTACTAAGCGTTGACTCACAAAAACCAGGCGAGATTTTTTACTGGGATCACAATTTCGAGTCAGACGAAGACGATGCTCGCGACTACGTTGATAACATCGAACTTGTCGCCCCATCCTTTTCCGCTCTCCTAACAAAACTGTTACCAGACTTATAACACCAACGCTGCTCCACAACTTAAAACCCGGGGCAAGACGGCCAAGGACCAACCGGGGCAGCGCCCCACTGGAAGTCCTGTTGTGGGTCGCTACCTTCGGCCCCCACATCGCCCCCAAAAAAAACCGCCCAAGGCACCACGCTGTTCCTGTGGGATGGCGATGTGCTCGCCAGCGAGCACGACGGCAAAACCCAGCGCCATTACCTGTTTGAAGCCAACAGCTTCGTGCCCCTGGCGCAGATCGCACAGCAGGCAGAGAGGAACACCAGGCCTACTACCATTTGGACCACCTCGGCACGCCACAGCTATTGACCGACGACGCCGGCCAGATTGCCTGGAGCGCGGAATACAAAGCCTGGGGCGAAGCGAGAGCAGCAATCAGCGATGCGGCCAAGACAGCCGACATTGCCAACCCGATCCGCTTCCAGGGCCAGTATGCGGACGAGGAAACGGGCTTGCACTACAACCGGCATCGCCACTACGACCCGGAAATTGGTCGGTTTGTGTCGAAGGATCCGATCAAATTGGCGGGTGGACTGAACGTATTTGCCTATGGATCAAACCCTGTGGAGTGGATTGACCCCTTAGGCCTTGTTGGTTTGCGGGCAACAGATCCAGCAGCAGGGTCGCTCACACCGATACAAACACGATGCTGGTATCTCCGTGAAGAAGCACGAATCGACAGTCAGCTTTGCCAGTGTGCCAAATCCAAGGACCGTGCACGACTTGCTCATAAATTGCGGAATCAAGCCCGAATCCGCGCTCGGCTCCTAATAAATGACCCAAAGGGTAGAGTTGGCTTATACATTGGTGGCGAAGCGTCCGCGACTGGAAAGGCTGAGCCGATGTTGAAGTGGAAAGAAGCAGTGGCTAAGGCTCGCGCAAAAGGAGCCAGTGGCGACGATGTGTACAAAAGCATCGAAAACTCCTCTCAAAGCTCACGAGGATCGATTAACAAGATGCTGGAGGGCGTTGATTGCGAGAAAGAACTACGAGGGATTCCATGAAGCTAGAAGAGCTCACTTATGAACAACTCCGCAGTTTGGTTGATGCAGCTACCTCACAGCATATCTTTGAAGTTTTCGATGAAGTGTTTCTTGCTGAAGCGAATGTGTTCATTTGCAAGCGTCGTGGTAAACGGTTCAATCTCAAGTACGACATTGATTACGGTTTAAGCTTGGAACCGGTTGATCGGCACACAGCAGATGAGCTGACGGAACTTACCGCGGTTCTTACGGGTATGCTTCCCCCTTAAGCGGTGTCACGCCACGCGAAGAAGGGGGCGGATACCGTCTTGCAAATTCAGACCCGGCATGGCCTTTTGTGCGTTGAATGGCATGCCTGAGCGGATCACCCCGAAGTCCAGATGGGCTTTGTTGCACAACGCCCCACGCCAGAGCCCTGCCGGTAGCTTCTGCGCATGGATCGGCCTTGGGGCCTTGCCTTTTGCCCGCATGGCAACCTCACCCGCAAAACCCAAAACGGCCTCACCCAGCACTTCAGTTGGGATGGCACCAATCGCCTGACCTGGGCGGAAACCGAAGCCGGCAAGACCGAGTACGCGTACGCCCTGTAGGAAGTCCCCTGGCTGACTGCACCTTCGGCCGCCGCATCACCCAGAAAACCGCCAAGGCACCATGCAGCTCCTGTGGGATGGCGATGCGCTCGCCAGCGAGCACCACGGCGGCATCCAGCCCGCATTCCATGTTCGAAGCAGCAAGTGGCTTCGTGCCACTGCCGCAGGTCGCGCAACAAGCGGATGGGGTACGCATGGCCGACTACCACAGCGACCATCTCGGCACCTCGCAACTGCCGACCAATGACGCCGGCCAGATCGCTTCCCTCTTATCTCCCCCGCCGTTCAAGCTGGCAAACCGGCATAGCTGGCGGCATTTTGCGCGTTTGGCTTGCACACCAGTTCGCACAACAGCCATGATGACCCCATGAAACCCCACACTTAAACTTACGCCGAGCATGCATAACGCGATCCAACCCCAGCTCTATGGCAACCCGCTCACGCGCTACGCTCCCTTGCTTGCCCACGATGCGTTCCAGACTGGTCGACCCAGCCTGCTGCTGACCACGCTCTGGCTGATCAGCTGTGGTATCAGCGTGATATTGGGGGTCATGGTGGTCGCGCAACACTGGTCCGGAGTCGCCTTCGCGTTCGGTGGCATCGAAATCTATGTGTCGTTTTATCCCCCGCTGACGCTGTGCCTGCTCTGGACGCTGTGGTTCGGTTTCTGGTGGGGGGCGATCCCGGCCTACCTCGCCACGTTCTGTTTGTCGCTCTATTCGGGCATGCCCGTCGAATGGGCCGCGCTCTTCGCGCTGGCCAATCCGGCCGGTTCCGCGCTCTTTGTGATCGCCTATCGCGCGTTGCCGCTGTCGCTGGATCTACGTACGCCAGATGGCGCGCTGTTCTTCCTGGTGCTGGCGTTCTGCAGCGCCGTGTTCAGCGCCAGCGCCTCCTTTATCTGGACCCACACCAACGCACTGGGCATACAAGCGGCATTTGCCATCTGGCAAGGCTGGTGGGTAGGCAACTTCCTTCAGACGCTGCTCGTCACTGCCCCATTGCTGGCGCTGTCCACGCCGGCCGTGATGCGCTGGCGCCATGGTCGCTTCGTCGATCGCCGTGACGATACGCATGACAACAAGGGCTGGATACTGCTGGCCGCCAGCATGCTGGTCGTGGGGGTTTATCTGTTCTTGTTCGCCTCGTTCACGCTGAGCCGGCACGCCGCTGCCGCGCTGACCGATGACGCGAGAACGCCGGTACATGAGGCGATGCAGCTCTTGGAAGCATCGACCTCGGCGGTGTACTTGGTGCTGGCGGTCCTGTTCTTCGCCATGGCCTTTCTCGGCTATCGCTTCGTGCTGAGCTGGATGCATTCGCTACGCAGCGCCGCGCACGCGGCCCAGACAGTCAACCAGGCCAAGTCCGAATTCCTGGCCCGGATGAGCCACGAAATCCGCACACCGATGAACGCCATCCTCGGCATGAGCACGCTGGCGCTGTCCACCGGGCTCGATCGCAAGCAGCGTGATTACGTCGAGAAGATTCGCTACTCGGCCGAAACCCTGCTCACCGTCCTCAACGATGTACTCGATTTCTCCAAGCTGGAAGCGGGCAAGCTGCAGCTGGAACACACGGTGTTCGCGCTCGACGAGGTGCTGGGCAATGTGGTCGACGTGGCCGCGCTCAAGGCCGACGAAAAACACATCGAGCTGGTGCTGGATGTGGCACCGGACGTGCCCGCCCGGCTTTACGGCGATCCGCTGCGACTCAATCAGGTGCTGCTCAACCTGGTGAACAACGCGGTCAAATTCACCGACCGCGGCGAGGTGGTGGTGCTGGTCAACGTGGTCGACACGGCCGAGCAGGCGGTCGAACTGCGCTTTGCCGTCGCCGATTCGGGCATAGGCGTCAGCGCGGATCAACAGAGCAGGCTGTTCGATGCCTTTATGCAGGCCAACGAATCGATCACCCGCCGTTATGGCGGCACTGGGTTGGGGCTGGCAATCTGCCGCCAGTTGCTCGAGGCCATGGGGGGGCGCATGCACTTGGAAAGCATTCCGGGCGCAGGCAGCTGCTTCAGCTTTTCGGTCTGGCTGGATGTGGTCGAAAACACCAAGCCACAGGGCATAGAACACCTGCTCGACGAGCGCCGCGTGCTGGTGGTCGACGACAATGCGATGGCACGCGCCACGCTCAAGAGCCTGCTCGAACGCTCGGGCGCCCTGGTCACGCAGGTGGGAAGTGCCAATGCCGCACTCGAATCGATGGAACAGGCCAGCGCGGACGGCCATCCCTACAGCCTGGTGATTTCCGACTGGCAGATGCCGGACCAGGATGGCTATTGGCTGCTCTCGCGCATCCGCTATCACGCAAGGCTCGCGCGCACCCCGGTGTTGTTGGCGGTGCCGACCTACCATCGTGACGCCGCCACCCGGAACCGCCCGCCAGTGGCGCCAGATGGTTATCTGGTCAAGCCGGTACTCGCGCCCAGATTGGCCGAAGCCCTGGCCGAACTCGAAGGCAACGCCATGCCGCACTCCCCGCTGGGCGATGTACTGACCGCCCAGCGCCAGGTTCAACAGGTGCTGCGCGGCGCCCAGGTCCTGCTGGTGGAGGACAACGAAATCAACCGCCAGATCGCTGCCGAACTGCTCGATGCCGTCGGCGTCAACATCGACATCGCCGAGACGGGCCGGCAGGCGGTCAACATGGTCAAGCACCGTTGCTACCATGCGGTGCTGATGGACATCCAGTTGCCCGAGCTCGACGGCCTGACTGCCACGCAGCAGATCCGCGAGGATCCGAACCGGGCAAACCTGCCCATCATCGCGATGACTGCGCACGCGCTGTCAGGTGACCGGGAACGGAGCCGAGCCGCCGGCATGAACGACCACATCGCCAAGCCGTTTCGCCCCGACACGCTCTACGGCACGCTGGCGCGCTGGATCGCCCCCCAGCGCGAACCAAGCGAGACGGGTGTCGCCGTCGCCGAGCGGGACGAGCCGCCACTGCCTATCCTGCCCGGCATCAACCTCGCGGTCGGCCAGGCGCAGGCGGAGCTGCATCGGGAACGCTATCTGGCCGTGCTGCGCCATTTGATGCAGCACTACACCGACGAAGTCGTCACGCTGCAGCATGCGCGCTCCGATAACCAGCACGAGCTGATTCAGCGCCACGCCCATTCGCTCAAGGCGATCGGGCCACAGATCGGTGCGCCCAAGCTCACGGCGGCCGCGGCGGCGCTGGAACACGCCATCGAACAAGGCGACGACTACAACTCGCCCCTCGCTGCGCTGTGCGACGCACTGACCGAGGTGTTGCAATCGCTGAATCGCTATTTCTCGACGCACACTGCGCCTCCCCCCGCACCCACGTGATCGCCTGCCCGCGCCGGCCCCCAAGGAGAAAGCAACGATGCAACGGTTACTCGCCCCGCTCGCGGCGCTGGTACTGGCCGCGTGCGCCACGCAACCGCCCCCCTCGCTAGTCACCGTGCCGCTGGGCACGCCCGCGCAAGCGGCAGCGCTGTTTTCTTATCCCAATTGCCTGAATCAGTGCCCCAGCCCGGCGCCGACGCTGGAAGACACCATCAAGCACTGGCTGACGATGAGCATGCTGCGCGACGGCTATGGCAAGGGCACGCTGGGCGTGCTGACCCAGGATGGCCAGGTCTACGCCCAGCTCACCGGCGTTCCTGCCGACTACGGCCACGTGATCAACGGCCTGCTCGCCAGCGGTGCCGCGGGCTATACCGATGCCCAGCGCATCGTGAATGCGGGCAAATGGCAGAGCGACTGGCATTTCTTCCTGCCACTGGGCTTTGCCATGCAGCGTAATCCCTCGGTGCAGCTGCTGCATTTCCCGCCCGATACCGTGATGACGCAGACGCAGGATTACCTGCAGGCCGCGACCACCCGCCGTTGGGCCAGCCTCTTGGTCACCAACGGCGTACCGCAGGGCACTACCGACCCCTACCAGACCATCGTCGACATCGCACCGATCGCCGCCCCGGCCAGTGCCGGCGCCTCACTCGAAGGCGTATATGACGACTTCAGCGACTACACGGTCTCGCTGCTGGCGCAATGGACCGCCGGCGCGGACAACGGCACCAAGCCGACCGTGGCGTTCGGCACGCCGGCGCGCACGTGGCTGGCCGAGTACTTCAAGCTTCCACCCATCGACGTGCTCACCGTTACCCGCTTCCAGCCGGTAGCGGGCCGCACGGTGCCAGTGATCGGCGCCAATCATCCCAGTTACATCTGGTACGCCTCCGACCCCAAGCAATACGGCGGCAATATGCAGAAGGCCGACGCAGCCGGCATCATGGTGATGGGCCAGGATCTAACGGCATCGTGCTGGCAGGTGACGATGGCTGGCGCGCCGGCCGACGACCCGAATAGCGCGCTGACCCAATGCCAGAACAAGTGGCCGGCGAACAGCGCACCGGTATGTGTATTGTTCTACGAAACCATCCGCAACCTCAGCCCCGAAGGGGCCAAGGCCAAGTGTACGGGCTGAACAGCCGAGCCGCGGATTTCGGGAATCAGCCTGCACTGGCCCTCGCCGCTGCGCGCCAAGAATGGCCCCGACCAAACCGGCCCAAAACGCTGTTAATTCCCTTGCAATATCGTCCTGGCGGCGGGAATACTGCGTCGTTATAACGGCTAGCGCTAATATTCTCCGTCCTGGCGATCAGCCATACTGCTAGCCAACCAAGACCCACAAGGTTGCGTTCGTGATCGCATTCCAGAACATCCACAAGGCCTATCGCGTGGCCGGCGTGGACATCCCCGCGCTGGCCGGCATCAACCTGGAGATCGCCGCCGGCGAGATCTTCGGCATCATCGGCCATTCTGGCGCTGGCAAATCCACGCTAGTGCGCCTCATCAATCTGCTGGAGCGCCCCAGCAGTGGCGAGGTTCGGGTCGATGGCATCGACATCACCGCGCTGGCCCAAGCCCCGTTGCGCGAAGTGCGTCGCGACATCGGCATGATCTTCCAGCATTTCAACCTGCTCTCGAGCAAGACCGTTGCCGACAATGTCGCGTTTCCGCTGAAGCTTGCCGGCACGCGCGATGCGGCCACGATCAAGGCGCGCGTCGCCGAGCTGCTGGCGCGTGTGGGATTGACCGAGCACGCCGACAAATATCCGGCACAGCTCTCTGGCGGGCAGAAACAGCGCGTCGGCATCGCCCGCGCGTTGGCGACCAGCCCCAAGATCCTGCTGTGCGACGAGGCCACCAGCGCGCTCGATCCGCAGACCACACGCTCGGTGCTGCGCCTCTTGGCCGAAATCAACCGCGAACTGGGGCTGACCATCGTCATCATTACCCACGAAATGGACGTGGTGCGCACGGTCTGCGATCGCGTCGCGGTGCTCGACGCCGGCCAGGTAGTCGAGGTCGGGCCGGTATCCGAGGTATTCCTGCACCCGCAGCACCCGACCACGCGCCGCTTCGTGCTCGAAGCCGAGCATGTGGACGAGACCGAACAGGTGGACGACTACGCCCACGTGCCCGGTCGCGTCGTTCGGCTCACCTTCACCGGCGAGGCCACCTACGAGCCGGTTCTGGGCGCCGTCGCACGCGAGACCGGCGTCGATTTCAGCATCCTCGCAGGCCGTATCGATCGCATCAAGGATGTGCCCTATGGCCAGCTCACCGTCGCGTTCACCGGCGGCGACATCGATGCCGCGCTGGCCCAGCTTGCCGCGCGCGAGCTGACTGTCGAGGAGGTGCGCGCATGAACGATCTGTTCACCCTGATCGACTGGGCGGAAATCTGGCTCGCCACGCTCGATACGCTGACCATGCTGGCCGGCTCGCTGCTGTTCACCGTGCTGCTCGGCCTGCCGCTGGGCGTGATCCTGTTCCTCACCAGCAAGCGCCAGCTGCTGGCACAGCCGACCATCTACGCGCTGCTTTCCTTCGTGACCAATGTGCTGCGCTCGGTGCCCTTCGTCATCCTCTTGATCGTGATGATTCCGATCACCGTGCTGATTACCGGCACCTCGCTCGGCGTCGCCGGCGCCATACCGCCGTTGGTGGTCGGCGCCACGCCGTTCTTCGCCCGCTTGGTGGAGACGGCATTGCGCGAGGTCGACCGCGGCATCATCGAGGCAACCCAGGCCATGGGCGCGACCACCACCCAGATCGTGCTGCGCGCGCTCTTGCCCGAGGCACTGCCCGGCATACTCGCCGGCGGTACCGTTACCGCGATCACGCTGGTGTCGTATGCCGCCATGAGCGGCGTGATCGGCGGCGGCGGCCTGGGCGATCTGGCCATCCGCTTCGGCTACCAGCGCTTCCAGACCGACGTGATGGTGATCACCGTGGTGCTGTTGCTGATCCTGGTGCAGATCCTGCAAATGGTCGGCGACCGCCTGGTCATCCATTTCAGCCGAAAATAAGCGTATATCGATATAAAAAACACATCTTTTATAGCCGCTCCGCATTCATGTAGTTTTACTACGTCGGCCGCACCATCCCGTGCGACGCACACCTTGCCGCTACCCGTGGCGCCTATGCCCTCAAGAAGGAACATCATGAAAAAGCTGCTCGCCCTCGTTCTCGCCACCGCCGCCTTTACCGCGCATGCCGCCGACAAGATCACCGTCGCCGCCACCGCCGTGCCGCACGCCGAGATCCTTGAGTTCGTGAAGCCCCTGCTCGCCAAGCAAGGGGTCGAGCTGGAGGTGAAGGTCTTCACCGACTACGTGCAGCCCAATGTGCAGGTGGCTGAGAAGCGCCTCGATGCCAATTTCTTCCAGCACCAGCCTTATCTGGATGAATTCAACAAGGGCAAGGGCACCAACCTCGTGAGCGTGGCCGGTGTGCATGTCGAGCCGTTCGGCGCGTATTCCACCAAGGTGAAGAAGCTCGCCGATCTGAAGGAAGGCGCCACCGTCGCCATCCCGAACGATCCCACCAACGGCGGGCGCGCGTTACTGCTGCTCGATCGCGCCGGCGTGCTCAAGCTCAAGGACAACAAGAACATCCTGGCCACCAGCCGCGACATCACGCAGAACCCGAAGAAGCTGAAGGTGCGCGAACTGGAAGCCGCCACGCTGCCGCGCGTGCTGAACCAGGTGGATCTGGCGCTGATCAACACCAACTACGCGCTGGAAGCCAAGCTGAACCCGGCCAAGGACGCGCTCGCCATCGAAGGCAAGCAATCGCCCTACGTAAACATCCTGGTTGCCCGCCCCGACAACAAGGACAGTGCACCGATCAAGAAGCTCGCCGCCGCGCTCACCAGCAAGGAAGTGAAGCAGTTCATCGAGCAGAAGTACAAGGGCGCCGTGGTACCGGCGTTCTAAGCCAGTATCTGTGCAAGCAAGAGCCCGGCAGCGCCGGGCTTTTTGCTGTTGTCGACCGGTATCACCGCTGCTGGCATAGCCTGCGCATCCCACTGTAAGCATGGCGGCATGCAAGAGCACGGCGCTTCGCCTGCGCTGGCAGCGCGCGACGGCGCCCGCTAAGATCGCGACGTTCCCACCCAATCCCGCTTGCCGTGCGCCAAACCGGACGACTCACCCACTGGAAAGACGACAAGGGCTATGGCTTCATCACGCCAACACGCTCTAACGACCAGGTGTTCGCCCATATCCATGACTTCCGCCGTGGCCAACCGCGCCCGAGCGAGCTGATGCGGGTCAACTACACAACGGGGCTGGACGCGCAGAACCGGCCCCGCGCCGTCGATATCGAACTGGTGAGTGGCCGGCCGGATCGTTCCGTTGCATGGCGCGTGGCGCCGGGCCTGATCGCATTGCAGCTGCAGACACTGGCCGCGCGCCATCTGCACTTGCCAGGCTGGCTGCCGATCTACCTGTTTGCCATCAGCGCGCTGACCTTGCTTTGCTACTGGCGGGACAAAGGCGCTGCCGAGCGTGGGCAACGGCGTATCTCCGAGGCGACACTGCACGCCTGCGAGCTGTTCGGCGGCTGGCCTGGGGCGTTGTTGGCGCAACGGCTGTTCCGGCACAAGAGCCGCAAGCGCAGCTACCAACTGGTGTTCTGGTCCATCGTGCTGCTGCACCTGGCTGGATGGGGCTGGCTGCTCTGCCATCCTGTCGCGTTCAACCCAATCTGGAACTGATCGATGACTACACAACGTCCCCTGCTGATGGTCCTGGGCATGCTGGTCCTGGTAGCGCTGGTTGCATCGGGCATCTCGCCTTATGACCGGCCAACCTGGTGGCTGGAAGTCGCACCCGTGTTGGCGGCGGTACCCATTCTTGTCGCAAGCCGCCAGCGCTTTCCACTGACCAGCCTGTTGTACGTGCTGATCGCCGCGCACGCGCTGATCCTGATCTACGGCGGGGCGTACACCTATGCGCGCGTGCCGCTGGGCTTCTGGCTGGAACAGGGATTCGGCCTCGATCGCAATCCCTACGACAAGATCGGCCACTTTGCCCAGGGTTTCGTTCCGGTGCTGGTCGCGCGCGAAATTCTGCTGCGGGGCGGCTACGTGACCCACCGCGCCATGGCCAACTTCCTCGCCGGCAGCGTCACGCTGGCCATCTCGGCGCTCTACGAGCTGATCGAATGGCAGGCCGCGGTGATCATGGGCCAGGGCGCCGACGAATTCCTCGGCACCCAGGGCTACGAGTGGGACACCCAGGCCGACATGGGCTTTGCCCTGATCGGTGCGATCGTGGCGCTACTGTTACTCGCACGCTGGCACGACAGGCTGATGGCACGCATGCCCGTCCGTGCCTCGCCACGGTCCGCCTGATGGCATCGCATCCCTCGCCACAGCCGATCCTGATGCGGCGTATTGCCCGCGCGATTTCCATCGTCGGTCATCCGCTGCTCACCCTGCCCGCTGCCGTTTGTTTCGGCGCCGCGCCGCCTGGTTTGCTGCATTACGCAGCGGCTTCACTGCTCCTGATGGTGCTGCTGACCGTGCTGTTCATCGCCTGGCATGTACGGCGCGGTGACTGGGACAATGTTGACGCCAGCCGGCCGCACGAGCGCGCACGCTGGAATGCCTTCCTCGCAATCTTGCTGCTCGGCGCCAGTGCCGGGTTCGCGGTCGATCCGGCAACGCGCGGCCTGGCGCTGGGTTTCAGTTGTGCTCTGTTGCCGGTATTGCTGGGAATGCTGTTGTCGGACCGGCTCAAGCTGTCACAGCACGTGGCCTACGCCACCTTCACGGCGCTGCTGCTTGCTGGCTCGGGCCTGGTGTTCACGCTGGCCGCTCTGCTGGCTGTCGGGCCACTGGCGTGGTCACGCGTCGTGCTGGAAAAGCACACGCCGCTGGAAACCGCAGCGGGCATGGCCAGCGGGATGCTGGCGGGAGGAGTGTTCTGGCTGGGGATTAACGGGCTACGCTGAACTACTCCGGCCGGTCGATCGCGTGTTCGACCAGCGTTTCCAGCGACACATGCTCCAGGATGGATTCGTGTGTCGCGCCGAGCAGTAGCGGCGGTGCGTGGCCCTCGATCAGCGCTTCGATCCAGCGGCCGGCGCACACGCACCACTGATCGCCGGGCTTGAGGCCCGGAAAACCCCATTCCGGGCGGGGCGTGGACAGATCATTGCCATGGGTCTTGGAAAAAGCGAGGAATTCGGCCGTCATCTGCACGCACACCGTGTGCTGGCCGATATCGCCGGCACACTCGGCGCAATAACCGTCGCGCTCGAAACCGGTGACCGGGTCGCTGCTGCAGGGAAACAGTGGCAGGCCCAGTACCGACAGCTGGGTTTCGTCGTCCATGGTCCTATCTCCTGTGCTTGCCGTTCGATCAGGCGTCGATGCACATGCCGTCGTAGCCCACCTCGATCCCGGCGGGCAATCTGGCGCTCAAGGCGTGGTACTCGAGCTCGTGCGTCATGTGGATCAGTACCGTGCGCGTCGCGGCGATGCGCTCGGCCGCAGCCAGCGATTGCGCCACGCCAAAGTGCGTCGGATGCGGCACTTCGCGCAGGCAGTCGAGGATGAGCACGTCGAGCCCTTGCAGCAAAGCGTAGCTGCTTTCCGGAATCTCCGAGACATCGGTCAGGTAGGCAACATTACCAATGCGAAATCCCAGTATGGGCCAACGGCCATGCAGCAAGGGGATGGGCTGCACGCGCACGCCAGCGGCGGCGAAGGGCTCGACGTCGACTTCAATGGGCGTGAGTACCGGCTTATCCCAGTATTCATTGGGTTGCAGCAGCGTATAGGTGAAGCGGCTCTTGATGTGCTCGATGGTCAGCGTGTTGCCGTAGACCGGCAACGCGGCTTTTTGTAGCCAGCACCAAGCACGCAGGTCGTCGATGCCATGGATATGGTCGGCGTGCGGATGGGTGTAGAGCACAGCATCCACATGCAGCAGATTCGCGCGCAGCGCTTGTGAGCGCAGGTCCGGCCCGGTATCGATCAGCAGCGTCTTGCCCTCGCTGCGGATCACCGCAGACGCGCGGGTACGGTGGTTGCGCGGATCGGGCGAGGTGCAGGTGGGGCAGCTGCAGCCCAGTGCCGGCGAGCCCCCGGAGGAGCCGACGCCGAGCAGCAGCACCTCGACGCTCATTGCGCCGCCCGGCTGAACAGCTTGAAAAAGTTGGCGGTGGTGGCGCTTGCCACCTCAGTGAGCGGCACGCCCCTCAGGTCGGCGATATGCTCGGCCACGTGCTTCACCCAGGCCGGCTGGTTGGTCTTGCCGCGAAACGGCATCGGTGCGAGATAGGGCGAATCGGTCTCGATCAGCATGCGCTCCAGCGGCACCCGGCGGGCGACTTCCTTGAGCTCCTCGGCCTTCTTGAAGGTGACGATGCCGGAGAACGAGATGTAGAAACCGAGTTCCATTGCCGCCTGTGCCACTTCCCAGCTCTCGGTGAAGCAGTGCATCACGCCACCGACCTCATCGGCACGCTCCTCCTTGAGGATGCGGATGGTGTCCTCGGACGCGGAACGGGTATGGATGATCAGCGGAAGGCCGGTCTCGCGAGCGGCGCGGATATGCACGCGAAAACGCTCGCGCTGCCATTCCAGATCGCCTTCAAGCCGGTAGTAGTCGAGCCCGGTTTCTCCGATGGCGATGACACGAGCTTGCTGCGCCAACTCGACAAGGCCGGCAACGGTCGGCTCTTCGACATCCTCGTAGTCCGGGTGCACGCCGACCGACGCATAAAGATTGGGATAAGTGTCCGCCAGCGCCATCACGCTGGGCCATTCGGGCAGGTTCACCGACACGCACAGCGCGTGCGTGACCCGGTTCTGCGCCATGTTGGCGAGCAGCTCGTCGATGTTCTCGGCAAGCTCGGGGAAATTGATGTGGCAGTGCGAATCGACGAACATGGCGGCAGGCAGCGAGGGTGAGCCTCGATTCTACCGCGCTTTATGCCGCAGCCCGAGCGCAGCCGCTTCGGCGCCGGTCATGATGCCTGCACCGAGGCGATGCCAGCGCATCGCCGGGCGCCACCAGCGCAGCTCTGGCAATTGCAAATGCCAGCATTCATCGCCGTAGAAGTGGACCAGCGCATTGCGCGCATCCAGCCAGTCCAGCGCCTTGAACGACCAGCTGCCGTAGGGTACGACGAACTCTTTGCGGCCCAGCCGCCGCGACAGATCCGCCGCATACAGCGTGAATACAGTGGCTTCCTCGAACGGGCAGTCGTAATCGGTGATGAAGAGCAGGCCGGCCACCGTTTCGTACTGCGCCAGCAGCACATAGCCGGGCAGCCTCACGCGCGTCGGCTCGCCGTCATGCAGCAGCGCCGAAGTCAGCGGCCAGGTGTCGTAGGGGCCAGGGTGGGATTGCAGCGCAAACCGGGTCGGCGCCAGCGTCACATCGTGTGGGTGGTGCGGCTCGATTGCAGGTAGCCGCCGAGCAGCGATTCGATCTTGTTGCGCGCCTGGGCACCGGCCTCGTTGCTGGAGAACTGCACGCCTATGCCCTGCTGGTGGTTGTTGTGCGCACCCTGCGGCGTGATCCATACCACGTGACCGGACACAGCGATCTTGGCCGGATCGTCCAACAACGACAACAGCATGAACACCTCGTCGCCGAGGCGATAAGGCTTGTTGGTGGGGATGAAGATGCCACCGCTCTTCACAAAGGGCATGTAGGACGCGTAGAGCGCGGCCTTTTCCTTGATATTCAGCGATAACACGCCAGGCCGGGTGGCCTGCGGCTTTGGAGCTTCCATCAGTCGTCTTCCTTCGTCTATCCCTTGGCCCGGCTCACCCGGAACGCTGCCACATAATCGTTGAGCAGCGATTCGTAAACGAGGCGCAGGTTGAGCGGATGGTGTGCCAGCCGTTGTGCGGCCTGCAGCGTTTCGCTGTATTTCACCAGCTGCGGCGCGCGGACCGACAACCGCGTCAGCTCATCCTTGCAATCGGGATAATAGCGGAGTTTGCCCGATAGCCCCACGCTGACCAGATCGTAGACCCATTTTTGCAGCCAGCCGATCACCAGTGCCGTATCGAGCTTGGATTTTTCCAGTTCTGCTGCCACGGCCAGCACGTCGAGCGCACCTGGATTGGCGAGGTGTCCCAGCACGCTCTCGCGCATGGGCAGCCATTCGGCGTGCGCGTCGTCCAGCGCCGCCAGCGGCGCGCCGCCGGTATGCGCCAGATGCAACTCCGGGTTCACCACGCCCTGTACGGCCAGCCAGCCAGCGGCTGCGGCGTGATCGGGCATGGGCAAGGGGTAGATGCGACAACGGCTGCGTATCGTTGGCAACAATCGGCGCCAGTGATGCGCGACCAGGATGAACTGTGCGCCGGCCGGCGGTTCTTCCAGCGTCTTGAGAAAGGCATTGGCCGCCGCCGCATTGAGGCTTTCTGCCGGGTAGACCACGGTCACCTTGGCACCGCCACGGTGCGTGGTCAGGTTGACGAAGTCGGCGAGCTCGCGCACGTCGTCGACGCCAATCACCGGCAGCTTGCGCTTCGGCTTGCTACCCTCTTCCTCGTCGTCGGCCTCGTCGGCCGGTGCCAGCACGCGATAGTCCGGGTGATTACCCGCGGCGAACCAGCGGCAACCCTCGCACACGCCGCACGGCTCGGTGGTCTTGCTGGGGGCCTCGCACAAAAACCAGGCCGCCAGGCGCTCGGCGAACCGCCGCTTGCCCACGCCAGGTTCACCGGTCAGCAGCAGCGCGTGCGGCATGCGGGCGGTGCCGGCGATCAATTCCTGCCAGGCGCCGTGCTGCCACGGATAAAGCGGCTCGCCTATCATGCGGCGAGATCCAACCAGAGCGGCAACGCGGCTTCGAGCCTAGCCTGGATGGCCTCGATACTGCCGGAGGCGTCGATCACGCGGATGCGATCGGGCGCGGCCGCAGCGCGTTCCAGGTAGGCCGCGCGCACGCGAGCGTGAAAATCGGCCGCTTCGCGCTCGAAACGGTCGAGCTCGCGGCCATTGGCCAGACGCGCACTCGACACTTCCGGCGGCACGTCGAAGAGCAGCGTCAGATCAGGTTCGATGCGTGCGGCGCCCGCGCCCTGCACCCAATCCTCCAGCGCCTCGAACTTTTCGCGTGGCAGGCCGCGACCGCCGCCCTGGTAGGCAAAGGTCGCGTCGGAAAAACGATCGCACAACACCCACTCGCCGCGTTCCAGCGCGGGCGCGATCACCCGCGCCAGGTGCTCTCGGCGCGCGGCGAACATCAGCAGCGCCTCAGTTTCCAGATGCATCGGTTCGGCCAGCAGCCATTCGCGCAGCTTTTCACCGAGCGGCGTGCCGCCCGGCTCACGCGTGCGCACCAGCGGTATGCCACGCGCGATCAGCCAACGCGCCA
This sequence comes from Chitinolyticbacter albus, assembly GCF_024437655.1. Taxonomy (GTDB): domain Bacteria; phylum Pseudomonadota; class Gammaproteobacteria; order Burkholderiales; family Chitinibacteraceae; genus Chitinolyticbacter; species Chitinolyticbacter albus. The sequence continues at coordinate 24,490 of NZ_JANBVF010000025.1, forward strand.
ACCACAGCAGCTGGGTACTCTTGCCAGCGCCGTCGACGCCTTCTACGGAAATGAAGCGGCCACGGGGTATCGATTTCATGATGGCGATTGTCTCATAGCCCGCGACGCGGGCGCGCATCAACGCTTGCGAGAGGCCAGGAAATAGGCCGTCAGCAGCAATGCCAAGCCGGCAAGCACCAATAGCCCCTCTATGCCCGCAGCGATGCCGGAGTAGAGCAGGCGTTGCTGCATTTCCATCCCGGTCATGACGTCGGAACGGATCAGCAACACGGTGAACACCGGCTTGAGTACCGTCGCCAGCAGGTAACAGACCAAACCCGCCCAGGCAAAGCCGCGACCAGCGGGACGATGTTTTTGCATGATGAGCAGTACCAGGGCAACCAGCAGCACCGCCAGTGCGGGCAACTGCCCCAATGCCAGTAGCCCCATTTGCATCAGCCCATCCATGATCAACCCAGCCGTTGCCGGATGCTGGCTTCGATACCCGCGGCATCGAGACCGCAATCGGCCAGCAGCTGCTTTTGCTCGCCATGATCGACATAGCCATCGGGCAGGCCCAGCTGCAGCACCGGTACGCTGATGCCGGCGGCGGCCAGCGTTTCGAGCACCGCGCTGCCGGCGCCGCCCATGATGGCGTTCTCTTCGACCGTGACCAGCAGCGCATGGTTTGCGGCCAGTTGCTTCACGAGTTCGACATCGAGCGGCTTTACAAAGCGCATATTGGCCACCGTCGCTCCCAGCACCTCGCCGGCCTTGAGCGCAGGCTCCAGCAGCGTGCCAAAAGCAAGTATCGCCACCTGGGCGCCCGTGCGGCGGACTTCGCCACGGCCCCAGGGCACGCCGGTGAGGGCGGGATCGAGCGCGACGCCAGGGCCGGTGCCGCGCGGATAGCGCACCGCCGCCGGGCCGGGGTGGCGATAGGCGGACACCAGCATCTGCCGGCATTCGTTCTCGTCAGACGGCGCCAGCACCGCCATGTTCGGCACGCAGCGCAGGAAAGACAGATCAAACGAGCCGGCATGCGTGGGGCCATCGGCGCCGACGAGGCCAGCCCGGTCGATCGCAAACGTGACGTCCAGGTTCTGCAGCGCCACGTCGTGGATCAACTGATCGTAGGCGCGCTGCAAAAAGGTGGAATAGATGGCAACGACAGGCTTGAGCCCTTCGCACGCCAGGCCCGCGGCAAAGGTCACCGCATGCTGTTCGGCGATACCCACGTCGAAATAACGGGTCGGGTATTCCTGCTCGAAGCGCACGAGGCCTGAGCCCTCGCGCATCGCCGGCGTGATGGCGACGAGCTTGTCATCGCTGGCCGCCATATCGCACAGCCAGTCGCCAAACACCTGCGTGTAGTTGACCTTGCCGCCGCCCTTGCCGCCGGCCATGCCGTTTTCCGGGGTGAACGGGGTGACCGCGTGGTACTTGACCGGATCATCAACGGCAAGCTTGTAACCCTGCCCCTTCTTGGTCACCACGTGCAGGAACTGCGGTCCGGACAACTTCTTGATATTGGCAAGCGTAGTCACCAGCGCATCGAGATTATGACCATCGATGGGGCCGATGTAGTTGAAACCCAGCTCTTCGAACAGCGTAGCCGGCGAGAAGAAGCCCTTCACGTGCTCCTCACCCTTCCTGGCGAGCTCCTTCAGCGGCGGCACCACGTCGAGCACCTTGCCCGAAGCATTGCGAAAGCCGTTGTAGAACTTGCCCGACAGCAGCTTGGCCAGGTAGTTGTTGAACGCGCCGACATTGGGCGAGATCGACATCTCGTTGTCGTTGAGGATGACCAGCAGGTCGACATCGCGATGGCCGGCGTTAAAGAGCGCCTCGACCGCCTGGCCCGCCGTCATCGCGCCGTCGCCGATCACGGCAATGGCGCGGCGCTGCTCGCCCTTGATCTTGGCCGCCTCGGCAAAACCGAGCGCCGCGCCGATCGAGGTGCTGGAATGGCCTACGCCAAAGGTGTCGTACTCGCTTTCCTCGCGCTTGGGAAAGCCGGCGAGGCCGCCCTGCTTGCGCATGGTGTGCATCTGTTCGCGCCGGCCGGTCAGCACCTTGTGCGGGTAGCTCTGGTGGCCAACATCCCACACCAGCCGGTCATGCGGCGTATCGAACACGTAATGCAGCGCAATGGTGAGATCGACCGCGCCGAGATTGGAGGCAAAGTGGCCGCCGGTCTGGCTGATGCTGTCGAGCAGGAACTGGCGCAATTCGGCCGCGACCTGCGGCAGCGCGCGGCGCTCCAGGCGGCGCAGATCGGCCGGGCAGGCAATGGAATCGAGAAAGGACATCGTCATTGATTTGAATTCAGTGGCTACGGGCGACGATATAGTCAGCGAGGTCCAAGAGGCGCTCTGCGCGCGCGCCAAACGGCGCCAGCGCCGCACGGGCGTCAAGCTGCAGTTCGGCCGCCTTGTCACGGGCGCCCTTGAGACCCAACAGGGCCACGTAGGTGGGTTTATTGTTGGCGGCGTCCTTGCCGGCGGTCTTGCCCAGCGTGGCGGTGTCGGCTTCCTCGTCGAGGATGTCGTCGACCACCTGGAAAGCGAGGCCCATGCATTTGGCAAAATGGTCGACCCGCGCGAGCTCTTCGTCCGACAGTGGCTCACCGCAATGCGCGCCGAGCAAGACCGCCGCGCGAATCAGCGCACCGGTCTTGAGGATGTGCATCAGCTCGAGTTCAGGCAGCGTCAAGGTCTGCCCGACGCTGTAAAGATCGACGCCCTGCCCGCCGCACATGCCGAGGCTACCCGACGCGCGGGCGAGGATGCCGACCATCTTGAGCTGGGTGGCCGGCTGGTCGGCCAATGCGTGATGCGATAACACGTCGAAGGCGGCGGTCTGCAGCGCGTCGCCCGCCAAGAGCGCGGTCGCCTCGTCGAAAGCAACATGGACGGTCGGCTTGCCACGGCGCAACACGTCGTTGTCCATCGCCGGCATGTCGTCGTGCACCAGCGAGTAGGCATGGATCAGCTCGACCGCCGCGCCGGCATACGCCAGCCGTTCCGGCGAGGCCGCAGTGAGCTCGCCAGCAGCGAACGCCAACAGCGGGCGCACGCGCTTACCGCCATCGAGCACGGCGTAGCGCATCGCTTCATGTAATCGGGCCGGCAGGTGGTCGGCGCGCGGCAGCACGGCGGAAAGTGTGTCTTCCATGCGGGCCTGCACGCCCTGCATCCACGACTTGAAATCGCTCATGCGCCCTCCTGTGGCGAAAACGGCTTGAGTTCACCGTTTTCCAGCACCTTGAGCTGCTGTTCGGCGTCCGCGAGCTTGCCTTGGCAGAACTGCAGCAGCGTCTGGCCGCGCTGGTAGGCGGCGAGCGAGGCTTCGAGTGGCAGCTGGCCGGATTCGAGTTCACCGATCAGCGCTTCGAGCTCGGCAAAGCCGGCCTCGAACGACTCGGGCTGTTTGGCTGCTTTCGGCATGGGAATCTGGCCTTGGGAAATCCACGGACGATAGCGGAAACGCCAAAGCCCAGTCAATGCAATGGCCATGCCAAGGCCGCTACGGAACGCAGTCGCTGCGCTTTCGTAAATGAATACCACTGCCTACGATGAAGCAACTCCCAACGGCCCGCCATCCCATGAGCAACCTGTTCGGATTGACCTGTCGCACAACGGTCGCCCCCCTGCTCGCCACCGCCCTCGAGCGGCTCGGGGACGCGACCTACCGCGGCGCCAGTTGGATCAGTCAGGAGGACAAACACCTTGCGCGCACGGCAACGCGGACGCCCAAGCCACCCGCATTGCCGGGGCACATTGCGCTGCTGCGACTGGACTGGGAATCCCCGCAGCAACAGGCGAGCGTCGTCACGGGCGAGTTCGGGCTGGTCTGGCGCGGCGCCATCGCCAATGCGGCGGAAACGGCAGAGCTGTTGAATGCCGTCGGCTACGCCGCGCATAGCCTCTATCCGGCCGACCTCGCAGCCGCCTTGCTGCAATGGCATCTGAGCACCACTCACAACCTGTTGCTGGCGGCCTGCGCAACCTCGGCCCAGCTGCAAGGCGTGTTTGCCTTTATTGCAACGAGCGCGCGACATCCAGGCCAGATCGTCTGCGCATCGCACCATGTGCCGCTGATGCTGGCCACGAGCGACGACTGCTCGGCCGTCTCCGACCAGTTGGCCCCCCTGGTGGCGATCGCGCCCCAGGTCGCCAAGCTGGAGCATGGCGATGTTGCCCGCCTGCTGTATGGCCACGTCGAGGTGATCGCCCGGGACGGCACGCCCGCGCTACGCACGCCAGAACGGGTCGGCGACCATCGCGCCGCGCCCGATTTCTTCCGCTATTACATGGAAAAGGAAATCCGCGAACAGGCCATCGTGCTGGCCGATACGCTGGGGCGTACCGGGCATGCGCCGGATCTGTCGGTGCTGCTGGATGAGGACGCGGCCCGTGTGCTGGCCGGCATCGATCATATATTGCTGATCGGCAGCGGCAGCAGCTATCAAGCCGCGCTGACCGCGCGCTATTGGCTGGAAGCGCTGGCCGGCCTGCCCGCTCAGGCCGAACACGCCAGCGAGTTCCGCTTTCGCGAGCTCGCGATGCCGGCCAACACGCTGGTGATCGCCATCTCGCAATCGGGTGAAACCGCCGATACCGTCGCCAGCCTGGGCCATGCGCAGCGCGCAGGCGCGGCAATCACGCTGGCGATCACCAACAACGCGGACAGCACGCTGGCGCAGCTGGCCGACTTTGCCAACTGCACGGCGGCGGGCCCCGAAGTGGGCCTGACTTCGACCAAGACCTTCACCGCGCAGTTGCTGACGCTCTACCTGCTGACCCAGGGCTTGGCGCGACAACGCGGTTACCTCACACCGGCCGAGCTCGCCGAAGTGGAAACGATGCTGGCGCAGCTGCCGCTGTCGGTGCAGGACGTGCTGCAGCGCGAGGGCCAGCTGGCGCAGTGGGCGCATAAGCTGGCCAAGCGCCCGCTGCTGCTCTACACCGCCCGCCATCAGCAATATCCGATCGCACTGGAAGGCGCGCAGAAGATGCTGGAAGTGGCCTACCTGCACGCAGAGGGACATCCGGGCGGCGAGCTCAAGCACGGCCCGCTGGCACTGGTCGATCGCGATCTTGCGGTGGTGGCCTGCATGCCGTGGAACCGCCATGCCGAAAAACTGCTGGCCAACCTGCAGGAAGTGCGCTCGCGCCAGGGCGAGCTGTTTGTGCTGTCCGACACCGCGCTCGCGGCGGGCGAGCGCTTCAACGCCATCCGCATGCCGCCTACGCTGCGCGATCTCGATCCCATACTCTATAGCGTGGCGCTGCAACTCTTGGCCTATCGCGTTGCGCTAGCGCGCGGCACCGAGATCGACAACCCGCGCCACCTGGCCAAGGCGTTTGCCGAGGAATGACCAGCCGAATCAAGGATGCCGCATGACCATGACTACCGAAATCTGGGTCGCCCTCACCGCTTTAAGCACCGCACTGCTGATGGCCCTCGTGAATCATCGCCTCAGCAGAAACAGCAACAAAACGGCGAAAAAAACCGAAATACGATCGCAGTCCTATGTCGACTTCCTGAAGTGCGTCGCCGAACTTGCACGAGTGCAGCCTCATGCCGACCAATCGGCCGCGCTGGCGAGATTGGCCGACGCCAAAGCAAGAATCGCCATTTATGGCGACCCCGGCGTCATCAGGAAACTGGCCTCATTCGATAGAAAGCACAACCACCTCGATTCCGAGGAGGCTTTGAACGATTTTGTCGAAGTTGCCCTGGCGATGAGGCTCGATTCGATCGGCAGGAGAAAGTACGAGGCGCCTGAAGACATCAGGCAATTGCTGTTCGGTGCGCCGGCCTAGGGCCTGTCGTCAATGCCGACGGACTACATGCAATTGAATGCGAGGACTGCACTATGAAATACCGTGGCAGCTGTCATTGCGGCCGGGTGGCCTTCGAAGCCGAGGGCGAGCTCACCGGCGTGGTGTCGTGCAACTGTTCGATCTGCCAGCGCAAGGGCGCGCTGATGTGGTTTCTGCCGCGCGCCGCGCTCACGCTGCTGACGCCGGACGAGGACATCGCCAGCTACACCTTCAATCGCCACGTGATCCGCCATCGCTTCTGCCCGGTATGCGGCATGCACCCCTATGGCGAAGGCGTCGATCCGCACGGCAATGCGATGGCGGCCATCAACGTGCGCTGCCTGGAGGATGTCGACCTGAATGCCTTGCCGGTCACGCAGTACGACGGTCGCAGCCTGCCCTGATCGGCCGCGTCTATACCGCACACGAATAGCACCGCCCAAAAAAAGCCGGCCCATGAGGCCGGCGTTTTTCAGGCCGATGGCGCGTTATTTGCGGAACTTGCCGATCACGCCGGAACCCGCCTTGACCACCAGCAACGCGAGGCCACCGGCGATGATGCCGGCAACGAGATCGAGCACGGTCGGCGCGATCGCGGCCAGCACACCGCCTACGCCGGGCGCCGCATGCACCGCTTCGGCCGCATGATGGATCACGTCGTGGGCCCCCGGCAGGCCGTGGGTCAGGATGCCGCCGCCGACCATGAACATGGCCGCGGTGCCGATCACTGCCAGGCTCTTCATCAGCCACGGCGCAAACGCCAACAGTCCGCGGCCGAGCGTACGCAGCGCAGCAGCGATGCCGCCGCCTTGCCTGGCGACGAGATAGAAGCCCGCGTCATCGAGTTTGACGATGGCGGCGACGATGCCATACACCCCCACCGTCATCAAGATGGCGATCCCGGACAGCACGGCCACTTGCGTGCCGAAGGCCTTGCTGGCCACGACACCGAGCGAGATCACGATGATTTCGGCCGACAGGATGAAATCGGTTCGGATCGCGCCCTCGATCTTGTCTTTTTCCAGCGCAACCAGGTCGACTTCCGGATTGACCAGCGCCTCGTGCAGCTCGGCCTTGTGCGCGTCATCCTCATGCTTGCTGTGCAGGAACTTGTGCGCCAGCTTCTCGAAGCCCTCGAAGCACAGATAGGCCCCACCCAGCATCAGCAACGGCGTGATCAGCGGGATGTTGTAACCGCGTCCGTGCAGCCAGCTTTCCAGCGCGCTGATCGCCAGCGCCGCCGGTACCAGGATCAGCTTGTTCCTGAACGAACCCTTGGCCACGGCCCACACTACCGGCAGTTCGCGCTCGGCGCGGATGCCGGACACCTGCTCGGCATTGAGCGCCAGATCGTCACCCAGTACGCCGGAGGTCTTCTTGGCGGCGACCTTGGTCATCACGGCGACGTCATCGAGCATGGTCGCGATGTCATCGATCAGGGCTAAGAGGCTGGTTCCGGCCATGGTGGTAGTTGTTCCTTGAGAGTCTGTGATTCAGCGATCGAGCCGCTGCTCTTCGTAAGCGGTGCAGAGCAGAACACGCCAGCCAGTTTGTGTGTGCAACAAGTTGTAGGTGGTGTGAAAACACCAGGGAGCTGAACCGCCATGACGGCTGATTTTCCACGCCACATCGAGCACCGCCCCCTGCTCACCCTGTGGCAGATACGCGACAACGTCATACGTTGCGCCGGCATAGCCGTGCTCGCGATAAAGCGCGCACAACGCAAACATATTGCGCGCGATGGCAGCGCGGTCCGGCCAGTGTGTGTAACCCTCGGCGCTGACGATGCCCGAGGGCAGGTGGTAGAAATCCGCCACGGCCTCGCCATCGAGCGCATCGAACGCGGCGCGGTAGGCCGTCAGGAAATCAGACAGCTCGATGGGCAGCATCATTCGAGCGGAATCACCGCATCACCCGCCGCCACCCGGCCCGGCGTCTCGACGATGGCGTTCATGCCGAACACCACCTCACCGCCCTGCTTGCGATGGCGCGCCAGCGTGCGGATCGGCTCCTGGTCGCGCGACTTCGCGCCGGTTTCAGGATCGACCGTGGTGAATACGCAGCGGCCACAGGGCTTGGTGATGCGCACGACCGCCTCGCCGATCCGGAGCCGGGTCCAGCCGTCCTCGGCGAACGCCGCCGCGCCATCGACGACCAGGTTGGGGCGGAACCGGGCCATCTCGAAATCCCGACCGGCCCAATCCGACAGCTGACGCAGCGACTCCGACCCGATCACCAGCAGCGGGTAGCCGTCGGCAAACGAGACCGGCACCTCCGGATGATGCTGCGCGCGCCGTTGCGTCGCTCCGGTGTAGAGCAGTCGGACCGGTCGCCCGATCAAGTGCGACAGCCAGGCATCGGCCTCGTCGGCACCATGCCAGGCACCGAAATCAGTGCCCCAGACATGCGCCGGATGGCCATGGACGAAAGCCTCGCGCGGCGCGTAGACCTCGCCATGCTCCGGCGCGGACAAGCGCAGCCCAATCTCGTGCGCGCTGGCGGTGATCGTCACCAGTTGCGGCAGTTCACGCCCCGTGACAAAGCGGCCGCGCTCATCGGCGACCATCCACGCCCGATCGTCCGGCAAGCCGGCCATCCCCAGCTCCGCCTGCATCAGGCTGTGACCGTGGGCGGACTTGAGCGGGTAACGATACAGCGCTGAAAGCGTGGGCATGACGAGCCGCCTGGGAGGGGATGGCCGTCACTGTGCCGGGCACTCGCGCACGCCGCAAGCCACAGTGCGCGCCCGGCCAGGCCGCAACAGCTGTGCAGCGGGCGCGACGGCAAGGGTACGCCTCACTTCCCGCAACCTGCCGCATCGGCTAGCCTGTCGGCACTGTCCCGACGATCGCTGCAATGCACCGCGAACACCGACTCGAACTGCCGCCCTACCGCGCGCCCAGCTGGCTGCCCGGTGGCCATGCGCAAACGATCTACCCCGCCGTCTTCATGTGGCGGCGTCATCAGCCTTATCGCCGCGAAGCCTGGGTCACGCCCGATCTCGATACCCTGGTCGTCGACTGGGTGGATGGCCGGGCCGGCACCCCCATCGTGGTGCTGTTCCACGGCCTGGAGGGCGGTTCGACCAGCCACTATGCCCGCTCCCTGTTCCAGTACCTGTATCCCAAGGGCTGGCGCGGCGTGGTGCCACACTTTCGCTCGTGCGGCAATGTACCCAACCGGCTACCGCGCTCGTATCACGCGGGCGACTCGGCCGAGATCGGCTGGATCCTTTCCCGCTTGCGCGAGCGCTACCCGGACGCCCCCATCTACGCGGTCGGCGTTTCGCTCGGCGGCAATGCGCTGCTCAAGTGGCTCGGTGAAACCGGTGCCCAGGCCTATGCCTACATTGCCGCCGCCGCCGCCATCTGTGCGCCGGTCGATCTCGCAGCCAGTGGCAATGCGCTCGATTCCGGCCTCAACCGCAAGATCTACACCCGCGAGTTCCTGCGTACCATGCGACGCAAGACGCTGGAAAAACTCAAGATTACCGACAACCCCTTCATCGACCGCGATCGGGTGAAGCGGGTGCGCACGCTGCGCGAGTTCGACGAGCTCGTCACCGCGCCGCTGCATGGCTTTCACAGCGTCGAACACTATTGGGAGCAAGCCAGCAGCAAGCCGCTGCTCAAAGAGATCGCCGTGCCCACACTGATGATCCATGCGCTGAACGATCCCTTCATTCCCGCCGCCAGCCTGCCTGACGAGGACGAGGTCTCGAACATGGTGACGCTGCTACGCCCCAGGGAAGGCGGCCATGCCGGATTCGTGTCAGGCCCGCCGCCCGGCCGATTGATCTGGCTGCCCAATGTGCTGATGCGCTTTTTCCAGCACCATGCGCCCATGCGCAGCTAGGCGCCGGTGCTGACCAGGTAAACCCAGCCATGGCCGACATCGACCTTCGCCTGTTCAAGGCCTACGACGTGCGCGCGCGCACCGATGTGCTCACCCCTGCCGCTGCCCGCCTGATCGGTCTGGCCGCGGGCACGCTGGCGCAGGAACAAGGCTTTGCCCGCTATGCCGTCGCGCGCGATGGCCGGCTCAGCAGCCCGGCGCTCGCCGCCGCGCTGATCGATGGCCTGACCGCCAGCGGCATCGCGGTGATCGATCTGGGCCTTGCCGCCACGCCACTGCTCTATTTCGGCGCGAGCCGGCTGGCGGGCGGCTGCGGCGCCGTGGTCACCGGCAGCCATAATCCACCCGACTACAACGGCATCAAGCTGATGATGGCCGGCGAGGCCATGGGCGGCGCGGCGCTGCAGGCGCTGGCGCAACGCATACTTGCGGGCCAATTGCGCGAGGCGACCCAGCCCGGCCATTACGCCAGCCACGACCTCGCAGCGGCCTACACCGCCGCCCTCTGCGCCGCGGTGCCGCAGCCCGGGGCGCTGAAACTGGTGATCGACTGCGGCAACGGCGTTCCCGGCGCCATCGCGCCGGATCTGTTTCGCGCACTGGGCCATGGCGTCGATGCGCTCTACTGCGAGGTCGACGGCCATTTCCCGCATCACCACCCGGATCCGCAGGACACCAGCACGCTGGTCGACCTCGTCGCGCGCGTCGCCGCCACCGGTGCCGATCTGGGCCTGGCGTTCGATGGAGATGGCGACCGGCTGGGCGTTGTCACCGCGCGCGGCGCCCTCGTCCCGGGCGACGCCCTATTGGCGGTATTCGCCCGTACCTTGCTGCCCTCCCACCCCGGCGCGCTGGTGCTGCACGACGTGAAATCGAGCCGCCTGGTCGCCCGCTGCGTAACGGCAGCCGGCGGCCATTGCGCCGCCATCCCCACCGGCCACACCCATATGAAGCGCGAGCTGAAGGCACGCGGCGCCCTCTTGGCCGGCGAGCTCTCCGGCCACTACGCCTTCGCCGGCTGGAATGTGGACGACGCGCTCTACGCCGCAGCCCGCCTCACCGCCCTCGTCGGGGCCGGGCTCGATCTGGATGCAGAACTCGCACGCCTGCCGGCCTGCCACAGCACACCGGAGCTGCAGATCGCGGTGGACGATGCCGCCGCCGAACTCGCCCGCATCAAGGCAACGGCCATCTTCCCGACCGCAACGGCGACGAGCGAAATCGACGGCCTGCGCATCGAATACGCCGACGGCTTCGGCCTGATCCGCAAATCCAACACCACGCCGGTGCTGACGCTGCGCGCCGAAGGCGACGACGCTGCGGCACTGGCGCGCATCATCAATGAACTCACCGCCGCCATTGCGCCGCTGTGCTGGCCCGGCTGACAACGCCCCACGCTTGCCGGACAATGGCGGCCGTTCCCCTGCCTGCCGATACGCCATGCCCACGCTGCCGCTGCCCCATTTGATCGCCGCCGACGTTGCCCGCGCCCTTGCCGAGGATGTCGGCGACTGCGACTGGACCGCGCAACTGATCGCCCCGGAGCGTCAGGGCCGCGCCACGGTGATCGCGCGCGAGGATGCGGTGATCTGCGGCATCGCCTGGTTCGACGAGTGCTTTCGCCAGGTCGATGCGCAAGCCTGCGTGAACTGGCTTGTCGCCGAAGGCGAGCGCGTGGCCGCCGGCACGCTGCTGTGCGAGATCGCCGGCCCCGCCCGCGCGCTCCTCACCGCCGAGCGCAGTGCGCTCAACTTCCTGCAGCTCTTGTCCGCCGTGGCGAGCGCCACCCGCGTCTACGCCGACACCGTCGCCGGCACCCGCGCCGTGGTGCATGACACCCGCAAAACCATTCCCGGCCTGCGTCGCGCGCAGAAATACGCAGTCACGGTCGGAGGCGGCGCCAACCAGCGCGTTGGCCTATACGACGGCATCCTGATCAAGGAAAACCACATCATGGCCGCCGGCGGCATCGCGCCGGCGCTCGCCTCGGCCCGCGCCATCGCGCCGGCGCACGTCACGCTGCAGATCGAGGTGGAGAACCTTGCGGAGCTCGATGAGGCGCTCGCAGCTGGCGCGCCCTCGGTGCTGCTCGACAACTTCAGCCTGGCCGATCTCGCCACAGCCGTGCGTCGTACCGGCGGCCTCGCGGTGCTCGAAGCCTCGGGCGGCGTCGATCTCACGACGCTGCGCGCCATCGCCGAGACCGGCGTCGACCGCATCTCGGTTGGCAAGCTGACCAAGGATGTGACAGCCATTGATCTGTCGATGCGTTTCGTGATGGACCATTAGCCGGAGCCACCTATGCACATCCGTAGCGGTATCACCGCCGCCGTTTTGGGTACTCTAGCTCCCGGCGCTGGGCACCTGTATCTAGGTCAGGCACGGCGTTTCATGTTGCCAGCGCTCACGTTTTTGATCGTGCTGCTGGCCCTCGGCGTTGCCGGGCAGCTGTCTCGCGTCCACGGCGCTACCATTTTTATCTGCATGGCGCTGTTCTTGCTGCTGTTTTCCATAGCGGATAGCCTGGTTCTAGGCTTGCGCCAAGGAAGGAACACAGCTCGCTGGTATGCAAGATGGTATGTGCTACTTGGCTGGCTAGTAGTCTCGTGGCTTTACGGTTACGTTCTGACCCATTACCGAGAAAGTCTGCTGGGATACAGCATGTTCAGGATGACCGCCTCAACCATGTCACCTACCATACTGCCCGGCGACCTGATGCTTGTGGATACAAGAAGCTTAAACCCTTCAACTACCGACATCGTCATTTTCGAAATCCCAGAACGCAGCGTTCAAGTTGCAGGAAGAGTCATCTCTACATCGATCCCCAACGCTTACACCGTGGCTATGGACAGCAACCCGGATCTCCCCCTGCAAATCAGTACTACCCACCTCAGGGGCAAAGTCACCGCTGTGCTGTGGTCACCAACACGGCGCCAATTCGGGGCTTCAGTCGAGTGAGTCATCACGCTCACTTCGCTACGGGTAATCCCGCATAGCCGCCCTCACACGGCAGGGTGCACAGTCCAGACCATGAAGACCGCAAACGCACCCCTGCCCCTCACGCTCCGCTCGGCGTTCTGGTACCGCTCCTATCTCTAGGAGGCGGTCAGGGTAACGTTTGTACACACCATGCCGCCGATCCAGGCGGCATGATTGTTTCAGGGGTACAGCCCCTCGTCCCAGGATCGGTGGCCCACAACAAGGGACCGATCATCATGCAAGCCACCATCCTCTGCGCCGAACGCCACGCCGGCCCGCTCACGCTGGGTCATCTCGTCAGTACGCTGCGCCAGCGGCTGTTCTTCCAGGATCGCCACAACCAATACCTGCTGCTCGACGGTGAGACCGACGAGCAGGTGCTCGATCTGGCTGCCGACCATCTGGCGGTCGGCATCGATCCGACTCGCGTCACGCTGCTCAATCGCCGCGCGGTGCCCGAGCTCGCCACCCTGCAGCAGGCACTGCACTCCATCGCCCCGATCCAAGCCGGTGCCACCGCCACCTTGCTCGCCGGCCTGCAGCCGCAACTGGTTTCCGCCCACGCCGCTTCGACCGAAGCCCTGGCTGCCGCCAACCAGGTGATCCGCGCGGTCAACGCCCGAGCCGGACGCAAGCTCTTGGCCGAATCGCAGGCGCTGCTGCCCACGCGCACGCCATTCGCCGCGCCGCGGGCTGCGCTCGACATCCCGTTCACTGCCGATGCCGACGCCATCGCCGCAGTGATCGCAGCGCTGCCATCGGCCACCCAGGTGGGATTGCCCGAGCGCGAGACCGACGGCCATCCGCTATTCCAGTTGCTCACCGTGTTCGAGCGCGACCTGCCCTTCGTCGACGATCTCAAGGCCAAGTTCCGTCGTGGTGGCTTGTCCGAGCGGGTGGTGAAAGCGCATCTGATCGACTGTGCCGAACGCATGCTGGCGCCGGTGCGCGAAACCCGCGCGGCACTGGCTGCGAATCGCGGCACGCTGCAGGCGGTGCTCGACGCCGGCAACGAGGCGGCGCGCGGCACGGTCGCCTCAGCGCTGGCCGAGGTACGCATCGCCCTTTCGTGAGCAGCCTTGCGGATTGCTACCCCAGCGTTGCCGCCAGCCCCGGTAGCACCCGCAGCGTGTTGGCATAGGTCTGCTCGGCGATACTGGCCACAGCGCTGCCGCGTAATTCGGCCAGTACGCCGGCGATGCGCGGCAACTGCCCCGGCTCGTTGCGCCCCGGCGGCGAGCCCGCCAACCAGGCCGGCGCGATATCGGGCGCATCGGTTTCCAGCACGATGGACTCCAGCGGCAACTCGGCCGCAAGGCGGCGGATGCGTTGCGAACCGCTGTAGGTCATCGCGCCGCCGAAACCCAGCGCGAAACCGAGCTTGATGAATTCTTCGGCCTGCTGGCGGCTGCCGTTGAAGGCGTGCGCGATGCCGCCCTTCACCTGCCACTTGCGCAGGTATTTGAGCACCGGGTCCTGGCTGCGCCGGATGTGCACGATCACCGGCAGATCGAAATCACGCGCGAGCTTCAACTGCCCTTCGAACAGCGCGATCTGGCGCGCGGCATCCAGGCCCGCTACATAGAAATCCAGGCCGATCTCGCCGACGGCCACCGGTGGTTCACGCTTCAGCCACTCGGCCAGCACATCGAGGTGCGCGTCGCGGTGCTCGGCGACGTAAATGGGGTGCAGGCCGAACGCGAGCGCCATGCCGTAGCGTTCACGCATCGCCAGTGTCTGATCGAAGGTGGCCACGGTGATGGCGGGCACCACCTGCTGAACGATACCGGCCGCGCGCGCGCGCGCCACCACCGCATCGCGGTCGGCATCGAACTCCGGGGCATCCAGGTGGCAGTGGCTGTCGATGAACATCTGGGGAACTCTGGGCGTTTTGGGCTATCTGTTCCTCGCCGCCACAGGGGGCGGCATAACGTAACGATAACAGGGATCAAGATGACCGAATTATGGATATGGGGCGTGTTCGCCGCCGTGGTGATCACGCTCCTGGCCTTCGATCTGGGGGTGTTGCACAAGGATGACCGCGAGATCGGGGTGAAGGAGAGCCTCAAGCTGTCGGCCTTCTATATCGCCGCCGGCCTCGCCTTCGGCGGCTTCGTCTGGTGGCAGAAGGGCGCGACGGCCGGCATGGATTACTACACCGGTTTCCTGGTCGAAAAATCGTTGTCGATGGATAACGTGTTCGTGATTTCGCTGATCTTCACCAGCCTGGCGGTGCCGCGCGAATACCAGCACCGGGTGCTGTTCTGGGGCATCCTCGGCGCCATCGTGATGCGCGCCGTGATGATCGGCCTGGGTGCCGCGCTGGTGCACGAATTCAGCTGGATCCTGCTGGTGTTCGGCGCGTTCCTCTTGTTCACCGGGGTGAAGATGCTGCTCTCGGACGACGAGGAAACGGATATCGAGCAGAACCGCATCTTCCGCTACCTGAAATCGCACCTGAAGATGACGCCCAAGCTGCAAGGCCACCACTTCTTTGTCGACGGCAGCAAGGTGGGCCTGACCGCCGGGCGCTACGCGACACCGCTGTTCCTGGCGCTCTTGATGGTGGAAGCGGCCGACCTGATCTTCGCGGTCGATAGCATTCCGGCGATCTTCGCGATCACGCAGGATCCGTTCATCGTCTACACGTCGAACATCTTCGCCATCCTCGGCCTGCGCGCACTCTACTTCGCGCTCGCCGCCATGGTGCACCGCTTCCACTATCTGAAGTACGCGCTCGCCATCGTGCTGATCTTTATCGGCATCAAGATCGGCCTCGTGTATGTGGACTACAAGATTCCATCGCCGATCTCACTGGTGGTCACCTTCGGCCTGCTGCTCGCCGGCGTGCTCTACTCCATGCACAAGACGCGCGGAGAACCGATCCCGGAAAAACCGCAGTCCTGATCCCAGCAATGAAAAACGCCCCAACCGGGGCGTTTTTCCTTTGGGCAGGCGTAACGCTCAGATCGATCCGGACAGCGCGCTTTCCCGCTTGTTCACCCACCACGAATGGATGGCCGCCAGCACGATCAGGACCGCAGCCACGCCGCCGGTGATGGCTTCCGGGATATGCCAGCGTGCCGCCAGCAGCATCACGGCTGCCAACGCGCCGATCGCCCAGAACGCGCCGTGCTCCAGGTAGCGCAGCGACGACAGCGTGCCCTTGTACACCAGCAGCAACGTGAACGAGCGCACGAACATGGCGCCGATGCCGAGGCCAATGGCGATCAGGAAGATGTTCTTGGTCAGCGCAAACGCACCGAGCACGCCATCGAACGAGAACGAGGCATCGAGGATTTCCAGGTAGAGGAAGCCGCTCCAGCCCGTCTTGGCGGCGGCGTTGTCGTCGCCCAACAGGCTGCCTATGCCATCGACCGCCACGTATACCGCCACGCCCCACAACCCGGCGACCAGGAAGCGATAGCCATCGACCTCGGGCAGCAGATTCGCCACACCCAGCAGGATCAGGATGGAGAGCAAAATGGCCGCCATATCCACCTTCCCCAGCTTGGCCAGCACGCGCTCGATCGGCTTGAACCAGTGCTCGTCCTTCTCGTGATCGAGAAAGAAGTTCCAGAACACCAGCATCAAGAAAGCACCGCCGAAGGCCGTGACCTCGATATGCGCCGACTGCAGGATGCTGGCGTACTCATGCGGATTAACGATGGCCATCGACAGCACATCGCTGGCCGGCCAACTGCCCGTGCTCAGCCACTGGTACAGCGAAACCGGCCCCGGCAGCGGCGCCATCCACGCGATCACGCCGACGATCACCAGCGGGAACACCACCCGCATGCCGAACACCGCCACCAGCATGCCCCAAACGAGGAAGCGGCGACGCCACTTCTCGTCCCAGTGCTTGAGCACCGAGGCATTGACCACCGCGTTGTCGAAAGACAGGCTGGTTTCCAGCAGTGCCAGGTTGAACGCCACCCAGAGCCCGCCCCAGCCGCCCAGGGCCCAGGCAGCGGCCAGGCCCAGCGCGGTGACGATGTAGGAACCGCCAAAGTACTGCCACATTGCGTGCACCCTCAGTCAGAAATCGTTTGCATTATGCCTGTATGGCCGACAAATCGAGCCGGCGCAGCAAGCAAATGGCGTATCGCGGCCGCAGCGGCGACGGATGAGCGCCCCACTGGCCACGGTCAGGAGTGGCTCGTGAACCGGGCGAGCTGGCGGCGAAAACCCGCCACCAACACCGCTACCTGCCCGCCCCCCGCCTTGGTCGGCCCCGGCAAAACGCCTATACTCGCCAGCATCTAGCGGCCTCGAGCCACCTACCCATGGAGCCCCCTTCGATGAGCAATCCTTACCTCGATCTCGTTGCCGCCCACGACAAGTTGCTGCAGACCGCCGGCCCGCTGTTTTCCTCGCTGGACGGCCTGAACGTGCCGCAGCCGCCGGCCCTGCCTGCCAATGCGCCCGTGGTGATGATCTTCGCGCCGCATCCGGACGACGAATGCATCATCGGCGCACTGCCGCTGCGCCTGGGCCGTGAAGCGGGCTTCAAGGTGGTGAACGTGGCGGTGACGCAAGGCTCCAACCTCAAGCGCCAGCCCGAGCGCTGGACGGAACTGAAGAACGCCTGTGACCTGTTGGGCTGGGAGTTGTGCGAGACCATTCCTGGCGGCCTGATGAGCGTGGGCACCAAGACCCGCGATGCCGACCCGACCGCCTGGGCCGAGAAAGTGGACGCGATCGCCCGCCTGATCGAGGAATACCAGCCGGCCGTATGCGTATTCCCGCACGACAACGACTATCACTCGGCCCACATCGGCACCCACTACCTGGTGATCGACGCGCTGGCCAAGGTCGGCCACCGTTGCGTGCTAGGCCTGTCCGAATTCTGGCGCCAGATGGACACGCCGAACGCGCTGATCGCCACCGGCAACGCCGACACCGCCGACCTGATCGCGGCGCTCGCCTGCCATGTGGGTGAAGTGGAGCGCAATCCCTACCACCTGCGCCTGCCGGGCTGGATGGCCGACAACGTCCGTCGTGGCGCCGAAGTCTGTGGCGGCCAAGGCGCCGCAGCACCGACCTTCAGCTTCGGCACCATCTACAAGGTGGCCCAGTTTGATGGCCGCGCCATAGTCGAGACCGGGCAGAAGTACACGATTGCGGCGGATGGCGATATCAAGGCTGTGCTGGCCTGATCCATCTTTCACTCGATAAAAACGGCAGCTCGTTGACGGGCTGCCGTTTTTCCTTTCCTACACATCAAGCCAGACAATCAAGAACATGACCACAGCGAGAAAGATTCGTCCGCTACTTACGCACCTTTTTGCAGCAACTGTCGGTGCAAGCATTGCATTGTGGTTCATGCCATACCTAGAAGCAAAGCTGAGAACTCCGCCGCCTGAAACAGACGTAGATCGTTTGTATCGTTTTATGTTGTCAATTCCGGCCCATGAAATTATGGAAGCGGATAAAGCCTACAAATCAGACATATCTATTGCCGCCAAAGCCTACGCGCAAGAAAGGGCCATAAAGTGGGCATTTGAAATGAAGCCTGAACCACGGAAAAATGCAAGAAACTATGAAATCGCGGTTCTTCACGCCAAACTTGGCATTCTACAGGCCCAGCAAGGCGACCAAGCAATTGCAAACAAGAACTTTGCGACTTCAATGGAGTATTGGCAAAAAATGGGGATTCATTTTCAAAGCCAAGACCGGCTTCTTACCGCATTCGATGCCTATGGCACTCCCGGGTTCGTGACCGCCGTCAAGAAGCACGCTGTCTTTGACGCTGGTAAGCAACCCCAGCTGACCAAAGCAACCAAGAGTGAATAACGTATCTCCTGGAGACTTTCGAGAAAACCGGGACAGACCACGATTTCTCGCATCTTTACAGAAGCATCACATGCTCAGCGCCTACGGCGCGGTGTTTGGATGCCGGTTCCGCCCGGCGGACGGGTTCATTTCTTTTGCTTCGCCAAAAGAAACGAACCAAAGAAAAGGCGACCCCGCCTTGCGGCCCTCCGGGCTACCCTCAGTCGGTCGCGAGCCAAGGTCTCGCTCCACTCCTTCGGCGCTGGCCAAGGGGAGGAAAACCACGTGCCGGTATGGCTGCCAGAGCGTGAAGTTGCTGAAAGGATGCCCCCATCCACGCCTTTGGGTTCCCTCCAGTAGACAATCGAGTCGGTACCTGCGCAACTCGCTGCGCTCAAACAGTGCTTGCCGAAACCCCGCCCCGCTTGTTCCTCGCTCGGCGCCTCTAAGGGGGTCGGGTGGCGTGCGAGTATTGCCATTATGGCGAAACGCAAGCCCCTCACCACGCTCGCGGACCAATTCGGTATCCATTATGCAGCATCTGGCAAATTAGTCATGGCGAGACGCGCGTAACCATCGGGGTTAAGAAATGCATACAATTGGAAATGATTTTCTAGCAACCCAATAAAAAGATCCACCGTGCGTCCAACCGCATCAAGGCGAAGCTCTAGCTCAGCAGCGCGACCACGTGCTCCGATAGTAGATGGGTTGGCTCGTCCATGCGCCACTTGGTGACGTTTAGCAACAACTTCATCGATATAGTGTCTATCTGGATTTAGCAACAAGGGACTGCTTGAAACTCCGAGATAACTTGCAACCTGAGCCAACGTCTCCGTGCTAGAGCTCTGCAGATGAATGGCAAATACGGAATTCTCGATTCTACACGCCTCGTCAGATTGAATAGAATTTACAAAATCAACGCGTCTTTTCCATTTTTTATCCGTTCTTTCATCAGAAAGACTCTTGAATTGAGAATTCATAGCGGTCGGCAGGAAGTGGAGCGCCAATTCTCTATTTTTAGGCCCAAGATCGGCTACAGCTTGCAGAAAACTCGTCACCGCGTCGTTGAGCGATTGCTCTAGGGCACCGTACAAGTGGACATAAAACATACCGCGAATAATCTTTACTTCCTCTGCGTCTTTTGGCGGAGTTTCCTTGGACTCGTATACTTTGATAAACGAAAGCAATGCCCGTACTTCCCGCAGCCTATCGTCTATCAAGACTCTTGATATCTTCAATGGCATATCAGCGAAGGAAATCACGCACCAATTCGATTCTTCCGGTTACCATTCGTTTGTTATTCGTCCCTGCGGTAGAAAGAGTTTTTAGCTTTTGATCTTTAATTAATCTTTGAAGTTTACCGCAATCAGGATTAATCCCTTCTTCAATAGCCAACGCCGTCCCAACCGAAAGTGCTTCGAAAAGATTTGCGGAGGTTATTGTGGCCTTACCTCGCTTGAGCCCTTCTGGAAACGCATCTGCAAGGGCAGAGAGCGTTTTTTTACATAGATTGATTTGTGCATTTGATAGTGGCCGGCTCGAATTTTCTTTCATGTAATCATTAAGAAACCCCTTGACACTATGCTCAAAATTCTTGTAGTTATTTAGATAGGCAAAGTATCTAAGTGCATATTCTTCTGCCGTCCCGTTTTTTGAGTCACTCTCTCGCAATTTAACCACTTTCTTGAAACTATCAAGAGCGGATATTTTTCTCAGAGATTCGTTGAATGGCCCTCGGTAAATACAGTTGCGTATTTCTTGGTTCGTAAGCAGAACGCCGCCAGTATTTAGGCGCTCAAATAAATCAAATCTAACATTAAGGTCACTCTTGTCATTGAGTACCGTCACCCTAATTGGACGAGTCATAAACATCAATTGCATTGATTTGGGTAATTCGGCAAATGACAAATCGTTCAACGTACTTAACTTTTCAAGCTCAGCAATCTTGAGCGGTGTTTTTCTGTTTATGGCCGATAAAAGGTTTAACTCTCCAACAAAATGAGCAATAGTTGACAGTCTTTGGACCCCATCAACGATCTCCCATGTAGCATCTGAATTTGTTGCCATAAACAGACTGGGAACAGGAATTCATAGAAAAATGGACTCTATGAGCTCAGATTCGCGCGCCTCATTCCATATAAACTGTCGCTGATATTCTGGAGGAACAAAAATTGCCCCTTCAGAAAACATATCGTAGATCTGCCGGATTGTCATGTCATAGCTATCAAATGAAACAAGTCGACGCTCGCGATCCAATTGATTTTGAAGTTCAGAAAAAGTAGTTTCAGTTTTTTGTGACATATTAAATCCGCTCATGTCTACGTCAGGTGTTATGTCTCGTACGATACATCTACTTTAGCAGCCCAGCCTTTTGCAGGATTGCTGCCATGTTACGTGTTACTCAACAATACAATGTGAACACGAACCGCACTAGTCAGCAAGTGGCTAGGTGTCCAGTACCGGACGATAATATAAGTCCTCGCAGCTGGCGGCTGCACTGTGCCCGCCATGCTCTTGCCAAGCTGCGCTCCTCCTCCTCCGAGTCGGCCCCATGATCGTCCACTTGCACCAGCGCGCTCGTACCACCCCGGCCGTCCGCGCCGTGGGGAGCTGGGGCCAGGTCTTGTATTTTGCGCACGCAGGGTCCTTGGTTTGCATTCCTACGGGATTCAAAGTCGCATCATTGCGGCGCACTTGCCGGCGCGTGGTTTTCTTCCCCTTGGCCAGCGCCGAAGGAGTGGAGCGAGACCAGAGGCTCGCGACCGACTGAGGGCAGCCCGGAGGGCCGCAAGGCGGGGTCGCCTTTTCTTTGGTTCGTTTCTTTTGGCGAAGCAAAAGAAATGAACCCGTCCGCCGGGCGGAACCGGCCCCCAAACACCGCGCCGAAGGCGCTAACCCGCCCCTCACATCTGCCTGAACTGCGCCGCAAAACTACGCGACACCGGCAGCACCTCGCTGCGCTGCTTCAGGTGGATGAACTGCCGCCCCAACAGGTCCCGCTGGATCTTCGCCACCGCCGTGAGGTTCACGATCAGCCCGCGGTGCACCTGCGCGAAACGGTCTGGGGCCAGTTGTGGCAGCAGCTCTTTCAAGGACGTGCGGATCAGGTGGCGCTCGCTCGCGGTGACCACGTCGGTGTACTTGTTGCTCGCCTCGAAATACACCACCTCGTCGAGCGCGATCAGCCGCGTGGTGTCTGCGAGGCCCACACTCAGCCAGCTGAGCGTTTGCGTGGCCGGGCGCTGCAGTTGTGCCAGCAGCGCGGCCAGATCGACATCGGGGCGTACGCTCTGCTGCAGCCGGGCTACGCATAGAGCCAGGCGCGCGTCGTCCACCGGCTTGGTCAGATAATCGACGGCTGCGGCGGAAAACGCAGCGAGCGCGTATTCGTCGTAGGCGGTGACGAACACGACGCGGGTGCGGCCGGCGGCGGCCGCCACCTGCAGGCCGGTGAGGCCGGGCATGCGGATGTCGAGGAAAGCAAAGTCGGGCTGATGCTGCGCCAGCGCCGCCACTGCATCGAGCCCGTTGTGCACGGTGGCGACAAGCTGCAGCGTCGGCCACAACGCTTGCAAGCGGCTGGCGAGGTGACTGGCCAGCAGCGGCTCGTCGTCGGCGATCAGTGCACTCGGCATCATGGCTCCCGGTAAGGTAGGGTCAGTTCGGCGACGACGCCGCTCGGGGTGTGGGCGTGCAACGTCAGCCGCCCGGCCTCGCCATACAGGCTGGTCAGGCGAGCACGCACGTTGGCAAGGCCCACGCCGCCGCTCGCTGCTACATCGAGCAGGCCCACGCCGCTGTCGGTCACTACCAGCCGCAGCAACTCGCCCTCGCGCCGGGCGGAAACGATCACTACGCCGCCGGCCACCGCGGGTTCAATGCCGTGCTGCAGCGCGTTCTCGACCAGCGGTTGCAACAGCAGCGGTGGCAGCAGTGCGGCCTGCAGCGCTGCGGGCACCTCGAGCCGATATTGCAGCCGCTGTTGCAACCGCACCTGGGCGATGGCGAGCAGCTTGGTGACCAACTCCAGCTCGTCGGCCAGCGTCGCCACCGGCCTGCGGGTGCGGTCGAGGCTGGCGCGCAGATAGCCGTTCAGGTGGCCCAGCAGCGTCTGCGCCAACGGCGGGTCCTGCGCGATCAGGCTTTGCACGTTGGCCAGCGTGTTGAAGAGGAAATGCGGCTCGATCTGCGCCTGCAACAATGCGAGCTGGGCGCCGGCTTCGGCCGCGCGCGCGTCGCTGGCGCGCTGCTGTTCGGCGGCGAGCTCTGCGCGATACTCCGCATTGCGTATCGTCAGCGAGATCACCACGGTGGCGGCGATCGCGATCACCAAACAGGTCAGCAGTATCCGCCACTGCGTCAGCGGATTCACCAGCAGCTGGGTCACGTCGTAGACGCCGAGCCAGGCCGCGAGCTTGAAGCCGATCCAGACCCCCACCGGTACCGAAACCAGATGTACCGTCGCGCGTGGAATGCGCGGTATCCGCTCGAGCAAGCCGTGGCCGCTCCAGATCGAGACGCCGATGGCATTGGCCAGTATCAGGTTGTCGAGGACGCTGTTGTGGGAGTTCACGGCGATGAGCAGCAACGCGACCATCTGGTTCACGATCAGCAGCAGCGTGATGCCACGCCAGTGCGGCATCGCCGGTGTGCAATGCCGAATGGCCCAAACGCTCCTCAGACTCATCGTTGTTCCACTTAGAACCTGTTTACGATCTTTTCACGCCAGCGTTCGCGGCAATGCTGATAGCGAGCACGGCACGAGGCGCGCCGTGGTACGGGTACCAGCAGCGGCTCGTAACGCCGTGCGCTGTCGGCAATGTCGCGAACCCGAAGGGCTGCCCCGAAAAACGGTCATTCACTGCGTTGCACTCCTTGCCAATAACAGCGTTATTGGCTGTGTCGTACGCCTTGTGCCTGACCGTTTTACGGGGCAGCGCTGGCGCGAAAAGATCGTAAACAGGTTCTCAAAAATAGTGGGTCAGCGCCAGTTGCCAGCGCTGCCTTGCCGGAGCCGCACCGTAGTTGGAGAGCGCCTCGCCGTGGTTATACAGCCATTGCGCGGTCAGATCGGCCACGCTCGTGCGCCAGCGCGCCTGCAGCCAGGCCTGCCAGCTGGCGTCGACCAGATCGCGCCGCCAGTAGCCTGCGAGATCGAGCCCGGCCACGCCGGCATCCTGCCAGCTCGCGTACAGCATGGCGGACTCGCGCGTGGCCAGCGCCTGCCGCGTACCTAACAGCTGGCGATAACGTGCGTAATCGGCCGCAGCCCCCTGCTGCGCATCATTCTGCAGTGCTTTCCATTGATCCGCATCCGCGGCAGCGTTGTCGCGCTGGTACTCCAGGGTGACCGAGAGCTTGAACGCGGTGGTCCAGGTGGCGCCCGCCACCCAGGCCGCGCGAAAGGCCGCGTCGTCCTCGCCTTGCGAGCGCGCCAAGAGCGAGCTCTGGCGGCCACCGGCAAACTCGACATAGCCGACCATGGCGTCGTTCAGCAGCACGCTCCAGTTCATCCCGGCAAGTACGCTGCCGGGCTCGCTATACAGTAGCCATTGCGGATCGATCAGCTCGCTGAAGCGATGGCTCGCCACCAGTAGCCAGCGTTCAAACGGATTGGTGGCGCCGAGGTTGAGGCTGATGCCATCGTCGCTGGGCTCGCCCCCGAGTTCGGGCGACCAGATCGCCGTCAGCGCGCCGCTATCCCACAAGCGCTGGCCGCGCAGCAACACGCTGCCCTGGCGATTCTCACGCAGCGCCTGAGGGTCGGCGCTGGTCACCGAGCGCAAGGCGCCCACCTTGAAGAAATCGCTGGGGTTGTAACCCAGGCCCGCGCCGTAGCGCACATTGACACGCCCCAGATCGACGGCGGTCTGCGCGTCGGGCTGCCAGCCCAGATAAGCCTCGCGCAGCGTATTGATCGCGCGGTCGGCCTGCCCCGACCAGGCCCAGCCGTCGAGCCGGTCCGACAGCACCAGCCGCCAGCCCGGCGCCAGGGCGGTATCGAGCACCGCGTCGAGCGAGAGTCGGGCGCTGTCCGGCACATCGGCTTCGGCGCGGGGCTGGGCCAGGCCTACAGCGAATTCAGCGTAGCCCCGCCAGTCGCGCTGCTCGGGCGCAGCGCTCGGTGCTTGCGGCTGGTCCGCCAGCTGCAGCGCCGCATCGTCGGCATCGATCGCCTGCGCCACGGGCGCGACGCACAGCAGGGCAAAGGTTGCGGCGCGCAGGGTCATGGCGTGCATGGTCACTGCGGCTTGAAGCGCGGCAGGTAGTCGCGCTGCAGCCAGCTCTCGGGCACGTCGCGCCAGGCGTAGTCGTCAAAGCGCATCACCGTGACCCAGTTGGGATCGAGCCCGTCGATGATCACCGTCTCGGTCGGCCGCACCACGCCCAACTGCGACTGGTAGCGCCGATAGTAGGCCGTCTTGAGCAGCCCGCCGCTCTGGGCGTAGAAGCGCGCCTTGATCGGCCGGCTGTTGCCGGTGTCGAGCCAGTATTCGATACGGTGGTAGGTCACGTCCGGCGCGCGGGCGGCAAGCTCCAGCTTGTAGGCGTGGCGCGGCTGGCGATCGCCATCGATGATGTCCTCCTCGCCGGCGAGGCGCGCGCTGTAGTCGCCAGCCAGGTTCACCGTGACCACGTCGCCATTGGCGGCCTGCCCCAACAGGCGCTGCTGCGGCGAGATGCGGATGGTGGCCTTGCTGGACGGATCGTGGAACCACAGGTCGTTGCCGCTTTTGAGCATCAGCTTGCCGGCATCGCGCGCTGGCGCCTCGAAGCGCAGCAGGCTGCGGAACTGGCCCGAGCCGCGCTCGGCACGTGAGTAGACCGCCAGCGTGCTGGTTTCCTGCTGCTTGCCGTTGCGATACTCGATCAGCGTGGTGGTGAGGCCAAAGGACTGGTCCGGATTGCGGACGGCGTCGCTCGCGGCCAGCAACGACTGCGCATCGGGGGCGGCCTGTACCGCCGCAGCGGCCAGCAGGATCAGCGAGCCCAGCCATAGTTGCATGGTTTTCTCCTTAAACATGGCGCAGTGCCTCGACGATCTCCAACCGCGCGGCGCGGCGCGCTGGCCACCAGGCCGAAATCACGGCCACCAGCGCGAGGCCCACGGCAGTGCTGATCACCATGGTCCACTCGCCCGCGACGCGGACCTGCAGCGCCACTGGCGTGCTATTGCCCGGCGGAGTCCAGGAGAGGCCGGCATGATTGACCAGCCAAGCCAGGCCCAGCGCGACCAGCGCGCCCGCCACGCTACCGACGATGCCGAGCAGCAGGCCCTCGCTGACAAACAGGCGGCGGATGCCGCCTCGGCGCAAGCCCAGTGCGCGCAGGGTGCCGATCTCGGTGGTGCGCTCGACCACGGCCATGCTCATGGTGTTGCTGACGGTGAACAGCACGATCACGCCGATCAGCAAGGCGATAAAGCTGAAGATCGCCGCGAACATGCCGGTGATCTGGCCGTACTGCGGGTTGAGCGTAGCAAAGTCGACCACGGCAAGCTGCGCTTGCGGGAAGCGCGCCTTCAACAACGCCGTCAGGCGCTCACGGGCCTGTGGCAGCAAAGCGGTGTGCTTGAGCTGTATCACGATGGCAGTGGCACGCGGCGCCTCGTTGCCATAGACCAGCCGCTGCGCGGCGGGCAGGTGCAGTTGCACAAAGAGGTCGTCGAACTCCTTCACCCCCTGCACCTCGGCGGCAACCACATCGAGCCGCGCCACGTTCGGTGCACCATGCGCATTGGCGGCCAAGAGCTCGATCTGCGGCCCGTCCGACCCGGCGGCAGCGGCGGGTGCATCAGCGGCCGCCAGCGCGGCGATGTCGCCCGGTACCGCGGCGCCGTCTGCTAGCGTGGGCTGCGGCATGGGGCAATCGCGCACCTTGAGCGGGCCGCACAGCTGCAGCACGCGAGCAACGCCAGTGCCGATCACGGCAGCCTGCGGCGCCGTGCCGGTGAGCGCCAGCGTGCGGGGGTGCCCCGGAAAGCTGTAGTCGTTCCAGAGCCGCAAGCGGTTCTGGTCGGCGACGACCACCCCGCTGCCCAGCACCGTGCGCGAGACGCCGGCGGCGTAGTTGCCGGCGATGCCGCCGAGGCTCAGCGTCGGCGTTACCACAGTCAGCATGCTGGCCAGTAGCGGATCGGACTTGATCGCGGCAATCAGCGCATCCGGATCGGCGATGCCGTAGGCGGCTGGGTTGCCGCTGCCGAACAGGAAGTAGTCCTTGTGCTGCACCTGCAGGTGGCCGGCACGCCGCACGTAGTCGGTCTGCAGCCCCAGGTTGATGGTGCGGATATAGCCGCCGAACAGCAGCACGGCGACCACGCCGACCACCATGGCGAACAGGGTGGTGGCGGAACGGCGGCGATTGCGCGCAAGGTTGCGTGCCGCCAATTGCATCGTTTTCATTGTTTTGTCCTCACTTGGACATCAATCAAGGGAGAGCCAGCGCCCGGGAGTGAGCGCGGCGAATAATCCGGCGCCGACCGCGCCCCAGTAGGCACCCAGCACCCAGCTGCGGTGATGCGCGATGCGGCCTTGCCGTACTGCGCTCCAGCTCGCCCAGATGCACCACAGCACCCACAGCGACAGCAAATGGATAGCGCCGAGGCCAAACCACTGCGGCGCAAAACCGTGCAAGCCGAACGACGACAGCGCAACGATCAACATCGCGATCAGCCAGGAGCGGCCCAGCCAGCGATGCGCCACGCCGCCCTTATGCCGAAGCAGCTGCACGCCGCCGGCGAGCAGCACCCAGAGCGCGGCTGCGAGATGCACCATCGTCCAGGGGCCGGGCGCCGCGTTCATTGCACCGCTCCAGCACGTTGGCGCTCGATGCCGGTGATGGCGCCATCGCGGATATGGATGGCATCGTCGGCCTGCGCCAGCACCTGCGGATCGTGCGACGAGAACACGAAGCTGACGTGGTAGTCGCGCTGCATCTGCCGCATCAGTTCGAGAATGGCAGCGCCGGTGTGGCTATCGAGGTTGGCGGTGGGCTCGTCCGCCAGCACCAGCTGCGGGCTGGTCGCCAGCGCGCGGGCAATCGCCACGCGCTGGCGCTGCCCACCCGAGAGCTGGCCGGGACGGTTACGCGCCTTGTCCGCCAGCCCGACTGCGGCGAGCAGCTCGGTGACACGCGCACGGCGCTGGGCGGCCGAGACGCCCGCGAGCACCAGCGGATACTCGACGTTCTCGTACGCCGTGAGCACCGGCAACAGGTTGAAGTTCTGGAAAATGAACCCGATGTGCCGCGCACGGAAATCGGACAGCGCATCGTCACGCAGCGTGGCGAGATCGGTGCCATGGATGGTGATGCGGCCGGTATCGGCGCGATCGATGCCGCCAATCAGGTTGAGCAGCGTGGTCTTGCCGCTGCCCGACGGCCCGGACAGCACGGTGAAACAATCGGCGTTGAGTTCGAGATCGATGCCGGCAATGGCCGGTACATCGAGCTCGCCCAGCCGGTAGTGCTTGCTGACGCCGGATAGGACGACGGGATGCATGGTGGTCTCCGTGATGGGAACACCATGCAATCTATGACATTGACTTCACCAGTTCCTGGGCTTGCGACCAGCTGTCATCCGCCGCGACAAAACGCCGTCGGCGACGACGAAGTGCGTCAGCGTTTGACCGGCAACAGCGGGGTCTTTGCAAGGCGACGCGCATTGGCGCTCACCTTACGATGCACCGGCGCAATGCCACGCCCCAGCACCCGCTGCCACCGCGTGCGGCCACCCGTGCCGCCCGACCATAGCACGCGCCAGCCGGAGAGCCAGAGCTCCAGCCACATGGCCCAGCCACCGGTGCTGAAGGCCAGCAGCTTTTCGCTGACCATGCCACCAAATTCGCGCCGATCGCGCGCGCTGGGTTTGGGCCCCGCCAGCGCCATGCGCGATACCCGATGCGCAATCACCTGCGGCGCGCTCCAGTAAATCTCAGCCAGCTTGAGCGCATTGCGCCACCAGCCTGTCCACCAGTCCAGCATGACGAGCCTCCTTTGTGCGACGCAACAATTCTGCGCCGGCGAGGTAGCATGTGCGGGTGACAATCGATCGGCGGTCGCCCTTTGCGACGACTACAGCCGCTTCACCTGGCCGCCGCGCCGCTTGAACTCGGCCTGGATCAGCTTGTAGCTATCGATATCGAAAGCGGGACGCGGGTTAGCCAACAGCTCGGGCAGCTCGGCCATGTCGTTGATCGTGCCGAGATAACACCAGCGATCGATCACGTGCAGCTGCGGCGCCCATTCGTCGCCTTCGGGTATGCCGACCGGCCCCGGATAGGGCCAGCTGGCGAAGCTATGCTTGGCCAAAGCCGCCAGCACACGCGCATTGTGCACACCGGCGGGCTCCTTGCCGACGCAGGCGCCCTTGCAGCGGCCGACCTGGAAGGCGAAGCAGGCGCGCGTGCCTTTGCCGGCGCGCGGCTCCAGCTTCAGCACCTGACGGCACAGGTTGAGGCCATCGGCCACCTTCTCCAAGAGCTTGTTCGCCTCGCGCCGGCTGCGAAATGGCCCGAACACAAAAGGCCGCTCCTCATCGCGAAAATCGAACTCATCAAGGCCGACGAGGCGCGGCTGCAACAGACCCTCCTCGCCCTCGGCGAACACCCAGGCGCACAGCTCGCGAGTGGCGCGCAAACGGGTGTTGTAGACGGGCTGCAATTCCTTCACCAACCGGGTTTCCAAGAGCAGCGCGCCAAAGTCGCCCGCACTCTGCTGCCAGTCGATCCGCCGCACCAGCTGCGCCAGCTGCATTTCCTTGTGCGCCTTGTGGTCGCTGGCAAAGTGGCTGAGCACGCGCTTGCGAATGTTGTTGCTCTTACCCACATAGAGCGGCGTGTCGTTGTCACCGTAAAATATGTAGACGCCCGCGGTGTCTGGCATGTCGTCGAGCAACAGCGGATCGATCCCGGCGGGCAGGCTGGGCTGACGCGTCAGCTCGGCAATGGCGGCGTGGATCAGCTCGGCCGGGTGATCGCGGCGAGCGGCCTCAAGAAACTGCAGCAGCAGTTCGGCATCGGTCAGCGCGCGATGGCGCTCGCCGTCGACCTTTAGGCCGTGCCGCGCCACCAGGCTGTCGAGGTTGTGCTTGTACTCGTTTGGATACAGCTTGCGCGACAGCTTCACCGTGCACAGCACGCGACTGCGTAGGGAGAGACCCACCCGCTTGAATTCGTTGCGCAGAAAGCCGTAGTCGAAGCGCGCGTTGTGTGCGACGAATACGCGTCCTTCGAGCTTCAGCAGCACTTCCTCGGCGAGCTCCGCAAAGCCCGGCGCGCTCGCCACCATCTCACCATTGATGCCGGTCAGGCTCTGGATGAAGCTGGGGATGGGAATGCCGGGGTTGACGAGGCTGGACCAGGCGCGCGCGCCTTGCGCATCGACCTGGACAATCCCGATCTCGGTGATCCGGTCACGCGTGGCATTGGCCCCGGTGGTTTCCAGATCGACGAAGACGAGGGGCTCGGAGTAATACGGGTTGTTCACGGTCAAAATCCAGATCAGGCAGTCACAGCGTGGCCACACCAGCCCTGCGAGCGCTCATTCGCCCAGTCGCGCAGCCGGAAGTGGCGCGCGCAATGCGCTGTCGAAATCCGCCCGCCGGGCTCGCGATCGTGGCGTCATGCCTTCACGAAACGGAAGCACTGGTGGATGCGCTTGTTGCGAAAATCCTCGGGCACCGATTGCGCGGTGATGTCCTCGCACAAGGGCAGCAGCGCCGGATCGAGCTTGAAAGTGCGCAGGTTGTTGGAAAAATACAACGTGCCGCCGGGCGCCAGAATCTCCAGGCAGGCCTCGACCAGCCAGCGGTGATCCTTCTGCACATCGAGCACGCCCTGCATCTTCTTGGAGTTGGAGAACGACGGCGGATCCATCACGATCAGCTCGTACTGCGCGCCGTCGTCGATGGCATCGGTCAGAAACTGGAACACGTCCTGCCGCACGCGGCGATGCAGGCCGTCGGCGAGACCATTGAGCGTCAGGTTGCGCACGGCCCAGTCCAGATAGGTGTTCGACAGATCGACCGACATGGTCTCGCGCGCGCCGCCCGCAGCGGCGTACACGGTAAACGCGCCGGTGTAGCAAAACAGGTTGAGGAAGCGCTTGCCGGCGGCCTCGGCGCGCACGCGGGCGCGGGTATTGCGGTGATCGAGAAAGAGGCCGGTATCGAGGTAGCTATCGAGATTGACGTGGAACTTGAGTCCCTGCTCCTCGACCGTGAATGCCTCGCCTTCGCGGCCCGTTTTTTCGTACTGGGCGTCGCCTTCCTGACGGCGACGCGTCTTCACCGCCACCTGCTCCTCGTTCACGCCCAGCGCCTGCGCAGTCGCCTCCCAGATTTCGGCAAGCCAGGCCTCGTGGTCTTCGTCGGTCTGCACCCAGCCGGTGTCGTATTCCTGCAAATGGACGCGCCCGTCGTACCAGTCGACGATGACCGGGAACTCGGGCACGTCGCGATCGTACAGCCGATAGCAGGTCAGGCCCTGCCGACGCGCCCAACGCGCCCAGTGCTTGGCGTTCTTGGACAGGCGATTGATATAGCTGGAAATCTCGGGCATGGCGGTGTCGGGCGGGCAAAACCCGAGTTTACCAGCCCGGCCCCGGTTGCCGGGGACGGCCTGCTCAGCCGGCGCTCTGCCGCTCGCGCCACTCGACCAGGCGCTCGAACACCGGCTGCGGCACGTACTGGCTCACCACCTTTTCCCAGCCACTGGGACCAACCAGGCCTTTGACCATGGTCGAGCTGATTTCGGCGATTTCGCGCGGCGGCATCAGAAACACGGTGTCGATATGCGGCGCCAGATCGGCATTCACGTAGCGCATCTTGCGTTCGAACTCGTAATCGGCTGCTTCGCGGATGCCACGCACGATGAAATCAGCGTTCTCTTCGCGTGCGTAGTCAACGAGGAAGCGATTCTCGAAGATTTCCACCCGCAGATTGGACAGATGCGCCGTGGTTTCCTTCAGCATGGCCACACGCTCGGCTACGCTGAAGGTATACCTCTTGTCCGGATTCTCGCCGATGGCGACGATCATTTCGTCAAACACGCGCGTGCCGTGCTCGATCATCCATACATGGCCGTTGGTGACCGGATCGAAACTGCCGGCGTAGACTCCGCGGCGCATAAGGTATTCCCCGTTGTGGCGGACAGCCACTATACCATCAGCGGGCATTAATTTAAGATGGTCCGAACATAGCGAACCGGCGCCGCTAGACGCGCCGCGCAAGGGAGGAGATTGAGATGCTGCGTAAATTCCTGCTGCCCTGCCTGATGCTCGGCGTGTTGTCCCAAACAATCGCCGCCCCCGAGGACGAAGAGGTCGAAGCAGTCGATCGCACGCCCGAATCGGAGATCGTCATCGGCCAGTCCGTTCCCACCTCCGGCCTCAATGCCGACACCGGCAAGGGGCTGGCGCTCGGCGCCTCGCTGTACTTTGGCCGCATCAATGCCCGCGGCGGCATCAACGGCGCCGTGATCAACCACAAGGTGCTCGACGATGCCAGCGATGGCAAACGCGCGCTCACCAACACCCGCACGCTGCTCGACAAGGAAAACGCGCTGCTGCTGGTGAACTACTACGGCGCGTCCGCCGCGACCGAAGTCGCCAATTCCGGCGTGCTCACCAATTCCGGCGTTGCGTTGATCGGCGTGCACTCCGGTGCGGAGTCGCTGCGCCAATCCCCCAATCCCAATATCTTCCAGACCCGCACCGGCTATGCGCAGGAGCTGGAAAAAACGATACAGCTCTTGACCGGCAACCTGGGCATCACCCGCGTCGGCGCGCTGGTGCAAAGCGATGCCGATGGCACTGCCGCATTGGCCGCACTGAAGGCCGCGCTGCAAAAGAGGCAGATCACACTGGCGATCGAGGCCCAGTTCGACGCGAAAAGCGGCGATGTGGCCAAGGCCACCGGCCAGCTGGCCAAGGCCAACCCGCAGGCGGTGCTGATCCTGGCTTCGTCCAAACCCGCTGCCGAGTTCGTCAAGCGCTACCGAGCCGCGGGGGGTACCAGCCAGCTCTACGGCATCTCGCTGATCCAGTTCGAGGACGTGATTCGCTATATCAGCGCCAAGAATGCGCACGGCCTCGGCATCTCGCAGGTCTACCCCTACCCGTCGAACGTGCAGATGCGCTTCATCCGCGAATTCCAGGAAGACGCGGGCCCCGTGCTGCGCAGCGGCGAGTTCCCCACCTACGCGGTGCTGGAAGGCTATCTGTCGGCTCGCCTCGCAGTCGAGGCACTCAAGCGCGCCGGCAAGAATCCGACCCGCCAGGCCATACTCGGCGCCATGGCCAGCATGGGGCGCATCGATCTGGGCGGCTTTATCATCGACTTCACCGGTACCCAGCGCCTGGGGTCCAAGTTTGTCGAGCTGACGATGATCTCGCCAACCGGCACGCTGACGCGCTAATTGCGCACCACAACCCGTAAAAAGCCGGCCTGCGCCGGCTTTTTTATTGCGCAGCTCACACCAGCATGACGGCAATTTGACCCTTGCTTTGGCACGGCTCTAAGATGGCGCGGCAGTTTGCTGCGATTATCCAAATAACAGGGGATCAAGATGAGCGAAGTCCAACCGGTACCACCTAGCCAACCGTCCAACGATTCGACGACTTTTGCCGTGCTAGCATGGCTGGGCCTATTGCTACCGTTCATAGGTTTCGTCGCGCCACTGCTGGTCTTGTTGACGCAAAAGGAAGATGACTTGGCGCAAAGCCACTCCAAGGAAGCTCTGAACTGGATCATCACGGTGTTGCTGGTGGTCATTCCTGCATGGATCCTGGTTTCCATCCTTGTTTTCATCCCGGTACTGGGATGGATTTTGGTGGTAGTGATTCAGCTTGCACTGCTCGCACTAGCTATTGTCAGCCTGGTCTTCCTTATTCTGGGAGCGGTCAACGCCAGCAAGGGCCTGCACTATCGCCTGCCGTTCAACATCCGCCTGATCAAGTAAGCCGCATTCCGCCACTAAGCGGATCGCAAGCAAGGGCTGCCTTTCGGCAGCCCTTGGTGTTTTCAGTGACCGCCTGGTCGCTTGCCATTCACCATTCGATCAACGGTATGTTCGATGCGATGCTTTCATTGTTAGTCATTAAAATGCGAGGCATTTATTCAGCAAATCGACATGTATACCCATAGTTAAAAGTCATTTTGAAAGCGTGGCTCTGGTCAGGGTAAGGCATTGAACGAGCAAGGGCTCCAGCCTGACCCGAATCGGGTGCGTAATGCCCCAACATTCGTACATTCGAATAGTTTCAACAACAGACATACCGGAACTTCTGCAAAGCACACGCTAGCCTGATGGCATTCTTCACCAGAACCCACAGGAGATAGTCGTCATGCTTGTTCGCCGCCTTCTGCCCGCCATTGCTTGTGCGCTGCTCTCCCATGCAGCCCTCGCCATCCCCACCACCATCGATTCTGGCCAGGTCACGGTGGATTTCGATGCCGACCTGTTCACCTTTGGTATCGACTTCTACGACTATGGTTTCACCAACTATATCGATCCGAACAGCCTGACCTATGGCGCTTCCAGCAACGGTGTGGAAATCGATTTTGGCAGCCAGATGTCGCTATTCGACTACGCCATCAATGAAAGCGATCCGCTGCTGCCCGTGCACGCCTTCTTCGATGCGAGCTTCGCCTTCAATGCCAAGCCGGGCCACCGTATCGTCGGCTACACCATCGATTTCATCGGCAGCTACAACATCGAACATCCCGGCGGTGTCGGCATGGGCGTGGATGGTGTGGGCTGGACCGGCTTCGGCAGCGGCAGTGGTTCATTCTCGGAGCGGCTGACCTACAACGATCCGACCGCGCCGGTACTACGGGGCTCGGCCGAAGCGCTGGGCACCGTCGAATACATCGAGGTACAGGTGGGAACCGAGCTGGTCCAGGTCGGCACCGAATGGCAGCCTGATCCGGCTTGCGCCCCCGATCCCGATTGCCAGCTGATCGAAGTTCCCATCTTCGAGGAAGTGCCGGTCTATATGCAGCAGGCCGACCTTGGTGCAGCCGACCTCTATCTGCAGCGCATCGCCTTCAATGCCATTACCGCGCCGGTGCCGGAGCCTGAAACCTATGCCTTGCTGCTGACAGGTGGCGGCCTCGTCGGTTGGGCAGGCCGGCGCAGGGCCCGGGCGAACAAGACGCGCGCCTGATCCACCATCGCCCATGAAAAAGGAGCGCCGAGGCGCTCCTTTTTTCTTCAGCCTGCCGCGGCTCAGCCCAGCCAACGACGCGCGTTGCGGAACATGCGCAGCCACGGGCTGTCCTCGCCCCAGTGTTCCGGGTGCCAGGAGAGTTGCGTGGTGCGGAACACGCGCTCCGGGTGCGGCATCATGATGCTGAAACGACCATCCGGCGTGGTCACGCCGGCGACGCCCTTGGGGCTGCCGTTCGGGTTCATCGGGTAGGCTTCGGTCGGCTTGCCGTGGCTGTCGACATAGCGCATCGCGACGATGGCCTTCTTCAACTCGCCCTGCTGGCCGAAGTTGGCAAAACCCTCGCCATGGCTCACCACCACCGGCAACTTGCTGCCCGCCATGCCGCCGAAGAACAGCGACGGCGATTCGGGCAGCTCGACCATGGTCAGGCGCGCCTCGAACTGCTCGCTCTGGTTGCGGGTGAACTTGGGCCACGCCTCGGCGCCCGGAATGATGCCGGCCAGGTTGGCCATCATCTGGCAGCCATTGCAGACGCCAAGACCGAAGGTATCGGCACGGTGGAAGAAGGCATCGAACTCGGCCCGCGCCCGTTCATTGAACAGGATGCTCTTGGCCCAGCCCTCCCCGGCGCCCAGCACGTCGCCGTAGCTGAAACCACCGCAGGCCGCGAGGCCCTGGAAGTCGGCCAAGCTGACGCGGCCAGCGATCAGATCGCTCATATGCACGTCGATGGCGGAGAAGCCAGCACGGGTGAACGCGGCGGCCATCTCGATCTGGCCGTTCACACCCTGCTCGCGCAGGATGGCGATCTTGGGGTTCACACCGGTGTTGATAAAGGGCGCGGCGACGTTGTCGCCGAGTTCGAAGGTCGGCTGGGCGAATAGACCCTTGTCGTGCCTATCCTCGATACGGGCGAACTCGGCATCAGCACACGCGGGGTTGTCGCGCAGGCGCTGGATGCGCCAGCTGGTCTCGCTCCAGGCCTTCTGCAGCTCGACGCGCGGCTCGTCCAGCAGCAGGCGGTTGCGCTTCTTGATCTTGAGACGGTCGTCGTGGTTCAGGCTGCCGACCACGTGCAGCTCGCTACGGATGCCCACGTTGGAGAACGCGGCGATCACGGCCGCCGTGTCGCTGCGTTTCACCTGCAGCAAGGCGCCCAGTTCCTCGTTGAACAGCACGCCCATCACGCGGCCGTTCTCGCCACGTGCCACATCCTCGGGCGACAGCTCGTCTTCCTCACGGGCACGACGGCGGCGTTCGATGCAGACCTCGTCGATATCGAGCGACACGCCGACGCGGCTGGCGAACATCATTTCCGATACGGCGCCGATCAGGCCACCATCCGAGCGATCGTGATAGGCAAGGATGCGGCCTTCGGCGTTGAGCCTCTGCACGGTGGCGAAGAAGGACTTCAGGTGCGGCACGCTGACCACGTCCGGCGCCCACTGGCCCACCTGCTTGTACACCTGCGCCAGTGCCGAGCCGCCAAGGCGGCACTTGCCGTCGCCCAGGTCGATCAGGATCAGGTCGGTATCGAACTCGGGCTTGAGCACCGGGGTGAGCGTCTTCCTCACGTCGGTGACCGGGGCGAAGGCCGAGACGACCAGCGACATCGGCGCGACCACTTCCTTGTTCTGGCCACCCTCTTCCCACACTGTCTTCATCGACAGCGAATCCTTGCCCACCGGGATGGAGACACCCAGTTCGCGGCACAGCTCGAGGCCAACGGCCTTCACTGTGTCGTAGAGGCGCGCATCTTCGCCCGGGTGGCCCGCCGCAGCCATCCAGTTGGCGGACAGTTTCACGTCGGAGAGCTTGGCAATCGGCGCGGCAGCGATGTTGAGCAGCGATTCGGCCACGGCCATGCGGCCCGACGCCGGCGCATTCAAGAGCGCCAGCGGCGTGCGCTCGCCCATCGCCATCGCTTCGCCCTTGTAGGTAGCCAAGCCCATGGTGGTGACCGCCACATCGGCCAGCGGCACCTGCCACGGGCCGACCATCTGGTCGCGCGCGGTCATGCCGCCGACGGTACGGTCCCCAATGGTGACGAGGAAGTTCTTGTTCGCCACCGTCGGCAGGCGCAGCACGCGGTACAGCGATTCCTTGATGTCCAGCGCCGACGAATCGAACACCTGCACTTCCGGCTTGATCCGTGCCACGTCGCGCGTCATCTTGGGCGGCTTGCCGAGCAGCACGTCCATCGGCATGTCGACTGGCTTGTTGCCGAAATGCGGATCTTCGACAGTGAGCTGCTTCTGGTCGGTGGTGCGGCCGATCACGGCGTACGGGCAGCGCTCGCGCTCGCAGATCGCCTCGAATGCCAAGAGGTCAGCCGGCGAGATGCCGAGCACGTAGCGCTCCTGCGATTCGTTCGACCAGATTTCCTTGGGCGCCATGCCCGATTCCTCGATGTTCACCTTGCGCAGGTTGAACACCGCGCCCATTCCGGCGTCGTTTACCAGCTCCGGGAAGGCGTTGGAGATGCCGCCAGCGCCAACGTCGTGGATGGACTGGATGGGGTTCCTGGCACCGAGCTGCCAGCAACGGTCGATCACTTCCTGGCAGCGACGCTGGATTTCCGGGTTGCCGCGCTGCACCGAGTCGAAATCGAGGTCGGCCGCATTGGCACCGGTCGCCATCGAGCTGGCGGCGCCGCCGCCCATGCCGATCAGCATGCCTGGGCCACCCAACTGGATCAGCAGGCTGCCTTCGGGCAAGGCGTTCTTGCCAACGTGGATGGCGGCGATGTTGCCGAGGCCACCGGCGATCATGATGGGCTTGTGGTAGCCACGGCGCGCGCCGTCGAAGCTCTCTTCGAAGGTACGGAAGTAACCAGCGAGGTTGGGACGGCCGAATTCGTTATTGAACGCGGCGGCGCCGATCGGGCCTTCGATCATGATATCGAGCGCGGAGGCGATGCGGTCGGGCTTGCCGTAGGCCGGATCTTCCCACGGCTGGATCGCGCCGGGGATATTGAGGTTGGAGACGGTGAAGCCTGCGAGGCCCGCCTTGGGCCGCGAACCACGGCCAGTGGCGCCCTCGTCGCGGATTTCGCCGCCCGAACCGGTAGCCGCGCCGGGGAAAGGCGAAATCGCGGTCGGGTGGTTGTGCGTTTCCACCTTCATCAGGATGTGGGTCTGCTCGCGGTTGAAGCCATAGGCCTTGTCGCCCGCAGCGGGGTAGAAGCGCTCGATCTCGTCGCCCTCAATCACCGAGGCATTGTCCGAATACGCCACTACCGTGCCCTCGGGCGCGGCCTTGTGCGTCTCGCGGATCATGCCGAACAGGCTGTGCGATTGCGCTTCGCCATCGATGACGAAATCGGCGTTGAAGATCTTGTGGCGACAGTGCTCGGAATTGGCCTGCGCGAACATCGTGAGTTCGACGTCGGTCGGATTGCGCCCCAGCTTGCCAAAGTTCTCGACCAGGTAATCGATCTCGTCTTCCGACAGCGCGAGGCCAAACTCGCCGTTCGCGGCTTCCAGCGCGGCACGGCCACCGCCCAGTACGTCGACGCTGGTCAAAGGCTTGGGATCGAAGTGACGGAACAGCTCGGCGCCGGCGTCCAGCGTCTCGAACACCTGCTCGGTCATCCGGTCGTGAATCAGCGGGATCAGCAGGCTCTGCTCGGCGGTGGAGAGCGGCGAGCCGTCCGGCTTGCTGGCGTACACGGCCATGCCGCGCTCGACGCGCGCCACCTGTTCCAGGCCGCAGTGCTGGACGATGTCGGTCGCCTTGGAGGCCCACGGCGAAATGGTACCCAACCGTGGCAACACCAGCAGCAGTTTGCCTTTGGCCTCACCGACGCGGGCGGGCTCGCCATAGCTCAGTACCCGTTCGAGCACCTGCTGCTCTGCGGTATCGAGCGCACCGGCCACTTCGATGAAATGCCAGTACTCGGCGTAAAGCGTAGCGCTGACGCCTTGCGCCGCCAGCGCGGCCAGCAATTTGTCGATACGAAATGCGGAAAGCGCAGCGCCACCGCGCAGCTTGAGGACATCAGCCATGAGTCGGATCCGAGGGGTCGCAAGGAAAACAGTGGCGTACGGCACGGGCCGGACGCCGAAATCAGCAAGGCGTAATCATACCGGAAAGCCGGGATTTGCTGGCGCCCCCAAGGCGCAAAAGCCGCCGCGCGTCGCGATGGGGTGCACAGGCGCATCCATCGGCTACGTCCGTCGCTCGCAACAATTTGGGCAAAATCGAAGCTGGCAGCCCCTCGGCAATCGCACTACACTGTCAGCAATTCGCTGTTTTCTTACTGCGCCGCCGCAGGCCGCGCTGCCCCCGTTTACCTGCCTTGCCTGGAGAAATCCCATGAGCCGTCCCGCCGGATCGCAGCTGAAGCTCAGCTGGGAATGCGTTTCCAACCACTACGACGGCGACACCTTCCTCGCTCGCCTCACGCTGACCAACCACTCAAACATTCCGCTGTCCGGCACCGACTGGGCGCTGTACTTCAACGCCTGCCGCAAAATCAAGCCGGAGACCGTGACCGGCGGCGTAGCGACCAGCCACGTGAACGGCGATCTGTCCAAGCTCACCCCGACCGCCGAATTCGGCACGCTGGCGCCGGGCGAGAGCCGGGTGATCGAGTACGTCGGCATCTTCTGGGTGATCCAGGAAACCGACGCGCCGCTGGGCTTCTATATCGTCTACGGCGACGGCCAGGCCAATGCCCGCGCCGAGGCTATCGGTGATCCAAGCATCGTGCCGTTCGAGCGCCCGGAACAGCGCAACCGTTCGCTGGCCGACAAGGTGCCACTGGTTACGCCGCAATCGCGCTACGCCGACAATGAAAAGCTCTCGCAGCTGCCAGCCGGCGAAGTCGGCAAGATCACGCCGACGCCGCTACAGGCGAGCTACGGCAATGGCGAATTCGTCATCAATAGCGACACGCTGGTGGTATTCCCGATTGAGCTCGCGCGTGAAGCGGCTTATTTGCGCCAGAGCCTGAAAGATCTGTCGGGCGCGGACTTCCACGGCGCGGCGGCCGGCAATGGCATCGTGCTCAAACTGGGCAAGGTCGATGTCGCCGAGACCGGCGCAGCGAGCGAAGCGTACACGCTGACGGTGAACGCCAACGGCATCGAGATCGTCGGTGTGTCGCCGGCTGGTGTGTTCAACGGCATCCAGAGCCTGCGCCAGCTGCTGCCCGTCGCCGCCTGGACCAATCCGCAATCGGCGTTACCGGTGCCGTTCTGCCAGATCAAGGACGCGCCGCGCTTTGCCTATCGCGGCATGCACCTCGACGTGGGCCGCAATTTCTCGTCCAAGCAAACCGTGCTGCGCCTGCTCGATTGCATGGCGCTGTACAAGCTCAACCAGTTCCACTTCCACCTCACCGACGACGAAGGCTGGCGCCTGGAAATCCCGACACTGCCCGAGCTCACCGAGATCGGCAGCAAGCGCGGCTTCACCACCAGCGAAACCGACAACCTGGTGCCGTGCTTCGGCTCCGGCGCCGAAGTGGAAGGCTCGCATGGCACCGGCTACTACAGCCGCGCCGACTTCATCGAGATCCTGAAGTTCGCCACCGATCGCCATATCGAAGTGGTGCCCGAATTCGACGTGCCAGGCCACGCCCGCTCTGCGATCAAGGCGATGAACGTGCGCTACGAGCGCCTGGTGAAGGCCGGCAAACAGGTGGAGGCCGAGCAATACCTGCTCGCCGATTTCGACGATGCGTCCAAGTACGAATCGGTGCAGCTGTGGCACGACAACGTGATCTGCATCGCGATGGAAGGCGGCTACAACTTCATCGAGACGGTGATCCGCGACGTGAAACTGATGTACGACGAAGCCGGCGCACCGTGGACCACGCTGCATACCGGCGGCGACGAAGTGCCCGCCGGTGC
Organism: Chitinolyticbacter albus; assembly: GCF_024437655.1. Taxonomy (GTDB): domain Bacteria; phylum Pseudomonadota; class Gammaproteobacteria; order Burkholderiales; family Chitinibacteraceae; genus Chitinolyticbacter; species Chitinolyticbacter albus. Next base: position 64,940 of record NZ_JANBVF010000025.1, read on the forward strand.
CTGGGAAGGCTCGCCGAAGTGCCAGGCCTTCATGCAGGCCAACAAGCTGGCGAACACCCGCGAGCTGCTCGACTACTTCCTTGAGCGCTATCGCGACATCCTGAAGAAGTACAACCTGACCTTCGGCGGCTGGGAAGAAATCGCCCTTACGCACGAGCATGTGAACGGCGCCAACGTCCACAAGCCCAATCCCAAGTTCGTCGGAGCCAACTTCCAGCCCTATGTCTGGAACAATGTCTGGGGCTGGGGCCAGGAAGACTTCGCCTACCAGCTAGCCAACGCCGGCTACAAGGTGGTGCTGTGCAACGTCACCAACCTCTACTTCGATCTGGCGTATGAGAAAGATCCGAAGGAGCCCGGCTATTACTGGGGTGGTTTCATCAATACCCGCAAGGCCTTCGAGTTCTGCCCGCTCGATATCTACACCACGGCCACGCTCAACCTGTTTGGCCATGAGCTCGGCGACTCGTTGAAAGACAAGGCCCGCCTCACCGCCGAGGGCACCAAGAACGTGATCGGCCTGCAGGGCGAGTTGTGGGCGGAGAACGCCCGTAGCGCCGAGCGCGTGGAGCATCTGGCCATGCCGCGCATCATCGCGCTGGGCGAACGCGCCTGGGCTACGGACCCGGGCTGGACCTTCATCGCCGACAAGGGCACGCGCGATGCGAAGATGGATGCCGACTGGAATCAGTTCGCCAACCGCCTCGGCCAGCGCGAACTGGCGCGACTCGATGGCTTCCTCGGCGGCTACGGCTACCGCGTGCCGGTGCCGGGCGCGAAGATCGAGGGCGGCAAGCTTTACGCCAATGTCGAGAGCCCGGGCCTGACGCTGCGCTATACCACCGACGGCAGCGAGCCGACCGCCGCCTCACCGGCCTACAGCGGTCCGGCCGCAGTGGGCGGCACGGTGACGATCGCCGCGTTCACCAGCACCAATCGCCGTGGACGTGCCGTGCGGGTCAATGCCTGATCCATTGTCTCACCCACGAAAAACCCGCCAGATGGTGGGTTTTTCGTGGGTGCTAGCGACAGCGTAACGGCGACTCAGTCTTTCTTGATCAAGGGCGACTGCGGCACATAGTTATAAGCCTCCGGCCGGCGTTGCCGTAGCCGGGCCGCCATGTTCAACAGCTCGTAAAGGCGCGGCCGGTTGGTCTGCAACGCAATCGTCACCGGCGTGGTGCCGTCCTGGTAGGCCGCCAGCGGATCGGCGCCGTGATCGAGCAGCGCCACGCAGGCATCAATATGGTCATTGGCCACCGCCTTGTGCAGCGCGGTCCAACCGTCGAACGTGGTCGCGTTGATCTGCGCGCCTGCCGCGATCAGACGCCGGATCAACTTGGCGTGACCTTGCGACGCCGCCTGGATCAAGGGTGTGAACCCGTGCTTGCTGGTGGCATCGACCCGCGCACCATGCTGCAATAAAAATTCCACCACCGCCTCATGCCCTTTGAGCGCAGCCCAGTGCAGCACGCCGTAGCCATCGGCATCGTGTGCATGGATGGCGGCACCGGCTTTCAGCAGCGCTTCCAACATCGGTAGATTGCCTTCGAATGCCGAGCGGATCAGCGGTGTCCATTCCTGCTCATCGCGCGCATCAACCGGCAGCCCCGCGCGCAGAAACAGGCCGATGGCGCCCTGGTCGCCGCGGCTCACCGACTGATGAAAATCGCGCGGCGTGGCGTCGAGTCCGCGTTGAACCAGTTCTTCCTGCGCCTTCTCGTGCACATGCGACCAGACGTCGACCTCGGCCTGCTGCGGCATCACCACATGGTCGTAGGCAAAAGCCAGCGACATCAGCTCCGCTCCGACTTCCGGCGGAAAGCCCTGACGCTCCGGCCTATCCATGATCAGCAATTCTTCAAAGTAGGCCGACAGCTTGGGGCTGCCCCACAGTTCAAGAATGTGCTCAACGATACGGGGATAACGCGCAGCCAGGATGACCGGGTAGCGTTCACCCAATTCGTACCGTTCCAGATGGTGACGCAGCGTCTCGGACATAAACTTGTAAGTTTATTTCTTGCTTGGATGTTATGGCCATTGTAACCCACGCCCGACGCAGGCTAGCAAGTGAAAAGCGCCACCTTGCGCGGCGCCTATTGCCTCGACAAAACACTGGACACCACGCAAAGGCTGCGGCTATGATCTCGCCCTCTTTCGCGCTCTGCGCACGGAAGGCCGACATGGTGAAATTGGTAGACACGCTATCTTGAGGGGGTAGTGGCTTCGGCTGTGTGAGTTCGAGTCTCACTGTCGGCACCAGAACAAAGCGAAAAACGCCGGGCTTGCCCGGCGTTTTTGCGTTCTATGTCGCCTATTTTGCGCAATGTGCTGCCCTGCATTGTTTCGCGCCCTGACTCGTCCTATCCTTGAACCGAACCGGCCGTCATCAGCAGCAGCCGAAAGCTTTCATTCATTGAAACAATTAACTGCGGAGAGTTCGAATCGGAGCTTCCGCGAAGAGCAAACGGAACTTGTCGCAAGGCGGCGCTCTAAACCAAACCCTGCAAAGAACAAGACTCGCGGCAAAACCTTATATACACCCGCTGGGCACTTGCCTACTCTGGGGCGCTAAACCGTAAGATGAAAATTGATATTCCTTATTTTTCGGTTGAGTAACCAATAAATACTTTCAATTTGCCTGGAAACACCGGGTTCCGCCCCGGGTGGAGGAGAACGCGAAATGATGTCGATACGCGCCCGTTTGATCGGATTTGCGGGATTGGCCATGGTGCTCGGTTACGCGGCAACATTGGGCTATGTCGCAACCGCAGCCAGCCTGTCCGGCGGCATATTGACGCTGGCCGTCGTTATCGCCCTTATCAGCGTACTCGTTTCGCTCGGCGCGCTTCTCTTTGCCACGCAAGCAGTGCTCAAGCCGCTCCAGCAGATGCGCGACGACGTGCGCGAACTCGGTAGCGAGCGGGGCGACCTCAACGTACGTCTTGCCGTACACAGCAACGACGAAGTGGGCGAGACCGCCGATGCGATCAACGCCTTTGTGGCACGCCAGCAGGGTGTGCTGCGCGAAGTCCAGCGCGAGATGGAAGGCCTTGCCATCGGGCTGCACGAACTCTCCACCGTGAACCGGCAGATGGAGAAGGATACCAAGCAGCAATCGGACTTCGCGGCCTCCTCCGCCGCGACCGTGGAGGAAATCACCGTCAGCATCACCCATATCGCCGACAATGCGCGCGATGTCGACGACGTGGTTTCCGAAACCCAAAAGCTCTCCGAAACCAGCGCTGAAGCGGTGCTCCGCGTCTCGCAGGAGGTCGGCCATGTTTCCGAAGCCATGCAGCTGCTGTCCACCACCATGGACAACCTCGGCAAGCGCTCGCATGAGATCAGCGGCATCGTTGGCGTGATCAAGGACATCGCCGACCAGACCAACCTGCTGGCACTCAATGCCGCGATCGAAGCGGCGCGCGCCGGCGAGCAAGGGCGTGGCTTCGCCGTGGTGGCCGACGAGGTGCGCAAGCTGGCCGAGCGCACCGGATCGGCCACGGTCGAAATCGCCCGAATGATCGACTCCATGGGCCGCGAAACGGCTGCCGCAGTCGGCGGCATGGGTTCGACAGTGAGCCAGGTGCAGGACAGCGTAAACAGCGCCAACGATGCCCGCCAGCACATGCTGGAAATCAGCGAGCGCATGGCGCACGTGGTGGACGCCGTACGCCAGATCGCCGAATCGACGCTGGAACAATCGTCGGCGACGACGACGATGGCGCAGGCGGCCGAGCAGATCAACCTGATGGCACAGGCCACCGATTCGGCGCTGGGGCAGTCGGGCAACACACTCACCCAGCTCGATGGTCGCGCCGGCCAAATCCTGGATGTGGTCGGCCGCTTCAAGCTCGCCGATATCGAGGTGCTGCACTGGTGGCTCGCCTCCAGCGAGGCACGCGCGGTGTCCGAGGTGAAGGCGCTGCTCAACAAGATGGGTCACCACTGGATGGATGCGCATGGCGGCGGCGACAACCCCATGGCCTCGCTCAAGACCCGGGTGCAATCGGGCAACCCGCCAACCGCGGCCGCCATCGGCGGTGTGAAGATCCAGAACTGGGCCAAGGATGGCGTCTGTGCCGACCTCTCCGAGATTGCCCGCGAACAGGGCTGGTCGCGCGTGCTGCCGGCCGTGTTCGACCAGATGATCCAGCACAACAGCCAATACGTCGCCGTACCGCTGGGCACCGCACGCACCAATATGCTGTGGGTGAACGCGCAGATCGTGAACCGCCTCAATATCCGCCCGCCCCAGACCTGGGACGACTTCTTTGCCATGGCGGCAAAGCTCAAGCAGGCGGGTATCCCGGCGCTGGCGCACAGCGAGCAGAGCTGGCAGGTGGCCACCGTGTTCGAAGCGATCGCGCTGGGCCAGGGCGGCACCGACTTCTATCTCAAGGCCTTCAGCAAGCTCGATCAGGGCGCGCTGACCGGCCCGACTATGATCCGCGCGCTGGAAACGCTGAAGCGGCTCAAGCCCTATATCACGCCAGACCCGGTGGGTCGCGACTGGAACCTGGTGACCGCCGACGTGATCAACGGCCGCGCCGCGATGCAGCTGATGGGAGATTGGTCCAAGGCCGAGTTCGTACAGGCCGGCAAGGTACAGGGCAAGGACTACCTGTGCTGGCCAGCGCCCAACATGGCGGGTGACTACAGCTTCGCTGCCGACACGCTGACCATGTTCAAGCAGACCGACCCGCAGCGCATCGAGGCGCAGCGCGACTTCGTTCGGCTGCTGATGAGCCAGGAAGGCCAGGAGGTGTTCAACCTCTACAAGGGCAACATCCCGGCGCGCACCGACGTCAACCTCAGCCGCTACGACGAATACGCCCGCCAGTCGACCAAGGACTTCGTCGCCGCCGCCAACAAGGGCGTGCTGGTGCCGTCGTGGGCACACAATATGGCCGTGCAGGACAATGTGCGTTCGGCCTTCTTCGACGTGGTCGGCGCCTACTGGACCGACGATCGCATGAGCGCGCAGGATGCGGCACGGCGCTTCGCCGATGCAGCGCGGCGCTAGCCGCTGGCTACGTCGCAGTACGCTTCGTTTCGTGAACAAAATGCCCGGCTTGGTTCGGGCATTTTGTTGGGCGCTACATGGGCCGATCTCCGCTCCGATCTGCTCAATGGTGAGCATCCGCTGTTCCGGCCTTGCCCATCCGCTCGAGCACGTGGTGCGCCATGCCCTGCGCCAGCTCGTGCTCGCCCATGAATACGCGACCGATGCTTTCCTTGGCCAGCAGCTCAGCCTCATCCTCGCTGTGCGTGCGCACCACCACCTCGACCTGTGGATTGAGCTGGCGCGCGATACTGACCATCTGCCGCACATTGAACGCATCCGGCGTGGCGATCACCAGCATGCCGGCGCGGGCGATATGCGCCTGGATCAGCACCGCCGGTTCGGCCGCGTCACCCGACACCGCGGGCACGCCCTGCTCGCGCAGGCTCTCGACGATCTCGCGGTTCTGCTCGGCAACGACGAAGGGCACGCCCTGTTTCAGCAGCACTTCGCCGATGCGGCGCCCCACACGGCCATATCCGACCAGCACCACCTGACCCGTCAACAGGCCCTGGTCGGTTTCCATCGGCAACTCGGCCAGCGGATCATCGCGTTGCTCCAGCCGTCGCGCCAAGGTCGAGCGCGAACGTATCCAGCGCTGTGCCGGCTCGATGGCCTTGAATACGGCGGCGTTGAGCGCGATCGAGATCAGCGCGCCGGCCAGTACCAGGCTCTGCCCTTCCACCGGCAACAGCTTCAACGCCACCCCCATGCTGACCAGGATGAAGGAGAACTCGCCAATCTGCGCAAGGCTCGCCGAGACCGTCAGCGCGGTATTGAGCGGGTAGCGGAACGCGAGGACCAGGCCAAAGGCGGCGATGCTCTTGCCGACGATGATGATGGCCAACACCGCCAGCACCTGCAGCGGCTGCTCCACCAGGATGCGTGGGTCAAACAGCATGCCGACCGACACGAAGAACAGCACGGCAAAGGCATCGCGCAGCGGCAGCGATTCTTCCGCGGCGCGGTGACTGAGATCCGATTCACGCATCACCATGCCGGCGAAGAAGGCGCCGAGCGCGAACGACACGCCAAAGAGCTTGCCAGCGCCATAGGCAATACCGAGCGCAACGGCGACGACGCACAGCGTGAATAGCTCGCGCGAACCGGTGCGCGCCACCTGCCACAGCAGCCAGGGAAAGACACGACGGCCGATCACCAGCATCAGCGCAACGAACACCGCCACCTCGCCCAGCGTGCGCGCCAGTGTCCACCACAAATCCAAGCTGGAACCGGCCGCGGCCTGTTCGGCGCCCACGCCGCCCAGCATCGGCGCCAACGCCGGCAGCAGCACCAGTACCAGCACCATCGCCAGATCCTCGACGATCAGCCAGCCAACGGCGATCTTGCCATTCACCGACTCGAGCACGCCGCGCGTTTCGAGTGCCTTGAGCAGTACCACCGTGCTCGCCACCGACAGGCTCAGCCCCAGTACAAGGCCCGCGCCCAGGCTCCAGCCCCACCACCACGCGAGGCCCATGCCCATCAAGGTCGCCACGGTGATCTGTAGTACTGCACCGGGAAGCGCGATCTTGCGCACCGCCAGCAGATCGTCGAGCGAAAAATGCAGGCCCACGCCGAACATCAGCAGCATCACGCCGATCTCGGCGAGCTGCCCGGCAAGGCCCACATCTGCCACGAAACCGGGCGTGCCAGGGCCGATCAGTATCCCGGCCAACAGATAACCGACGAGGGCCGGTATCTTGAGGCGGGTACAGATAAAGCCGAATACCAGCGCGAGACCCAGCCCGGCGGCAATGGTGGAGATCAGGGATACGTCGTGCGGCACGCTAGGGAGCGCTCCTATGTTAGCAACGGGCTTGTGCGCGTCATGATTTGCGAATACGTCATTAAACCGTAAATCCACACGTTAGTTCACGGTGTATCCCCGGCATATCGAGCAAATAGCACCTCGATCCAGGCAATTACGTGGGGCACGCAGGCAAAACCCGGCAGGCGCTACAGCCGGGTCAACGCGATGCTGAATACGCTGGCCGCCGTTTTGATCGGGTCGTGGCGAACCGTGTGCCCCTGAAAGCTCGCAATGCGCGAACGGATCACCTGGCAACCCTGCGCGTGCAACCTGTCGTAATCGCCGGCTACGGGTTGTGCCGATTCAAGCCGATAGGCATCGCACACCACCTCGGGGATCGCCTCGTCGTTCACGATCACATGGTCGATGCGCGCAAGGCCATGTCGGAACAGCGCATCGAGGTGATCGGCCGCGCCGTAGCCATCGGTCTCGCCCGCCTCGGTCATGATGTTGCACACATACACGATATCGGCATGGGTGTTGCCATTGATGGCGGCGCACACCTCAGGCAGCAGCAGGTTGGGCAGCACGCTGGTATAGAGGCTGCCGGGCCCGAGCACGATCACGTCGGCCTGCTGCAGCGCCGCTACCGCCTCGGGTACCGCGACCACGGGCGTATCGTGAAATACGCGGCAGATCGGCGAGCCGTGGCTGGCAAGCTGCGACTCACCTGAGACGATGCGACCATCGACGAGCTCGGCCTTCAGCACCGTCGCCTTCGGCGACACCGGGTAGACCCGGCCCTTGATATCGAGCACGTGGCCGATCTGCTCAACCGCGTGGACGAAATCGCCGCCGTGGATGGCATTCATCGCACAGATCAGCAGATTGCCCAGTGTATGGCCTTCCAGGTAGTGCGCTTCGTCTTCGGCGGCAAAGCGGTACTGGAACAACTCGCCCAGCAACGGCTCGTCCTGCGACAGCGCGACCAGCACGTTGCGGATGTCGCCCGGCGGCGGCATGTTGAACTCGCGCAGCAGCCGGCCGGAGCTGCCGCCGTCGTCGGCCACCGTGACGATGGCGGTCAGATCGAGCGGAAAATGCTTGAGGCCGCGCAGCAAGGATGACAAGCCGGTGCCACCGCCCAGCGCCACCACGCGCGGATACTTGGCGATCATGCGGCCTCCCCGACCACCAGGGTTCTTGCCATGCTTGGCTCACGGATCGGCAGATTGCACAGCGCGGCGATCGCCGCCAGCGCGGCGTCGGCATACCACATCCATTGGTAGTCGCCGGTCTGGATCAAGGCGATGCCACCGAGCCAGGCGCCGAGAAAACCGCCGATCTGATGCGACAACAACGTCAACCCGAACAGCGTGGCGAGATAGCGCGTACCGAAGAGCTTGCCGACCACGCCCGCAGTCGGCGGCACGGTGGCCAGCCAGGTGAAGCCCAGGCCGATAGCAAACAGGTAGAACGTGGCCGCGCTCTTGGGCGCCGCAAGATACGCCAGCACCAGCAGCGCGCGCGAGCCATACATCCAGAACAGCACGTACTTGCCGCGATAGCGCTGCACCCACCAGCCCGCCGCCAGGCTGCCGACGATGTTGGAGAGCCCGATCAGCGCCAGCGACCAGCTCGCCACCGAAGCGGGCAGGCCGCACAGATTGACTTCGCCCGGCAGATGCGTGACCAGGAAGGCAATATGGAAACCACAGGTGAAGAAACCGGCGTGTAACAGCAGATAGCTGCGGTCGCCCAATGCTTCGCGCACGGCGCGCTTGAGCCCTCCGGGCGGCGCCGCATCGACGTGGCTGGCCAGCCCGGCGGACTGTGGCGCGCGCAAGAGGCCCACCAAGGGCAGCGCCGCGACGGCGACCAGTGCCAGCCCCCACATCGCGCCCATCCAGCCCACCACGGAGATCAGGCCCTGCGTGAGCGGGGCAAACACGAACTGGCCGAACGAGCCACCGGCATTGAGAATGCCTGACGCCATGCCGCGCCGCTCGGCCGGCAGGCGCTGCGCCAGCGCGCCGATCAGTACCGAGAAGCTGGCTAGCCCCGCCCCGGCGGCGCTGAGCACGCCCAGCGTGATATCGAGCCCCCAGCTCGTGGTGGCAATGGGCGTCAGCGCCGTACCCAGCGCCATCAGCATGAGGCCCGCCGCGAGCACGCGTGGCGCGCCCCAGCGATCGGCCGCCGCGCCGGCCAGCGGTTGCACCGCCCCCCAGGTGAACTGCCCGATCGCCATCGCCAGACTGATCGCGGCAATACCCAGCCCGGTGCCGTGATGCAAGGGGAAGACAAACAAGCCCAGCGATTGTCGGGCACCCTGTGACACCACCAGCAGCGACGCCGCCAGCAATACCAGCGTCCAGTCGCGCCGCGCGCTCGACCCCATGCGTGACTCCGGATGGCAAAGTGCACCAGCCTAACCGTGGCAGGCTGCTTTGGCTATCGGGTGGAGCCTGGATATCACCCACCGACGAGCCCGGTACGGGTGCGGAAATGGATGGGACTGCAACGTTCCTGGCCTGGCAACATGGCGGCGCAAAAGCGCCGCCCCTGGTGCTGGCCGGTAACTGCCAGCACCCCGCTATTCGACCAAGCGCACCTTCACCGGCTTGCCCTTGATCTTGCCGGCCTGCAAACGCGTCACCGCCTGGTCTGCCGACTCGGCCAGCACAGCGACGTAGGTTTGGAATTCAAACAGCGCGATCTTGCCGATCGCCTCGCCCGGCAGGCCGGCGTCGCCGGTCAGCGCGCCTAGCACGTCGCCTGGGCGTAGCTTCTGCTTGCGGCCGGCATCGATGCACAGCGTTGCCATCCGCGCCGGCATGCGAAAATCGGCATCGCCCTCGAGCTGCCCGGCGTCAGCCATGGGCAGCGCATGGTCGAGATAGGCTTCGATGCCTTTCTGCCGCTTGCCCTGGCTCGGCGACACCATGCTGAACGCCAGCCCGTGCTTGCCAGCGCGACCGGTGCGGCCGATGCGGTGCACGTAGACCTCGGGGTCGTACGGCAGCTCGTAATTCACCACGGCCGCCAGATCCTTGATGTCGAGCCCGCGCGCGGCCATGTCGGTCGCCACCAGGATGGGGCAACTGCCGTTGGCAAAAAGCACCAGCATCAGATCGCGGTCGCGTTGCTCCAGATCGCCATGCAGCGCCAGCGCGGCATAGCCGTCGGCACGCAGCGATTCGGCCAGCTTCTGGCAATCGATCTTGGTATTGCAGAACACCACGGTCGACACCGGCTGGTAGTGCGCGAGGATGGCTTTCAGTAGCGCCGGCTTCTCACCGTTGTCCTTGACCGCGTAGATGCGCTGCTCGATGTGCTTGCTGTCGTGCAACGCCTCGACGGTGACCCGCTCGGCATCGCGCTGGATCGCTGCGGAGAGTTGGCGGATTTCCTCAGGGTAAGTCGCCGAGAACAGCAGCGTCTGCCGCCTTTCGGGGCAGAACGAGATCACATCCTCGACCTCGCCGGCAAAACCCATGTCCAGCATGCGATCGGCCTCGTCGAGCACCAGTATGCGCAGACGCGCCAGATCGAGCGTCCCCTTGTGCAGGTGATCCTGGATGCGACCGGGTGTGCCAACGACCAGGTGCGCGCCATGCTCCAGCGACGCCGCCTGCGGCGCCAAGGGCGTACCACCGCACAGCGTCAGTATCTTCAGATTGGGCACATGCCGACCGAGTCGGCGCAATTCCTTGGCCACCTGGTCGGCGAGTTCGCGCGTCGGGCACAGCACCATGCCTTGCACCTTGAACAGCGTCAGGTTGAGCTGCAGCAGCATGCCCAGGCCAAACGCGGCGGTCTTGCCGCTGCCGGTCTTGGCCTGGGCAATCAGGTCGCGCCCGGCCAGCACTGCAGGCAGGCTTTGCGCCTGGATCGCCGTCATGGCCTCGAAACCGAGGCTGTCGAGATTGGCCAAGAGGTCGGCGGGCAGGCTGAGGCTGGCGAAGGTGGGGGCGGAACGGGACATGGCGATACCGGAAGGCTGGATGCTGCAGCATACTCGACAGCGGTTCAGGGCAAACGAAAAAGGACTTGAGCTTGCGCTCAAGTCCTTCTGGAATCTGGCGTCCCCACGGGGATTCGAACCCCGGTTATCGCCGTGAAAGGGCGGTGTCCTAGGCCTCTAGACGATGGGGACAGAGGCAGGTGAGAAAGTGGCGCGCCCGGAGCGATTCGAACGCCCGACCCTCTGGTTCGTAGCCAGATACTCTATCCAACTGAGCTACGGGCGCGCTGTTTCTTACCTTAGTTGCTACCTTGCGATGTTGCCATCGAAGGTCCGCTGGCGGAGACGGAGGGATTCGAACCCTCGATAGAGGTTTTGGCCCCTATGCTCCCTTAGCAGGGGAGTGATTTCAGCCACTCATCCACGTCTCCGTCAAGGGAAGCG
>NZ_JANBVF010000026.1 GCF_024437655.1 Chitinolyticbacter albus
CGCGCTGTTTCTTACCTTAGTTGCTACCTTGCGATGTTGCCATCGAAGGTCCGCTGGCGGAGACGGAGGGATTCGAACCCTCGATAGAGGTTTTGGCCCCTATGCTCCCTTAGCAGGGGAGTGATTTCAGCCACTCATCCACGTCTCCGTCAAGGGAAGCGGGATCATACCTGCCGATCCCGCATGCGTCAAACGCTTATCGCGATCAGGCCTGATCGAGGCCAAACGCCTTGTGCAGCACGCGTACGGCGAGCTCCAGATACTTTTCGTCGACGATGACCGAGATCTTGATTTCCGAGGTCGAGATCATCTGGATATTGATGCCTTCCTCGGCCAGCGTGCGGAACATGGTCGAAGCCACGCCCACGTGCGAGCGCATGCCGACACCGACGATGGACACCTTGCAGATCTTGTCGTCGCCGTCGATGCGCTTGGCACCGATATGCGCCTGCACGCCTTCGAGCACCTTGATGGTGCGGGCGAGATCGTTCTTCGGCACGGTGAAGCTGAAGTCGGTGGTGCCGTCCTGGCCGACGTTCTGGATGATCATGTCGACGTCGATGTTGGCGTCAGCCACGGGGCCCAGGATCTGGTAGGCGATGCCGGGCTTGTCGGGCACGCCGGTCACGTTGACGCGGGCCTCATCACGGTTGAATGCGATACCGGAGACGACGGGCTTTTCCATGTTCGGGTCTTCCTCGAAGGTAATCAGCGTGCCCTCGCCTTCTTCCTGGAAGCTGGAGAGCACGCGCAATTTCACATTGTATTTGCCGGCGAATTCCACCGAGCGGATCTGCAGCACCTTGGAGCCGAGGCTGGCCATTTCCAGCATCTCCTCGAAGGTGATGGTCTTGAGCTTCTTCGCTTCCGGCACCACGCGCGGATCGGTGGTGTAGACGCCATCGACATCGGTATAGATCTGGCACTCGTCGGCCTTGAGCGCGGCGGCGAGCGCCACGCCCGAGGTGTCCGAGCCGCCACGGCCCAGCGTGGTGATGTTGCCTTCGGCATCCACACCCTGGAAGCCGGCGACGATGACGACGCGGCCAGCGGCGAGATCGGCGCGCATCGGCACGTCATCAATCGACTGGATGCGCGCCTTGGTGAAGAAGGAGTCGGTCAGCACCTTGACCTGTGCGCCGGTGTAGGACTTGGCCTCGATGCCTGCATCCTTGAGCGCCATGGCCAGAAGGCCGATGGTCACCTGTTCGCCGGTGGAGATCACCACGTCGAGTTCGCGTGGATCCGGATTCGCCTGGACTTCCTTGGCGAGCGCGATCAGGCGGTTGGTCTCGCCGCTCATCGCGGAGACCACGACCACCACATCGTGGCCCTGCGCCTTGAACTTGGCCACACGACGGGCCACGTTCTTGATGCGCTCGGGCGTGCCGACCGAGGTGCCGCCGTATTTCTGAACGATCAATGCCATGTTGCAACCTGTTGAAGAAGGATGGTGCGGGTAATGGGTAACGTCTCGGCGCGAAGCTGCACGGCGACGAAAAGAGGCATTGTAAAGAAAGCCGCTCGCCTTTTCGAGGCCTTACACCACCTGAACCGGCACTCTGGGCGAGATTGCGCACATCAATTCGTAACCGATCGTACCGGCCGCGGCCGCGACTACGTCGATGGGCAGCTGCTGGCCCCAGAGTTCAACCGCACTGCCGACGCCCACGCCAGGGACGTCGGTGAGCTCGATCGCCAGCATATCCATCGATACCCGACCGACGAGACGGGTACGCATCCCATCGACCAGCACCGGCGTGCCGGTGCCGGCGTGGCGTGGATAGCCATCGGCATAGCCGCAGGCAACGATACCTATCGTCATCGCGCGCGCGGCGACAAAGCTTGCGCCGTAACCGACCGTATCGCCCGGCTGCAGCCGCTGCACGCTGATGATTTCGGACTGCAACGTCATCGCGGCCTGCAAACCCAGCTCCGCCGCCGGTGTGTGAGCAAACGGTGACGAGCCATACAACATGATGCCGGGCCGAACCCAGTCGCGCCGTGCCTCGGGATAGGCGATCAGCGCAGCCGAGTTGGCCACGGTCACGGGCAGGGCCAACGAGCCAATCGCTGCCTCGAAGCGCGCCAGCTGGCCAGTGATACCGCGTGCTGGTTCGTCGGCCGTGGCAAAGTGCGTCATCAGCGTGATCTCGCCCACGTTGGCATTGCCGCGCAAGCGCGCCACCACCGTGGCGACCTCTTCGGCGGGAAACCCCAGACGATTCATGCCGCTATTGAGCTTGGCGAACACCGCCACCGGTCGCGGCAGCGTTTCGGCCTCCAGCCGGGCAAGGCCTGCCTCGTCGTGGACCGTCAGCCACAGGTCGAGCTCACTCGCCAGCCGCAACTCAGGCAGCGAAAACGCGCCTTCGAGCAACAGGATGGGCTGGGTGTACCCGGCCGCACGCAGGCTGCGTGCGCCCTCGATTTCCAGGATGGCAAAGCCGTCGACCGCGCCGAACGCGGCGGCCGCCGTCATCAGTCCGTGCCCGTAGGCCTGAGCCTTGACCACGGCGAATACGCGGCTATGCGGCGCCAGCGACTTAGCCACGCCATAGTTGTGGCGCAAGGCATCGGCGTGGATCAGCGCGCGGATCGGACGGCTCACTGGATTTCCTCGACCGCCCGGCGCGCGCGCCAGCGACGGTAATACCAGATGCCGACCAGCACCGCGCCGATGCCCAGCGCCGCGAAGATCCCGGCCTGGCCGCGCTTGATCCACTTGAGCAGCCATTCATGGTTGTTGGCGCCGAAATAGCCGAGATAGACCCAGACCGGCACCGAAATCAGCGCAGCAAAGCCATCGAGCAGCAAAAAGCGCCAGAACGGCACGCACTGGCTCATGCCGGCGGTGAGGAAGATGGGGGAACGTAAGCCCGGCAGGAAACGCGCGACGAACAGCACACGGTTGCCGTAGCGGGCGAACTTGTCCTGCACCGCTTCGTAGCGCTCCGGCGTCAGCACATGCGCAACCCAGCGCCACTTCAATGCGCGGGTGCCGTAGTGGCGGCCCAGCCAGAACATGGTGGCGTCGCCAACCAGCACGCCGGCCATACAGACGGCAAACATCGTATGGACATGGGCATAGCCCAGGCCGGAAATGATGCCGCCCGCGACCAAGGTGATGTCCTCGGGTATCGGCACACCAAAACCGCAGATCAGCAGGACGAGGAAGACGGCAAGATAGCCGTAATCGGTAAATATCGTGACGAGGTAATGCAGGATGTCCATCAGCAACCTGGCGCGGGGAAAGCGCGATGGCGGATCATAGCACGGAGGCGGCGCCACTCCTGATCGCCGGTGCAAGAGTACCGTTGTTGAAACCGGTCTGGCTTACAAAAATCCGCACACGGTCGGAGCTGTCATCGAAACGTGATATAACCGATCGATCCTGACCGAACGAGGCCTGCACCCGTTATGGATCGCGGCTTTTACCTGATACTGGGTGCCCAGTTCCTGTCGGCGCTGGCCGACAACGCCCTGTTCATCGCCGCGCTGGCGTTGCTGCGCGAATCGGCGGCGCCCGAATGGCACCAGTCCATGCTGCTGTGGAGTTTCACCGTCTCCTACGTGGTGCTGGCGCCCTTTGCCGGTGCATTCGCCGATGCGCTGCACAAGGGCCAGGTGATGATGCTGTGCAACGGCATCAAGATCCTCGGCTGTGTCGGCATGCTGCTGGGCGCGCCACCCATCCTCGCTTACGCGCTGGTCGGCTTCGGTGCCGCCGCCTACTCGCCGGCCAAGTACGGCCTGATCACCGAATACCTGCCGCACGAGAAACTCGTTGCCGCCAACGGCTGGCTGGAAGGCGCCACTGTCACTGCCATCATCTTCGGCACCGTGATCGGCGGCGCCCTGGTCGGCGACCGGATGTCGACGCGGATCGCCGACTGGGGACTGGAGCTGGGCCATGCCGACTGGCTGAGTCCCGCCCAATTCGCCGTGCTGTTCATCCTCGCCGTCTATTTCGCCGCCGCCTGGGTCAATCTCTATATCCCGCGGCTCAATGTGCAGCTCAAGCCCTTCGGCGTCGCGCCGATCGCGCTGATCCGCGAGTTCGTCCACTGCGTGGCGCGGCTGTGGCGTGATCCGCAAGGACAGCTGTCGCTGGCGGTCACCACCTTGTTCTGGGGCGCCGGCGCAACAATGCGCCTTGTCGTCATCAACTGGGCGGTACTGTGGCTGTCGTTCAGCCTGGAGCAGGCGACGCGCCTCGTTGCACTCGTCGCCTTTGGCACCGCATTCGGCGCGGTGTTGGCGGGCCGTTACGTGCCGCTCAAGCGCGCGTTTGCGGTACTGCCTGCCGGCGTCGCCATGGGCGTGCTGGTAGTCGCCATGCAGTTTGTCAACCAAACCTGGCTGGCTGCGTTGCTAATGTTCGTGGTCGGAGGGCTGGCCGGTTTCTTCGTCGTGCCACTGAACGCCATGCTGCAGCATCGCGGGCATTTGCTGATGGGCGCCGGCCACTCGATCGCGGTACAGAATTTCAACGAGAACTTGGGCATCCTCGTCATGGTCGGAGCACATGCCTGGCTGGTATCGCATTTCAGCGTGCCAGCGCCGGCGGGGGCGCCCGAGGTGGTGTTGCGGCAGTTTGCCGGCGGCGTGCCGCCGATGACGGCGATCATCACCGGCTTCGGTCTGCTGGTTGCCGTGGCCATGATCTGGATCACCCGTCGCTACCGGCGGGGTTTACGCGCAGGCATCATGCATGACTAGAACAACCATCTTCGTCGCTCCACTCCTGCTTGCCCTCTTCGCCGCCTGTGGCCAGAAGGAACAGAAGCCGCACGAAGCGCCCACTCCCAAGGTCGCCGTCGTCGCAGCGGTCAGTGTAGACATGCCGCTGACAATCGCTGCCCAGGGCAATGTGGTGGCTATCAACCAGGTCGACATCCGAGCGCAAGTCTCCAGCACCGTGCGCCAGGTGCATATCCAGGACGGGCAGAACGTGGTGGCGGGCCAATTGCTGTTCACGCTGGATGCCCGCGAGGATGAAACCGGGCTCACGCGCAACGCGGCGGTGATCCGCAAGACCGAGGCGGACCTTGCGCTGGCCGAGCAGAACCTGCGCCGCAACAAGGAGCTCGCCAAATCGGGCTTCCTCTCGCCCAGCGCCATCGATACCACGCAAAGCCAGGTCGACTCGCTCAAGGCCGAGCTCGCCGCGGCGCGCTCGGATCTGGTGACCAGCCAAGTCAAGCTGTCGTATACCCGCTTGACCGCGCCGTTCGCCGGCCGCGCCGGCGCCATCACCGTGCACCAGGGCAGCCTGGCGCAACCGGGCAGCGCCGATCCCCTGGTCACGCTGGTGCAGCTCGATCCGATCCAGATCGAATTCACCGCGCCGGAGGGCGAACTGCCGGCGCTGCTGGCCAGTCAATCCAAGGGCCAGCTGGCGGCGCATGCCCAGCTCGCCGACGGCAGTACGCGCTCCGGCCGCGTGGTCTTCATCGACAACGCGGTCGATCGCAACGCCGGCACGATCAAGCTGAAAGCCGAATTCGCCAATACCGACCACCAGCTGTGGCCGGGCCTGTTCGCCCGGGTCGAGGTCGATGCCGGCGTGCAATCGGGCGCCATCGTGGTGCCGGCTGAGGCCATCCTCAGCGGGCCCGATCGCCGCTTCGTCTACGTGCTGCAGCCTGATGACACGGTGAAGGATGTCCCCGTCACCGTCAGCCGCATCGTCGCCGAACGCGCCGTGGTCGACGGCATCAGGGCCGGCGACAAGGTGGTGCGCGAAGGCGGCCAGAACCTGCGCCCCGGCGCCAAGGTCGCCGTCGTGCAAGCTGGTCAGCGTACCGCCAACGCTGCCCGCGAGGCCGGGCGATGAATATCTCCGAGGTCTGCATCCGGCGGCCGGTTGCCACGTATCTGGTCTGGATTGCAGTCGTCATCGCCGGCATCGCCGCCTGGCTCAAGCTGCCGATCGCGGCGCTGCCGACCTACGACACGCCGACCATCAACGTCTCGGCCAACCTGCCCGGCGCCAGCCCGGAAACCATGGCCACGTCGGTGGCCACGCCGCTGGAAAAGCAGTTCTCGACCATCCCCGGCGTGGCGGTGATCACTTCGTCCAGCACGCTGGGCAGCACCTCGATCACGCTGGAGTTCGACCCCAGCCGCGACATCGATTCGGCGGCGGGCGACGTGCAGGCGGCGCTCTATCGCGCCAATCGCGCGCTGCCGGACGACATGACGAGCCCACCGTCGTATCGCAAGGTGAACCCGGCGGACGCGGCCATCCTGCTGATCGCACTGTCGTCGCCATCGCTGTCGCTGGCCGAGCTCAACGATTACTCGGACAACCTGGTGGCGCCGTCGCTGTCGACCATCAGCGGCGTGGCCCAGGTCGACGTTTTCGGCCAGAAGAAATACGCTGTGCGCATCGAAGTCGACCCGGAAAAACTCGCCGGCCGCGATCTCACCCTGCCCGAGCTCGCCAGCAGCCTGCGCAACGCCAATTCCAATTCGCCGGTCGGCCAGCTCGAAGGCCAGCGCCAGGTGCTGATCCTGCAGACCGGCCAACTGAAGAACGCGGCCGACTTCGCCCCGCTGATCGTGGCAGTGAAGAACGGCCAGCCGGTGCGGCTCTCTGAAGTCGCCACCATCAGCGACAGCGTGGAGAGCGTGAAGAGCGGCAGCTGGGTGAACGGCGAGCGCTCCATCGTGCTCGCCATCCGCCGCCAGCCGGGTGCCAACACCGTGGCGGTGGTCGACGCGATTCGCTCCACGCTGCCCAAACTCAAGGCCCAGTTGCCCGGCTCGATCGAGATCCGCGAGCTGAACGATCGCTCGGCCTCGGTGCGCGCGGCGATCCACGACGTGAACCTCACGCTGCTCGGCACCATCGCGCTGGTGGTGCTGGTGATCCTGCTGTTCCTGCGCCGGCTGTCGGCAACGCTGATTCCGTCGGTGTCGGTGCCGCTGTCCATCCTCGCCACCTTCGGCTTGATGCTGTGGTTCGGCTACAGCCTCGACAACATCTCGCTGATGGGGCTTACCGTCGCGGTCGGCCTCGTCGTCGACGACGCCATCGTGGTGCTGGAGAACATCGTGCGCCACGTCGAGAACGGCATGAAGCCGTTCGAGGCGGCGATCCGTGGCGCGCGCGAGGTCGGCTTCACCGTGGTGTCGATCTCGATCTCGCTGGTGGCGGTGTTCATCCCCATCTTCTTCATGCCCGGCGTCATCGGCCGGCTGTTCCACGAATTCGCCGCGGTGGTGTCGCTCTCCATCCTGGTCTCGGCCGCCGTCTCGCTGACGCTGGTACCGCTCTTGGCCTCGCGCTTCATCAAGCATGAACCGGAACACGACACCCGGCCCGCGCCGGCGTGGAGCCGTTTTTTCGAGCGCCTCTTTGACAATACGCTCGCCGGCTACCGCCGCACGCTGGACTGGGGCCTCGCCCACCAGTGGCTGATCCTGCTCGTCGCGCTCGCCACCTTCGCGCTGACCGCTTGGCTCTACGTGATCGCCCCCAAGGGTTTCTTCCCGCAGGAGGACATCGGCCAGATCCAGGGCACGGTGGAAGGCCCGCAGGATATTTCCTACCCCGCGCTGCTGGCCGCGCAGCAGCAGATCGCCGCTCGCGTGGCCGCCATCCCACACATCGCCACCGTGGTGTCCAACGTTGGCAACTCGGGCAACACCGGCCGACTATTCATCAACCTCAAGCCGCGCGGCGAGCGCGCGCCGATGCCGCAGATCCTAGCCGAACTGCGCCGTGCCACCAGCGGCGTGCCGGGAGTGCGCGTGTTCTTCCGGCCGACGCAGAACCTCAGCGTTGGCGGCCGGCAATCGTCGTCGAGCTACCAGTACACGCTGCAGGCCGTGCGCGCCGACGGCCTCTATGAGTGGTCGGACAAGCTGATCGCCGCACTGCGCCAGTCCAGCGTGCTCGCCGACGTAACCTCGGACGTGAAGAAGGATGGCCTGCAGGCGAGATTGACCATCGACACCGATCGTGCACAGCTTCTCGGCGTCGACATGCAGACGCTGAGGGATACGCTCTACGCCGCCTTCGGCAGCCGCGAGGTCTCCACGCTCTACCTGCCGCAGGACAGCTACCCGGTGATCATGGAGCTGGCCGAACAATACCGCAGCGACGAGAGCGATATCGACCAGGTGCGCGTGCGCAGCCGAGACGGCACGCTGGTGCCGCTGTCCTCCATCGCCAAGGTCAGCCGCGAACCGGTGAACACCGCCGTCAACCACCAGGCCCAGCTGCCCGCCGTCACCATCTCGTTCAACCTGGCCCAGGGCCATTCGCTGTCGGAAGCGGCAGCCGAAATCGAGGCGACTAAGGCGAAGATCGCGATGCCGGACTATGTGTTCGGTGGCTTCGCTGGCGAAGCGGCACTGTTCGCCGATACCCAGACCACGCAGTTGTGGTTGATCCTGATCGCGGTGGCGGTGATCTACCTGATCCTCGGCATGCTGTACGAGAGCTGGATCCACCCGGTGACCATCCTGGCCGGCATCCCGTCGGCAGCCATCGGCGCGCTGCTGTCGCTGGAGCTTGTCGGGCTGGAGCTCAGCTTCATTGCCCTCGTCGGCATCCTGCTCTTGGTCGGCATCGTCAAGAAGAACGCCATCATGATGATCGACTTCGCGCTGGAAGCGCAGCGAGGCCAGGGCATGAGCCCGTTCGATGCCATCCGCCAGGCCTGTTTGCTGCGCTTTCGGCCCATCATGATGACCACCTTCGCCGCCGCCACGGGCGCGCTGCCGATCGCGCTCGGCATCGGCGCCGGCGCCGAGCTGCGCCAGCCGCTGGGCATTGTCGTCGTCGGAGGGCTGCTGTTCTCGCAGCTGATCACGCTCTACATCACCCCGGTGCTGTTCCTCACCTTCGACACCGTCTCCCGCCGCTGGCAGCGTGAACGCCCGATGGCGCTGCACGACGAGCTACCGCGCTGATCCCGCGCGGGCGAGCCGGTGATCGTGCGGCCGCCAGCGCTACTCACGGTGAGGGCAAGCACTAAGGCGTGGCGTTGGGCTGCGCGGTGATGCGTGCCAGCACCTCGTCCAGCCGCTGCTGCGATAGCGGTTTTTCCAGATAATCATCGATGCCGGCCGCGTGGCAGTCGTCGCGGTCGGCATCCAGCACGTTGGCCGACAACGCGACAATGGGCTGGCGGGGTCGGCCGTTGACCACCTCGCGCGCGCGGATCAGCCGGCTGGCCTCGATGCCGCCAAGCTCGGGCATTTGCAGGTCCATCAGGATCACATCGAACTGCATGCGCTCGCAGGCATCGACCGCCTCGACCCCGTTTTCGGCCAGCGTCACGTAGTGGCCGGAATGGCTGAGAAAGCGCTCGGCCACCATGCGATTGATCAGGTTGTCATCGGCCAGCAACACCTGCAGACCATGCGGTGGCGTGCTGCGTACCAGTTCGGCGGCGGCCAGTTCTGCGTGGAAGCGGAACACGCTGCCACCTCCCGGATTTTCCTCGACCCAGATACGCCCGCCCATCAACTCGACCAGCTTCCTGACGATGGAGAGGCCCAGCCCCGTGCCGCCATATTCGCGGGCGATGGTGCGATCGCCCTGTGAGAACGGTTCGAAGATGCTGCTTCGTCGCGCCGCCGGCACGCCGATGCCCGTGTCGCGCACCTCGGCCTGGACCGAGTAGCGCCCGTCGCGCAGCCGCAACGCGGCAAGCTGCACCGACACGGCACCGCGCTCGGTGAACTTGAGCGCATTGCCGATCAGGTTGACGAACACCTGCTTGAGCCGGGTCACGTCGCCCAGCAGCGATTCGGGCACGCCATCGCTCAGTTGCGCGGAAAAATGCAGGCCGCGCGCGTGCGCCATGGGCCCGAACATGCGAGTGAGGTCGCGCATCAGCTCGGCGGAGGCGAAGGGGATGGGATCGAGTTCGAAGCGCCCGGCCTCGATTTTCGATAGATCGAGCACATCGTTCACCAAGGTGAGCAGCGCATCGGCCGAGCCACGCAGGATTTCCACCTGCTCGCGCGATTCGGCATCGAGCGGATGGCGTGCCAACAGCTGCGCCATCCCAAGAATGCCATTCATGGGGGTGCGGATTTCATGGCTGATATTGGCCAGGAACTCCCCCTTGGCTGCGCTGGCGGCTTCGGCCAGTTGCTTGGCCTGTCGCAAGTCGACCACCAGCCGCGTCTTCTCGGTATCGAGTGCGATGGCCTCGGTCAGCACTTCGTGAAAGTAGCTGGCGCTCTTGAGCACCGCATACAGGAACAGCACGCACATCATGCCGAAGATGTTGCTCACCATGCTGCCCTCGCGGATCGCGAGGATGGCAATCGGCGCCACCAGCATCAAGGCGAACCAGACCAGCGCCGGCAATACCGGCGCCAGTATGGGCACCGCGCCCGCCACCATGCCGGCATACACCAGCGCGATCAGGTAGCGCACGATCTCGGGCGAATCGAACATGAAGTACGCGCCACCGCAGCCCCACCAGATTCCGGCGAACACCGTGCCGTAGAGGTAGTGGCGACGCCAGAGCGGGGCATTGTCGACATTGACCTCGGTGCGCTCGAACCGCCTGGCCACCAGAAAGCGGTAGGACGAAATCACGAATACCGTGCTCCACCACACCAGCACAGCCGCCTGGGGCTCCACCCACCACAAGGCGTAACTCAGCAACGATGCATTGGCGATCGAAGCCGCTTGGCCCAGGGCGGCATTTCGGTACAACAACCGCGTGGTATGCAGGATGACTTGCGGGTCGTCATGTAGGCGCTTCATTTTTTTGTCATGGTTACCCCTGAGGTGCTTAGTATAGCGAGGCGGCATCGTCGCCTGTGCATGCCATCGGCGGGCACGGTGGCCGCGTTTGTCCAACTCCCGCTTCGCGGCGCGAACTTTCCGGCCGCTGCAGCACTCTTTCCTGCGCCATGACCACGCTACGCCGCTATCTGCTGCTGCTGTTAATCGCCCTGCTGCCCCTGCAGGGCTGGGCTTCAGCTGCGCGCATGGGCAGTCTGCCGACGCATCCGGCAAACCCGGTTTCGCACACGGCGACCACCGAACATTGCGAGAGCGGCGATATGGCGCCGGGCAAGCCGGCCCAGCATGCCGATTGCCTCGACTGTGGCCAGTGTTCCATCTGCCACCCGCCGCTCTTGAGCATGGCATTCAGCGGCGCACCGCACCGGCTGGCGGCACCGTTCTCCGTCGAGAAGTTGTCACCCTCGCAGCCGCCCCAGCCGCTATTTCGCCCCCCGATCACCGATTGAGCGTTGTCCGTCGCTACGCGACGTTTCATCATTCAACGGAGATACCCCATGCATACGCAATGCCGGATGCGGCCGCTCGTGGCCGCGTCGGCGGCGTGCATCGCGCTCGTCGCGCCTTTGCACGCCGCGCCTTCCCCTGCGGGATTCGCCCGCGAAGTCGAAATCAGCGGGCCCGATCTCGCCAACAACCCGCTGTCGCTCGACCGGGCCGTGCGCCGCGCCCTGGTCACCCACCCTGCCCTGCAACCGCGCTATCTTGAGCGCGGTATCGCCCCCGATGCCCTGGCGCAAGCACTGACCAAGGTGCCAGGCACGCTCGACATCGCTCGCGATGTACTCGGCCCAAGCACCCCCGGCGATACGCTGCGGTCCGCCGTGCTTGCGGCGATCGCAGAGGCGCAGTCCGCTTGGTACACACTCGCTGCAGCGCAAGCCGGGCGCGATGCCGCCGAGCAGGCACGGCAAGCCGCGCTGGCCCATGCCGAACTGGCCGAGGCTCAGGCACACGCCGGCAACCTCGCCGAACCGGAGTTGCTCGCGGCCCGACTCGCGGCCCTGCAGGCCGAAACCGAGCTGGCTCACGCCGCATCGGCCCTGCGCGCTGCGCAGCGTACGTTGAACAGCCAGTTGGGCCTGCCGGTCACCATCGAAGCCGGAACCACCGGCCTGCCGCCTCTGCCCTCCCGCCCCGTCTGGCTGGACGACACGACAGCCCTGCTGGATTTCGCGCGGCGCCACGCATCGGCCTTCAAGCAGGCACTGCGCGCCGAAGCGACTGCCGAAGCAGTCCAGGCACCCCACATCACGGCCCGGACCATCACCCTGCCGCTCGGCCACAACACGACCTTGCTCGCCGACGACGGCGACCGCACGCGCTGGCCCGCAGCGCAACTGGCCGCACACACCGGTTTGCGTGAGCTGGAGGATGCGGTGCTGGCGGCACAGCAACAGGCAGCATTCGCCTGGCGCCAGGCCGAGCTGGCCGCCGCGCGGCAACCGCTGCAAGCGGCCGCCACCCGCGCCGCGCTGCAGCGCTACAACGGCATGCTGGCGGGGGTGGATACGTTGCTCGAACGCAAGCGCGAACAACTGGCCGGGCGGCAAGACGAAGTCGCGGCGCGGCGCGACGCATGGATCGCCCTGGCCTACCTACAAGTGCAGCTGGGCGGCACGCTACCCGCACCGCTTGTTACCGGAGGACAGCCATGAATCGTCGCACCTTCCTGGGCAGCACCGGCGCGCTGGCCAGCCTGGCGTTGCCGCTCACCCACGCAGCCAAGGCCGCCCCCCCAGCCGGCACCACGGCAACGCCCCGTTCCCGCACCGGCCATACGCCAGTCACCACACTCAACGGCCGCGCGTTGGGCTACCGGATGAACGATGGCGTGAAGGAGTTCCACCTTATCGCTGAGGAGATCGAGCAGGAAGTCGCTCCCGGCATGGTCGCCCGCTTCTGGGGCTATAACGGCGGCAGCCCCGGCCCCACCCTCGAGGCGATCGAGGGCGACCGGGTGCGGATCTACGTGACCAACCGCCTGCCCGAGCACACCACCATCCACTGGCACGGCATCCTGCTGCCTGCCGGCATGGACGGCGTGGGCGGGCTGTCGCAACCGCAGATCCGGGCCGGCGAAACCTATGTCTACGAATTCACGCTGACCAAATCCGGCACCTTCATGTATCACCCGCATGCCGACGAAATGCTGCAGCTGGCACAGGGCATGATGGGCCTCATCATCGTGCATCCGAAACGGCCGGGCGAGCGCGCGGTCGATCGCGACTACGCGCTGATGCTGGCCAGCTACAAGATCGATCCCGGCACCCGGCGCCCCGATCCATCGGAAATGACCGACTTCAATCTGTGGACCTTCAATAGCCGCACCTTTCCCGCCATCCAGACCATGGTGGCGCGCACCGGCGAGCGGGTGCGCATCCGCGTCGCCAACCTGACGATGACCAATCACCCCATCCACCTGCACGGCGTCGATTTCCGCGTGACCGGCACCGATGGCGGCTGGATCCCGGAGGCGGGGCAGTGGCCGGAGGTGACGACTGATGTCGCGGTCGGCCAGATCCGGGTGATCGAGTTCATCGCCAATGCCCCGGGCGACTGGGCCTTCCATTGCCACAAGTCGCACCACACCATGGGGCCGATGGGACACGGCCTGCCCAACCTGCTCGGTGTGGACCAGCAGCGCGCCACCGCTCGCATCCAGCAGTTGTTCCCCGGCGAGCACTATATGGCGATGGGCTCGGAAGGCATGGCCGAGATGCAGGACATGGCCGCCATGGGCGACATGATGCCGCTGCCGCCCAACACCTTGCCGATGATGACCGGCGAAGGCCCGTTCGGCGCGATCGAGATGGGGGGCATGTTCACCACGCTCAAGGTACGTAACGACCTCGCTCCTGGCGACTATCGCGATCCAGGTTGGTACGCGCATCCGCCAGGCACTGTCGCCACGCGCGTCGACGCCCGTCGCGCCGACGGCCTGCCGCGCTGAATCCCCTTACACTCTCAATTCAGACAGGAACCACCCAAATGAAACGACTGCTGCTCACCACCGCCCTGCTCTTCGCCACTGCCTATGCCTCGGCCGATACCGGCCACCATGGCAGCCACGGCAAGGGCTACAGCTTCGGCCAGCCTGGCAAGGCCGGCGACGTTAACCGCACCGTCGACGTTACCGCGGGCGACGACATGCGCTTCACCTTCAAGCCACCACTCAAGGACATCCAGCGTGGCGAGACCATCCGCTTCCGCGTCCATAACACGGGCAAGCTCACGCACGAGTTCTCGATCGGTGACGCCGCCAGCCAGCGCGCCCACGCGCTGATGATGAAGAAGATGCCGGATATGAAGCACGAGGCCGACCCCGGCGCGCTGTCGCTGGCAGGCGGCGAGCGGGGTGAATTGATCTGGACTTTCGCCGGCAGCGCGGATCTCGTGTTCGCCTGCCAGATCCCGGGGCATTTCGACGCCGGGATGAAGCAGACCGTGCAGCTCGCCAAGTAAGCACCCAGCCCACCCATCACGGAGCCGGCCGCACCGGTCCGGCTCCCAGGAGACTCCCATGCTCAATCGCCACCGCATGTTCATCGCGACCTGCCTCGCGCTCTTCGCCGCGCTCGCCCAGGCCGCCCCGGCCAAGCTCTACAAAAGCGCCAGCTGCGGCTGCTGCGCCGAGTACGCCAGCTACCTCAACGCCAACGGCATCCGTCCAGTCGTCGAAAATCGCGAGGACATGGATGCGATCAAGCAACAGCACGGCAGCGATATCGCCGCCAGTTGCCATACGCTGGTGATCGGCGGCTACACCGTCGAAGGCCACGTCCCGGTAGCGGCGATCCGCAAGCTGTTGCAGGAGAAACCGGCGATCCGCGGTATCGCGGTGCCCGGCATGCCCGCTGATTCGCCGGGCATGGGCGAGCACAAGACCGGCACCTTGCCGGTGGTTGCGATCACCCGCGATGGCAAGACCCAGGACTGGGGCAAGTACTAGGCAACCCGGTGCAATGGTGCTGGCAAGGCGCTATTGCGCGGCTGGCGGCGTGTCGTTCGCGCCGTCGGCCGGCAGCACCGCGATCTCGTCGCGGTTGTCCGCCAGGATATTGAGCGTGACACGCCGGTTGCGCGCACGCTGCGTGCCACTGTCGTTGGGTTCGACCGGACGGTATTCGCCATAGCCGATCGCCACCATGCGCTGCGGCGCCACGCCTTCGCCGCCGAACAAGCGCACCACTGAGGCCGCCCGCGCCGCAGACAATTCCCAGTTCGACGGGAACTGCGGCGATGCAATCGGCTGGTTGTCGGTGTGACCCTCGACCTGCACCAGATTGTCGGTATCGCGGATCAGCCTTGCCACCGCCGATAGCGCGGCGATGGAGTCGGGCTGCAGATCGGCCTTGGCGGTCTCGAACAACACCGAATCACTGATTTCCACCGCGATACCGCGCTTCGATTGGGTGACCCGCACCTTGCCGTCGCGGATCAGCGGCCCCAGCGTGCCACGCAGATCGCCCGCCATGCCACGCATGCGGCGGGCCTCTTCTTGCAGATGCGCCGTATTTGGCGCGGGTGTCACCTTGAGTGGGGCAATCGGCTTTTTTGGCGTATTGTCCGAGTGCTGGTAACGGATGGTGGCGAGCTCGGTCGCCGGGTCGTTGCGAAATGCGTTGACCAAGGAATCGGACAGTACGCGGTACTTGCCTTCGTTGACCGATGAGATCGCGTACATCACGACGAAGAACGCGAACAGCAGCGTGATGAAGTCGGCGTAGGACACCAGCCAACGTTCGTGATTCTCGTGCTCTGCTTCGCGCTTGCGCCGTGCCATCGCCCACCTCTCCTTAGCGCCTGATCGGGCTCTTAGCGCAATTGCGCGTCGAGCCGTGCCCCCAGCGTGGACGCCGCGGCCACGCCAACCCGCTTGGCCAGCCGGTCCAGATAATCGGGTTGCGGCGTGAAGTCGACGATATCTTCGGCCTTGACCACGTCGCGCGCCACGCTGTCCACCGAGCCCAGGCCATCGATCAGGCCCAGCTTCACGCTGCGCTCGCCGCTCCAGACGAGGCCGGAGAATAGGTCCGGATCATTGACCAGGCGCTTGCCGCGGCCAGTCTTCACCACACCGATGAACTGCTGGTGGATTTCGCCCAGCATTTCCTGCGCCTTGGCGCGCTGCGTATCGCTCAGCGGCGAGAACGGATCGAGGAAACCCTTGTTTTCGCCGGCGGTGAGCAGGCGGCGCTCGACGCCCAGTTTTTCCATGGTGCCGGTGAAGCCAAAGCCATCCATCAGCACGCCGATCGAGCCGACGATGGAGGCCTTGTCGGCGTAGATCTTGTCGGCGGCGACCGCCGTGTAATAGCAGCCCGAGGCGCAGATATCCTCGACCACCACGTAAAGCGGAATCTTGGGATGCTGCTTCTTCAGCCGCACGATCTCGTCATGCAGCTGGCCCGACTGCACCGGGCTGCCACCCGGGCTGTTCACACGCAGGATCACGCCGCGGGTTTTGTTGTCTTCGAAGGCATCGCGCAGACCCTGCGCCACCGTTGCCACGTCGGCTTCGCCGCCCGCCATGATCACACCGTCGAGATTGACGAGGGCGGTGTGCGGCCCCACGTTCACATCGTCAGCAGCACGGTCGCCGAACCAGCCCATGAACAGCGCCAGCACCACAAACAGGTAACCGAAACCCAAGAGCTTGAAGAAGATGCCCCAGCGCCGCGTGCGGCGCTGCTCCTTGATGCCAGCCTGCAGCAATTGATTGAGGGCTTCGCGTTCCCAGTTGTCTTGCATGGAATATCCAGAAATTGATTAGTCGAAGGACATCGGCTCGTCGGCGAGGTAGACCATGCCGTCGCGCTCGATCAGCTGCAGCGCCGCCAGGCTGCGCCCCGGGCAGGGTCCGCCCAGGCAGCGCCCACTATCCGGGGCATAGTAGGCGCCGTGCGTGGCGCAGACAAGATAGTTGCCCGACAGGTCGAAAAAGTCGCCCGGCCGGTAGTCGAGTTCGATCGGAATATGCGCGCAACGATTGAGATAGCCGCGCACCCGTCCGTGGAAGCGCACGGCAAAAGCCGGAACCACCTCGCCAGCGAGCTCCAGCGTAAAGCGCACACCCAGGCCACGATCGGCCAGCGTCCCGGCCGGGCAGATCGCGGCGCCCGGCGCGATCAGGCCGACATCGTCGCCCGGACGCACGTCGGTCGCGACGGATGCGCTCATGCCCGGGCCGCCAGCAGCCATTCGGCCAGGTCAGGAAAACGGTCAAAATGTGCCAGCGGCGACAGTGGCAACAGATCGTCGATTGGATGCGCTCCGTAGCTCATCGCCGCGCTGTGGGTACCGGCATTGATCGCCATCTGCAGATCATGCGTGGTGTCGCCGATCATCAGTGTCGCCGCGGGTGCGACGTCGGCGAAATCGACGATGTATTCGAGCATGGCCGGATGCGGCTTGGAAAAGGCCTCGTCGGCGGTACGCGTCACCAGGAATTGGGCGCCCAGTCCGGTCGTGGTCAGCGCGCGATCAAGCCCCACCCGCGACTTGCCGGTGGCCACCGCCAGCGTGTAGCCAGCGTCGCGCAGCCTGGGCAGGTAGTCGCGCACGCCTTCGAACAGCACCAGCGCCTCGTCCTGCGCCAGATAGTGCGTGCGGTAGGCATCGACGATACGGGCGATCATCGCCGCGTCGGCCCCTGGTGCCAGGTACGCCATCGCCTCGGCGAGGCCATAGCCGATGACGAAGCGGGCGTCACGCTCGCTGGGCACCGGCAGGCCGACATCGTCGAATGCGCGCTGGATGGCATGGGCAATGGTGCCGGTCGAATCCATCAGCGTGCCGTCCCAGTCAAAGACCAAGAGCGAGAGTGGCGGCATCAGTTCGACTCCTGTTGGTTGAGGTGGGTCACGTAACCGGCCAGTTCGGGCGGCAAAGGCGCCTCCAGCTTGAGTGGCACCCCGGTGATCGGATGACGGAAACCCAGCCGCCAGGCATGCAGGAACATGCGTTTGAGGCCCCGGCGTACCAGTGCCTTGTTCAGCGCGAAATCGCCATACTTCTCATCGCCAAGGATGGGGAAACCGGCGGTGGCCAGGTGCACGCGGATCTGATGGGTGCGGCCGGTCTTGAGTTCGCACTCGACCAATGCAGCGTCATCCCAGCGCTCGCGCCGATAGATTACCGTGTGCGCATCCTGCCCGTCCGGCGCCACGCGCACCCGGCGCTCGCCATCCGGCGTCGTGTATTTGAACAATTTGTACTTGAGATTGCGCTTCTCGTCGGGCCAGGCGCCCTTCACCAGCGCCAGATAACGCTTGTCGATGTCGTGGCCGTCACGCAGCAGGTCATGCATCGCGGTCAGCGCGCTGCGCTTCTTGGCGACGATCAACAAACCCGACGTTTCGCGATCGAGCCGGTGCACCAACTCCAGGAAACGCGCCTGCGGGCGCTGCGCGCGCAACAGCTCGATCACGCCAAAGCTCACGCCCGATCCGCCATGCACCGCAATGCCAGCCGGCTTGTCGATCACCAGCAGCGCCTCGTCCTCGAATACCACCGGCAGCATGATGCGCTCGCTCGCCGCGGCGGCGGGCGCCAGATCCGGCTTGTCGGCGACGCGCACCGGCGGGATGCGCACCACGTCGCCCGCCTCCAGCCGCTGCATGGCGTCGGCACGCCCCTTGTTGACGCGCACTTCACCGCCACGGATCAGCTTGTAGACACGGCTTTTGGGCACGCCCTTGAGTTCGCGCAGCAGGAAATTGTCGAGGCGCTGCCCGGCGCCCTCGGCGTCGATGGTCACGAAGGTGACGGACGCTTTGCTAGTCTGTGACATTGACTTATACTCTGTTGCACGTTGCAGCATACCGGAACGGGTCCGTTCTTCGGATTACGCCGTTGCTTTCGATGCCGCAATGCTTGATTCCCGTTCTTTGGTCGCTCCGGCCGTTCAACACCCGCGATTACTTTCCCGCCGTACCACAGTGTGCCCCTCCCCCGCCGATTTGGCGTTCTTTATTCATTGGGGAGTGCAAGCGCGGGTACCGCTGGTGACGCGACCGGACAGGTCTGGATACGGGAGGCGGTTAACCTTGCTCACCGCAAAAAAGTAGCGATGGTAATTGATTTGTACATGTAACGCACTCACACGGTTTTGGTCCGCACGGCGGGATTCCCGAGGGAAATCGCCGGGTGGACACAGACGTGGATGCCAGCGCTGAAGCACCCGCCGCACATGCCGTGCCGCAGCCAGCCCTGGACACCCCGGCCCCAGTCTGCGCTTTATCGCGCAACCTTAGAGGAACGCCCCACCCGACCCCGCGACCGTCTATTCACAGTCAGGAACCGACCAGCCCCGATTGCGTCCGCGCGTTGGGCGCCTGTCTGTTTCTCCGGGTTCCGGTGCCGCCTGCCGGGGCTCCCGCCGTAGCGAGTGCGTGCAGGAGCCTTGAATGAAACGCATGCTGTTTAATGCGACGCAAGCCGAAGAGCTGCGCGTCGCCATCGTCGACGGCCAGAAGCTGATCGACCTCGACATCGAGACCGTTGGTAAGGAACAACGGAAATCGAATATCTACAAGGGTGTCATCACCCGCATCGAGCCCTCGCTTGAGGCCTGCTTCGTCGACTACGGTTGCGAGCGCCACGGCTTCCTCCCCTTCAAGGAAATTTCCCGCGTCTATATGAGCGAGGGTGACGGTGGTCGCGGCCGCGTTGCCGACCAGCTGCGTGAAGGCCAGGAAGTCATCGTTCAGGTCGAGAAGGACGAGCGCGGCAACAAGGGCGCGGCGCTGACCACCTATATCAGCCTGGCCGGTCGCTATCTGGTGCTGATGCCGAACAACCCGCGTGGCGGCGGCGTTTCGCGCCGCATTGAGGGCGAAGAGCGCAATGAGTTGCGCGCGGTGATGGACCAGCTGGTCACGCCGCCGGGCATGAGCCTGATCGCCCGTACCGCCGCCATCGGCCGCACGGTCGAAGAGCTGCAGTGGGATCTGAACAACTATCTGCTCGAGCTGTGGAACGCCATCGAAGGCGCCGCCAACTCGCAGAAGGGCGCCTTCCTGATCTATCAGGAATCGAGCCTCGTCATCCGCGCCATCCGTGACTATTTCCAGCCGGACATCGGCGAACTCCTGATCGACAAGGCCGACATCTTCGAGCAGGCCCGCCAGTTCATGAGCCACGTGATGCCGGCCAACACGCAGCGCGTGAAGTTCTACCAGGACGACGTGCCGCTGTTCTCGCGCTTCCAGATCGAACACCAGATCGAATCGGCCTACGCTCGTGAAGTGACGCTGCCCTCCGGCGGCGCCATCGTCATCGACAAGACCGAGGCGCTGTATTCCGTTGACGTGAACTCGGCGCGTGCCACCAAGGGCAGCGACATCGAGGAAACCGCGCTCAAGACCAATCTGGAAGCGGCCGACGAGATCGCCCGCCAGATGCGTCTGCGCGATATCGGCGGCCTGATCGTCGTCGACTTCATCGACATGGAAAACCCGAAGAACCAGCGCGAGGTGGAAAACCGCCTGCGCGAAGCACTGCACCACGATCGCGCCCGGGTCCAGACCGGCAAGATCTCGCGCTTCGGCCTGATGGAGCTCTCCCGCCAGCGCCTGCAGCCTTCGCTCGAGGAAACCAGCCACATCACCTGCCCTCGCTGCCATGGCAACGGCGTGATCCGCGGCATCGAATCGTCGGCGCTGCACATCCTGCGCATCATGCAGGAGGAGGCGATGAAGGAGAACACCGGCGCCGTGCATGCACAGGTTCCGGTCGACGTCGCCACCTTCCTGTTGAACGAGAAGCGCGCCGAGATCCACGCCATCGAAGCCCGCCTCAAGGTCGCGGTCGTGCTGATCCCCAATATCCACCTCGAAACGCCGAACTACACCATCCAGCGTCTGCGCCACGACGAACTGAACCAGGTCGAAGAAATCCTGCCGTCGTACAAGATGATGGAAACGCCGGCTGAGGAAGGCTATCAGCCCGGTCGCGCCAAGGAAGAACAGGCCAAGCGCCCGGAAGCTGCCGTCAAGGGCATCACGCCGATCCAGCCCGCTCCCGTTTCGGCTCGCGACATCCAACAACAGCAGACCAGCGCCACGCCGGCCGGCCCGTCGCTGTGGACCCGCCTCACCGGCTGGTTCCGCAGCCTGACCGAAGCGCAGCCGGCTCCCGCCGCCGAGCAACCCAAGCGCCAGCAGGGACAGGGCAACCGCAATGGCCGGCGCGATCGCAACGAGCGCGGTGGCGAGCGCCAGGAACGTGGTCAGCGCGGTAACCGTGGCGAACGTCAGGAACGCGGCGAGCGCACCGAGCGTGCCGAGGGTCAGAATGATCGCCGTGGCGGCAAGCCGCGTATCGAGGAAGATCAGCGCAACAACCGTCGCAACGAGCGCCCGGCCCAGCCCGAACGCGCCGAGCGCGCGGAACGTAGCGAGCAGCGTGCCGAGCGTCCGGAACCGCGTAACGAACAACGCGCCGAGCAGAACGAGCAACGCGAACGTCGTCCGCGCCAGCCGCGCAATGAGCGCGCACCCAAGCCCGATCAGGTCGTCGCGCCGGCCGCGCTGGAGGAAACGCCGGTCGACGCTTCGGTCACAGAAGCGCTGATCGCACCGGAAGGCCAGCCGCAGCAGGAAGGCACCGGCGAAGGCCGTAGCCGCCGTCGCCGTGGCCGTCGTGGTGGCGAACGCCGCGATCGTGAAGGTGGCATCGCCTCCGAGGACAACAACGCCGTGATCGAGTCGTCCGATGCCGACGAAGCGCCGCAGGCCGTTGTTGATGCTGCACCCGTTATCGGTGCCGTTGAATCGGTTACGGAACAGGAAGCGGCCCCGGTGGCAGTGCAGGTGCGCACTGAAGTGCAGGCTGAAGCCTTGGCAGTTGCAGCCTCCCCCGTCGTGGCAGCCCCCGTAAGCGCACCAGCGCTTGAGCCCGCCGTCAGCGAACCGGTCGCCGCGCCGGCCCCTGTGGCCGCCGAACCGGTTGTCGAGCACGCCGGTGCCGAGCCCGCCGTAGCCGAGCAGCCAACCCAGACCGCGCTGGTGTTCGAAACCCCGGCAGCGCCCAAGCTGGAAGTGGCTGCTCCGGAAGCGGTCGGCCTGGTCATGGTTGCCACGCGCAGCGATGCCCCCATCGCCCCGGCGGCAGAACCGGCTCCGGCATCCAGCCGCCGCCGCCGCAGCGATGTGAAGCGCGATAGCACCGGCAGCACCGATGCACCGTTGCAGATGGTGGAAACCCGCGGTGACGCAGTGCCCGCACCCGCTCCGACGATTGAGGAAGCCGCAACCGCAGCACCGCGTGGCCGTCGCCGCAATGCCAGCACGCCAGCGCCCGAAGCCAGCACTCCGCTGACCCAGGTCGAAACGCGCGAGCAATAAACCATATGGCACCGCAAAGAAGCCGCCGGTCCATGGCGGCTTTTTTGCGGTCTGGCCCCATGCAGATGACATGCACTAGCATGCCGCTATCACACTGAATTAGGAGGCTGCGATGCAGATCGACGAGCTCTTCGAGCAGACCCACAAGCTGCCTACGGTGCCGCGCGTGGTGCAAGATCTGATCAGCAGCTTCGGCCAGGACGAAGTGAACGTCGGCGCGATCGCCGATCGTATCGCGCTCGACCAGGTGATCACCGCCAAGCTACTGCGCCTTGCCAACTCGGCCCACTTCGGCGCCAGCCGCAAGATCGGCTCGGCGCACGAGGCCATCATCGTGCTCGGTTTCAACACCGTGCGCACCCTGGTGGTCGCCTGCGGCGTCACCGGCGCCTTCGTCGCGACGCCCGGCTTCGATCGCCAGCAGTTCTGGCGCAACAGCCTGCATGTGGCGCTGATCGCCGGTGGCCTTGCCAAGCTGAGCCGGGACAACCACGAACTCGCCTTCACCTGCGGCCTGCTGCACTGCATCGGCGAGCTGCTGATCCACGTGACCCAGCCCGAGTTGGCGTCCAAGATCGACCGCTCGGTCACCACGGGCGGTAACCGCGCCACGCTGGAAAGCAACAATATCGGCTTCAACTATATGGACGTCGGCGCCGAACTGGCCCGGCGCTGGAACTTCCCCGAAGCCATCCAGTTCGCCATCGCCGAACAACAGATGCCAAAACCGGGGTCGCGCCTGTCCGCGTTGTTGCATCTTGCGCTGGCCATCAACCGCAACGACGATGAAGCCGCATTGCCCGCTGCCGCACTGGAATATCTGCAGCTCAGCGCAGAAACGGTACAACAGCAGCGCTCGACCCTCACTGCCAGCGATCCGGAACTCGAGGACATGCTGCTCTGAATGGCACACCGCCGGGCGGCTCTAGGGTTATGCCTAATTGTTGCGCTGCACGGTGCTGCCTAGTCTGCGACGATACTTACAACGACGGCGCTCGCCGTCCTTTCCATCAGGAGACTGCGCCATGCGCAAGATGAATTGCCTACTCGCCGGGATCACCGGCCTCATGCTGGTTGCCGGTACCGCAGGCGCGGCGGGCAAGACCTACCAGGTCGCGTCGGACGCCGCCTATGCCCCGTTCGAGTCGTTGAGCAGCAAGCAGGAAGTGGTCGGCTTCGATGTCGATGTACTGACCGCCGTCGCAGCCAAGGGCGGTTTCGCGGTGAAGTTCCACAACACGCCGTGGGAAGGCATTTTCGCGACGCTCGCCACTGGCGATCGCGATATCGTCGCCTCGGCCGTCACCATCACCGACGAGCGCAAGCAGAGCATGGATTTCTCCGAGCCCTACTTCGAAGCCAAGCAGCTGATCGCCGTACCCGCCACGAGCAAGGTTGCCAAGTTCGCCGACCTCAAGGGCAAGAAGGTCGGCGTGCAGACTGGCACCACGGGTGACGAAGTGGTGCAGAAGCTCCTGGGCAAGACCAACCCCAGCATCAAGCGCTTCGAATCGACCCCGCTCGCGCTGCAGGAACTGCTGTCTGGTGGCGTCGACGCGGTCGTCGCCGACAACGGCGTAATCGTGAACTTCATCGCCAACAACAAGGGCAGCAAGATGAAGACGCTGGACGACGCGAGCTTTGCCAAGGAGTACTACGGCTTCGCGGTAAAGAAGGGCAACAAGGATCTGCTCGCCAAGATCAACAAGGGTCTGTCCACCATCAAGGCCGATGGCACTTACGACAAGATCTATAAGAAATACTTCGGTAATTGATTTAACGCGGTACGCGCCGCACCCCGGAAGCGCAACCTATAACGAGGTTGCGCTTCTTGTTTTTCGCAGGTACTTACAAGAAAAGACATGGATTTCAATCAATTCTGGCAGGGTGTCCAGCAGAACGTCCCCTTGTTCGAGAATTTCCAGCTGCAGATGATCTGGGAATATCGCGAGCTGTTCTGGCAGGGCGTCCAGATGACCTTGCTGATCACGCTGATCGCCGTGGTATTAGGCACGCTGATCGGCCTCGTCATGGGCATGGCCCGGCTCGCCGCCGTGCGCCATGGGCCATGGAAATACCCGCTGATCGTGCTGGTGCGCTGGCCAGCCACTGCCTACGTCACCTTCTTTCGCGGCACGCCGCTGTTCGTGCAGATCCTGCTGATCCATTTCGCGCTGATGCCGCTCTTGGTTCACCCCACCGATGGCGTGCTGATCAGCGGTGAGTATGCCGGCACGCTGCGCCAGGACTACGGCGCCTTCATGTCGGGCCTGATGGCGCTCACGCTCAACGCCGGCGCCTATATCACCGAGATCTTCCGCGCCGGCATCCAGTCGATCGCCAAGGGCCAGTTCGAGGCCAGCCGCTCGCTGGGCATGAACTACTGGCAGACCATGCGCTTCATCATCGTGCCGCAGGCCTTCCGTCGCATGCTGCCGCCGCTGGGCAACGAGGCCATCATGCTGCTCAAGGACAGCTCGCTGGTCTCCGCCATCGGCCTCGCCGAACTGGCCTACGCCGCGCGCACCGTGGCCGGCGCCTATTCGCGCTACTGGGAACCGTACCTGACCATCTCCTTCATCTACCTCGGCCTCACGCTATTGATGGCCTGGGGCGTGCATGCGATGGAAAAGCACTTCAAGGCCAGCGGCGGCATCCACTAGCCGCGCGTCAGCCAATAAAACGGGAAGGCATCGCCTTCCCGTTTTATTGCGCGCCCCCGTTTAGCGACCGCGGATATAGCGGTTCACTGCCTGGTTGTGCTCATCCAGCGTCTCCGAGAAGTGCGAGCTGCCATCGCCCCGTGCCACGAAATACAGCGCCTTGGAGGCCGCCGGTTGGGCAGCCGCCAACAGCGCCGCCGTTCCTGGCAACGCGATCGGCGTCGGCGGCAGGCCGGCCCGGGTATAGCTGTTGTACGGCGTATCGGTCTGCAGGTCCTTCTTGCGCAGGTTGCCATCGAACGCTTCGCCCAGGCCGTAGATCACGGTCGGATCGGTCTGCAGCCGCATGCCGATGCGTAATCGGTTCTCGAACACCGCAGCGACCATGGGCCGATCCGATTCGGCGCCGGTTTCCTTCTCGACGATGGAGGCCATGATCAAGAGCTCGTACGGCGAGCGCAGCGGGGTATCGGGCCGGCGCAGCTTCCAGGCCATCGCCAGCTGATCGCTGAGCTTGGCGTGCGCACGGCGCAGCACTTCCATATCGGAGCCGCCGACGGCAACGAAATAGGTATCGGGGAAGAACTGGCCTTCCAGCCCCGGCGCGCCGATCCCAAGCAAGGTGCGCAACTCGTCGTCGCTCATCAGCGTGGCCTCGGCCTTGAGCTTGGGCTGCGCGGCGAGCGCGGCACGCATCTGGCGCCACGTCGTGCCCTCAATCACGGTGAAGGCGATCTGACTGGCCTCGCCCCGCGCGATCTTGCCCAGTAGTTCCAGCATCGAGCTTGGCTGCTTCAGCTCGTAGACGCCGGCTTTGAGGCGCGTATCCTGCCCGGTCGCACGCGCCAGCAGGCGGAACGCGATGGCGTGATCGATCACGCCCTGCTGCGCCAATTGCGCCGCAATCGCGCGCACCGAGCCCGGGCCGACGGTCAACGTCACCGGATAAGCCAGCGGCAAGGGCCGGGTCACGTACCACCAGGCGGCCCCCGCCGCCACGGTGGCCGTCAGCAACGCGAGCAGCAAGAGATTGCGCAGCGTGCGCAGCAGGCCACCCTTATTCGGCTGCGCCGTCTTGCGCGATGATCGCGCCGGGGTCCGGGTCTTGGTCTGGGTCTTGCGTGCGGCCACGTTTTACCTCGAAGAAGCGTTTGACGGTATCGAGTTCGCGCGAGCGAAACATCGGCGGCAGGCTCTTCCATAAGAGCTTGCCATAGGGTTTGTCGACCAGCCGCGTGTCGGCGATCATCAGGATGCCGGTATCGTGCTCGTCGCGGATCAAGCGGCCGGCGCCTTGCTTGAGCGTAATGGCGGCGTGCGGCAACTGGAAGTCGACGAAGGCGTTGCGCCCGCTCTTGCTCATCTGCTCGATGCGCGCGGCCAGCACCGGGTCGTCCGGCGGCGAGAACGGCAGCTTGTCGATCACCACCAGCGACAACTGCTCACCCTTCACGTCGATGCCTTCCCAGAAGGTCTGGCTCGCCACGAGGATGGCATTGGGCGAGCGGCGAAACTTGTCCAGGAGCTCCGTGCGGCTGCCCTGGCCCTGCAGCAGCACCGGCCAGTCGAGCTTGGCGTCCTTCAAGCGCTGGGTAACGAGCTCGTGCGCCTCGCGCATCGCCCTGAGGGACGTGAACAGCAGGAAGGCGTGGCCGTGGGTCAGCTGCAGCAAGGGCCAGGCGCGCTCGACCACCTTGGCGGTGAAGCCGGGCGTATTGGCCTCGGGCATGTCGCGCGGCACATAGAGCACCGCCTGCTGCTTGTAGTCGAATGGGCTATCCCAGGTGGCGGTCTCCGCCTCCCATAAGCCCAGCTCGTGCTGGAAGTGCTTGAACTGGCCATTGACGGCGAGCGTGGCCGAAGCAAACACCCAGGCGCGCTGGCCGCTGTTGAGCTGCTTGCGAAACAGCTCGGCAATGTTGAGCGGCGTGGCGTGCAGCATATAACCGTGCGGCGTGATGTCGATCCAATGCACCGCCTCGTCGCTGTCACCTTCCTGCCAGCGCTGCACGGTCTGGCGCAGCGCGGTGGCGCGCTCGGCGCATTTCTGCAGCTCCTCGGCGCGTTCGGCCTGCGCGATCAGCTGGCCTTCCAGTTCGCCGAGCCGCGCGATCAGCTCGGCCAGCCTCGCCTCGAACTCCGGATAGCGGTTGGCGAGTTCATGCTGCGGCAAGCGTGCCGGTTCCTGGCGGAAGGTGAGCCGGAAATCGCGCACCGCTTTCTCCAGCGCCTCGGCCGCCTGCGGCAGGTGCACGTAGTCCTTGGCGATGACGAGCGCTTCGGAGCGCGCGTCGCGCGCAAGCTCGACCAGCTGGCCGGAAGTGACCGTTTCGCCGAAGAACAGGCTGGCGATCTCCGGCAGCTGGTGCGCCTCGTCGAAGATCACCGTATTGCAGGCCGGCAGCAGCTCGCCCGCACCTTCGTCGCGCAGCCAGACATCGGCAAAGAACAGGTGATGGTTGACCACGACCACGTCGGCCTCCTGCGCCTCCTTGCGCGCCTTCAGCACGAAGCAGTCCTTGTGGTTCGGGCAATCGGCGCCGAGGCAGTTATCGCGCGTGCTGGTCACATGCGCCCAGATCGGCGCGTCCTCGGGCACGCCGGCACAGCCGGCCTTGTCGCCCGACTGGGTAAGCTTGGCGTAGCGCTCGACCTTTTGCAGATCGGCGATATCCTCGCGCCGCATAAAGCGCCCTTCGTGCCGCGCCCGCTCCAGATGGTAGTGACAGACATAGTTGGCCCGCCCCTTGAGCAGGGCGATGGTCACGGGCACGCCCAGCAGCTCGCGCACCATGGGCAGGTCGCGCGCGTAGAGCTGGTCCTGCAGCGTCTTGGTCCCGGTCGAGACAATGACCTTGCCGCCGGACATCAGGGCAGGCACCAGGTAGGCAAAGGTCTTGCCGGTGCCGGTACCGGCCTCGGCGATCAGCTTGCCGCGCTCGCGGATCGCCTGCTCGACCGCCTGCGCCATTTCCACCTGCTGGCTACGCACCTTGTAGCCGGGAAACGCCTGGGCAAGCGGCCCGTCTGCGGCAAAGAGTTCGGTCAGCGTCATGGTGGCTTGAGCGAGGAGAATGCGATCATTGTACCAGCACGATCGTTCGGCAAAAAAAGAGCCCCGCGCGCAGCGGGGCCAGCAACAGGGAGATGGAGACACAACGGAGGAAAGCGTGCTCTGCACGCTACCTACGCTGGGTGTGACGCTCCTCGTTGCCGTTTTGTTTCCGGTGATTTCCGGTGAATTTAACCGGGAACCTGTTCGTTGAAGACCACGGTCTCGCCGCTATGACCGTGGCTGGCGGCGCCCATCCAGTAGATCAGTGCCGGCGCGATGCTATCGGTGGCGGGCAGGCTGTCCTTGGATTCAGCCGGGTGCGTCTTGGTGCGGAACGGCGACTGGATCGGTCCCGGCACCAGCAGGTTGATGCGCAGGTGCGGCCAGCGATCCCATTCGCTCGCGGCGATCTCCACCCAGGTCTTCTGCGCCGACTTGGCCGCGCTGTAGCCTCCCCAGAACGCCTTGGGCACCAGCGCATGGCTTTCACCCAGCACCAGCACCGAGGCATCCGGTGCCTTCTCCAGCAGCGGTAGCAGCGCGCGCGTCATCGCAAATGGCGCTGCCACGTTCACCCGGTACTGCTCGACCCATTCGTCGAGCTTCTGATTGGTCAACGGCGACAGATGCGCAAAGCCATTGGCCGCATGCAGGATGCCATCGAGCCGGCCAAACTCGCGCTGGATCAGCACCCCCATCTGCCCGAGCTCGGCCTCGTTCACCTTCGCCAGATCCATGGGGATGGCCGCCGGCTTGGCGCCACCGACCGCTTCGATCGCGTCGTAGACGCGGGCGAGCTTCTTTTCGTTGCGCCCGAGCAGGATCACTGTGGCGCCATGGCGCGCATACGCGAGTGCTGCAGCCTCGCCTAGCCCCTGACCTGCTCCGGTCACCAGGATCACCCGGTCCTTCAGTTCGTCGGCCGAAGCCTGATACGTTTTCCAGTCGCTCATTGCTGCACCGTGTTGCTGTTCAATGTCGCCATTATCCCACGCGCGGCGCGCAATCCGCTCTGCACCGCGCCTTCCAGTGTCGCCGGGTAGTCGCCCGCCGTGTAGTCGCCGGCCAGCCACAGCGTGGCGTCATGCGTGGCATTGTCCGGCCGCGCGAGACCCGGCACGCAGGCAAAAGTGGCCCGCTTCTCGGCAATGCTGCGCAGCCAGGCGGGCACGCCCCAGCCGAAGGCGGCATCGAGCTCGGCAACGATGGCGGCCTCCAGTTCGGTGCGTGGCAGCTGCGAGTGTGCGCCTTCGGCCGAGAGCACCACGGCGATGCGATTGGGCGCATCGTGGGTATACGCATGATCGAACACCCATTGCACCAGTCCGCCGGAGAGCCCGACCATGGGCTGCGGCAGCGCCGCGCGCGGGTATTCCAG
This sequence comes from Chitinolyticbacter albus, assembly GCF_024437655.1. Classification (GTDB taxonomy): domain Bacteria; phylum Pseudomonadota; class Gammaproteobacteria; order Burkholderiales; family Chitinibacteraceae; genus Chitinolyticbacter; species Chitinolyticbacter albus. Next base: position 29,234 of record NZ_JANBVF010000026.1, read on the forward strand.
ATACAGCGTGACGATGGGCTGAAAATCCCAGGCCGCGACCGCGGCGGCCAGCTCGGGCGCAACACCGGCCAAGGCCATGGTCAGCCGGTGCGGCGGCAGCGCGCAGATCACGCCATCGAAGCGCCGTGCTTCGTCGTTCACCTGCCAGCCAGTCACATCGCGGCGCAGCGTTTTCACGGTGAGACCAAGTTCGACCGCACCGCCGTTCTTGGCCAGCCAGCTGGCCGCGGCATCGGGCAGCAAGGCAGAGAAGTCGATGCGCGGAAACAGAAAATCGGAATCGGTGCTGGCGCCACCCAGGCTGTCGCGCAGCACATTGAACAACACCTGGGTCGATGCCTGCTCTAGCGGCGTATTGAGCGCAGCCACCGTCAACGGCTGCCAGAAGCGGGCGATCAGCGCAGCGGGCTGCCCGGCGCGCATCAACCAGTCTGCCACGGACAGATCGGGATCACAGCGCCAACCGCCGCGCTGGGCTGACGACACCGCACGCGTCAGCGCCCAGCGCTCGGCGAGCGACAGGCCACGCGCAGTGAGCAAGGCAGCGGCCAGATGCCACGGCGCCGGCCAGGCCGGGCAGCGCATGTGAAAACCAGGCCGCACTGCCAAATCGAGCGGCGTGCGCAGGAACGCGGTATCGGGATCGACGCCGACGCGGCGCATCAGCGCCAGTAGCTCGCCATAGCCACCGATCAACAGATGCTGGCCGTTGTCGAGCAGGCGCCCATCGAGCTCGACCCGCCGCGCCCGGCCACCGAGCACGCGCCCGGCTTCGAGCACGGTGACACGCGCGCCAAGGCGGGTTGCCTCGACCGCGGCGGCCATGCCGGCATAACCACCACCGAGTACGGCGAGATGAGGACAAATTTCTGATTTCATATCAGTTCATCCGCCCGCAATTCGTAGCGCGTCGAGGCCGCGCCATCCAGCATGCGGCTACAGACGGCGCCAAAGCCCAAGGCCTGCAGTAGGCGTACGCTGCGCCGGTTGTGATCGAAGGTATACGCAGTCATCAAGGCCAGCCTGGCGTGGTTGAAGGCGTGGAACAGCAAGGCATGGCAGGCCTCGCGCATATAGCCCAGCCCCCAGTGATCCGGGTGCAGTACCCAGCCGATCTGGAATTCGTCGAGCGTGTTGTAGATCAGCTCGATCTCGCCGATCAGGGCGTCGCTGCGCCACACGCCGACGCTCCCCACGCCCCAGCGTTGCCAGCTGGCCCGGCCGACCATCAAGGCATCGCGAGAGCGCGCCTTGTCGGGCTTGGGGTACCCAGAGCAGCTGACCACGACAGGGTCGGACATGATGGCAAATACGGCGTCAAAATCATCCGCCGATAGCGGACGCAACACCAGGCGCGAAGTCGCGATTACGGTCACCGCCTCAGCCAAACCACCAGGTCCGCCACGCCAGCCACAGCTTGCGGATCGGCGTGAGCGACAGCCGCTGGTTCAGCACCTTTTCCGGGCCATCGCGCTTGATCTCGGCCAGCGTGGCGCGATAGATCGCCGCCATCACGAGACCGGTGCGCTGGCGCTTGCGATCGACGCGTGGCAGTTGGGCAAGCGCCTTGTCGTAATAGCTTTCGGCGCGCTCGATCTGGAATTGCATCAGCGCCTTGAACTCTGGGCTTTCACGATAATTGAGGATATCGGCCGCCGGCACGTTGAAGCGCTGCAGCTCTTCGACCGGCAGGTAGATGCGGCCGCGGCGCGCATCCTCGCCCACATCGCGGATGATGTTGGTCAGCTGGAATGCGATGCCGAGGTCGTGCGCATATTTTTGCGTGTCCTTGTCCTCGTAGCCGAAGATACGCGCCGCCATCAGTCCGACCACCGAAGCGACGCGGTAGCAATAGAGTTGCAGATCCTTGAAGCTGTTGTAGCGCGCCTGCTCCAGATCCATCTGCATGCCGTCGATGATCTCGAGGAAATGCTCGCGCTGCAGCTCGAACTTTTGCACCGGGCCGACCAGTGCGCGCGACACCGGGTGCTCGGGGGCGCCGGCATACAGCTTGTCGATTTCGGCCCTCCACCAGGCAAGCTTGGTACGCGCGACCGCCTCGTCGTGGCATTCGTCAACCACGTCGTCGACCTCGCGGCAGAACGCATAGAGCGCGGTAATCGCCAGCCGCTGTGCCTGCGGCAGGAAGCGGAAGCTGTAGTAGAAACTGGAGCCGCTCTGAGCGGCCTTGTCTTCGCAATATTGGTCGGGCGTCACGATGCGATCCGGCGATGTGCTGGGGGCGCATTGTACCAGCGCCCGCTTATTTGGCCTTCAGCGTTGCGGCAGGTCGAAGCGTACTTCGCGGGTGGTGCCGGAAAAACCGGGGAAGAACTGGAACAAGGCCTGGGTGAGCCAGGGTAGCGCCGGATCGAACGCGTTGTCGGATGAGGCATTGCTCGCGCTGCCTTCATAGCGCTTGGCAAAGCCACCGTCGCGCAATTGCTGGTGATCGAGAATGTCGACGCTCAGGTGGCGCGTGTAGACGATATGGGTCACCGGCACGCTACCAACGATGCCGGTTTCGGGAAAGTAGCTGGGCACCAGCACCACGCCGTTGCCGGTATTGATGCGTTGGTAGTAGATGCCGTAGCCCACCGTGCCCCACACCGGCTGCTGCGTGACCACCGTCTTGCCATCATCGACGCCATAATCGAGTGCTACCAGCCAGTCCGCATCGGCTTCGCGCTCGACTGGCGTGAGGCCCTGCGCCGCAAGCGCGTCGCTCACCCGCGTTTCAACTTCGCGCTGCAGCAGGCTCTGCGATTGGGCGGCGCCGCGCTGGAAAGTAAAGCGTTTTCCGGCAAACGGCTCGGTCAGATCGTGCCTAACGTGGACGTCGGCAACGAACTGCGGCGTGGCACAAGCGGTGAGCAGCAAGGCAAGCAGCACAACGAGGCCACGCAGCATGGCGAACTCCCGGTTAGGCGATTTTTCCCGGAATGCGCGGGGTATCGACGGAGACATCGCCACATTGCGCACGATGGCGCAGTGCATGGTCGATCAGCGTCAATGCCAGCATCGCCTCGGCAATCGGCGTCGCGCGGATGCCGACGCAGGGGTCGTGCCGGCCAGTGGTCGCCATCATGATCGCATTGCCATCCTTGTCGATCGAGCGTCGCTCCTGCGCGATGCTGGACGTCGGTTTGACAGCGATATGGGCAACGATATCCTGGCCGGTGGAAATGCCGCCGAGGATGCCGCCCGCCTCATTGGCGGCGAAGCCATCGGGCGTGAGCTCATCGCAATGCTGCGAGCCGCGCTGGGCAACGGATTTAAAGCCGGCGCCGATTTCTACGCCCTTCACCGCATTGATGTTCATCATGTTGAACGCGATGTCGGCGTCGAGCCTGTCGTACACCGGCTCACCCCAGCCCACCGGCACGTTTTCGGCCACCACGGTGATCTTGGCGCCGACCGAATCGCGTTCCTTGCGGATCGCATCCATATAGTTTTCCAGCTGCTGGATGATGCCGGCGTTGGGCGCAAAGAAAGGGTTGTTACCGACCTCGTCCCAGCTTTCGAACGGGATCTCGATCTCGCCCAACTGGCTCATATAGCCTCGGATCACGATGCCGAACTTTTCGTTCAGCCACTTCTTGGCAATGGCGCCAGCGGCCACACGCACCGCAGTTTCGCGCGCGGAGGAACGACCACCGCCGCGATAATCGCGTATCCCGTACTTGTGCCAGTAGGTGTAGTCGGCGTGGCCTGGGCGGAAAGTCTCGGCGATCTTGCCGTAGTCCTGGCTGCGCTGATCGGTGTTGCGGATCAGCAACGCGATCGGCGTGCCAGTGGTTTTGCCCTCGAACACGCCAGACAGGATTTCGACGGCGTCCGCTTCCTTGCGCTGCGTCACGTGGCGGCTGGTGCCGGGCTTGCGACGATCGAGCTCCAGCTGGATATCCTCGGTCGACAGCGCCATACCCGGAGGGCAGCCATCGACGACGCAACCGATGCCTGGACCATGGCTTTCGCCAAACGAGGTGACGGTAAACAACAGGCCTAGCGTACTGCCGGACATCGCGATTCCCCTGTAGCGCAAGCGCGCCCTATCGATTCGAATCCGGGGATTTTAACACGGCGCGTCAACCAGACCGGCGGACCACCGATTGGGGGAAGGTCAATCAATGCCCTATCTCGCGAGCAAAGCAAAACCCCCAGCCTTTCGGTCTGGGGGTTCTGG
>NZ_JANBVF010000027.1 GCF_024437655.1 Chitinolyticbacter albus
CGCCAACTACGAGGGCTAAGATTATCGTCCGGGATGCAACAGTTACTGCTGCCTGCCAACGCAGCGAACCTTTTCGGGGAGTGGTGCATCGCCGATGTAGACCTGGCGCTCATGCTCAATCGTCTCGTCCTCAACGGGGACCCCGTGCCCGAAAGATTGGCTGCCTATGCCGGGCGGCAATGGCTACGACCGGCTGTGCAGTTGTGGGTCAATCAACGGCGCCCTCCGCTGTGAGTGTGGCTACAGATGCGCCCCAATCGCCCTCAAGAAATCATCGCCGTACCGCTCCAGCTTGCGATCGCCGATGCTGCTGATCCAAGATCAGCTCGTAAGTCGCCCGCTCGCCTGCACGGCAATTGATGCAACCTAGCCTTTCCAATGAGTCACCCATGCCAACGCCCATATCCTTGCGTTATTTGTGCGGTGCGCTGCAGGGCACCCTGGTCGTTGCCCTCATGTTGCTCGCGCCCCATTTTACTCAAGCGCAGATGACCGATGCAGAGCTCAAGCAGTTGCTCAAGCAACGTGTCGATCAGGCGCAGCAAACTGTTGGCATCGTGGTTGGGCGCATTGACGGGGATGGGGAGCACATCATCGCCTATGGCAAAGCCGCCGTGGCGGGGCCTGATGTGGATGCGAGTACGCAATTCGAGATCGGGTCCCTCACCAAGACCTTCACGGGCCTGCTCTTGGCGGACATGATCGAGAATCGCGAGGTGAAGGGCGACGATGCGATTTCCCTTTATCTGCCCCAAGGCGTGACAGCGCCAAGCGATCACAGCAAGCCCATCACCCTATTGGACTTGGCAACGCATACTTCCGGATTGCCGCGTCTTATCGTCCCTTGGGAGCCCAAGAATCCCAATGATCCCTATGCGGACTACACTGCGCAGCAACTCTATGCTTTTTTATCCAGCTATACGTTGACCCGGCCAATAGGAACCCAGTTTGAGTACTCAAATTACGGGGTGGCTCTGCTGGGTTTGTTGCTGGCAAATCAAAAGGAAATGGGCTTCGATCTGTTGTTGCAGCAGCGCATTCTCCAACCGTTAGGTATGACAACGAGCTTCATGGTTGAGCCCTCTAGTCCAAAGAATGTGCGTGCTCAAGGGCATGATGTAGATTTGCAAGCAACGGCACCCTGGCATTTGGGAGTGTGGTCTGCCGCAGGTGGCTTGCTCAGCAATGGAAACGATTTGATGCGGTATATGAAGTTCAATCTCGGGCTAAGCGATGTTTCGCCCCGCCTGGCAAAGGCGGCAAAGGCTGCACAGCAGCCTATGAGTCGGTTCATTGATGACCATGCACGTATTGGCATGGGGTGGCACATTAGTCAAGCCCTGGGGAAAACCCTCGTTTGGCACAATGGGCAAACGGGAGGGCAGCGCTCGATCATGATGCTCGACCCTGCCGCGCAGAAAGGTGTTTTTGCGCTCTGGAATAGTACGAACGACCTGGAGGATATCGCACGCCATTTGATCGATGATGCGTATCCGTTGGCAAAGCAGAAGGTGCCGCAGAAAATAGATGCCGACAGCTTGGCGGTGTACGTTGGCACTTACGCCATCTCGCCTTTTTGGAAATTGAAAATCAGTGAAGATAAGGGCGGGCTCTATTTGAAATCGACTGGTCAGGAACGCCATGCCATCTATCTCGATGAGCAGGGCAGCTTCTACCAGAGGGTCGCCGACGCAAAGCTTGAGTTTGCTAAAAATGAAAAGGGCCTGGTGATCCAATTGACATTAAGGCAGGATGGAAAAACCTATATCGCAAAGAGAATCGAATAAATGTTGCACGAGTGCGGTTTGATGCGCTGATCCAGGGAGTACGTATCCAATGCAATATTGCGTCATGACGCAGTCGCGATTGCTGGAGTGCTCCCGGTCAATGTCAAGAAATCATCGCTATACTGCGCCAACTTGCGATCGCCGATGCTGCTGATCCGCGTCGCTTATGTTTCAATTGATGCGGTCTAACCCTTCCATCGAGTCACCCATGCCTATGCCCATATCCTTGCGTTACCTGTGTGGTGTGCTGCTGTGCACCCTGGTCGTTGCCGCAACCGCAGCGCCTGCCGAAGAGCAGGAAAGCCAGTCTGCAATCGAGCAACTCACCGAACAGGCCAAAGCCGGGGATCCGGCTTATCAGTTCAGGTTGGGATTCGCATACGAGCTCGGTTCGGGCGTGCCCAAGGATATGAAACGGGCTATCCACTGGTATCTGACTGCGGCAGAGCAGGGCTACGAGCCGGCCCAGTATCGCCTGGGGCAGATCTACATCGACGCCCGAGGTGTGCCACGTGACTTCGCCGAGGCAGCGCGCTGGCATCAAAAGGCTGCGGAACAGGGTAATGCAGCCGCACAACTCGCCATAGGGCGCCAGTACGCCTATGGCTGGGGGGTGAGACACAACGGGAAAACGGCGAGGACCTGGCTCATCGCCGCAGCACAACAGAAGCGGAAGCTGGCGTACGAGGAGCTCGCCACCTTGTATGAGCGAGGGGTAGTGCTGCCGAAGAATCTGGTGGTGGCCTACGCGCTACACAGTATCGCGGCAGAGGAAGGGGACAGGTTGGCCAAGGACGCCATGAATAGTATCGAGCCTGAGCTGGACGAGAAAGCGTTTCATGCTGCGAAGCAGCTGGCAGCAAGGCTGATCGCGGACCCCTCGTCGCTGAAAGCCGAGCTGGAAGGGATAGGCGAACAAGTGTCACCGACGAAGGAGTAATGGCGCAGGCAAGGCCGTGCGACACGTTGAAAGGCGATTGGTCGGTGCCCCTCAGCTGCAGGCGTGCGCTAATTGGGTATGGTCCCCGGGGCGACCCAAAGCGGGACTACAAATGCGTGCCGATCACCTTCAGGAAATCATCCCCATACTTCTCCAGCTTGCGATCGCCCACGCCGGTCACACGCGACAGCTCGTAATGGTCGCCGGGGCGTAGCCGCACCATTTCGCGCAGCGTGGCATCACCGAAGATCACGTAGGCCGGCACGTTCTGCGCGTCCGCCAGTTCCTTGCGCAGCTTCTTCAGCGCCTGCCACAAGGTGGTGTCGGCGGCGGTGGCAAAGCCGCTGTCGCGCTCGCCGCGGTAGTGGAATTTCTCGGTGCGCGCACGCAGGGCCAGCGGGGCTTCGCTGCGGAGGAAGCCGCGCGCGGCATCGGTCAGCTCCAAGCCGCCGTGCCCTTCGGGGTTGAGCCGCAGCGCACCGCGTGCCAGCAACTGGCGATAGATCGCACGCCAGGTCGGCTCGTCGGTGTCTTTGCCGATGCCGAAGGTGGAGACGCGGTCGTGGCAGAACTCCTTCACCTTGGGAGTGAGCTTGCCCTGCAGCACGTCGACGAGGTGGCCGACACCGAAGCGGTTGCCGGTGCGGAACACACAGGACAGCGCCTTCCTGGCTTCGTCGCTGCGATCGATCAGCTGTGGTGGATTCAGGCAGTTGTCGCAATTGTTGCAGGCGCCGGTTTCCTCGCCGAAATAGCCAAGGATGGCAATGCGGCGACAGCCGGTGGCTTCACACAGGCCGAGCATGGCCGAGAGCTTGGCGCGCTCTACCGCTTTTTGCTCATCCGCGCTGTTGCCGCCCTCGATCATTTCGGTGAGCAGCATCACGTCGTTGAGGCCATAGGCCAGCCAGGCATCGGCCGGGGCGCCGTCGCGCCCGGCGCGGCCGGTTTCCTGGTAGTAATTCTCGATGCTCTTGGGCAGGTCGAGGTGGGCGACAAAGCGCACGTCCGGCTTGTCGATGCCCATGCCGAAGGCGATGGTGGCGACCATGACCACGCCTTCGTCGCGGATGAAGATCTGCTGGTTGCGCGCGCGCGTCTCGGCATCCATGCCGGCGTGGTAGGGCAGCGCCTTGATTTCTTTGCTGCGCAGCCAAGCGGCGGTGTCTTCCACCCTCTTGCGCGACAGACAGTAGACGATGCCCGAATCGCCCTCGTGCTCGCGGCGGATGAGGGAGAGCAACTGCTCGCGCGCGCTCTTCTTCTCGACGATGGTGTAGCGCAGATTGGGCCGGTCGAAGCTGGAAATGAAGCGCTGCGCGCCCTCCAGCCGCAGCCGGGTGATGATGTCCTGACGCGTGGCGTGATCGGCCGTGGCGGTGAGCGCAATGCGCGGCACGCCGGGAAACGCTTCGGCCAGCACCGAGAGCTGCAGGTATTCCGGGCGGAAGTCGTGGCCCCAGGCCGAGACGCAATGCGCCTCGTCGATGGCGAAGAGCGCGATGCGTGCGCGGGTCAGTAGCGACTGGAAACGTTGCGTGACGAGGCGCTCGGGCGCGACGTAAAGCAGCTTGAGTTCGCCGGCGACGAAGGCACGTTCCACCTCGCGCGCGGCGTCCGCATCGAGCGTGGAATTGAGAAACGCCGCCGCTACGCCCAGTTCGCGCAAGGCGTCGACCTGGTCCTGCATCAGCGCGATCAGCGGCGACACCACCACGCCGCAGCCGTCGCGCAGCAGCGCCGGCACCTGGTAGCACAGCGATTTGCCACCGCCGGTGGGCATCAGCACCAGCGCGTCGTGGCCGGCGACCAGCGTGTCGACGATGGTGGCCTGCTCGCCGCGAAACGCGCGGTAGCCGAACACATGTTCCAGTACTTGCTGGGCGGAGGAGGAGGGCGGGGGGGCGGTCGACATCAGGCGGGCGATTCTACCGGAATGCGTCCACCCCGGCCCGGCAAGCAGGCGGGCGGAATCCGGTAGAATGGCGCTTTTGCGATTTGCCCGAGACAGTCATGACCTTGCACGAGCTCCTTTCCTGCCGCGTGGCGGCCGCCCTGGCCGCTGCCGGCGCGCCCGACGCCGCCCCGGTGGTCCAACCGTCGTCCAAGCCCGAGTTCGGTGACTACCAGGCCAACGGCGTGATGGGCGCGGCCAAGGCGCTGAAGACGAACCCGCGCGAGCTCGCCACCAAGGTCGTGGCCGCGCTGCAGCTCGACGGCATCGCCAGTAAGATCGAGATCGCCGGGCCAGGTTTCATCAACATCACGCTGGCCGATGATTTCCTCGCCGATACCGTGACGCGCCAGCAGGCGGATGTGCAGCTCGGCACCGGCCGCCACGCCGGCGACAAGGTGGTGATCGACTATTCGTCGCCCAACCTGGCCAAGGAAATGCACGTCGGCCACCTGCGCTCGACCATCATCGGCGACGCGCTGGCGCGTGTGCTCGCTTTCCGCGGTGACCAAGTGGTACGGCAGAATCATGTGGGCGACTGGGGTACCCAGTTCGGCATGCTGACTGCCTACCTCGTCGAAACCGAACAGGCTGGCAGCGAGGCGCTGGCACTCGACGACCTCGAAGGCTTCTACCGTGCCGCCAAGCAGCGCTTCGACGAGGACGCCGCCTTTGCCGACCGCGCGCGTGACTACGTGGTCAAGCTGCAGGGTGGCGATGTACGGGTGCGCGCGCTGTGGCAGCGTTTCCTCGAGGTGTCGCTCGCTCACTGCGAGGCGGTATACGAGCGCTTGGGCGTGCAATTACAGCGCGACGACGTGATGGGCGAATCGGCCTACAACGACGATCTGCCGCGCGTGGTGGTGGACCTGCGCGCCGCGGGCCTGTTGACCGAGGACGCGGGCGCCCAGGTGGTGTTCCTCGACGAATTCAAGAACAAGGAAGGCGAGGCGCAGGCCTACATCATCCAGAAGCAGGATGGCGGCTATTTGTATTCGACCAGCGATCTGGCCGCGCTGCGCTATCGCGCCGGCAAGCTCGGTGCCCGGCGGCTGTTGTACGTGGTTGATGCACGTCAGGGCCTGCATTTCCAGCAGCTCTTCACGCTGGGCCGCAAGGCCGGTTTCATCGGCGCCGATGTCGCCACCGAGCACGTCGCCTTCGGCACCATGATGGGCGAGGACGGCAAGCCGTTCAAAACCCGCTCCGGTGGCACGGTGAAGCTGGTGGAACTGCTGGACGAAGCCGAGCGCCGCGCCTTCGATCTGGTCAGCGAGAAGAACCCGGACCTCGCCGAAGAAAAACGCCGCAGCATCGCCCGCGCCGTCGGCATCGGTGCGGTGAAGTACGCCGACCTTTCGAAGCACCGCACCAGCGATTACATCTTCGACTGGAACACCATGCTGTCCTTCGAGGGCAACACCGCCCCCTACTTGCAGTATGCGTACACGCGGCTCGCCAGCATCTTCCGCGCCGCCGGCAGCTTCGACCACCACGCCAAGCTCACGCTGACCGAGCCGGCCGAGCACGCGCTGGCGCTGCAGCTGGCGCAGTTCCCGGACCTCCTGGCGCAAGTCGCCGCCGAAACCTGCCCGCACTTCCTCTGCGCCTACCTTTACCAGCTGGCGACCCGGTTCAGCCGCTTCTACGAAGCCTGCCCGGTGCTCAAGTCCGAAGGCGAAACCCGCGCGAGCCGCTTGGCGCTGTGCGCCGCAGCGGCCAATACGCTGAAGACGGGCCTGGGCCTGTTGGGTATCGCGGTGCTGGAAGAAATGTAAAGCGGCAAGACGGCAGCAACAAAAAACCGGCTCCTGGGCCGGTTTTTTGTTGCTTGCAAGGAGAGTGGAGCGCCTGTTGGCCGAGACCTCGATACTTATTCGTCGTCCGCTTCGCTCGGCTCGCACAGCAGGCTGTCACGGATCACGTCTCGGCTCAGGTGCGGGGCGAACAGCTCGATGAAATCGAAGGCGTAGCCACGCAGGTAGGCATCCTTGCGCATGCCGATGTGGGTGGTCGATTTCTCGAACAAATGACCTGCATCGATGCAAACGAGGTCGCGATCGTGATCGGGCTCGTAGGCCATGGCGGCGATCAGACCGATGCCGAGGCCGAGGCGCACATAGGTCTTGATCACGTCGGTGTCGATGGCGGTCAGCACCACGTTGGGCGTGAGATTGACCCGCTCGAAGGCCTGGTTGATCTTGCTGCGGCCGGTGAAGGCGAAATCGTAGGTGATCAGCGGGTAGGCGGCGATATCGGCCAGCGTGAGCGTGCGGCCGAGCGCGGCCAGCGGATGCGCGTTGGGTACGACCACGCTGCGGTTCCAGTCGTAGCAGTCGAGCATGGCGAGCTCGGGGTAGTGGTCGATGCCCTCGGTGGCGACGGCAAGATCCGCCTCTCCGTCGACGACCATCTCGCTGATCTGGGTCGGGCTGCCCTGCTTGATCGATAGCCGTACCTTGGGATAGCGCTCGAGGAAGGCCTTTACCGTGGCCGGCAGCGCGTAGCGGGCCTGCGTGTGCGTGGTGGCGATGGTGAGGCTGCCGCCCTCCACGTTGACGAATTCCTCACCGATGCGCTTGAGGTTCTGCGCCTGCAACAGGATACGCTCGGAAATCTTCAGGATCTCGCGGCCCGGGGCGGTCACGTCGACCACGCGCTTGCCGTTGCGGATGAAGATCTGTACGCCGAGTTCGTCTTCCAAGAGGCGAATCTGCTTGGAAATGCCCGGCTGCGATGTATGCAGTTTTTCCGCGGCCTCGGAGACGTTGAGCCCCTGGCGCGCGACCTCGACCAGATAGCGCAGTTGCTGCAGCTTCATGGCCTTGCCCCCTTATCAAATAACCTGTGCTTCTAAAATCGTAACACATCAGTATAAGGACGAATATTCCCCCTGATATCATCGCCGCTTCTTTCAAGCAGCAGCGCCAATATGGAAATCGGATTCATCATCGCCGGCCTCGTAGTCGGGTTTATCGTCGGCATGACCGGTGTGGGCGGCGGCTCGCTGATGACGCCCATCCTGCTGTTCTTCGGCATCAACCCGGCCACCGCGGTCGGCACCGACCTGCTGTACGCATCGATTACCAAGGCGGGCGGCGTCTTCGTCCATCAGAAGCAGCGCAATATCGACTGGAAAATCTGCGGCTGGCTGGCCGTCGGTAGCGTGCCCGCCGCCATGACCACCGTGTGGGCACTGCATGGCCTGCGCGCCGATACCGCGGTGGTGAACGCGGTGATCAAGCACTCACTCGGCATCGCATTGTTGATCACTGCCGTGGCCATCGTGTTCAAGCAGCAGCTGCTGCGCTTTGCCCAGACCCATGTCGGCGTCGGCGAGACGCTGTATGGCGGTCCGCGCCGGATGTGGGCCACCGTCGCCACCGGAGTGCTGCTGGGCGTGATCGTCACACTGTCGTCGATCGGCGCCGGTGCCATTGGCACCATCGCGCTGTTCCTCTTGTTTCCGCTGCTCCCGACCGCGCGCCTCGTCGGCACCGAGATTGCCCACGCGGTGCCGCTCACCCTGGTGGCGGGCCTTGGCCACGCCGGCCTTGGCAATATCGATTTGGGCTTGCTCGCCAACCTCTTGATCGGCTCGCTGCCGGGCATCTACTTCGGTAGCCAGCTGACCGGCCGTATGCCGGACCACATCCTGCGGCCGGTGCTCGCTGGTATGCTGGCCCTGATCGGTGCGAAACTGGTGTTTTAACCGGGAACGGTAGTCTGGAGCTTAGCAATGGATTTGGAACAGAAGCTCGCCGAGACGCTGGCGGTGCTGCGCCGCGTCGAGGCCGAGTTCAGCCCCGCCGTCTTCGCCAATTCGTTTGGCGCCGAAGACATGGTGATCACCGACCTGATCGCCAAACATGGGCTCAAGATCGAGGTGTTCAGCCTCGACACCGGCCGGCTGCCGGCCGAAACCTACGACCTGATGGCCAAGGTGCGCGAATCGTACCCGACTACGCAGGTGGTCACCTTCTTCCCCAACGCCGCGAGCGTAGAGCGTTACGTGAACCAGAGCGGCATCAATGCCTTCTACGAATCGGTCGAGTTGCGCAAGGAGTGCTGCCGCATCCGCAAGCTGGAGCCACTGGCGCGCGCGCTCGCCGGCAAGAAGGCGTGGATTACCGGGTTGCGTCGCGAACAGTCGCCGACGCGGACCGATATGGCGCACCAGGAATGGGACGACGGTAACGCCATGGCCAAGTTCAACCCGCTACTGGAATGGACCGAGAAGGAAGTCTGGGCCTATATCAAGGGCAATCAGGTGCCGTACAACAAGCTGCACGACCAGTTCTACCCATCGATCGGCTGCGCGCCCTGTACGCGCTCGGTGTCGCTGGGTGAGGACGTACGCTCCGGCCGCTGGTGGTGGGAGAACCCCGAGTTCAAGGAGTGCGGGCTGCACGCCAAGCACTGAGCCGCATCGCAAGCAGCCGCCCACAAGGGCGGCTTTTTTTATGCGCGCCGGCTTCACGGTAACGTTTCGCTGACTATATTCATTTCATTACTGACATGGAGGAAGCGAATCATGAGCCGCGCCGTACGCATCGTACTGTTGCTGTTCGCCTTCTGCCTGGGCATGCCCTGGGCGCAGGCGGACGACGCCAAGCCATTCAAGCCCGAGCAGCTCGAGCAGCTGGCCGCGCCGATCGCACTCTATCCGGATGCGCTGGTGGCGCAAATCATGATGGCCGCAACTTATCCATTGGAAGTGGTCGAAGCGGCGCGCTGGTCCAAGGCCAATCCCAACGTCAAGGACAAGGCGCTGGAAGACGCGATGGCCAAGCAAAGCTGGGATGCCAGCGTGAAATCACTGGCGGCGTTCCCGCAGGTGCTGCAGATGATGAACGACAAGCTCGACTGGACCCAGCAACTGGGCGATGCCGTGCTGGCGCAGCAGAAAGACGTGATGGATGCGGTGCAGCGGCTGCGCGCCAAGGCACAGGCCGAAGGCAACCTGAAATCCGGCAAGGAGCAGAAGGTGAGCACCGAGGCAACGTCCTCGGGCACCACGGTGATCAAGATCGAGCCGACACAGCCCGAAGTGGTGTACGTGCCGACCTACAACCCCACCGTGGTCTACGGTACCTGGCCGTATCCGGCCTACACCCCGTACTACTGGTACCCGCCCGGCTACGCAGCGGCGAATTTCTTCTCGTTCTCTGTCGGCGTGGCGGTCGGTGCGGCGCTCTGGGGTAACTGCAACTGGGGCGGCGGCGATATCGACATCGACGTGAACCGCTACAACAACTTCAACCGCACCAATGTCAGCAACCGCGAGTGGAATCACGACAGCACGCACCGCAAGGGCGTGCAGTACCGCGACAACGCCACCCAGCAGCGCTTCAACCGTGAGGGCAAGGCGGGTGCGGAAAACCGCGAGCAGTTCCGCGGCCGGGCCGATTCCGAGCGCAAGAACCTGAACCAGGTCGATCGTGATGCAGTCGATCGCACCACGGCGCAGAACCGCGAGCGTGATCGTGCCCAGGGTGGCGATCGCGCGCAGGGCGGCGACCGTGCTGCGCAACGTCCGCAGTCCCGGGATTCCCAGACTCGCGATGTCCAGTCGCGCGATACGCAGTCCCGCGATCGCCAGAGCAGCGGTACGACGGGCAGCCGCACCTCGCAACAGCGCGACCAAGCCTTTCAGGGGACCGATCGCGGCGCCAACGCGACGCGTGCGGCCAGCAATCGCGGCCAGACCAGCCGTGCCACGAGTAGCGCATCACGCCCACCCCGCCCATCGGGCGGTGGCAGTCGTGGTGGCGGCCGCCGCTAAGGAGGACACCCATGTACACCATCCAAAATCTGCTGCCACGCGCGCTGGCGATCCTGATCTTGTCGCTGTCAATGCTTCATGCCCAGGCTGCCGAACGCCATTTCGCCACCCCCGAGGAGGCGGTGGCCGCATTGCAGTCGGCACTGGAGCAGCCTGACGACGGCGCCTTGCTGGCCTTGTTCGGCGATGAGGCACAAGCGCTATTCGATTCCGGTGATCCGGTCGCCGACCAACGAGTACGAGAGCGCTTCCTTGCTGCGTTGAAGGCCGGACGGAAGCTCGACGAAACGGGGCCGGGCACCCGCGTGCTGGAAGTGGGCGAGGACGGCTGGCCGTTCCCGATTCCGCTGAAGAATGCCTTCGGCCAATGGGCGTTCGACACGCCGGCGGGCGCGGAGGAGCTGATCAACCGGCGTATCGGCTTCAACGAGCTTTACACCATCCAGGTCAGCTTGGCGCTGGTCGACGCGCAGCGCGAGTACTACCAGCGCAATCCGGATAACGCAAAGCTGCTGCACTACGCCCGGCGCATCGTCAGCAGCGCAGGCAAGCGTGATGGCCTCTACTGGTCCGATACGGTCAGGGCCCCGGATGGTAAGCCCAGCCCGCTGGGTGCATTGGTGGCAGATGCGTTTCGCGAAGGCTATCGCAAGCGTGGCGACGCGCCTGCGCCGTATCACGGCTATTACTACCGCTTGCTGACCCGACAAGGCCCGGCGGCGGAGGGGGGCGCCTACGACTACCTCGCCAAGGGTTACCTGCTCGGTGGTTTCGCAGTGATAGCGTGGCCGGCCGATTATGGCGTATCGGGTATCAAGACCTTCATCGTCAGTCACGATGGCGTGGTGTTCGAGCGCGACCTGGGCGAGCGCACGGACGAGATTGCGCCCACGATCAGCGCCTTCAATCCGGACGAGGGCTGGAGCCAGGCCGACGATACTTTGCATTGAGCTGCGGCCGCCTGCGGGGTTTTCGCAACGGCTCGACAGCATCCGTAGTGCTGACGCATGGGGCATTCCCAACCGGGATGCCCCATGTTTGCGTGGTCCCACGCCCTTGGGCTTAAGGCTTGGGAGAAATCCTGCCGCTGCGCAGACCTTCCGCCAATCGCGCGCGGCATCGCCGGCGATGCCTGCTTGCACGGCATCCCACGTTAGTTTTGTGCCACGCGGCACCCGCTTTGTCGACGTGTAGGAGGCTGCGGCGTCAATCGCCGACGTGCAGGCGACACGGGCGTGGGATAATCCGGGCTTCCTGCAACGAGCCATGGTCAGCCGATGACGCACCCCTACGCGGCGCTCACGCCAGATTGCGTGCTCGACGTCCTCGATAGCGTCGGGTTCCGAACCAGCGGCAGCCAGTTTCCGCTCAACAGCTATGAGAACCGGGTCTACCAGGTGGGCGTTGACGACGAAGCGCCCGTCATCGCCAAGTTCTACCGCCCCGGGCGCTGGAGCGATGCGCAGATACTGGAAGAGCACACGTTTGCCGCCGAGCTTGTCGAACGCGAAATCCCGGTGGTGGCGCCGCTGCAGATAGCCGGGCGTACGCTGTTCGAACACCAGGGTTTCCGCTTCGCGGTCTTTCCGCGCCGGGGCGGTCGCGCGCCCGAGCTCGACAATCCCGACACATTGGAATGGCTGGGCCGCTTTCTCGGCCGCATTCATGCGGTCGGCGCGATCCGGCCGTTCGCCGAGCGGCCGGCGCTGACGCAGCAGACTTTTGGCAGCGGCCCACGCGATCTGCTGCTCGCCGGCAACTTCATTCCGGATGATCTGCTGCCGGCCTATCGCAGCGTGGTCGATCAGGCGCTGCAAGGCGTGGCCTACTGCTACGAGCGGGCAGGGACCGTGGCGGCCATCCGCCTTCATGGCGACGTGCATGGCGGCAATGTGTTGTGGACGCCGGACGGCCCGCATTTCGTCGACCTGGACGATGCGCGCATGGGCCCGGCGGTACAGGATTTGTGGATGCTGTTGTCGGGCGAGCGCGAAGAGCGCGTGCGCCAGCTGGCCGATGTGCTGGCGGGCTACGAGGATTTCTGCGAGTTCGATCCACGCGAGCTCCACCTGATCGAGGCGCTGCGCACGCTGCGGCTGATCCACTACGCCGGCTGGCTGGCGCAACGCTGGGAAGACCCGGCGTTTCCGCACGCCTTTCCCTGGTTCAACACGCAGCGCTACTGGCAGGACCATATCCTCGCGCTGCGCGAGCAGGTGGCGGCGATGGACGAGCCGCCGCTGTGGCCGGTGTGAGCGAGGTAGCCTGAGCCCGTTGCGCACTGGCTTCGGGCTCACAGGTGGAGGTCGGATTTGCCGCAACTCCGCAATGTGTCGAAGCAGTCAATGCGGTGCTCAGGTATTAGAGGGTCGGTCGGGGATAGCGCCTACGGCGCGGTGTTTAGATGCCGGTTCCGCCCGGCGGACGGGATACTTTTCTTGCGCCGCCAAGCAAAGTATCCAAAAGAAGGCGACCCCGCATCCGCGCCCTTCGGGTTCCCTCGCTGCGGACAATCGAGTCGGCGGCTGCGCAACTCGCTGCGCTCAAACAGTGCTCGCCGAAACCCCGCCCCGCTTGTTCCTCACTCGGCGCTCCTGAGGGGAATTCGGGTGGTACGCGAAGACCGCTGGCCTATTCTCTGTTCTTTGCGCACCGGTTCCCCCTTCGCGGAAGGGAGGAGGTGGGATTTTCCTGGTAAACAAGTTGCTGTGAACGGCCCAGCACCTACTGGCGCATGGTTTTCCTCCCTGTTGCCGAGCGCCGAAGGAGTAGAGCGAGACCTTAGGCTCGCGACCGACTGAGGGCAGCCCGGAGGGCCGTAAGGCAGGGGTCACCTTTTCTTTGGTTCGTTTCTTTTGGCGAAGCAAAAGAAATGAACCCGTCTGCCGGGCGGAACCGGCATGCTTGCGCCGTAGGCGCTGAAAAGAGATTGCGCAGTGCAATGTCTTCGGCGATTGCGCCCTATGGACGTGCTGTACGTCGTGTGGCATTCATCATTTCATAGGATTCCTTCGAACCTTATTTCCGACTTGATGCGGCTTTCGCCAAATGTTGATGCAACAAAAACTTGCAACGCCTGCAATAGGTCTTCCTTTAGCTCAGCGGTAGGTGCAGGCAAAGTCATTACT
This sequence comes from Chitinolyticbacter albus, assembly GCF_024437655.1. Classification (GTDB taxonomy): domain Bacteria; phylum Pseudomonadota; class Gammaproteobacteria; order Burkholderiales; family Chitinibacteraceae; genus Chitinolyticbacter; species Chitinolyticbacter albus. Next base: position 13,595 of record NZ_JANBVF010000027.1, read on the forward strand.
TTTTCAGTTTTTATTACGTACGCCTCCTTTACAAACCACAGATAGAAATGAAAAACCTCTGCGTTATAAGAATAAAAAAAAGCACAAGCTTCGCTGGTATCCATGGGGTTGAGGCGAGGGCCATAATATAAATAGTTTCTGTCGCCTATATCATTTACGCACCAACTTCTTTCCATGCATCCAAGAGTCAAAATCGCGGCATAGCTTCTGAAATACGCGACATGAGAAATTGCGGCGGCGAGCCGGTTCTTGTCGTTTTGGGTCATCTCTTGGTATTTGTACATTTTCATGCTCTTGTTATTTGTGATGGCCAATGCGCCATTTTCTCATATGCGATGACCTCCCGCGGCCCGGCGGCGAGGCCGTATCCGACGCAATCATCAGATGCTATGGCCTCCAGCTAGGGCGCAATCGCCACAGGCATTGCGCCGCAAGCGATGACCCTCATCCCCGCTGCCTTGCCGCCAGCCACTCCGTGAGCTCGGCGAGCGGCATCGGTTTGGCGTAATAGTAGCCCTGCGCCTCGGCGCAGCCCAGCGCGCGCAGAAAGCCTGCCTGTTCGGGCGTTTCCACGCCTTCGGCGATGATGCCCAGGCCCAGCTTTTTCGCCAGCGTGACGATGGTCTCGGCAAAGAGACCACCCTTGCCATCGCGGATTTCGTCGACGAAGGCGCGATCGATCTTGAGCTTGTCGATCGGCAGCGCCCGCAGCTGTGCCAGCGAGGAGTAGCCGGTGCCGAAGTCGTCGATCGCCACGCTGATTCCCAGCATGCGCAGCCCTTCCAGCGTGGCGACCACCGTCTTGGGCTCATCCATGGCGATGCTTTCGGTGATTTCGAGCTCCAGTGCCGACGGGGGGACGCGGCGGCTGCCGAGCAGGCTGGCGACGCGCTCGGTGAGGTTGCCGGCGCGAAACTGCGGCATTGATACGTTGACGGCGATGCGCAATGGCGTTTCCTGCAGCTTGGACAGTGCGAGGTAGGCGCCGCACGCCTCGTGCAACACCCAGTCGCCAATATCGACGATCAGGCCTGAATACTCCGCGAGCGGCACGAACACGGACGGCGGTTGCACAAAGCCCTCACCATCGGGCCAACGCAGCAGTGCCTCCACGCCGCAGACTTCGCCGGTCTGGATCAGTACCTGCGGCTGGTACCACACCGCGAGCCCTCCGGCATGGAAGTCATGCTTGAGCTTGCGGATCAGGTCGAGCCGCCAGCGCGTGTGCTCCTCCATGTCGCTGCTGAAATGCTCGAAATCGGCCGAGAGATTCTTCTTGGCGCGGTTGAGCGCGATATTGGCGCGCTTGAGCAGCAAGAAACCTGAACCGCGACCGTCCTGCAGCCGGCAATAGCCGAGCTTGACCGAGATCGGCAAGAGGTGCTCGCCCACCTCGAACGGCTGCTGGAACAGCTCGAGCAGCTGTTGCGGCTGCAACAGGTCGGCCGGGCCCAGAATGCCGAACACGTCGGCGTCGACGCGGGCGAGCCGGCAGGCACTGGGCAGGTTTTCCTCCAGCCGCGATGCCACTGCCACCAGGAGCTCGCTGCCGACATCGTGGCCGAGACCGTCGTTGATGTCGGCGAAGTGATCGATGTCGATCAACAGCGCCACCCGGTCGGCATGGCCGCCATGCAGCGCGTGTTCCAGCTGGATGATGAAGCGCGAGCGGTTGGAAAGGTGGGTGAGCGCGTCGTGATAGGCGGCGAAATTGAGCTTCTCGACGTAATTCACGTTGGAGAAACAGGCCGAGATATTGGCAGCGAACACCTCGATCAGCTGGCGGTCCGCCTCGGACAGCGGCTGGCGCGTATCCAGGAACACGGCGCCTTCCTGATCGGCGCCATGCAGGTACAGCGTGGTATGGGTGTCGGTGAACTGGTGCATGCCGAACTGCACCGTTTGCTCGATGGCCTGGCGGACCCGGTCATCGTCCAGCTCATCCAGCGGGGCGGCGATCAACGGGGCGAGCTTGCCGGCCGCACCGACGATGTAGAGCCGGTCGCGCTCGGATTCATTGATCGGCGAACCGCGCTGGGCGCAGACGATGCCATCGAGGGGCAGCTTGAGCAGCGCGGTGAGCTGGGTCAGCACACCTTCGGCGAACTGCGTGAGCGCATGTTGCTCCATCAGATCGGCCGCCGCGCGCACGATCAGCTCCAGACCGCGCCGGTTCTCGGCAATGGTGCGGATCTGATCGTAGCTGCGAAGCGCCGCGGTGATCGCGGTGATCAATCGGGTATGGGTGAGCTCGGCCTTGGTACGGTAGTCGTTGATGTCGTAATCGTTGAAGACGGTCAGTTCGGGGGCGTAGCCAGGCTGGCCAGTGCGCAGGATGATGCGACATTCAGCCAGTTTCAGCGTCTCGCGGATATAGCCGACCAGGGTGAGGCCTGCGTCGTCCGTTTCCATCACCACATCGAGCAGGATCACGGCGAAATCCTGGCGTTCGGCGAGGATGGCGCGGGCCTCGACAGCCGAACGTGCATGCACCAGTTCCAGCTCGCGCCCCAGGATCACATGGCGGGTCAGCGCGAAGCGGGTGACGGCGTGGACTTCCTCGTCGTCGTCGACGACGAGCACGGCCCAGCGTGCGTGGGTGTCGGGCAGCGCTTGGCGCCCTTCGGCAATCAGCTGCAGTTCGTCATCACGAGGGTCGGTCATGGTCTTCCTGCGGATGCGGGGCGGTGATGGGCAGCGTGACGGTGAACCGGGCGCCGCCACCTGGCGCATCGTCGAGCGCCAGCTTGCCGCCCAGCACGTTGTAAATCAGGTTGTAGACGATATAGAGCCCGAGACCGCTGCCACCCTGGCCCAGCCGGGTGGTGAAGAAGGGGTCGAACACGCGTCGGCGCAGCGGTTCGGGGATACCCCGGCCGTCGTCCTGGTAGACGAGTTGCACATTGCGCGCGTCCAGCAGCGCGGCGTGAATGCGGATATGGCCCGGCTGCTCCTGAGTGAGGCCATGCGCCAGCGAGTTGAGCACCAGATTGGTCAGCACTTGTTCCAGCGGTCCCGGATAGCTTTCCAGCTGCACGTCGTGTGGCAGATCGACTTCGACCTGGTGCGGGGTGTGCTTGAGTTGCGGGCGCAGCGTGGACATCACTTCTTCGATCGTCTGCTTCAGGTTGAACTCCCGGCGTCGCGTGCTGGCGGTATCGACCGCCACCTGCTTGAAGTTGCTGATCAGCTCGCTGGCGCGCTGGGCACTTTTCTCGATCAGCTGCGCGGCTTCGATGCTGATCTCGAGGAAGCTTTCGAGCTCGGAGCGCTTCAGGCGATTTTCCTGCAACAGCGTACGAAATTCGGCCACCTTCTGCTGCAGCGTCGACGAGACGGTCACGGTATTGCCCAGCGGCGTATTGAGCTCATGCGCGATCCCGGCGACGAGGTTGCCGAGCGAGGCGAGCTTCTCGGACTGAACCAGCTGGTTCATCGCCTGTTTCAGCTCGTCGTTGGCGGTACGCAATTCGCCGGTGCGTTCCGCCACCAGTTCTTCCAGCCGATCACGCGTCTGGCGTAACTCGTCCTCGTACTGCTTGCGTATGGTGATGTCGACATCCATGCACACATAGGTCGCCTCGCCGTTCTGCCCGATGATCTGGAACTGGGTCGACAGCGTCCAGGCGATGCTGCCATCGCGGCGGGTCACCGGCCATTCGGCGGGCTCGGTGACCTCGCCGGTAGCAGCAATATGATGCAGCACGCCCAGGAAATTCTGGTGATCGACCGAGCTGAACATGAATTCCGAAGCCACCCGGCCCACCGCTTCGGCCTCGGACCAGCCAAACAGCCGCTCGCTGGCGCGATTCCAGAACAGCACCCGGCCTTCGATGTCGTAACCCTGGATCGCCACATTGGGCGTGTTGTCAACGATGGCACGCAGCAGCGTCGTTGCCTCGGCCCGCGCCGCCTCCGCCGCCTTCCTTGCGCCAATATCGAGCAGCATGCCGTCGATGAGCCGCGCCGTGCCCAGGTGGACACTGCGCCCGCGCTCGGAGATCCAGCGCACCTGTCCGTCGGGCGGCAGCAGCCGGTATTCGATTTCATACGGCTCCTCGCCGACCAGCGCGTAGCGGATCTCGTGCGCCACATGGCCGCGATCGTCCGGGTGGATCAGGTCGGCAAAGCTCAGATCGCGGTTGTGGATCAGCGCCTCGGGCGCGAGCCCGGTCAGCGCGGTAATGGCCGGGCTGAGATAGAGCATGGTCCACTGGCTGTCGGCACGACAGCGGAACACCGCGCCAGGCAGCTGATCGATCAGCGTGCGGCAATGCGTTTCGCTGTCTTCCAGTTGGGCCCGCGCCAGCTCCAGCTCCGCTTCGCGTCGCTGGCTGCGCACATAAAGCTCGAGCAGGACGAGGGTGCCGGCACCGAGCAACACGATGGCGATCAGGCCGCCCCAGCGGACAGTGTTACTCAGCCACCGGCTGTCGCCATTTCCGTCGACGTCAGCATCCGGCTGTTCCCAGTACCAGTCCCAGCGGCTGTTGGCGCGGTAGGTGGTCTGGTGCAGCGCGTCCGGCCCCATATCGCTGGCTTCACCCACGACAAACACGGCGGGCTGGCCAGTCGTGGCGATGGCCAGGCGCAATATCAGGCTGGACTTGGGCAGCGTGTCCAGCATGTCGGTGAAGTCGATTCGGGTGAAGGCCAGTGCCCGTTTGCCATGACGCTGTAGCGGATAGGCGTGATAGGCCCAGGCCCGGCCACCGGCGCCGCGCACCATGGGGCTCAGCAGCGTATCGATATTGCCGCTCGTCGCTTGGGGTAACAAGGCGAGCAGGCCGGCATCGTGCGATAGGTCCGCACCGATCGGCAGGTTGACGCCCCGGGCGTTGTAGCGCAGCCGCAGCACGCCATGGGCATCCTCTTCGGCGTAGGCCAGGCCGATGGTCTTGCCCCCGGTTGCGGCCGCTTGCAATACGGTGGCCGCATGCGCGTATTCCTGCGCGGATACCTCGGTTGATGCGAGGAACAGTGCGGCTACGCCGCGCAAGGCCTGGTGCCGGGTGTCCAACCAGTGGTTAAGCAGGGCCATGCTGCGGCGGGCGTCCTGCTCGGCGCTCGCCCGGCGGCTCGCGCTGGCATGCTGTTCCAGCCTTTCCGCACGCACGAAGCTCAACGCCGCCAGCGTAACGGTGAGCATAGCCACGGTCAGACGCAGGCAGGCGAGCAGGCGGGGGCGCAGGGGCATGTCGGGCGGTTTGGGGTGGTTTACCTACCTTGATACGTCATGGGCTGGCCACACGCCATGCCGTATCGCGCTATCCGGCCAGATTTAGCCTTGCTTGCCGGCCAGTTGCGTCAACTGGTCCTCGACCAGCAGCAGGTCGTGCCAGGCGCGCGCCTTGTCGGGCAGGTTGCGCAGCAGATAGGCCGGGTGGTAGCCGACCACCACTGGAATGCCGTCGACTTCATGCACCTTGCCACGCAGCGCGCCGACCGGTGCCTCGGTCTGCAGCAGGGTCTGGATGGCGAAGCGGCCGACGGCGAAGATCAGGCGTGGCCGGATCAGCGCGATCTGGCGGGCAAGGAAAGGCGCGCATTGCAGCACTTCCTCGGCCTGTGGATTGCGGTTGCCGGGCGGGCGGCACTTGAGCACGTTGGCAATGAACACGCGTTCGCCACGTTTTTCACCGATGGCGGCGAGCAGGTTGTCGAGCAGCTTGCCGGCGGCGCCGACGAAGGGCTCGCCCTGGCGGTCCTCCTCGGCGCCCGGCGCCTCGCCCACGACCAGGAGCTCGGCTTGCGGGTTGCCGACGCCGAATACGGTTTGCGTGCGGGTCTGGCACAGCCCGCAGGCGGTACAACCGGCCACTTCGCGTTGCAGTGCCTGCCAATCGAGGCTGGCAATGCGCTCGGCACGCGCCCCCTCGCCGATGACCAGTTTGACCTGCTGGACCGGCGCGCCGCGTGTCGCTGGCGCTGGATTCGGGCTGGTCGCGGCCAGGGGGGGGCGGAGGGCCGGCGCAGCGTCGGCGATCGCCGAGCGCACGGCATCGGCGGCGCTGCGCATCGTAGGTTGAAGCGGGGCGGGTTCCATTGCCACAGGCTGCGGGACGGCTTGCGCGACGGGCTGCGGCCCAGGCTGTCCGGTTTCGGCGGAAGCGGCAGCCATGGAGCGGGTGATCCGCTCAGGGCGCACCCACAGCGGCGTCAGCCCGAGCTCGGAGAGGACAAAGTCGCGCCGGCTCATACGGCGATCCCAGTCAGCGTGAACGCATAAAGCCGCGCATCCTCGCGAGTGCCCGCGGGGCCAGGATAATAATTGCGGCGCACCCCGGTCTCGCTGCCACCGGCGCTGTCGTACAAGGCCTGTGCCCGACGATTGCCGGCGCGCACTTCGAGGAACAGCATGGCCGCGCCGTCGGCCGCGAGCCGGTTGCAGGTTTCGGCGAGCAACAGCTTGCCCAGGCCCTGGCCGTGGCGTGCGGGATCGACGGCGATGGCAAGCAGCTCGGCTTCGTCGAGCACGCGGCTGGCAACGGAGAAACCGACCAGGTACGGGCCGTCGAACAGGCCCAGGCATAGGTGGCTACGGAGCGAGTCCGCCCAGTTGTCGGCATGCCAGGGATGACTGTTGGTCGCCGCATCGAGCGGCAGCAAGGCCGCCAGATCGGTGGGGGCCAGCGGGCGGAAGTCCATGGCTGGCGCGCTCATGCCTTGATGCGCTCGTGGGTCTTGAGCGCCACCTTGTCGCGCAGGTAGACGAGTGGCGCATCCTCGGGCGCCAGTGCGGCTCCGCGCGCGAACACAGGCAATGCCAGCGCGAGCAGGTCGCGGGCATGTGGAAACCGTGCGGGCAGCGTTGTGCCCAGGGCGTCGCCCAGCCGGGTGCCCAGGGCCTCGCCGTAGGCGGCAAAGCCGCTGCCAACACCCGTCCAGCCCGTACCCTCGGGGATGGATACGGCATCCGGATCGCAGACGCTGGCGGTGATTACTTCGCGCCAGCCTTCGCCATCGCGCTCGAACGCCGCGGCGTAGACCTGGTTCATCCGGGCGTCCAGGCAGGCATAGACGCGATCCGCGCCGCTGCCTTGCGCCAGTGCCATCAGTGTGGATACGCCGACCAGCCGGATGCCGAGGCCGAATGCGAGGCCCTGCGCGATACCGCAACCGATGCGCAGGCCGGTGAACGAGCCCGGGCCCATGCCGTAGACGATGCCTTCAAGCGCTGCGCGGGCGATGCCGGCTTCCGACAGCAGCGCCTCGATCTCGGGCAGCGTGCGCTCGGCATGTTTCTGTCCCACGTGCCAGTCGCGCGCAAGCACGCCCTGCGGCGTGGTCACGGCCAGCGACAGGTGTTCGGTGGTGGTATCGAGCGCGAGATAAGGCATGGGCAGGGTGGTGACGGGTTACGCGTCGATTCTAACACGGGGCCTGCGCCCACCCCGGTGTTGTGGCGCGGGCGGGCGGCACTGCCCGGCATCGACCCTGACGCGTGTGCAGGCTATGATCAAAGCATGCTGCGCTCCCTGCCCGCCTTGTTGTTCGCCGCCGTCTTGCTGGCACCTGCCGCCCGCGCAGGCCATGCCATTGCGCTGGGTTACGAGCCCAAGTATCCGGCGGGGTTCAGTCATTTCGACTACGTGAACCCCGATGCGCCCAAGGGGGGCGCGCTGCTATTGCCCAATCCGGATCGGCGCACCAGCTTTGACAGCTTCAATCCCTTCTTGCTCAAGGGCACGTCGGCGGCGGGGCTGGGCAACCTGATGTTCGAGAGCCTACTCATCGGCAGCGACGACGAGCCTGCCAGCAGCTACGGCTTGCTGGCCGAGGATGTGAGCGTGGATCAGGACGGGCTTGCCGTCACGTTCCGGCTCTATCCCAAGGCGCGGTTCAACGATGGCAGCCCGGTGACGGCCGCCGACGTGAAATACAGTTTCGACATACTGAACAGCAAGCTGGTGTCACCGCAGTATCCGGCGCTGCTCGCCGATGTGAAGGAGGCGCGCGTCATAGACAAGCACACCGTGCGCTACCAATTTCGTCGTCGCAATCCCGAATTGCCCATCATCATTGGCGGTCTGGCGGTGTTCTCCAAGCGCTGGGGCGCGGGCAAATCGTTTGACAAGATCGCGCTGGAGCGACCGATCACCAGCGGTCCTTACTTGATCGAGCAGTACCAGAACGGGCGCCAGCTCACCTATCGGCGCAATCCCGACTACTGGGGCAAGGATCTGCCCACCCGTCGCGGGATGTTCAACTTCGATCGCATCACCTACCGCTACTACAAGGACGAGGTGGCGCGGCTGGAGGCGTTCAAAGCCGGCGAGTTCGATTTCATCGTCGAGTACAGCGCCAAGAACTGGGTGCGCCAATACATCGGCAAGCAGTTCGATGCGGGCGAACTCGTCAAGACCACGTTCAAGCACCGCAACACCGCCGGCATGCAGGGTTTCATCCTCAATACGCGCAGGCCGCAGTTCGCCGATCTGCGGGTGCGGCAGGCGCTGGCGCTGGCGCTCGATTTCGAGTGGATGAACCGCCAGTTCTTTTACAACCAGTACATCCGGCTCGACAGTTACTGGTCCAACAGCGAGCTCGCCGCGCACGGCCTGCCGGGCGAGGACGAGCTCAAGCTCTTGGCGCCGCTGCGCAAACGGCTCGACCCCAAGGTGTTCGGTCCGGCGCCGATCCCGGCGACGACGACGGCGCCCTCCAGCCTGCGCGACAACCTGCGCCAAGCGCGTGAATTGCTGGCCGAGGCGGGCTGGACCTATCGCGACGGGGCGCTGCGCAACGCCGAGGGTCAGGCATTCGAATTCGAGTTCCTCGACGATTCGGGTCCCATGCTGCGGGTGTTTCTGGCCTATGCACGCAATCTGGAAAAGCTCGGCATCCACGCGCGGCCGCGTCAGGTCGACTACGCGCTCTACCAGCGACGCATGGACAGTTTCGATTTCGACATGACCACCATGCGCTTCGCCGACAGCCAGAGCCCCGGCAACGAGCTGTATGACTATTACGGCAGCAAGGCGGCAAGAACCCCGGGCAGCGCCAATTTCACCGGCGTGAAAGATCGCGCGGTCGATGCCCTGATCGATAACGTGATCGTCAGCGAGACCCGTGCCCAGCGCGTCACGGCGGTGCGTGCGCTCGATCGGGTGCTGCGTCAGGGCGCGTATGTGATTCCGCAGTGGTTCAGCGCCGAGCATCGCGTGGCATACCGCAAGCGGCTGTCGCCGCCGGCCACGCTGCCGCTCTACTATTCGCCTGAACCGTGGATGGTGTCGACCTGGTGGATACGGCCATGATGCGGTGCGTAGCGGACCCCTGGATGCGCGAGGCGGCTTGACCATGTGGCACTACATTCTGAAGCGGCTCGTGCTGATGATCCCCACGCTGTTCGGCGTGCTGCTGATGGCGTTCGCCATCGTGCAATTCGTTCCCGGCGGGCCGGTTGAGCAGCTGGCCTACGAGATGAAGGGCCGCAATGTGGGCGGCGAGGCAGCGGGAGGCACCCGCAGCACCCTCTACCAAGGCCAGCGCGGACTGAACGACGAGCAACTGGCTGAGATCCGCAAGATGTATGGCTTCGACAAGCCGGTGATCGCGCGCTTCTGGGATCTGGTCAAGCGTTGCGCCACATTTGATCTGGGCGAGAGCTATTACCACCACCAGAGCGTGTGGTCGCTGATGGTGTCCAAGTTGCCGGTGTCGATCTCGCTCGGGATCTGGACTTTTCTCCTGACCTATCTGATCTCGGTGCCGCTCGGCGTCGCCAAAGCGATGCGGCACGGCAGCCAGTTTGATCTGGCGACGACCCTGATCCTCATGGTGGGCTATGCCATTCCCGGCTTCGTGCTCGGCGTGGCACTCCTGGTGCTGTTTGGCGGTGGCAGCTTCTGGCAGATGTTTCCGCTGCGCGGCCTCACTTCGGACGACTGGGAGCAGCTCTCGCTCTTGGGCAAGATCACCGACTACCTGTGGCACGTGGTCCTACCGGTGACCGCGATGGTGCTCGGCAGCTTCGCCACCGTGACCATGCTGACCAAGAACAGCGTGCTGGAGGAAATCCGCAAGCAATACGTGCTGACCGCCCGCGCCAAGGGGTTGGGCGAGCGGCAGATCCTGTATCGCCACGTATTTCGCAACGCCATGATTCCCATCGTCACCGGTTTTCCAGCCGCTTTCGTCGGCGCCTTCTTCACCGGCAGCCTGCTGATCGAAACGCTGTTTTCGCTCGATGGTCTGGGATTGCTGTCGTATGAATCGGTGATCCGCCGCGATTACCCAGTGGTCCTGGGCTCGCTCTATCTGTTCGCGCTCTTGGGTCTGTTTACCCGGTTGCTGTCCGATCTCTGTTACGTTCTGGTCGATCCGCGCCTGCGTTTCGAGGGGAGCGCGCGATGAAGCCTGCAGTTGCCCGTGGGCCCTGGGGGCGCGCCTGGAACCGCTTCAAGGCGCAGAAACTCGGCTACTACAGCCTGTTGCTGTTCCTCCTGATGCTGGTGCTCAGTAGCGCCGCCGAGCTGATCTCCAACGACAAGCCCATCCTCGTGCGCTACCAGGGACAGTGGTACGTGCCTTTGCTGAACGACTACGCCGAGACGACCTTCGGCGGCGACTTCCCGACGCCTGCCGATTACCATGATCCTTTCGTGCTGCAGCAGATCACCGGGGGCGACAATTGGGCGCTGTTCACGCCCAACCGCTACGGGCCCAACACGCTCAACTACTTTGCCAGCAAGCCCAATCCGGCGCCGCCCTCAAGCGAGAACTGGCTGGGAACCGACGAGAAGGGTCGCGACGTGCTGGCGCGGCTGCTCTACGGTTTTCGCATCTCGGCGCTGTTCGGGCTCGCGCTCACCTTTGTTGGCACGCTGCTGGGCGTCATCATCGGCGCGCTGCAAGGCTATTTCGCAGGCAGGATCGATCTGATCGGCCAGCGGCTGATCGAGGTCTGGGGGGCGCTGCCCGAGCTCTACCTGCTGCTGATCATCGTGTCGATGTTCGAGCCCAGCATTTGGGTGCTGTTCGTCGTCTTGTCGCTGTTCGGCTGGATGCTGATGTCGGACTATGTGCGCGCCGAATTTCTGCGCAATCGCAACCTCGAATACGTGACCGCTGCCCGCGCGCTGGGGCTGTCGGATTGGCAGATCATCCGCCGCCACTTGCTGCCCAATTCGATGACCTCGGTGATCGCGTTCCTGCCGTTTCGCAAGTCCGCCGCCGTGCTGGCACTGACCGCCTTTGATTTCCTGGGCCTCGGCGTGCCGCCATCGACCGCGTCGCTGGGCGAATTGCTGGCGCAAGGCAAGGCCAACCTCGATGCGTGGTGGATTTCGCTCTCCACCTTCGCGGTGCTGGTCAGCCTGCTCTTGTTGCTGGTCTTTATCGGTGAAGCCGCTCGTGCGGCGCTGGACCCGCGGGCGGATTGACGCGCTTGGCGCCGCTCACAAACCCCGGTGCAACGATGCTGGCAAGACGCGAGAAACGCCCTGAAAGGTGATAAACCGGGTTCCTTTCGCTCGCACTGAAAAGCGGTGAACCGGACTCCCTTCGGTCGCACGCAGTACAAGGCGTACGACCAGTGTGCAACGCGGCCAGCGGGGTTTTGTTAGCAGCGCTTAGAAGAAGAAAGGCACGAAGACCATGACCAGGCAGGCGATCCAGCCGTAGCCGAGCACCCGGGTGGCGCGGCACCAGAACCGGTGGCGCTGGCTGGGCAGCTCGGCGATGTAGGTCGAGCGCAAGAGCGGCGGCATCACCGTGAGCGCCCTGAATTCCTGGCCGATGTTGCTGTCCATGGCACCGAGAATCTCATCGACGAGCTTGGGGTAGTGGCGCTGGAACGTGTCGTAGAGCCGCACGCACAGGTAGAGGTAGGCGAGCGAGCCCAGCAGCGTGCCGAGGATGCAGTAGCCGATCACATACTCGATCAGGAACTCACGCATGCACGGGCTCCCCGGCGGCTTGTGCGGTATCGCCGATGTGTCGCGCCATATAGAGGTAAAGCGCGATATACCAAGCCATGGCAAATAGCTTGAATGCCACGTCGGACCAGCCCTCGGCGGCGGGATGGAAGGCTGCCAGGATACCGAGCAGCACTCCGATCGCTATGACGCCGACCACCATCACCACCATGAAATGCAGCATCGCGACAAAGCCGATGCTCAGGTACTTGGCGAGGAACTGTGTGCCTTGCTTGCCCCCATTGGCGTTGAAGCACCACCAGGTGCCCCAGATCGGAATGGCGATATTGGTCGCGGTGCCAAGGTAACGCCAGAAACCGCTGCTGTCGTCGGGGTAGTAGCCGATCAGCTCGACTGCGGCGGCGCTGAGCGCAACGTAGATCAACAGGTAGAGAAACAGCTGGTACTCGGAGAGGCCCTGCGTGCGCAGGCTCTGCTTCAGCGGCTGGAGTCGCCAGAAATACATGGGCTACCTCGATTCGTGGGAGTTCAGCCGCGGGCGCGTTCGAGCAACAGCAGCATGGTCAGCGCCAGCGTGATCGCGCGTTCGGGCTCGTCACCCAGTGCTGCCACGCGCTCCAGTGAGTAGCGGCCTTCGAAAAACGCCGCTTCCTTGCGCAGGCTCATCAGCAACCTGCCGCTGCGATCGTGTACGTCGTATTGCGGATGCAGGAAATAGCCGGAGAGCATGCCGACCACCGGGATCTCCTCGACGAGGCCATTGACGAAGCGCACCCAGGGGTTGGCTTCGCTGACCTGCAGCGTGCCGAGACTCGGCAGCTCGATCTCGTAGCTGGCGCGCCATAGCGAGCGCATGCCGCGCCGGCGCAACTGCGCCAGCCTGCTGCCCGCCTGGTCGGTGACGTTGTAGCTGGCCGAGAAATCGATGATGCGATCGGCGTCGATGCGATAGAGCGGCCGGGTCTGCGCCTCGTCGGCGAACAGCGTGACCGCTTCCTTGAACTTGAACAGCTTCTGTTTGGCATGGAACAGCAGCGCGCCGTCCGCGTCGCGGGCGGACAGCTGCTGGGCGATCGCGAGAACCTTGAACGAAAACTCGACGGGAAAGCGGATGGACATGGCTTTACTCCGTGGTGTCGGCCTTGGCCGGCTTTCTGGTGGCGCGATTGAGCGTCGCGTCCATGGTCTTGATCTGCTCGCCGATCTGTTTCACCTTGTCCCAGATGTCATGGTCGAGCCGGATCTTGTGCTGCATGGCGCTGATCACCGGGATCAAGGCGTTTTCATAGGCATGGCCCAGCGCCTGCAGCACCGACAGCAGCTCCGGTTGCGGTGGCACGGTGATTTGCGGCTGATTGCCCCGCAGCGTGTTCTCCAGCGCGACGAGGCCATCGCGCCAGGTGCGGGCCAAGAGCTGGTTGCTGGTCTCGCCGCTGGCCAAGTGCTTTTCGATCTGCGCGATGGCGGTGGCGATCTGCTGGCCGCTGTCCTGGTTGGCGAGCCGTTCGCTGATGTCGCCAAGCGCTGCCACGATGTGCGACGCCTGCTGCGCCAGCTTGGTCGCGCCATCCGTATCTGCGCCGCCCATGCGCTTGTGGTGCAGGAAATCGCGCTTGATCTGCGCCCAACGCTCGGCTTCTTCGCTGCTGAGCGCCCCTTGCAGCTCGGCCAGCTTCAACAGGTTTTCCTCGGCGCCGTGGGTGAGCGTCTGCGCCTCGCCGAGGTAGTGGTCGCGCACCATGGCGGCGAGCTCGGTCTCGTTCATGATGGCGGAGACCTTGATCGCCAGCTTGGCCATGTTGCGATAACTGCCCTGCAGCTTGAATGGCGGCTCGACGCGGTAGGCATCGGCCTGCGCCGCCGAGGCGATATAGGCGGCATTCACCTTCATCAGCACTTCGCGCACGGCAAAGAGCTTTTGCAGCACGGCGACGATCTCGCCGGCCTCGGCGGCGCTGTAGCCGTGCTTGAAGTCGGTCAGCGGCACGGCGTCGCCGCCGGCCTAGCGCAGGAACAGCTGGATATCGGCCGGATCGCGGTTGGCCAGCGGCGCCAGCACCGGGTTGGCGGTGAGGCTGTTCTCGATGTACGACAGCGCGAACAGGTGTTCCTTGCCCGAGAGCACATCGCCCAGGTTGTAGATGTCGGCGCGGTTGGCCAGCATGTCCGGAATGCGGAAGGCCTCGCCCGATTCGGTGTATGGGTTGCCGGCCATGACCACGCAGAAGCGCTTGCCGCGCAGGTCGTAGCTCCTGGCTTCGCCTTTCCAGATGCCCTCGATGCGGCGGGTGCCGTCGCACAGCGCGATAAAGCGTTGCAGGAATTCGGGCGAGGTGTGCTGGATGTCGTCGACGTACAGCATCACGTTGTTGCCCATCGCCAGGCCAAAGTTCAGCCGCTCCAGCTCCTGCCGTGCCGCGCTGCTGTCAGCCTGCGCCGGATCGAGCGAGGTCACCTTGTGGCCCAGCGCCGGGCCGTTCACCCGCACGAAGATCAGGCCCAGCCGGTTGGCGACGTATTCCATCAAGGTGGTCTTGCCGTAGCCCGGTGGCGAGATCAGCAACAACAGCCCCATCAGGTCGCCGCGCCGTGATTCGCCGGCGGTGCCGATCTGCTTGGCGAGGTTGTCGCCGATCAGCGAGAGGTAGACTTCATCGATCAGCTGGTTGCGCACGAAGCCGGACAGCGGCTTGGCTTGGTATTGCTCCAGCCGTAGCGCGCGGCGCGTGCTGTCGACGATGTCGTGGCGCAAGGCCTGCAGCGTATTGAACGCGGGCACGACCACCACATCGTGCTGCGCCAGCTTGGCGCGGAAGGTGTTGAGATCGATCGCGAGCGCGCCGTCCCGGATGGTTGGATGCTGGCCGACGAGGCCGCTCACGGCACCGGTCAGCGCCACGTTCACGCGCTGGCGCGGCAGCTCGGTCAGCAACAGCGCCGCCGCTTCAGTTGCGTAGCTGGCGGGCAGTTGCTGCTGCGCGGCCACCGCCTCGCACCAGGCGCAGGCTAGCTGCCAGCGCTCGTGCAGCGATCCGGTCTTGAGGCCATCGTGCAGCGTGCCGATCGCGCCGCGCCGTTCCAGCTGCTGGTTCAGCGCATCGACCAGTGTCTGCGCATCGGCGCTGCTGGCCCATTCGGCGCGGCCGGTGGTCAGCTCGGCCAACAGATAGTCGACGATGGCCTGCCGCAGCGCCACATCGAGCGCAAAGCCCTCGTGTTCGGTGAATTCGGCGAGCCGGGTGGCAAGGCTGTCCGCCAGCGTGAGCAGCGCCTTGTCCTGGCCGAATTCGTCACGGATGCGCCGTGCGTTCTCGGCACGGATGCGCCAGCCGGCCTTGTCGTTCTCCCAGATGCCGTGGGCCCAGAACAGCGCGGCGAGGCCGCGCGGTAGCGGGCCGAAACGCAGCAGCCCGGCCTCGCGGTCCATCGGCAGCAGCGTGGCGAGCAGCGCGGCGGCGTCCACGTCGTGCACGCCCTTCTGGTAGCCATCGTGGTAACGGGTGGCCGCGTAGTCGCGCACCAGCGGCAGCAGGCCGGTGTCCGCCAGCCGCGCCGCTTCCAGCGCGGCTGGATCGAGCTCGCCGGCGTGCATCGCGCACAGCATGCGCCAGGCCAGGTATTCGCCGCGGTAGACGGCCTCGGTTTCCGATACCAGCTGTTGTGCCCACCAGGGCTTGAGCGCGATCAGGCGCTCGTCGGCGAGCGGCTCGAAGTAGTCGGTGCCGGTCAGGTGCAGCGAGAGCGCGTCATCGCGATGGACCAGCGTCAGATCGAACGGCTGGGTGGTGACGGTGAAGGTGTGGCGGCCCAGGCGGATGCCGTCGGCGCTGAACAGATCGCCCTTGTCGCGCTGGATGCGCACCGCGTTATCGCGCAGCGTCTTGATCCGCGCTTCCAGCGTATCGGCCTGCACCGTGTCGTTCAGCTGGCGCAGGTCGCCAATCAGGCCGCGCAGCTTCTGCACCATGGCGTCGGCGGCGAAGTAGCTGTGCAGCTCTTCGGGCGAAGTGAAGCGGGTGAGGCGCTTCTCGATGCTCTCGACGATGCGGCGCGCGGCGGCGGCCAGCGATTGCGCGCGTTGCTGGCGCGCGTCGAGCAGGGCCTGGCGGCGGCTGGCGAATGCTTCGTACACCGCCTCGCGCTTGGCGACGATGTCGGCGAGGAAGGTCTCCTGGCTGCCAAAGCGCGTTTCCAGCTCCTCCAGCTGTGTCAGGAGCTGGGTCAGCGCCTCGTCGCACTTTTCCGGGCTGTCGGCGAGATCGATGGCATTGGCCACGCTTTGGCCAAAGAGCTTGAACTGCGCGCCGAACTCGGCGCTGGCTTCCTTCACCGCCAGGCTGTCGCGTCGTGCCCGGGCGGCGGCGCGCACCTGGTTCAGCCGGGCGTAGACCTCGCCGACATCGTCGAGAATCTGCGTGCGCACGGTGGCATCGCCACTTTCCAGCCCGGCCAGAAGCTCGGTCAACAGATCGAGCCCGCTGGCGGTGGTGTCGAGTGCCGAGAGTTGCGGCGTCAGCGCGGCGACGGTAGCTATGCCCGGCAGCTCGGTGGCGACCTTTTCCAGTTCGGCATGGTATTGCGTGAACGACTGCGGCCCGGCAAGAAAGCGGATGGTCTCGTCGGACAGCCGCTTTTGCTCGGCGGCGAGCCCGTCGTCGATCGCCTGCAGCCTGGCGCGATCGATGTAACGCTGCTCGGAGAGGCCCAGCAGCTCGCCGCGCAGCGCGCGCAAGCGCGCCAGCGCGTCGACGAACTGCTGCGGCGACTTCCAGATGGTGGCGGCGATGTCGGTGAGCAGTGCCTTGTTCTGCGTTTCCATCTTTGCCAGCGCCGTATCGGCGGCGTGGCGGATGGCGGTGACCTTGTCGAACTCGTCGAGCGTCAGCCTTGCGGTGTCGGCGATGGTCTTGAGCGCGGTGGCCAGCTGGCCGGCCTCGGCGCTGTCCAGCCAGAAATAGCTGTCGAGCAAGCGGGTGATGGCGCGGTTCAGGTCTTCATAGTGCAGCCGACTCGGGCTTTGTTCGCGCGTGGCGCGGGCGATGCCATAAAGCTCGGAGATGCCGCGCACCAGTTCGCCATTGCCGATGCGACCGTAGAAGCCGGCCGGCGGCGCGCTGGCGGCGTGCTCGTCACTGCAGAACGGCGTATTCCACAGCTGCATGGCGTGGGTGCGGGTCGGCTCTTCGCCTTCGGCGTTGAACAGCAGCACGCGGCCATCGTCGAAGCGCGCGTAGCCGTTGCTGAACAGCGGGGAGGACAGCGTCTTTTCGATCAGGTTGTACGCCAGCAGCGCCAACCGGCCCGCTTCGGGCTCGTAGAAGGCATAGAGCACGTCCTCGCCGTTGGGCGAGCGGATCATGCGCTTGAACTTCATGCCGGCCACATCGTCGGCGAAGGTCTTGTACTCGCCGCTCTGCAGGTAGCAGCCGCCGGGGAACACGATGCCGTGATCCTCGGGCAGCTGCACGCAGGAGGCACCGATGCCGTCGATACGCGTCACCTGCTGGGTGCGGGTATTGAAGACCAGGTAACGGTAGGCGGTTTCGCGGTAGGGCAGGATCTTGAGCAGGATCAGCGTGCCCAGCCGTGCGTAGCTGATGTCGGAGTCGGTCAGCGACTGGCTGCCGTCGTCGACCGGCTCGCTGTAGATGCCGCGGCCGACATCGGTATTGTTCTCGACCTTGATCGTCAGGTCGCCACCGATGGTTTCGACGAACAGCGTGTCGAGGATGTTGACGTGCGGGTGCTTGCCGTTGATGTGGTGCTCGCGCCCGGTGGCGATCCATTCGAAATCGTGCGATGGCGGCAGCACGATGTCGCGCTCGCCGCGGTTGTCGATGTACTGCACGCTGCCATCGCGATTCAGCTGCCAGCGGAACACGCGCAGATCACCGGCGCGCACGCCGATCTGGAACGCGGCCAGTAGTTTGTCGCCGGTGACGCGCAGCTGGCGCAGGTTGGCGTTCTTGTAATACGCGTAAAGCTCGCGAAAATCGCTGGTGAAGCGCGGATCATCGAGGAAGGTGCCGGTCGCGGGCACCGCCTCGAGCTCGACCGCCTCGCCTTCGCCGGTCAGCCGGTACAGGCTGAACACGTCGTCGATCCGCGTTTCCTTCCTGAGGCCGATGTAGACGTTGTAACCGAACAGCAGCAGCTCGCCGACGCGCACGATATCGCGTGCCACGCAGTTGTTCTCGGTACGGGCGCGGGTGCGGGCGATCAGCCGCAGCTCGGCGCGGCCGAACGCGGCCAGCCGTGCCTGGTTCAGCGTGCCAGCCTGCACCAATAGTGCTTCACCCTGCTGCGACAGCCGCTGCTTCAACAGCTCGTAGCCGCCGCTGGCAGCGATGTCCTGATCGATTTCCTGGGTGGTGCTCATCAACGATGACCTTGTAGACGGGGCAAGGGGTAGGCTCCGGGCTGATACCGGCGATCAGTGTGGCGCGGGGGCGGTTGTCAGCAAGAAAGCCAGCAGCACGGCGCGCTGCGGATGGCCTGCCAGCCAGGCGCGCACGCGTTGCGCTTCGGCGTAGTCCACATCGCCCAGCCGTGCGCGCCAGGTGGCATCGCGCCGCTCGCGCGATTCGCTCTCGCGCACCTCGCGCTGGCCGCGATCGCTGAGGATGTGCAACAGCGTGCGGGTCAAACCGTGTGCACGCAGCGCCGGCCACTCGTCGCCATCGAGCCAGACCTTGCGGCAGGCGCCGCAGCGATCGAGCCTGAATTTCAGATGCCCGGCCACGCGGTATTTCTGCAGCAACTGCGTACAGTCCGGGCAGCGCAGCGCGCGCGGCGAGGCTTCCTCGATCAGTTCGGCTGCTTTGCTCACCGCTTCGTCCGGTAGCGGCGGCGCCTGGTCGAGCCAGTGGCGATAGTCGCCGAGCCCGAGCCAGGTGCCCTGGCAGGTGGGGCACTGCTCGGCGACGAGCCCGGGCTCGATGGATTCGGGACGGGTTTCGGTATTGCAGCTCAGGCAAAGCATGCCCGCTCCTTGGTTTTACAGTTCGAAAGTGTTCTTGCGTTTCAAGATGCGGATCAGCGCATTGCTGCGCCTGGATTGCCGCCAGAGCTCGGCGCCGAGCACGGCGATCAGCAACCAGGGCGTCTGGTCGCGGATTGCCGGCACGAACTGCGAACCGAGAAAACCCAGCGCGGCTGCGCAGGCCACCACGGCGCCCGGCAGCAGCGAGCACGTGTAGCTCAGTGTTTGCCGATCCAGCGCATCACGCTCGGTGATCGCCACGAGTGGGTTGGGGGCGTGGGGCATCGTCGGCGCTCGCTTACTTGCGACCCAGCGAGCCCAGCAGCTTTTGCAGCGCATCGTGTGTTTCGGCGTTGCCATCCTTCATCACGCGTTGCAGCAGCGCGGCGGCGGACAGGTTCTGCAGCTCGTCGGCCGATTGGCCGAGGCCACCAAGCAGCTTGCCGGCGTCGTCGATCAGGTTGCGCTCGCCGGCGCGATGCGGCGCGGTGGCAAGCTGCAGCGTTTCGCTCTTGCCGATGGCGCCGTCGATGGCCTTGCCGATGCCTAGCGCGTTGACGAAGCGCTGGAAGTAGTCGCCCTCGCCACCGACGATGTCGATGCGCGCATTGCCCAGCGCCTTGCCCAGCACCTCGGCCTGTTCGCGGGCGATGCTGGTGTTGGCGTCGATGGCCTTGAGCGTCTGCACGTGGGCGTTGTCGAGCCGCATGCGGAATTCCTCGTGGGCGCGGGTGTCGTCGCTCATCGCCTTCATTGCTTCGAACTTCGAGTGCAGGCCCTTGGCTTCGGCGGCAAACTTGGCTTCGATCGCGTGCGCGTCGGCGGTCTTGACGTTCACGTCCGCCAGGCCCAGCTTCTCGCGGCCCGATGCTTCGGCTTCGAGCTTGAGGCGCAGCGCCTCGGCTTCGGCCTCGCCCATGCGGCTGACCGCGTCGGCGTCGGCCATCTTCACCTTGGCGGCAACCATGCCGTCCTTTTCCTTGGCATCGGCCGTCACCAGCATCACCTTGGCGTCCGCGAGGCCCGGTGCGGCGGACAGTGCTTCGACGCCTTCGGCCTCGCGCTTCTTGGCCTCGGCTTCCTTCTCGGCAACCTTGAGCTTGGCGTCGGCCAGCGTGGTTTCCTCGACGGCCTTGTGCTTGGCGCGGCGCTCCTCGGCTTCGGCCGCTTTCACGTCGACAACCAGCTTCTCTTCCGCGCGGGCTTCGGCGGCGATCACCGTGGCCTTGCGGGTGCGATCGGCCTCGGCAACCACGCGCAGTTCCTTGATTGCTTCTTCCTGCTCGGCCACCGTGCGCTCGACCACGATGCGCTCGCGGATCACGTCGGCGATGGCCTTCTTCTCGATCTCGATTGCCTTGTCGGCCTCGATGCCTTGCAGCGCCACTTCGCGCTCGCGGTCGACCACTTCCAGATCGCGGGCACGGGTGACTTTTTCTTCTTCGATGGCGACGGCGCGCTTGCGGTTGTTCTCCGCCACTTCCTTCTCGCGCTGCATGTTTTCCTGCTGCACGGCGATCAGCTGATCGGCCTGGATACGGGCGATCTCGGCCTTGGCGCGTTCCTCGGCGGCGACACGGTCGGATTCGGCCTGCTCGCGGGCGCGCACGGTGGCGATTTCGCGCTGCTGCCGGGCTTCGGCGTCGGCCTGCTGGCGTTGCAGTTCGAGGATGGTTTCGGCGGTCTCGACATCCTTCTTCTTGATCTGCATCTGCTCGTCACGCTGCAGCTGGTTGGTGGTGACGTGCTGCACGGCGGTGAGCTCGGTGATCTTGCGGATGCCCTGCGCGTCGAGGATGTTGTTGCGATCGAGCTTGTCCATCGGCGTCTGCTCGAGGTAATCGATCGCCGCGTCTTCCAGCACATAGCCCGAGAGGTTGTCGCCGATCTGGCGGATGATCTCGTCGCGGAACTTGTCGCGCGCCATGTAGAGATCCTCGAAGTCCATCGCCTTGCCGACGGTCTTCAGCGCCTCGGCGAACTTGGCGGCGAACAGCTCTTCCAGCGTCTCCTGGCTGGAGGCGCGCTCGCAACCGACGGTCTGCGCCACGCGCAGCACGTCCTCGGCGGTCTTGTTCACGTGCACGAAGAAGGTGACCTCGATATCGGCACGGATGTTGTCGCGACAGATCAGGCCGGCGTTGCCCGAGCGCTTGATGACGATGGTCTTGAGCGAGATGTCCATCAGTTCCATCTTGTGGATCACCGGGTAGACCATGCGGCCGGTAAAGGTGACCTCGGGCTCGGCGCGCAAGGTGTTCACGATCATGCCGCGGCCCTGTTCGACCTTGTGATAGAACTTCACGAACAGCAAGAAGGCACTGAAGATAAAGAAGGCGGCGATGACGATCGCCACGAGAATCGAAGTCATGGTTGCTCCCTGATAACGACAAGACGGCGGTGTGGGCCTGCTGCACAAGCAGGTCGATGAGTTATTGCGGGTGAGAGATGGAAAGGGCGGTTCAGGAGTCGTCGATGGCGGCGATGGTGTACACGCTGCTCGCCGCGTCGTAATCGACGATGACGGCGCGCGAGCCCTTGCCCAGCGCGTTGGGCATCTCGGCGCGCACGCGGATATTGATACCGGCGCCACCGGTGGCCACCTCGGCACGGCCGAAGCGCTCGGTCACTTCCAGCGTCAGCACCTTGCAGGCGCTGCCGACCAGTGCCGGGTTGCTGACCGCGTTGTGCGAGACGAACAGCCCGCGCATCGGCCGCAACACGGCGGCGGTGATGGGCAGCGCGATGGCGAAACTGACCAGCAGCACCACCACGCCGGCCACGTAGCGCAGCAGGTCGGGCAGCCACGTCAGCAGGTATTCGCCGGCGAGGCAGGACAGCAGCCAGCCGATCAGCGTGATCAGGCTGACCACGATGGAAAACGGCACCGCGCCCAGCCCCAGCGCCATCAACTTGCCCGAAAGATCGCCCAGCCCATGGGCATCGCTGTCCAGATCGAGCGCATCCACGTCGACAAATCCTGCCAGCGCAGCGATCCAGTACAGCAGCACCACGCCGAGCAGCACCGTCCAGATGGCGGTGGGGAAGCTGCTGATGGTGTCGAAGAAACGGCCCATGTTCATGTCCTAGGTTGCAACGTCGTTACGGCGAGGTGCTGCGCCACAGCGGATTCTTGCAGCGCTCGCAGCAATGCAGGCGCCAAGTTGAAGTCGGGCCGAACACGCCGGTGTCCAGGATTTCTGCACTGCCACAATGCACGCAGTGTGCTCGGGCACTGGCTGCGATATCCGGGTAGCGGGTCAGGTACTCGGCCTGGGTCGGAAAGCGATGCCACCAACCGGCGCGTACGGAGCGGAACTGCCAGCCAAACAGCAGCAGGGGCAAGAGGATCACGATGGCCAGCATCATCGCAGTGCTCATCTAGCGTTCTCCTCGCCCTGGGTTCTCGACACGCCGCGCGAACGCAAGCAGTTCCCGCAGTACCCGCTCCTTGATTTCCAGCCGCTGCTCGGGCGTGAGCCCGAAACGCTGACCGAGCGCGGCGTAATCCTCTTCGGACAGCGTGACGGTGAGCCGTGGCCGCTTGGGGCGGCTGGTGACCGCGAGCCCGAGCACCTGGCGGATCTGGTCCGAGTTGCTGAGGTTGTTGTCGAAGGCGGCGCGGCGCACCGCCTGCAACACCTCCTCTTCTACATCGAACGCCACCTGCACCGCGTGGATGGCCGGCGCCGAGCTTTCCCAGCGCGGCGGCAGCTTCTTCTGGCTCATTCGATGCGCTCACTGCCCGCGTCGCGCCGGGCCTTCAGCCGCGCCAGCACCGCCTCCTTGCGGTTGGCGTCCTCGCCGATGCCGGCGGCGGCAAGCTTGCGTTCCAGCGCCTTGTTGCCGAACTCGGCGTCGAGTTCCTCGGCGGCCTTCATCCGGTCGGCCATCAGCGTGTGGCGCTCCTTGATCCGCTCCAGCGATTCGCGCGCGCCGCCCAGTTTGGAGGCGCCGCTGCCCATGCTTTGCGAAATCGATTCGGTGGCGCGGTAGACGCTCTCGGTGGTCTTGGCCACCGCCAGTTCGCGCTCGTGTTCACGCACGCGGGTTTCGGCCTGGCGGATCAGATCCTTGAGGTTGACGATGTGCTGGGCGAAATCGGCCTGTGCGCGTTGCTGTGCGGTGTGCTCGGCCTCCAGTTCGGCGATGCGGCTGGCGACGTCGCCGGCGAGGTGGTCCTCAGCCTTGTCGAGTGCGGCGAGCGCGTGTTCTTCGAAGCGGGTGATTTCCCGCTCCAGCCGCTCGATCTCGCGTTCGGCGGCCTTTTCCTGAGCCATGACCAGCGTGAGATCCTGCTTGGCGCGAGCAAGCGCGGCCTTGGATTCGTGGATCTCCTGCTCGTAGATACGGGTGGCGTTGGCGTCGACGACGCTTTCGCCGATTTCGCGCGCGCTGCCTTTGAGCGCGGTGAGGATCTTGCTGAAGACGGACATCTCGTTCTCCTTGCGGTCAGTGCAGGTAGTCGGCCATGGCTTCGAGGGCATCGACGGCGTTGTCGCTCAGCGCGAGCAGATCCTGCGCCAGATCGTCGGCGCCGGCATTGCGTGCCAGTGCGCCATAGAGCAGGTACTTGTCGCCGATGCGGCCGAACGACGACAGCGGTATCGCCACGTTCAGATCGAGCATCGCTTCGAGCAGGGCAGTGCGACGCGCGCTGGCAATGTCAGCTTCGGTCCATAGGTAGCAAATACACAACAGCTGGCTGTCAGCTTCGGTGATGAAGATCGGCAGCTCCTCGCGCCCGCTGATCGCGACCTTGAAGACCACGACCTCGCCCGGTATGCGCTCGAGCTCGAACGCACCCAACTGGCCGGCAAGCCGTTGACCTGCCTCGGAAATCCGGTGTTGCAATGCTGTGTCCATGGCGACTCCTCGTGATGGATGCACTCAACATAAATGCCTCGACATATAATGTCAAGACATTTTATGTCGAGGTGTGCGACGCGATATCGGCGTTCTGACTGGGGGAGGGCAACGAAATGTGCGACGTATGATTGTAAGTATTTTACAGGGTTGCTTGCGACAGACTGAGATCGTGCCGTAATTCTGTCTATTGGCGCAAGCAAAATGCTGACGCTTCCGGCGTGCGCGCAACAAGGCCGTTCACCCGCAGGCGGGAAGAGTCAGTGGGTGACGCTCTGACGACCGCGCGGGCGAAAGTAGCCGGCGTCGTCGTAGAAGTGCGCATCCTGCTCGGGCCACCAGCCGGGAATGCCCAAATAGGGCAGGGGTGGCAGCTGGCGCGGCGTACGCAGCTCGCCAGCATCGATCAACATGGCGAGCTCGCCGTCGAGCAGGGCGAGACGTTCGGTGAGCGGCAGCCGGAAAAAGCCCGGGGTGACCCGGATCGGCCAGCACTTGCCGGTGAGACCGACAAAGGGTGCGAGCAGGTTCTCGAACGTGGCGTGGCCGAACACCAGCGCGTCGATCTGCCGACCCCAGGTCGCGCGTTGCCGGTTGAACAACGCATCCCATTCATGCTCGATGAGCAGCGCCAGCAGCTCGGGGTTGCTGTAGGGCAGGATCAGCCCGCATTCGTCGAACAGCGTGGCGGCGTCGCGCACCGGGCCGCGCGGGCCTTGCGTGGCGGCGGGCAGCTGCAGGTAATGCAGCGCGTTGAGCGCAGCCTTGGTGCGCGGGTAGCTGTGCCAGACCAGCGCATTGAAGCAGTCGTGCCAGTTGTCGCGCGTGGCGACGCGGCCGAGCTCGAAGATTTCGGCTTCGTAGTAGCGATCGAGCGTCTCGGGGTCGACACAGCGCAGCACGTGCCCAGACTGGGTATGCACGGGCGGCAGCCTCGCCCAATCGGCGAGCCGCGGCACCGTGGGCAATTGCTGCAGCAGCGGCGCCAGCAATGCAAAGGCCGGATGCTGAATGGCATCCGGCCACGGTAGACCACCGATGGACCCGCTCACTACAGCTTGCCGAGTTCCAGCCGGCCTTCACCCAGGATCTTGGCGTCGGCATTGGCTTCTTCCAGAGCCTTCACAGTCAGGAAATAGGCCTTGCCGGCATTGCACGGCGGCAGATAGTTGCCCTCTGCACCTTGCGGGCCGGACACCTGCGTGAAGCCGCCGGGCAATTTGCCCTGGGCCTGCACGCTGGGTACCTGGGCGCTGGCGACACCCTTGTTCACGGCGAACAGTAGCCGGCCATTGCTGCCACCGCCACGCTCGTTGAATTCGAGCAGGATGGCGCCGGTGCCTGCCGGCAGATCGAACACGTTGAGCGCCGGCGTGGAACCCTGGCCGCCGAGCTTGGCGCATTGCTGGCCGGGAGGGACGGCAACACCGTTCCAGGCCGGATTGGCGAAGCGCACCGTCAGGCGCGGTCCGGCCAGGGCTGGCAAGGTGGCGAGGGTGAGCAGGGCGCACAGCAGTTGGCGTTTCATGATCTCAATCCAAAATGACGACAGGGGCATACCTTGTTACGCGAATTGTAATGGATATGCCCCTGCTGTAACGGTGATCGAGTCAACAGCGTTGACCGCCATCACCGTGAAAACGCACGTAATCAGGCGAGGGCGCTAAGCGCGGTGCCGTAGTTCGGTTCATTCTTGATCTCGGCGACGAGCTCGGTGTGCAGCACCTTGTCATTTTCGTCGAGTACCACCACGGCGCGGGCGGCGACGCCGGTCAGCGGACCGGAGGCGACTTCAACGCCGTAATCGGCGAGAAACTGGCGGCCGCGCATCGTCGACAGCGTGACCACGTTTTCCAGGCCTTCGGCACCGCAGAAGCGGTTCTGTGCGAACGGCAGATCGGCCGAGATGCACAGCACCACGGTGTTGGCGAGCGCGCTGGCCGATTCGTTGAAGCGACGCACCGAGGTGGCGCAGGTGGGCGTATCGATGCTCGGGAAGATGTTCAGCACCTTGCGCTTGCCCGCGAAGCTGGCGAGCGACACGTCGGCCAGATCCTTGCCGACGAGGGTGAAGGGCTTGGCGCTGCTACCGACCGCGGGCAGCGCGCCATTGACGGTGACGGCGTTGCCGCCGAGGGTGACTTGGGACATTGTATTCTCCAGTGGGTTGAAACAAGGGGGGATGCAAAAGGCCCTGCCCAGGGGGCAGAGCCCATGATGATGACCCGACGTGATGACGATCAGGCTTCGGGGACGGGTGTTTCCACCGTGATCAGCTGTTCAACCATCGCCGTGTAATTGGGTTCGCCGTTGATATCCTGGACCAGCTCGGCATAGCGTACGGTGTCGTCGGTGTCGAGCGCGATCAGCGAGGTGGCCATCAACCCGGACAGCGGCACGTCCGTGATCATCACGCCATAGTCCTTATGAAAATCGCGGCCGCGCAGCGTGGAGAGCAGCTGCAGCCGGTACAGCCCTTCCTGCTGCGCCACGCGGGCCAGGGCGTAGGGCGTATCGACCGAGACCACGAGCACCACGGTGTTCTCGAGCTCCGGCGCGATCGCTTCCAGCCGCTTGGCGATGGCAAGCCCCACTGCCGCGTCGACGCTGGGTATCACGGCAATCACCTTGCGACGGCCCCAGTACTTGGAAAGCGGCACGTCCTGCAATTGGGTGTCGACCAGCATGAAGCTGTGCGCGGTATCGCCGACATGCGGGAAACGACCGCCTACGCTGATCGGCGTACCGTTGAGCATCACGGTGGCCATGCTGCACTCCTCGTTTTCTGGGTGGACGTTCCAGTATTGCCAGCGCTGAGCTTGAATACAAGGCCAGCAAGGCCGGGATCAGGGGTAGAACCAGTAGATGGTATAGCCGGTGGAAGAGAGATCGCCGAGATCGAGTTGCAGCTTGGCGTGCAGCTCGTCGTTTGAAGCCAGCTCGCTGCGGTTCTTCTCGCTGTTCACCAGGTATTCGGCGGGCTGGAAGCGCTTCTTAGCGACCACTTCCTCGTTTGCGTTGGTCAGCGTGAGTTCCAGCATCGGCAGGGCCTGGGCGTAGGGGGCCAGGTTGCGTACCGAGGCGGTCAGCTGCACCAGGTTGTTGTGATCGGGCAGGTAGGTGAGTTCGGAATAGTCCGAGCGCAGCAATTCGGCATTGCGCGGCAGCGGCATGGCGCAGTGCAGTTGTGCGCAGATGGCGATCAGCGGTGGGCGCAACCAGGGGAAATCGGTGGCGAGGCGGTTGCGATAGTGCAGGCCGACCTGAACGAGCAGGCCACCGATCAGCAACAGCAACAGTGGAATCGCCAGCCAGCGCCAGCGTGATGGTGGCTCGGGGGGGGTGAGCAGTGCTTCGTCTTCCAGCGAGCGGATCGGCCGGTATACCGAATTGAGCGTGAGCGGCGATTCCTTCAGTGCGGCCTTCAGGGCTTCCTGATCGCGCGGGTCGACCTTGGGCTTGCTGGACAAGGGCGGCAGCGGCTCCGGCGCTGGCAGCGGCAGTAACGCTTCCTGCTCGGCGGCAGCCTGTGCGGCAACGGCCTTGGCCGCAAGGCGTGCCTTGCGCGCCGCGATCACCATCTCGGCGACGCTGGGCTCCGGGACAGTATCTGCTGCCAGCGCGGGCTCGGGGTCCCGGGGCGGGGCGGGCGGCAAATTGATTGGCGGGGTCGCCTTGGCTGGCGCTTCTACCGGTTTCGGGGCCGCTTGGGGCGGTGGCGTAACCGCCGCGGGAGTCGGCGCCTCAGCGCGGACGGGGGCCTGCTCAGGTTCCGCCTGTGCTTCTTCCAGGCAGGCGCGTGCGTTGAATACGAAGCTGCACTTGCCGCAACGCACCTTGCCGCCGTGGGCGGCGAGCTGAGGCTCGCTCACCTTGAAGGCGGTCTGGCAATTGGGGCAGCGCGTCACATGGTTCATGGGGCTCGATTGTAGCGGGCTCTTGGGCGAGTGCAATCGCTGACTCGCAGAACCCTGCCGACTGTGGCGTCAGCGCTTGGTGCCGGACAGACAGACCCAGCCTTCCTCGACCTTGGGTTGCGCCAGATCGAACCACGCGCCGTAGATGGCGGCAACGTCCTCGGCCTGCTCGGCGAGGATGCCCGAGAGCGCGATGCGCCCGCCGGCGCGCACCCGGCTTGCCAGCATCGGTGCCAAGGCTTTGAGCGGATTGGTCAGGATATTGGCGATCACCACGTCGTATACGCCCTCAGGCGCGGCATCGGGCAGGAAGAATTCGATGGCCACATCGTTCTGCTCGGCGTTCTGGCGGCTGGCGACCATGGCTTGCGGGTCGATATCGACGCCATGCGTGGCGCCGGCGCCCACCTTCTTTGCCGCGATCGCGAGGATGCCCGAGCCGCAACCATAGTCGAGCACCGTTTCGCCGCCGTGCAGGCTGGCATCCAGCCATTGCAGGCACAGCCGCGTGGTGGGGTGGCTGCCGGTGCCGAAAGCGAGGCCCGGATCGAGCGCGATATTGATGGCGTCGGCGTCGGGTGCCTCGTGCCAGGTCGGCGTGATCCACAGCCGCTCGGAGATGCGGATGGGGTCGAACTGCGATTGCGTCAACCGCACCCAGTCCTGGTCTTCGACCTCTACGGTGTCGAACGCCGGCGTGGCGATACCAAGCTGATTGGCGGCAGCGACCACGGTCAGCGCCGGATCCATGTCGTCCCCCAGATGCGCGACGACGACGCTGTGGTCCCACATCTGGTCCACGGGCTCACCCGGCTCGCCGAAGATGGGCTTTTCTTCGTCGGTGCCGGCCGCGGCATCCTCGATGCTGACCGACAGCGCGCCCAGATCGAACAGCGCATCGGACAGCGCCTCGGCGTGCTTGGAGTCAGTTGTGATGCGTAGTTCGGTCCAGGGCATGGGAATTCCTTGTCAATTGTTCGACGGCCTGCCGCAGCAGCTCGTCGTCCGCCAACACGGCGGCAGAAAGCGGGTGATCGGGCGGGATGCCGATGCCGTCGATGCCTGCTCCCTGATCGATGCGAGAACTGCGGGAAGTGGGCATGAACAAGGTACGCCGGCCGCAAGGCAGGGGGAACGGCCTGACGTTGCCGTAGTCGAGTATCCCGGCGCTGGGCTCACCCAGCAGGGTGACGCGGGCACTTTGCCTTGCGGCGAGCAGGAACTGTTCAGCACTGCTACCAACTTTGCGGTCGGCGATGATCCAGGTTCGCTCTGGGCTGGGGTGAGATGTCACCGTCACCGTGGTGGTCATGGATGGCTCCTCCGACATGGATACCATCTCACCCGGGTGCTGGCGCAGGAGGGTGACCAGCGATTTGATGTATGCAACCAGATCGGGCGCCAGATCCGGCCTCCAGGTGAGGAGCGCTTCCCAGCTGGCAATATTGTCTGGCGTGGCGTACACCGCTATGTCGGCGATGGAGTAGGAACCGCAGAGCACATAGGGCAATAGCGCGTCGTAGCTATCGTCATTGCCGCCACTGTTGCCGCGCAGATCGATCACGAGATCGCTGCTGTGCTCCAACGCTTGCGCGTGCGCGGCGAGCAGCTGCTGCAGCGGCTGCCGCTGGCTGGCATCGAAACTGGGAATGCGCAACCAGGCAAGCTCACCATCGATGCGCAGCGTCGGCAGGCATGTGGGTGGGCTCGCTACTGAATCGCAGTCGTTGGCAAGCCCGAGGTGGCCGTC
Source organism: Chitinolyticbacter albus (assembly GCF_024437655.1). Taxonomy (GTDB): domain Bacteria; phylum Pseudomonadota; class Gammaproteobacteria; order Burkholderiales; family Chitinibacteraceae; genus Chitinolyticbacter; species Chitinolyticbacter albus. The sequence continues at coordinate 42,992 of NZ_JANBVF010000027.1, forward strand.
GGCAAACACGGCAAGATAGCGGCGGATTGCCGCATCGATGGCGTCGTCGCTGGTCGTCTCGGCGGTCAGCAAAGCGGCGCGGGCCTGCTCCAGCGTGCCGGTTGGCAGCCGTTGCGTCTTGTCGGCATAACCAGGGTAGTTGCGGATGACCAGCGAAATGACTGCGGCCATGTCTTGTGCCCCTGCACTGATGGGGCCATCAACAACGGTGGGAGAAAGCGTCATAGGGCATTGCAAAGCGCGCGTGATGAAGAAGAACCTGCTCTCATCACGCGCCTTCGGGTTTAGTTGCCTTCCAGCGCGACCCGGATTGCAGGCATCTGGTGTTCCAGATAATGGATGCTGGTGCCGCCCTTGGCGAACTCGGCATCCAGCAGCAGCTGCTGGTGCAGCGGGATGTTGGTGTGGATGCCTTGCACCACCATTTCGGACAGCGCGATACGCATGCGGGCCATGGCCTGCGCGCGGGTGTCGCCATAGGTGATGATCTTGCCGATCATGCTGTCGTAGTTGGGCGGTACGAAATAACCCTGGTAGACGTGCGAATCGACGCGCACGCCCGGACCGCCGGGCGTATGCCAAGTGGTGATCCGGCCGGGGCTGGGCACAAACTTGAGCGGATCCTCGGCGTTGATGCGGCACTCGATGGCGTGGCCCTTGAGCTTCACATCCTTTTGCGTGTACTGCAGCTTCAGGCCGGCGGCGATGCGGATCTGCTCCTGCACGATGTCGATGCCGGTGATCAGCTCGGTGACCGGGTGCTCGACCTGCACGCGGGTGTTCATCTCGATGAAATAGAACTCGCCGTTCTCATACAGGAACTCGAAGGTGCCGGCGCCGCGGTAGCCGATCTTGCGGCAGGCCTTGGCGCACGCTTCGCCGATCTTCTTGCGCTGGGCGTCGGTGATGCCGGGGGCCGGTGCTTCCTCGATCACCTTCTGGTGGCGGCGCTGCATCGAGCAATCGCGCTCACCCAGGTAAATGGCGTTGCCATGCTCGTCGGCCAGGATCTGGATTTCGACGTGGCGCGGGGTCTGCAGGAATTTCTCCATGTAGACCACCGGGTTGCCAAAGGCGCTCTGCGCCTCGCTCTGCGTCATCTCGACCGAGCGCAGCAATTCTTCCTCGGCATGCACCACGCGCATACCGCGTCCGCCACCGCCGCCTGCGGCCTTGATGATGACCGGGTAACCGACCTTCTTGCCGAGCGCAATGATGTCCTTGGGGTCGTCTGGCATGGCGCCGTCCGAGCCTGGCACGCAGGGCACGCCGGCCTTCTTCATCGCATCCTTGGCCGAGACCTTGTCGCCCATCAGGCGGATCGAGTCCGGACGCGGGCCGATGAAGACAAAACCGGATTCCTCGACGCGCTGGGCGAAATCGGCGTTCTCCGAGAGGAAGCCGTAGCCGGGGTGGATGGCTTGGGCACCGGTGACCTCGGCGGCCGAGATGATGGCGGCCATGTTGAGATAGCTCTGCGGCGACGGATTGGGTCCGATGCAGACCGATTCGTCGGCGAGCTTCACATACTTGGCTTCGCGGTCGATCTCCGAATGGACGACCACGGTCTTGATGCCCATCTCGCGGCAGGCGCGCAACACGCGCAGGGCGATTTCGCCGCGGTTGGCGATAAGGACTTTTTCAAACATCTTGGTTTTCCCGGGAAGAGGGAAGAGGGAAGAGGGAAGGGGAGGCTAAGGGGGCGAGACTGGGGAGGGTTGCACCCTTCCCCCTTCGCCCCTGCTGCGTCCGCGTGTCCCGGAGCTTCATCCTCTCCAAAGGATTAGCCAATCACGAACAGCGGCTCGCCGTATTCCACCGGCTGGCCGTTCTCGACCAGGATGGCCTTGATCACGCCGGCGTGATCCGCTTCGATCTCGTTCAGGAGCTTCATCGCCTCGATGATGCATAGCGTATCGCCGACATTCACCGATTGGCCCACTTCGACAAAAGACTTGGCGCCCGGCGAGGCCGAACGATAGAAGGTGCCCACCATCGGCGACTTGACGACAAAACCTTCCGGCAGGCCACCGGCTGCCGGGACGGCTTCGGCAACCGCCGCTGCGGCTACCGGCGCAACGGCAGGCGCGGACTGGTATTGCATAGGTGCCTGCGCGTAAACCGGCGCGGCGTTCTGATTGACGCGGGTGATGCGAACCTTCTCTTCGCCCTCGGTCACTTCAAGCTCGGCAATGCCGGACTCTTCGACGAGGTCTATCAGTTTTTTCAGTTTGCGCAGATCCATACGGCAACCCTTCTTGATGTATATGGGGTGCGTCCGCTCAGGACGCTAGTGGTATCGGATACTCGAGGGCAAAGGCGAGGGCATATTCATAGCCCTTGGCACCCAGCCCGCAGATCACGCCCACGGCGAGATCGGAAAAGAACGAATGATGGCGGAACGCCTCGCGGGCATGCACATTGGACAGATGCACCTCGATAAACGGCTTCTTCACCCCAGAGAGCGCATCGCGCAGCGCAACGCTGGTATGCGTGAACGCGGCCGGGTTGATCACGATCACATCGGTGCCGTCGTTCAGCGTGGCGTGGATGCGCTCGATCAACTCGTATTCGCGGTTCGACTGGAAGGTGTCGACCTTTGCGCCGGCGGCCTGGCCTTGAGCGACCAGTCGGGCATTGATCGTGGCAAGCGTATCCGCGCCATAATGCTGCGGTTCACGCACGCCCAGAAGATTGAGATTGGGACCGTGCAATACCAGTACCTTGCGGTCGTTCGGCATGGCCACCTCGTGTTGTTCTGTACTCCTGAGATGGGGCGGAGTTTGCCGAGGCGATTTCGCGTTGTCCAGCAAATTCGACGAAATTCCCGGTAGTTTTGCGATAAAACAAGTGTTTGATTTGTCTTGATTGCCAGTGTTGACGCGGGCTGTCGCCAGGTTAAGCTGCTACAATTTCCCGTTTCCTTACGGTGGGCGGGCAGCCGTTCGTCCCCACGCCATGATGCAAGTCTCCGATTTCGACTATTTCCTGCCCGAACGATTGATCGCGCAGTTTCCCCCCGCCGAGCGCGGCGCCAGCCGGATGTTGCACGTCGATGGCGCGCAGCTGGAAGACACCTGGTTCCGCGAATTGCCGCGCTTCCTGCGCGCAGGCGACGTGCTGGTGTTCAACGACACCAAGGTGATCAAGGCGCGCCTGTTCGGCAGCAAGGCCACCGGGGGGGCGATCGAGGCGCTGATCGAGCGGGTACTGGATCAGCACCACGCGCTGGCGCACGTGCGCGCGTCCAAATCGCCCAAGCCGGGCACGCGCTTGCTGTTCGACGGCGGTTTCGCGGCGGAGATGGTCGAGCGCCGCGGCGATCTCTTTTTGCTGAAGTTCGCCGGTGATGCCAGCGTGCTCGATATCCTCGACGCCGCAGGTCGTTTGCCGCTGCCGCCCTACATCACGCACACGCCAGACGACGACGATGCGCGACGTTACCAGACGGTGTATGCCCGCGATCCGGGTGCCGTCGCCGCGCCCACCGCCGGCCTGCATTTCACCGATGCGTTGCTCGATACGTTGCGGCAGATGGGCGTGGCCACGCACTTCCTCACGCTGCATGTCGGCGCTGGCACCTTCCAGCCGGTGCGGGTCGACGAGATCGCCGCACATACGATGCATCACGAGCGCTATGCGATCCCGGCTGCCACGGTCGAGGCGATCAAGGCCGCCAAGGCAGCGGGCGGGCGGGTGATCGCGGTCGGCACCACCAGTTTGCGCGCACTGGAGGCCGCCTCGCAGCAGGGCCTGCTGGCCGAACCCGAGGGCGATACCGACATCTTCATTACGCCGGGATATCAGTTCCGGGTGGTGGACAGGCTGATCACCAATTTCCACCTGCCGAAGTCAACGTTGCTGATGCTGGTATCGGCCTTCGCAGGCTTTGATGCGATGAAGGCGGCGTACACGCACGCGGTCGATCAGGAGTACCGCTTCTTCAGTTATGGCGACGCGATGCTGCTCGAGCGCGCCGCTGGCTCGGGGCTGCCGGGCTAAGGGCGGATTTGCCCTGGATCAAGCCACTGGCATTTACCGACGGCAAGCGCAGCTGATAGGCGCAGAATCGGCCTGTTTTCTCGTGGCGATGCTCCATGCGTATTTTGCTCTGCAGCCTGATCTGGATGCTTGTCGTGCTGGCCTGGCCGGCTGCGGCGCCGGCAGCGGCCTGCCCCGAATCCGCGCAGCCACACGTCGCTGTGCTCGCCGATCCGGCCGCGCATGATGCCGATTGCCAGGCTGCTGCGCGCTGCTGTCTGGCGCCAGTGCCGCTCGCGGTGATGCCGACGCTGATCGCGCCGCAGGGTTATCTGGCGGTGCGCCTGGCCCACGTGCCAAGGGGCCGGAGCCTGGAGTCTGCCGCGCCGCCATTGCCACCGCCGCGCTCGCTCGCTTGATTGTGTTTGCCCGCCGCCTGCCGCGGCGGTTCGCGCCTGACGGCGCTTACGATCAATAGCGAGACCTACATCATGGACATGACGCATTACATGGCATTGCTGGCCGCCAACCAGCCGTGGAATCTGCTGCTCTTTATGGCAGTGCCGGTGATCCTGGCCGAAACCGTGGCCATCACCGAACTCTTCATCCTGCTGCGGCGCCAGATGGATGGCACGCTGCGCCGTATCAACCGCGCCGCCAGCATTGCCGCCGGCGTGTATTTCAGCGGGGTATTCGTCTACCTGCTGTTCACCGCGGTGATCCCGCTGACGCGCGATGGGCTGTGGCGCGGTCCGGCAGACTGGATCGCAGTGGGGTTCTATCTTGCCGGCGTGATCCCGCTCGGCGGCCTGGCGCTGTTGGACCTGGGGCTGCTGTACCGCCAAGCAGGGGCCGAGCGGCGCATGGCGGTTCACGCCACGCTGGTGGCACTGTTCCTGGTGGTGGCCCACGTCGCGATGGTGTTCGGCATGCTCGATCCCACCGTGCTGGGCGCGATGCCGCTCGATATGCACGCCGGGCACTGAGGCCCGGCTGCGACGCGTCGGCCGGGCCCGGGCTCAGTACGGGTTCTGGCCGACGTAGTTGCCCGCGGGCAGGTAGTTGCAGACCCACACCTCCCCCCCAGTGCAGCGCGCGCGCGCGCAACCGACGGCTGTCGTGGTCTTCCAGACGATTTGCGTGTAGTGTCCGCACGCCTCGCCGGCCGCACAGCTCTTGGTGGCGAAGTTGTAATCTGCTTTCTCGCCAGCCCAGGACGCGATGACATCGGCGGCGCTCCAGCGATAACCGTTGTAGTCCGGGGAAAACCAGCCGGCGGCCAGATTTTCGCCGGTGGTGGCGCCGTTGAGCAGGCGTTCGCTGCCGCTGCGATGTGTCAGGTCGCAATTGTTGTCGTTGGCTAGGTGATCGGCCCAGGTCTGGGCAAAGCTCGCGAGCCAGGTGGACCAGGTCAGATCAGCGAGGCTTGCGCCCTCGGCGCGGCGCACGCTGTTGTGGGCATCGAGCATGCTGCTGACAAAGTCGTTAGATGGCGTGGGCGTGGGCGTGGGAGTCGGAGTCGGAGTCGGAGTCGGAGTCGGAGTCGGAGTCGGAGTCGGCGAGCTGCTGGTCGGCGTTGGCGTTGGCGCGCCGCTCGTGGGCGTCGACGCAGGCGTCGGCTTGGGCGCCGCAACGGCATTGTCGGTGTCGTCGCCGCCACCACCACACGCGGTGAGCAGCAGGCACAACAGCAGGGCAGGGATACGCATTGACGGTGTTCCACAGAAGATAAGGGTGGCAAGATTTCTAGACCGCGCCGGGCGCGGCAAGCGCAGGCTGCATGAATGGCGGCTTGCGTCGTTTGAATGGCGCCGGACTGTTATCCGGTGGCGACATGGAGTGGCATCACATGGTGGATCAAGGCTTGCAGTTCACACTGCACAAGACCAGCGGCGGCGCGCGGCGTGGCACGGTCGAACTCAATCACGGCAAGGTGGAAACGCCGGTCTTCATGCCGGTCGGCACTTATGGCACGGTCAAAGCAATGACGCCGCGCGATCTGAACGACATCGGCGCGCAAATCGTGCTCGGCAACACCTTCCACCTGTGGCTGCGCCCGGGGCTGGAGGTGGTCTCGCAGTTCGGCGGCCTGCATGGCTTCATGGGCTGGGACAAGCCCATCCTCACCGATTCGGGCGGCTTCCAGGTGTTTAGCCTCGGTGACATGCGCAAGATCACCGAGGAGGGCGTGCGTTTCCAGAGTCCGGTGAACGGCAGCAAGCTCTTTCTCACGCCCGAGGAGTCGATGCGCATCCAGACGGTGCTGAACTCGGACATCGTGATGATCTTCGACGAGTGCACGCCATATCCGGCCGATCGCCGCCAGGCGGCGGAGTCGATGCGCTTGAGTCTCCGGTGGGCGCGGCGCTCCAAGGACGAATTCGCAGCGCAAGCCAATCCCAATGCGCTGTTCGGTATCGTGCAGGGCGGCATGTACGAAGAGCTGCGCGACGAATCGCTCGCCGGGCTGAATGACATCGGTTTTAACGGCATGGCCATCGGTGGCCTGTCGGTGGGCGAGCCCAAGGAGGACTTTGCCCGCATCCTCGCGCACACCGCGCCCAAGCTGCCGACGCACAAGCCGCGCTATCTGATGGGCGTGGGTACGCCCGAGGATCTGGTCTATGGCGTGAGCCAGGGTATCGACATGTTCGATTGCGTGATGCCGACCCGCAACGCGCGCAACGGCATGCTGTTCACCCGTTTTGGCGACATCCGCATCAAGAACGCCAAGTACCGGCTCGATACCCGACCGCTCGATGCGTCGTGCGACTGCTATACCTGCCGCCATTTCAGCCGCGCCTACCTGCACCATCTGTTCCGCGCCGGCGAAATCCTCGGCTCGCAGCTCAATACCATCCACAACCTGCACTACTACCAGGTGCTGATGCGCGAAATGCGACATGCGATCGACGCCGACGACTTCCCCGGCATGGTGTCGCGCTTTCACGCCGATCGTGCGCGCGGCGTCGACGATTGAGTGTTTTACAGTCAGTTTCATGCTGACTGGTATGACGGTGGGAACCGAATGCCTGCATTAGCGGTCGGTGTGCGAGTGGATTTAGCCACCCGTGCGGGCTAGAATGTCCCGCTTCGTTCCGACCCAACAGACAAAGGTAGTCCCGAATGTTCCTCATCGAACCTGCATACGCTCAGGCGGCCCCCGCCGGCGCGGAAATGGGCTTCATGTCCTTCCTGCCCATGATCGTGATCTTCGTGCTGTTCTGGTTCCTGATGATCCGGCCGCAGCAAAAGCGCATGAAGGAAATGAAGGCCATGGTCGACGCGCTGCAAAAGGGCGACGAGGTCGTGACCAATGGCGGCTTGCTCGGCAAGGTGGCCAAGGCCGGCGAGCAATTTCTGACACTGGAAATTGCTGATGGCGTCGAAATCGTCGTGCAGCGTTCCGCAGTCTCCCAGCGCCTGGAAAAAGGCACCATCAAGAACAACAAATAAATCACGAGGGAAAGGCGGCATGGCCGCCTTTCTTTCATGGATGGCTCCGCGATGAACCGCTACCCGCTCTGGAAATACCTGCTGATCGCTGTTTCGCTGATCGCAGCTCTGCTCTATACCCTGCCCAACTTCTTCGGTGAAAGCCCGGCCGTGCAGATTTCGGCCGCGCGCTCCACCGCGAAGGTGGATCAGGCCACGCATGCACGGACGCTGGCTGCGCTGAAGGCCGCCGGGATCACCCCGGATGAGCGCATCCCCGATGTCACTTCGTTCAAGCTGCGTTTCCATGACACGGAAACCCAGCTCAAGGCCAAGGACGTGATCCAGACGGCGCTGGGCGACGATTACATCGTGGCGCTCAACCTGTTGCCGCAAACCCCGGCCTGGCTCGCCAAGATCGGCGGCAAGCCGATGTTCCTGGGCCTCGACTTGCGCGGTGGTGTGCACTTCCTTTTGGAAGTGGACATGAAGGCCGCAGTCGACAAGCAGCTGGAAAAGGTCGCCGGCGACATCCGCCGCGAGCTCAAGGACCAGAAGATCCGTTATGGCCGCGTGACCCGCGAGCGCGAAAGCGTCTCGGTCGGTCTGCGCGACGAGGAAACGCTGGCCCGTGCCGCGGGTGCCGTGCGCCGCGTGTTGCCGGACCTCAAGGTCGAGGAAAGCCGCAACCCAGGCGACTATCGCCTGATCGTGCGCTTCTCGCCCGAGGCGCAGATCAAGCTGCAGAACGATGCGGTCGCGCAGAACATCACCACGCTGCACAACCGGGTGAACGAGCTGGGCGTCGCCGAACCCATCATCCAGCAGCAGGGCCAGGGCCGGATCGTGGTGCAGCTGCCGGGGGTGCAGGACACCGCCAAGGCCAAGGACATCCTGGGGCGCACCGCCACGCTGGAAGTGCGCATGGTCGAGGACGACCAGCAGAAGATCGCCGATGCCTTTACCGGCAAGGTGGCGCCGGGGCTCGAGTTGGTTCCGGTGGCCGGCGTGCGCAGCGGCCAGGGTTCGGCTGAACTCCTGAAGACCGAGGTCGAGCTGACCGGTGACAACATCACCAAGGCCGAGCCGACCTACGACCAGAACAATAACCCGGTGATCGGCCTCAGTCTCGATTCGACCGGTGCCTCGATTTTCCGCACGCTGACCCGCGACAACGTCGGCAAGCGCATGGCCATCGTGCTGGTCGAGAAGGGCAAGGGCCAGGTCATCACCGCGCCGCGCATCAACGCCGAGCTCGGCGGCAGCTTCGTGATCGAAGGCGGCGGCATGACGGTGCAGGAAGCCAATGACATCTCGCTCTTGGTGCGTGCGGGTTCGTTGGCGGCGCCGATGAACATCGTTGAGGAGCGCACCATCGGCCCGTCGCTGGGCAAGGAAAATATCGAGAAGGGCTTCCATTCGACGCTGTATGGCTTTATCGCCATCGCCATCTTCATGGTCATCTACTACCGCGTGTTCGGCTTCGTGTCGGCCGTGGCCTTGTCGGCCAATGTGCTGCTGCTGCTGGCGCTGCTGTCGGCGATCGGCATCACGCTGACGCTGCCGGGCATTGCCGCCATCGCGCTGGCGCTGGGTATGGCGATCGATTCCAACGTGCTGATCAATGAGCGGATCCGCGAAGAACTGCGTAACGGCATGAGTCCGCAGATGGCAATCCAGAACGGCTACGGCCACGCCTGGGCGACCATTCTCGATTCCAATATCACCACCTTGATCGCCGGCATCGCGCTGTTTATGTTCGGCTCGGGCGCGGTGCGCGGCTTTGCCGTGGTGCATTGCCTGGGCATTCTCACCTCGATGTTCAGCGCAGTGATGGTGTCGCGCGCGATGATCAACCTGATTTACGGCTACCGCCGCCGCCTGACCGGTCTGTCGATCGGCCAGGTGTGGGTGCCGCAACAAAAACAAGCATAAAAGGGGCGCCGACATGGAGTTCTTCCGCATCAAGCAGGACATCCCGTTCATGAGCTACGGCAAGCTCACGACGGCGATCTCGTTGCTCACCTTCATCGTTGCCGTGTTTTTCCTGGTGTTCAAGGGGCTGAATTTCGGCGTCGAGTTCACCGGTGGAACGGTAATGGAACTGCGCTACGCGCAGCCGGCCGATCTGAATCAGGTGCGCGGCGCCGTCGATAACCTCAAGTACGGCGAATCGCAGGTGCAGGCGCTTGGCACCACGCGCGACGTGATGGTGAGGCTGCCCAATATCAAGCAGAAGACCAGCGCCCAGCTCTCCAACGAAGTGCTGACGGCGCTTAAGCAGCAACGCGGCGACGTCGAGCTGCGCAAGGTCGAGTTCATCGGCCCGTCGGTGGGCGAGGAGCTGGTCAGCCATGGCCTGCTGGCGCTGGCACTGGTGTGTATCGGCATCATCGCTTATCTCGCGATCCGCTTCGAATGGCGGTTCGCGGTGTCCGCCGTGATCGCCAACATGCACGACGTGGTGATCATCCTGGGCTTCTTCGCGCTGTTCCAGTGGGAATTCTCGCTGACCGTGCTCGCCGGTATCCTGGCGGTGCTGGGCTACTCGGTGAACGAATCGGTGGTGGTGTTCGACCGGATTCGCGAGAACTTCCGCAAGTCCAATCTGCGCGGCAAGACGGTACCGCAGGTGATCGACAACGCGATCACCGCCACCATGAGCCGGACCATCATCACCCACGGCTCGACCGAAGCGATGGTGCTGTCGATGCTGATCCTGGGCGGGCCTGCACTGCATGGTTTCGCCATGGCGCTGACCATCGGCATCGTATTCGGCATCTATTCGTCGGTGCTGGTGGCCTCGCCCTTGCTGCTGATGTTCGGCGTCACGCGCGAGAACATGGTGAAGCCGGTGACGGTGAAGGAAGAAGCCGTCGTCTGAGCCTCGCCGCTGGTCATCCCGGCAAGACCGGCGGCTGAGCCGCCGGTTTTCGCTTGTGTCTGATCGTCATCGTCAACCATTAAGCTGCAACCTTCACTGCGCCGAGCCCAAGTCATGGATTTCAACCCGATCGACCTGTTCCTGCATCTGGACACCTACCTGGAAACCTTCGTGCGCGAGTACGGGATCTGGGCCTATGCCGTGCTGTTCGCGGTGATCTTTTGCGAGACCGGCCTCGTGGTGATGCCGCTGTTGCCCGGTGATTCCCTGCTGTTCGTGGCCGGCATGCTCGCCGGTGGCGGGCTCTTCAATATCCATGTCCTGTGCCTGTTGATGTTCGTCGCTGCGGTGGCCGGCGATGCGCTCAACTACACGATAGGCCGCTACTTCGGCCACAAGCTGTTCGCCAATCCCGACTCCAAGGTATTCCGCCGCGACCATCTGGAAAAGACCCACGCCTTCTACGAGAAGCATGGCGGCAAGACCATCATCATTGCCCGCTTCGTGCCCATCGTGCGTACCTTCGCGCCCTTCGTCGCCGGCATGGCCGAGATGAGCTATGCCAAGTTCTTCACCTTCAACGTGGTCGGCGCCTTCGTCTGGGTGTATGCGCTGACCTTCGCAGGCTTCCTGCTTGGTGGCATTTCCTTTATCAAGGACAACCTGACGCTGATCATCTTCGGCATCGTCTTCATCTCCATCCTGCCGGGCCTGATCGAAGTGGCACGCCACAAGCTGCGTCGCGCGCCGGCGTGAAGCTACCCGTACGCATGTCCGAAACGTTCTACACCGACAAGGCCGCGATGCGCGTGGCCTTCGACAAGGCCGCGGGCAGTTACGACGCCGCGGCCGTGCTGCAGCGCGAAGTGGCCGACCGCATGGCCGAGCGCCTCGATTACATCAAGCTCGCGCCCAGCCGGGTGCTCGATGCCGGCTGCGGTACCGGCTACGCCAGCCCAATGCTGCGTGCCCGCTATCCGGAAGCCCAGCTCGTCGAGCTCGACCTCGCCCCCGGCATGCTGCAGGTGGCGCGGCAGAAGGGGCAGGGCGGCATGCTGCAGCGCTGGCTGCACCTGTTCGAACGCAACCGTGTTCTGCAGGTGTGCGGCGATGTCGAACGGCTGCCGCTGGCCGATGCCTCGGTCGAGCTGATCTGGTCCAACCTCACGCTGCAGTGGTGCAACACGCCCGATGCCGTGTTCGCCGAGTGCTTTCGCGTGCTCAAACCCGGTGGCCTGTTGATGTTCTCGACGCTGGGCCCGGACACGCTGAAGGAATTGCGTGCTGCCTTCGATGGAATCGACGGCTACAGCCACGTGAACCGCTTCATCGACATGCACGATCTGGGCGACGCGCTGGTGAAGGCCGGCATGGCGACGCCGGTGATGGACATGGAGCAGATCACGCTGACCTATCCCGATGCCAAGGCGGTGATGCGCGATCTCAAGGCCATCGGCGCACACAACGTCACCGAGGGCCGGAATCGTGGCCTGATGGGCAAGGCCGCGTGGCAGCAGGTGGTGGCACAGTACGAGCGCTTTCGTCATGCCGGCGAGCTGCCCTGCAGCTATGAAGTCGTCTACGGTCATGCCTGGAAGCCCGAGCCACGCCCCGGCCAACTGGCCGACGGGCGCCAGGTCATCGAATTCAGACCGCGCTCCCGCGCCTGATCACAAGGAATCCGGGTGTTCAGCACCACCTTCATCTTCGAGAAGAAACAGTACGACGCCGAGTTCGATCGGCTCGACGTGGCCATTGCCGAGCTTGCGCGCAGCCAGCCTGATTTCGCCGGCGAGGAATTCTGGGAAGACCCCAAGACCGGCCGGATCTCGGCCGTGTACTACTGGCACGGCCGCGACGGGATCGATGCATTGATGCGCGATGCCAGTCACCTCGAAGCCAAGCGGCGTTACCGCGAGTGGTACCACGGTTATCACGTGGTGATTGCCGAAGTGCTCTCCGCCTATGGCGATGGCGGGTTCGAGCACCCCGTGCCGTCGATGCGCCCGGCCCGCGCATGACCACCCTCTTTATCGCCGGCACGGACACCGAAGTCGGCAAGACCGTCATTACCTGCCAGCTGCTGCGGGCCTTTGCGCAAAAGGGGCTCAGGGCCTTGGCGATGAAGCCCGTTGCCTCGGGCTGCGTCTGGCAGGATGGCGAGCTGGTGAACGCCGACGTCACCGCGCATGCCGCTGCCGCCAACGTCGATACGCCGCTATCCTGGCGCAGCCCCTATCGCTTCGAGCCGCCGATTTCGCCGCATCTGGCTGCGCGTGCAGCAGGTGTGGTGATTGAGCTGGAACACCTTGCTGCTCGCGCGTCGCAACTGGCGGCGTGCGCCGATGTCGTGCTGGTGGAAGGGGCGGGGGGCTGGTATGCGCCCTTGTCCGAACAGACCACGATGGCAGACCTTGCCGCACGCTTGCAGGCGCCCATCATCCTGGTGGTCGGCATGCGGCTGGGTTGCATCAACCATGCCTTGCTGACGGTGGAGGCCATCGCGGCGCGCGGTTTGCGGCTGGTCGGCTGGGTGGCCAATGCGGTCGATCCGACGATGTCGCACTATGCGGAAAACGTGGCTACGCTATGCGCACGTATCGATGCGCCGCTGCTTGCCGAGGTAGGCCACTCGTCAGATGCAGAATGGGGCAGCCTTCCGTCGCCTGCCGTGGTAACCTTACTGCCCTGAATGCTTGCGTCAGTTACTAGCGCAGCGCACACTTGCCGATAATAGATATCAGACATCTCTAATAGATCCTGCAGTCATGATTGTCCGTTTCCTGCGCCTGGCTTTGATGCTGTTTGCGGTCCTTGCGATCGCCGCCTGCTCACGCCCCCAATTCAAGGGTAGCGACCTCACCGGAGCCAGCTTCGGTGGCGATTTCCAGCTGGTCGACCATACCGGCAAGGCCAGGCTGCTGTCGGACTACCGTGGCAAGGTGGTGGCGCTGTTCTTCGGTTTCACGCATTGCCCCGATGTCTGCCCGACGACGATGGCTGAGTTGTCCGCCGCCATGAAGCAGCTTGGCGACAAGGCTGCAGATGTGCAGGTGCTGTTCGTGTCGGTCGATCCAGCACGCGATACGCCGGCGCTGCTGGCGCAGTATGTTCCCGCCTTCGACAAGCGCTTCGTTGGCCTCACCGGCAGCGAAGCACAGGTCAGTGCAGTGGCAAAACAGTACAAGGTGGTTTACCAACGTCAGGACCAAGCTGACGGTTATTCAGTCGATCATACGGCCGGAAGCTACCTGATCGATCGCAAGGGCAAGTTGCGGGTACTGGAGAACTACGGCGCCGGGCCCGACACCCTGGCGCATGATCTGGCCTTATTGGTCGAGGAATGAGAGCGATCATGGACGACGAACTCACGGCGCTGCAGCAATTGCCGGACGATCCCGATCTCGCGCGCTACCGCATGGTGAATCCGCTCGAGATCGGCTCCGTGCTGCGTCAGTTGCTCACACGCGGCGATTTCGTGTCGATGCATTTCGGCCGTAGCCAATTTATGCTCACCCGCGTGCTGCAGGTCGACGTGCCCTCGCGCAGCTTCTGCTTCGACTGGGGTGGGCAGGAAGAGCTGAATCGGGCGCTGCTGGTCTCTGATCGCAATATCTGTGTGGCGGCGCCGGATGGCGTGAAGGTGCAGTTTGTGCTCGGCCGCCCACGAGAGGCGCGGGTCGACGGCCGGCCGGCCTTTATCGTCGGTTTTCCACCTGACCTGATCAAACTGCAGCGGCGCGAGTATTTCCGTATCGAAACCCCGCTGGCCCACCCCTTCGTCTGTCGTTTCACGCTGCAGGACGGTCAACAGTTTGTCATGCCGCTACACGATCTCTCGCTGGGCGGGCTGGGCTTATGGGCCAGTACTGTCGAAGCGCAAAAGCTGCAGTGTGGTGTGCAGTTGCACGATGCGGTGATCGAACTGGGCGTCGGCGGCGTGGTGCAGACCGATCTTGAAATCTGCGCATTGCGGTCGATGACCTCGCGCAGCGGTGAGGCGCGTTTCCATGTCGGTTGCCGTTTCCTCTCGCTGACTCGTGGCGCGGAGGCCAGTGTGCAGCGGCTGATGGCGCAGCTGGAGCGCGAGCGCAAGGCACTGACCGGCTGAGCGTGGGCGTGTCTCACAACGAAAAGCCGCCCACCCGGGCGGCTTTTTGCTGGAGGGCGCCGCGCTATTGCAAATCGAGCACCACCCTTCCCAGTAGTTCACCCCGTTCCATTCGGGCGAACACGTCGTTGATGTCGGCGAGCTTGGCGCGCGTGTAGTGCGCCTTCACCTTGCCCGCGGCGGCAAACTGCAGCGACTCTTTCAGGTCCTGGCGCGTCCCGACGATGGAGCCGCGTATGGTCTTACGCGCGAGCACGATATCGAAGATCGGCGTCTTGAAGTCTCCTGGCGGCAGGCCGACCAGCGCCATGGTGCCGCCGCGACGCAGCAGCGCGATGCCCTGGTCGAACGCGGCGGGCGACACCGCGGTGACCAAGACGCCGTGCACACCGCCGACATCGCGTTGCACTTGGGCGGCCACGTCGCCCTGGGTGTAGTCGTAGGCCAGATCGGCGCCGAGCTCGCGCGCCAGTTGCAGCTTGTCTGCGCCCCGATCGATGGCGATCACGTTAAAGCCCATGGCCTTGGCGTACTGCACGGCCACGTGGCCGAGACCCCCGACGCCGGAAATGGCGACCCACTGCCCGGGTTTTGCATCGGTCTCGATCAGCCCCTTGTAGGTGGTGACGCCGGCGCAAAGGATGGGCGCGGCATCGAAGGGGTCGAGCCCCTTGGGGATGAGGCCGACATAATCGGCGGTTGCCAGGCTGTATTGGGAGAAGCCGCCGTTCACCGAATAGCCGGTATTGTGCTGCTCGGCGCACAGGGTTTCCCAGCCGGTGGTGCAGGGCGTGCAATGTCCGCATGCGTCGTGCAGCCAGGGCACGCCGACGATGTCGCCCACCTTGACGCTGGTGACGCCCGCTCCGAGCTTGACCACCTCGCCGACCCCCTCATGCCCCGGAATGAATGGCGGCGAGGGCTTCACCGGCCAATCGCCGTGTGCGGCGTGCAGGTCGGTGTGGCATACGCCGCAGGCGATGTTGCGCACCAGGATCTGGCCTGGACCAGGATCGGCAATGGCGACCTCGGTGACTTCGAGCGGCTGTTTGAACGCGCGTACCAGTGCGGCGAGGGATGGGGTGGACATGGCAGGCTCCTGGCTATGGGCCCGTTCGCAGTCGGTGCGGCCACGCGCGGGAATTGGAACGCAGGGACCGGATCGCCGCCCCTGCTCGCTCCAGTTTAGCCACCGCGTCTAGCTTTGCTTTTGATTCAAGTTCCGGGCGAAGAAGTCGTCGACAGTCGGATAGCGCAACGAGATCCGCAATTCGGTCTTGAGCCGCTGATTCGCAAGACGCCGCGATTCATTGAGATAGGACAGCATGGCCGGCGTCAGCCGCGTCTGCGCTTCAGTGCGGCCCACCCGTGGCGGGCGCGGCAATCCGCTGGCGTCGGCGACCCGATCGAACCAGTCGGCCATTTTCAGCGGCGCATCGTCGCTGGCGTGATAACAGCGCAGCGGCCGAGCCCGGAACAGCGCGAGCGCGACGATGCGGGCAAGATCATCGGCATGGATGTGATTGCTGTAGCTGTCTTCAACGGCGTGCAACACCACGTCGCCGCGGGCGATGCGCTCGGTGGGCAGGCGCGTGTCGGCGTAAATGCCCGGTGCGCGCAGCAGCCCGAGTCGCACCCGTCGCCGCCGGGCCCAGTCGCGCAACTGGCGCTCGGCATCGGCGCGCCGTTGCGCGCGGGCGTTGGTGGGCTGCAGCGGCCGGGTTTCCGTGATCTGGGCGCCGGCGCAATCGCCATAGACACCGCTGGTGCCGATGTAGACGGCGCGGGACGGTGCTAAAATCGCGCCATTGCTGCGTGGCCGGTTCAGGGCCGCGATCAGCCTGCGACTGCGCGCATCGTGCAGGCCGTGGTTGGCCGGCGGTGCGCTGTGGACCAGCATCTGGGCGATCCCGGACAGGCGCGACAGGCTGCGGCGCTGGTCGAGGTCGGCCGTGATAGGCAGCACCCCCAGCTGGCGCAAGCGGCTGGCGGATAAGTCAGAGCGCGCGGTGGCGTACACGCGGAATCGTCGGGATAGCCAAGGCAGGGCGCGCTCCAGCACGTCGCCGCAACCAACGATCAACAGGCGCCGCGTCCCTTTCCGTTTTTGCATTAGCGATCCAAGACTCTCAAGCGAATGACCAAGCAACTTACCATCCAGCCCTCGGGCCAGCAAATCACCGCGGACGACGACGAAACCATCCTCGCCGCGGCCCTGCGCGCCGGCTTCAACATGCCCTACGGCTGCAAGAACGGCGCCTGCGGTGCCTGCAAGGGACAGGTGCTGTCGGGCGAAGTGGCGCATGGCGATCATGCCGAATCGGCGTTGTCGCACACCGAGATCAGCCGCGGCGTGGCGCTGTTCTGCTGCGCCAAGCCGGTGGGGGACGTGGTGATCGAATGCAAGGAAATCTCGGCGACCAAGGATATCCATATCAAGACACTGCCGTGCCGGGTGGAGGCGATCGACAAGGTGTCGCACGATGTGGCGGTGTTAAGGCTCAAGCTGCCAACCACCGAGCGCCTGCAGTTCCTCGCCGGCCAGTACATCGACATCCACGCCAAGGGTGGCAAGAAGCGCAGTTTCTCGATCGCGAATGCGCCCCACGAGGACGATCACATCCAGCTGCATATCCGTCATGTGCCGGGTGGGGAGTTTTCCGAGCATGTGTGGAACACCATGCAGCCCAAGGAAATCTTCCGCTTCACGGGCCCCTTGGGTTCGTTCTTCCTGCGCGAGGACAGCGACAAGCCTATCCTCTTCATCGCCACCGGCACCGGGTTCGCGCCGATCAAGGGCATGCTGCAATACGCGTTCCAGAAGGGCATACAGCGCGAGATGGTGCTGTATTGGGGCGCACGCACGCTGGCCGATCTCTATATGCCGCAACTGCCGTCTGAGTGGCAGCAGCAGCATCCGAACTTCACCTTCATTCCGGTGCTGTCCGAACCCAAACCGGAAGATCAGTGGCCGGGCCGGACCGGCTTCGTGCACGAGGCAGTGCTGGAGGATTTCGGCAGCCTCGCCGGTTACCAGGTCTATGCCTGTGGCGCGCCGGTGATGGTTGAGGCCGCGTACAAGCATTTCGTGTCGCGCAAGTTGCCGGAGGACGAATTCTTCTCCGATGCGTTCTTTACCACCAAAGACCTCGCGACCAGGCTGTGAGTGGCCGCGGCAATGCGTATCCTGATCGTTGAAGACGACGCCGACATCGCCACCAATCTCTACGACTATCTGGCCGCGCGCGGCCATGTCGTGGATGCCGCCCCCAATGGTCTCGTCGCCCTACATCTTCTGGCTGGCAGTCTATCGTTCGATGCGATCGTGCTCGATTTGGGGCTGCCGGGGATGGACGGACTGACGGTGGCCGAGCGCCTGCGCCGCGATGCCCGTTTGGCGACGCCCATCCTGATGCTGACCGCACGCGATACGCTGGATGACAAACTGGCCGGTTTCGACGCCGGCGCCAACGATTATCTGGTCAAGCCCTTCGCGCTCAAGGAGGTCGAGGTGCGGCTCGCCGCGCTGGTGAAGCGCGCAAAAGGGCGGGTGGTCGATACCGGATTGCGGCTGGGAGCGCTTGAGTACGACGCGCGGAGCGGCATCGCGCTCTGGTATGGCGAGGCGCTGCCCTTGCCGCCCAAGGCGCTGCAATTGCTGATCGCCATGCTGACGCGTCCCGGCCAGTGGCTGCGTGACCCTGCTCAAGCTGAAGAGTCCCCATCATTGCCCCTAGGACTTGGCGGAGTACGGCGGCTATACGCCGCACCTGACGCTGTTTGCGGCCTTGTCGGCCGGCATCGCGCCTAGCCACTGCTTTCCGGCTGGCGATGCTGCGGGGGCTTTGCCCTGCTCGCATTTCATTTTGCATTGCGCGACCGACATCCGCGCTGGGCTCGCATCGCGGCCCTGGTTCTCGGCTGGGTCATGGGCTGGGCGCAGACGATGCGCGGCGCGCACTTTGTTTCCCACGCGCTGTGGTCGGCCTGGTGGAGCTGGATGGTGCTGTTATTGCTCCACACCTGCTGGGCACCGCTTGCAGATTAATGAATAATGAATTACTAATGTGAAGGTGTAGCGCATGCTGCACTCCTTTCGAATTCACCCCGCGGTTTCCGCGGGGTTTTTTTTATCCGTCCGCTCGATTGACACGGTATGGTGCGCTCTCTAAATTGGCATCCTGGTCGCATAAAGTCGCGCGCCGGAAATGTCAGGCAGGCCGTGTCTTGGCAGGCAGTGACGGCCTGGTTCGATGGCAAGTGGTATGCGAGTGGACATGAAGTGGTCTGGCCGAGTCGGGTCGGATCCGCGAATTGAGAAGGGAGTGCGCGAATGAGCAATATCGAATACCTGATAGGCGTGGATGGCGGCGGCACCGGTACCCGGATCTGCATTGCCGATCTGTCCGGCAAGGAGCTGGTGCGGGCCGACGGCGGCGCTTCCGCGCTGGGGCAGGGGGTCGACAAGGCCTGGACCAACATCACGCTGGCGATCCGCGCCGGTTTCGAGGCGCTGGGTATCGAGCGCGTGGACTTCAGCCGCTGTGCGGCGGGCTTTGGTCTGTCCGGCGTCACCGTGAAGGCGTGGGCGCAGGAGTTCGAGAACAAGAATCCGGGCTTTGCTCGCATTGTCGTCGAGACCGATGGCTTTTCCACATTGCTGGGCGCGCTCGATGGTGCCCATGGCGGCATCATCGCCATCGGCACGGGCTCGATCGGCGAGGCATGGTTGCCGGATGGCAAGCGTCTGGAAGTCGGCGGCTGGGGTTTCCCGACTTCGGACGAAGGTTCGGGCGCATACCTCGGCCTCAAGGCCATCAACCTGGTCCAGCGTGTGGTCGACGGCCGGGCGCCGGATACCGATTTCACCCGCAAGCTGACGAGCATTACCGGCAGCACGCGTGAAACGGTGTTCGAGTGGATGGCCGGCATGAAGCAGGGTGAGTGCGCGTCGCTGTCGCCGGTGGTGGTCGAGTTCGGCCAATCGGACGAGACCGCCCGCCGCTTTCTGCTGGAAGCCGGTCGCGAGATCGAGATCATCGGCAGTGCACTGCGCGCCGATGCGCCCGAGCTACCGATTGCGATCTGCGGGGGGGGGCTGTCGCAGGCGCTGCGCCCCTATATCCCGGCCGCTTTCCTGGCCAGCACCAGTCTGCCGCTCAAGGATTCCTGCGCCGGCGCCCTGATCCTGGTCCACCGCGCCGTTTCGGCCTGATCGCAAGGAGGCCGCCATGCTGGCTCAGCAGAAACTGCTCGTTCTGAAACCCGATCCGGATAGTGCGACGCCGTTGTACCTGCAACTGGGCCACAAGCTGGCGGCTGCGATCAATGCCGGCTTCTGGAAGGCGGATGAACCGCTGCCGTCCGAGCGCACTTTCTGTGAGCTGCTCGGCGTCTCCCGTGTCACCGCGCGCAAGGCGCTCGATCTGTTGTTCGAGCAGGGCATGATCCTGCGCCGCCAAGGCTCGGGCACCTATATCACGCCCAAGCTCGAACAACCGCTGGAGCGGCTGACCAATTTGTCGGAGATGCTGAAGCTGCGCGGCTTCACGCCGGGCTCCAAATGGCTCAAGCGTGAAGTGGCGACGGCATCGAGCGAGGAGCTGCTCAAGCTCAATCTCGCGCCCAATAGCCGGGTGACCCGCTTGCAGCGCGTGCGCATGGCCAACGATACGGTGATGGCGGTCGAAGAGACCGCCCTGCCGTATCACCTGGTGCCGGACCCGCAGGTGATCGGTGATTCGCTGTATGAATACATGCGTAATGCGAAACTCACTGTTGTACGCGCGATACAGAATATTGGTGCGGTAAACGCCACACCGGAGCTTGCCGCGCTCGCTGGAATCCCTGCAGGCGAGGCGATGTTGCACCTTGTTCGCGTCGGCTATCTCGAAAATGGCCTTGCCGTTGAGCTTACGCATTCCTGGTTTCGTAGCGATTACTACGATTTCACGGTTGAGCTGCATCGGTAAATTGCTGTTGTAGCTAGGGTTTTTACTTATTCGTTTTTACGGTTTTGTAGTGGCGCTGACATTGCACCGCAATGGGGCTACATAATTGCCGCTTTGGTGCGTATCTGCTGGCGTATCGACGACGCATTCGGATATTGCGTCGCACCATCGGGTCGGCTCTGCATCGGTATTCACCCGTACGTGCAGTTGTTGTAATCTGCTTCGGCGTCGAAATTCGTCGGACAGTCGGCAGAACCTTGTGACGCCAAGGGTTGATGTGCCTGCCAAGTGGTCAAGGGGAGCACTTGGCGGGCTGCACTGTTCGACGTGGTTGTAATACAGAGGCGAGTCGTGAGTAGAGCTCGCGATGGGAATCGTCCAGAAAACGAGAGTGGTGTTCGACTGTTTGACGAGCCGTCGATGATTTTCCGCCAGCAGACCCAGAAGAGGCTGCGGTGGTTGATGCTAGGCGACGACGCTCATACAACAAGCAATATTCTGGAGTCGATAATGAAATTGAAGCCGTTTCTCGCCCTCGCCGCCGCCGTGTTCGCGGTTTCCGCCGCCAACGCCGCCGACAAGGTGAAGGTTGAGTACTGGTCCAACAGCCTGTCGCCGAAGTTCGACAGCGTGATGAAGGACCTGACCGCCAAGTTCAACAAGTCGCAGACTGGCATCGAAGCCGTCTGGGTCGATGTGCCTTGGGACGCATTCCAGGCCCGCGTGGTGTCGTCCGTGGCTGCCGGCAACGTACCGGGCCTCGTGAACCTGCCCAAGCCCTGGATGGACCAGTTCGCCCAGCAGAAAATCATTCAGCCGATCACCAAGCAGGTGGGCGGCTTCAAGAACGTGTACACCAGCGGCGCGTTGAAGGACGTGACCTATGACGGCGAGATCTACGGTCTGCCGTGGTATCAGGTCACCGCCGTGCTGTTCTTCAACAAGGAACTGCTGGCCAAGGCGGGCGTGAAGGAAGCGCCGAAGTCGTTCGACGAGCTCTTGAAGACCGCGCGCGTCGTCAAGGAAAAGACCGGTGTGGCCGGCTTTGCGCCGAAGTTGAACGATGGCTTTGCCGGCTGGTTCCTGTATGACGGCCTGCCGGTGGTGCAGAACGGCAAGGCGGTGTTCAACAGTCCCGCCCACGTCAAGCTGGTCGAGGAATTCAAGAAGGCCTACGCCGATGGCGTGATCCCGAAGGATGCCTTCAAGATGCAGTTCGAAGAGCAGATCGCCGCCTTCGGCAGCGCCAAGGTCGCGATGTTTGGCGAAGGCGCGCATGCCCTGAAGCGTACCCAGACCGATTCGCCCAAGGTGTACGCCCAGACCGGCGTGGCCGGCTTCCCGGAAGGCAAGGGCGCAACCCCGTTCGGTGGCTTCCTGTTCCTGTGGTCGGTGCCCAAGGGTTTCAAGAACGTCGACGCAGCGGTGAAGCTCGGTCAATTCATCTCGAACGACGAATCGCAACTGGCATTCGCCAAGGCCTCCGCCACCTTCCCGTCGACCAACAAGGCGCTGGACGATGCCTTCTTCCAGGCTGGCGCCAAGTCCAAAGATCCGGTGGAGCAAGCGACTGCCGTGGCCGCTTCGGCGATCAAGAGCTCGCGCACGCTGACCGTGTCCGGCCTGCCTGACGAGGCCGCGATGAATCAGAAGATGAACGACGAAATCGAAGCCGCCATCGTCGGTCGCAAGCCGGTGAAACAGGCACTCGACGAAGCCGTGGCGTTCTGGAATAGCAAGTTCGCCGCTGGCAAGTAATAAACCTTATTGACTCTCTGAGCAGAGTCAAACTTAGTGGCGGGGGTTTCTGGTAGACTCCCGTCCACAATAAGAATCCGCATGGTTTGGTGAACAAAACACTGAGTCATATGTGGTGTATCGCGAGGAAGCGATTCCGAGCGTTTTTTTGTCGATAACTCCAAGAGGAAGACAAGATGAAGCTTAAGAAGATGTTGGCCGTTGGCGCTGCGGTTTTCGGTTTCGCTGCTCTGCATGCTCATGCTGATACCGAGCTCGAATTCTGGACCATGAACCTGGCTCCGAAATTCAACGGTTACTTCGAACAGGCCGTTACCAAGTTCAACGCTGCCAACCCGGGCCTGAAGGCTAAGTGGGTTGACATGAACTGGGACCAGATCCAGCCCAAGCTGATCGCCTCGATCGCCGCTGGCAACCCGCCTGCCCTCGTTAACTTCAACGTGCCTTGGGTTCACGAATTTGCTGCTCAAGGCAACATCGTTGCCCTCGACCAGTACGTTGGTGGCGCCAAGAGCGTCTACTCGGCTGGCGCTGTCAAGGACGTGACCGTCAACGGCAAGCTGTACGCCTTCCCGTGGTACAACTCGGTTTCGATCATTGCCTACAACAAGGACATCTTCGCCAAGGCCGGCGTGAAGTCGGCTCCGAAGAACTTCGACGAACTGGTTTCGACTGCCAAGCAAGTGACTGCCAAGACTGGCACCGCCGCTTTCGCACCGAAGCTGGATAGCTTCGAAGGCTGGTTCTACTACGCTGGTCTGCCGATGGTGCAGAACGGCAAGGCCGTGTTCAACTCGCCGAAGCACGTTGCTTTCGTGCAGAAGTTTGCTGACCTGTACAAGGCCGGCGTCTTCCCGAAGGACGTCTTCAAGATGGCCTTCGAGCAAGAAATCGCTGCGTACAACTCGGGCCGCATCGCCATGATGACGACCGCGCCGCAAGCTCTGAAGCGCACCGAAACCGACGCTCCGGCCGTTTACGCGAAGACCGAAGTAGCTTCGTTCCCGACCGACGCTGGCCAACGCGCTTTCGGCGCATGGCTGATGGACTTCGTCGTGCCGAAGGGCTTCAAGAACCCGGCCGAAGCCGCCAAGCTGGGTCTGTACCTGACCGGCGACGAGCAGCAAGTCCTGTTCTCGAAGGCTACCGAATCGACCTTCCCGTCGACCAAGAAGGCTAACCTGGACCCGTACTTCCAGTCGGGTGCCAAGAGCGCCGACGTGGTTGAGCGCGCACGTGCCGTGGCTGCCAAGTCCATGGACAACGCCCGCACTCTGACCATCCCGCCGGGCGTGCTGCCTGACGGCGCTGCGATGGGCAAGAAGCTGCAAGACGAAATCCAGAACGCCATCGAAGGCCGCAAGCCGGTGAAGGCTGCCCTGGACGAAGCTGCTGCTGATTGGAACGCGAAGCTTGCCAAGTAAGCCCCTAGCACTATGCTAGCGTAGTACCGGACGGAACCGTCGGCGACGGCGGTTCCGTTTGTTTCTTGCATTACAAAAAACACAGTCGAGTTGCGCCGTGAAAACCTCCAGTTACACCGCCATCGCCTATCTATTCCTGGCACCAGCCTTGATCTTGATGGGTGTCTTCACCTTCTGGCCGGTAGGTTACAACGCCTACCTCGCGTTCAACGATTACAGCATTGCCGACGCCACCGCCACCTGGAACAACTTTGCCCACTTCAAGTACCTGTATGGCGAAGAGCTGTTTCACGACGCATTAAAGAATTCGCTGCTATTCCTGCTCGTGGTGCCGGTCATCCAGGTTGCTGCTCTGCTCGTTGCCAAGCTCGTCAACAACAAGTTGCCGGGCATGACTTTTTTCCGGGCCGCGTTTTATATCCCTGTCATTACCGCGATCTCGATCGCCGGTATCGTTTGGCTCAACGTCTACAAGTACGACGGTATCCTGACCTGGTTCCTGCAATCGCTCGGCCTGATCGAGGAGCAGATCAACTGGTTGGGTGAACCCGAGATCGCCATCTACATGGTGATGGTGTTCACCTTCTGGAAGGGGATCGGCTACTACATGGTGCTGTACCTTGCCGGCCTGCAGTCGATTCCGACCGAGGTCGAGGAAGCTGCGGTGCTCGATGGTGCCAATGCCTGGCAGCGTTTCTGGAAAATCACCGTGCCCATGGTCAAGCCGACCATCCTGTTGTGCACGCTGCTTTCCACCATTGCCGCGCTCAAGGCCTTCCAGGAAGTGGTGGTGCTGACCCGCGGTCAGGCCGATACCTATACCGCCCTCTACTACGTGTATGCCCAGGCGTTCACCAACTTCAACTTCGGCCGCGCTGCCGCAGCCGGTCTGGTGGTCACCTTCTTCTGCGTGCTGCTCGCCATCGTGCAGTTCCGCTTCTTCGGTGAAAAGAAATAATCGCATCCTGGGTACAACGTCATGAGTAAATCCTTTACACGGGCACTCGAGCTTACCGGCCAGTACGCCGGGCTGATTGCCTTCACCATCTTCACGACCTTCCCGTTCATTTGGGCCACTTCGGTCGCCATTTCCGCAGACCCGGGGAACATCTGGCTGTTCCCGGGCGCCTTCCTGCCGACGGATCCCAGTCTGGTCTGGTTCAAACGGGTGATCACGGACATTCCGTTCAAGGACTACCTGCTCAACTCGACCATCATCTCGTTCTGGACCATTTTCTTCACTGTGGTCATCTCGGTGATGGCGGGCTACCCGCTGGCGCGACTGCGCTTTCCGGGGCGCGGCCTGATCTTCATCGGCATCATCGCCACCATGATGCTGCCGTCCGAAGTGGCCATCATTCCGAACTTCGTCACGTTGAAGCACATTGGTGATTTCTTCGAAGCCACCATCGGCTACAAGCTGATCGGCCTCAACACCTTCCCGGGCGTATTCCTGCCGGGGGTGGCGGGTGCCTTCGGCATCTTCCTGATGAAGCAGGCCTTCGAGCAGATCCCGCAGGATCTGATCGACGCGGCTCGCGTCGACGGCGCGAAGGAATTGCAGATCCTGTGGCGGGTGATGGTGCCGGTATCGGCGCCGTCGATTGCCGCACTGGCGATCTTCACCCTGGTCAACGCGTGGAACGAGTTCATCTGGTCGGGCATCGTGCTGACCTCGCGCGACAAGTACCCGCTGGCCGTCGGTATGTTCAATGACCTGACCGGTCCGTTCGCGGTCTCGACCAGCATGGTCATGGCCGGCATCGTGCTCTCCGTGCTGCCGGTGCTGATCTTCTTCGCGCTCACGCAGCGTTACTTCATCAGCGGCCTCGATGGTGCGGTGAAATAAGTCCACGCCCCGCGACAGACACAGAATTCAGAAAGGAATCGATTCATGGCTTCCGTTAAGCTCAAGAACATCAAGAAGAACTACACCAAGGACGTCCAGGTCATCAAGGGCGTCAACCTCGACATCCAGGACGGCGAGTTCGTCGTGTTCGTCGGCCCGTCCGGTTGCGGCAAGTCGACCATGCTGCGCATGATCGCCGGCCTCGAAGACATCACCGAAGGCGAGCTGATGATCGGTGACAAGGTCGCCAACGACATCCACGCTTCCAAGCGCGGTATCGCCATGGTGTTCCAGAGCTACGCGCTCTACCCGCACATGACTGTGGCCGAGAACATGGGCTTCGCCCTCAAGCTCTCGGGTACGCCCAAGGCCGAGATCGATGGTCGCGTGAAGCGCGCCGCCGAGATCCTGCAGATCACCCACCTGCTCGATCGCAAGCCCAAGGCCCTGTCGGGCGGCCAGCGCCAGCGTGTGGCCATTGGCCGCGCCATCG
The DNA here is from genome assembly GCF_024437655.1 of Chitinolyticbacter albus. Taxonomy (GTDB): domain Bacteria; phylum Pseudomonadota; class Gammaproteobacteria; order Burkholderiales; family Chitinibacteraceae; genus Chitinolyticbacter; species Chitinolyticbacter albus. The sequence continues at coordinate 68,878 of NZ_JANBVF010000027.1, forward strand.
TGCGCGAACCCAAGGTGTTCCTGTTCGACGAGCCGCTGTCCAACCTGGATGCCTCGCTGCGCCTGAACATGCGCGTCGAGCTATCCAAGCTGCACCAGGATCTCAAGACCACCATGATCTACGTGACCCACGATCAGGTGGAGGCCATGACCCTGGCCGACCGCATCGTGGTGTTCAACGCCGGCATCATCCAGCAGGTCGGCTCGCCGCTTGAGCTGTACGAGAACCCGTCCAACCTGTTTGTGGCAGGCTTCCTCGGTTCGCCCAAGATGAACCTGCTCGACGCATCCGTTGTTGCGTCCGACAATCGCTCGGCCACCGTGCGCCTGCCCAAGGGCATCGCAGTCCGGGCTGGTGTGGATGCCGCTCGTGCCAAGGCCAATGACCGCGTCACGCTGGGCATCCGCCCGGAACACATCCAGCTGGCGGCCGATGCCGATGCCAACGCCATTCCGGCTCGCGTCGACCTGATCGAGCATCTGGGCGACCACGTGCTGGCTTATATCGAGATCCCAGGCATCAACGAGATCATCAGCGTCAAGCTGCCGGGCAACAGCACCACGCTGAAGTACGGCGACGCGATCAAGGTCGTCTTCCCGGAAGCCGACTGCATGCTGTTCGATGCCGAAGGCCTGGCCTTCAAGCGCGTTCGCTAAGCGAAGCGCTCGCACAAAAAGCCCACCGCAAGGTGGGCTTTTTCATGTCCGCCGCGCATGGCTGGGTTGCCGTGGATGCATGGGTAAACGCAAACTGGGCAAAATTCTGGTCGGGGCGGCTGTTTACAATTGGCCTATCGCTCGTAGGAGGATCGCATCGATGAAATCGAACACATTATGCCGCTGGGGGCTAGCCAGCCTCGTCGCCGCTGCCGCGCTCAATGTTTCGGCGCAGGAGCAACGCATCCGCACACCATATCTGGAGAACTGGGGCCAGGTGCCGCTGGAGGAAATGGAACGCCAGGCGGCGGCCTTTCCCGGCGTCTACTGGATTGCCGGGCCGACCGCGCGCAAGGTGGTTGCGCTGACCTTCGACGATGGCCCTAACGAAGGCAACACGCTGCCGTTGCTGAAAGTGCTGAAGAAGCACGGGGTGAGGGCTACCTTCTTCGAGCTGGGGCAATGGGTGGCGCAGTATCCGCACTTAGCCCGGGCGGTGCTGGCCGATGGCCATGTGATCGGCAACCATAGTTACGACCATCCGTACTCGAGCAAGCTCACGCCGACCGCGCTGTGGGATGAACAGGTGGCCAAGACCCAGGGCATCGTCAAGCAGACGCTGGGCTTCGAGCCGACGCTCTATCGCCCGCCGTATGGCGAGATCACCGACGATCAGGTGAAGCTGCTCGCCAGCAAGGGGCTCAGGGTGATCTCCTGGTCGGTTGACACCCGTGACTGGCTGGCTGCACGCAGCTTCAACGGCGACAGCATGATCGAGCGCATGGCGCTCGATCACATCAACGAGGAAGCCATCGTGCTGATGCACGACGGCGGTGGTCCACGCCATCACACCGTGACTGCGGTCGATCGCATGATTGGCCAGCTCAAGGCGGCGGGCTACAGCTTTGTCACCGTCGACGAGCTGCTCGGCGTACCGGCCAAGCTACCGGAGGCCGCCAAGCTGGATGCGCCCAAGGCAATGCCGGCGAGCGCAGCCGAAAAAAAATAGGTGTCTTAATTCACTGGAGGTACTCATGAGCATGAGAGAAGTAATGCTGGCCACTCTTCTGGGTGCCGCGAGCTGTGCATCCCTTGCACAAGTGCCGGTTGCGCCGGCGCCGGATCAGTTGGTCCTGCTGCAAAGTGCAGATCCAAAACTCGCGCAAAACAAGCGCCTGGTCTATGACTTCTGGCGCGAGGTCTTCGAAGCTGGCCAACTCGGGCTGGCAGAGAAGTACCTGACTGAAAACTACATCCAGCACAACCCCAATGTGCCCACTGGCCGCACCGCATTTGTCGAGTTCTTTGGCAGGTTCAAGAAACCCAAGCCGATCGAAGCCAAGGTTGCAGCCCCGCTCGTAGCCATCACGGCGGAAGGAAACCTGGTCATCCTGAGCTTCGTGCGCGAGCAAGCGGATCCCAAGGATGCGTCGAAGAAGTACACCACGACGTGGTTCGACATGTTCCGCATTGAGGGCGGCAAGATTGCCGAGCACTGGGATCCGGCCGAAAAGCAGTAGCCTTCCCCACCGGGAAACCTCGTCAACCACGTTTAGAGGCGATGCAGGCATGGTTGGCGGTGACGATCTGGTTTCTTGGTTTATGCGGCAACCATGTATGGTCCCGAACACGCCGACCAACCGGGACGGGGCGCCCGTTAGTTCTAACGATAAGCACCAACAGAAAACCGCGCCTAGGCGCGGTTTTCTGTTGGTGCTTATGGCCCTCAGCGATCGAGGTGAGTCGCGACGTAGCGCTTGAGCGCCTCTGCATCGGCTTCCAGTACGTCGAAGCGTTGTGGCAGATCTTCCAGCCCGGCCAGATCGTGCGGGCGTTGCGGCGCGGCGCCCAATGCCTCCTGCATCGTGGACTCGAACTTGGCGGGCAGGGCGGTTTCCAGGATCACCATGGTGACGCCGGCTTCGCGGTGTGCCTTGGCGGCCAGATAGCCGTCAGCGGTGTGCGGGTCGATCTCGACGCCGTACTTGGCCTTTACTTCGCGGATGCTGGCGATGCGGTCGGCGTGGTTGCTCTTTTCCGAGCGAAAGCCGTACTCGTCATGCATGCGGGCGAAATCAGCATCGGGCAACTTGAAGCCACGGCCGGCATCGACCTCGCGCCACAGCGCGGCGAGCTTGGTGCCATCGCGGCCGATCAGGTCGAACACGAAGCGCTCGAGATTGGACGCCTTGGTGATGTCCATCGACGGGCTGGACGTCTCGTAGGTGCGATCGAGGCCACGCGGGAAATAGCCGCCGGTCTTGAAGAACTCGTCAAGCACGTCGTTCTCGTTGGTCGCGACGATCAGGCGGCGGATCGGCAGCCCCATCTGGCGGGCGATGTGGCCGGCGCAGACGTTGCCGAAGTTGCCCGAGGGCACGCAGAAGTCGACCGGCTCGCCCACTTCCCGGGCCACGGCGAAGTAGCCCTTGAAGTAGTACACCACCTGGGCGACGACGCGGCCCCAGTTGATCGAATTGACGGCGCCGATCTTGTACTGCGCCTTGAACGCGGCGTCGTTGTTCACCGCCTTCACCATGTCCTGGCAGGCGTCGAAGAAGCTGGTCACCGCGATATTGTGGATGTTGGCGTCCTGCAGGCTGAACATCTGTGCGCGCTGGAACGGGCTCATCTTGCCGTGCGGGCTGAGCATGAACACGTTCACGCCGTGCTTTCCGCGCATCGCGTACTCGGCGGCGGAGCCGGTATCGCCCGAGGTGGCGCCGACGATGTTGATGGCCTCGCCCCGCTGTTCGAGCACGTACTCGAACAGGTTGCCCAGAAGCTGCATCGCCATGTCCTTGAACGCCAGCGTCGGGCCGTTCGACAGCTCCTCGATATAGAGGCCGTCTTCCAGCTGCACCACCGGGGTGATTTCGCCAGCGCGCGCGGCATCGCGACCGTGGCGGTAGACGTCGGCGGTATAGGTTTTGGCAATCAGCGCCTTCAGGTCGGCTGCGGGAATGTCGTCGACGAAGCGGCTGATCACGGCGAACGCCAGGTCCGGGTAGTTCAGCTGCGCCAGCGCCTTCAGCTCAGCGAGGTCCAGCTTCGGATACGATTCGGCGATGGACAGGCCGCCATCGGGGGCGAGGCCACCCAGCAGGATGTCGGAGAAGCGTTGCGGGGCCATGCCGCCGCGGGTCGAGATGTAATGCATGTTCGGACTCGTGTGGGGCAGGGCGCGGCCCTGCCTCGGGTTCGGATTAGCCGTTAAGGTGTTCCAGCCGCAGCTTGACGATCTTGCCGTTGATCGCAGGCAGTGCCTCGATCTGGGCGATGGCGGCGTCGACGCGCTTCTCGACCGCGAGGTGGGTGATGATCACCACATCGTCGCGACCGTCGTCGCTGGCCTCGTCGCTCGGGCGCTGCAGCATGGCGTCGACCGAGATGCCCTGGTCGGCCAGGATGCGGGTGACGGAAGCCAGCACGCCGGTCTGGTCGAGCGCGTTCAGCCGCAGGTAGTAGCAGGTCTCGACTTCGGAGATCGGCAGGATCGGCAGATCGGCGAGCGCGGAGGGCTGGAACGCCAGGTGCGGCACGCGGTGTTCCGGATCGGCAGTGGCGAGGCGGGTGATGTCGACGAGGTCGGCGATCACCGACGAGGCGGTCGGCTCGGCGCCGGCACCTGGGCCGTAGTACAGCGTGGCGCCGACGGCGTCGCCCTTGACCAGCACCGCGTTCATCACGCCATCGACGTTGGCGATCAGCCGCTTTTCCGGGATCAGCGTCGGCGCGACGCGCAGCTCGATGCCCTCGGCGCGACGGCGGGTGACGCCCAAGAGCTTGATGCGATAGCCCAGTTCCTGTGCGTACTTGATGTCGGCAGCCTGCAGCTTGCTGATGCCTTCGAGGTAGGCCTTGTCGAACTGCACCGGGATGCCGAAGGCGATGGCGCTCATGATGGTGAGCTTGTGCCCAGCGTCGTGGCCTTCGATGTCGAAGGTCGGGTCGGCTTCGGCGTAACCCAAGCGCTGCGCTTCGGCCAACACATCGGCGAAGGCGGCACCCTTGTCGCGCATTTCGGTCAGGATGAAGTTGCTGGTGCCGTTGATGATGCCGGCCACCCATTCGATGCGGTTGGCGGTGAGGCCTTCGCGCAGCGCCTTGATGACTGGGATGCCGCCGGCGACGGCGGCTTCGAAGGCAACCATCACGCCCTTTTCCTGGGCGCGGGCGAAGATTTCGTTGCCGTATTCGGCGATCAGCTTCTTGTTAGCGGTGACCACGTGCTTGCCGTTCTCGATTGCGGTCAGCACCAGCTCCTTGGCGATGGTGGTGCCGCCGATCAGTTCGACGACGATTTCCACATCGGGGTGACGGGCAATGGCGAGCGCATCGTCGATCAGTTCGATGCTGTCGCCAAGCACGGCGCGGGCGCGCTCCAGATTGCGGTTGGCGGCGATGCGCACCACGATGGGCCGCCCGGCCCGGCGCGCGATTTCCTCGCAATTACGTTTCAACACGGTGGCGGTACCGCCACCGACGGTACCGACGCCACACAAACCGACCTGGATGGGTTTCATTGCAATGCCTTCCTGAAGCTGTACGAGGCGATCGTCATCCCCTCGCGAAAATAGAATTTATGTGCGCCACCGCGCTGCACGCCCGAATCGAGTGCCAGTACCGCGCAATCGTGCGAGCGCGCCTGCGCTTCCAGCCAGCCCAGCAGCAACTGGCCGACGCCACGAGAGCGCTGCGCCTGATCCACGACTAGGTCGTCGACATAGAGCCGACGACCTTCGTAGGTGTTCTCGATCAGACGCCACAGCGCCAGTCCGAGCACCGTTTCGCCATCGACGGCAGCGATCAGCCGCCCGCCATTGGCGCAGACCTCGGCCATCCGTCCGGGGTAGTCGACGGGGAGCTGCGCTCGCAGTTGCCGGTGTACCGGTTCTGCGCGGCCCAGCCAGTCGGGCGCGATCAGGCGGCCCGCATCATCGGTCAGCGGCAAAACCCGCATTATGCGGTACCGTGGCGTTTTCGGTAACCGGCGAGGAAGCGCTCGATGCGACCGATGGCATCGGTCAGGTCATCGAGGTGTGGCAGGAAGGTGAGGCGGAAGTGGTCGGGCGCCAGCCAGTTGAAGCCCGTGCCCTGCACGATCAGCACCTTTTCCTCCTGCAACAGCTCCAGCGCCAGCTGTTGATCGTCCTCCAGCGGGTAGAGCTGGGGGTCGAGCCGCGGGAACAGGTAAAGCGCGGCCTGCGGCGTGGCGACCGAGACGCCGGGAATGGCGTTGAGCAGCTCGCACGCCAGATCGCGCTGGCGCGTCAGCCGCCCGCCGGGGCCGACCAGGTCGTTGATGCTCTGGTAGCCGCCGAGCGCGGTCTGGATCGCGTACTGCGCCGGCACGTTGGCGCACAGCCGCATGGTCGAGAGAATGTTGAGGCCGTCGATGTAATCGGTGGCGATCTTCTTGTTGCCCGAGACCACCATCCAGCCGGCGCGATAGCCGCAGGCGCGGTAGTTCTTGGACAGGCCATTGAAGGTGACGAACAGCACGTCGTCGGCCATCGAGGCGATCGAGGTGTGCGATGCGCCGTCGTACAGCACCTTGTCGTAGATTTCGTCGGCGTAGATGATGAGCCCGTGCTCGCGGGCGATCTCTACGATCTCGCGCAGCACGTCGTCCGGGTACAGCGCGCCGGTCGGGTTGTTCGGGTTGATCACGACGATGGCGCGGGTGCGCGGAGTGATCTTGGCGCGCATGTCATCGAGTGCTGGCAGCCAGCCATTGGCTTCGTCGCACAGGTAGTGACGTGGCGTGCCACCAGCGAGACTCACCGCGGCGGTCCACAGCGGGTAATCGGGCGCCGGTACCAGCACTTCGTCGCCGTTGTTCAACAGCCCCTGCATCGACATCACGATCAATTCGGATGCGCCATTGCCGATGTAGATATCGTCGACCGTCACATCGGCAATCTGCTTTTGCTGCGTGTAGTGCATCACCGCCTTGCGCGCGGGAAACAGGCCCTTGGAATCGACATAGCCCGCGGCGTTCGGCAGGTTGCGGATCACATCCTGCACTACCTCATCGGGCGCATCGAAGCCGAATGGCTGCAGGTTGCCAATATTGAGCTTGATGATGCGATGGCCTTCCTCTTCCATCTGCCGCGCTCGCTCCGGTACCGGGCCACGGATTTCGTAGCAGACGTTGAGGAGTTTGTTCGACTTGTGGATCGGATTCATGGCGACGACCGGCCGTTGGGGGAAACCCCGTATTCTAGCGAAGTCGGGCGCTGCAGGTGGATACAGCGTGTGAGGACGGGCGGGACTACAGTTTGCGGGTAAAATCGCTGCTCGTTTTCGCACTGGCCACCGTCATGAAACTGCATCGCAGCACCACCACGCATCTGAACCAGTTCACCGGCTATGGCGAGGGCTATGTGCTCGTCAACCAGGAGCGCTTCGACGGCAGCGTGATCGTGTCGACCAGCGAGGTGCGCGAATGGCGTCCGGCCGATTTCGCCGCGCTTGAGGAAGACGACTTCGCGCAACTCTTGCAGCTCGATCCCGAGATGGTGTTGCTGGGCACGGGTGATCGCATCCGCTTTCCGCATCCCAGGCTGTCGCGCGCGCTGATGGCGGCGCGGGTGGGCCTTGATGTGATGGACAACGGCGCGCTGTGCCGCACCTTCAACGTGCTGGCCGCCGAAGAGCGGCGCGTGATCGCGGTGGTGCTGGGCGGCTGAGCCGGTTCACGATCATTTCGCGCCGGCGCAGGGCTGGAACGCGCTCACAGCATCAGGCGCTGCCAGCTCGCCTCGGCTTCCGCCGACTGCCACAAGTTGCCCCACACCTCATTCAATCCAGCGATGGCGCGCGCATCGTCGCTGGCTTCGCCGCGTGGCCAGTCGAAGTGGTGGCGCTTCACATAGCGGGCATCATCGGCGATGGCAAAGCCGGCGTGCCACAGCTCGGGCACCTGGGCGACGCGCAGCAGGGTGAAGCGGTGCGACCAGGTTTCCCGTAACGCCAGAATGCGCGGGCAATGCGCGGCGATGTGATCGGGTTCGAGCGCTAGCAGCGTGACCGTCAGCGGCTCATGCGTCGCGAACGCGTGCGCCAGCGCCTCGGCGAAGGCGCGGCTCGATAGGCCCGTTTCGGCGTAATCCTTTTCGAACAGCCTGAGCTCGTGCCGGGCGCTGGCGATGAGCGCCAGCAGCGCGTCCTCGTAATCGGCGTTGCGGTCAAACTGGTGCGGGGTGAAGGTAGCCGTAGTCATAGCAGGTGTAGAGGGCTTCAAGGGTGGCTTCATCATAGTCGCCGGGCGGCAACATGCGCGCGTCCGCCAGGCGCACGAGCTCGGTCCGGGCGCGCGCATCGGCTTCGAGTTCGTCGCCATTGAGGTAGATGCGCTCGGCGTCGTACAGCATCTGTGATTTCAGATCGAGTACCACGCCGCGCTCGGCTACCTGCCCGGTGAACTCGTCGAAGTCGAGCACCGCTTCGGGCGGCTCGAAAAACACATGGTTCTTGGGTTCGGTGAAATAGCGGCCGGTGAAGCGCGCGACCATGTCCTCGTTCCAGTGTATGGCGCTGAGCATGCTACCGATATCGGCGGTAAAGCCGGCGTCGATCAGGCCCGGCGCGGTGGTGGGCTGACGCGCTGGATCGGCGTACATGCCGGACACCTGCATCTCGTCCTGCAGGAATTCCATGAAGCGGCTGGCGATCTCCTGCGTGGTCGGCGCGCGAAAACCGATGCTGTAGGTCATGCCCGGATCGAGCGCTACGCCGTGGTGCGCGTACTTGGGCGGCAAATAGAGCATGTCGCCGTGTTCCAGCACCCATTCCTCTTGCGGCGCAAAATCCTTGAGCACGCGGATCGGCGCATCCTCGATGAAGTTGGCCGCATCGTCGCTGGAAATCTGCCAGCGCTTGCGCCCACCCACCTGCAGCAAAAACACGTCGTAGGAGTCATAGTGCGGACCGACCGAGCCACCCGGTGGCGCGAAGGAGATCATCAGGTCGTCCAGCCGGTAGTAGGGCAGGAAGTTGAAGCGGTACAGCAGCTCGGCGATATGCGGCACGTGCTGGTTCACGCTCTGCACCAGCACGGTCCAATCCGATTCGCCGAGCTTGGCAAAGCGTCGCGCCTCGAACGGGCCGTGCTCCATATGCCAGCGGCCGCGCTTGAACTCGATCAGTCGCGATTCGACGTCGTCGCGCTGCGCCAGCGCCTTGAGGCGGGGCAGGTCCATCAATTCGGGGAAATCGGTGACGGCGCCACGGATCAGCAGCGGTTTCTTTTGCCAGTATTCGGCGAGAAACTGTTGCGGCGTGATGCCGCCCAGCAGTGTTGTGCTCATGGATGAGATGGCTATAACGGTGTCTAGTTAGCGCTGATTATCGCACCCGCGCCTGCCGCGAGCACCCTACACGACGAGGTCGCATGCTGAACGCCGGAGATACCGCCCCCGATTTCGCCCTGCCCACCGCCAATATGGAGCTGGTGCGGCTATCCGATTTGCTCGCCGAGCACCACGTGGTGCTGTACTTTTTCAACAAGGATCACACGCCAGGTGGCATCGCCGAGGCGGTGGAGTTCAGCGATCGCGTAGAGGCCTTTGCCAGCCACCAGGCGCGTATCGTCGGCGTGAGTCTGGACGATTGCCTGGAGCACGAGGCGTTCCGCGAGGAGCAGGGCATCGAGTTCGACCTGTTGTCGGACGCCGATGGTGAGGTGAGCCGCGCCTACCACGCCCTGCGGCAGTGGCAGGCGCATGGCGTGGTAAGATATGGCATTGAGCGCTCGACCTTCGTGATCGACCGCGACAGCGTGATCCGCCATGCGTTTTACCACGTGTCGCCCAAGGGCCACGCGGCACAGATACTCACTCTTGTACAAACCCTAGGATGACCTTGATGCAAATCGCCAAAGACACCGCCGTCACCATCGAATACGAGATGTACGATGCCGAAGGCAAGCAGATCGACAAGACCGAGGAGCCGATTGCCTACCTGCATGGCGGTTACGACAATATCCTGCCGCTGGTCGAGGAAGCCCTGCAGGGCAAGACGGTGGGCGACAGCATCGACGTGACGATGAACGCCGACGATGCCTTCGGTGAATTCGAGCCCGAACTCGTACGCACCGAGGAAAAGGACGTGTTCCCGATGGAGGTCGAGGTCGGCATGATGTTCGAGGCCGATGACCCGGAAACCGGCGACGTGCTGCTGTTCCGCGTGACCGAGATCGATGGCAATCAGGTCACCGTCGACGCCAACCACCCGTTCGCCGGCATGGTCGTGCGCTTCGTGGGCAAGGTCAAGGAAGTGCGTGCCGCCAGCGCCGAGGAAATCGCCCACGGCCACGTACACGGTGCCCACGGTCACCATCACTGAGTCGATGGCGCCGAGAAAAAAAGCCCGCAGTTGCGGGCTTTTTTCATGGTGCTGGCCGGTTCAGCCCCGGCAGTCGCGCGGGCTGATGCCGAAGGCGCGACGGAACGCGGTCGCGAAATTGGCGGGGCTGTTGTAACCGGCATTGAGCGCGGCCTCCGTCACCGAAACGCGGCCGGTGGCAAGCTCGGCGCGCGCGGCCTGCAGCCGGCGGCGGCGCTGGTAGTCGAATACGGTGCAGCCGAATGCTTGCTTGAAGTGCTGCTGCAGCGTGTTCACAGCGACGCCGAATTCGCTGGCGAGCATGGGGAGCGACCATTCATCGGCGTGCCCGCTGTCGAGCAGTTGCCGCAGTCGCTGCATGCGCTGGCTGGCGATGCGCGGCAGGCCGGTGTCCGGGACGGCCAACTGGCCCAGTGCGCCGGAGACCAGCTCGATGGCGTGGCTTTCCTGCTGCAGCCGCGCCAGCGCCGGCACCAGCGTGTCGGGCTGCAGCAGCTGTTCGGCCAGCGCAAGTTGCCGCGCCGACGGCTGCCAGCGCGAGATCGCCAGATGCCGGCCGCAGAACGCGAGGATATCGCGATGCGCCGGCTGGTCATCCAGGCCGCAGGCGTCGAGCCAGGCTGGTGCAATGGCGATGCTGATCTTGCGCTCCGGGCGTGCGGCAGGGGCGTGGCGCGTGAACACGTCAGGCTCCGCCACCGAGAGCAGCACCGCCTCGTGGCGCATGCCGCTGCGCGTGCGTTGCATGCCGAAATGGAAGGGCTGGCGACCGTAATGCACGTCGGCCTCGCCTTCCAGCATCAGTACCAGATCGAGATGCGGTTCCAGTAGCTGCTGGCCTTGGTGGGCATGCACCGTATCGCTGCAATGCGCCGTCAGCCCGTCGCGCAGCGCAATCACGCGTCGCCCCAGGCGGGATGGGGCAGGGCGAGGCTTAGGGGCGGCGATCGATATCGGCATGGGGTACCAGCTAGGGGCCTTCGCGGCTTTGGCGCCGGATCGGTAGCAAAAGAGGATCTGGCAAAGGTGATCTGCGTTTGCGCAAAAGCGCGCGTCAGATGTCCGTGGAATACTAGCGACCAAAATACACAAATGCAAACAATTCTCATTTGTTGGTGGTGCATCGAATGCCGCCGCCTACTTTGTCGCTTTATTTCACTCCCCGGGACTACGCAAGATGAGTACGCGCTTTACCCCCAAACCGCTCGCCCTGGCCTGCGCCGTGGCACTGGCCGGTGTGGCCCACGCCGATGGATCCACGCTCGATACCGTGGTCGTTACCGCGTCCGCCTACGAGCAGCAGATCAAGGAGGCGCCGGCTTCCATCTCGGTCATCAGCCGCGAGCAACTGGAAAGCCAGCCTTTTACCAACCTCGAGGATGCCGTGCGGCATATCGAGGGCGTGAGCATCGTCGGCTCCGATCCATCCGATACCGATATCTCGGTCCGCGGCATGCCGGGTGAATACACGCTGATCCTGGTTGACGGCAAGCGCCAGAACACGCGCGAAACGATGAATCGCAGCACGGGCGGGGTTCAGGCCAGCCAGATTCCGCCGCTGGAGGCGATCGAGCGCATCGAGGTGGTGCGTGGCCCAATGTCGTCGCTGTATGGTTCGGATGCGATGGGCGGCGTGATCAACATCATCACTCGCAAGGTCGGCCAGCAATGGAGCGGCGCGGTGAACCTGGGCGGCATCGTTCAGGAAGACGGCGACTACGGCGATACCCGCCAGGGCGACTTCTGGGTCGGTGGCCCGCTCGCCACCAATCTGTTGGGCCTGCAGGTCTACGGCAATTACAGCGACCGCGATGAAGATGAAATCAACTACCCGAACGACACCAACTGGAGCACGCCGGGTACGCGTGACAAGAACCTCAACGCCAAGCTGACCATCACGCCCACCGACAACCAGGACATCACGTTGGAAGTGGGCAAGAACACGCTCACCTACGAGCGAGAGCCCGGCAAATCCTGGCATCCGGACAATGGTCGCGAGAAGGATGAGCACGAGCGCAGCAACTGGGCGATCACGCACAATGGTCGCTGGGGTTTTGGCAACAGCACCGTCGCGTTCTACCAAGAGACGGGCAAGCAGACCAACTGGGTCGATGGTGAAGAAGGGCTCGACAGCCCGATGATCAGGAACACCACGCTCGACGGCCTCGTCACGCTGCCGTTCAGCAACAACGTGCTCAAGCTGGGCACCCAGTTCCGCAATGCCAAGCTCTCCGGGCTTGCCGGTGATTCGCGCCCGGCCGCCGTTCCGGACGACGAATTGACCAACAAGACCTGGTCGCTGTTCGTCGAAGATGAATTCTTCGTCACTGACCGCTTCTCGCTCACTGCCGGCGTGCGCATGGACGACGACGAGCGCTATGACGTCCAGTGGTCGCCACGGCTTTACGGCGTGTACAAGCTCAGCGAGGTCTGGACGCTGCGCGGGGGCGTCGCCCGCGGCTTCAAGGCGCCGACGCTGCGCCAGACCACCGAGAGCTATTGCATGACCACGGGCGGTGGCACGCAAAAACGCGGCATGCTGTGCGGCAATGATGATCTCGAGGCGGAAACCAGCACCACCGAGGAAATTGGCGTGCGCTACGACGCGGCGAACGGGACCTCGTTCAGCGCCACGCTGTTCAACAACGATTTCAAGAACAAGGTGGTCAGCTACGATACCGGCGTGCCGTTCAACGGCATGCTGTCGACCTACGTTTACGACAACGTGGCCAAGGTCAACATCCGTGGCCTTGAGCTCGCCGGCAACTGGCCAGTGGCCCAGGACTGGGTGCTGTCGGGCAATTACACCTACACCAAGTCCGAGCGCAAGGACACCACCGAGCCGGCATTCGACGGCAGCTCGCTCAAGGGTTATCCGCTCGACAAGACGCCTGAGCACATGGCCAACCTGCGCGTCGATTGGACTCCGCTGGAGCGGCTTTCCACCTACGCGCGGGCCAACTACCTCGGCAGCCAGCAATGGGCGGCATTCCGCAACGGCGCCAACGCGGTGCGCGAACGCGAGGCTTCGACCACGTTCGATCTCGGTGCCACCTACGTGATCAACAAGATGTTCTCGGTGAACGCGGCCGTGCTCAATCTCAGCGACGAGATCGTGCCGGTCGACGACCGTGAGCGCGACGAACTGACGGGCAACTGGATGGTCGACGAAGGTCGTCGCTACTGGCTCAACGTCAAGGCGCAGTTCTGATCGTTGCTCGCTGGAGCCCGCCATGCCGGCCGGCGGCGGCAGGGCGGGCTCAGGCTCGCCCTGTCGCTACATGGCTCGCACCATGCGAGCGGCTTTATCGTCACGTTACCCACATCCCGCTCAGGAGCACCATGCGTTCGATCGCTCATATCACCACGCCCGATGCCACCAAGTTTCTGTTCAAACTGTGCAAGCATTTCGCCAAGAAAATACCGGTCGAATTCGACGAGACGCGCGGCCGTGCCGAGTTCCCGTTCGGCGTTTGCGAGCTGGCCGCCACCGCAACGACGCTGACCTTTGCCTGTGAAGCCTCCGCTGCCACGCTGGCGCAAATGCAGTCGGTACTGGAACAGCATCTGGCCTTGATGACGCGGCGCGATCCGCTGCCCGTCGTTTGGACCGCGCTCGATTGATCCTGTAAGGAGGGCCGCTATGCCCACACGCCTGTTCATTCCTGCCCTGATCGCCGTTGTGCTAGCGCTATCCGCCTGCTCGAACAGCGGGGCCGAGACCGCGTCGGCCGCTGCCGTCGCCCCCGCCGCCACGCGCAGCATCGTCGATGCCGCCGGCCAGACCGTGCGCGTTCCGGCCCGAGCGCAGCGCGTGATCGTGTTGTCCGAAATCGATCTTGATGCGGCGCTGGCGCTTGGGGTGAAACCGGTCGGCGCAACCAACGGCCGGGGCCAGGGCGGCGTGCCGTCGTATCTGGCTGGCGCCGCTGCCGGGGTCGCGAGCGTGGGCAGCTTCGGCCAGCCCAGCCTCGATCGCATCCTGGCGCTGCAACCCGATCTGATCCTGGCCGGGGGCAACGCCGATCCACAGCTGCTGGCCCAGCTGGCACATATCGCGCCGACCGTGGTCAGCTTCAAGGTGGGCGAATCGTGGCGCGACAGCTTTGCCCGCATGGCCGAGGTGCTGGGGCGCGGCGATGCCGCCCGGACTTTCTTCGCCGAGTACGATGCCGCAGCCAAGCAGCTGGCAGTCGATCTGCAGGGCAACGCCGGTGCGACCGTGAGCATCGTGCGCTGGACGGCGCAGGGTCCGGTCTACATGCTGGGCGATGCCTTCGCCGGCCGCGTGCTGGCCGACGTCGGCTTTGCCCGCCCCAAGCCGCAGCAGGCGTCGGGCGCGGGGCACTCGTCGCCGATGTCGCGCGAAGCGCTGTCGCAGATCGACGCGGACTGGATATTCCTCGGCGCGTTCAAGACCGGCACCAAGGCCGATCCGGCCGGGTTCGCCAGGCTGTTGCAGGAACCGGAATTCAAGGAGTTGGCCGCCGCGCGCGCCGGGCACGTGCGCGAAGTCGATGCCGCGCTGTGGACCAGCGTCGGCGGCCCGCTGGCGGCGCGTCAGCTGCTGGTCGACGTGCGTGCCGCGATGCTGGGCCAGCCGTCCTGATGCCACCGCCGCGTTACCGCTGGCCAGCCCTGCTCGCCGTGTTGCTGGCGCTGTCCGCGCTGTCGCTGGCGGCCGGTGCCGGCCGCGTCGGTCTCGCCGAAAGCTGGGCCTGGCTGCTTGGGCAGCGCGACGACGCACACGTCGTCATGGTTATTGAACACCTGCGCCTGCCGCGGCTGATCGCGGCACTGGCCGTTGGCGGAGCGCTGGGTTGTGCCGGCGTGCTGCTGCAGACGGTGACGCGCAACCCGCTGGCCGAGCCGGGCCTCCTGGGCGTGAACAGCGGCGCCGCCTTTGCCGTGGCGCTCGGCTTCACGCTCCTGGGCACGCTCAGCCTCGCGGGGCAGATGGCGTGGGCGCTGGCGGGGGCCCTCGTTGGCGCCGCCCTCGTGCTGCTGCTGGCGCGCGCCGGCGAGACGGAGTCGTCGCCGTTGCGATTGATCCTGGCCGGCATCGCGCTCACCGCGACCTGTCATGGCCTGATGGCCTGGCTGTTGATGTCGCGGCAGGAGAGCCTGGATCAGTTCCGCTTCTGGTCCATGGGCTCGCTGGCGCGACTGACGCCCGAGCTCTTGTGGGCCGGCATGCCGCTGCTGGTGGCCGGTTTTGCCGGATGTATGCTGCTGCTGCGGCCGCTGTCCATGCTGACGCTGGGTGATGAGCAGGCGCGCGGCCTGGGTGCGCGGCCCGATCGCATCCGCATGCTGGCCATGGTCTGCGTGGCGCTGCTGGCTGGCGCTGCCGTTGCGCTGGTGGGGCCGATCGCCTTTCTCGGCCTCGTGGCACCCTACTTCGCGCGTGGCCTTGGCGCCATCGCAGTGCCGTCGCAACTGGCTAGCTCGGCGTTGTTCGGCGCCGCGCTGTTGCTCGCCGCCGACATCGCTGCCCGCCTGATCGTCTCGCCCTTCGAGGCCCCGGCGAGCGCGGTGATCGCATTGCTCGGCGCACCGTTGGTCATCGTCATGGTGCGGCGCGATGCCTTGCTGTCGCTGACGCGCACGGGGGCCGAATGATGGGCTCCCGCTACTGGGTCTGGCGCGGCGCCGGCTATTCCTTGCGTGCCAGCCGGCGACAGCTCGCGGTGAATTTCGCCAGCCTGATCCTGTTGCTCGGGCTGGCGCTGTTCGCGCTGGGCTGGGGCGACGTCAAGCTCGCTCCGGATAGGGTCTGGGTCGCGCTCACGGGCGATGCGCCAGGCTGGCAGGGTTTTTTGCTGCGCGAGATCCGTCTGCCACGCGTGTTGGCGGCGCTGGTGGTCGGTGCCGCTCTGGGGCTGTCGGGGTTGTTGTTGCAGACGCTGGCGCGCAACCGCTTGGCGAGCCCGGACATGATCGGCCTCAACGATGGCGCGACGCTGGCCATGGCACTGACGCTGCTGTGGAGCCCGGCAGGCTTGCTCGGGCCGTGGTGGATGGCGCTGTGCGGTGCCCTCGTGACCACGCTGGTGATTCTCGCGGCAGCTGGCGGCATGGGCTCGCAGGGATATCGCGTGATCGTGGCCGGCATCGCCATCGCCAGCCTCTTCAAGGCCGGCTTCGAGCTGGTGCTGGCGACGCTGCCGGTGATGCACAGCAGCGGCATTTACGTGTTCAGCATCGGCAGCCTGGTGGGGCGGGGTTATCCGGTGCTGTGGCCGGCGCTGGCGGGGTTGGGCGTGCTGGTCCTGATTCTGCTGCCGCTGGCGCGCGGGCTTGGCATGCTGGGCCTGTCGGACGACATGGCACAGGGGCTGGGGGTGGGTCTGTCACGCATGCAACTGGCCGCGCTGCTGGTCGCGGCAGCGCTTGCCGGGCTCGCAGTCAGCGTGGCGGGACCGGTGGGCTTTGTCGCCATCGTCGCCCCCATCGTCGCCCGGCGGCTGGCGGGGCCGGGTTGCGTGCCGTTGTGCTCGGCCGCGAGCCTGGGCGCTTTCATCGTGCTGCTGGCCGACACATTGGGCCGCAGCGTCGCCGCACCAGCCGAGGTGCCGGCAGGCGTGGTCACCGGCGTGCTCGGTGGGCCGTTCCTGCTGTGGGTGTTGTTGGCGGGCAAGGGAAGAGCATGAATATCACCGTTGAACAGCTGAGGGCCGACTACCGCGAGCGCGCGGTGCTGGCCGACCTGTCGTTTTCCATCGCCAGCGGCGAGGTCCTTGCCATCGTCGGCGCCAATGGCTGCGGCAAGTCCACGCTGCTGCGTGCCATGGCGCGGCTGCATCGGCCCGCGGCCGGCACCGTGCGGGTCGATGGCGTGGACGTCTGGCAACTGAAGCCGGCGGAGGCCGCACGCCGCATCGGTTTGCTGCCGCAATTTCCGCAGGCTCCCGCCGGCATCAGCGTCGAAGCGCTGATCGCCTTTGGCCGCTATCCGTATCAAGGGCTGTTCCGCCAGTGGAGCCGCGCCGACGAAGCCGCGGTGCATGAGGCGCTGATCGAAACCGATCTGGTCGAGTTGGCGCAGCGCCCGCTCGATAGGCTCTCGGGAGGCCAGCGCCAGCGCGCGTGGCTGGCCATGGTGCTGGCCCAGGCCACCCCCGTCCTGATGCTGGACGAGCCGACCAGCATGCTGGATCTGGGCCACCAGGTGGAGGTGTTGTCGCTGGTGCGCCGGCTCGCCGCGGGCGGGCGCACCGTGGTGATGGTGCTGCACGATCTGGCCGCCGCCGCGCGCTACGCCGATACACTGGTCGCGATCCACGACGGCCGCGTACTGGCACACGGCGCGCCGCGCGACGTAGTGACCCCGGGCCTGATCCGCACCTTGTACGGTATCGACGCACATGTGATCCCTGCGCCGGACGACGGCGCGCCGGTGGTGGTGCCGATGGTGAGCTGAAAACGATGTGTTTCAACGGCTTATGAAAAAGCCCGCATTGCGGGCTTTGGTCAACCAGGCTGGTTGTTTCAGTGCTGGCGCTTGCGACGGCGTGCTACCACCAGTCCGATTAAACCCAATCCCATCAAGGCATACGTCTCCGGCTCTGGTACGGGGGCTATTTGCATAGTCACACCAAAGCTATTCAGTGAGTATTGGACAAATGAATCTGGGTGGCTCGAATTGCCCATATAACCACTCGCCGAGGCTGAGAGGTACAAATCCAGTGGGCCATTGACCGATTCGTCTAAAGTGAAGGGATTGGAAAAGCTAGGCTTCGGTTCGATTTGAACCGCATGAGCTGCACCGTCAGGCAGAGAGTTATTAAGAGTGCCCCATTGTTGGGCCGCAAAGCTGCCATACGAAGCGCCTGGGATCGTGCGCGCAGCGCTCGTGCCTGAGAGGTTGCCGTAAATTGGGTAAAACCCGACTACTTGGCCGTATGCGACGAAATCCAGTTGGGCATTGAATCCCGTTATTTTTTTTCCCGCCTTTGCAAACACTTGGATTGGATTTTGCGGCGGAGTGGATGCGTAAAAGGATCCACTATGAGTCCCTTCGCCCTGAAGGTTGACGGTATGGATTGCCTCACCATCAGTAGCGGTAAACAATAGAGTATTGTTTTCTACTGTCGGGGTAATTCCATAGGTACTTAGCCATGGCGCATCTGCATCGATTCGATAAATGACGTCTACACCCGAGAGCTCTATGTAGGCTGCTTGAGCCGGGAGCGACGTCACGGCCGAAAGCACAGCAACTGCTGTTGCATATTTGAACATTATTATTTCCTTGAATTGGGGCCGATTGTATCGGTGCGAGAATATCAGATGTCGACGTCATGGTGGGTGTCGCAAGTTATGACGATCTTCAATCCAATCACAAAAACCAAGGTCAGCATTAAGCCACTCGCCCTAGAAGCTCAGCGCTCGTCGTCGAGATCGAACAGCTCTTCGGCTTCGTCGTAGAGACGGGCGGCAGCAGGGGGCGGGGCAAGTTCGCGGATGCGGTTGAGCCGGTGCTGCAGCCAGGCGCAGGTGCCCGGGGCCAAGTGCGGGGCGGTGAATGGGGCGAAATCGTGATTCATGCGGGCCTCGAAATTCAGAGGCGCAGTGTGCCCGAGCGATGTGACAGCCAGATATCAGTGCATCACCGCTCGCGTTGTCAGCGTCGACCTACAAAAAACAAGCCCGCCAGGACGGCGGGCTTGTGTACTCAGGCCAGGGTTTACCAGCCTACGCTGACGACCAGTGCCTTGGGCGAGCCGTGCTCCAAGAGGCTGCTGTGACCGCGCACATCGTCGTAGCAGAAGCCGTAGGCCAGCCCGTCGATGCTGTGGTCGTGCCAGAACTTGGCGAAGTAGTTCGCCGGCCCTTGCAGGTAGTAGTAGCTGGCATTGCTCCAGTTGGTCGGGTCGACCGTGATCAACAGGTGACGGTTGAAGGCGGCGGTGATCTGCGCCTGCACCACCAGTTCCTGCGAGGCGGTGACGCCATCGCTGGAGGTGGGCGTGGCCAGGTTGCCCGAGCCTTCCAGGATGTCCTGCGTCACCGGCTTGCCCTTGATGTACAGGTTCTGCGGGCCGCCGTCCTTGCTGAACACGAAGTCGTTGCCGATCACGCGACCGCGGAAGGTGCCGGCCTCGGCGGTGAACACCAGATCACGCGTGCGGTAGTAGTCCCACACCTGGTTCACGTAGTTCTCGAAGTAGTTGCTCGAGGCACCACCGTGGCCGAAGCCGGCCTTGCCCGGCGCGACGATGCGGTACGGCTCCTTCACCAGCTTCTGGAACTCGGCCGGCATTTCGGCCTTGAAGGCGGAGAAGATCGCGGCGCGCGACTGGGTTTCGCCCAGGGTGCGATCGAAGCCGTCCTTGCCGATCAATCGGGTGCGGATCGGGAAGCCGAACTGGTCGACGCGGGTCGAGTTGCCGTGATAACCGTACTGGTCGACGGTGAATTCCACCCACTCGAAGTACACGTCCTGGTTCGGATCGGTCGGGTTGCCCAGATCAGGCCCGGCGAAGCCGGTGCGGCCGTCGCCCGCGGTATTGATCTTGATATAGAGCGGAGAGCCGACGCTGACGAACATGCGGCCCGAATCGATGCGCGGCAGCGATACCCAATTGGCTTCCGACAGCTTGTAGAAGTAGTTGGAGTAGTTCTGGCCGTTCTTCACCAGGCGGTTGGGCGCATTGTTGTCCGACACCGAGGCCGGAACCAGGTTGCCGTTCTTGTCCACCCACGACAGCATCTTGGTCGCCGGGTTGTAGCCGATCACCGACCAGTAGACTTGGTCATCACGATAGGCGCCATTGGTTTCGTTCTGCAGCTTGAGCGTCATCACGTTCGGGCCAACCGGGATATCGCCCGGGTTGGGAGTCGGCGTGACCGGCGTCGGGGTCGGCGTGCTGCCGGTGCTGAAGTTGATCCAGTTCAGATTCCAGCCGCCGCTGGCCGCATGGACGCGCAGCACCTGGTTGCCGGCCGGCAGCGTGACGCTGGTCGATACGGTGCTCCAGCCTTGCCAGTTGCCGGTGTTCGGCACGGCAACGCTGCCCAGCACGGTGCCGGCTGCGTTGCGCAGCTGGATGCTGCCGCCGGCTGCGATCGCCGCGACGCGGAACTGTACGGTGTAGCTGCGGGCGGTAGCGACGTTGACGCGATAGTCCAGCCAGTCGCCGGTTTCCACCCAGCCCACGTTGAGGCCGGCGCCGGTATCGCTAGTGGCTTCGGTCTGTACACCGTTCATCGCGCTCCAGGCTTCGGCCTCGATCTTGCCCGGAACGGCTGCGCCCGGTTGCGGCACCGGCGTGGCGGTCGGCTGCGGGGTGGGCGTGACGGCGGGCTTGGGCGTCGGGGTGGCAGTGGGGCGCGGGGTCGGCGTGGCGGTGCTGCCGCAGTTGCCACCAACCTTCCACAGCGTCGGCGTGGCGGCGGGGTTCCAGTTGGCACCGACATAAGCGGTATGGGTAACGAGGGCGGTGTAGCTGGCGCCGTTGTAGCTGACGACGCTACCTGCGGCATAGGTATTGCCTTCGGCCCAGGCTGCGCATCCACTGGTTGCGGGCGGCGTGGTTGGCGCGGCGGTGGGCGGTACCGGCGTGGCGGGGGTTTGGGTGCCACCGACGGTGTAGCTGAAGCTGCCGGTATCGTAAGCCGGCGTGCCATTGTTATAGGTGAAGGAGTAGCTCAGCACATTGCCGCTGGCGACGTCGACCTTCTGCTCATGGCGGGCGGTGCTACCGTTGTAGGCCATGCGCACGTTTTGCAGTGCGCTGCTGTTTACCTTGTAATGGATGTCGACCCAGCTGGTGCTGACGCTGGATTTGAACCAGATCGTTGCCACCGAGCCGTTGACGGCCACGCCCTGCGTGTAGTCCGCAGCGAGCGCGACGCGCGCAAAGCACAACAGGCTGACCAGTACGGTCAGCCACACTCTCCATCTCTGTATCATTTTTATCGCTCCTCGCGGTTCTGATCCCGGCCTGTGCACGCCCGGGTGTTGCGCTGGCAACTGCAGCAATGAAAGGGCTTTCATTTGAGGCTGTCAATGCGGGGGGTATGAACGGGCGCGCAGGCAGGATTTGCGGAAGGAAGACCAGGCTGGCGGTGCAGGACGCACCGCCTTGGAGCGCAGGGAAAAGATCGTGAACAGGCGCTTAGAAGCCGGCCTCGACCAGCGTGCTGCGGGTCAGCAGGAACACGAAGCCATCGCCGCCCGACGTGGCCAGCCAGACGAAAGCCAGCTGGGGGTAGGCCGCTTCCAGCGCTTCGCGATTGTGGCCGATCTCGACCACCAGCAAACCGTTGGGGCTGAGGTGCTTGCTGGCGGCTTCGATGATACGGCGGGTTACGTCGAGCCCATCCACGCCGCTGCCCAGTGCCAGCTCCGGTTCGTGCAGGTATTCGGCCGGCAGTTCGGCCACCGATTCGGCATCGACATAGGGCGGGTTGGACACGATCAGGTCGTAGATCTCGCCTTCCAGCGGCTCGAACAGATCGCCATCGATCAAGTCGATCTGTTCGCCCAGGTTGTAGTCGGCGACGTTGATCTCGGCCACGTCGAGTGCATCGGCCGAGAGATCGACCGCGTCGATCAGCGCGTCCGGGAAGGCATGGGCGAGCAGGATGGCGAGGCACCCCGAGCCGGTGCACAGGTCGGCGGCACGACGGATCAACTCGGGGTACTCGATCCACGGCTCGAGCGCGTCGTCGCGCAACAGCTCGCCAATGAAGGAGCGCGGCACGATCACCCGTTCGTCCACGTAGAAGCGGTACTCACCGAGGAAAGCCTCGCGCGTGATGTAAGCCGCCGGGATGCGCTCGACCGCGCGCCGTTCGATGGCGGTGATCACGGCCTCGACTTCCTGCGGCAGCAGCTTGGCGTCGAGGAAGGGCTCCAAGGTGTCGAGTGGCAGCTTGAGTGTGGCCAGCAGCAGATAGGCCGCCTCGTCGTAGGCGTTGTCGGTGCCGTGGCCATAGACCAGCTCGGCGTCGCTAAAGCGCGATACCGCGAAGCGCAGGCAATCGCGCAGCGTCGAGAACTGGGTGCGGGCGAGGTCATACATGGCAGGCTCCAATGGCCTGCGCAAAGAGGGCAGGCTCAAAACAGCCGAAGTGTAGCCCATCACCCCCTGCTCTAGCGTGACGATCTGCCATGGGCGGTGGCATGGGCGGTGGCATGGGCGGCTCGGCGTGGTTTTGCGCTAGTAAGCGCGAGTAGGCAGCAGGCAAGGCTTGGTGTACCATTTCCCGCTTTTCTTCAAACACTTGGCGCGATTTTGTTCCGTGCCGCAGCGAATCGGAAGGTTAAATCAGGCATGACGTTTGCATCACTGGGGCTGGCGCCCGACGTGCTCAAGGCAGTTTCGGAGCAGGGCTACGAAAACCCGACCCCGATCCAGGCGCAGGCGATTCCCTCGGTGCTGGCCGGGCGTGACATGCTGGGGGCGGCACAGACCGGCACCGGCAAGACCGCCGCGTTCACGCTGCCCATCCTGACCCGGCTGGCACAATACGCCAATACTGGTGTTTCGCCGGCGCGGCACCCGGTGCGCGCGCTGATCCTCACGCCGACCCGCGAGCTGGCCGACCAGGTCTATGAAAGTGCCAAGACCTATGGCAAGCATATGGCGCTGCGCAGCCACGTGGTCTTCGGCGGCGTCGACATCAAGGACCAGATCCCGCAACTGCGCGCCGGCACCGAAGTGCTGGTCGCAACGCCAGGCCGTCTGCTCGATCATGTGCAGCAAAAGACGGTGAACCTGTCGCAGGTCGAGATCCTGGTGCTCGACGAAGCCGACCGCATGCTGGACATGGGTTTCATCCTCGACATCAAGAAGATCATCAGCCTGTTGACCAACCGCAAGCAGACGTTGCTGTTCTCGGCCACCTTCTCGCCCGAGATCAAGAAGCTGGCCGGCGAGTTCCTCAAGGATCCGGT
>NZ_JANBVF010000028.1 GCF_024437655.1 Chitinolyticbacter albus
TTTCATCCTCGACATCAAGAAGATCATCAGCCTGTTGACCAACCGCAAGCAGACGTTGCTGTTCTCGGCCACCTTCTCGCCCGAGATCAAGAAGCTGGCCGGCGAGTTCCTCAAGGATCCGGTCGTGATCGAGGTGGCACGGCAGAACGCGACCAACGACAACGTCGAGCAGTTGCTGCATCCGTGCGAAACGTACCGCAAGCGCGCGCTGCTGTCGCACCTGATCCGCTCGCACCAGATGAGTCAGGTCATCGTGTTCAACCGCACCAAGCAGGGTGCCGACCAGGTGGCGCGCGACCTGAAGCGCGACGGCTTCGATTGCGAGGCCATCCACGGCGATCGTGACCAGAAGGCGCGGCTCGACGTGCTGTCGCGCTTCAAGGAAGGCGCGCTCAAGATACTGGTTGCGACTGATGTGGCCGCGCGCGGACTCGATATCTCGGAGCTGCCCTTCGTCGTCAACTTCGAGCTGCCGAACAATCCCGAAGACTACGTGCACCGCATTGGCCGCACCGGCCGTGCTGGCGCCAAGGGCGTGGCGATCTCGCTGGTCGATCCAGGCGAGGACAAGGCCTACGCCCTGATCCAGAAGCTGATCAAGAAGGAATTGCCGCTGACGCCCGTGCCCGGCTATTCGCCTGGCACAACGCGGCCCGAACCGGCTACACGGCGCGAAGAAAGCCGCCCGGCGCCTGAAACCTATCGCGGCCGCGAGCGCAGCACCGCGCGCGCCACACATGCCGCGCTGGAACCCAATATTCCAGTCATGCCCAAGCTGCGCGACAAGCCGACCCACCAGGTCGCGGCGCTGTTCCTGCCCCCGAAGCCGCGGCTCGATCCGCAGTAAAGCCAGCGGCGCAATGCCTGCTCATTTCGCCGCCCATTGGCAGCGCCGTCTCACCGACGGCTTTCCGATGCTGGCAGCGATGCAGCTGCAAGTGGTTGGCGACGCCAGCGCCTGGCAGCTGCAGGCGCCATTCCTGCCTAATCGCAACGATCACGGCACGGCCTTCGGCGGCAGCCTCGCCATGCTGGCCATCATCGCCGGCTGGATGCAGGCCTCGCTGCTGGCCGGCGACGGCTGTGATGTCGTCATCCAGTCCAGCAGCTTCGATTTCCTCGCCCCATTGAGCAGCGATCTATATGCCAGCGTGCAAGCGGTGGCGGAGGACGACGTGCGACGCTTTGCGCGGGCACTGGCGCGCGGCCGTCCCGCCCGGCTGGCGGTTTCCGTGCTGTTGCTTGCCGCCGATGGCGGCGTAGTCGGGCGTTTTGTCGGACGCTACGTCGCAACGACATTGCCCGCATAGCTCACCGGATCGGATCGGGATGACGGTGCGACGACTCTCCGCAGCGCTTGACCGGTTCTGCCCAGTTCCTTACATCGCACCGTCGAGCGCAGCATCACCTTATCGCACCGCATTGCATACCCCGGGCGTTGTCCCGTTTCACGGGACGCATCCTGGATTCCTTGTTTTTCAATGGCTTACCCGCATTTTGTGTCGTGGGTGATTTCACGGCCAACGTCGCGCACCGGACACGGCTGCGCCGCATTGTCCGATCCACGCAACCGCATGTCGCTGACGGGTGATCCGTGGATGGATTCGTGCGATTTTGCCGTTGTTGCGGCGGTCCAAGCGCCATCGTCGGCGCATATCTGGTGATAACTAAAAAGCAGTGGGGTGTGGTGTAGCGATGAGACAGGGCGTGTTGTGGCTGCTGTTGACCCTGTGTTGCGGCGTGATCAGGGCCGAGCCTATCGTGGCGGGCTATTTCGCGTCCTGGGCCACCTATCATCGGCCCGCGCCGTTCGAGCGCATCGCCTTCGCCCGACTGACCCACCTGATCTACGCCCACGCCGCGCCGACTGCCGATGGCGACGTGGTATCGACCGATTTTGTCGCCGATTTCAACCACGCCTACCCGGCCGAACACGGCTGGCCCGCGGTGCGCGGCAATTTTGCGCGGCTGCAGCAGATTCGTGCGCATTACCCGCAGCTACGCGTGCTGATCTCGGTGGGCGGCTGGGTAGGATCGCGCCATTGGGACGAGGTGGCCGCGGATCCGGCTAGGCGGCAACGCTTTGCGGCGCGGCTGCTGGCGTTCGTACGGCAGCACGGGTTCGATGGCGCCGTCATCGATTGGCAGTATCCAGGCACGGACGGCGTTGCCGGGCTCGTGCCCAGCGCCGACGATGGGGCCAACCAGCTGGCGCTGGTTCAGGCGGTGCGGGCGGCCTTCGCCAGCCAGCGGCCGCGCCCCTTGCTTGCGGTGACGCTGGGCAGCAAGCAGGAGCAGCTGCGCGCGCTGGCCTTGCCGCAGCTGGTAACAACGGCTGATTTTGCCGTGTTGCAGGGCTACGACTATCACGGTGCCTGGGAAAAATTGACTGGGCATAACGCACCGCTGGCGGGGCCAGGCGACAGCGTGCTGGCTGCCATGCGCACGCTGGCGTTGCGTGGCGTTCCGGGAAACAAGCTGGTGCTGGGCGTGGACAACCAGGGCGATGCCTGGACCGGTGTGCCGGATCGCCAGCGTGGCCTGGGGCAGCAAGGCAGCGGGGCCTTGCTCGGCAGCTGGGATGACGAGGACAGCGGGCCGAGCGGGCGGATGGATCTGGATGAGGTGCTGGCCCTGCAGCAAGAGTCGGGCACCCGCACCGATTGGGACGACGTGGCCCAGGCCAGTACGCTGTATGTGCCGCAACGACAGTTGTTCGTGAGTTTCGAGAGCCCGCGCGCGCTCGCCGCCAAGCTGGTCGCCGCCGATGGCAGGGGTTATGCCGGCGTGGCGCTCTGGGAATTGTCCGGCGAGTTCAGTGGCGAAGGCAGCCTGCTACGGCAGATCCATACCCACTATGCGCCGTGGGCCGGCCGCTGGCAGAGCGTAGTCGAGGCGTGGCGCGAGCGGCCGGTCTGGGTCGATCCGTTCGGCGGCGGTGTGATCATGGCGTTGCTGTTCCTGCTGTCTGGCCGCTGGGCGCGAGAATGGCGTACCGAGCGGCGCCAGATCGTCGCGGTCCGTGATCACCGCGCCGAGCTGTGGGTCCTGCTGCCTTTGTTGCAGGCGCTGCGCGAAGCGACGCTGGCGACGCGGCTGGATCAGCGGGCTGCCGCGGATTGGATGCGTTGGCGTCAGGGCGCGCTACGGGTTGAAACGCATCTGCGCTTGCTGGCGGCGCCTGCCGCCGCGATGGTCGCGGGCGTATCGGATCATCTGGTGGTGAGCCCGGACGAGTACATCGTGGCGGCGTCGCCTGTACCGAACGGGCAAGGTCAGCTGGCTGCGCTCAATGCGCTGCTGGCTGAGCTCGGCGAGCAGCGCAGTGCCGAGCGCATGCTCGAAGTGGTGATGCAGTTCCTGGCCGACCAGCCCATGGTGGACGCTGTGGCGTTGATGCAGGATGGCGCGCCGGTGCAGCAAATGGGGCAGGGCGACTGGGGGAGCGATGCCATCCTGCCCCCTGGCGTGCATTTCAGCCCGGATCGCACGAGGGCCTGGCTCAATGCCGACGATGGCTCGGATTTCCAGCTGGCGCTGGTTTTTGCCCAGCCCGCTGACGCGCATGACGAGGCCTTGCTGCAACATCTGGCAAACCAGATCCGCCTGGTGCGGCAACACCTCACCGAACTGACGCGTCAGCCGCACATCCTGTCCGAGCTCTACGAGATCGCGTCGCGGCGCGACAAACTGTTGTTCATTCGTGCCGACAAGGGTTACAGCGGCATCCACACCGCCGATGGCGGCATGCCGCTCTATGTGACGTTGCGCCTGCGGGCGATTCGCCTCTACTTCACCGAGGAGGTGCTGCTGCAGGTGCATCGCTCCTATCTGGTGAATCCGCGCCGCGTCAGCCGTGCCCAGCATGTGGGCAAGGGGCAGTACGAACTGGTGCTGGGCAAGCACACGGTTCCGGTGCGCCGCCAGTACCTGGCGCGGTTGCGCGAACTCTATCCGGCCTGGTTCGCCGCCACGTCATGAAGGTGACGCCAAGACGTCATCGATACGACACGCGCCTGTAAAGCTGTCTTCCGATAATCGCCCGGATTTTTCGACCGGCCACTCACGCCGGCCCGACCAACCCAGGAGCGATACCATGAGTGCTTACGACCAGGACGATATCCCGTCCAACCTCAGCAACAACGAACACTTCAACGAGGTGGTGGACCGTGTCGTTTCCCGTCGCAACATGCTCAAGGGTGGCCTGGGCCTGTCGGCGGCCATGTTCCTCGGCGGCGCGCTGGCAGCCTGTGGTGGCGGTGGCGACGATGGTGGTACTTCGCCAACGCCGGTGCCGACCGGCACGCCGACTCCGGTGCCAATGCCCGCGCCACGCGCCAGCCTCGGCTTCGCAGCAGTAGCCGCTGGAAGCGGCAGCAATATCGTGGTGCCGACCGGCTACAAATATCAGGTGCTGGCGCCGTGGGGTTCGCCGCTGTTCAACAACTCGCCGGCCTGGAAGGGCGATGGCTCCGAAACCGCCGCCGACCAGCTGCTGCAGGTGGGCGACAACCACGACGGCATGCATTTCTTCCCGTTCACCGACGCCGCCGGCAAGGAAAAGAGTGACGAAGGCCTGCTGGTGATGAACCACGAGTACATCAACGGTGAATATTTCTACAAGCCCGAAGCTGGCCAGACCTACCCGAACACCTGGACGCAGGACAAGGTACGCAAGGCGCAGAATGCCCACGGTGTCTCGGTCATCCACATCAAGCGCGAAAGCGGCGTGTGGCAGGTACAGGTGGGCTCGTCCTACAACCGCCGCATTACCGCCAACACGCCCATGCAGCTCACTGGCCCGGCGGCGGGCCACGCACTGGTGCAGACCAGCGGTGATCCGTCCGGCACCGTGGCGCTCGGTACCATCAATAACTGCGGCAATGGCTGGACGCTGTGGGGCACCTATCTCACCTGTGAAGAGAACTTCAACAATTACTTCGGCACCACCGCCGGTGCCGATACCCGCTCCGACCTGATGAAGCGCTACGGCTTGACCGCCCGCGGCACCAGCTATCGCTGGGAAGAGTTCGACAATCGCTTCGACTACGTGAAGGAGCCCAACGAATCCAATCGCTTCGGCTGGATCGTCGAAATCGATCCGTGGGATGTGAATGCCATCCCGAAGAAGCGCACGGCACTCGGCCGCATCAAGCACGAAAACTGCGCGATGACGCTGTCCACGGATGGCCACGTCGTGGTCTACATGGGCGACGATCAGGCCGACGACTATGTCTACAAGTTCGTCTCGAGCGGCGTGTACAACGCCAGCAACCCGCAGGCCAACCGCGATCTGCTCGAGTCGGGCAAGCTCTATGCCGCCAAGTTCAAGGCCGGTGCCGCTGCCAACGACATGATGGGCGATGGCGAATGGGTGCTGCTCGACAAGACGGCCAATCCGACCCTGGCTGCAGATGTCCGCTTCGCCGATCAGGCCGAGGTGTTGATCAAGACCCGCTGGGCTGCGGATGCCGTGGGCGCCACCAAGATGGACCGTCCGGAATGGGTCACCGTGCACCCGGGGACCGGCGAGGCTTATCTCACGCTGACTAATAACAGCGGCCGTACCGTCACCGACGAAGCCAACCCGCGTGCGCAGAACCGCTACGGTCAGATCATCCGCTGGCGGGAATCCGGCAGCGATGCGGCCGCGCTGACCTTCGAATGGGATCTGTTCGTGCTGGCGGGCAACCCCAACGCCTACCCAGACCGCAGCAATCTCAAGTCCGGTTCGGCCAATGTCACCACCACCAACACCTTCAACAGCCCGGACGGCCTTGCCTTCGCTCCGAACGGCCTCTTGTGGATCGAAACCGACGGCAGCAACGCCAACACCGGCGACTATGCCGGCCAAGGCAACAACCAGCTGCTGGTGGCCGATCCGGTGACCAAGGAAATCCGCCGCTTCCTCGTCGGGCCGGATGGCTGCGAAATCACCGGTATCACTTTCACCCCGGACGTGAAGACGGTCTTCATCAACGTGCAGCATCCTGGCGAAATTAGCGGCCCGCATGCGCCGACCGTCCCGGTCGGTCAGACCATGCAGGATCTGATCAATGCCGATGCCACCGTGTTCAGTCACTGGCCGCAGGGCGAGCCGGGCATCACCGGCAACGTCGGTCGCCCGCGTTCGGCGACCGTGGTGATCTGGAAGGAAGATGGCGGGGAGCTTGGCGTCTGATCAGCAGACTGATGCCGGACCGGGCCGCATTGCGCGGCCCAGCATGAACAAAGCCGCCCTCTGGGCGGCTTTGTCGTGGTTGTCTTTAGGCAGTAGCGGCCAGCAACGCGCTGTTTGACTGTCTG
>NZ_JANBVF010000029.1 GCF_024437655.1 Chitinolyticbacter albus
CAACAAGCTGGTGCTGGGCCTGCCGTTCTACGGTCGTGGCTGGACCGGTGTGCCGAACGTCAACAACGGTCTGTATCAGAAGCCGACCGGTGCTGCCCGCGGTACGTACGAAGCCGGTATCGAGGACTACAAGGTGCTGAAGAGCGCAGCCGGTACCGTGTATGTCCACCCGGTGACCAAGCAGTCGTACAAGTACGACGGCACCAACTGGTGGTCGTACGACACCCCGGGCGTGATCCAGACCAAGGTGGACTACGCCAAGGCCAAGGGTCTGGGGGGTGTGTTCAGCTGGGAACTGGATGGCGATACCGCCGACGGCGAGCTGACCAAGGCCATGGGCAAGATGAACCAGTAAGACCAAGCAACAATAACAGTGGTAATCCCCTAACCCTCCCGCTCGCGGGAGGGTTTTTTGTCGTGTGGAGCGGTGCTGTTGCGGGCAGGCCAGGTCCACAA
>NZ_JANBVF010000003.1 GCF_024437655.1 Chitinolyticbacter albus
TTCAAGCAGCAATCTAAAACAGAGAAGCGAGCTTATTCGGGAATCTGCGCCGGCGCCGAGGCACTGGGCGCCACCGCTGCCGGTTTGACATCCTGCATCACGCCCAGCGAGGATTTCTGGGCAGGCGAGGCGAAAAACACGAGCACGAGGCAGGTCGCGAAAAACAGTGTGGCGCACACTGCAGTGGCACGGCTCAGGAAATTGGCCGAACCGGAAGAGCCGAACAGACTACCTGCGGAGCCGCTACCAAAAGCCGCCCCCATGTCTGCACCCTTGCCATGCTGCAACAGCACCAACACGATCACCGCCAGAGCGGAAATCACATTCACGACCATCACGAGGTCTTTAAAGATAGTGTCCATCTTCTCTTCTTCAGATTGGCGCGCATTCTAGCGCCGATAGGGGTTTAATGCAATGCCGCAGACGCTCAGCGCGCCTCGCGACAGATGTCCAGAAACTCGGCCGCCGACAGCGCCGCACCACCCACCAGCACGCCGTCGACCCCGTCCACCGCCAATACCTGCCCGGCGTTGTCGCCCTTCACACTCCCGCCGTACAGCACGCGGGTTCGGGCGTCGAGCGTACCCTTGATAAAGGCATGCATCTCGGCAATCTGTTCCGGCGTGGCAACCACCCCGGTTCCGACTGCCCACGAGGGCTCGTAAGCCACCGCGTACAAACTGGTTGGCACGCCGGCAAGTACCTGCAACTCCTCGGCGATGATGTCGCGCGCGATGCCGCTTTGCCGTTGTTCCAGCGTCTCGCCGACGCAGTACACCGGAAACAGGCCGCCATCGAGCGCCGCCCTTACCTTGCGCGCGGCGGTTTCACTGCTCTCGCCGAAATAACGGCGTCGCTCCGAATGCCCGACGATGACCATCTCGCAGCCGACATCGGCCAGCATCGCAGCCGACACCTCGCCGGTATACGCGCCGATATGGTATTCGCACACGTCCTGCGCGCCGAGCTGCAGCGCCGATTCGGCTTCCATCAGCAACGACTTGGTCAGCGCGATATAGGGGTACGGCACGCACAGCGCGACATTGGTCCCCAGTCCCGCGCGTAACAGCTCGCGCACGACCGATCGAATCTGCCCGACACTGCCGTGCATCTTCCAATTACCGATCACGTACTGCCTGAGCATGCGCGCAGTCACCCTGTTCGCAAAAGACGACGATTCTAGGCTCACGCTTCTCCCTCCGTCAAACCGAGACGCACCCATTTGGCGGTCTATAAATTGCAGACCGGTTGCAAAAGCGGTCACTTGTAATATTTCAGAAACACATGGTGGCTAGCATGCGAGGCGTGTCATCAAGACAACACCTTCCAATCAGGAGACTTTCACCATGACGTTCGCACGCCAAGTGCTCGTGACCCTCGGCGCCTCAGCCGGCCTGTTCGTCGCCCATGCTAACGCTGCCGATATCACCGGCGCCGGTGCGAGTTTCCCGTACCCGCTTTACGCGAAGTGGGCCGAACAATACAAGGTCAAGACCGGCAATGGCCTCAACTACCAGTCGATCGGTTCGGGCGGCGGCATCAAGCAGATCCAGGCCAAGACCGTCGACTTTGGCGCATCCGACGCCCCGATGACCGCCGACAAGCTCAATGCCGCCGGCCTCGTGCAGTTCCCGACCGTGATGGGCGGCGTGGTGCCGGTGCTGAACATCCCGGGTATCAAGCCCGGTGAAGTCAAGCTGACCCCGACGCTACTGGCCGATATTTTCCTCGGCAAGATCAGCAAGTGGAACGATCCGGCCCTGGTCAAGGCCAATCCGGGCGTCAAGCTGCCAGAGCAAGCCATCACCGTGGTACACCGCGCCGACGGTTCGGGCACCACCTGGATCTTCACCAACTATCTCTCCAAGGTGTCGGCCGACTGGAAGACCAAGGTCGGCAACGAGGCCTCGGTGCAGTGGCCCAAGGGCGTGGGCGGCAAGGGTAACGAAGGCGTGGCCCAGTACGTGACCCGCATCAAGGGCGCGATCGGCTATGTGGAATACGCCTACGCCAAGAAGAACAAGATGTCGCACACCCAGCTGCAGAACAAGGCTGGCAGCTTCGTGAACCCGGACGACGCCACCTTCAAGGCTGCGGCGGCATCGGCGGACTGGGCAGGCACCCCCGGCTTTGCCGTGGTGCTGACCGACCAAGCGGGTGCCGAGGCATGGCCGATCACCGGTGCCACCTTCATCCTGATGCACAAGAAACAGGACAACCCGGCCCAAGCCACCGAAGCACTGAAGTTCTTCGACTGGGCCTACAAGGACGGCGACAACACGGCGCGGGAGCTCGATTACGTGCCGATGCCGGCCGCGGTGAAGGACACGATCCGCACTTCCTGGAAGCAGATTGCAGGCGGCAACGGCCCAGTCTGGAAGTAATCGCGTAGCATGCTGGCCGCTCGCCTGGCGATCGGCCCAACGAGCAACGGGAGCCCACTCGGGCTCCTGTTGTGTTCATGTCCGGAGACGTGAATGACCCCCCCACAATCACAAGAACAGCGGCTCAAGCGGCAACGCGTCCAGGATCGACTGTTCCGCGGTTCGACGCAGTTCTTTGCATTCCTGGTGCTCGCCCTCCTGGCCGGCATCATCATCTCGCTGTTCATCGGCGCCATGCCGGCGATCAAGCACTTCGGCCTGGGCTTTATCACCGGCACCGACTGGAACCCCGTGACCGAGCAGTTCGGCGGCTGGAATTCGATTACCGGCACCCTGCTGTCCTCCTTTATCGCCCTGTTGATCGGCGTGCCGGTGAGCTTTGGCATCGCCATCTTCCTGACCGAGCTCTCGCCGGTGTGGCTGCGCCGCCCGCTGGGCATGGCGATCGAACTGCTCGCCGGCGTGCCGTCCATCATCTACGGCATGTGGGGCCTGTTCGTGTTCGCACCGTGGTTCGCCGACAATATCCAGCCCACACTGGCTGAAGCCACCGTCAACATCCCCCTGATCGGCGCGCTGTTCCAGGGCCCGCCCATGGGTATCGGCATGTTCACCGCCGGCCTCATCCTATCGATCATGGTCATCCCCTTTATCGCGTCGGTGATGCGCGACGTGTTCGAAATCGTGCCTGCAATGCTGAAGGAATCGGCGTATGGCCTGGGCTGCACCACGTGGGAGGTGGTCTGGAACGTGGTGCTGCCCTACACCAAGAATGGCGTGATCGGTGGCGTGATGCTGGGCCTGGGCCGCGCGCTCGGCGAAACGATGGCCGTCACCTTCGTGATCGGCAATGCGCACAGCGGCATCTCGTCGCTATTCGATCCAGCCACCTCGATCGCGGCGACGCTCGCCAACGAATTCACCGAGGCCACGGGCGAACTGCACACCGCGTCGCTGATCGAGCTCGGCATGCTGCTGTTCGTGATCACCTTTGTCGTGCTGTCGCTCTCCAAGCTCTTGCTGCTGCGCCTGGAAAAGAGCGAGGGCTCGAATACCTAACCGGGAAGATACGACGATGAACCTGTATTTCCGTCGCCGCCTCGTCAACACCCTCAGCCTGACGCTGTCGCTGGCCGCCATGGCCTTCGGCCTGTTCTGGCTGCTGTGGATTTTGTACACGCTGCTCAAGAACGGCCTGGGCGGCCTGTCGCTCTCGCTGTTCACGCAGTCGACACCGGCCCCCGGCAGCCCCGGTGGTCTTGCCAATGCCATACTCGGCAGCCTGACCATGGCCGGCGCCGGCACATTGATCGGCACACCGATCGGCATCCTTGCCGGCACTTACCTCGCCGAATTCGGCGAACGCGGCTGGCTGGCCCCCGCGACGCGCTTTATCAACGACATCCTGCTGTCGGCCCCCTCGATCGTGATCGGGCTCTTCATCTACGAAGCCTATGTGCGCCACGTGGGCCACTTCTCGGGCTGGGCCGGCGCGCTGGCGCTGTCGCTGCTGGTGATCCCGGTGGTGGTGCGCACCACCGAGAACATGCTCAAGCTGGTGCCCAACACCATGCGCGAGGCGGCGTACGCGCTGGGTGCACCGCAATGGAAGATGGTGCTGTCGATCAGCCTGCGTGCCGCCAAGGCTGGCGTGCTGACCGGCGTGCTGCTCGCCGTGGCGCGTATCCTCGGTGAAACCGCACCGCTCTTGTTCACCGCACTGAACAACCAGTTCTACTCGAACATGAATCAGCCGATGGCCAACCTGCCGGTGGTGATCTTCCAGTACGCGATGAGCCCCTACGAAGACTGGCACGCCCTAGCCTGGGCCGGCTCGCTGCTGATCGGCGTGTTTGTGCTCGGACTCAACATTGTGGCACGCGCCCTGGTACGCAACCCGTCGCAGCACTGAGCGGCCACGGATCAACGATAGCAACGAGAACAGACCATGACCGGACTCACCCCCAAGCTCGCCGTCAAGAAACTGGACTTCTACTACGGCCACTTCCACGCGCTGAAGAACATCAACCTCGATATCTACGAGGGCAAGGTCACCGCCTTCATCGGCCCGTCGGGCTGCGGCAAGTCGACGCTGCTGCGTACCTTCAACCGCATGTATGGTCTCTACCCCAAGCAACGCGCCGAGGGCGAGATCAACATGAACGGCCGCAACCTGCTCGATAGTGACGTCGACCTGAACATGCTACGCGCCAAGGTCGGCATGGTGTTCCAGAAGCCGACGCCGTTCCCGATGTCGATCTACGACAACATCGCTTTCGGGGTGAAGTTGTATGAAAACCTGTCCAAGCCGGATATGGACGATCGCGTCGAATGGGCACTGCAGAAGGCCGCGCTGTGGAACGAGGCCAAGGACAAGCTCAAGCAGTCCGGCCTTGGCCTCTCGGGCGGCCAGCAACAGCGGCTGTGCATCGCCCGCGCGGTGGCAGTGAAACCCGAAGTGCTGTTGCTGGACGAGCCAACCTCGGCGCTCGATCCGATCTCGACCGCCCATATCGAGGAACTGGTGCACGAATTGAAGCAGGACTACACCATCGCCATCGTCACCCACAACATGCAGCAGGCGGCGCGCGTTTCCGACTACACCGCCTACATGTACCTGGGCGAGTTGATCGAGGTAGGCCAGACCGACGGCATCTTCACCACGCCGCAGAAAAAGGCGACCGAAGACTACATCACCGGCAAGTTCGGCTGATCCGGCGAGCTGGTACGCAAGCAAAAAGCGGCCCAAGCGGCCGCTTTTTCACACTCGTCGGCCCAGTGTGCATTCGTGCGTCCGCAGGCATATGGTGGACTGCGAGCGACACCCTCCGGGTGCCATGATGTCGACATCACCCAAGGAGTACGTCATGCGCGTCACCTTGTATGGCCCCAATACCGTTCATTGCCACCACGCCGAAGTCGTTGTCCGCCAGACCCTGCAGGCCGCTGGCGCAGATTTTCAACTGGAAACCGTGCGTGACTTCGCACCTGCCCATTGCATCGCCCCGCCAGAATTCGCCATAGACGGCAACATTGTCAGCTACGGCCATGTTCCCACGCCGGCCGAAGTACTAGGCTGGTTGGAGCTACACTGATCCAGCGCTCCTGCCCCACCGGACGGCACCCAGCGGTGCCGTTTTCCATACCCAGCGATCGCTCACCGCGCCCGGTACGAGCAAAAAAACGCCGCGATTGCGGCGTTTTCCATGTCAGCCGTGCTTACTCGGCGTTCGCTTCGCTAGTCACCACTGCGGCGATGCGCTCGGCCCATTGCTCGGCCGTGGCAGCATCGACATGCTCGACCATCACCCGGACTACCGGCTCGGTACCGGATGGGCGCAGCAGCACGCGGCCGTCGTTGCCCATCGCCGCCTCGGCCTTCTGCACCGATTCGGTAATGGCGCTCGATGCCTTGGCATCGAAGCCCTTGGCGATGCGCACGTTCTTCAACACCTGCGTGGACAACACCAGCTTGGCAGTTTGCGCCGACAGGCTGCTGCCCTGCTCGATCACCGCTTCCAGCACCTGCAGTGCCGAGACAATGCCATCACCGGTGGTATGGCGGTCCAGGCTCAACAAATGGCCGGAACCCTCGCCGCCGAGCAGCCAGTTATTGGCCTGCAGCCGCTCCAGCACGTAGCGATCGCCCACCTTGGCACGCTCGAAACCGATGCCGTGGGCCTTGAGCGCATTCTCGACACCGAGATTGGTCATCAGCGTGCCGACCACGCCGCCGCCCAGCGTACCGCGGCTGTGGCGATGTTGCGCCAGCACGTAGAGCAGCATGTCGCCGTCGATGATGGAGCCATCGCCGTCGACCATGATCAGGCGGTCGCCGTCGCCGTCGAGCGCGATACCATAGTCGGCCCCTTGCGCCAGCACGGTCTTGCGCATCAGATCGACGTGGGTCGCGCCCACTTCTTCGTTGATGTTAAAGCCGTTGGGCTGGTTGCCGATGGTGATGATCTCGGCGCCCAGCTCGTGGAATACCTGCGGCGCGACCTGATAGGTGGCGCCGTGCGCGCAATCGATCACCAGCTTGAGCCCGCGCAGGTCGAGCTCGTTCGGAAAGGTCGACTTGCAGAATTCGGTGTAACGGCCCGCCGCGTCGTTCATGCGGCGCGACTTGCCCAGATGCTTGGACGACACGCACGGCTGCGGCTCGTCGATCGCGTCCTCGATCGCCTGTTCGACCTCGTCGTCGAGCTTCTTGCCACCGGCGCCGAAGAATTTGATCCCGTTGTCGTAGTACGGATTGTGCGAGGCGGAGATCACCACGCCGGCGGACAGGCGCAACGCACGGGTCAAATGGGCAACGCCCGGCGTCGGCAAGGGCCCGGTGAGGAACACGTCGACCCCAGCGGCATTGAGGCCCGCCTGCAGCGCGGCTTCCAGCATATAGCCCGATACGCGGGTATCCTTGCCGATCAGCACGGCGGCGTGTTCGCCGTTTTGCCGCTTTTCCGATGCGGCCAGTACGCGACCAGCGGCGTAGCCCAGCTTCATCGCGAAATCGGGGGTGATCGGGTACTCGCCGACGAGACCACGTACACCGTCGGTGCCAAAGTATTTGCGAGCCATGAGCGGCGCGACTCCTGTGGAGTTGATTGTGATTGAAATACAGCTGAAAGTTTGGCGCCTATTTTAAGGCGGACCACACCGCAAGCGCATCCTTTGTTTCCCTGACATCGTGTACCCGCACGATGTGCGCACCCGCCGCCGCCGCCATCAGTGCGGCAGCGATGCTGGCCGGCATGCGCTCGTCGACCTGACGCCCGGTGATCTGGCCGAGCATGGTCTTGCGCGACACGCCCACCAGCACGGCGCACTGCAATTGCCCGATGAGGTCGGGCAAAGCGTGGAACAGCGCGGCGTTGTGCTCCAGCGTCTTGCCAAAGCCAAAGCCCGGATCGAGCAAGAGGCGCTCGCGATTTATACCGGCGGCCAGCGCCGCATCGCGCCGCGCCGCCAGATAGGCCACCACCTCGCCCACCACGTCGGCGTACGCCGGTATTCGCTGCATGGTCTGCGGTTCACCCTGCTTGTGCATCAGGCATACCGCCGCAGCGCTTTTCGCCACCATCGCCAGCGCGCCCTCCCCTTCCAGCGCCGATACATCATTGATCAGGTCGATGCCGACCTCGAGCGCGGCGCGCATCACCGCGGGCCGCCGGGTATCGACCGACAGCGGCACATTGAGGCTCTGCAGCGCCGCGAGCACCGGCACCACACGGCCCACCTCCTCGTCCTGGCTGACCAGCGCCGCGCCGGGTCGGGTCGACTCACCGCCGATATCGAGCAGATCGGCGCCGTCCGCGATCAGGCGCTCGGCATGGCTGACCGCCTTGGCGACCGAGTCATACCGGCCACCGTCGGAAAAGGAGTCGGGCGTGACATTGACGACGCCCATGATGAGCGGTCGATCGAGCGGCAGGGTAAAGCGCCCGCACTGCAAGGCGTACATAGGCACTCCTCGTGCGATCAAAACAAAGGCGGCCTCGCGGCCGCCTCGTCGGGAGGGGAGATGCTCAGCCCTCGGTCACCGGGGTGGTGGTGGCCGTGGGTGCATCGCCACTGGGCTTGTCGTTGCTCGACGGTACCTTGGGCGGCGGCGGATACTTGGGCGGACGCGGCTCGCGCCCTTCCATGATGTCGCGCACCTGGTCGCGATCGATGGTTTCCCATTCCATCAGCGCGGCGGTCATCACCTCGACCTTGTCGCGATGCTCGGACAGCAGTTTTTCGGTCAGCGCGTACTGCTCATCGATGATGCGACGGATTTCCGCATCGACCTGCTGCATGGTCGCCTCGGACACGTTCTTGTGCGTGGTGACCGAGCGACCGAGAAATACCTCGCCGTCGTTCTCGCCGTAGACCATGGGGCCCATCTTGTCGCTCATGCCATAGCGGGTGACCATGTCGCGCGCCATGCGGGTGGCCCGCTCGAAGTCGTTCGATGCACCCGTCGAAATGCGATGCACGAACAGATCCTCGGCCACGCGGCCGCCGAACAGGATGGTGATCTCGTTCAGCATCTGGTCCTTGTAGAGCGAGAACTTGTCGCGCTCCGGCAACTGCCAGGTCAGGCCCAGCGCACGACCACGCGGCATGATGGTGACCTTGTGCACCGGGTCCGTGCCTTCCAAGAGCTCGGCGACCACGGCGTGGCCCGACTCGTGGTAGGCCGTGGCGCGGCGTTCGTCCTCGGTCATCACCATGGTGCGGCGTTCCGGCCCCATATAGATCTTGTCCTTGGCCGACTCAAAATCGTCCATGTCCACGAGGCGCTTGTTGCGGCGCGCGGCGAACAGTGCAGCCTCGTTCACCAGGTTGGCCAGATCGGCGCCGGACATGCCTGGCGTGCCGCGAGCCAGGATGGACGCGTCGACATCGTTGGAGATCGGCACCTTGCGCATGTGCACGCCCAGGATCTGTTCGCGACCACGGATATCGGGCAGCGGCACCACCACCTGGCGATCGAAGCGGCCCGGGCGCAGCAGCGCCGGATCGAGCACGTCGGGACGGTTGGTCGCGGCGATGACGATGATGCCCGAGTTGCCCTCGAAGCCATCCATCTCGACCAGCATCTGGTTCAGCGTCTGTTCGCGCTCGTCGTTGCCACCGCCCAGGCCCGCGCCACGCTGGCGGCCGACCGCATCGATTTCATCGATGAAGATGATGCACGGTGCGTTCTTCTTGGCGTTCTCGAACATGTCGCGCACACGGGCCGCGCCGACGCCGACGAACATCTCGACGAAATCCGAACCCGAGATCGAGAAGAACGGCACCTTGGCTTCACCGGCGATCGCTTTCGCCAGCAAGGTCTTGCCGGTACCGGGCGAGCCGACCATCAGGATGCCGCGCGGCATGCGGCCGCCCAGGCTCTGGTACTTGGAGGGATCGCGCAGGTAATCGACGATCTCGGTCACTTCTTCCTTGGCCTCGTCGCAACCGGCGACATCGGCGAAGGTGACGACGTTGTTGCTATCGTCGAGCATTTTGGCGCGACTCTTGCCGAAGCTGAATGCGCCACCGCGCCCGCCGCCCTGCATCTGCCGCATGAAGAAGACCCACACGCCGATCAAGAGGATCATCGGGAACCAGCTGATGAAGATGCTCATCAGCATGCTCGGCTCTTCCTCGGCCTTGGTGGCGAACTTCACGTTGTGCTTGATCAGCGTATCGACCATGCGGAAGTCGAACGGCGCCAGCGTGGAGAACTTCTGCCCGTCGGCGCGCTGGCCGCGGATCATGTAGCCGCGCAGCAGGTTGCCTTCGATGGTGATCTCGCCCACCCGGCCAGCTTCCACGTCCTGCATGAACTGCGAGTACGGCACCTGGCCGGCAGGCTCGGTTTTGCCGGTGATCTGCTGGAACACCGTCAGCAGCACGAGGCCGATGATCAGCCAGATTGCAATATTCTTGCCGAGATTGTTCACGGCCTACTCCTTCACTCACGCAAAGCGCGCGTACATACGATGCATTCTAACCCGGTCAACCTTTCTTCTGTTTGCCGAGCAGGTAGATTTCCGAGCTGCGGTCCCGCGACGCCTTGGGTTTGCGACTCAATACCTGGGTAAAGGTGTCGCGCATCGCGGCCATGTATTCGTTGAAACCGTAGCCCTGGAACACCTTGACCAGGAAATGGCCGCCAGGTTTCAAATGATCTTGCACAAAAGCGAGCGCCAGCTCGCAAAGGTGCATGCTGCGGGCCTGATCGGTGACCGCATTGCCAGTGATATTGGGGGCCATGTCGCAAATCACAAGATCGACTTCGCGCCCTTCGAGCAAGGCGGTGTACTGCGCCAGCACGGCGTCCTCGCGAAAATCACCCTGGATGAAATCGACACCGGGTATGAACGGCATCTCCAGCAGATCGAGCGCGAACACCCGCCCCTGCTCGCCGACCAGACGTGATGCCACCTGCGACCAGCTGCCCGGCGCCGCGCCAAGATCGGCCACCCAGATGCCGGGCTTGAGCAGCTTGTCCTTCTCGTTGATCTCGAGCAGCTTGTACGCGGCGCGGGCGCGATAGCCATCCTTTTGCGCCATGTGCACATAGTGATCGTTCACATGCTCCGACAGCCAGGTATTGCTCGATTTACTGCGTGCCATTGCTAGCCCCTCCCAACGCGGGTCGTCGTTTACCCGCATGCACGCCGGCGGCATGGGCCGCTGTGCCCACGCCCAGGCGCGGAAAATCGCCAAGATCAGAATCAGTCATCAGCCAGCCTCGCGCCCCGGGTTTCCCGGCGGCGCGGAAAGTCGAGTAAAATCAGGTTTTAATGAAATCGAACCACACATCATGAAAATCGAGCTGTCGCCCGTCGAGCGGCAATATCTGCGCGGCCTCGCCCATGGCCTCAATCCGGTTGTGATGATCGGCAACAATGGTGTTACCGATGCGGTGATCCGCGAAATCGCGGTCAACCTCGATGCCCATGAACTGATCAAGATCCGCGTGCTGGGCGACGACCGCGAGCTGCGCCAGCAATATCTGGAACGCATCTGCGACGAGCTCTCCGCCGCACCGGTGCAGCATCTGGGCAAGCTCTTGATCATCTATCGCGCATCCAGCACCGACAAACCCCGGATCACCCTGCCCAAGGCCAAGAAAAAGGCGAACTGAGCCTACGCTGCGGGACAAAACCAACAAGGGCGGCCTTCACCGCCCTTTTTGCTGCGTAGTGGCGCGTCAGCGGCCGTCGCGCCAGACGTAGAAGGCGCCGAACACCGCTTGCAGCAGGTAGATCAGCGCCGAGATCGTCTGCCATTGCTCCAGCCCACCGCCGAACATACCGGTGGCCGCGTGCGAGATGCCCGGCTTGATGCCCGCGATGATGGGGAACACGGCGAACTGGTTGACCAGCGTGCAGATCAGCATGCCGATCAGCAACCACAACTTGCCTTCCTTGAAGGCGCGCAAGCCGTCGAGCCAGAGCCAGTACACGAAGAGATAGAGCCCAGCGACGATGCCGATCCAGCCTATGGCGCGGAACAGCTGCCCCGCCACGGCGCTGGCGGCGCCATGACCCAGCGTCTTGAACAACACGGGCGCGACCAGAATGCCGATCACCCACATGCCGCCGATCCACAACACGGTCAAGATGTTCTTCAGCCCCTGGCCCATATTCCCTCTCCCCTGTCGCCGCGCCTGTCTGTCGGCCCGGTCGCCCAGCAGTCCATCAAATGTATTTGACGTCCAGCACTTCGTATTCGCGGATGCCGCCCGGCGCGACCACCTCGGCGACGTCGCCGACATACTTGCCGATCAGCGCGCGCGCGATCGGGCTCGATACCGAGATCTTGCCATCCTTGAGGTTGGCCTCGTCGTCACCGACGATCTGGTAGGCCACCTTGTTGCCGGCTTCCAGGTCTTCCAGTTCCACGGTTGCACCGAACACCACGCGGCCCTCGGCCGTGGTGGCAAGCTCGCGCGGATCGATTACCTGCGAATTGGACAGCTTGCCTTCGAGCTCGGCAATGCGGCCCTCGACAAAGCCCTGCCTTTCCTTGGCGGCATCGTACTCAGCGTTTTCCGACAGATCGCCGTGCGAACGCGCCTCGGCAATCGCGGCAATCACGGACGGGCGGTCAACGCTCTTCAGGCGCTGCAGCTCGACCTTCAGCTTTTCCGCACCGACGACGGTCAGCGGGATCTTGATCATGGCTTTCTCCGTGGGGCGCTCAGCCCCGTTAAAACGGCCTTCCCGGCCTGATTCATCCGCCTTCGCCTTGCGGCAAAAGCACAGCCGCCGTCCCGAAGGACGGCGGCTGACTGGCCGATAACTTATCAGCCTTTGAGCTTGCGGTGCAAGCCCTGCACGTCGTACACGCGCATCTCGCCCAGATCGCGGATGCCCACGCAGGCCGCACGTGCACCAGCGATGGTGGTGTAGATCGGCAGACGCGCCTTCATCGCCTCGTGGCGTATCGAGTAGCTATCCTGAATCGCCTGGCGACGCTCGTCGACGGTATTGAAGATCATGGCGATCTCACCGTTCTTGATCATGTCGACGATGTGCGGACGGCCCTCGGTCACCTTGTTCACCGGGGTGACGGCCACGCCGGCCTCGCTGATCGCGGCCGCCGTGCCCTTGGTGGCGATGACCTTGAAACCAAGCTGGGCCAGGATGCGCGCGCATTCGATCGCACCGGCCTTGTCGCCCTCACGCACCGAGATGAACACGTTGCCGCTGACGGGCAGCACGATGCTGGCCGCCAGCTGCGACTTCACAAACGCTTCGGCGAAGGTGTCGCCCACGCCCATCACTTCGCCGGTCGACTTCATTTCCGGGCCGAGGATGGTATCGACGCCCGGGAACTTGGCGAACGGGAACACCGCTTCCTTCACCGAGTAGTACGGCGGGATGATTTCCTTCGTCACGCCCTGGCTCACCAGCGATTGGCCGGCCATGCAGCGCGCGGCGACCTTGGCCAGCGAATGACCGGTCGCCTTGGATACATATGGCACGGTACGCGAAGCGCGCGGATTCACTTCCAGCACGAACACGGTGGCGGCATCGCCCCGACCCTGGATGGCGAACTGCACGTTCATCAGGCCAATCACGTTGAGCGCACGCGCCATTGCCACGGTCTGGCGGCGCAGCTCGTCCTGCAGCTCCTTGGAGAGGCTGTACGGCGGCAGCGAGCAGGCGGAATCACCCGAGTGCACGCCGGCCTGCTCGATATGCTCCATGATGCCGCCGATCAACACATCCTTGCCGTCGCTGATCGCGTCAACGTCGACCTCGATCGCATCGTTCAGGAAGCGATCGAGCAGCACCGGGCTGTCGTTCGAGACCTTGACCGCTTCGCGCATATAGCGGGTCAGATCGTCTTCCGAATGGACAATCTGCATCGCGCGGCCGCCCAGCACGTAGGACGGGCGCACCACCAGCGGGTAACCCAGGTTGGCCGCCAGCGCGATCGCATCCTTCTCGGTGCGTGCGGTGGCGTTCGGCGGCTGGCGCAGGCCCAGGTCCTGCAGCAGCTTCTGGAAGCGCTCGCGGTCTTCAGCGGCGT
This sequence comes from Chitinolyticbacter albus, assembly GCF_024437655.1. Lineage (GTDB taxonomy): Bacteria > Pseudomonadota > Gammaproteobacteria > Burkholderiales > Chitinibacteraceae > Chitinolyticbacter > Chitinolyticbacter albus. The sequence continues at coordinate 13,410 of NZ_JANBVF010000003.1, forward strand.
CGATCATGTCCGGCGAGGTGCCGATGATGGGCACGCCATTGGCTTCCAGCGCGCGCGCAAGCTTGAGCGGGGTCTGGCCGCCGTACTGCACGATCACGCCGACCGGTTTTTCCACCGCGACGATTTCCAGCACGTCTTCCAGCGTCAGCGGCTCGAAGTAGAGGCGATCGGACGTGTCATAGTCGGTCGACACGGTTTCCGGGTTGCAGTTGACCATGATGGTCTCGTAGCCGTCTTCGCGCAGTGCGAGCGCGGCATGGACACAACAGTAGTCGAACTCGATGCCCTGGCCGATCCGGTTCGGGCCACCGCCCAACACCATGATCTTCTTCTTGTCGGTCGGCTGCGCCTCGCACTCGTCTTCATACGTCGAGTACATATAGGCAGTGTCGGTGGCGAACTCGGCAGCGCAGGTGTCGACGCGCTTGTACACCGGGCGGATGCCGAGGCCATGGCGATGCCGACGCACGGCGTTCTGGTCGCAACCGAGCAGCATGCCCAGGCGGCGATCGGAGAAGCCCTTGCGCTTGAGCGAGCGCATTTCCAGCTTGTCGACGCTCTCGATTGCGCGACCGCGCAGACCATTCTCCAGCGTGACGATTTCCTCGATCTGCGCCAGGAACCACGGGTCGATCTTGGAGAGGTTGAACACCTCATCGAGCGACAGGCCGATGCGGAAGGCGTCGGCGACGAACCACAGCCGATCCGGGCCGGGCGCGGCGAGTTCGGATTCGATCGCCTGCCGATCGACCGTAACTTCGTCAAAGCCCGACATGCCGGTTTCCAGCCCGCGCAGCGCCTTTTGCAGCGATTCCTGCAAGGTGCGGCCGATCGCCATCACTTCGCCGACCGACTTCATCTGCGTGGTCAGCTTGTTGTTGGCCTGCGGGAATTTCTCGAAGGCAAAGCGCGGCACCTTGGTGACGACATAGTCGATCGACGGCTCGAACGAGGCCGGGGTCTTGCCGCCGGTGATCTCGTTCTTCAGTTCGTCAAGCGTGAAGCCCACCGCCAGCTTGGCGGCGATCTTGGCGATCGGGAAGCCGGTGGCCTTGGAGGCCAGGGCGGAGGAGCGCGACACACGCGGGTTCATCTCAATCACGATCATGCGGCCATCGACCGGATTGACCGAGAACTGCACGTTGGAACCACCGGTATCGACGCCGATCTCGCGCAGCACCGCCAGGCTGGCGTTGCGCATGATCTGGTATTCCTTGTCGGTCAGCGTCTGCGCCGGCGCCACGGTGATCGAATCACCGGTGTGCACGCCCATCGGGTCGAGGTTCTCGATCGAGCAGACGATGATGCAGTTGTCGGCGCGGTCGCGCACGACTTCCATCTCGTATTCCTTCCAGCCCAAGAGCGACTCTTCGATCAGCAGTTCCTTGGTCGGCGACAGATCCAGACCGCGGGTACAGATTTCGATGAATTCCTGGATGTTGTAGGCAATGCCGCCACCCGAGCCACCCATGGTGAACGACGGACGGATGATGGCCGGGAAACCCAAGTTGGCCTGCGCCGCCAGCGCTTCGTCCAGCGTATGCGCAATTGCCGACTTGGCCGAGCCCAGGCCAATCTTGTCCATCGCCGCCTTGAACTTCTGGCGGTCCTCGGCCTTGTCGATCGCCTCGGGCGTAGCGCCGATCAGCTCGACCTTGTACTTGTCGAGCACGCCGTTGCGCCACAGGTCGAGCGCGCAATTGAGCGCGGTCTGGCCACCCATGGTCGGCAGCACCACGTCCGGGCGCTCCTTCTCGATGATCTTCTCGACCACCTGCCAGGTGATGGGCTCGATATAAGTGACGTCGGCCATGTTGGGGTCGGTCATGATCGTGGCCGGATTGCTGTTGACCAGGATGACCTTGTAACCCTCTTCGCGCAGCGCCTTGCAGGCCTGAGCGCCGGAATAGTCGAATTCGCACGCCTGGCCGATGACGATGGGGCCGGCGCCGATGATGAGGATGGACTTGATGTCTGTACGTTTCGGCATTGCTAAACCCTTACTTGCGCTCGGCCATCATGGCGATGAACTTGTCAAAGAGATACGCCACGTCGTGCGGCCCGGGGCTTGCTTCCGGGTGGCCCTGGAACGAGAACGCCGGTGCATCGGTCAGTGCGATGCCCTGCACCGTGCCGTCGAACAGCGAGCGGTGGGTGACGCGCACATTGGCCGGCAAGCTGGTCTCGTCGACCTGGAAGCCGTGATTCTGCGAGGTGATCATCACGTGGCGGCTGTCGAGATCCTGCACCGGGTGGTTGGCACCGTGGTGGCCGAACTTCATCTTGCTGGTGGCCCCGCCGGTGGCGAGCCCCAGGATCTGGTGACCGAGGCAGATGCCGAAGGTCGGCAGCTTGCGGGCGATGAATTCGCGCGTCGCGGCAATCGCGTAATCACACGGCTCCGGATCGCCCGGGCCGTTGGAGAGGAACACGCCATCCGGATTCAAAGCCAGCACGTCGGCAGCCGGGGTCTGCGCCGGCACCACGGTCAGCTTGCAACCACGCTCGGCCAGCATGCGCAGGATGTTGGACTTCACGCCGAAGTCGTACGCGACCACGTGATATTTGGGATTGGACTGCACGGTATAGCCGACACCGAGCTTCCACTCGGCGGTGGTCCAGTCCTGTTGCTCGGTCGCGCTCACCACGCGGGCCAGATCCTGGCCGGCCATCGAGCCGAAGGAGCGGGCCTTCTCGATTGCGGCGGCCTCGTCGATCTGGCTGCCGGCGACGATACAGCCCGGCTGGGCGCCCTTCTCGCGCAGGATGCGGGTGAGCTTGCGGGTATCGATGTCGGAGATGCCGACGATGCCGTTGGCCTTGAGGTAGTCCCCCAGGCTGATGTTCGAGCGGAAGTTCGAATGCAGTCGTGGCAGGTCGCGGATGATCAGGCCGGCGGCAAACACGGCGCGCGACTCGGCGTCTTCCGGGTTCACGCCATAGTTGCCGATGTGCGGGTAGGTCAGCGTAACGAGCTGGCGATTGTACGAAGGGTCGGTGAGAATTTCCTGGTAACCGGTGATCGAGGTGTTGAAAACCACCTCACCGATCGTTTCGCCGTCGGCGCCGATCGAAATACCGTGAAACAGGGTGCCGTCGGCAAGCGCTAAAAGGGCGGGTTGAGACACTGGCGGCTCCTGGGCATTGCGCCCATCTAATGCAAATTCCGGGGGGTACACGTAGAAAAACGGGACTGGTCTCCCCGGTCCCGTTTGCAGTGCAAAATTGCCGGGATGTTACCGCAAAACGCCTTTTCTTTCAACGCCGCCCGCCCGCAATACTGCGTGTCCGGCGGTTCAAGCGAGCAGTTTTTCCACTTCGCCCGCCAGCTCCGCAGGCTTGGTGGTCGGCGCGTAGCGCCCCACCACGTGACCTGCACGATCGACGAGGAACTTGGTGAAGTTCCACTTGATCGCCTCGGTGCCGAGTATGCCGGGCTCGGTCTGCTTCAGATGCTGGTAGAGCGGATGCGCGCCGCTGCCGTTGACGTCCACCTTGGAAAACAGCGGAAAGGTCACCTCATAGTGGGTGGTGCAGAACGAGCGGATTTCCTCGGCGTTGCCCGGTTCCTGGCTGCCGAACTGGTTGCACGGAAAACCCAGCACGGCAAAGCCGCGCTCCTTGTACTGGCGATACAGCGCCTCCAGCCCTTCGTACTGCGGCGTGAAACCGCACTGGCTCGCCACATTGACGATCAGCAGCGTCTGGCCGCGATAGCTCGACAGCGCCACCTCGTCACCGAAGATATCGTTTGCCGTAAAGTCGTAAACCGTCGTCATTGCCTGTCTCCTTGGCCGAACCGGGCCGGGCTGATCGGCGCGGCTCGTAAGCGAGCGCCGGCTGGGGGATAATCAGCGCTCGATCATCCTCGCCACCTCCATGCTGTTCAACCCCACTCGCGACGAAGCCCGGCGTTTTTTTATCGAGTCCTGGCAAAAGCACGGCGCCCAGGCGCCGCTGACCGATCTGGAACGCATCACCGTCGGCGTGCTGCTGCGCCATCCCGAGTACCAGCGCTACCTGAGCCTGGACTACCTCGATCGCGACTGGCCGCCGGAGATCGGCGAGACCAACCCCTTCCTGCATATCTCGATGCACCTGGCCATCGAGGAGCAGCTCTCGATCGACCAGCCCCCGGGCGTGCGCGCGCTCTACCAGCAACTGTGCGAGCACTATGGCGACGAGCACACCGCGCTGCACCTGATGGTCGATGGCCTGGGCGAAATGATCTGGCACGCACAGCGACACGGCACGCCGCCCGATCCCAACCTCTATCTGGACATCCTGCGCGTCCGCCTCGGCCAGGCAAGCAGCAAGGATTGACGTCCATTGCGCGCTCGCGTGGTCGCATGCCTCATTTGGCCTGTTTGGCCGTCGCCTCCTGCAGCTCCCGCAATCGGGCATCGATGGCGGAGAGCAGATAGAAATCGTTGCCAGGTTGACGCTGCGCGATCTGCAGCTGCTCGATGGCTGGACCGTATTCCAGCAACAGGATGTAGTACTCGGCCTGCGCCTTGTGCTGGCGCTGCGCCTCGCCTTTGGCCTCGTAGATGCGCGCTTCGCGCTGATAGAGCTCGGCATCGGACGGGTAGAGCTCCTGCGAATTGATCGTGAGTTTGAGTGCCGCATCGAGCTGGCGCGCCGCGATCATCGCATCGATCTCACCGTAGACGAGGCCACGACTACCGGTGAAACGCTGCGCCGCAGCCCGCAACTGGCTCGCCGCCTCGGCGGGCTTGCCCTGCGCCAGCAGCAACTGGCCGTTCAGGTATTCGAGCGCGGCATGGGGCCGGCCCAGCGCGCTACGCGCCTCGGTGAGGCTGCGACTGGCGCCATCGAGCTCGTTCACCCGCAATTGCGCCAGCGCATAGCCGTACAGGTGCGCGGCGCGGTTGATGAAACGCCCCTCGGTCAGCGCCTTGGTGTAGTAGTTCACCATGGCCCGCGCGTCGCCCTGCAGCACCCGCGCCTTTTCGCGCATGAACAGGAACTCGGCGCTGTCGGGTACCTGGCGGTAAGGCACCTCCTTGAGGCGCGATTGCGCATCGGCGATACGCTTGTAGGTCACCGGGTGGGTGCGCAGGAACTCCGGCGCGTTGTTCTCGACCAGCCGGTTGTGCTTTTGCAGCCGCTCGAAGAAGGCGGGCATGGCCGCAGGATCGAAGCCGGAGCGGGTCAAGGTCTGCATGCCGACGCGATCCGCCTCCTGCTCGAAGGCATAGGTGAAATCGAGCTGGCGTTGCACCGCCAGCGCCGGGCCGGCAGCCGCTGCAGCCGCTGCGGCGTCACCCGCGCCGGCGTGCGCCGCGAGTATGGCAAGGCCGATGGCCGCCAGCGTCATCCACGGCGTGATGCGTTGGCTTTCGATCAGGCGTGCCAGGTGATGTTGCGACACGTGCGCCACTTCGTGCGCCAGCACGCTGGCGAGCTCGGACTCGTGCTGTGCGGTGACGATCAGCCCGCTGTGCACGCCGATCACCCCGCCCGGCACCGCGAACGCATTGACCGAAGGATCCCGCAGCGGCAGGAAGGTGAACGAGGTCTGCGTCTCGCCACTGGCGTCGACCAGGCGCCCGCCCAGCTGGTTGAGGTAAGCCACGAGTTCCGGATCGTCGAGCAGCATGCCGCTGCGGCGGATCTCGCGCATTGCGGATGCGCCTATCATGCGCTCGTCAGCACTCGACAAGGAATCGCTCGAGGTGTCCCCGAGATTGGGCAGCTCGCTCTCGAGCGCCAGCACTGGCTGGATCACCAGCACGGAGGCGACGATGGCAAGGAGGGTCCGGCGCACCAGGAGGTGGGACATCGACTATCGGCTCTCAGACATGGAAACGAAGCGGGCTCAAATCACGGCCTCGACCGAGGCAATCACGGCAAGATAGCGTAGCAGCTTGCCGGCCACCAAGGCCGGCCAGACCTTGCGCCACGGCCAACGCAGCCAGCCTGCCGCCACGCACAGCGCATCGCCCACCAGCGGCACCCAGGACAGCAGCAACACCCAGGGGCCATGCCGTTGCAGCCAGGCTGCGCGCGCGGGCGTTTCCTTCCTTGGCAGCCGTCGCCCCAGCCACACGCTGATCGCGCCGCCTACACTGTTGCCCACGGTTGCCAGCAACAGGGCCAGCCAGGCCGTGCCTTCGTGCTTGACGAGGTAGGCCACGAGCACGGCCTCCGAGTTCCCGGGCAGCAAGGTGGCCGACAACAGCGCCGAGGCAAACAGCGACAGCGGCCATCCCCAGTCGGCCAGGCTCAGAATGCGAAATCCTCGCCGGCATGCAATGTGATCGCCACTGCCAGATCGGTGTAGAACTCGCCCGCGGCGCGCGTATTGCGCCAGGCGCCATCGAGCAGACGATAGTGATAGCCGCCACTTCGGGCGGCGATCCACAGCTCCTGGTTGGCAGCGTGGCGATTGACGATGACCTTGCTGCCATCGTCGAATTCGATTTCAAGCACATTGCCCGCGCGCAACGTATCGGTATCGAGCCCGGCGGCATCGAGCGCGGTTTCGATGCGGGCAAATACAGCGTCGGTCAGATCGAGGAATTCGGATTCGGTCATGGAAGGGTCTGCGCTGCGTGATAACATCGCGATTTTGCCACCAACGGCCCGGCGATGCGCGCACCCCTGTTGTTACTCGCGGCCCTGACGCTTGCTGCGTGCGGCTTCAAGGGCGATCTCTACCTTCCCAAGGGCCAGACGCCGCGCCCGGCGATCCAGACCAAGAAGTCGCCCCCCAGCGTCACGCCACTGCCCACGCCGCAGGCCGTCCCCGCCTCCGCGGTCGAGCTCACCCCGCTCGCGCAATAGCCCCGGCTAAGTGCCGGCGCGCTTGCGCTGTCGATACTGCCATGGCGGCTGCGGCCTGGCCCCCTGCCACAACCCCAACTGGCCCGCCCTCGCCTGCCGCTCTGCCGCGGCGTAGCGCGCGAACTCGGTGCCGGACTGGATCCGCTCGGCATAGCGGGTGTAGTGCCAGGCATAACCCGTGTTCAGCAGCGCCAGATTGACGTCTTCGCCGCCCAGCCAGACCTGCGCGACACCGCGCCCATAGCGATCGACATCAATGAGCTCGGCGCGGATGGCGCGGCCATACACACGACTCGATAGCTGCCACTTCGCGACGTTGCCAAAGGCCTGTGCCTTTTCCGGGGCATCGACAAACGCCAGGCGCAGCTTGTGTTCAACCAGGCCATCGTCGAGCACGGTGAGCGTATCGCCATCGGCCACGGCAATGACCCGCCCTTCAACGATCTCGCCCTTGACCGCTTCGCCGCGCGGCAGGTCCAGATCGAGGCAGCCCGCCAGCAGCAGACAACACCACAGCATCGCGCGCCGCATCAGCGCTTTCTCAGCGCGCGCCACAACAGGCGTGGCCAATCGGCGGCGCCCAAAGTGGGTCGGTGCCGGAACATGTCGTACTGCACCTGCTGCAGCCGGGTCAGAATGGCATCCCCGCCGAGCACGGTCAGCCGCAGCTCGAGCCCGATGCGACCCGGCAATTGCAGGGACAGCGGCGCGCCGGCCTGCAACATGCGCCTGGTGCGATCGACCTGGAAAGCCATCAGCTGACGCCAGGCGCCATCGACACGCCCCACGGCGATCTGCGCTTCGCTCACGCCAAAGCGCGCCATTTCGTCCTGCGGCAGATAGACGCGGTCCTTCTGCCAGTCGATGGCGACGTCCTGCCAGAAATTGATCAACTGCAAGGCGGTGCAGATACCGTCTGACATCGCAAGCTTACGCTCGTCAAGCTCACCGAAGAAATGCAGCAGGATGCGACCCACCGGGTTCGCCGAACGGCGGCAGTACTGCACCACCTCGCCAAAATCGGCATAGCGCGCCTTGGAGACATCCTGCTCGAACGCCGAGATGAGGTCGTGGCACAGCGAAACCGGCACATCGTATTGGCCCAGTACCGGCGCCAGCGCCTGATATCTTGCGGTCTGCGGCACTTCACCCGCCTCGATGCGCGCGAGCTCCGCATGGCAGTCGGCCAGTGCGGCCAGCCGTTGCGCCGGAGTAGCATCGCCCTCGTCAGCCAGATCATCGGCGTGCCGGGCAAAATGATAGACCGCAGCCACGGCCTTGCGATAACGGCGCGGCATCAGGATCGATGCGACCGGGAAGTTTTCGTAGTGATCGACCGACGCTTGCGCGCTTATTCCAGCCATAATCCAACCTGACGAATGGCGATAGCAATTCACATCATGACAACTAGAGTCAGATAGAGAGAAAGGCTCTCGTCACTAAATGGAGGGTGTAAACATGAAGCAATGGCTGACCGCGCTGCTGTGCAGCGCACTCCTGAGCACCACCGCCTGGGGCGCCGTGGATATTAACACCGCCACCGCGGCCCAGCTCGAAGCATTGCCCGGAATCGGCGCGTCCAAGGCGCAAGCCATCGTTGACTACCGCACCAAGCACGGTCCATTCAAGTCAGCCGACGACCTCACGAATGTGCCGGGCATCAAGGAAGGCACTTACAGCAAAATCAAGGGCGAAGTCACCGTGGGCAAGGGCTCGCCCGCCAAAGCGGCCGCAGTCAAGCCCACCGCCAAGCCCACCCCTGCCAAGAAAGGCAAGTAACCCCGATCCAGGCTGGAGGCGCCGCACAGCGCCTCCTTGCACTCGTCCGCCCCTTACTGCGTGGTGATTTCGGCCAGTGGGACGTCCTTCAGCAAGGCGGCAAGCTCGACCGCCGAACGTACCCGCAACTTGGTGTAGATGCGGGCGCGGTGCACTTCAACCGTCTTGATGCTGATGTCGAGTACATCGGCGATCTGCTTGTTGAGCTTGCCAGCCAGCAGTTCGCGCAGCACCTCGCGCTCGCGCGGCGTGAGTTCGGACAGTCGCACATTCAGATTCTGCCGGGCCTCCCAGTCGCTGCGATTGGCCGCGTCGTCCGTCAGCGCGGCCTCGACCTTGGCTACCAGCGTACGGTGATCACACGGCTTTTCCAGGAAGTCGGCGGCGCCCTCCTTTACCGCGGCGACCGCCATCGGCACGTCGCCATGGCCGGTCAGGAAGATCACCGGTGGCAGATAGGGCTGCGCCTTGAGTCGATCGAACAGCTCCAATCCGCTGATGCCGGTCATGCGCACGTCGATCACCAGGCAGCCGTAGGCCGGAGGATGTGCTCGCGCCAGGAAGTCCTCGGCGCTATCGAAGGCTTCGGCATTCCAGTCACGCGTTTCGAACAGCAACGTCAGCGCATCACGCACTGCGACATCGTCATCGATGATGGCTATCGCTCTCATGTTTCCTCACTGGTGGTCAGTTCGCTTGCCACGGGCAAACGGCAGATGAAGCGTGTGCCGCCCCCAGGATTGGGTTCGACCCGCAAATGGCCTCGGTGCTGCTCCAGCACCGAACGGCAGATATTGAGCCCCACACCCAGCCCTTCGGGCTTGGTGCTGAAAAAAGGCTGGAACGGCTGGCTGGCCTGCGGCATGCCAGGCCCGGTATCGGCAATGCTCACTTCGAGCGCATCGCCCAGCAACTCGGCGCTAACGTGGATCTCGCGCGGGTGGCCTGCCGGCATCGTCGCGATCGCTTCCAGCCCGTTCTTCAAGAGGTTGAACAGCACCTGCTCCAGCATCACGGCGTCGCCCGGAAAGGCCGGCAGATGGGTGGGCAGGGCCACGGAAATCGCGGCGCGGGTCTGTCGCGTCAGCGGCTCCAACAGCTGCAGCGGCACCGCCAGCACCGCGTCGAGCCGGCAAGGCTCGGTACGCGGCGCACGCTTGGCGACGAAATCACGGATGCCGCGAATGATCTGGCCGGCGCGGCGCGCCTGCTCGCTCATCTTGACCATGACTTCGCGTGCCCGCTCGACGCGCGGCTTTTCCAGCGACAGCAACTCCTCCCCGGCCGCCGCATAGCTGCCGATGGCCGCCAGCGGCTGGTTGAGTTCGTGCGCGAGGCTGGACGCCAGCTCGCCCATGCTGACCAGGCGCGCGGTGTGCTGCAGCTTCTCGCTCTGCAAGCGCGCCATCTCGGCCTCGCCGTGCTGGTCGGTGATGTCGGCGGCGATATCGAGCCAGACCCGACGTCCGTCCACCCAGTCTATGCTGCGCCGCTGCACGTGGTACCAGCGTCCGGTGCATGCGTCGAGGCAATCCGCGCCCAGCGAGCCATTGGGCAGCAGCGGCGCCAGGCAGTAATCTCCTTCGTCGAAGAACACGAAAGTGTCGGCGTGGTGGCGATTGCGATACAGCCCGCGCCCGGTGCTGACATCGGTGACCGACACCGCCGCCTCCAGGCCTTCAAGCACCGTGAGCAGCTGCGTGCGCGACGCAGCCAGCGCCTCGCGCTCGCGCTTGATCTCGGTGACGTCGTAAAGCGAAGCCATCCAGCCGCGTGATTCGCCGCGGCCATCGACCAGGCGACTGGAATACAGGCGCACGTCAAAGCGCTCGCCGTTGCGCCGCATGAAGCGCAACTGAAAACCGTTGGCGGGCGCCTGCCCTTCCAGTATGCCGCGATACGCCGCTGCGCACTCCTCCAGGGCCTCCGGCGCCCAGTACGGCATCGGCGGCAGATGGCCGATCAGCTCCTCGGCCTGCCAGCCCACCATGCGGCAAAAGCCCGGATTCACGTAAATGATGCGACCATTCTTGTTCATCGCGCGCAGGCCGGTTACCAGCGAATCCTCCATCGCCGCACGAAAGCGCATTTCGTCCTGCAGCGCCGCTTCGGCCTGCTGACGCTCGTACATGCGCTGACGCAGCAGGATGAGCATCCACCACAGCAGGGCCAGCAACAGCACCACCGACGCCAGCAGCCAGACATGGCGCATCGAGGCCGGGGCTTCGCGGATGCCCGCGGTCAGCTTCAGTCCGTGGCCAGGCGGCTCGAAGCCGACTTCCTGCGTGGTCGCGCCCGGCTTGAGCTCCACGCCGGTCGGCGCGATGATGCCGCCGCGCGCATCGATCAGCTGCAGGTCGTACCGTTGCACCATCCACCATGGAATGCGCTGCTGCAACATTTGCGACAGCGAGTACGTTGCCAGCACCGCGCCGCTGTACACGGTGCCGCTGAAATAGGGCACCACCAGCACAACCATGGGCTCGTTGCGCACGATCACATTGGAATACACCGCATGACCGAGCGCAGCGGCGCCATCGATCGCCTCCTGCAGCCGGTCATCTTCGAGCGGAATAAGGCTGCTCGGCCGGCCACTGTAAACCGGCAATCCGCCGACACGCACGCCGCGGTGATCGAGGTACTCGATGGCCAGCAGCTCCGGATTCACCTTGATCAGCGCATCGGCTCGGGCGCTGAAATCACGCATGTTGATCGCATCGGCCGCCAGCCCGTACGCGAGATTTTCCAGCACGTTCTGGTTGGTCTGCAGATGCAACCGTATCCCCTGCTGCTGCCATAGCAGATCCTGCGCCAGCGTCGATTCCTGCGTGCGATGCGTCTGGCGGTGATCCATCCAGGCGTAGCCGAGCAGGACCAGCATCACGAGACCGATCGCGGCATGGGCCAGCAGCCAGGGCAGGCGGCCGTGCCAGTGCAGGGGGGAAGAAGAACCAGACATGCGGCTAGGATAGCTGCACGGCGGCCGCTGTTGCCATGCGGACTAACCCATGCCCGGCACGGAAACGACAACGCCGCCCGCAGGCGGCGTTGCGCGGTGCGCGACCGGTCAGTCGCGTTCGCCACCGAAGATCGACAACAGGTTCAGCAGGCTGGTGAACAGGTTGTAGATATCGAGGTAGAGCGCCAGCGTGGCGGTCACGTAGTTGGTCTCGCCACCATTCACGATCTGGCTCACGTCATACAGGATGTAGGCCGAGAACAGCAGTACGCACACGGCCGAGATCGTCAGCGACAGCGCCGGGATCGCGAGAAAGATGTTGGCGATGGCTGCCAGCACCACCACCACAAGGCCGATGAACAGGAACTTGCCCATGAAGGAGAAATCCTTCTTGGTCACCGTGGCAATGGTCGCCAGCGTGAAGAAGATCGCGCCGGTGCCCACCGCGGCCATGCCGATCAGCTGCGCGCCGTTCGAGAACGCCAGCACGCGCTGCAGCATCTGCGACAGCCACAGGCCCATGAAACCGGTCCAGGCAAGCAGGATGACCACGCCCATCGGGCTGTTCTTGGTGCGCTCGATCGCGTAGAACGCACCGAAGCTCACGCCCAGGAACAGCAGCAGACCCCACATCATGCTCATCTGGAACTGCAGCGCGATACCGGCCATGGCACCGATCGCAGTCGGGATCATCGTCAGCGATAGCAGGTAGTAGGTGTTGCGCAGAACCCGATTACGCTCGACAGCGAGCGAAGCGCCACCCCACTGGTTGGCGGTGTTGAGTTGCATGATCGTTGTCTCCGAGAGGAAAGCGCAGCAAATGCTGCTCACGGCATAAGATGGCGTGAAACCATGAAAAGTTCAAGTCAGTGTTGATGCTGTCATGGCGACGATGTCCTCGGGCGGCTCGCCATGCAGCGCTCGCGCCCGCCAGTGCGGGAGGCCGTCGCGCTCGACCAGCTTGGCGCGTATGCCCTCGCGAAAGTCGCCGATGCGCAAGGCATGATAAGCGATACGCGTTTCCAGCGCCCAGATCGCGTCATAGTCGAGCCCGCGTGCGGCATCCTCCATCAGGCGGATCAGCCAGGCCGAGGTGGGCGAGCCCGCGTAAAAGCGCCCAGCGGCCTCACCAAAATCTGGCGTATCGAGCACGCCACGCAGCCGGTCGGCGATCTCGGGCAATGTACCCGCGCACAGTGCCTCGATCCGCTCGGCCAGCGGCGCCCAACGCCGCGCGGGCATGGCGCACGGCTGTGCGGCCGCCCATGCGCCCAGTGCTTCGCGCAGCAAGATGGCATCCAGATCCGGGTTCGCCTGCCATGGCAAGGCCTGCAGCCAGGGTTTCAGCTGTGGCCGCAACGCATCGGGCAAGGCCACCTGCGCGGCGCCGGACCATACCGCGTCGGCCGCGTTGAGTTCGCTCGCCGTCAGCGCCAGCCAGCGCCCCAGGTTCGCCGGCAGTTCGTGCAGCCAGCGGCTGGCACCTACGTCCGGAAACAGGCCGATGCTGATTTCCGGCATTGCCAACCGCGTCGATTCGGTCACGATGCGGTGATGCGCACCGGCGAACAGCCCCCAGCCGCCCCCCATCACGATGCCCTGGCCCCACGCCAGCACCGGCTTGGGGTAGGCCCGCAGGTCGCGGCACAGGCCGTATTCCTCGGCGAAGAAGGCGTCGCCCTCGGCCATGGCGCCGGGCGCTGTCATCGCGTGATACAGCGCCTTCAAATCGCCCCCGGCACAAAAGCCGCGCGGCCCGACGCCGACCAGCAATACCGCGACCACGGCGTCATTCTCCCGCCATAGCCGCAACGCCGCATTCATGGCGCGCACCATGGCCAGCGTCTGCGCGTTGAGCCGCGCCGCGCTGTCGAGCTTGAGCACGCCCAGCTGAAGGCCGTTGTCGGTGGGAAGCAGGTCGCAATGGATCATGGGGAATCGAAGTGATGGAAACGACAACGGCAGCCTAACGCTGCCGTCGCGACGCGCACATCGGGGATGTTCCGCAGCAGGCCGTTTGAATGATCGACGCGACGCGCCGATCACGTACTGCACGTACTGGCGGTGCACCCAATGCCAGGAGTGGCGCTTTAGCCCGTGCCGCCTACGGTCAAGCCGCCATCGATGCGCATCGTCGGCTGTCCCACGCCCACCGGCACGCTCTGGCCTTCCTTGCCACAGGTCCCCACGCCCGGGTCGAGCGCCAAATCGTTGCCGATCATGGTCACCCGCGTCAGCACGTCCGGACCGTTGCCAATCAGCGTCGCGCCCTTCACCGGGTATTGCAGCTTGCCGTCCTCGACCCACCACGCCTCGGCGGCGGAGAACACGAACTTGCCGCTGGTGATGTCGACCTGGCCGCCACCGAAGTTCACGGCATAGAGACCCTTTTTCACCGAGGCGATGATCTCCTGCGGGTCACGCTCGCCCGCCAACATGATGGTGTTGGTCATACGCGGCATCGGCAGGTGGGCGTAGCTTTCGCGCCGGCCGTTGCCGGTGAGCGGCATGTTCATCAGCCGGGCGTTCAGCGCGTCCTGGATATAGCCCTTGAGGATGCCGTCCTCGATCAGCACGGTGCGCTGCGTCGGGTTGCCCTCATCATCGATATTGAGCGAGCCACGGCGATCGGCAATGGTGCCGTCGTCGATCACGGTCACGCCGGGCGCAGCGACGCGCTGGCCGATCTTGCCCGAGAACGCGCTCGATCCCTTGCGATTGAAATCGCCCTCCAGGCCATGGCCGATCGCCTCGTGCAGCAGGATGCCGGGCCAGCCATTGCCCAGCACCACCGTCATTTCGCCGGCCGGCGCCGGCCGCGCCGACAGGTTGAGCACCGCTTGGTCGACCGCTTGCTTTGCATAACGCTCGACGATCTCGTCATCAAAATAGCCGTAGTCGAACCGGCCACCGCCACCGGCGCTGCCCTGCTCGCGCAGACCGTTTTCCTCGACGATCACCTGCAGCGACAATCGCACCAGCGGACGCACGTCGGCGGCCCGGTGGCCATCGTGACGGGCGACGAACACCACCTCGTACTCGGACGCGAGGCTCGCCATCACCTGCACCACGCGGGTATCGAGCGCGCGCGCGGCGCGCTCCAGTTTTTCCAGGAGCGCCACCTTGGCCGCCTCGTTCAGGCTGGCTAGCGGATCGATGGGCCGATACAGCGCGTGGCCGTTGCCGGGCCTGGCGATCACCGCGGTGCCGTTGCCACCCTGGCGGCCGATGGCGCGCGTGGCGCGCGCGGCCTCCAGCAAGGGGTTGAGCCGGATGTCGTCCGAGTAGGCGAACGCCGTTTTTTCGCCAGATACCGCGCGCACGCCCACACCCTGGTCGATGCTGAAGCTGCCGGACTTGACGATGCCCTCATCGAGGCTCCAGGCCTCGGAGCGGCTGTACTGGAAGTAGAGATCGGCGTAGTCGAGATCGTGCCGCGCCAGCTCGCCGAACACGCGTTCGAGCGCGCCGTCGTTCAAATCGAACGGTGCAAGCAGGGTCTGGTCGGCGATCGCGAGGGCGTTCATTGCATCTCTCAGGGAAAACGGTTGGATAGTCGACAGTGCCAGCGCCACGCGGCCTTGGCAAGCGCGCCAGCCTGGGTCGGGTTTCAGAGCCGCCGATGCTGCAATGCCGGCAGCGTCTTGCGTACGCGCTCCAGCTGGCTGGCCTTGAGTTCGGCCAAGGCCAGGCCTTCACCCTGCGGCAGCACGTCGAGCACCTGGCCCCACGGATCGGCGATCAGGCTATGGCCAAAGGTCTCGCGCCCGGTCGGGTGCACGCCGCCCTGGCCGGAGGCGATCACATAACACTGGTTTTCGATGGCGCGCGCGCGCAGCAGCACTTCCCAGTGCGCGCGACCGGTCGTGGCGGTGAAGGCCGCCGGCAATACCCAGATGTCGAGCTGTTCGCGGCGGAACAGCTCGGGAAAGCGCAGGTCGTAACACACCGCCAGCCCGATGCGGCCAAACGGCGTCTCGAAGGCCACCGGCTCCGCCCCAGGCGTGATCGTATCGGCCTCGGCGTAGCGCTCGCTGCCGTTGTCAAAGCCGAATAGGTGGATCTTGTCGTAGCGCGCAACGCATTGGCCTGCCGGATCGAAGGCAAGGCAGCTGTTGCGTACCCGCGCCGGATCATCGCTGGCCAACGGAATGGTGCCGCCGACCAGCCAGATACCGTGCCGCTTTGCCGCACCGGCAAGGAAATCCTGCAAGGGGCCACCACCGTACGCCTCCTGCACCGCCAGCTTGTCAGTGTCGCGCGCGCCCATGATGGCAAAGTACTCGGGCAACACCACGAGTTGCGCCCCCCGCTCGGCCGCCTGGGCGATCAATCCGGCGGCAGTGGCAAGATTGGTCGCGACTTCGGGCGTCGAGATCATCTGGATGGCAGCGGCGGTGCAGGTCTGCATGGAAGGGCTCCGTTCAGCGCAGCTTGCCGAACTCGGGCATCAGGTTGTCGAGGCTGCGCACGCGCTTCACCTGCGGATCGCGCATGCTGCCGGTAATGTCGTATTCATAGGCAATGAGGTTGCCGATCGGATCTTTCAAGGCCCGCTGGAGCAAAAAGGCGGCGACGCCCGCCAGCGGATTGATCACGCCGGCGGCAATCGCCACCGTATCGCCGACCACCGGCACGATGCGTACTCGCAAGTTCTGCGTGCCGGCGACGATATTGGCCTCCCCCTTGAACAGCACCTGCGCGCCCGGCCCGGCGATGGTCAGATCCTGGGTGCGGGCGATGCCTTGCTCTATGGTGGCCTCGCCATGGATCTGGTCGAACTCGAAACCGTCCGAGAACACATCGCGAAAATCGAGCTTCACCCGCCGCGTCAGCGACTGCAGGCTGAGCACCGACAACAGCCGCGCCGCGCCCGGATCGATCTTGGCAAACTGGCCGGCTCCGACCTCGAGCTTGAGCGAGCCCTGCATCGTGGCAAGGTCGGGCGGGAACGGCGCGCCATCCCACGCCACGTCGCCGGAAAACGAGCCCGGCGCGCGTCGTATCGTATCGGGATAACCCAGCCGGCCCAGCATCTGGCCAAAATCGGTGCTCTTGATCTCGAACTTGCCGGAAACCCGCGAGCGAACCTCGGCGCGACGCCACAAGCCGCTCATGGTCAGCGCGCCGTCGTCGTTCACGAGCGAGACTTCATTGAGGCGCCAGTTGCCCGCCTGCGGCAGGGCATGGATCGCGAGCCGCCCCAGCGAACGCGACTCGTAGCGAAAATCATCGACCGCCAGCTTGAGCGCCGGCCAGCCGCGATCGTCCACCGCCTGTTGGCGCCCCGCCGTGTCCGCAGACCGAACGACAATACGGTCCGCCTCGTCCCGCGACAAGGGCAAATCGAGGCGGCTCAGCTTGAGATCGAGCAATGGCGAGACGCCAGCGATGGCAGAACGCCAGCTGAAACGCCCCTCCGTCTGATCCGAAGCCAGCCGGCCTTGCCAGCCGGCGTTCTGCCGCTGCAGCGCGAAGCGCACGTTGTTCAGCAAGCGACCACCGGCCTTCACCCGATCGAATGCCAGTTGCGCCGATGCCAGGCCCGGCCCGTCCTCGCCACTTACGCCGCCCGCACCTGCCAGCCCCAGCCAGACATCGACATCGAGCTGCGGCCAGCCGCCGGTGAGCGCGATCCCGGCCTCGGTGGCGGGCGGTGCAGGCCCTGCCCCCAGCGCAATCGCGCCGCGCCACGCACCGTCGCTGCGCGCAAACCGCGCTTGCAGCAGCTTGCTGAAGCCGAGCTCGATTTCTGCTCGGCCCGCTCCACTGGACGCCACAAACCGCAGCGGGCGGGGCTCGCCCGCTTGCTTGGCCAAGGGCGGCGGCAAATCGAGCCGCGCGCCGGCGAGCGGACTGTCGAATTCAAAGCGGTAACCCTTGTCTGTAGCGGTGAGCTGACCACGGTAGTCCACCGTGCCGCTCACCCGTTCCGGCTGCGGCAGCTCGTAGCGCTGCCACGCATCGCGCAGTCGCGCCTGCCCGGCCAGTTGCAACACGAAGGCACCGCGCTGCACGCCACCGGAAAAGCGCGCATGCCCCCCCAAGGCCTGCGCCCTGCCATCCTGGATCGCGAGGCCATGCTCGGTAAAAGTGAGTTCGCCGGCAGCTGCAGCCAGTTGCGGGATGGCGCCACCAAAATCGAGCACGTTGTCGTGGAAACGATAGTGGCCCGCCACGCGCGCCGATTTGGCGTCATGCAGTGGAATATCGAGCTTGAGCGTGAGTGCGCCCTGCCCCTGGGCCTTCAGGCCGTCGACATAGCTCTGGGTCACCGCGCGCAAGGGAGAGCTACGCAAGAAACCCAGGAAATGATCAGTGGCCGCGAGGCTCTGCCCCTCGGCGATCAGATGCGACTCATGCGCGCCCAGGTCGGGAATACTGACGCGGGTTTCGGTCAACGGCACCGCGCCGATCACTGCGCTGCTGGCGTGGATGTCCATGCGCCGGCCATGGAAATCGAGCTCGCCCGCGATACGCTCCAGCCTCGGCCAGCCGTCGGCATAGGCCAAGGCGACATCGCGTGCCTTGGCGGTGATGCGAAACAGCCCGCCCACGTCATCCGGGAACGGGAATTGCGCCAGCGGCCCGGCCACGCGGATCTGGCCATCGTAGGCTTCGCCTTGCCGCAGGGCCCCGGCCAGCCAATCCAGCGTGTGTTCGCCCACGGCACGCGGCAGATAGGCGTAGGCACGCGCGGCCTTCAACCGGGCAATGGTGCCGTTCAGATCGAGCGTGCCCGGCCCCTTGCCGTCGTAGTGATAACTGGCACTGGCCCCCAGCGCCACATCGGCGTTGGCCAGCGCCAGTCGCTTCATTTGCACAGCCCAGCCCTTGGGCTGGCGCCGCCAGCCCCCGTCGAGCTCGAATCGCGTCAGGGCCAGGGGCTCGACGAACAGCCCAGGTAAGCTGGCCCGTAGCTTGCGGCTCTTCAGTTGCAGCGAGCCGCCGTTTTCGTCGAACCGTGAGACCAGATCCACACCGGCGAGTTGCTCGACCAGGCGCCCCCAGCCCAAGCTGGCCGCGGACAGCTTCAATTCGCCGTCATAGCGCTTGAAGTCATCCTGCCACTGCAGCTTGGCCTGCTCGAGACGGCCGCTCGCCGACAAGGGCGCCAGGCGCTGCTGCCAAGCCTGCGGCAGCCAGGCGCGATAGGCCAGCATCGGGGCAAGCCGCCATCCCTGCAGCAGCAGCTGTTGCTCACCGGCTCCAGCGCGGTAGTCCAGCACGCAACGCTCGCAAGCAAGGCCACGCTCGGCGACGACGCGCCGTGCGGTCAGCCGTACGCGCTGCTCGCGCGCATCGGCCCGCCAGGACAGCGTGCCGTCAAAGCGCGGCAGCACCAGCCGGCGCTGCGGCTGCACCAGTCGCAGCCCTTGCAGCACGGCAGCCACCTCGGCCGCCACCAGCCTGCCCTTAGCAAAACGCAGCGACATATTGCCATCAAGCCGGCCCGCCGCCTGCTCGAACGGCACAGGCTGTAGCGGCCAGCGCAGCGCCAGTTCGCCCAGGTTCAACTGCTTGAGGCTCAGCAGTGCCTCACCGTGCCAGCCACGCCATAGTGCAAGGCCTTCGCCGCGCCAGTTGGCGGAAAGGCTGATCCGCCCACCGAGATTGGCCGGCGGCGTCAGCGCCAATTGCAAGCGGTGCCGGCCAAACACCTGGCTCAGCGTGAGATGTACATCGCGCAAGCGCTCCTCGTGCCGGTCACGCAGGGCATCTGTCCAGCGCAGCTCGCCACCGCGGACCTCGACTTCGCGCTGGGACAGCAGCCAGTCGAAGAAGCGGTGATCTCCTCCCCCGCGGCCCGACAGGCTGAAACCCGCCACCAGCCAGCCCCCCTGGGCATCACGCGACACGGCCAGCTGCGGCGTGCTAAACGCCAGGCGACGGAAATCCAGCTTGCCGATCAGCAAGGACCACCACGACAAGTCGGCCTCCACCCGCTGCAGGTGCAGCGCCGGCGCGCCGTTCGCGCCGTGGACGATAAGGCCGTCGATACTGAGATGGGGACGAATGCCGCGCCAGCCGCCCGCGAGGCCGGCGATGGTGATACGGCTGCCACTTGCAGCGCTGAACCTCGCCTCTATGGCCGGGCGAAACGCATCGAGGCGCGGCACGACGTAGAACTGCCAGCCCGCCGCCAGCAAGCCGAGCAAGACGACCCCCACCAGCAGCACCCAGCGGACCACCCGCCAGTGCCAGTGCAGCAGACCTCGCAGCTTGCGCAGCAGGGACCACCCGATATCGCGCAGCAGGGGCAGGAAGGCTCTAGCCATGACGGACCGACGCGTGCACCCTCAAGGTGCGCGGCTGTGTTAGGGTTAACCGGCAGGCGAGCCGCGGTGCGACTCGGAACCGCAACATTCTAACCGCTTTCAACATCCGCCCCATGACCGATGCTGTGACCCCCTCCACGCTGGCCCCCGCCCTTGCCCACAGCCGCTATCTGGAACGCCTGTTCCAGCGGGCTCCGGAACTGGCGGTGAGCACCACGACGCAGTGCGATACGCCACTGCTCGCCGACGAGATGCGGGCCTGGCTCGCCGCTCCGGCCGAGGACGAGGCCGGTTTCATGCGCCAGCTGCGCCAATTGCGGCAAACGGTGATGGCGCGATTGATCGCCCGCGAGCTAACGGGACGCAGCGACCTGGCCGAAGCGGTGGCCTGCGTCAGCGATCTGGCCGAAGTCACGGTGGACGCCGCGCTCGCCTGGTGTGTCGCTCATGAGACCCGCTACGGCCAGCCGATAGGCGCCGACACCGGCGCGCCGCAAAGCTTGATCGTGGTCGGCATGGGCAAGCTCGGGGGGCGTGAACTGAATGTGTCGTCCGACATCGACCTGATCTTTGTCTACGACGAGGATGGCGAAACCGACGGCGCGCGCCGCGTCAGCAACCAGGAATACTTCAGCGTGATCGGCAAGCGACTGATCAAACTCTTGGCCGACGTGACCGAGGATGGCTTCGTGTTCCGCGTCGACATGCGCTTGCGCCCGTTCGGCGATTCGGGTGCGCTGGTGTCGAGCTTTGCCGCGCTGGAAAACTACCTGCTCACGCAAGGCCGCGAGTGGGAACGCTACGCCTGGATCAAGGGCCGCGCGCTGACCGGCGACGCCGCCGGCCTCTCCCAGCTGATCACCCCCTTCGTCTATCGCAAGTATCTCGACTATGGCGCCTACGCCTCGATGCGCGAGCTGCACAGCCAGATCCGCCGCGAGGTGGCGCGGCGCGACATGGCCGACAACATCAAGCTGGGCCCCGGTGGTATCCGCGAGATCGAGTTCGTCGCCCAGGTATTCCAGCTGATCCGCGGCGGCCGGGTGAAATCACTGCAGGAGCGCAGCACCCGAGTGACGCTCACTGAGCTCGGCCGGCTCGGCCTGCTGCCGGACGACGCGGTCACCGAACTGCAATCGGCCTATCGCTTCCTGCGCGACCTGGAACATCGTCTGATGTATATCGACGACGCGCAGACGCAGAACCTCCCAGGCAATCCGGACGATCAGCAGCGGATCGCCACCAGCATGGGTCAGCCGGATTGGCCCGCATTCTGCATGGCGCTCGATGCGCACCGCAGCGCCGTCACCCGGCATTTCGAGCAGGTGTTCGTGCTACCGGACGGCCAGGACCAGAATCATCCCCATGCGGCATTGTGGCAGCAGGCCGAGCACAGCGACGGCACCACGCAGGGCTTGACCGGGCTGGGCTACGCCGATGCCGCCGACATCCAGCGGCGGCTGGCCGCGTTTCGCAGCGGCAGCCGTTACCAGCAACTGAATGCGCGCAGCAAGCAGCGGGTCGATGCCATCCTGCCACCACTGATCGAGGTCGCCGCCGGCTACCCCAACCCCGATGCCACGCTGACCCGCATTCTCGACCTGCTGGAAACCATAGGCCGACGTGAATCTTATCTCGCGCTGCTGGCCGAACATCCGCAGACGCTGCAACGGCTCGCCAGCCTTTACAGCGCCAGCCCCTGGGTCTCGCAATACCTGACGCGCCACCCCATCCTGCTCGACGAGCTGCTCGATTCGCGCCTGTTGTATCAATTGCCGGATTGGCCGGCCCTGGGCCAGACGCTGCGCAGCGAGCTCGCCGCGCTCGGCGACGACGTCGAAGCCAAAATGGATGCGCTGCGCCATTTCCAGCACACGCAGGTGTTCCGACTGGTCGCGCAGGACGTTGCGGGGCATCTCACGCTGGAAACGCTGTCCGATCACCTGTCGGACCTGGCTGATCTCATCCTCTCCTGCACCATTGAACATGCGTGGCAGGAACTGGCGCGCAAGCACAGTGAGCAATCGCATTTCGCCGTCATCGGCTACGGCAAGCTCGGTGGCAAGGAGCTGGGCTATGCATCCGATCTCGATCTGGTGTTCGTCTACGACGACCCCCACCCCGATACCGCCGAAACCTACGCCCGGCTCGCCAAGAAGATCGTCAACTGGCTGAATGCCCCCACCTCCGCCGGTACGCTGTACGACATCGACCTGCGCTTGCGACCCAACGGCAGCTCCGGCCTCTTGGTTTCCACGCTGGACGCCTTTGAAGCCTATCAGTGCGAATCGGCCTGGGTGTGGGAGCACCAGGCGCTGACGCGGGCGCGCTTTGTCGCCGGTGACACCCGCATCGGGCAGAGCTTCGACGCGGTACGCGGCGCCATCCTGCGCCGCCCACGCGACCTCGCAGCCTTGCGCGACGAAGTGATCAAGATGCGCAACCGCATGCTGGAAACCCACCCGGCGCGCGTCGCCGACGTAAAGTACTGTCGCGGCGGCATCGTCGATGTCGAATTCATCGTGCAGTACCTGGTGCTGGGCCATGCGCACGAGCATGCTGACCTCACGGCCAACCGCGGCAATATCGCCCTCCTGGCCACCGCCGCCGGGCACGGCCTGATCGATGCCGGGCTCGCCGAACTGGCTCGCAACACCTACCGTGAACTACGCCGCTTGCAACACCGCGGTCGCCTGAGCGGCACCCCGCTGCAACCCGAAGCGCTGGCGCCGCTAGCCGATGGCCTCGCCGCGGTGCGTACGCTGTGGCAACAGCTGTTCGGCGTAACACCCAGCGAGGCCTAACGAGGAGGACACCATGTTCGCAGGACGTTCGTGGGATGACTGGATCAGCGAGTATGCGCAAAGCCATCGCCACCCCTTGAATCGGCTGTGTCACACCTTCGGCATCCCGATGATCGCGCTGTCCATCCCGTTCTTCATCGCTTCGATCTGGGTGGATGGCCTCTGGATCTGGCCCAGCGCGCTGTTTATCGTGGGCTGGATCCTGCAATTCATCGGGCATGCCATCGAAGGCAAACCACCCGAATTCTTCAAGGACTGGCATTTCCTGTTCGTCGGCCTGCGCTGGTGGTGGGCCAAACTGCGCGGCCGGGCCTGAGCCCATGAAGAAGGCGCCCCAGGGCGCCTTTTTCCTTGCACTACATATGAGCAGCCGATCAGCTCGGGAACGAGCAGAAATCGATGCTGGTAACGCCGCCGGGCAGGTATTCGCCCAGCCAGGACATTTCCAGCTTGATGTGATCGACCAGCGAGATCACATGCTGCGGGTCGGTACTGGTGGCGAACCAGAACTCCTTGCGCCAGACCTCGTCCGCCGCGCCGCTCGCCAACTCGCCCGGTGTAAGTTCATCGCGCGAACGACCGCGCTTGGCATACCCCACGGCGGCGAGCAGATCACCTAGCTCGTCGGATGTGCGCGTCACTTCGACCACGAACGCCGCCATACCTGGTGAAAGCTGCTGCAGATTCACGTAAGCATGGGTATCAAGCGCCTGTTTGCGCGCCATTTCGCACAAACAATGCTGGCACGGAAAGGCGGCGCGGATCAGGTAGGCCTCATGTTGCTCGATGGCCGGAACGCTGCTCAATGGGTGCCCGCAGCGATGCGTCATTTTGCTGCTGCCAAGTCTGTCCATCATGCATTCCTTTCCGTCTGTCTGATGAACTGCATTTTACACAGCAAGACAGGAAAAAAAAAGGCACTGCAGGGTGACTTTTTCATTTTATGCAACAGAATATGGCACCTATTTGCAACCGTTTGTCAGATTGACGCTTAAACTGCCGGTTGCGGGTTACGCAAGCGGATAGGCAGTTCACGCAATGTCTTTCATCCACTGCGTTTGGCGCATGGGTCAGCAGACTGTGCGCACGCTGGGTCTTGGGGACGGCGATCACGTCGCGAATCAATTCAGCGCCGGTCATCAAGGTCATCAGACGATCGAGGCCGAACGCGAGGCCACCGTGTGCGGCGGCGCGCCCCTTGCCGCTCACATCAGCAACGCGGTGTATCAACGCGCAGTCCGCGTAGGTACAAAGTGCGAACCGCACAGAGCTCCAGACGGAAGGCAAGCAGTTTTTTGATTTTGGACAGAAGCATCCAAAATGGCGCCGAGCACACTGGCCGCTCTAAGTCTTTGAAAAAGTGGGCAAATCATGATGTTCCGAGAAAAAAAACATCCTTGCCTGTGCTTTGGTTTTGGCCGCGTGTGGTGGTGGTGAAGACAGCACTACATCGACAGCGTCCGAGCCTGCTACGACACCCGTGGTTACCGACGTATCTGCTTCAAGTCCCGTTCCGACACCGGTGGTTACCGACATACCTGCTGCAGACCCTGCCACTTACCATCCTGGTGGTCACGTTGAACTTGATAAGGATGGTGCGAGCCAGCTCTATAGCTGGCCAGGTATGTATTTTGAAGCCAATTTCAGTGGGACCGGCATAGGTGTTGCATCCCGGACGATAATCTTAGCCCTCGTAGTTGGC
>NZ_JANBVF010000030.1 GCF_024437655.1 Chitinolyticbacter albus
GTCGTGTGGAGCGGTGCTGTTGCGGGCAGGCCAGGTCCACAACGCTTCCAGCAAAGGCTATACACGCGCCAGAATATTCGGTTAGCCGGGCCTGTCGTCCGCAGTGACGCGATTGTTGCTGGCGCCACCCAGGGCACGCCCAGATCCGGCGGCCGGCATCATCCGTGCCTGGGGCCTCGATCCTCAGGTGCATCGCGGCAACCTGGCCGCCCTTCCGGCAATTGCCGGGAGCTTGAATGGGTTGAGTTCAGCCGGGAGCACATGCTTAAAGGCCGTATCTGCAGACGAGGTGGGTCGAGCCGCTAACCAATCTCGCGGACTGCTTCACTGGCCGTGTACCACTGCCTGTGTTATTCGCGCCTTGCCAGCGGCATGACACCGGGTTTTGCGCGCCGCGCTCAATCCAGATTGGTGAACTGAGCGGCATCGGGGTGGACCGGCGCAGCGCTCGCCCAGTTGTGCTGAACCAGAGCGGGAATGACGCGCGACCACTCGTGCTCGTCCAGCCGCAGCGAGCGGTACCGGCCGGTGGTTGTGCGCAGCGTGAGCAAGTTCAGCTCATACAGCGTGCCCTTCTGGTACCTGGCTTTGAGATGGGCGGTGCCGGGTTCGGCGCGCCAAGATCCATCATTGGCGATCAGCTCCGTGCCGGCCAAGGTGTAGGCACGGGTGCGGCGCGGAGCCAGAATCGAGATGGCAGTGAGCGGGATATACATGATCAGCCAGTACATCATGGGGCCTAACACCAACGCGCCCAGCAGATTCAGGATGCCCTGGTTTCCTTCGGCGATCACCAGGATGCCGCAGCCGATGGCCAAGCCCCAGGCCAGGCCGCACCAAGCCCAGAACCGGATCCGGCTGAATGGCTGGGCGGTGAAATGTAGCAGCGGCTCATCGTTGCCTGGGACCAGATCGCGCAACAGAGTCTGGCTGCGGAAGTAGCCGATGACGGGAGCCAGCCGCTCTATTGGCGCATACATCATCAGGCTGTCAAAGCGGGCGGTATGGACCAGCAGCTGGTCGTCGCTGTCGGGAATACCCTCGCAGGCCAGCACTTCCTGCCACGGTATACAGCCGAGCGGACCAACGTGCAGCCCTTCTGCTGCGCAACGCACCTCGACCACCGCATCGAGCGCAATCACGCCCAAGCGCGGCTCCAGCCATTCATGGAGGCGAAACCAAAACGCCCAGGCGCCAACCATGCCGGCGATTGCCAGTGCGATGCATAACAAAACAGCGATCGCGCCGGCAAGGTTGACGATGAAGCCGAGGCCGGGATGGGAATCCAGGCGCGCAGACAACAGGATTGCAAGTATCACGCCAGGAGCCATACCCAGCATGCCAAACAGCATCAGCCACCAGAAGGCGGCCGTACCCGAATCGATCCGGCTAACCTTGATGCGCTCGGCGAACTGTGGCGTGCTGGCTTCGGTGTTCTGTTGAGTTTGGCCCATTTTTGTAAGAAATAATTAAGCAATGGTATTCTAACCCGCTGGCAATAAGCGGACTTAACTCATGCAGCCTGAGCTGGTGCAAGCAGCGCGTCCATCGCGTATGGCGATCCGCGGTTGCGCCTGATCGACGGCGACAACGACGGTGAGGGCGACATCGGTTTCTACGCGGACAAGCGCGTCTATGTGCATGACGCGCTGTGTGTTTCTGGCAAGCCCCGATCAGGGCCAGCGGTAGGTTTCCGAAGCCGCTTTGTGCGTGCGGCAGCCCGCTGGTCGAGTGTGCAAGCGTTTGGAAAACGGCGTAAGCGATACGGTGCTACAACCCCAAGAAGATGGAGGGGCAATCATGACGCACGCGAAACCTTGGGTCACTGTATTCCTGGGCTTGTCTTTATGCGGCCCTGCCGCGCTTGCCGCGGGCAATGGCAAGCTGGAACAGGATGCGAAAACCGCGCTCAACCGGCTCTATGCCCGCATCCCCGCCGCCAAGACGCTGGGTGCGCAGGCCAAGGCCACGCTGGTGTTCCCGGCGATCAAGAAGGCGGGTCTGGGCTTCGGCGGTCAGTATGGCGAGGGGGTCTTGTTCCGCGGCGGCAAGGTGGCCGCCCGCTACAGCACGGCCGGCGCCTCGTGGGGCCTGCAGGCTGGCGTGCAGACCTACGGCTACGCGATGTTCTTTATGACCGACGCGGCGCTGGCGGCGCTGGACAACACCCAGGGCTTCGAGGTGGGCGTGGGCCCCAGTGTGGTGGTGATGGATGAGGGCAAGGCGCGCAACCTGACCACCACCACGATCCAGGACGACGTCTACGCCTTCGTGTTCGGCCAGAAGGGCCTGATGGCTGGTGCCGGCGTGCAGGGCAACAAGATCACCCGCCTCAACAAGTAAACACCACCGGCAAACCGCTGCCGGCGGTGTTGCGCTTACCTGCTGCGCGCAGTGTTCCGACGGTGTTACGCGCCACCGTCGCGCTGGCGTTGGCGAGCGGCACTCAGCTCAAGTGAACAACAGCGCCGGATTGAACCCCGCCTCGATCAGGCTGTTGCCACGATTGAACACGCTATTGCCGGTACTGCCGCCCGCCACCCAGTCCGCCACGCTGCCCAGCACATGCTCAATGCCGGTCTGGCCGAGGATGTCGTCGTTGACGCTACGACCGAACAGCGCGAGCTCCCGTTCGGGGAAGGGCGTGCCGTAGACGCCGCCGCGCACGCCGCCGCCGATCACCAGCACCGCGTTGCCGCGACCATGATCGGTGCCGGCATCGCCGTTGGCAGCGAGCTGGCGGCCGAATTCGCCGTAGATCACGATGGTCAGGTTGTCGCGCGCAGCCTGGTCCATTTGTTGCCAGATCAGGTCCAGCCCCTTGCCGCTGGCGAACAGGTCGGACAGGCTGCTTTCGATGTTCTCGCGTTGCGCCTTGTGGGTATCCCAGCCACCGTAGTCCATCGACAGCACGGGAGCATTGATGACGTCCGACAGCGCCAGCACGTCGTGCAGATTGCGCGCCTGCATGCCCCAATAGCGGCTCTTCCATGGCAGACCGTCGGTGTAGAGCGCGCGGATTCCCGCTGGCACCTCGACCAGCGCGCCGCTGGCGCTGGTTTCGCCAGTACCGAGCCGGGCGGTAACGCGCGCGCCCAGATCGCGCAGCACTTTTTCATGGTTGGCGAGACGGGCCAGCGCCGGGTCGCTGAAGCGCCTGGACTGGTAGTACGCCTTGAGGCTGCGCGACAGCGCCTTGTCGCTGGACGCCACCTGCCAGGCCGGGCCGCCTGGCGTGTACGGTTTTTCCGACAGCGCCAGCTTGCGCGAATTGGCGATGCCGATCACCACTTCGGAGGTGGCGCGCCCACCGGCGCCGGGGCCCAGGCACATGGGGCGTGGCGAGCTGGTGAGCGCGGCGACGCGGGCGTTGCCGCCCAGTGCCGCGGCAAGCCGTCCGCCCCAACCGGGCTTGTGGTTGTCGATGGGGCCGGAACTGCGATCGCCGTGATCCATCACCAAGAGCGAATGCGCATGATCGCGCGAAACGGCGCCGACCACGTTGTGCACGATGGCGAGCTCGCCTGCATCCCAGCGTTCCTTCAGCCAGCCGCAGCTTGCGAGGATGCCGAGACCTGCCGGGGTCGCGGTGCCAGGCCGATTCAGCGAGGTATAGGCGCTGGAATAGCGCTGGAAGTAGCCGTCGCGGTTGCGTTGGGCCGCTTCGATGCCCTGGCTCGCCGCGCGCGCCGCCCACCAGCGAAACGCATAGCTGTCGGCCGTTTCGTTGGCGGCAATGGCGGGCGGGAACAGGTGGCGGAAATCGGGCCCGCCGGCCAGCGTGATCGACAACACGCTGCGGCGGTTGAGGCTGACCGCAGCGGCGGCCTCGGGGATCAGGCCGGGGAAGGCGGAGGCGCCACCAGCGAGCAGGCTCAGGCGCAGAAAATCTCGGCGTTGCATCTCGATATCCTTATTCGCCGCGCAACAGCTGCGCTTGCGGCAATGCAGTGAGGAAGGCGACGGCGTAGGCGACGCGGCGGTTGGCGTTCTTGCGGATTTCGCTATCGCTACTGGCCAGCGCCACCGCGTCGTCGGCAAGCTCAGCCAGGCAGCGTGTGCCTGGCGCATTGGGGGCGAAATCGGCGTCGCCGAACACGTAATCCGGGTTGGTGCCGGCGGCGCCATTGCCGGTGCAATAGAAGCCGGCATCGCGTCCGGTGGCGAGCAGGCTGTAGGTGTAGAGGCGTTCGTAGTCGCCAAAATCGGCAAGGCTGTTGCCGGTGAAACGCTGCCACAGCCAGGCGGCAACCCGGTCGGTACGCCAGCTGCCATCGGCTTCGCGTGGCGCCAGCGCTCCCCAGTTCTTCTCCCAGCCGGACGCCTGCTCGGTCAGATTGGCGTCGCCTATGCTGTCGACACGCGCTACCCGCCACAGGCTGTCGACGCTGCGGTTGTAGACGGTCTTGAACAGCTCGGCCGAGAGTGACGCCTCTTCGCTCGTCTGGTGGCCGAACACGTTGTGCGTGGGGCTGAACGTGGTAAAGCCTTCGTCCCAAGTGATGAGGGCGATCGGCGAATACCAGCTGGTGAACTCGCTTTCGGTGCGATTGAGTGCAAAGCGGTTCAGGAAAATGAGGTTGCGCTCCAGCGGTGTCAGGTATTTGACGCGGCTACTGTGGTGGAACTGGCGCGAGATCGCGTAGGTCTGCAGGAAGGCCAGCAGATCCTTGGACTGGCCCTGCTGCTGCCAGTAGCTGCGCAGCTGCGCCATGTCCGCCTCGCCGAGGTAGTCGTTGGCCAGGCCCTGGATGATCTTCACCGGCAGGTTGGCTTCCGATTCGGGGTGGCGGATCGCCACTTCGGCGAGCGCGAAGATCTTGTCGCGCGCGGTGGCGCCGGCGATCTGGCTATGCAGGATTTCCAGCGCCGCCGCATGATGCTTGGCAGTGCCGAAGGTGAGTTCCTCCGCATTCTGCGGCTGCTCGGTCATGTCGGTCAGCATGCGTGCCGTGTTCTTGACCGTGACCACTTCGTGGTAACTGTCCTCGCCCGCCGCGCGCGGGGTGGCGTCTTCCGGGCGCGTGGTGCCCAGGATGCCGAAGAACAGCTGGTGGAACTCGCGGGCAAAATCCTCGTTGCCGCGGAAAACGCGGGAGGTGTTGTTGAACTCGTTGCGGTTGTGGCCGTACTGCCGCGCGATCGCGGCCGACATTGCCGCGCGAGCCAGCACGCGGGAATACGATTCCCCGTTCGCCAGCGCGTTCAGCAACGTATCGTAGTAGCGCACGATCTGGCCCTGCTCCACGCCCGCGCCCTGGTTCACCGCCAGGTGGTAATTCGTTTCCCAGAACAGCACGCGATGCAGGAAGGGATTGAGCCCCTGCGTGATGCCAGCCTGCAGGCCGGTGCGCTGCAAGCCACCCCAGTCGTTGAGGTAATCGAACGATGCGCGATTGGAACTGGGCATCGGGCTGCTGCCGCCGCTCCAGTAGCGCGACAGTCCCGCCAGCGTGCCACCGGAGGCACGCAAGGGATCGGCCTCACCGCGACCCGGAGAGAGCTTGGGGTTGAACGGGGCAAAGGTCAGCATTTCCACGATGGCAGCCTGCGGCGCCATCTGCGTCCAGGCCTGGATCTGAGCGTCGCTCGCCTGCCCGCCGTAGGCAAAGGTATGCAGCACATTGCGTACCGCCGTTTCATCCCACTCTGCTTGCGACACCGGCGGCAACACGCTGCTCACCGGCAGCGGAACCGGCGTGGGTAAAGGTGTGGGTGCTGCCGTGTCGCTACCCGAGTCCCCGCCGCCGCCGCCACAGGCGGCAAGCAGCAGCGCCAGCACCGTGCTGGCCAGGACTGCTTTGCAATTCATGTTTTTCTCCCTGAGCGTGCCGTTGGCACATCACGCATATCAGCGTCTCATGAAGTACAGGGAGAACCGCTCGCCGGGCATCCGTGCTTTGCGTACGGCGGGCGGCATGGACAGACGGAGGGACAAAAACGAAGCCCCGGCGGCGTGTCGCAACGGGGCTTGCCGTTCAATACGTTGGCAAAGTGTTGCCGGCATCACCCTGCACATCCGACCCGGCGTGGCTGGCGGGATCGGATTTCGACCGAAGCAGGGTTCGATCTGCACCGACGCGGCAAACGGGGGGCGTGTACATGTTGCGCAATCCCGGATACATCGCCTGGCCTGCTTCTGGCGGTAAAACGCCGGGCGGAGCTACCCGGGCTTGCCGCACCGAGGCGGCGCCGGGCATGCTGGGCCAATAGAACAGAAAAGGCGCTACGGCACCAAGCCGGCAGCGTCGGCGGGGGAGTGGGGATGGAGTCGTTGGACGATGCTTTTCCATGGGTGCCGGACCGGTTGGCCCGGGTGTTCGATCATATCGACAACGAGCTTGCGTCGCCGATGGACCTGGCCTCGCTCGCCCGGCTCGCCTGCTATTCGCCGCACCACTTCGAGCGGGTGTTCGGCAGCTATACCGATGCCTCGCCGATCGACTATCTCCGTCGTCGCCGGATGCAGCATGCCGCAAGCCGTTTGCGCCATGAAGCGTTGCCGGTGGGAGAGCTGGGGCTCGATAGCGGTTATTCGGGCTACCACGCCTTTGCCAAGGCCTTCCTGCGCACCTTCGGCATGACGGCGGGCGAATGGCGGCACGAAGCCGGCTGGCGGGCCCACATGCAGCACACCATCGGCCGCAACGGCATGGCCATGCCGGCGGCGTTGGATTTCCATCGCCATGGCATCGTGACGCGCGAGCCGGAAGGCGTCGCCCTGCAGGTTGCCGCGCAAACGGAGGTGGTCGAACTGCCTGCCATTGCAGTGATCAGCCGGCGCGTGATCGGAGCATGGAAGGATTCCGCGATGACCATCGCCATGGCCAACTTCATGCGGGATGTGCCACCACTGTGGTCTGGTGGCGCCGTGCCGCGTTACATCGGACTGTTCCACGGCGATCCGGGGCTCGCGCAACGCAACGACATCGTGTTCGAAGCCTGTATGACACCGCCCGATCGGGTGATACCGGGGCACCGCAAGCTGGTGCCCGGTGGCTTCTATGCCCGGTTCCGTTATGACAGCGGCCATCCACTGTTCCAGCGCCTGTACGAAAACTGGCTGGACACGCAGCAGCTCTGGCAGTTCGACAGTCTCCGTCCACACCTGCGCTGCTACCCGGCGGCGGGCGAGATGGGCTGGATTGCCATGCCGGTGAAGCCCACCCCCATGACCCGGCGCTAGGCGCGGGGCCCTCTTGGCGCATGTGTTTGGCGGGCCTGATTGCATCGGGAGCGCAATCGCGGATACAGGGTTCAGCTGCGCCATCTCGTCTAATCTAGGCGCGCCAGCCTTCCATTAGCTGTTGCAGTAAAAAATCGCCAGAAGGCGATTTTGAGGAAGCAGTCGTGAAAAGCGGGTTGTCAGGGCTAAATTGGTCTAAGCCAGAAAATGTAAGAATTTCTCTATCACTAGAATGATAACCGCTGCTTTTGCTAGAGCGGCGAAGATGGTGGAGTTGGTGTTAGATGCGCACTTGAATACAAAAGCAACCGAGAGTGCAGCATGCAGAAAAATCATGATTGAAAGTGGAAGCAGCAATAAAAGGTAGAAAGATCGATATGTTTCCCACTGCGGGGTAGAGGATAAATGCTGAGCTAGGGCAAAGTAGCCGGCACTCAGGGCTTTGACCCAAATGTATCCAAGTACAACAAAGCCCCACCATACCACCCAAAGTGGTGCTTTTCCGCGAAGTGCACTAGTAAAAAAATGTAGCATTTTCTTAATAAACCCCCGATTGATTGCAGTTTTGAGCCTCATCCTCCAAGCCAGTCGTTTCTAGCCGATTCCGACGTCTTTTTTTTCGCCCCTGTCGCCGCATTCCGAGAGCCTATGGACCCCGATCGCCCGGTTTCTGGCGCTGCGGACTGATTTCGCTCGTCAACCCATCAGTGCTCGCCTCGCCAGGTAACGATTGATCAAGCCGATCAGCGAGAACACCTGCGCGGCATTCTTCACGAGCCCTTTGTAGCGCACCTTGGTGTAGCCAAACTCGCGCTTGATCACGCGAACCCCAACACCTGGCTACTGGAGCGACTTGGTATTTAGCCATTTTGTAACGTCCTTACCAAGCGTATTAACGCAATGATAGAGAACTTCACAAGACCCTTTAAGTCCCCCCATGAACCCACCGCGAGAATCGCGGGTTCCAGTATAAGTATCTACTACGTTGCCGTCTCTATACAGGGTTGCAGCAATGGCAACGGATTTGTGGTGGCCAATAAGCGCATTGCCTGAACTCATGGCGTTCAGTATCTCAAGCTTGACGGAGGTGCCAGAGGTTTGCGTTTCAACCTTGTCGCTCAAGGTAACCTGCCACCCAGAATTTTCCAGGAATTTTTTCGTAGACTGCGAAAAATTACTTCCCAAGTCGACGCACTCGAGTTTTATTTTGTCAGGTATTATCACGGCGTCACGAAAATCTGCCTTGGACGTTACTGAAACATCGTTTCCACTTGCAATTGCACTAACATTGATTGCCAGTACGATTGGCGCCAGTTTGTTCACGATCTTCATGAATGTTACTTCCCGTTATGCGCGTTTAAAGCTGATTTAAAATAGGCACCCTAAAGGCAGATTTGTGTGTTTAGGATGTGCTTGCCCGAATACCACAAACCGAAAAACTCGCAAGCACTGGCTTTACCTGTCGGTGGCGGACTTAGTTGTTGGGTTCCGCTTGCTTGGCTGGCCTTTCTAGCAGCGATAGGCGAGCGCCGTCCATCCAGCGTGAACGGTCGGTCGCATGCTCGCAACAGTTTCGGCCGGCCGAGTTTGCGAAGAGTGCGCCGAGGCTGTTGCGGGTGGAGGTCACGCGGCTACGTCCTGGGCGATATGGGGCATCGCTGGTTTTGCTACAACCCAGCCGAATTACAGGCACGGCGGTGCGGCGAGCGCTCGCGGCGGGCCGATTTGGCGGTGGAAATGTTGTAGCCGGCGCCCATTACAACCATTTACATCAACTGGAGCAAAGACCGCTGTCGATCTGGCGTGTACATTTCGCGTCCCCCATCGTGCCGGTAGGCGTGGCGGGTTACTTATTGATTTGTGCGAAACAAGGATCGACTCGATGCTTCATGATCTGCGCAATTTGCGCATCTCCACCAACCGCCTGCTGTTGCGCACTTTCTCGCAGAGTGATCTGGCTGCACTCGTCTCACTGGTCAGCCAGCCCGAAATCACCACAACCCTGCCCGATTGGGCCATGACGATTGAGCAGTGCGGACAGTGGCTGGCCTGGCAGGAAACCAATCTGGGGCGCTTCGACAGCGACAGCCCGGCCGTCCCCCTAGCGATCTGCCTGCCCGACGGTGAGCTGATCGGCTGGTTGGGCATCTGGCCCAAGCCGAGCGTGCACGTTGATTCGCCCGAGGTCATGTACGCGTTGTCGCGCGCGTATCGCGGCCGCGGTTACGTCAGCGAAGGCGTCCGCGCGGCAACGCAGTGGCTGTTTGGGTTGTCGGCCCTGCCGCAACTGATGGCTGTGGTGAAGCCGTCGAACCCGGATTCTCGTCGCGTCGTCCTGCGTAGCGGCTTCGCTGCGAGCGGCACGGTCCGGTGCGATGACGACGGCTGGTTCGACTATTTTGTCCTGCAGCGCCCCGAGGCAACGGATGGCTGTCCGTCTGCCTGAGTTTTGGCAGTAGGGGCTGACAGCGCAAGCGGCTGAGTCAGCTGCACGAGCGAGGTGCCGGCAAGCGCGACGACGTGCCAATGCAAAAAGCCCCGACCGAAGTCGGGGCTTTTTGGTATCTGGTGGCTATGACGGGACTCGAACCTGTGACCCCAGCATTATGAGTGCTGTGCTCTAACCGACTGAGCTACATAGCCAAAGAGTCGGGCATTGTGCCGCCGTGCCGATGGGCTGTCAAGCAGCTACAGGCGCCACGAATCGTCGGATCGTGAAAACCCAGGCAACAGGCCGGGCAGCGCCAAGTTCTTGGAAAAGGCGATGGCCTTGAACAACTCGCCCATTTCGGCGGGGCTGGTGAGCTTGTTCAGCGCCGACGCGCCGGGCAGGTACTGGGCAGGTTGCAGCTGCTCCAGCCGCTGTGCCGCGCCGGTATCGAGCAGGTATTGCGCCTGGCTGGTGTAGCCCTCCAGCTGTAGGCCGGCTGCGTCGGCAGCGGCGTACACCGCGGAAAAATCGACGTGGCAGGTCAGATCGGTGAGGCCCGGGTGCCAGAACGGATCGGTCAGGCTGTGGTGGCGGTAGTGCGCCATCAGCGTGCCGGCGTTGCGCTGCGGGTGGTAGTACTCGCTGCCGGGAAAGCCGTAGTCGATGAAGAGCGCTGCGCCGCGGGTGAGGCTATGCGCCACGCTGTGCACAAAACCGTGCATCTGCGGCTGGATCTCGGTGAGGTAGTCGCTGGGTAGGTCGAGCGCGGCGGCCAGCTCCAGCAAGGGGCCGGGCGCCAGCAATCGGTCCTCGTAAATGAGGCCTTCGCGCCATACCACACCGCGCTCGAACAGCGCGCCGGCTGCATCGCGATAGACCAGGTTGCAAGGGATGGCATCGAGCACTTCGTTGCCGACGATAAAGCCGACGAAATCCTTGGGCAGCTCGGAGAGCCATTGCACCCGATCGACGAGATGCGGCACCAGCGCGGACAGCGTGGCGCGTTGCCGCGCGGCGAGCTCGGCCGACAAATCGACGATGCAGTAGCGCCTAGGCAAGCGTTCCAGCCGCTCCAGCTCGGCAAGAATCTGCGCGGCGAGCTGGCCGGTGCCGGCGCCGAACTCGAGTACGTCGGCGTCGCCCAGCGCGAACAGTACCGGGGCGATGGTTTCGGCCACGCACGCGCCGAACAGCGGCGAGAGCTCGGGCGCGGTGACAAAGTCGCCCGCCTCGCCGAACTTGGTGGCGCCGCCGCTGTAGTAGCCCAGGCCCGGGCTGTAGAGCGCCAGCGCCATGTAGTCGGCAAACGA
Organism: Chitinolyticbacter albus; assembly: GCF_024437655.1. GTDB lineage: Bacteria > Pseudomonadota > Gammaproteobacteria > Burkholderiales > Chitinibacteraceae > Chitinolyticbacter > Chitinolyticbacter albus. The sequence continues at coordinate 10,928 of NZ_JANBVF010000030.1, forward strand.
CAGCCAGCCACGGGCATCGATTTCGGCGCGGATGCGCGCGATCAACTGGTGCGACGCGCTCAGGGCGTCGTTGCCGGGCAGGGGGAGTGGGGGCGTGGCTTGCGATGGCGACATCTGGGCAGCAGAATTCGGCGAAAACCCAATTCTAAGGCCCAGAGCGATGGTTGGAATGGTAAACATGGCCGCAACGCGGCACGGCAAGGTTGCGCTGGTAACCGGAGGCGCCCGCCGCGTCGGCGCGGGCATAGTGCGTTACCTGCATGCGCAGGGCTGGCGTGTGATGATTCACTGCCGTGGCAGCCGCGCCGAGGCGGAGGCGCTGGCGGGCAGCCTGAACACGGGAAGTGCCGATTCGGCAGCGGTGGTGGCGCTGGATTTGCTGCAGACCGATCGCCTGCCCGAACTGGTCGAGGCCTGCCTTGCCGCGTTCGGTCGGATCGACGCGGTGATCAACAATGCTTCGTCGTTCTTCGCGACGCCGGTCGGCAGTTACACCGACGCGGCCTGGCATGATCTCTTGGGCTCCAACCTCAAGGCGCCGCTGTTCCTGGCGCAGGCGGCGGCGGCGGAGTTGCGGCGCAACCAGGGGGTGATCATCAGCATCGCCGATATCCATGTCGATCGCCCTCATCCCGAGCTGACGCTGTACACAGTGGCCAAGGCCGGGCTCGTGGCGATGACCCGATCGCTGGCGCGCGAGCTGGCGCCGGATGTGCGGGTGAACGCGGTGGCGCCGGGAAGCAATCTGTGGCCGGAGGATATGGCCGTGTTCACCGAGGCGGAGCGCGCGCGCATCAACGCGTCGATTCCGCTGCAGCGCATCGGCACGCCGGACGATCTGGCGCAGGCCATTCATTTCCTGCTCGAAGCGCCCTATCTCACCGGGGTGGTGCTGCCGGTCGACGGCGGGCGCAGCGTGGTGCTGTGACGGCGCGATCCTGGCTGATATCGCGGCTGCGCCTGCTATGCATCCTGGCTGCGCCTGCCTGCGTTCTGGGCATGCTGGGCCGCTGGCATTGGCTGCTCGAGCTGTTCAGCCACTTTGCGCTGTTCTATCTGCCTTGTTTGTTGCTGGCTGCGCTGCTGGTGGGGCGTGGCTGGTGGCGCTTGCTGCTGCTGACGCTGGCGCTGTGGCAGGCGTGGTTCATCGCAGCCCCGCTACGCGTGCCGCAGGGGCACGCCGTGACGAGGCCTGCGCCGCTCAGGATCGTGGCCTTCAATGTGTATTACCGGAACGGTGCGCTGGCACCGGCTGCGCATTGGTTGCGGCGTGAAAACGCCGATCTGCTCTTTCTGACCGAGGTGACAGAGGACATCGCCGGGTCGCTAGCCGGGGTGCTGGTGACTTATCCGCAAAGTTGCCGCCAGCTGGCCAATAGCCCGTTCGGATTGCTGCTGGCATCGCGCCGGCCGCTGCGGGCGTGTGAGGTCGTCGAGGTCGAAGGCGAATATCGCGCTTATCCCTATGTGCGCGCGGTGCTGGATGATGGCCGCGTGATTTATGGCATCCACCCGCCTCCGCCACTGGACGGTGCGCTGGCGCGGGCCCGCGATGCGATGTTCAGCGCGCTGGCGCAGGCTGTGCGCGCCGAACGGGCGCCGGTGATCGTGCTGGGCGATATGAACAGCACGCCGTTCTCGCCGCGCTACGCGGATTTCCTGGTCGCGGCCGATCTGCGCGAGGCGGGGTCCGGCGTGTGGCCCACCTGGGGCCCTGCGGGCTGGTGGCTGCTGCCGCTGGACCGGGTATTGCTGCGCGGCGCGATACGCAGTCGTGCCGTGACGCTGGGGCCGGCGCTCGGATCGGATCATCGCCCGCTACGCATCACGCTCGAATAGACCCGTCGCGCTTGGGAATGGCGGCCGGATCGGGTAAAATCCGCGTCAATTCAAACATCTACGTGGGGCGCCTTGGCGCCCCATGCTTATCCCGCCATGAACGCCAGCACCGACACCGCCCCGCTTGCCGATACCGAGAAGAAGGCCCAGTACAACCTCAACAAGCTCACCAAGCGCCTGCGTCACTACGTGGGCGACGCGATCAATGATTTCAACATGATCGAAGAGGGCGACCGGGTGATGGTGTGCCTGTCCGGCGGCAAAGACAGCTACACCATGCTCGATATCCTGCTCGGGCTGCAGAAGTCCGCGCCGATCGATTTCTCCATCGTCGCGGTCAACCTGGACCAGAAGCAACCGGGCTTTCCCGAGCATGTGCTGCCCGAATATCTTGCCGCGCTGGGTGTCGAGTATCGCATCATCGAAGAAGACACCTACAGCATCGTCAAGCGCGTGGTCGAAGAGGGCAAGACCACCTGTAGCCTGTGCTCGCGCCTGCGCCGCGGCATCCTTTACCGCGTGGCGGACGAACTCGGTGCGACCAAGATCGCGCTGGGCCATCACCGCGACGACATCCTGGAAACGCTGTTCCTCAACATGTTCTACGGCGGCAAGTTGAAGGGCATGCCGCCGAAGCTGGTGTCGGACGATGGCCGCCATATCGTGATCCGCCCGCTGGCCTACTGCCGCGAGAAGGACATCGAGCGCTACAGCGAGGCCAAGGGTTTTCCCATCATCCCGTGCAATCTGTGCGGCTCGCAGCCCAACCTGCAACGCCAGGTGGTCGGTGACATGCTGCGCGACTGGGACAAACGCTTCCCCGGCCGGCTGGAAACCATGTTCACCGCCATGTGCAACGTGGTGCCGTCGCACCTGGCCGATACCACGCGCTACGATTTCGCCAACATCAAGGCGGACGGTACGCCGCGTGCCGACGGCGACAAGGCCTTCGACAAGGAAAGCTTCGCTGAGCCCAACCGCATTTCCATCCTGGCTTCCAGGCCGCGCGATGCGGGCGGTTGCGGGGGCGAGGACTGATGCTGTTCCGCTCCAAGCGTGTTTCCGCTGTGGCGGTGGACGAGATCGCGATCGATATCTCCGAAGAGTTCGGCATCCGCAAGCTGCATTTTGGCGGCGACGACACGCAAAGCGCGATGCGGGTATCCGATCCGTCCGAGCTGGTGCTCGCCTATACGCGTTGCCTGTTCGGCTTCCTGTTGTTCATCGAGCCGCCGAAGGAGGCATTGCTGATCGGCCTCGGGGGTGGATCGATCGCCAAGTGGATCCACGCCCGCTTGCCCCAAACCCGGCTGACCTGTGTGGAGCTGCATGCGCAGGTGATCGCTGTGGCGCGCAGCATGTTCGCGCTGCCGGCGGATGACGAGCGCCTGTCGGTGCTGGCAGGCGATGGCGCCGCGCACGTCGCGGGTCTGCCCGATGGCGAGATCGACCTCATCATCATGGATGCCTACTCGGCCACCGGCATTGCCGCGCCGCTCGCGTCCACCGAGTTCTTCGCCAGCTGCCGCGACAAGCTCAGCGACAACGGCGTGCTGGCGGTGAACCTGTGGGGCTCGGACAAGCGTTTTTCCAGCTATTGCGAGCGGCTCTCAGACGTGTTCGACGGGCGTTTGCTGTGCCTGCCGGCACGGCAAAAGGGCAACGTGATGGCATTCGCGTTCCGCCGCAACCAGAACAGCCCGCAGTGGGCGCGGCTCACCGAGCGTGCGTCCCGACTCGAGGCGGAGTACGAGCTGGAGTTCGCCGAGTTCATCGCCGATCTGGCGCGCATGAACCCGCATAACGACCGGCGCCTCTTCATCTGAACCTGTTCCGACGCCATTCGGCCGGAAAGAAAGCGCTGCCGCGGTTTGCAAGCTGCGCCGGATGTGGAAAAATCAACGTTAACTAACGGTTACAAGGTATTACCCCATGCTCGATCGTGACGGCTATCGTCCGAACGTCGGCATCATCATACTCAACCAGCATAATCAGGTGTTTTGGGGCAAGCGGGTGCGCGAGCACTCGTGGCAGTTCCCGCAGGGCGGGATCAAGCAGGGCGAATCGCCGGAGCAGGCGATGTTTCGCGAGCTGATGGAAGAAGTCGGCCTCGCCCCCGAGCACGTGCGCATCGTGGGTCGTACCCGCGACTGGTTGAAGTACGACGTGCCGATCAACTGGGTGCGCCGCGAATGGCGCGGCACCTACAAGGGCCAGAAGCAGATCTGGTTCCTGCTGCGGCTGGTTGGCCGCGATTCCGATGTCTGTCTGCGGCGCAGCACGCATCCCGAGTTTGACGCTTGGCGCTGGAACGAATATTGGGCGCCGCTCGACGCGGTGATCGAGTTCAAGCGCGGCGTGTACGAGGCGGCGTTATCGGAGCTGTCGCGCCATCTCGATGGCGCACCGCTGCGTGTCCAGGGGTGAGCGAGAGTAGCGTGAGTAGCCACGCCGTGAGCGAGGTTTACTGGCGCTCGCTCAGCCTGCTCAATACCTTCCGGCTGTTATCGGTCATCGCGCTGCTGGTCGGCGTGGGCTGGTATACGCCGGGAGCCTTCGACAACGAAGGAACCTGGAACGCCTTCCTCTGGTTGGCGTCCGCCTACACGCTGGCAGGGCTGGGCTTTCTGTTCGGCATCCGCTTTCGGCTGCCACGCTTCGATCTGCAGCTGACGCTGCATGCGGCGACCGACATCGCCTTCATCGTGTCGCTGGTCCACCTGTTCGGCGGTATTCGCAGCGGCCTTGGCATCCTGCTGCTGTGCTATATCGCCGCCGCCGGTCTGATTTCGCGCGGCCGGATGACGCTGTTCCACGCGGCGCTCGCCAGCATCGCGCTCCTGATCGAGCATTCGCTGCGCATCTATGGCGGTGTGGCGCGCGAGGACGACTACGGCAACGTGGTGCTGCTTTGCGTGGGGAGCTTCGCGGTGGCATGGCTTGCCCACCGGCTGGCGCGCTATGCGCGCGAGAGCGAGGCGCTGGCGCAGCAGCGTGGCGTCGACCTGGAAAACCTGGGCCAGCTCAATGCCCGCATCCTGCAGGACGTGTCCGACGGCGTGCTGGTCATCGACGCGGCCGGCAATGTCCGGCAGGCCAATGAACAGGCGGTCAGGCTGATAGGCGGGCGTGCCGAGCCCGGCGGGCCCCTGGCGCTGTACCTGCCGGAACTGGCTGCGGCGGTGATGCGCTGGCGGGATGATCCCTATACCCAGCCCGCGCTGGTGCAGGCGGCGGTCACCCGCAAGACGCTGCGCCCGCGCCTGGTTCCGGCCTCGTTCACAGTCAGCGGCGATGTACTGATTTACCTGGAGGACATGGACCGGCTGCGCCGCGAATCGCAGCAGCTCAAGCTCGCCGCGCTCGGCCGTCTCACTGCCAACCTGGCGCACGAGATCCGCAATCCCTTGAGTGCCATTACCCACGCCGCACAATTGCTGGCGGAGGAAGCGGCAGATGACCCATTGGGCCAGAAGCTGACCCGCATCATCAACGACAATGCCGCGCGGCTCGAGCGCATGGTCGCCGACGTGCTGGAACTGAACCGGCGCGATCGTCTCAAGCGGATCGAAATCGAGCTTACACCCTGGTTGGTGATTTTTGTCGACGAGGTGACGCAAAGCGAGGGCATCGATATCGCGATCGTCTGGCAGTGTCCCCCGGAGGCGCGTCTGCGTTTCGATCCGGCCCATCTGCAGCAGGTACTATGGAACCTGGTGCGTAACGGCTGGCGCTACTGCAGCAGGCAGCCGGGTAGTTTGCGGCTCGCCGTGGCGCGCGATGAAGTCGGCCGTTGGCGGCTGGACGTGCTCAACGACGGGCCGCCGGTGCCGGCCGACGCGCAGACGCAACTGTTCGAGCCTTTCTTTACGACCGAATCCAAGGGAACCGGCCTGGGGCTGTATATTGCCCGCGAGATCTGCGCCGCGAATTCGGCCTGGCTCGAATACGTGCCGGTGGAGTCGGGCGCGTGTTTCCGCATCGTTTTCGAGGTGACAGATGGCGAGAAAACCTAGGAATGCCCGCCGGGTGCTGGTGGTCGACGACGAAGTCGATCTGGCCGAGCTGCTGGAACTCACGCTGATCAAGATGGGGTTGGACGTCGATACGGCCAACGGCGTCAAGGAAGCGCGCGGCATGCTGGGGAGCACCGCCTACGATCTGGTGCTGACCGACATGCGCATGCAGGACGGCGAAGGGCTGGAGCTGGTGCAATACATCCAGGAAGCGCGGCTCGATGTACCGGTCGCCGTGATCACCGCCTACGGCAGCACGCAGAATGCCGTGGCGGCGCTCAAAGCCGGCGCGTTCGACTATCTCGCCAAGCCGGTGTCGCTGGAACAACTGCGTACGCTGGTGAAATCGGCACTGCGCCTCGATGACACCGAGGAGGCAACGCCGCCGCTGCCTGTCGGCGATCGGCCCTTGCTCGGTGATTCACCCGCGATCCAGCAGGTGCTGGAACTGGTGGAGAAGCTCGCTCGCAGCCAGGCCCCGGTCTACATCACCGGCGAATCGGGCAGCGGCAAGGAGCGCGCGGCGCGCTTGATCCACGCGCGCAGCAATCGCTCCGCCCAGCCTTTCGTCGCGGTGAACTGCGGCGCGATTCCTGAGAACCTGATGGAAAGCGAGTTCTTCGGCTATCGCAAGGGCGCGTTCACCGGTGCAGACCAGGATAGAGACGGCTTCTTCCAGGCCGCCACCGGCGGCACGCTGTTTCTCGACGAAGTCGCCGATCTGCCGCTGGCGATGCAGGTGAAGCTGTTGCGCGCGATTCAGGAGCGCAAGGTGCGCAAGGTGGGCAGCACCAGCGAGGATGCAGTCGACGTGCGGCTGATCTCCGCCACGCACCAGAACCTGGCGCGCTGCGTCGAGGGCGGCAAGTTCCGCCAGGATCTCTATTACCGGCTCAATGTGATCGAGCTGAAGATGCCGCCGCTGCGCGAGATGGGCGATGACATCGTGCTGATTGCCAGACACGTCCTGGCGCGCCTCGCTCAGCAAAATGGCATGAGCATGCCGGCGTTTGCCACCGACGCGCTGAAGGCGCTGCGTCAGTATGGGTTTCCGGGCAATGTGCGCGAGCTGGAAAACACGCTGGAGCGGGCGCTGGCGCTCTCCGATGGCACGACGATCACATCCGATGACCTGCAATTGCAGCCACAGACCTTCGAAGGCGACGTGGAGACCGGTGGCGCCGGTGGGCCGCTGCAGGACTACCTCGACCGCGTCGAGCGCAACGCGATCGCCGATGCGCTCGAAAAAACCAACGGCAACCGCACCCAGGCGGCGAAACACCTGGGTGTCACCTTCCGTTCGCTACGCTACCGGATGGATCGACTCGGTATCGCGGGCAAGGACTAAGAACCTGCTCACGATCTTTTCGCGCCGGCGCCGGTCCGTAAAATGGTCAGGCACAAGGCGGACGACGCTGCCAATAGCAGTGGCTATTGGCAAGGAGTGCAACGCAGTGAGTGACCGTTTTACGGGCCGGCCCTTCGGGTTCGCGCCATTGCCGACAGCGCGCGGCGTTACGCGCCACTTGTGGTACCCGTACCACAGCGTGTCTCGTGCCTTGCGCGCTGCCAGCACTGCCGCGAACGCTGGTGCGAAAAGACCGTGAGCAGGTTCTAGCCATGCTGTTCCAGCTGCCGCGCTGGGTCTGGCTGGGTGGTTTCGTGCTCGCCTGGGTGGCGGGCCTCGTCAATGTGGTCGGCTATCTCAGTTTCGAGCATCAGGCGGTGACGCACCTGACCGGCACCACGACCTTGCTCGGTGCCGCGCTGGCCCAGGGCCAATGGGGCGCATCCGGCCACTTGCTGGCCGTGATTGCCTCCTTCGTTGGCGGCGCGCTGCTCAGCGGCCTTATCATCGGCGACGGTGCGCTGCGGCTTGGTCGCCGCTACGGTATGGTGCTGGGGCTTGAAACGATCGCGCTGGTGCTGGCGGTGCCCCTGTTGGAGCACGAGCTGATCTGGGGCAGCTATCTGGCTGGGCTCGCCTGCGGTTTGCAGAACGGCATGGGCACCACGTACAGCGGCGCGGTGGTGCGCACCACCCACGTGACCGGCATGCTGACCGATCTGGGTCTGGCGCTCGGCCAGTGGCTGCGCGGGCGGGCAGTCGAGCCGCGCAGGCTGACGCTGTGCCTCGTGGTGGTGTCCGGCTTTCTGCTGGGAGCCCTGTGCGGCGCACATTTATTTGCAGCGCTGCATTACGCCGCGCTCTATGTGTCGGCCGCGACCACGTTCGCGCTGGCCCTCGTCTACTGGCTATACCGTTGGCGTACGCATGCGGGTGGCCTTGCCGGAAAAGATCATGCAGATCGATGAACAAGGCTACTGCGACCAGGCGCGCCAGATCGCCAGCCCCAATTGCGATGCCCGGCCGGATGGCGATGGGGTGCGTCTCGTCGTGGTCCACAATATCGGCCTGCCGCCCGGCCAGTTCGGGGGCGACGACATCGAGCGGCTGTTCACCAACCGCATCGACCCGGCCGCCCAGCCGGGCTATGACGAGCTGGCAAAGCTCAGAGTATCGGCGCATTTCCTGATCCGCCGCGACGGTGAGCTGTTGCAGTTCGTGCCGACCGAAGCCCGCGCCTGGCATGCGGGCGCGTCGAACTGGTGCGGGCGTGAGCGTTGCAACGATTTCTCGGTGGGGATCGAGCTCGAGGGCAGCGATTTCGTGCCGTTCGAGCCGGCGCAATACCAGGTTCTGCTCGAACTCTTGGACGCGCTGGCCAAACGTTACCCGCTGGAAGCCATTGTCGGCCACAGCGAAATCGCGCCGGGGCGCAAGACTGATCCGGGGCCGTTTTTCGATTGGACGCAGGTACATGCTGCATTGCCGCAACTGCGGCCGGCAAATCCGGGTGAGCCGGCGGTGGCACGGTTATAATCCGCGCAACCTCGCATCCAAGCCGCCCCCATGCAATCGTCCCAGAGTTCCCCTTCCAGCCAGGCCGCGCTGACGCTGGCCGCGCTCGGCGTCGTCTACGGCGACATCGGCACCAGCCCGCTCTATACGCTGAAGGAGTGTCTGAACGGCCATGTGCCGCTGCCCATCATCCAGGAAAACGTGTTTGGCATGCTGTCCATGGTGTTCTGGGGCCTGGTGCTGGTGGTGTCGATCAAGTACGTGGTGCTGATCCTGCGCGCTGACAACCGCGGTGAAGGCGGCGTGCTGGCGCTGATGGCGCTGGCGCTGCGCGAGGCCGGTACCGGAACGCGGCGTGCCTTGCTGTTCACTGCGCTCGGCATCTTCGGCGCGGCGCTGTTCTACGGCGACAGCATCATCACTCCAGCGATCTCGGTGCTGTCCGCGCTGGAAGGCATAGGCGTGATCTCGCACCGCTTCGACGGCTATATCGTGCCGGCGACCATCGTCATCCTGGTTGCGCTGTTCGTGCTGCAGGCACGTGGCACGGCCAGCGTGGGCAAGGTGTTCGGCCCGGTGATGGTGCTGTGGTTCACCGCGCTGGGCCTGTTGGGGCTGTGGCAGGTGATCCAGTACCCGTACGTGCTGGCGGCGATCAACCCGATCTACGCGCTGCAGTTCATCGTTCACCACGCCTGGCAGGCCTTCGTGCTGCTCGGCGCCGTGGTGCTGGCGCTGACCGGCGCCGAGGCGCTCTACGCCGATATGGGCCACTTCGGCCGCCCCGCCATTCGCCGCGCCTGGTTCGGCCTGGTGTTGCCGGCGCTGGTACTCAATTATTTTGGCCAGGGCGCCCTGCTGATGCAGAACCCCGAGGCGATCAAGAACCCGTTCTTTCTGATGGCGCCGTCCTGGGGCCTGGTGCCGCTGGTGGTGCTGGCGACTGTCGCCACCGTGATCGCGTCGCAAGCGGTGATCTCGGGTGCGTACTCGATGACCAACCAGGCGATCCAGCTCGGTTTCGCGCCACGCATGAATATCGAGCACACGTCGGACACCGAGATTGGCCAGATCTATGTGCCGGGCATCAACTGGTTCCTACTGTCGGCGGTGATCGTGCTGGTGCTGCTGTTCCGCACCTCGGGCAATCTGGCCTCCGCCTACGGCTTTGCCGTGACCTGCACCATGGTGATGACGACGCTGCTGGCCTTCACCGTGCTCGGCAAGCGTTTCACCGGCGCCGCACGCACCGGCATCTTCGCCTTGCTCTCGGTCATGCTGGTGATCGACGTGATGCTGTTCTCGTCGAACGCGCTCAAGATCCACGACGGTGGCTGGTTCCCGCTGCTGGTCGGCGTGATCGCATTCACCTTGATGATGACGTGGAAGCGCGGCCGCGTCTTGCTGAACGAGAGGCTGCACCAGGGCGAGCTGCCGCTGGAGGGCTTTGTCGAGTTGATCGAAGCCAGCCCGCCGCAGCGGGTCGAGGGCACCGCCATCTTCATGACCGGCGACGCCGATCGCGTGCCGCACGCGCTGCTGCACAACCTCAAGCACAACAAGGTGTTGCACGAGCAGGTGGTGTTCATGACGGTGGCGACCACCGACGAGCCTTACGTGGCGGCGCGCGAGCAGGTGGTGGTGAAGAAGCTGGGCGAGACGTTCTACCAGATCGTCGCGACTTACGGTTTCAAGGAAGAGCCGAGCGTGCCGACCATCCTCAAGCAGGTGACGACGCTGCAGCCTGAGCTCGATCTCGATGCGATGCAGACCTCGTTCTTCCTGTCGCGTGAGACCATCGTCGCGGCCAAGTACCCCGAGATGGCGCTTTGGCGGCGCAAGCTCTTTGCGCTGATGAGCCGCAACGCGGCACGGGCGACCAGCTACTTCAAGATTCCGCCCAACCGCGTCGTCGAGATGGGGACGCAGGTCGAGCTGTAATGGTCGGCCAGCGAGCGAAAACGGGCACCAAGGTGCCCGTTTTTCATTGCCAGCCGTTGCGACGCAGCGGCAGGTGATGCAACCCAGGCAGCAGCACATCGACCGCCGCGTGACCGCGTCGATGGGGGCGCAGCCACACCGTCTTCATGCCCAGGCGCTTGGCCGTCCTCAGGTTGGCGATGCTGTCCTCGACCATGATGCAGCGCCGCGGTTGCAGCTTCAGTTGACGGCACAGCCGCCTATAGCTGCGGGCAAACGGCTTGGGCGTGTGCGACAGCGCGTCGACCCCCACCACGCGCACAAAGTGTCGCGAAATGCCCAGGGCGGCGAGCATGGCGACGCCATAGTGGGTGGGACCATTGGTATAGAGCACCTTGCGTCCCGGAAGGCGCGCCAGCGTGCGCTTCAGCCCGGCAACCGGATGGAGCGGGGCCACTAGCCGCGGCAGCGGGTGGACGGCGTCGAGAAAGTCGTCCGGGTCTATGCCCTGGTGGTGACGAATCAGGCCAAGCAGCGTAGCGCCATAGCGCTGCCAGTAGTGGCGACGCAGCCAGTCCGCCTGCTCCTTGCTCACGGCGAGCCGGCTGGCGATCCAGCGCGTCATCTCGCCGTCGATGACGGGGAAGACGTGGCGGTGCGCGTGATGCAGCGTGTCGTCGAGATCGAACAGCCAGGTAGGATGGGGCATGGCAGCAAAAAGCCGGCGCGCGGCCGGCTGGGCGAGGATGGGGTTGGATCAACGTCCGTGAATGTAATGCGAAAGCTGCTCGATGGTGAACTCCTGATCGGCGATTTTCTCGCGTACCAGGTCGCCGATCGACAGGATGCCCAGCAGTCTGTCACCGTCGAGTACCGGCAGGTGGCGGATGCGCTTCTCGGTGATCAGTGCCAGGCACTCGTCGACCAGCATGGTCGGCGGCACACAGACCAGACGCCGGGTCATAATCTCGGCAACGGCGGTACCCGCGGAGGTCTTGCCCATCAGGATCACCTTGCGCGCATAGTCGCGCTCGGAAAAGATGCCGACGAGCTTTTCTCCTTCCATCACCAGCACGGCACCGATATTCTTTTCGGCCATCAGTTGCAGCGCCTGGTAGACAGTGGCCTGGGGCGAGATCGAGATCGTTTCGTTCAGCTGTTTCTCGGCCAACAGGTGGCGGGCATTCTTCATTGGTAAGCCTCGGGCGGTGGGGACACTTCCAATCTAGTCGCAGGCCTTCAAACCGCAAGGGCGCGCCGGCCACGCCTATTGTGATCAGAGCGCAAGCAGTTGTACCAGCAGCGCCTTGACGCTTTCGGTGTCGAAGGGTTTGTCACAGATGGCCGAGACGCCCGCCTCCTGCACCGCGGCCAGCCGGCCCTCATTGTGTTCGGATGACACCATCAGCACCGGCACCGTGCTTTGCACGCTGCGGGAGCGGATGTATGCGGTCAGCTCGCGCCCGTCCACCTCGGGCATGTTGTAGTCGGTGACGACAAGATCAAACATGATCTCATCGAGCGCGGCCATGCCTTCGCGTCCATTGCTGGCCTCGACGAAATGCTCGAAGCCGAGCTTTTCCAGGATCGTCCGGATATGGCGGCGTGCCATGGCGCTGTCGTCGACCAGCAGCACCTTGAGGTCATCGACATGCAGCAGGGCGAAGGCGTCGCGATCGACGTCGGCGTTGAGGAAGGACAGCGTGTTGTTGAGCGCGAAGGCGAGCTGCTCGTGGGTGAACGGCTTGGGCAGGATGGCGAGCGAACCGGCCTGGCGGATCGGTTCGAGCACCTGCGGCCGCGTCTCGGACGAGATCAGGATGAAGGGCAGGTGGCCGTACTCGCTGTCTTCGCGCAGCGCATAGACGAGATCGGTACCGGTCATGTCCGGCAGGTAGAGCGCGCACAGCAGCGCGTCGAGCGGTGGGCCGCCGATGATGCGTTCCATGGCCGACTTGCCGTCGGGTACGTGCTCGACGCGCGTGACGCCCAGCTTGGCCAGCTCCTGCTGGATGAAGTGCGCCTGCACGCCGGAGGGTTCGACTAGGCACAGGTTCAGGTACTTGAGCTCTATCATGAGGCACCCCGTTGTCAGCTTTGAGCTTTGGCCCGGCGGCCAACCTTGTCAAGGGTCAGAATGGAATGCCCCGCATGCAAAAGGCCACCTCGCGGTGGCCTTCTGGATACGGATGGGGCTTACTTGGCGCGGATCATCGTGCCCACACCCTGCTCGGTCAGCACTTCCAGCAGCAGCGCGTGCTTCACGCGGCCGTCGATGATGTGCACCGAATTGACGCCGCTCTTGGCTGCATCGAGCGCCGAGGAGATCTTGGGCAGCATGCCGCCCGAGATGGTGCCGTCGGCGAACAGCTCGTCGATGCGGCGTGCGGTCAACTTGGTGAGCAGGTTCATGTCCTTGTCGAGCACGCCCGGCGTATTGGTCATCAGGATCAGCTTTTCGGCGTGCAGCACTTCGGCCAGCTTGCCGGCCACCAGATCAGCATTGATGTTGTAGCTCTCGCCGCTGGCATCGACGCCGATCGGTGCGATCACCGGGATGAAGTCGGCGGCATCGAGGTGGGCCACGATGGAGGGATCGATCTTCTCGATCTCACCGACCTGGCCGATATCGACCAGCTCGTCGGCGTTGGCGCCCTTGAGGAACATCTTGCGCGCGCGGATGAAGTGGCCGTCCTGGCCGGTCAAGCCGACGGCCTTGCCGCCGTGCTTGTTGATCATCGACACGATTTCCTTGTTCACGTGGCCACCCAGCACCATCTCGACCACGTCCATGGTCTCGGCGTCGGTCACGCGCATGCCCTGGATGAATTCACCCTTCTTGCCGATGCGGTCGAGCAGGTCGTTGATCTGCGGGCCGCCGCCGTGCACCACCACCGGGTTCATACCGACGAGCTTGAGCAGTACCACATCCTGGGCAAAGCCTTCCTTCAGCTCCTCGTCGATCATGGCGTTGCCGCCGTACTTGATCACGATGGTCTTGTCGAAGAAGCGCTGGATATAGGGCAGGGCTTCCGAAAGGATATTGGCCTTTTCTTGCGGGGTGATGGCGATGCTCATGTCGGATCCTAGGCGGGCGGCGAAAACGGAGCGGATTGTACCGCTGCGATACCGGCTTGTGCGTGGCGAAACCACAGACGGCATGCAAATCCGCTCGTCCTGCCGTTCGTCTCCCTGACGCAGGAGGGCGCAAAGCGCGATTGACGTCGGTATTTTCCCCTACGAAAATAAATGAACATTCATTTATTAAATCGGATGGCATTGATGCAGTGCCCACTCAGCAAACGCTGGTCCCGTCGCAAGGAAGCGCGGCCGCAAGAAATCCTCGAAGCGGCGCTGGAGGTGTTCACCGAGAAGGGCTACACCGCCGCCAAGATCGAGGATATCGCCAGCCGCGCCGGCGTCACCCGTGGCACGCCCTACCTCTACTTCAGCAACAAGGAAGAGATCTTCAAGGCGGTACTGCGCGAATTGCTGCTGCCGCAGCTCGGGATGGCCGAGCTTGCACAGACTCCGCTCGAGGGCAGCGCTGCCGATGCGCTGCGCCACATCGTCGGCCTGTGGTGGGAGCGCATGGGCGCGACGCGTTTTTCCGCGCTGCCCAAGCTGATGATCGCCGAGGCGCGCAATTTCCCGGAAGTGGCGCAGATCTATTACGACGAATTCATCGCACCGGGTCAGGCGCTGATCCGGCGGGTGCTCGAATACGGCATGGGGCGCGGCGAGTTTCGCCAGGTCGATGTCGACAGCCTGCTGCACCTGATTCCCGCACCCATCGTGATGCTGATGATCTGGCAGCACGCCTTCGCCCCCTGTGCCCAAGGCGCACCGCTCGATCCGTACCGCTATCTCGACGCCATGCTGGCCACGCTGCTGCATGGCATCGCCACCGATTCCCCATGATCCGAGGATCCTTCCCGATGAAGCAGAGACTTTTCCGCCAGTACCTGTGGCCGCTGGCCCTGGCTGCGTGCGTTACGCTTACCGCCTGCAAGGAAGAAACCAAACCGGTGCCCGATGTGCGCCCGGTACGCGTGATGCAGGTCGGCGGCGCGGTGGCCGAATCCGGCGCCGAGTTGGCCGGCACGGTGCGTGCCCATGTCGAGACGCCGCTGTCGTTCCGTATCGGCGGCAAGCTCATCGAACGGCGGGTCGACATCGGCAGCGTGGTCCGGCGCGGCCAGGCCATCGCCCGCATCGATCCGCAGGATGCCTCGCTCAATGCCACTGCCGCCGATGCCCAGCTGGCGTCGGCCAACGCACGCCTGGCGCAGGCCAAGATGGACTACGAGCGCGCGGTGCAGCTCCTGGCGCAGAAATTCGTCAGCCAGGCCGAGGTCGACAACCGCAAGACCGCGCTCGATGCCGCGCGTGAGTCGGCCAAGCAGGCTGGCGCGCAGCGCGATCTGGCTCGCAACCAGGCCGGCTACACCACGCTGACCGCCGATGCCGACGGCGTGATCACCGAAGTGCTGGCCGAGCCGGGGCAGGTGGTCGCCGCCGGGCAGGGTGTGGCCAAGCTGGCGCGCGACGGCGTGCGCGAGATCGCGCTCGATGTGCCCGAGCAGCTGCGTGGTGCGGTGAAGGTGGGCGATGCGGTACTGATCCGCATCTGGGCGCTGCCGGGGCGCGAGATCAAGGGTCATGTCAGCGAGCTATCGCCGGCTGCTGATGCGGCGGCGCGCACCTATCCGGCTCAGGTGGCGTTCGACGAGGCGGTAACCGATGTGCAACTGGGCATGAGTGCCAGCGTGCGCCTGGCGCAGCCCGGTACCGCGGCGGCCAATGGCCGTGCCCGCGTGCCGCTGACGGCGCTGTTCGGCAATACCGGCGCGCAGAAGGTGTGGCGCTTCAACGCCAAGGCGGGTACGGTGCAGGCGGTACCGGTCAAGGTGGCGGCGCTGATCGAGGATGCCGCGCTGGTCGAGGGCGTGCGAGCAGGCGATCTGATCGTCACTGCTGGCGTGCACCTGCTGCGTGAAGGCCAGCAGGTGAAGCGGCTGGCCGATACGAGGGCCGGCGCATGAACGAGCTGGAAAAACACCCCGCCTCGCATGCCACGCACGGCAACCTGTCGGCCTGGGCGCTGAAGCACCAGTCGCTGGTGTTCTACCTGATCGTGGTGCTGTCGCTGGCCGGCATCTTTGCCTATTCCAAGCTCGGGCAGAAGGAAGACCCGGAGTTCACCTTCAAGGCCATGGTGGTGCGGGCGTTCTGGCCCGGCGCCTCGGCCGCGGAGGTCGAGCGCCAGCTCACCGATCCGCTGGAGAAGTCGCTGCAGGGCATCGCCGCGATCGACTACACCAAGAGCTATTCGCGCGCCGGCGAGACGCTGATCATCGTCAGCCTGGAGGAGTGGATACGCGGCCATCAGGTGGACGATGCCTGGTACCAGATCAGGAAACGCGTCAACGACCTGCAGCGCCAGGGCGGCCTGCCGCAGGGGGTGGCTGGTCCTTTCTTCAACGACGAGTTCGGCGACACCTACGGCAATCTGTATGCGTTCACCAGCGACGGCTTCACCATGCCGCAGGTCAAGGTCTACGCCGAGGACGTGCGCCAGGAGCTGCTGCGCATCCAGGATGTGAACAAGGTCGAACTCTTCGGCGTGCAGGACCAGAAGATCTACGTCGAATACTCGGCGGCCAAGCTCGCCGCGCTCGGTATCGCGCCGTCGCAGATCAACCAGGTGCTGGCCGCGACCAACGCGCTGTCGGCGGCCGGTGTCATCGAGGGGCGCGACGAGCGCGTGTTCGTGCGCGTCACCGGCAACTTCGATGCAACCCGGCGTGTCGCCGATACCGTGCTCGACGTGCAGGGTAAGCGCTTCCGCTTGGGCGACATCGCCACCGTGCACCGTGCCACCATCGATCCGCCCGAGAGCAAGATGCGCTTCCAGGGGCAGGAGGCGATCGGGCTTGGCGTCTCGATGAAGAAGGGGGGCGACGTGATGGCGATGGGCCGGCAGATCGACGACACCTTGGCGCGTGTGCGCGCCAGCCTGCCGGTCGGCGTCGAATTCCACGCGGTGTCCGACCAGCCGGCGGTGGTGAGGAACGCGGTCAGCATCTTCATGCACTCGCTGGCCGAGGCGGTGATCATCGTGCTGGCGGTGAGCTTTCTCAGCCTGGGCTGGCGAACCGGCATCGTCGTCGCGCTGTCGATCCCGCTGGTGCTCGCGCTCACCTTCCTTGGCATGCTGCTCGCCGGCATCGATCTGCAGCGCATTTCGCTCGGCGCCTTGGTGATCGCGCTGGGCCTCTTGGTCGACGATGCCATCATCGCGGTCGAGATGATGGCGCTCAAGCTGGAGCAGGGCTGGGATCGCTTCAATGCCGCGACCTTCGCCTACGCCAGCACAGCGATGCCGATGCTGACTGGCACGCTGATCACGGCGGCGGGCTTTCTGCCGGTGGGCCTGGCCAAGTCGAACGCCGGCGAATACACGTTCTCGATCTTTGCCGTGGTCGGCATCGCGCTGATCCTGTCGTGGATCGTCGCCGTGGTGTTCACGCCCTATATCGGCTTCAAGCTGCTGCCGCAAAAGATGGAGGCGCACGATCACGACGTGTACCAGGGCCGCTTCTACCGGCGCTTTCGCGCGCTGGTCACCTGGTGCATCACGTGGCGCAAGACCACCATCGCTGCCACGGTGGCGGCCTTCGTCGTGGCCATGCTGCTGTTTGGCACGGCGGTGCAGAAGCAGTTCTTCCCGGCTTCCAGCCGCCCCGAGCTGATGGTCGATCTGTGGCTGCCGTACGCGGCGTCGTACCAGGCGACCGAGCGCGAGGCCAAGAAGCTGGAAGCGGCGCTGATGAAGGATCCGGACGTCGAGAGCGTCACCACCTACACCGGCACCGGCTCGCCGCGCTTCTACCTGCCGCTCGATCAGCAGCAGCCCAACCTTAACTACGCCCAGCTGATGGTGATGACCAAGGGTGAGAAGGTGCGGGAGAACGTCTACGCCCGCGTCAATCAGCTGTTCGCCAGCGATTACGCGCAGGTGCGCGGCCGCGTCACCCGGCTGGAGAACGGCCCGCCCGTGGGTTACCCGCTGCAGTTCCGCGTGGTCGGCGAAGACCCGGCGAAGTTGCGGCAGATTGGCGAGCAGGTGGCTACGGCGATGCGTGGCAATCCGCATACCCGCGACGTGCACTTCGACTGGGGCGAGCAGGTGAAGGTGCTGCGCATCCACGCGGACCAGGACAAGTTGCGCGAACTGGGGCTGACCACGCAGCAGCTGGCGCAATACCTGCAGCTGGCGGTATCCGGCGTGACGGCGACGCAATACCGCGAGGACAACGATCTGATCGATGTCGTGGCGCGGCTGATTCCGGAGGAGCGCACCTCGCTGACGGCGATCCGCGATCTGCCGGTCAAGCTCGCCAACGGGCGCAGCGTACCGCTGTCGCAATTGGGCGAAGTGAAGCTGGAGGCCGAGGAGAGCCTGATCTGGCGTCGCAACCGGGTGAAGACGCTGTCGGTGCGTGCCGATGTCAACGGCGCGCAGGCGCCGGACGTTACGAAGGCGCTGCAACCCAAGGTGGATCAGATCGCCGCGCAACTTCCGTCCGGCTATCACATCGAAGTCGGCGGTACGTTGGAGGCGTCCAAGATCGGCCAGGAATCGATCGCCGCGGTGATGCCGTTGATGCTGCTGGTGGTGATGACGCTGTTGATGATCCAGCTGCAGAGCATGCGGCTGACAGTGATGGTGTTGCTCACCGCACCGTTGGGCCTGATCGGCGTGACCATGGCGCTGCTGCTGTTCAATGCCCCCTTCGGCTTCGTGGCCCAGCTCGGCGTCATTGCGCTATCGGGTATGATCATCCGCAATTCGGTGATCCTGATGGACCAGATCAAGCAGGACATCGCGCAAGGCCACGATCCATGGACGGCGGTGGTCGAATCGGCGGTACGGCGTTTCCGTCCCATCATGCTGACGGCGGCGGCCGCCATCCTCGCGATGATTCCGCTGACGCGCGATACCTTCTGGGGCCCGATGGCGATGGCCATCATGGGCGGCCTCCTGGTCGCAACGGTGCTGACGCTGCTGTTTCTGCCCGCGCTCTACGCGGCCTGGCAGCGCATCGCACCACCGACAGCAGAACTCAAATGACGATGCAGGGGAATGCAATGAAATTGAAGTCGATCGCGGCCAGTGTGCTGTTGCTGGCCCCGCTGGCGCAGTCGGCCGACCTGCTCGGGTCGTGGCGGGCGGCGCAGCAATATGATTCCAGCTACCAGGCCGCCCGATCGGCGCTGGAAGCCGGTCGGGAGAAGGACGCCCAGGGCCGCGCGCTGTGGCTACCCAAGGTCAATGTGCAGGGCAACGCCAATGCCGTGCGCCAGGAGTACGATCCGGGCAATGAAACGGTGCTGACGCCTTCGACCGAGGCCAGTGGCCATCAGTACGGCGCATCGCTTACCCTGCAGCAACCGATCTATCGCGCCGATGTGTTCGTCGGGGCCGATCAGTTGTCCAAGCAGGCGCAGCTGGCCGAGGTGGAATATCGCAACGCCGAGCAGCAGCTGATCCTGCGCGTGGCGCTGGCCTATTTCGAAGTGCTGGCGGCCGAGGAAAAGGTCAAGCTCGCCGTGTCGCAGAAGGAAGCGGTGAGCCAGCAACTGGCGCAAGCCAAGAAGTCGTTCGAGGTGGGCGTGGCCACCATCACCGACACCAACGAGGCCCAGGCACGTTACGACTCAATCACCGCCGGCGAGATCGCCGCGCGCAACGATCTCGATATCAAGCGCAACGCCTTCGAGCTGCTTACCGGGCTCGATCCGGCGCAGCTGGCCAAGATCACCGATGGCAAACGCCCGACTCCCCCGGCCCCGGCGGTGATGTCGGACTGGACGGCTCGCGCGCAGAGCAGCAACTACGCGGTCCTGGCACAGGAGCTGGGCCTCGATATTGCCCGCCGCGAAATCGACCGTTACCGCGTCGCGACCGCGCCGACGCTCGATCTTGTCGGCAGCTATGGCGCCAACTGGGATAGCGACAAAATTTCGCGTTCCGGCGGCACCGATCGCAGTACCAATGGCGTGATCGGTCTGCAGTTGTCGATTCCGCTCTACACCGGGGGTGATCGCAGCTCACGGTTGCGCGAAGCCATCGCGCTGCGCGACCGGGAAAGCTACACGCTAGAATCGGCCAAGCGCGACAGCGTGCAGCAGGCCAAGCAGGCATTCCTTGGCGTGCAAAGCGGCGCGGCGCAGATCACCGCGCTGGAGCAGGCGGAGAAATCGAGCCTGTCGTCGCTGGAATCGACCAAACTCGGCCGCGAAGTGGGCGTACGTACCACCATCGACGTGCTCGATGCCGAGCAGAATTACTATCAAGTACGCTACGACCTCGTCGTCGCGCGCTATCAGTATCTGTATGCGCGGCTGCAGCTTGCCAATTCGGTCGGCGAACTCGATGAAAGCGATGTCGTCGACGTCAATGTCTGGTTGCAATAGCCGGGCTATCGCCCGAATAGGCATTGAACCTTTGCGCCGCCCATAGATCGAAGGCCTCATCCTCCCGCAACCCCGGCTTCATGCCGGGGTTTTCAATTGGCGGATAACGATGGGATATCAGCAGGCATTAATGAGAATTGCAGAAAACTTGTATTTGAATAGCACGCTGTGCATAATGCCCCCACTGAAGTGCCAATACCTACATAGATCAACTGTTAATTGGAGAAACCCGATGGACTTGTCCGCACTGTCGCTGCCGCAACTGTTTCAACTGGAAAAAGACCTCGCGCGTGAAATCGAAAAGCGCAAGGTGACCGACAAGCAGAACCTGATCGTTGAATTGCAGAACCTGGCCGCTGCCAAGGGTTTCTCGTTGAACGAAGTGCTGGGTCTCGAAGGTGGCAAGAAGGGCGCCAAGAAGGCCGCCGTCGCCGGTAAGGCCCAATTCCGCAACCCGGCTGATCCGAGCCAGACCTGGTCGGGCCGTGGCCGCAAGCCGCAGTGGGCGCTGGACTGGATCGCTGCAGGCAAGTCGGTGGACGATCTGCGCATCTAATCAGTACTGCGCGCATCGCACTCGGGGCAGCCAGACGGCTGCCCTTTGTTTTTGTACAATCGTTCTATTCAATGCATCCTACCCCGTCCCGATGACCCACCCGCTTACCGCTTACCTCAATCCCGAACAGGCCGCTGCCGTGACGCTGCCGGCCGAGCACGCGCTGATCCTGGCAGGCGCGGGCAGCGGCAAGACCCGTGTGCTGACGACGCGTATCGCCTGGTTGCTCAGCACTGGCCAGGTCAGTCCGGCCGGGTTGCTTGCCGTCACCTTCACCAACAAGGCGGCCAAGGAGATGCTGGCCCGCATCACCGCGATGATGCCGCTCAATCCGCGCGGGCTGTGGATCGGCACGTTCCACGGGCTGTGCAACCGCATGCTGCGGCTGCACTATCGCGATTGCGGCCTGCCGGCGACCTTCGTCATTCTCGACAGCCAGGACCAGCTCGCCGCGGTGAAACGGGCGATGAAGACGCTGGATGCGGATGAGGAGCGCTACCCGCCGCGCACGGTGCAGCAGTACATCAACGGCCACAAGGAAAATGGCCGGCGCGCGCAGGAAGTGGAGAGCTGGGACGATTACTCACGGACCTTACGGCATATTTATGCCGAATACGAGGCGCAATGCCGGCGGGAGGGGGTGGTCGATTTTGCCGAATTGCTGCTTGCGAGCTATGAATTACTGGCGCGCAATGATGCCTTGCGTGAACATTACCGCAGCCGTTTCAAGCATGTACTGGTAGACGAATTCCAGGATACCAATCGCTTGCAATATGCCTGGCTCAAGTTGTTGACGGGTGAGCATGCGGCCTTGTTCGCGGTGGGCGATGATGATCAATCGATCTACGCCTTCCGCGGGGCCAATGTTGGCAATATGGTCGATTTCCAGCGCGATTTCGCGGTGCGCCACGTGATCAAGCTGGAACAGAATTACCGCTCTCATGGCAATATCCTTGACGCTGCCAACGCGGTGATTTCACGTAACCGTGAGCGCTTGGGCAAGGAATTGTGGACGGCGGAGGCGGCGGGCGAGCCGATCCGCGTCTACGAGGCGGCAAGCGATTACGAGGAAGCGCATTTCATCGTCGATGAAATCACCCAATTGCATCGCGATGGCGTCGAGCTTGGTGAAGTCGCCATCCTGTACCGCTCGAATGCGCAGTCGCGCGTGATCGAGCATGCGCTGGTCGAGGCCAACCTGCCGTATCGCGTCTATGGCGGGCTGCGTTTTTACGAGCGCCAGGAAATCAAGCATGCGCTCGCCTACCTGCGACTCGTCGCCGCCAGCGATGACGACAACGCCTTGCTGCGCGTGATCAACTTCCCTACGCGCGGCATCGGCAACCGCACGGTCGAGACCATCCAGGAAACCGCGCGCATCACCGGAGCCAGCCTTTGGCAGGCCGCGTGCGCGGGCGGGAGCGGGCGCAGCGCGGCGGCAGTCGGGCGCTTCGTGCAATTGATCGAGAACATGCGCCAGCAGACCCAGGGCCAGGTGCTGCCGGACCTGGTGGCCAACGTGCTCGAGCTCTCCGGCCTTGCCGAGCACTACCGCAACGACAAGGAGGGCGAGGAGCGCCTGGCCAACCTGGGTGAGCTTGTCAATGCCGCGGCCAATTTCGTCACCGAGGACGAGAACGATCTGGTCGCGTTCCTCGCCAATGCCAGTCTGGAAGGGGGCGAGCACGAGGCGCGGCCGGGCGAATCGGCGGTGCAGCTGATGACGGTGCATGCAGCCAAGGGGCTGGAGTTCTTCGCCGTCTTTCTCACGGGGCTCGAGGAGGGGCTGTTCCCGCACGACAACAGCGCGGCCGATCCCAAGGGGCTGGAGGAAGAGCGTCGCTTGATGTACGTGGCGATCACGCGCGCGCGGCGCCGGCTCTATGTCTCGCTGGCGCAAAGCCGCATGTTGCACGGCCAGACCCGCTACCCGCTCGCCAGTCGTTTTCTCGATGAGATCCCGCAGGAATTGCTGCACTTCCTCAACCGGGGCTATGCGCCACAGGGTGTCAGCCCCGCGCGCGTGAACAAGGCGGCCGACCCGGGGCATGGCCTCGTCATCGGCATGACGGTGCAGCATCCCAAGTTCGGCGTGGGCGTGGTGATCGACCACGAAGGCGGCACCACCGGCAATGTGCAGGTGAATTTTCGTGACCACGGCGCCAAATGGCTGGCGGTCGCGTATGCCAAGTTGCAGCCGATAACGTGATGGACGCCACACTTCGCACCCAAGCGACGCCCGGTACTGGGCAAAACCTACACTGTAAGTTAATGATGTAAGTAAGAGCCGCTCACAAACCCGGAGCAGGGGTTCTGGCAAGAAGCGCGAAACGCCCTGAAAGGCGATGACCCGGACTTCCTCCGGGCGCCCTGAAAGGCGGTAAACCGGACGCCCTTCGGTTGCAGGCAGTAGTAGGCGTACGGCCAGTGAGCACCACCTAGCCAGACGGGGTTTTGGCGACTCCAAGAGGGATGACCCGCGTCCCCACTCATACCAGGATGCCCATGGCCGAAATACGCCGCCCCCCTACGCTTGCCGGCGGACGCGCGCTGGTGATCGATCGCGCAAGCGAAATGCGAGCGGCGCTCGGGCGCGGCCTGAACGAGCTCGGCATCGTCGAGATCGACTTTGCCGCGCGCTCGGCCGATGCGGTAGCGCGGCTCAACCAGTCCGGCTACGACATCGTGCTGTGCGAGTTCGACCTCGGCCAGGGCTTTGACGGCATCCACCTGTTCGAGACCTGCCAGCGTCACCAGCTGCTCAAGCCCTCGACCATCTTCATGGTCGTCACCGGCGAGCGCCGCGTGGCGCAGGTGATGAGCGCCGCCGAGCTCGCTCCGGATGACTACCTGCTCAAACCCTTTTCCGGTGGTGAACTGATCGCCCGTATCGAGCGGGCGATGCGGCGCAAGGGGCACTTTCGCGTGATCGACGAGGCGGTGCGTGCAGGCGATTACCTCGCTGCGCTGGCCGCATGTGATACGGCGCTCACCGGCGACGATCTGACCGAGGTGGCAGGGTTTCGCCGGATGAAGGGGCGCCTGCTGGCCCAGATCGGCGAGCATGCCAGTGCCCGCGATCTCTATCGCGAGCTGCTGGCCGAACACGAAGTCGTTTGGGCCTTGCTGGGCCTGGGCCGAGCGCAGTTCGCGCTGCACCAGTATGGCGAGGCGCAGCAATGCTTCGAGCGCGTGCGTGTCGAGCACGAACTGGTGATCGAGGCCTACGATTGGCTGGCGCGAACGCTGGTGGCTCAGGGCGATGCCGCAGGTGCGCAGGCGGTGCTGGCCGAAGCGGCGGCCAAGTCGCCGCTGGTGGCGCAGCGCCAGCGTGCGCTGGGCCGGCTGGCGCATCGCAACGGCGATCTGGCAACGGCCGAGACCGGGATCAACCAGGCGATCGAACTGGCCCGCACCTCGTTCTGGCGCGATCCGGCGCTCTATGGCGAAC
The DNA here is from genome assembly GCF_024437655.1 of Chitinolyticbacter albus. Classification (GTDB taxonomy): domain Bacteria; phylum Pseudomonadota; class Gammaproteobacteria; order Burkholderiales; family Chitinibacteraceae; genus Chitinolyticbacter; species Chitinolyticbacter albus. The sequence continues at coordinate 35,056 of NZ_JANBVF010000030.1, forward strand.
TGGCGCGGGTGCAGCTCGAACGCGGTGATCCGGGCGCGGCGCGCCGCACCGCCGCGCGGCTGAAGCACGATTTTCGCGGCGATGCCGCCGCCGGCGTGGTGCAACAGCTGATCGCTGCCGCCGTCACCGAAGAGCTGGGCGGCGATAGCCGCGCAGAACGCGACAAGGCGCGGCAGATGCTGGAAGAGGCGTGTGCCGAGCTCGACGCCATCGACGATGCACCCGCATCGGTGCTCTTGGAGGTGGCCCACGCCTGCTACGCGCGGCGCATGCGCGAAGTGGGCGAGGGCTATGCCCGCGCGGCATTGCGCAGCAGCCACGACGATATGGAGCTGATCGCCAGTGTTGAAGGGCTGTATCGCGCCATCGGCGAACCGGAAACCGGCACGGCGCTGGTCCGGGCGGCAACGGCCGATATCCTCGAGCTCAACAACGAAGCGGTCCGCGCCGCGCAGTCGGGCGATCTGGCCGGAGCCGCCGAACGCTTCGTCACCGCGCTCGAATCGCTGTCGGGCAATGTGCAGGTGCTGCTCAACGCAGTGAATGCCATTCTGGCGCTGGTCAATCGCGACGGCTGGCACGCGCAGTACATGGCGCTGGCGCACACTTATCTGGTCCGCGCACGCAAGCTCGACCCGGGCAATGGCAAGGCGCGGCAATTACTGGATGCCTACCGCCGCACGCTACGCCGCTACGGCGTCGATACACCCGCTACACTGGTGGCAACCACCGCCTGAACGTCACGGAGAACCCATGCAAGCCCTGCTCACGCTCGCCCCACCCCTGGCCCATATCCGGCTCGATGGCAACTTCACTTTCGAGGCGCATCGCACCTTCAAGGAGGCGACGACCCCGGCGCTGGACCACAGCGCGGTCAAGCAGATCGAGGTCGATTTTGCCGACGTGGGCTATCTGGATTCGGCTGCGCTCGGCATGTTGCTGCTCTTGAACGAGCGCGCCACCGGTCGCCAGGTGCGGCTGATCAACGTCAAGGGAACGGTGCGCTCGGTGCTGGAGATTGCCAACTTCGGCAAGCTCTTCGATATCGACTTCGTGGACTGACACCGCCCGTTCCAACAAAACCGCCCGGCAGCCAGCCGGGCGTTTTGTCCAGTGGCGGGCCCGCGCTACACCTCGCCATCCATGTCCAGCTCCTGGATCTTGCGTGTCAGCGTGTTGCGGCCCCAGCCCAGCAATTCGGCCGCTTCGATGCGCTTGCCGCCGGTGTGTGCCAGCGCGCGCTCGATCACCGTGCGCTCGAACGCCGGCATGATCTCGTCGAGCACCCGGCTTTCGCCACGCGCGAGGCGTGCGCCCAGGTCTTCGGCCAGCATCAACTTCCAGTCGCCCGACGGCGTGCAGTGGCCATTGAGGCTGATGGCCTGCTCGCCCACTTCGGGCGGCAGATCGTCGGCTTCGACCACGGCGCCTGGCGCCATCACCGTGATCCAGTGGCACAGGTTTTCCAGCTGGCGCACGTTGCCGGGGAAGGAAAACGCAGTCAGCCGTGCCATGGCCTCTTCCGAGAGCCGCTTGGTTTCGACGCCGAGTTCGGCGGCCGAGCGTGAGAGGAAATGCTTGGCCAGCAGCGGGATATCCTGGCGGCGCTCGCGCAAGGACGGCAGCCGTAGCCGGATCACGTTCAAGCGGTGAAATAGATCCTCGCGGAAGACGCCGGCCTTGACCCGCTCTTCCAGGTTCTGGTGGGTGGCAGCGATCACCCGCACATTGGCCTTGATCGGCGCATGGCCGCCGACGCGGTAATAGTAGCCATCCGATAGTACGCGCAGCAGCCGGGTTTGCAGATCGGCTGGCATGTCGCCGATTTCATCGAGAAACAGCGTGCCGCTCTCCGCCTGCTCGAAGCGGCCCTGGCGCCGCGCCTCGGCCCCTGTGAACGAGCCGCGCTCGTGGCCGAACAGCTCGGATTCCAGCAGCTCCTTGGGGATGGCGGCGGTGTTGATCGCAATGAACGGCTTGGCCGAGCGCGGGCTGTGGCGGTGCAGCGCGCGGGCGACCAGTTCCTTGCCGGACCCCGATTCGCCGGTGATCAGCACCGTGGCGGCGGACTGGCTGAGCCGGCCTATGGCGCGGAACACATCCTGCATCGCCGGCGCCTGGCCGAGGATGTCGGGTGTGGAGACAGGCGCCTCCTCGTGGCCACTCTGGCGCTCGCCCTCGGCCAGTGCGCGCTGGATCAGCGCGATGGCGGCGTCGACATCGAACGGCTTGGGCAGGTATTCGAAGGCTCCGCCCTGGAACGCCGACACGGCGCTTTCCAGATCCGAGTGCGCGGTCATGATGATGACCGGCATGCCCGGATGGCTGCGCTTGACGATCTCGAGGAAGGTGAGCCCCGATTCGCCGGGCATGCGGATGTCGCAGACCACGGCCTCGGGCACATCGCGCTCCATCCGCGCCAGCGCCTCGGTGGCGGAGGCAAAGGTCAGGTGGGCGATGCCTTCGCGGGTCAGCGCCTTTTCGAACACCCAGCGGATGGAACGGTCGTCATCGATGATCCAGACGGTACTCATGCGTGGTCTTTTCCTTGTCCTTGGGCGACGGGCCAGCCGTTGAGCGGCAGGTGCAGGGTGAAGCAGGTGTAACCGGGGCGGCTGTCGAAATCGACGGTGCCGTGGTGCTGGGTGATGAAGGTGTGTGCCAGGTGCAGGCCGATGCCGGTACCGCCAGGGCGCCCGGACACCAGCGGGTAGAACAGCGTGTCCTTCAGCGCGTCGGGAATGCCAGGGCCGTTGTCGACGATCTGCACCACGATGGCGAGCGGGAAGCGCTTGCGGTTCAGCGTCACCTGCCGGGCGATGCGGGTGCGCAGGAAGATCTCGCCTACGCCCGCCATCGCCTGCACTGCATTGCGCACGATATTGAGCACGGCCTGGATCAGCTGCTCGCGATCGCCGATCAGGCTGGGCACGCTGGTGTCGTAGTCGCGCTTCACCGCGAGGCCATTGGGCGTTTCGGCCAGCACCAGGCTGCGCACGCGCTCCAGCACCTCGTGCACGTTGATCTCGGACAGCTGCGGCAAGCGGTGCGGCGTGAGCAGGCGATCGAGCAGGCTCTGCAGCCGCTGCGACTCCTCGATGATGACCTGCGTGTATTCCTTGAGCTGCGGGCTTTCTAGCTCGCGCGACAACAGTTGCGCCGCGCCACGGATGCCGCCGAGCGGGTTCTTGATCTCGTGCGCCAGGTTGCGGATCAGCTCACGGTTGGCCTGCTGCTGCGCCTGCAGCCGCTCCTCGTTGGCGATGCGGCGCTGCTGGTCGATCTGGCGGATCTCGATCAGCGCCACCGCCTCGGCCGATTCCACCGGGCTCGCGGTCAACGAGACATAGGCTTCGCCTTGCGGCGTCGGCAACAGGATTTCATGCTCGGTAATGCTCTGGTTCACGCGGCAGGCGTGCCGCACCGCCTGGACGATGGCGCTGTCGCTGCCGAGGCACGCTTCGAGCGGCAGCCCGTATTGTTCGTCGCGCAGCCCCAGCAAATCGGCTGCGGCGGGATTGTGGTAAGTCAGACGGCCATCGCCGGTGATCGCGAGGATGGCAGCGTCGAGAAAATCGAGACCACTGAAGGCAGTGTGAGGCATGACAGGGCCATGGAGAACGCTTGGCGCTTGCCAAGCAATTTGCGGGCCAGCCACCGCGGTAGCGTCGACGCGGTGCGTGCCGCCACGGGCCCTGGGGTTTGCACCATTGTAGTGCAATAAGTGAGTGGTCTTGGTGCGCGGGGTATCGAGCGTGAGGACGGACGCGCCCTGATTCGGGCTTAGGTCCGCACCGTGGTGCTGGGGCCCTGCGGAAGTGGCGCGGCGCGGCTTACTTCTGGCGACCGAGTTCCGCAGTCAATGCGTCTACATTCTTCTCGTGCATCACCGCGGCCTCGCGCAGGCGCGAGAGGCGTTGCACGTACTTTTGCGGATTTTGTTTTTCCTCGGCGGTCTTCGTCGCTTCGGCGTCGTTCAGCGCCTGGCGGGCATCGGCGAGCGCGCGCTGCTCGGCGGCGAGCTCTTCTTGCAGGATGGCGTTGCGATTGGTGTCGCGCGCCTTCTGGGTGGCGCTGTCGACCTTGGGGAAATTGCCGGGTGAGGGCGCATTGGCACGGCTTGCGCCGCCCGTGCCGGCCTTGGCGCGAGGCTTGGGCCCCGGTATCACCGAGATCGAATCGACGTAGATGCGTTGAGCGCCCTTCTGCGGGACATTGGAGAACGTGACCCGGCCGTCCTCGTCGACATATTTGTAGATATCGGCGAGGGCAATCGGGGCCGTGATGCAGACAGCCAGGGCGAGCAGGGTGGGAGTGAAGCGCGAGTTCATGGCGAAAACCTTACCACAGCGGCGGCTTATTCGGATTTCCGGCGGTCGCTGTGGCCCAGCGACCTGTCGGGCGAGATCAGATCTCGGATGCGTTGCTTGAGCTCGGCAGCCTGGGGAAAACCGTCGTCGCGTTTGCGCTCCCACACCAGCACGCCGTCGCACTCGACGTTGAAGATGCCTCCGGTGCCGGGGCGCAATGCCACTTCGCCCAGCTCGTCGGCGAAGGTCGACAGCAGCTCCTGCGCCAGCCAGCCCGCGCGCAGCAGCCACTGGCACTGGGTGCAATAGGTGATGGTGATACGCGGTTTCATCGTTTCAGAATTCCAGTCCCAGTGCGCGCAGTTGCGCCTCGGTATGGCGAGCATCGACATGATGGATGCCTTGCCAGCCGACGCGGCACGCACCATCGGCGTTGATCTGACTATCATCGATGAACACCAGTTCCGCCGGCGTGATATCGGGCAGGTCGCGGGCGATGCGGGATTGCATCAAGGCATAGATGGCCGGGTCCGGCTTGACCATCTTCTCGTGGCCGGAAACGACGATGTCGCGAAATCGCCGCAGCAAGGGATAGCCCTCCCAGGCGTAGGGCCAGGTTTCCGCCGACCAGTTGGTCAGGCCGTAGAGCGGCACCCCGGCGGCTTCCAGTTTTTCCATCAGTGCCACGCCCGCGGGCAGCAAGCCCTTCAGCGTCTCCGGCCAGCGTAGCCGCCAGGCGCGGATCAATTCGGCGTATTGCGGATGCTCGGCGATCAGCGCTGCTTCGCCCTCGGCAAAGCTGCGGCCGCCATCTTGCTGGAGATTCCAGGCGCCGTTACAGATGTGGCTGAGGAAATGGCGGCGCTCGGCGTCGTCCGGGATCAGCTGGCGGTAGAGGTATTCGGGGTTCCAGTCGAACAGGACTCCGCCGAAATCGAATACAACGGCGCGTATGGTCATGGCGGCGATGCCGGATTGGGAAAGTGGCGATTCTAGCGCAGTGTGGCGGTGCTACCTTGGCGGCGGCCTGCCAACCCTTGTTCTTCAGTTCGTATCCGGCGGTTCCGCATCGATCACCACGCGATTGCGACCGGCGTGTTTGGCGGCGTAGAGCGCATCGTCGGCGCGCTTGATCAGGTCATCCAGATCGCTATCGGCCGGGCGCAACGTGGTGACGCCGATGCTGATCGTCACGCCTATGCCCACGTGATCGCCGTTCATGACCCGCACCGCGGCGACTCCCGCGAGCAATTTTTCGGCGACGCGCGCCGCCTCGACGATGGGGGTATCGGGCAGCATGATGACGAATTCCTCGCCGCCCCAGCGCCCCAGGTTGTCGGTGGTGCGCAGCGTGGCAAGGCATACCTGGCTCACCGCACGCAGCACCAGGTCGCCAATCAGATGTCCGTGGTTGTCGTTGATCGCCTTGAAGTGATCGAGATCGAGCATCAGCAAGCTCAGCGGCTTGCCGCTGCGGCGCACCATCATCATCGTTTCCGCGCTGCGGCGTTGCCACTCGCGCCGGTTGTTCAAGCCGGTGAGCTCATCGGTCGTGGCCATCTCGGCGAGACGGGCATTCGCGCGGCGCAGCTCCCGCGTGCGCTCGCTTACCGTGTGCTGCAAATCGCGCTGCGCCCGCAGCAGTTGTTCCTGCCCCAGTGCAAGGTACTGCAGCATGATGCCGACCGAAAACAGAAAGAGCTGCAGGTCTACATAACGCATGCCCACTTCATGTTGTGCGAACGGGCCCAGCCCCAGCGCCGTGGCGTGCGTCAGCGAGATGGCGACAGCCAGCATGGCGATCATGGCACCAGGCCAGTAGTAGTGCACCGTTACGGCGAGCAATACCGGCAGCAGCAGCACCAGCGCGTTGCCATACAGCGTCAACACCACCAGCAATACCGCGGGGATGGCCAGCGCCGACCACCACTTGTGCCGCGGCGGCCAGCGCCAGGTCCAGGCGGTCCGGTCGCGCCAGGCGACGAGGCAGGGGATGATCAGCAGCGTGCCCAGCGTATTGCCGAGCAGATAATGCGGCAGATACACCACCGGCGGGCTGGCTAGGCTTGGTTCCAGCATCTGCAATATGGTCAGCAGCCCGAATAGCAGCGGCAAGCAAAGTAGCGGCGGCAGCAGGCAGACGCGCAGCCAGAAGTAGCCCAGCTCTAGCGAGCGTTGCAGAAAGGGTCGACGTTCGGCCGTCTCGCGCGTGCGCCAGGCACGGGCGCCGAGCCAGGCCTGCAGCGTGGCGATGAGGGCGATAAGCAGTAGCGCCAGTGGAAAACCGTAACTGTCCGGGGACAGATCGAAATACTGCCAGCCGCCGAGCAAGGCGCCAGCCAACGGAAACCAGCCTCCCCAGCGGCCGAAGATCAGAAAGGCGGCGACACCCAGGCCGGCGGGCAGCCAGTACAGCGGAGGTAGTTCGGGATGGATGCGACCCAGCAAGAGGCTGCATGCGGCACTGGCAAACAACGCAAGGCCCAGCCAGAGCGCTGGGCGCCAACGAAGCTGGCCGAGCAGGAACGGGTGCATGGCGGCTCCTGGAAGGGCGGTCGTGCAGCCAGTGTAGCGAATGAAACCGCTACCGTGAGGCAGGCCGGGTCAAGCGTCGCCCCGGTTCAAGAGCGCAAGCAGCCGTGCGCCGTGCTCGCTGCGGCCGCGATGGCGCATTCCACCGGGAACCACCAGCAGGTTGCCGGGCGCCAGCGGCTGGATACCGACTTCGGTTTCGATGGCGTAATCGCCAGTCAGCAACAGCAGGAGTTCGTCGCCTGCATGGCGATGCCAGGGGGCAACGAAGGAGCCAACCGCGCGTAGCTCGACGCTGGCGTCATCGAACCGGCTCAACGCCAGATGCTCGCCGGCTTATAGTCCGGCGGCGAGTTCGGCCAGCAGGTGGGGCTCCAACGCGTTCTCCTTGGGACATGAAAAAACCCGCACGAGCATGGCCTGTGCGGGTCGGCTGGTCCAGCATGGCCTGCGAGGCAGGCCGGATGGATTACAGCGAATAGTACATGTCGAACTCGACCGGGTGAGTCCACATGCGGATGCGGTTCACGTCGTTCTGCTTGAGTTCGAGGTAGGCATCGATCCACTCGTCGGTGAACACGCCGCCACGGGTCAGGAACTCGCGATCCTTGTCGAGTGCGTCCAGCGCTTCGTCGAGCGAGGCGCACACGGTCGGGATCAGCTTGTCTTCTTCCGGCGGCAGGTCGTACAGGTTCTTGTCGGCCGGATCGCCCGGGTGGATCTTGTTTTGGATACCGTCAAGGCCGGCCATCAACAGCGCGGCGAAGCATAGGTACGGGTTGGCCAGCGGATCCGGGAAACGCGCCTCGATACGACGGCCCTTGTCCGATGCCACGTGCGGGATACGGATCGAAGCTGAACGGTTCTTGGCCGAGTACGCCAGCTTCACCGGTGCTTCGTAGTGCGGAACCAGACGCTTGTACGAGTTGGTGCCCGGGTTGGTGATGGCGTTCAGTGCCTTGGCGTGCTTGATGATGCCGCCGATGTAGTAGAGGGCGGTGTCCGAGAGGCCGGCGTAGCCGTTGCCAGCGAACAGGTTCTTGCCATCCTTCCAGATCGACTGGTGCACGTGCATGCCCGAACCGTTGTCGCCAACGATGGGCTTGGGCATGAAGGTGGCGGTCTTGCCGTACTGGTTGGCCACGTTGTGGACCACGTACTTCAGGATCTGGGTCCAGTCGGCGCGCTGGGTCAGCGTGCTGAACTTGGTGCCGATTTCGTTCTGGCCGGCGTTCGCCACTTCGTGGTGGAACACTTCGACCGGCACGCCCAGCTCTTCCAGCACCAGCACCATGGTGGCGCGGATGTCTTGGTGGCTGTCGACCGGCGGAACCGGGAAGTAGCCGCCCTTCAGGCGCGGACGGTGGCCGAGGTTGCCGCCTTCGAACTTCTCGCTGGTCGCCCAGGCGCCTTCTTCCGAACCGATCTTCACGAACGAACCCGACAGGTCTGCACCCCAGCGGATGTTGTCGAAGATGAAGAATTCGGGTTCCGGACCGAAGTAGGCGGTGTCACCGATACCGGTGGCCTTCAGGTAGGCTTCGGCGCGGCGGGCGAGCGAACGCGGATCGCGATCGTAACCCTTACCGGTGGCGGGCTCGATCACATCGCAGGTGATGAACACGGTAGGTTCGTCATAGAACGGGTCAATCTTGGCGGTGCTGGCGTCCGGCATCAGCAGCATGTCGGAAGCCTGGATGCCCTTCCAGCCGGTGATCGAGGAGCCATCGAAGGCGTGGCCGTGTTCGAACCAGTCTTCGTCCACCACGTGCGACGGCACGGTCACGTGCTGTTCCTTGCCTATGGTGTCGGTGAAACGCAGGTCAACGAAACGGATGTCGTTGTCCTTGATCAACTTGAGAACGTCGGCTGCCGCCATCTTAAGCTCCTTAGCTTGACGATGATGTAATGTGAGTGCTTGTCCGGTGCGCCTGTCTGACGCGGGATGGCGACTAAGTAAGCATGAACCGTGCCAGCCCGGAATTTAGGGACGGATCATTGTGCCACAAACGGTGCGGCCTGCCGCGCTGCTTCGGCGTTGATCCGTATTGGTGCAGTGCACCGGGCTGGTGCGCTATTTTGGTGCGGATTGTGCTGCCTGCGGGGCGGGTTAAAATGGCCGCCTCGGCGCTTGGTACGCACAACGGAACGGAGAATCATCATGACGGCGGTCAACGATATCCTGCTGCGAGCGCGCGAGCGCGCCGCCCAGCTTGGTTTGCCCTATTCCGGCGCGGTGACGCCGGCCGAAGCGCACGCGTTGACGCAGGCGCTGCCCAATGCACGCATCGTTGATGTGCGTACTGCTGCTGAATGGCAATTCGTCGGCGTGGTGCCTGGGGCAGAGTTGATCGAGTGGAAACGTTTCCCCGACATGGCGCTCAATCCCGATTTCCTCGGCCAGCTGCAGACCCGGATCGATCGGCAGAGCGTGGTGCTGTTCCTGTGCCGCTCCGGCGCACGCAGCCACGATGCAGCCATTCTTGCTGCCAGCCATGGCTACGCCGAAGCCTACAACATCCTCGAAGGCTTCGAGGGCGACAAGGATGGTGCCCAGCACCGCAATACGGTCAACGGCTGGAAGGCTGCCGACCTGCCCTGGGTACAGGGGTGATTGCGCAATGAGTGGCATGTCATCGAGTCGTATCCGGGCGCTGGCGATCTGCGTGTTCATGAACGAGGGAAGGATACTCGTGAACGAGGCGCTGGATCCCGTCAAGAACGAGCGCTTTTGCCGCCCGCTTGGCGGCGGGATCGAATTTGGCGAAACCGGCGCGCAAGCCGTATTGAGGGAATTGCGCGAAGAAATCGATGCGCAGGTCTGCAATCTGCGCTTCCTGGGCGCCTTGGAAAACATCTTCACTTATCTGGGCGAGCCGGGTCACGAGATCGTGCTCGTCTACGACGGCGAGTTGGTCGATGACGCCTTGTATCGGGTGGACGTGATAGCCGGTGTGGAAAGTGACGGTGCGCCGTTCCAGGCATCGTGGCGCCGCCTTGACGAGTTCTGCGAGGGGCTGGCGCTTTATCCGGACGGGCTGTTGCGCTTACTGAGGTCGGTGCAGCCTTAGGAGGAGTGCATAGCCTGATCTTCCGGAGTGCGAGCGCCGCCGGTGCGCGCTCAACCCCTGGATGGGCAAGGCGGAGTTGGGTGTAGACTTTTGGCCTTCACTTTGTTTGGCCGCCGACATGCGCTACGCCGTTTTTGGCAACCCGATTGCCCATTCCAAATCACCGCAGATCCACGCGGCGTTCGCCGCAGAGTTCGGTCTGCCCGGTTTTCAATACGACAAGCTGCTGGCGCCGCTCGATGGCTTTGGCACGGCGGTGCGTGAGTTCGTCGCGGCCGGCGGTGCCGGCTGCAATGTGACGGTGCCGTTCAAGGAAGAAGCGTTTCGCCTGGCCGAGGTGCTCAGCGCCCGCGCTCGCGCGGCGGGGGCGGTAAATACGCTGATGGTGCAGGCCGACGGCAGCCTGTTTGGCGACAATACCGACGGCGCCGGCCTCGTGGCCGATCTGCTGCGCCATGTCCCGCTTCAGGGTAAGCGGCTGCTGCTGCTCGGTGCGGGCGGCGCGGCGCGCGGCGCGCTGTTGCCGCTACTGGCAGAGCAACCGGCCTTGCTCTTGATCGCCAACCGTACCGTTGCCCGCGCCCGGGCGCTGAGCGAGGACGTGGTCCAGCCCTGGCTGGCCGCAACGGGGCTGCCTGCCGAGCTGTTGCCGGTGCACGGTGTGGCGACCTTTGATTTCCTGATCGGTGGCGTGCCGCTGGAAGTGACGGGCGGTGCCTCACCGGTGCGTGCGCTGGGCAAGCGCGGCGTGCAATTCGACGTGGTGATCAACGCGACCTCCGCCAGCCTGGGCGGCGAGGCGATACCCATGGCGCCTGACGCGTTCGCGGCCGATGCCGTGGCCTACGACATGATGTATGGCAAGGACGAGACGACCTTCCTTGCGCAGGCGCGCGCGGCTGGCGTTGCAACGCGTGTCGATGGCCTTGGCATGCTCGTCGGTCAGGCCGCCGAGGCGTTCACGCTGTGGACGGGGCATCGACCCGACGTCGCGCCGGTGCTCGCCAGTCTGCGCGCGGCGCTGTAACGCAACGTCACCCCGCGCCGTGCCACGCTCCAACATAATCGCCGCCAATTCAACGAGGTAGCGAAGGCGATGGCGGAAAAGACGGGCAGGACTTTCGGTTGGTGGTTCAGGCGGGCGTTGCTTGCGCTGCTGCTGCTGTTCGTCGTCTGGAACCTGTGGATACTGGGCCACGTGGTGCTGTGGCGCTGGGTCAATCCGTCTGAGACCGCCTTCATGGAGTACCAGCTCGACCGGTTGCGTGACGAGGATCCACAGGCCGAGCTGCGTCACCAGTGGGTGCCCTACGACAAGATCTCGAACAACCTCAAGCGCGCCATCGTCGCCAGTGAGGACGCCAAATTCCTGCTGCACGACGGCTTCGACTGGGAAGGCATGCAGGTGGCGTGGGAAAAGAACGTCAAGAAGGGCCGCATCGTCGCTGGTGGCTCGACCATCAGCCAGCAACTGGCGAAGAACCTGTTTCTTTCCGGCCGGCGCACGCCGTGGCGCAAACTGGAAGAAGCCCTCATCACCGTGATGCTGGAAGCGGTGCTCGACAAGCGCCGCATTTTCGAGATCTATCTCAATGTAATCGAATGGGGCGACGGCGTGTTCGGCGCCGAGGCCGCGGCGCGTCACTATTACGGTGCGCGAGCGGCGAGCCTGGGGCGCAACCAGGCGGCCAGGCTCGCGGCGATGGTGCCCAATCCGCGCTACTACGATGCCCATCGTGGCGACCGGCGCCTGGCGCGCAAGACCGCCATCATTCAGCGGCGCATGGGCTATGCCGACATTCCATAAGCCGTAAGCGCAGCCGGTTTCGACCGGCTGTGTGCTTTTAGTCTCAGTTGATCCCTTTTCCCCGTTTCAAACGCGCGTTGGCGCGCCTAACAATAGTAGGATGGGCAAAAACAAGGGAATGGGCATGGGGACGAGGGGCGGACTATGGCGGCGGGACTGGGTGGTGGCGCTCGCCGTCACGGCCGTCTTCCTGCCGCTGTGGTTGCTGACGCCGCTGGTGAGCGGCATCGAGAACCGCGCCTATGACATGGGCGTGCGCCTGACCGAGCGTGAGCCCGATCCCCGCGTGGCCGTGATCACCATCGACCAGCAGAGCCTGGATAACATCGGCCGCTGGCCCTGGTCGCGCGAGGTGCATGCCAAGGTGATCCGGCAGCTGTCCGATGGCGGCGCCAAGGTGATCGCCTCCACCGTATTCTTCACCGAGCCGCAAACAGATCGTGGCCTGCCCTACCTGCAGCAGTTCCAGCGCCGTTTTCGTCAGAATCCGCAGGCCTATCCGTCCCACTTCGGCGCCCAGATCGATGAGGCGCTGACGGCGCTCGACGTCGACAGCCAACTCGCCGCCAGCATCCGGCAATCCGGTAACGTGGTGTTGCCGATGCTGTTCGCTTTCGGCGAAGGGCAGGGCGAACCCGACCAGCCGCTGCCCGATTTCATTGCGCGCACCGAGCTCGAGCCCGGTGGCGATCCTGCCAACGGCTTGCCGCTGCCGGTGAATACCGCCGTGGTGCCGATTCCGCAACTGGGCGCTGCCGCCGCGGCGGTGGCCAGCGAATCGCTGCTGCCGGACAAGGATGGCGTGGTGCGCCGGGTGCCATTGGCGGTGACCTATTTTGGCGCGCTGTTTCCGACCTATCCGCTGGTGGTCGCGGCCAAGACCCTTAACCTAGATGTCGACCGTATCGGGTTCGAGTTGGGCCGCCGTATCACGCTGGGCAATGTCACGCTGCCGATCGCGGCGGATGCCACCTTCCTGCCCTACTTCTACAGCCGGGAGGGCGCGCCAGCATTCGCGGTCGATTCTTTCTACGACGTGTACGCCGGCAAGATTCCGGCTTCGAAATATCACGGCAAGGTGGTGTTGATCGGTGCGACTGCACTGGGCGTTGGCGCGAGCTATGTCACACCGGGTATGGCCGCGACGCCGCCGGTGCTGCTGGCGGCCAATACGCTCTCGTCGTTGCTGCAGCAGCATTACTTCGTGCTGCCGTCGTGGGCCCCGTGGGCGACGCTGGGCCTGATCGCGCTGATCGCGTTTTACCTGACGCTGCTGTTGCCCCGTCTGCGCGCCGGCATGGCTGCGGCGTTGACGCTGGCGCTGCTCGCCGGTCTTGTCGTTGCGCATTTCGCGCTGATGACGCAGGCCATGCTGTGGGTGCCGCTGATGGCGCCGGCGCTGTTATTGTTGCTGGGACATGCGGTGCTGACGACCAAGCGCTTCCTCGTCACCGAGGAGCAGGGCCAGAAGAGCGCGGCCGAATCGGCCGAATCGAACCGCATGCTGGGCCTCGCATTCCAGGGCCAGGGCCAGCTCGACATGGCTTTCGACAAGTTCCGCCGCGTGCCGCTCGGTGACGACGTGATGGAGCTGCTCTACAACCTGGCGCTCGATTTCGAGCGCAAGCGCCAGTTCAACAAGGCGGAAAACGTCTACCGCTACATGGCCAGGCACGACACCAAGTACCGTGACCTGCCGGAAAAGCTCAAGCGCGCCAAGCAGATGTCGGAGACTGTCATCCTCGGTGGCGGCAACAACGTCGGCGGTACCCTGCTGCTGGCCGGCGGCGACGTGGAAAAGCCCATGCTCGGCCGCTACCAGGTGGAGAAGGAGCTCGGCAAGGGCGCGATGGGCGTGGTCTACATGGGGCGCGATCCCAAGATCGGCCGCGTGGTGGCGATCAAGACCATGGCGCTGTCGCAGGAGTTCGAGCCCGACATGCTGGGCGAGGCGCGCGAGCGCTTTTTCCGCGAGGCCGAAACGGCGGGCCGGCTGAGCCACCCCAATATCGTGTCCATCTTCGATGCGGGCGAGGAGCACGACCTCGCTTTTATCGCGATGGAATTCCTCAAGGGGCAGGATCTGACCGCGCAGACGCGGCCGAACCAGCTATTGCCGCTGATCGACGCCGTCGCCATCGTGCGGCAGGTGGCCGAAGCGCTCGACTATGCGCACAAGAATGGCGTGATCCACCGCGATATCAAGCCGGCCAACATCATGTACGAGCCCGAGAGCAAGACGGTGAAGGTCACCGACTTCGGCATCGCGCGCATCACCGACTCCTCCAAGACCAGGACGGGCATGGTGCTCGGCACGCCGTCGTATATGTCGCCCGAGCAGTTGTCGGGCAAGAAGATCGACGGGCGTTCGGACCTCTTTGCGCTGGGCGTGATGCTGTACCAGCTCAGCACCGGCCACTTGCCGTTCACCGGCGAATCGATGGCCGAGCTGATGTTCCGTATCGCCAACGAGAGCCCGGCCGATCCACGCACGCTCAACCCGCGGCTGCCCGGGATGCTGGCCGCCATCATCATGAAGGCCTTGCAGAAAAAGGCCGAAGACCGGTTCCAGAGTGGCGCGCATTTCGCCGCCGCCTGCGCAAAGCTGGACGCCGGGCTCAAGCAAAGGGCGCTACAGCATGGCTGATCTGAGCCGCTTACTGCGGATCGAGGGCGCGACCGATCCGGGCATGGTGCGCGAGCACAACGAGGACGCGATCGGCTTCGATCCGGCGCTGGGCTTTGCCGTGCTCGCCGATGGCATGGGCGGGTATCTGGCCGGTGAAGTGGCGAGCGGCATGGCGATCGAGATGACGCTGCACGTGGTGCGCGGCGCCTTGCAGTCGCACCCGGCGCACCAGCTGGTCGAGGGCGTGCCCTATGGCCATGTCGTGCTGGAGGATGCGATCCAGCAGGCCAATTCCGCCATCTATGGCACGGCGCTGAGCCAGCCGCAATGCTCCGGCATGGGGACCACGCTGGTCGCCGCGCTGTTCTACGACAACCGCGTGCTGGTCGCCCACGTGGGTGATTCCCGGCTCTACTGCCTGCGCGACGACGTGCTGACCCAGCTGACGCGCGATCATTCCTTTTTGCAAGAACAGATCGACAGCGGGCTGATCACGCAGGAAGAGGCGCGGCACTCGCATCATCGCAACCTCGTCACCCGCGCGGTCGGCATCGACCCGCTGGCCGAGGTCGAGTTGACCGAGCATGTGGCCGAGGTGGGCGATCTTTACCTGCTGTGCTCGGACGGCCTGACCGACATGATCGACGACGATGTCATCGCCAGCATATTGCTGACCATGCGCAACAACCTGCCGCTGGCGGCACAGCAGCTGGTATTGGCGGCCAATGACGCGGGTGGACGCGACAATGTGTCGGTACTGCTGGTCGAAGTGGAAAAACCGTTCCCTGCCAAGGGAGCGATCTGGAACAAGGTGTCGTCGCTGCTGCGCGGCACCCGATGAAGACAAGGGCCGCCACGGCCCGGAGAGAGAACCATGGCAAAAGTGCTTTTGTGCCTCGATGGCACGGTGATCAAGGAATTCCGCCTTACGCGCGATCGCACCAGCGTCGGGCGGCGGCCGAGCAATGACATTCAGATCGAGAATATCGCCGTCTCCGGCGAGCATGCGGTATTCGATCGCATCGGCCGCGATGTGTTCATAGAGGATCTGGGCAGCACCAACGGCACCCTGATCAACGGCAAGCCGGTACAGCGCCAGCTGCTCGCCAATGGCGACGAGCTGACCGTGGGCAAGTACACGCTGAAGTACTGGCAGGATGGGGCGCCTGTCGGCGGCGACTTCGACAAGACCCTGGTCATGCGCTCGGCCCAGGCGGCATCGGTGCAGCCCGCAGCCAAGCCCGCGGCGCCGGTGGCGCAGGCGCCGGTGGCAAACGCCGCAGGCCCGGTTGGCGTCGTCAAGGTGCTGACGGGCGCCAACGCAGGGCGCGAGTTGCTGCTCAACAAGCCCGCCACTACGCTGGGCAAGGCCGGCGTGCAGGTGGCTGTGATCAGCAAGCGGCCCACCGGTTATTTCCTGATCCATGTCGAGGGCAAGCAGCACCCCAAGGTCAACGGCGTCGAGATCGGAACCTCGGCCCGCCAGCTCAAGGAAGAGGATGCGATCGAGCTGATGGGCGTGCAGATGGTCTACTTCGAGCGCGACTGAGTCCACGCGCCGCCTTGCGCACGGCCCGCAATGGCTGATGGGCGCCGTGGTCCTGGGCGTGGTCCTGGCGTTGCAATTCGCGCTGGCGCGCTATCTGGCGGGCACTCGTTCCTGTCGCCGACCCGGACGGCCTGACGCGGCAGGTGCCGCTGTTCGCGCGCTTGGGTGAGCATTGCTATCCATCGCTGTCGCTTGCGGTGGTGCGAGCCGCGCTTGGCCAGCCGTCGCGTTCATGAACGAATTCCTCACCGGGATCACGGCCGTGATTGGCAGCTCTTACCTCGGCACCCTGGCCAATACATCGTCGATTGCGCGATGGTGTTCCAGGACGCGCCGCTCGATATCCAGGCCGTCGCGGAGCTGAACCAGTTGCAGCACGACGAGCCCGATTGCGCGCTCTACGCGCTGTTTCTCGAGCGCATACGGCAGTGGCGCCTGCAGCCACCGCTTGCAGACTGGGATGGCGCTCATATCTGCGACAATAAATATGCGCCTATGCTGGCGGAAAGTGCGGCGGTGCCGGTACATACAACGTGGCAATGAGAGGACACGCGGTGGGTAATACGTGGATCAAACGGGGCTGGCATCGTCGCGCGTGGCGGTGGGGCGTGGGGAGTCGCTGATGCAATTGCGTATCCTGGGCTGCAGCGGCGGCATCGGTGGCGACAACCGCACCACGGCCATGCTGCTGGGCGACAGCGTGCTGCTCGATGCGGGCACGGGCGTTGGCGATCTTGGCTTCGATGAATTGGTGCGCATCGACGAGGTGTTCCTCACCCATGCCCACCTGGACCATATCGCCTGTCTGCCCATGCTGATCGATACCGTGCTCGGCCGCCGCAAGACGCCGATCACCGTGCACGCGACACAGGCCACGATAGGCATCCTCAAGCAGCATGTCTTCAACTGGCTGGTCTGGCCGGATTTCACCCAGATCCCGACGCTGGAAAATCCGATGTTGCGCTTCGAGCCGATGGAAGTGGGCGAGCAGCGGATGGTGCCGGGTGGCACCATCACCGCCTTGCCGGCCCTGCACACGGTGCCCGCCGTCGCCTACGCCATCGATTCGGGCGCGGCGAGCGTGGTGTTTTCCGGCGATACCGCCGATTGCGCCGAGCTGTGGCAGGCCATCAACGCCATCGACAACCTGAAGACGCTGATCATCGAAACGGCCTTCGCCGATCGCGAGGAGAGCCTGGCCAAACTGTCGCGCCATTTCTCGCCGCGCCTCCTGATCGACGCGCTGGCCCAGCTCGACAGACCCGCTAAGGTCGAGCTCTTGATCACCCACCTCAAACCGGCCGACCACCAGCTCACCATGCAGCAGGTGCTCGCCGCCGGCCACGCCTACCGCATCGCCCGGCTCGAACAGGGCCAAGTGCTGACCTTCTGAGAGACACGATGAACCAAGCTGCAATCGCTCCCGATGCCCTCGATTTCATGCGCCAGCTGCAGGCGCTGACCACGCGGGTGCATGATACCGCCAACCTCGACGAAATCCTGCTGGAGCTGGGGCCTGCGGTGTGCGAGGTGTTCGGCGCCGAGCGCATCACCATCTATATCGCCGGGGACGACGGCAACGAGATTGTCTCCCGGCTCAAGACCGGGCTGGAAGGGTTTCGCGAGCTGCGTATCCCGGTGGACGATCGCAGCGTCGCCGGTTACGTGGCCAACCACAAGCGCCTCGTCAATATCCGCGACGTGTACGACGCCAAGGAGCTCGCCGCCTATAGCCCCACGCTGCAGTTCCTGCAGGCTGTGGACAAGCAGACCGGCTTCAAGGCGCGCGAGATGCTGGCCGCGCCCATCCTTGCCGAGGCCGATGGCACCCTGGTCGGCGTGATCCAGCTGATCAACCGCCGCAGCCAGCAGCCGTTCGATGCGATGGGTGAGGAGGGCGTGCGCCTGTTCGCCAAAACGTTGGCTGTCGCACTGCGTCAGCGTCAGCAGCCATTTCCCTTTGGTGCGCACGGCAAGTATCAGGGCCTGGTCACCAGTGGCGCGCTGACGCCGGCCGCCTTCCAGGTGGCGGTGCGCGAGGCGCAGCGCGCCAAGCTCGACCTGGAAACGGTGCTGCTGCAGAACTACCAGGTGAAGCCGACGGCGCTGGGCGCCGCGTTGTCGCAATTCTTCGGCGTGCCCTATGAGCCGTTTCGCGCCGAGCGGGCCAAGCCCATCGACCTCTTGAAGCAGATCAAGCGCGAATACGCCGCCGAGCACGAATGGCTGCCGATCGACAGCGAGGGCAAGCAACTCACGGTGATCGCCACCGACCCGGAACGGGTGCGGGCGAGCCACGTGGTCGCCCATGTCTTCCCCGGCCGGCAGGTGGCGTTTCGCGCGACCACCCGCGCCGAGTTCGGGCAGACGCTGGCGCAATACTTCGGCGAGGAAAATAGCGTGGGCAGCGGCGACATCGACGCGCTGCTCTCGGGCATGGAGGGCGACGAGGTCGAGGCAGTGAGCCCCGAGGACATCACCGCCGCGCAGGACAACGAGCTGGTGAAGCTCGTGAACCAGATCATCGTCGACGCACACCGTCAGGGCGCGTCCGACATCCATATCGAACCCGCGCCCGGCAACGACAAGCTGCGCATCCGCTTCCGGCGTGATGGCGCGCTGTTCGTCTATCGCGAAGTGCCAGCGGCGTACCGCAGCCCCATGGTCACCCGGCTCAAGATCATGTGCGACCTCGATATCTCCGAGCGCCGCAAGCCGCAGGACGGCAAGATCAAGTTCAAGAAATACCTGCCTGGGCTCGACATCGAGCTGCGCGTCGCCACCATACCCACCGCCGGCGGGGTCGAGGACGTGGTGATGCGGATACTCGCCGCGGGCGAGCCGCTGCCGCTGGAGAAGCTCGCCTTGTCCGAGCGCAACCTGGGTACGCTGAAGTCGGTGGTCGCCAAGCCCTACGGCCTCTTTTTCGTCTGCGGGCCCACTGGCTCGGGCAAGACCACCACGCTGCACTCGGTGCTCAAGCATCTCAATACCAACGAAACCAAGATCTGGACCGCCGAAGACCCGGTCGAGATCACGCAGAAGGGCCTGCGCCAGGTGCAGGTGAACGTAAAGGCCGGCCTCACCTTCGCGACGGTGATGCGCGCCTTTTTGCGCGCTGATCCGGACATCATCATGGTCGGCGAAATGCGCGATGCCGAGACCACCGGCATCGGCATCGAGGCCTCCCTCACCGGCCACCTGGTGCTGGCCACGCTGCACACCAACAGCGCACCCGAATCGGTGACCCGCCTCTTGGACATGGGTATGGACCCGTTCAACTTCGCCGATGCGCTGCTCGGCATCCTCGCGCAGCGGCTGGCACGGCGGTTGTGCAGCTGCAAGCAGCCCTATGTGGCGACGCAGGCGGAGCTTAAATTGATGCTCGACGAATACGCCAGCGAGCTGCAGCACACGCAGGCCTGGCAGGCCAACCCCAAGGCGCAGTTCGACGCCATCTACCAGGACTGGATCAAGCGCTTCGGCGATAACGACGGCAAGATCACGCTGTATGAACCGGTAGGCTGCGAGGCGTGCAACCACACCGGCTACAAGGGCCGGGTGGGTCTGCACGAACTCCTGGTCGGCAGCGATGAGATCAAGCGCTTGGTGCAGGAGCGCGCCCGGGTGGCGCAGATCCTGGCGCGGGCGCTGGAAGAGGGCATGCGCACGCTGAAGCAGGATGGCATCGAGAAAGTGCTGGCCGGCACCACTGATCTGCATCAAGTGAGAGCGGTATGCATTAAGTAAAGGAATAACCCGATACCCGGGTTTGCCTCCGTTGCTTGGGGAGGTTAGCTTACGGCCTGGGTTGAAGGAGTCGGGCCATGAGCGAGGGTGGTAAGCAAGCAGTCTGGGGAAGGAACGGGCCGTACCGTTTTGTCGTCATGGTGACTGGCTTGATGGCGGTAACGCTGCTGCTGCTGGCGTGGCACGCGTTTGGCATGAATCGCACCCTGCGGTTCGATGCGAGCAGCAAGGTGCCGGCCGTGGCCATCGATGATCGCAGCGAGGGCGGAGCCTCCACCTCCCGGCTGATACGCACCCCGGATGGCGTGGGCGTCGAGTGCGATATCCGCATGAAGTACCAGTGGCCGTACTGCGAGCTTGCGCTGGAGATCGGGGAGCCGCAGAAGGGCATCGATCTCTCGGTGTTCGATACCGTGGTGCTGGATATCGATTATCAGGGCCGCAGCGAGCGCGTCCGGGTCTACCTGTCCAATTATGACCCGGCCTATTCGCGCAAGGACAAGCCCGTCTCGAACAAGGTCAACCAGCTGTCCTACGATCCCAAGCGCTACCCGCAAGGCCTCACCGTGGGTCTGGATTATTTCACGGTGGCTGGCTGGTGGGCCGAGGAAATGAAGCTGCCGCTCGAGCATTCCCAGCGCGACTTGCGCCATGTGGTGAAGATTGAGCTGGCCACCGGCGAAATCATCGAGCCCGGTCCGTATCGCATCGTGCTGCGGTCCATCGAGTTTCGCGGCAAGTGGTTACCGGCCTCGCAGCTGCGGCTTTTCATCATCGCTTTGTGGCTGGTGGCGGCCTTGGTGTACCTGGCCATGGCGTTCAAACGTGCCCGCGGGGCCTTGGTATTGGCGCGCCAGCGCGAACGCGATCTGGCGGAGCTGAATCAGAGCCTGCAGATCAAGGGCGAGGAGCTGGAGCATGTGGCGCACCATGACGAGTTGACCGGTGCGCTAAATCGCGCAGGCGCGCGTGACCTGCTTTATGACGGCTCGCGTCGCTCGCAACAGGACGGGCGGCCGATGTCCTTGCTGTTTATCGATCTTGACCACTTCAAACAGATCAACGATCGATATGGCCATGCGGCAGGTGACGAAATCCTGGTGCATTTCACGCGCATCGTGCTTGCGGCGACGCGCAGCCACGATCATCTGGTGCGCTGGGGGGGCGAGGAGTTCTTGCTGATCCTGTCCGATGCCACGCTGCCGGCGGCAGTGCAACTGGCCGAGAAGCTGCGCAGCGCTCTGGCGGCTGCGCGATGGCCGCATGCAGATTCCGTGACGGCCAGCTTCGGGGTCGCCGAGCTCAAGCTGGAGCGGGTGCAGGATTGCCTGGAGCGGGCGGACGCCGCGCTCTATCGCGCCAAACAGGCTGGCCGCAACCGGGTCGAATCGGCCGGCGCCTAGGGTGGGACGCCCAGCGCCGGGCAGTGGGCCAGCAGGCGCACGAGGCAGGTTTCGAGTGCCAATGCATCGGTATCGAGCATCAGGGCGTCTGCCGGAGCCTCGTATGGCGCATCAACCCCCGTCAGGCCGCGCAGGGTGCCGGCTCGGGCCGCGGCGTACAGTCCCTTGGGGTCTCGTGCCTCGCAGATCGCGCGCGGTGGATTGCACCAGACCTCGATCAGCCCGTTGCCCAACATGCTACGCAATGCGGCACGATGCGCTGCCAGCGGCGTGACCAGCGCCAGCAACACGATATGCCCTTCCCGGCGCAGGCCGGCCGCCATGGCGCCCGCTCTCCGCGCCTGTTCCAACCTGTCGGCATCAGTGTATCCCAGGTCGACACAGGGGCCGGCGCGCAGCACGTCGCCATCCAGTACCCGGCACGACCGGCCTTGCCGTTCGAGCCAGGCGGCGAGCGCGAACGCGAGCGTGGACTTACCGGCGCCGGGCAGGCCGGTAAACAACAGCGCGGGTGGCGAAGCGGGCATCGTTGGCGGGCTGGCGGAAAACCCGCCTAGAATGCGGCAACGCCAACCCATTGTCATCCCTATGACGGATCTGCCCCTTGCTGCCCGCCTGCCGCCGCGTTTCGATGCGGACCTGCTGTCAGCGCTGCTCGTCGCGGTGCCGCACGACGCGTGGACCGAGCACTTCAATACCGGCTACTACCTTGGTAGCTGGTCCGGCGCCGCACTCGTCGCCCCCGCCGCGGCCCATACGCCGCTGGCGCCGCCTGGGCGCGACGAGGAGGTGGTCGATACGCCATTGCTGCACGCCCAGCCAGGCTGGCGGGCCGTGCTCGATGCCGTGCCGGGAACGGTGCGCAGCGCCAGGCTGCTGAAGCTCGCACCCGGCTCGCGCATCCTGGAGCATGCCGATCCCGATCTGGGCGATCCGCTGGGTGATCTGCGCCTGCATATCCCGCTGCAGACCGACGACGCGGTCGAATTCTGCGTCGCGGGCCGGGTGATGCCGTTGCGGGTGGGCGAGTGCTGGATGCTGGATCTGTCGCAGCCGCATCGCGTGGACAACGACAGCGCGCGCGATCGGGTCCACCTGGTGGTCGACGTGCGCCGTGGCCCGGCACTGCTGGCAGCGATCGCGGCAGGCCTGTCGGATACCCCCGCATCCCAGCCGGCACGCGGCGAGCGCGAGCTGGCGCGGCTGCGCGCTGCCGTCGTCACCGATCCGGTTCTGGTCACGCGGCTGGCGGCGATCACCGATGGCGCAGCGTTCCGTGCCGCGACGCTACAACTGGCGGCAGAGTACGGACTTCATCTCACCGAAGCCGATCTCGTCGGCGCAATGCGGCGTGGTCGGCGCGACTGGATGGCGCAATGGATAGTCTGAGTCCCGCTTTCCTGGCGCAGCCGGGCTGGTTGCCGATCCGTGCGCATGATTCGGCCGGGCAATGGCGGCTGGACTGGGCCTGGTTCGGCGCCACGCCGCTCGATGCACCGTTCTATCGGGACAGCGTCGAGGATGCCTTGCGCCTGCCGTTCAACCAGGCGTTGCGCCCGGGCTGCACGCTGGAACAGCTAGCGGCAAGCGATCATCCCAAGGCGCCGCTTACCGCGCTGGTCTATCACGCGTCGCGCTGTGGCTCGACGCTGATCGCGCAGATGCTCGCCACCCTGCCCAGCCATGCGGTCTACGCCGAGGCGATGCCGATCGACCAGTTGCTGCGCGCGCGCTATCACGATGCCGGGCTGAGTGAAGCAGCGCAGATCGACGGCCTGCGCGCGCTGGTGACGGCGCTGGGGCGGCCCCGGCGCGCCAGCGAGACCCGGTTGGTGCTCAAGCTTGACGCCTGGAGTATCGCCGAGGCGCATCTGCTGCGCACGGCGTATCCGGGCGTGCCGGCCATCTTCCTCTATCGCGATCCGATCGAGATCGTCGTCTCGCATTTGCGCCAGCCCGGCGTGCATACGGTGCCGGGGCTGATCGGCGTCTCGCCGATGTGGGAGGAGTTGCCAGCGACGTTGCCGCGCGTGGAGTACATCGCGCGGGTGATAGGCCGCATCCTGCAGGCGGGGCTGACCGAATGCGCGAGCGGCGCCATGCGGCCGGTGAACTATACCGAGCTGCCTGGCGTGGTACTGGGTGAGCTCGCGCCGCTGCTCGGCGTGGACGCCGCGCAGGTCGAGCAGATGCGCGCCGCGAGCACGCGCAATGCCAAGCACCCGCAACAGGCGTTTGCCGCGGATGGCGCCGACAAGCGTGCCGAGGCGGGCGCAGCGGTGCGCGACGCGGTGGCACGCTGGGCGGCGCAGCCCTACGCTGCGCTGGAGGCCTTGCGCAGCGAGGCGCGCCTTAGCCGATGAGTGGCGGGTTTGCGGCAGCGCAAGGCTGGCGATGGCGCCCTGGCGTATAACCCCAATGGTTTTGCGCGCACTTATGTTGTCCGCGCGCCGACGAGTCGGGATAATGCGTCGTTTTCGCGCGCATGCGCCGCGACCCGTCTTACATCATCAACACTGAGGATTCCCCATGGCAACGCGTACCGATCTCGCCAACGCCATCCGCGCTCTGGCGATGGATGCCGTCCAGAAAGCCAACTCCGGTCACCCCGGCATGCCGATGGGCATGGCCGAGATCTCCTTGGCACTGTGGGGCGAGGGCAACTACCGCCACAATCCGCAAAACCCGCGTTGGGCAAACCGTGACCGCTTCGTCCTCTCCAATGGTCATGGCTCCATGCTGCAGTACGCGTTGCTGCACCTCACCGGCTACAAGCTGCCGATCGAAGAGCTGAAGAGCTTCCGCCAGCTGCACAGCCAGACCCCGGGCCACCCGGAATACGGCTACACCGAAGGCGTGGAAACCACCACCGGCCCGCTGGGTCAGGGCATCGCCAACGCCGTTGGCTTTGCACTTGCCGAAAAACTGCTGGGTCAGGAATTCAACAAGCCGGGCCTCAACATTGTTGACCATCGTACCTGGGTGTTCCTGGGCGACGGCTGCATGATGGAAGGCGTGAGCCACGAAGCCTGCGCGCTGGCGGCCACCTGGGGCCTGAACAAGCTGGTCGCCTTCTGGGACGACAACGGCATCTCGATCGATGGTCACACCGACAAGTGGTTCACCGAAGACATCCCGGGCCGCTTCGAAGCCTACGGCTGGAACGTGATCCGTTCCATCGACGGCCACAACACCGAAGCCGTGCTGGCTGCCATCGAACAGGCGAAGCAGGAAACCCAGCGCCCGACGCTGATCTGCTGCAAGACCATCATCGGCAAGGGTTCGCCCAACAAGGCCGACAGCCACGATTCGCACGGCTCGCCGCTGGGCGATGCCGAAATCGCCGCCACCCGCGCCGCCATCGGCTGGAACCACGGCCCGTTCGAAATCCCCGCTGATGTGTACGCCGGCTGGGACAAGAAGGAACTGGGCGCCAAGTGGGAAGGCGAGTGGAACGGCCTGTTCGCCAAGTACGAAGCCCAGTTCCCGGAACTGGCCGCCGAATTCAAGCGCCGCAACGCGGGCACGCTGCCGGCCAACTGGGCCGACCTGGTCAAGGCATCGGTCGCCGAAGCCAACGCCAAGGCCGAAACCGTGGCCACCCGCAAGGCCTCGCAGAACGCGCTGAACGCCTACGCCCCGTCGCTGCCGGAATTCCTCGGCGGCTCGGCCGATCTGACCGGTTCCAACCTGACCAACGTCAAGACCAGCGTGACGCTGACCCGCGAACCGGACAACTCGCT
Organism: Chitinolyticbacter albus; assembly: GCF_024437655.1. Taxonomy (GTDB): domain Bacteria; phylum Pseudomonadota; class Gammaproteobacteria; order Burkholderiales; family Chitinibacteraceae; genus Chitinolyticbacter; species Chitinolyticbacter albus. The sequence goes on from NZ_JANBVF010000030.1 coordinate 59,850, forward strand.
GTCGGGCAACTACATCAGCTACGGCGTGCGCGAGTTCGGCATGAGCGCCATCATGAACGGCATCCTGCTGCACGGCGGCTATCGTCCGTACGGCGCCACCTTCCTGATGTTCAGTGAATACGCCCGCAATGCGCTGCGCATGGCCGCGCTGATGAAGATCCCGCAACTGTTCGTGTTCACCCATGATTCGATCGGTGTAGGCGAAGATGGCCCGACCCACCAGCCGGTGGAACAGACCGCCACGCTGCGCTACATCCCGAACATGGATGTATGGCGTCCGGCCGACACCGTGGAAAGCATGGTGGCGTGGGCACATGCCATCGAGCAGAAGACCAACCCGTCGACGCTGATCTTCACCCGCCAGAACCTGCAGTTCCAGACCCGGAACGACGCGCAGATTGCCGCCATCGCCAAGGGGGGTTACGTGCTGCGCGACGCGGCGAACCCCAAGGTTGTGCTGATTGCCACCGGTTCGGAACTCGATCTCGCCGTGAAGGCGCACGAAGCGCTGGCAGCCGAAGGTATCGCTTCGCGCGTGGTGTCGATGCCGTCGACCAATGTGTTCGACAAGCAGGACAAGGCCTACCAGGCCAGCGTGCTGCCGGCCGGCGTGCCACGCTTGGCGATCGAAGTGGGCGTGTCCGACTTCTGGCGCAAGTATGTTGGCCTCGAAGGCGACGTGCTGGGCATGGATCGCTTCGGCGAATCCGCTCCGGCGCCGCTGCTGTTCAAGGAATTCGGCTTCACCGTCGAGAACGCCGTGGCCCGCGCCAAGGCCATCATCAAGTAAGCACTACCGCTTGATGTGAAACGGGCAGCCTCAGGGCTGCCCGTTTTATTTGGAGTCTGGATATCAGGCTGAATCAGAGCCACTGACGAGCGATAGCGAGGCTCCCTCGCGGCGGCGACGACCAGACGAGTCTGGGAGGGCAGAGCGGGCGGGGGGGGCGAACAGGGAGAACCGATGTTTCGCTGCGCTGAACAGCTGAGAACCCGGCTTTGCCGGGTTCTTGATGTCAGTCGGTCTACAGATAACGGCAGCCAGGTGCAGAGGTTCTCAACGCGCCTTGCGCGCAAACTCGGCAAAGCCCGCGACAAACGCGCGCAGTTGCTCGCGGGTGCGCTCGTCGAGCAGCGTGCCATCCTTGTCGAACGCCTGGTTGGCGCGTGACAGCATCAGCCGCCCGCCCGCCCATTGCTGGGCACCCAGCGTGCGCAGGACGGGCAACCATGCCGCTTGCGCGAGGATGGTGCCGAAACCGCCGGGCGAGGCGCCGATCACGGCGAAGGGCCTGCCCTTGAATACCTTTTCGCTGTCGGCCGGCGGGCGTGACAGCCAGTCGATCGCGTTCTTGAATACGCCCGGCACGCCGTTGTTGTACTCGGGGGAAACCAGCAGTACGCCATCGGCCGCGATCACCTGTGCCTTCAACGCCTCGACAGCGGCCGGCATGCCGGCGGCTTCCACGTCGCCGTCGTACAGCGGAATGCCATGCAGCGTGGCGGCCTCGAACTCGACGTCCTGGCCGGCCAGCCGTTGGGCTTCCTTCAGCAGGCTGGTGTTGTAGGACTGGGCGCGCAGGCTGCCCGATATGCCGAGGATGCGGGTCATGGAATGCTCCGGTGGGTGTTGGGTCGAACCAGCCTAGAGCACGCCCGTGCGGGCGGTATGTGAAGATTGCCCGGCGCGCGCCCGGCGGCTGCGTGTGGCTGTAGCGCGACGCTGCCATCGGCGACAAGCGCGCAGTGGTCTCAAACCGGATACCATCACGCTACCACTTTCATCCCTTCGTCATGCACCGCTTGCGTCGTCCCCTTTACGGCTGGTTCGCCCTTATCGCGCTGGCCCTGCACCTGCTGCTGCCGCTGGTTCACGCCGGCACGGTGAGCAGCGGCACGCTCGCGCTCGCCATGTGCTCGAGCGTGGGCCAGCAGGTACAGGTGGTACCACTGGGCGAGCACGGTGACGACGGCCAGACGCTGGTCAAGAGCTGCCCGATCTGCGCGGCGCAGGCGGCGCACGGCGTGCTGCCGCTACCCAGCAGCACGCAGGTGGTGCCGCTGGCCACGCATCTCCCGCCGCCCGTAGCGGTGACGGTGGCGCTCTCCGACAGCCAGCCTGAACACCATCACCCCCCTGCCCAAGGCCCACCCGGCGCCTGATCTGACGTTCCAGTTGCCGCCCCAGTTTGCCGCTGCGCCGCGTTCGCGTGTGTCGGCATTGCTTGCCTGTGGGTGGCCCACCAGATCATGGCCGGGCCCGCCGAGGCCCAGGCCGAGCAGGGGAATACCATGTTTTGCCGTCCCAATCTGGCGGTGCGCGCGTTGGCGCTCGCCGTCGCCTCGAGCTGCGCGCACGCCGCCGACAGCACGCTCGAGACCGTCATCGTCTCCGCCGAGCGCGGCGGCGCTGCGCTCAAGGACACCGCCGCTGCCGTCGGCGTGGTCAACGCGCAGCAGCTGGAGCAGCTGAAGCCCACCTTCATCGGCCAGGCGCTGAACCAGACGCCGGGTGTGCTGATGCCCAATCTGGGCAACGAGCAGCACAACCTCTCGATCCGCCAGCCGATGACGTACAACGCCTACTACCAGTTCCTGGAAGATGGCGTTCCGATCCGCCCGGTCGGCATCTTCAACCACAACGCGCTGTACGAAGTGAACCTGCCCGGTGCCGATGGCATCGAGGTGGTGCGCGGACCGGCTTCCAGCCTGTTCGGTGCCAATGCCGTCGGCGGCGCGGTCAACTTCAACACCCGCGCGCCGCGGCCGGGGTTCGGCGGCGAGGTGGCCGTGCGTGGCGACGATCATAGCTACTGGCGCGGCGACGTGGTGCTGGAAGGCGGCCGTGACGATCTTGCGGCCCGCTTTGCCGGCTATATGGGGCGCGGCCGCTCGGACTGGCAGGACTATGCCGACTTCGACAAGGAAGGCGGCACCTTGCGGGTAGACAAATGGTTCGGCGACACCTTATGGAAGACCACTGTCACCGCCAATCACCTGTACACCGACATGGCCGGCAGCCTGACACCGTCGCAGTTCGCGGGCGATCCGGGCTTCAGCCAGCAGACCTTCACCTATCGCGAGGTCGATGCGCTGCGCGCCACCACCCAGCTCTCGGGCAGTTTCAACGAGGGCGGCACCAGCACCGCCACGCTGTACCTGCGCGACAACCGCACCGAGCAGCTGCCGAGCTATTTGATCTTCAATACCGGTCCGACCACGGCCTCGGGCCGCACCACCGACAACCGCTTCACCTCCTACGGCATCGACGCACGACACGAACAGACGCTGGCCGATTGGCGGCTGGTGGGTGGGCTGACTTTCGAGCGCAGCCCGGACGAGCAGACCGAATACAACCTGGCCGTGGTCCGTGATCCGGCCACGCAGCAGTACACCAGCTATACGCGACTGGGCCTGCGCCGCGACTATGAGGTGATGCTGGACAACAGCGCCGCCTATGGCGAAGCGCACTGGCAGGTTGCGCCGGCATGGCGCTTGTCGGCCGGCCTGCGCTACGACCATATCGGCTACGACTACGAAAACCGCCTCACGCCCTCAAGCCAGACCGGCGCGCCCAGCCAGGACAAGACCTTTTCGGCATACTCGCCGCGGCTGGGTTTCACTTGGCAGGCGAGCGACGCGATCAATGTCTACGCCAGTGCGTCGCGCGCCTTTACGCCCCCTGAAGTCAGCGCGTTGTTCTCGTCGCTCGATGCACCCGATCTCAAAGAGTCGACCTTCGACAATCTGGAGTTCGGCGTACGCGCCGCACCGCTGGCGGGCCTTGCGCTGGAGGCCACCGTCTACCAGCTGACCGGTCACGACGAGGTGGTCAACTTCAGCACCCAGCCCGGCCGCTCGGAGCCGCGCAACGCCGGCAAGACCCGCCATACCGGTGTCGAGTTCGGTGCCGCCTGGCGTGATGCACGTTGGGACGCACGCCTGACCGGCGCCTACGCCCGTCACGAATTCGTCGACTACCAGGCCTCGCCCACGCTGTCTTATGGCGGCCGAGACATGCCGGCGGCGCCGAACTGGATCGCCAATGCTGAACTCGGCTTCAAGCCGGTCGAGGCCGCCCGCATCGCGTTGGAGGCGCAATACGTCGGCGGTTACTGGATGAACAACGCCAATACCGAGCGCTACGACGGCTATACGCTGCTCAACCTGCGTGCCAGCTGGCAGCTCAAGCAGTGGGAGCTGTGGGGCTCGATCAGCAACCTCACCGACCGGCATTACGCCGAGATCGCCGCGTCCACCTACACCGGCGTCGGCGTCCGCAACGCGGAGATGCAGGACACCTACACCGCCGGCGCGCCACGCACCTTCCTGGTCGGCGCCCGATATCGTTTCGGAGGAGCAGGGCAATGAGCGCACGTGAACCAATCATGGCGACCAGCGCCACCCGTAGTCGCACCGTGCCGCCGTGGCTGATCCGCTGGCACCGCTGGCTCGCCTGGCCGGCTTTCATCGCTGTGCTGCTGTGGGGTGCGACCGGTGTGATGCACCCGGTGATGTCCGCCTTGTCGCCAAGCCCGGCTCGCGCGCCCGAGGCTGCCAGCCTGCCTGCGACGCTACAGCCGGTGGCGCCGCCGCTGCCGCGCGAGCTGCGTGCATTGCGGCTCACGATGCTGGGCGCAACGCCGGCCTGGCGCGTGCAGGGCGATGGCCAGGTGCGCTGGTACGACGCCAGCAACGGCCAGGAATTGGCCGGCGGCGATCGACGCGAGGCGGAACGGCTGGCCCGTGCCTATGCCGGCGACAAGGTCAGTGCGATCGCCCGGATCGAGCCGCTCACCCGCTTCGGCCCGGACTACCTGCCGATGAACAAACTCTTGCCGGTGTGGCGCGTCGATTTCGCCAGGGGCGACGGGCTGACCGCCTTCGTCGATACCGACGGCGCACGGCTGGCGGCGCTGACCAATGACAGCAAGCGCGTGCTGTCGACCATCTTCGTGTTCGTGCACAGCTGGGCCTGGGCGGGCAATGGCGCGGCCAAGCAGATGGGCATCAGCCTGCTGGTCGGTACGGCCTTCATCACGCTGCTCGGTGGCTTCACGCTGTACGCGTTGCGTTGGCGGGCTGGCACCCTGCGCGCCAACCAGCCTGGCGGGAGGCGCGTTCATCGCACGCTGGCCGTCACTGTCGGGCTTGCTGGCCTGCTGCTGACGAGCAGCGGGTTGATCCACCTATGGTTCTCCCGGCCCAATCCGCCGGCGCCGGCTGTTGCGGCATTGCCCGGTGTGGCGCCGCTCGCCGCAGTGCCCGAAGGCGTCACCTCGCTGGTCGCGGTAGCGCTCGCCGGCCAGCCACTGTGGCTGGCGAGCGCGGCCCCGATGCCGGCGGGCGGCGAGCATGCGCATCACCACGACCACGCCGCGAAGTCGTCGCTGCCGCGCTATTACAGTGGGCAGGATTGGCTGCCCGACGACACCGCCAGTCGCCACGCCATCCAGCTGGCGCGCGCCGCTGGCGCGCCGAATGCACCTGTTGCCGAGGTCGCCTTCGTGACTCAGTTCGGCGGCGAATACGGCTTTTTCCAGAAGCGCCTGCCGGTCTACCGCGTTGATTTCGCCGCGCCCGGACATCCGGTCTGGTATGTGGAGCCCTCCACCGGTGCCTTCTCCACGCGGGTGGAGGACGCCGATCGCAACGAGGGCTATGTGTTTGCCATGGTGCACAAATGGAACTGGCTCGATGGCCTCGGCAAGACGCCGCGCGACCTGATCCTGGCGAGCTTCGCCGCGGCCAATGTGGCGGCGGCGGTGGCGGGCATCCTGCTGTGGCGCAGGAGACGGCGCGTCGTCTGAACGGTTGCGGCTTGCGTTCCCAGGCAGGCCGCGACCATCAGCAGGGCTGGAGCCGGGTCTTGCGGTGGTTCTCGATGATCGTGATCGGCAGGATGTAGATCACTTCCGGCCCGACTTCACACTGTTTTCCGTCCTCGCTAGCAAAAGCGTAGTGGAGATAAAACAGATATCCCCAACCGGTATACAACGTCGTGCCGCCATCCGACGCGGCCATTGCCGCTACCGCGAAGCGGGGTGGCCGACCATCGAGCACCCGCTGGAAATCTATTTCCCCCAAGGACAAACGGCGTGCTCAGCGCAAGCGCTAACCCGGTCAAGATTCCCGATGCGTAGAGCGCGACCCGCCTGGCGATCGCGCGCCAGACTGGGGTAACGGCTTGCTGGTGTTGCTCGTTCATTCGCCGAACTCCGCGTGTTGTGGCAGCGCGTCAGTGATCTCGAACCACGGTGCTTTCGAACCCACGAAGATGTGCGCCGTGTAGTGCACGCCGCCGCACAGGCAACGGCCGGTGAACATGCGGTTTTCATCGGGCATTTGATCCGCGCTCACAGTTCAAGCTCCAGGCAGCGCCAGTGACTCGGAGCTTCACACGTCAGCCTGCTCCAGCCGTCGGCGGCGCCGTCTTTGGTGGCCGCGTGCCAAACCTTGCCCAGACGGACGACTTCCGACCAGCGCTCGCTGTCCGAGCTGTACGGTGTTGGCTCCGGAACGCGCAGTTGCGCGCTTGGGACCTTAAAGTAGGCCTCGTCGAGAAAATAACCGCGGATATGCTTGAAATAGTGGTAATCGCCTGCCGAACCCTGGTACCAGAGCTTGTTGTAGTGGCTTGAGGCCATGCTTTTGCGTTGATTCATCTGCGCGATCATTTCCGCGGCAGAGACATACTGCGGCCAGCTGCAGGCGGTGACGCCCAGACAGGACAACAACAGCAACAGGGTTGCGATGGCGGCATAGCGTCGTGGCATGGGTGGGGATGGGCTTGGACTGTAGGGGCTTGGCGCCTGGTGTGGGGGGCGATGCGGCCGCAGCAGTGTAGTTGGGGCGGATCGGCCTGGCTATGGCGCTGCCCGTTCCGTGCCGGGTCGCTCAGCGTGGGTTCAGCAATTTCCAGTCGGCGACGCGGCTGTTGAAGAAGCCACCGGCCTCGTAGGCCTGGCGGATGCGCCCTTCGGCGCGCAGCCTTGAGAGGCCGATGTCGAGCGCGCGGGCGACGCGCTGGCCCGTGGACGTGGCGGCGATGGGGAAGTGGCGGCTGCCGGGCATCGCCACCTTGTAACCGGGAAGCGGCAGCAGTTTGATGCCTTCAAGCTCGAAAGCCAGGTCTGGCGTGGGTTTGAACGACGCCAGCGTGATATCGGCGCGGCCGGCCTTGAGCATGCGCGCGATCATAGGAAAGGTCGGCGCGCTCTCGATCTGGGTGAAGCCCAGGCGCTGCAGCGTGGCCAAATCATTGGCCCATGCCTTGTTGGTGATCGCAGTCTTTTGCGAGAACTCAGCCGGCCGGGCAGCGAGCGCGGCAGTGTTGCCGCTCCAGGCATAGAGCCCGACCACGTATTCGCCGTCCTCGATCAGCGCTCGAGACAGCCGGATCGGGCGGTCGATGACGTCCGCCGCCCACACCGAGGTGCCGCCGGCGACGATGTTGCTGCTTTCCACTTCCTGCAGGATGCGGGCGTAGCTATTGAGCGTGGAGAATTCCACCGCCTCGTGCTCGCCGCCCAGGCGCAGCGCCTGCTGGAACAGGATGAGCTCGACCGTATCACGCCGCGCGCCGGGGCCGTGGTAGTCGCGGATGCTGGCGACGCTGCGGCCGGCAACCAGCCTCTCGTAGTCGACCAGCACATCGTGCGGCACGGCGATCCGCAGCACGGCATGGGCCGGGCCGGCGCCGAGCAGCATGGAAAGCAGCAGAAGTATGGATCGAAGCGGATACATGGCTGCAGTGTAGTTGGCCTGTCCCCACATCGTGATCGATACGCGGCGGGTGCGTAGCAAAAGGGCACCGCCTGGGTGCCCTTAGTCACGCAGAAAAACCGCGTTCAGCCCTTGGATGAGCGCAGGTTGCCTGGCTTGAGGCGGTGGAAGGCCTGGCCATCGCGGTCGAACACATGGAACGACGCAGCAGGAGCCGACATATTGAGCGTCTGGCCCAGCTCGACCTCGCGCTCGCCATTGCCGCGTACCACGATGTCCTGCCCGGTGGAGAGCGTGACGTACAGGTAGTTGGCCTCGCCCAGGTGCTCGACCAGGTTGACGGTGCCGGTGAAGCGCTCGCTGCCCTCGTTGTTTTCCCACAGGTGCTCGGCGCGGATGCCGACAGTGACGCGATCGCCCACGGTGGCGCGGCTGGCGTCGACTTCGGCCTTGAGCAGCTGGCCGCCGGCCAGCGTGACGCTCAGCTCGGTGGCGGACGCTTCGGCGACCACGCCTTCGAGCAGGTTCATCTTGGGCGAGCCGATGAAGGTCGCGACGAACAGGTTGGCCGGACGCTGGTATAGCTCCAGCGGGGTGCCGGCCTGCTGGATGTGGCCATCGTGCATTACCACGATCTTGTCGCCCAGCGTCATCGCTTCGACCTGGTCGTGCGTCACGTAGACGATGGTGGCGTTCAGATCGCGGTGCAGCTTGGCGATCTCAAGCCGGGTCTGCACGCGCAGCGCGGCGTCTAGGTTGGACAGCGGCTCGTCGAACAGGAACAGCTTGGGCTCGCGCACGATGGCGCGGCCGATCGCCACGCGCTGGCGCTGGCCGCCGGAGAGCTCGCGCGGCAGCCGGGTCAGCAGGTGGTCGATCTTGAGGATGCTGGCGGCGTGCTTGATGCGGCGGTCGATCTCATCCTTGCTCGCGCCGTGGATCTTCAGGCCGAACGCCATGTTCTTGTACACATTCATGTGCGGGTAGAGCGCGTAGCTCTGGAACACCATGGCGATGCCGCGCTGGGCGGGAGGAAGGTCGTTCACGCGCGCATGGTCGATTTCCAGGTCGCCGCCGGATATTGCCTCAAGGCCGGACAGCATGCGCAGCAGTGTGGATTTGCCGCAGCCCGAGGGGCCGACCAGCACGACGAATTCGCCATCCTCGATTTCCAGGTTGATGCCGGCGAGCACGTCGGTCTTGCCGTCGTAGCTCTTCTTCAGGTTTTTCAGCGATACGTGGGACATGGTGGTCTCCATTGCGGGGCGCTGCGTATCCGGCAGCGCCCGTCATTCTCGAAGCGGGTGGAAGCGTTTTTACTTGACGGCGCCCGCGGTGATGCCGCGGATCAGCTGGCGCGAGAAGAACATGTACAGCACCAGCACCGGCAGCACGGCCAGGCTCAGCGAGGCGAGCACAGCGTTCCAGTCGGTGGCGTACTGGCCGATGAACTGCTGCACGCCCAGGGTGATGGTCTGTGTTTCCTCCCCTGGCGCCAGGATCAGCGGGAACCAAAGGTCGTTCCAGATCGGCACCATGGTGAACACGGCCACGGTAGCAACGGCCGGGCGGATCAGCGGCAGGATCACCTGGAAGAAGATCTTGAATTCACCCACGCCATCGCAGCGTGCCGCTTCCTTCAGTTCCTTGGGAAGTTGCTGCATGAATTCGGACAGGATCATGATCGCCAGCGGCAGGCCCTGCGCGATATAGACCAGGACCAGCGCGGTCAGCGTGTTCACCAGGTTCAGCGACACCATGATCTGGAGGATGGACACGGTGCCGAGACGGATCGGCACCATGATGCCGAAGGCGAAGAACGCCAGCAGCCAGCGGCTGCCGCGGAATTTGTATTCCGACAGCGCCCACGCCGCCATCGCGCCGAACAGCAGGATGAAGAACAGCGAGGTCACGGTGACGATCATGCTGTTGCCAAAAAAGCTGAAGAAGTGCGCGTTCTTCATCGCTTTTTCGAAGCCGATCAGCGACCACGATTCGCTGTTGGGCAGTGACAGGGGCGAATCGAAGATCGAGGCGCGATCCTTGAAGGCGTTGATCGCAATCAGCACGATGGGGAACAGCGCCAGGATCGAGTAGCCGGCGAGGATCACATGGGTGAATGCCGAACCGGCGTAGCGGGTTGCCTTGTGTTGCATGGCCGGCTCCTCAGAACGAGAATCGCTGCAGCTTGCGCTGCACGAAGAAGAAGTAGACACCGACGCCTGCCAGGATCACCAGGAACATCAGCGTGGCGACGGCGGCCCCCAAAGTGGCGCTGCCCAGCTGGCTCTGGTAGCCGAAGAAGGCGCGGTAGAAATAGGTGCCCAGGATGTCGGTGCTGTAGCTGGGGCCGGCCATCGCGCCCTTCACCGAGTAAATCAGGTCGAAGGCGTTGAAGTTGCCGACGAAGGTGAGGATGGTGACAAGGCCCAGCGTGGGCAGGATCAGCGGCACGCGGATGGTCCAGAAAATGCGCCAGGCCGAGGCGCCCTCGACCACGGCGGCCTCGATGATTTCGTCAGGAATCGCGATCAGCGCGGCGTAGATCAGCATCATAGGGATGCCGACGAATTGCCATACCGACATCATCGATAGCGTGTAGAGGGCGGTTTCCTCCTGCCCCAGCCAGGGCTGGAACCAGTCGGCAAGGCCGATCGCGGTCAGGATGGTTTCCGATACGCCCCACAGCGGAGAAAGTATCAGTTGCCAGATGAAGCCGATGATCACCACCGACAGCAGCGTCGGCAGGAACAGCACGGTCTGGTAGACCTTGGCGCCGCGCACGCCACGCATGCTCAACAGGGCAGCGAGCAACAGACCCAGCGGGTTCTGGATCAGCATATGCACCAGGAAGAACCGCACGTTGTTCCCCATGGCATTCCAGAAGCTTTCCGACCAATCCGAGTCGAACAGCAGCATCTGGTAGTTGGCGAGCCAGGCAAAGTGCTGGCTGCCGGTTTCGCTGGTCGTGTAAAAGCCCAGACGCAGCGTGTCGATCAGCGGCCAGGCGCTGAACACGGCGTAGATCAGCAGGGCCGGGGCCAGAAAGACCACGATATGCCAGGGTAGCGGCTTTTTCATGGCAGGTACTCCGAATTCTTGGTGCGATGGCTTCGGTTTAGAAACCTCGCTCGCAACAGGCAAAAAAAGGGCCGGCGGCGCGGCCACCGGCCAAGACGAGGAATGGAGAGGAAGATCCATTCGTTGCGCCGTGACGCCGCGCTCCAGCACGCAGCATCATTGCTCAGAGTGCGGCGGCGGTGCTGGGCGCCGCCGCACGCGGCCAATTACTTGGCCGGCTTGTACCACTTGGCGAAACCGTTCTGGATACGCTCAGCAGCGGCCTTCGGCGTCAGCTTGCCGTTCAGCACGGCCGAGTTGACGGTCCACAGTTCGGTTTCCATGTTCGGCTCGCCGCGGTTCAGGATCTGCGCGTTGAGGCGAATGGTGGAACCGCAGGTCTTGCGCCAGTCGATCATCTGCTTGGCAACCGGATCCTTCACGGCGATCAGGTGGTTGGACAGCGAGAAGAAGCCGGTGACCTTGTTGGTGTACAGGTCGGCGAATTCCTGGCTGGCAACCCACTCCAGGAACTTCTGCGCGTCGGCCTTGTTCTTGGACTTGTTGTTCACGCCCAGGCCCAGATCGGTGTGATCCGAGATGAAGCACTTGTCGCCTGCCTTGGCCACCGGCGGCGGGAAGGCACCGAAATCAACGCCTTGCTGGTTGTAGTAGCCGATGTCCCACGAGCCGGCAGCGACCATGGCGGCGCGACCCGAAGCGAACAGATTCTGCGTGTCGCCGTAGGTCTGGGCGCTGTAGCCCTTGGCCAGGTACGGGCCCCACTTGCTCATTTCTTCCCAGGCAGCGACGTATTGCGGGTCGGTGAACTTGGCCTTGCCAGCGATCAACGCCTTGCGGCCTTCTTCACCCTTCCAGAAGTTGGGGCCGATGCCGGTAAACACGATCTGGCTCGATTCCCACTGGTCGGCGGTACCCAGCGCGAGCGGGGTTTTGCCGGCCTTGAGCACTGCATCGGAAACCTTGTGCAGGTCGTCGATGGTCTTGGGCGGCTGCAGGTTCAGATCCTTGAAGACCTTCTTGTTGTAGAAGAAGCCATGGATCACCGAGGCCATCGGCATGCAGAATGTATCCTTGCCATCATCGGTCTGCCACGCCACCTTGGCCGAGGCCGGGAAGTTCTGCATGCCGGGCTTGCCGTCGAGCTTCTCGAGGTTGCCCTTCTTGTACAGATCGAGCGACTTGTCGAACGGGCGGCAGGTGATCAGGTCACCGGCGGTGCCACCGTTCAGGCGGGCTTGCAGGGCGGAGTCATATTCGGTCGGAGCGGTCGGCGAGAATTTCACCTGGATGCCCGGGTTCTTCTTCTGGAATGCCGGGATCAGCACGTCTTCCCACAGGCCCTTGTCGTCGACACGCCACGATTCGATCGTCAGCGTGCCAGCCTGGGCGGCGCCGGCGGCGAGCATGGCGGCGATCAGGGCGCCTTGAGTCAAGCGGATGTTCTTCATTGCAGGTTTCTCCTCAGATCCGGTGAGCCCGCGGATCAGTGCGGGACGATGCAACTTAGCATTCGAGGGAATGTGACGCCATGCGCGATCGGTTTTTTGTGGGTTTTTATGTCATGTTGTTGTATTTAAAAGGATTCTTGTTATTGTTGCTTGGGTTGTTGTTGCAATTTTTTACAATTGGCCTGGGTTGGCATGACGGCCGCGGTGGCACCAGCCACCCTGGTGAGTGGATCGATCGCGACGGATGCCCCGTCAATGCTGGCTAACCACGCCGCAGGGGCGGGGGAAAGACCGGGCCGGCTGGCGTATCAGCACTTTCTGATGCAAACACAATGCTGTGCAAGAAAATGCAAGTTAATGTTACAAATATGCCGGGATGATTACGCTATGCTCGGCGCCGCGCCGCAGGCGGGATTGGATGCCAGTTCAAATGAATGCAATGGGAAGGGCGGGGAACTGCTGGGGACGCCGGTGCGTGTTCCTGACGCTGCTGCTCTGTATCAACACGGCGATGGCCGCGCAGGCGCTCGACGTGCTGCATTGGTGGACGTCGCTTAGCGAGCGGCAGGCGGCGGACACGCTGGCGCGCGCGTTGGGTGAGGACGACGATATCGTCTGGCGCGACGCCGCGATTCCCGGTGGCGCGGGTCTAGGCGCCTTCAAGGTACTGAAGAGCCGCGTGCTGTCGGGCCATGCGCCCGATGTCGCACAGCTGATCGGGCCGACGCTGACCGATTGGGGCGAGCTGGGGCTGCTGCTCGAGCTCGATGACGTGGCGGCGGATGAGAACTGGGATGACGCGCTGTTCCCCACGATCCAGTCCTTGATCCGGGTGCAGGGGCACACGCTGGCCGTGCCGGTGGGCCTGCATCGCATCAATACGCTGTATTACCGTCCGCAGCTGCTGGCCGAACAGGGATTGCGTCCGCCGCGCAACTGGGCCGAGTTCGAGCGCGTGGCCGCCCAGCTGCAACGCGCGGGGATCACGCCGCTGGCACAAAGCAGCGAACCGTGGCAAGTGGCCACGCTGTTTGAAGCGCTATTGCTGTCGGAAACGGGCGTCGTCCATTACAAGCAGTTGCTGCAGCGCCGCAGGCCGGACGACTGGTTCGACCCGCGCGTGCGGCGCGCGCTGGAACGCCTGCGCAGCCTGAAGCGCTGGATGGTGCAGCCTGTGGTGCAACGCAGCTGGGAAGTGGTGGCCCGCAGCTTTGCCCGCGGCGATGCGGCGATGTGGATCATGGGCGACTGGGCGCGCGGCGAGCTTGTCAGCATGGGGTTGGACGTCGATCACGAGTTCGCCTGCATCGCGGTGCCGGGTACGCAAGGCGTCCATCTGTATAGCGTCGACACCTTCGCCATGCTCGCGGGCAACTACGGCAAGCAGCGCGAGCAGGAGGCCATGGCACGCCGACTGGCGGGCATTCCATTGCAACTGGCCTACAATCGCGCCAAAGGCTCGGTGCCGGTCCGGCGCGACATCGATCCGGGCGTGCTCGACAGTTGCGGCCGCGATTCGTGGCGGACCTTCGGGCGTGGCAGCGCGGTGCAGGCGCCGAGTATCGTGCACCGCATGGCGACCGACGAGGCGATGAAGGATGCCATCATTGCCCAGGTCTATCGCTATTTCATCGACGACCAAGTCACGGCGATCGAGGTGCAGCGGCGGCTGGCAACCATCGTACGCGCGCTGCAGAACGATACGGGCAACCGGAGAATCCCGAAATGAACCGCAAGATCCTGATCGTTGATGACGACCAGAAGACCCGTACCCTGCTCAAGGCCTACCTGGAGAAGAACCAGTTCGAGGTACGCCTGGCGCAGGATGGCGCCAGCTTCATGCAGGAGTTCGAACGCTATCGCGACGAGCTGTCTCTCGTCATCCTCGACGTGATGTTGCCCGATACCGATGGCTTCCAGCTTTGCGCCTATATCCGCAAGCGCTCGCAACTGCCCATCATCATGCTGACGGCGAGCGCGGACGACACCGACAAGATCGTCGGCCTGGAAATGGGCGCCGACGATTATCTGGGCAAGCCGTACAACCCGCGCGAACTACTGGCGCGGATCAAGGCGATCCAGCGTCGCAGCGGCATCGACAACGCCGCGCCGCCGCGCTATTTCCGCTTCGCCGGCTACGTGCTCGACGTGGTCGGGCGCACGCTGACCGACCCGGATGCCGTCGAGATCAAGCTGACCGGCCTCGATTTTCAGCTGCTCAAGTACTTTGCCGAGCACCCGGGCGAGGTGCTCGATCGCAGCATCCTCGCCGAGGAAACGCGCGGTCGCGATCTGGGGCCGCTCGATCGCTCGCTCGATGTGCAGGTCAGCCGGCTGCGCCAGCGCTTGAACGACGATGGCCGCCAGTCGCAGCTGATCAAGACCGTACGCGGCAGCGGCTATGTGTTCTCGGCCGAAGTTGTCGCCGAGCGGGGCTGATAGGCTGTGCGCTGGTTGCCACGTTCATTGTGGGGACGGCTCACGCTGGTGATGCTGGTGGGCGTGCTCGCCACCCAGCTCGTCGCCAATCTGATCTGGGCGCAACAGTTACGCAGCCAGTCCGAGCGTGAGGCAACGGCCGCCGCCCAGCATCTGGGCCGCTCCGCCGCTGCTGCCGTGCGCTTCTTCAAGAGCCTGCCCGTCAATTACCGCCCGCTTTTGATCGAACAGTTGCGCGAAATGGGCGGCACGCGCTTCTTCGTCAATACCAATACCGCGCAAATCCCGGTCGATCCCATCGCGCAGTCCGAGTTGTCCCAGGCAGTGCTGACGACGCTCGATGCCACGCTCAAGCGCGAATTGCCGCGGCTCGTCGACTATCGGCTCGCGCTCGCGTGGCCGCAGGACCTGCAGGTGGGCGACAACGGCGTGCTGCTGTCCGATCTGCCCGACGACTGGGTGCAGCACACCCTGATCGTGAAGCCGCGCCCGGCGCCAGTGCTGGTGATCCAGGCCGAGCTCGCACCCGGCGAATGGGTGTACCTGGCCGCGCTGCTGCCTGACCCCTATTTCCTCGACAGCGACAACCCGCTGGCCATGGACCGGCTGGCGTTGCAGCTCGCCACGCTGGTGTCGGTGCTGTTGCTGTCGTTGTTGGTGGTGCGCTGGCTCACCCAGCCGCTGGGCAAACTGGCCGATGCGGCGCAGGCCTTCGGCCACGGCGGACTGACCGAAGCGATGCCGGAAACGGGTAGCAGCGAATTCGTGGCCACCGCGCGCGCATTCAATGCGATGCAGGATCGCATCCAGCGCTTCATCGACGATAGGGAGCGACTGTTCTCGTCGATCTCGCACGATCTGCGCACGCCGATCACCCGGCTCAAGCTGCGCACCGAGCTCTTGGATGATGACGAGACGCGCGCCGAATTCCACGAAGACCTCGATGAGCTTGATGTCATGGTCAAGGGTGCGCTGCAAAGCGTGAAGGACACTGACATCCACGAGAACCGCACGGCCTTGCGGCTCGATGCATTGCTGGAGCGATTGGTGGCCGACGCCAAGCTGGCGGGGCAGGAAGTGGCGTTCGCCGGCGGCGCCATCACCGTGCAGGCCAAGCCGCTGGCACTCAAGCGCGCCATTACCAATCTGATCGACAACGCGGTCAAGTACGGCGGCCGGGCCGAAGTGCTGCTGTCCGAGGCCGGCGACACCGTCGAGCTGACGATACGCGACTATGGCCCGGGCGTGCCCGACGAGGCACGTGATTCATTGTTTCAGCCCTACGTCAGGTTGGAACATGGCCGACAAAGCAACAGTCTGGGCATGGGGCTGGGGCTGGGCATCGCCCGCAATATCATTCATGCCCACGGGGGTGAGCTCGCCCTCTCCAATCATCCCGATGGCGGACTCGTCGCCCGCCTGAAATTGCCCCGAAGCGCCCGGCCTGGTTAACCGCGGCTAACAACAGCCAGCGTAGCGGTACCGGCAAGCGGGGCGAACGCCCTGGCAGGCGATGGGCTTGCCTCGCTCGCGCTGAAAGGGCGGTGACCCCGGACTCCCTGCGGTCACCCTGAAGGGCGATAAATCGGACTCCCTTCGGGCGCACACAGTACAAGCGTAGCGCGAGTATGCGCGACCTCGTACAGCAGGGTTTGTTGGCCACGCTGAGGCCTGGTGTTGCATTGGTGCCGCAGACCGGCGCGACGATTTGCTGCAAATATTAGTACATGTTCATATTGTGATTCACATTGCCATGCGGACGCGATGCGTCCTACGAGCCAACCATAAACTGCTAGGAAGTTGCGCGGGAGCGGCTAAGTTGATAGCCAGCACTGACTCGGTTGCGCACGTGCACCGCATCGCCGATTAACTTTTTTTGATAAAGCTACAATGCGCCTTCCTGCCCTGGTCCTCGCCCTGGTTCAATTGCTTGTCTTTCTCTGGCTGGCCGCCGTCTGGTGGTGGGGTCTGGCCGCGGGGCTGCTGTTCGGTGGCGCCCTTGTGTGGATGACACGACCGCAACCTCAACCCTTGGTTCAGACCCTGCGCGACGAGCCGATACCGGAGCCAGCGATATCGCCGCTGGCTGACCTCATGGAAGGGATATTGCCGCTGTGGCATCGCCATGTCGGGCTCGCCCGCAGTCAGACCCAGGACGCGATCGACAACCTTGCCATGCGCTTTGCTGGCATCAACCAGCGCCTGGCGGGCACCGTCGCGCTTGCCGGCGGCGGGCAGGGCGGCGAGGTGATGCAGGTGATCCACGATGCCGAAGGCATGCTGGGCCGTATCGTCGACGCGCTGGAACAGGTGCTGGCGGCCCGTGAGGCGCTGCTTCAGGAAATCGAGGGCCTCGGCCAGTTCAACGACGAACTCAAGCGCATGGCGAGCGACGTGGCCGAGATCGCCGGCCAGACCAATTTGCTGGCGCTCAACGCCGCCATCGAGGCCGCGCGTGCTGGCGAAGCGGGCCGGGGTTTCGCCGTGGTGGCGGACGAGGTGCGCAAGCTGTCCAACATGTCGGGCGAGACCGGCAAGCGCATCCGCAGCAAGGTCGATTCGATCAACCAGACCATCGGCGGCGCGCTCGCCACCGCGCAGCGGCTGTCGGCCGATGAAGCATCGATGATCGGCGAATCCAAGGATGTGGTGGGGCAGGTGCTGCAGCGTTTCCAGGGCGCGGCCGACCATCTGGCCAGCACCGTGGCGCAGCTCGAGGGCGAGAGCCGCGTCGTCGAGCAGGAGGTGCAGGACGTACTCGTCAACCTGCAGTTCCAGGATCGCGTCAGCCAGATCCTCGACCATGTGCAGCGCGACATGGACAAGCTCACGACCTTCGTCGCGGGCGGTGGCATTTTGCCCGCGCGGGCGCAGTGGCTGGCCGAGCTTGAGCGTACCTACACCACGATGGAGCAGCGCCAGGCGCATGGTGGCAAGGGCGGCAGCCGTGTGGCCAGCTCGCAGGTCGATTTCTTCTGAGTTTTCTCCCCGGTTCCTCAAGCAAGGGTGATTCATGGGCAAGACCATATTGATCGTCGACGATTCGTTCAGCCTGCGGCAGACCGTGGGCATCGCGCTCAAGAGTGCCGGCTACGAAGTGGTCGAGGCCAGTGACGGCCGCGATGCGCTCGGCAAGCTCGACGGCCGCAAGTACAACCTCATCATCTCCGATGTGAACATGCCCAACATGGATGGCCTGTCGTTCGTGAGGGCCGCCAAGCAACTGCCCAACTACAAGTTCACACCCATCATCATGCTCACCACCGAGGGTGACGAGACCAAGAAGCAGGAAGGCAAGGCGGCCGGCGTGCGCGCCTGGGTGCTCAAGCCCTTCCAGCCACCGGTGCTGCTCGACGCGGTGGCCAAGCTGGTCCTGCCCTGAACCTGTTTACAAATACTGCCGCGTGTCTTGCGCCTTGCCGCACACCGGCATTGCCCCGAGTGCTGTCGCGACAAGGGCGTTAACAGGCGCCAACGCCTCATTCCTGTTTCGGGAGTTGCCATGCCGCTGACCACGTTAGCCAAGGGTGAAGGCGCCCAGTTCCGCCTCGATGGCGAACTCACCATCTTTCATGCCGCGTCGCTCAAGGATGCACTGATCGCCGCGCTCGGCGAGGGTGGACCGGCGTTGACCATCGACCTTTCCGGGGTCGACGAGCTCGATACCGCCGGCGTGCAGTTGCTGCTGCTGGTCAAGCGCGAAGCGGCGCGGCTCGGTCGCGCGCTGATTTACAGCGGACACAGCGCCGCGGTGATCTCGGTGCTGGAACTCTTGGATCTGGCGGGCACGCTGGGCGATCCGCTGCTTATTCCCAACGCTAGCCGCTGAGGTTCGATCATGGATATGGAAGACGCACGCGACGCGCTGGTGCAGGAGGCGCGCGAACTCTTGGCCGCCATGGAAATGGCGCTGATGCAGATCGAGGCCGAGGGCGCCAGCAATGAGGCGATCAATGCCATTTTCCGCGCCGCCCATACCATCAAGGGCTCGGCCGGGCTGTTTGCGTTCGAGCGCATCGTCAGCTTCACCCATATCGCCGAGAGCGTGCTCGACAAGGTGCGCAACGGCAGCCTGCCGCTCGATGCCAACCTGCTGTCGCTGCTGCTCGAATGCGGCGACTATATCGGTGAACTGGTCGATGCCATCGCCGCCCGTCGCGAAACCGAAGAGCCTGATCCCCACCGGCGTGGCCGGCTGGAAGTGGCGCTCAATGCGCTGCTCGGCGTGGATTCCCCGGCTGCCGCGCCCCTCACCGTGCAAAGCGCCAGTACGGGCTCGGCACAGATTGAAGTCGAGGGTGAGGGCGCCTCGGTCAGTAGCGACAATTGGCATCTCTCGCTGCGCTTCTCGCCCGATGTGCTGCGCAACGGCATGGATCCGCTGTCCTTCCTGCGCTACCTGGGTACCATCGGCACCATCGTGCACATCGTCACGCTGCCCGATGCCCTGCCCGACGCGCTGGTGATGGATCCGGAGGCCTGCTACCTCGGTTTCGAGATCGATTTCGTCTCCAGCGCCGATCGCCAGACCATCGAGGGCGTGTTCGAGTTCGTGCGCGAGGACAGTGAAATCCGCATCCTGCCGCCGCGCGGCAAGATCGCCGAATACATCACGCTGATCCATGAGCTGGCCGAACCGGCTGGCCGGCTCGGCGAGATCCTGGTCAAGGGCGGTGCGCTGACCGCGACCGAGCTCGATACCGTG
Organism: Chitinolyticbacter albus; assembly: GCF_024437655.1. Lineage (GTDB taxonomy): Bacteria > Pseudomonadota > Gammaproteobacteria > Burkholderiales > Chitinibacteraceae > Chitinolyticbacter > Chitinolyticbacter albus. The sequence continues at coordinate 79,251 of NZ_JANBVF010000030.1, forward strand.
CTGGCGCAGCAGGCGGCCGAGCCGGTCCCCGCCAAGCCACTTGGCACCTTGCTGGTCGAACAGGACAAGGTGCCGCAGGCGGTGGTCGCAGCCGCGCTCACCAAGCAGAAGCAGGGCGAGGAAAAGCGTACCCAGGAGCAGAAGTTCATCAAGGTCGAGGTCAGCAAGCTCGATGCGCTGATCGACCTCGTTGGCGAGCTGGTGATCGCCGGCGCCGCCGCCAACCTCGTAGCGCACCGCGAGAAGCACACCCGTTTCGAAGAGGCGGCGCGGGGGATTTCCACCCTGGTCGAGCAGATCCGCGATGCCGCGCTCACCTTGCGCATGGTGCCAATCGGCGAAGTGTTCCAGCGCTTCCCACGCGTGGTGCGCGATATCTCGCGCGAGCTCGGCAAGGAAATCCAGCTCTTGGTCACCGGTGCCGATACCGAGCTCGACAAATCGATGGTCGAGAAGCTGTCCGATCCGCTGATGCACATCGTGCGCAATGCGATGGATCACGGCATCGAAAGCACCGAGGCCCGGGTCATGGCGGGCAAGCCCATCGAGGGCACGCTGCGGCTCAACGCGTACCACGAATCGGGCAGCATCGTGATCGAGGTCTCCGACGATGGCCGTGGCCTCGATCGTGACCGCATTCTGGGCAAGGCCATCGAGCGTGGTCTGGTCAGCCCGGACCAGCCGCTCAGCGAGAACGAGATCTTCCGCCTGATCTTCGAGCCGGGCTTCTCCACGGCCGAACAGGTGACCAACCTGTCTGGGCGCGGTGTCGGCATGGACGTGGTGAAGAAGAACATCGAAGCCTTGCGCGGCGAGGTGGAGATCGTCAGCCGCCTTGGCCAGGGCACCACGGTGCGGATCCGCCTGCCGTTGACGCTCGCCATCATCGATGGCTTCCAGGTGATGGTGGGCGATTCGCAGTTCGTGATTCCGCTCGAGCTCGTGATCGAGTGCATCGACATCAGCAGCCATGACCTGCGGCACAACATCCTCAAGCTGCGTGGTGAGCCACTGCCGTTCGTGCGGTTGCGCGAGCTGTTCGATCTGCCGGACATCGAGCATGTGCGCGAGAGCCTGGTGGTGGTGCAGTACGGCCAGCAGCGGGCGGGGTTGGTGGTGGACAAGCTGCTGGGTGAGTTCCAAGCGGTGATCAAGCCGCTGGGCTTGCTGTTTGGTGGGGTCAAGGGGATCAGTGGTTCGACCATTCTGGGGGACGGCCGCGTGGCGCTGATCCTCGACGTACCGCACCTGGTTCAACGCACGATGCGTGCGAGTACTGCATTGCTTTCACATCAACACGAAAAGCTAAATCGTTAAGGGAGATGATAACCATGGGGTGGTTCATGCGCATGAAACTGGGCACCAAATTGCTGGCAGCGTTTCTGATTTCGTCGCTGTTGACGCTGCTGATCGGCGTCTGGGCCGTGATCAATATCCAGAAGGTTGGCGACGCGGGCGAATCCATCTACAAGACCAATCTTCTGGCGATCAGCAATCTGGATCGCGCCGAGCTCTTTATCGTGCTGCACAGCCGTACCATCGTGCGTTCGATGACGCAGGCGAACGACCCGACGGCCTACGCCGACACGGTGCAGCGCAGTAAGGGCTACCTCGAAAGCTCCCGCAAGTATTGGGACATCTATGCCAAAACCGAACCTTCGGAGGCGGAGGTGAAGCTACGGGCCGATATGGACAAGCTGTTCCCCGAGTATCTGCAGCTATCGGACAAGGCTGACGGGCTGATGAAGCAGGGCCTCGCCGATGACGCGGTTCAGCTCGTCAACCACGAACTACGCAAGAAGCTGGGCGAGCTTGAGGCGGTGTTCGAGGGCATCACCTCCGATAACGAGAAACAGGCCGAGGAGGCGAACGTCAGCAATGCCGCGCAGGTCGAGGCGGTGCGAACGACCACCCTCACCCTCATCGTCGTGGCCTTCGTGCTATCGGTACTGATGGGCTTGCTATTGGCGCGCATCATCACCCGCCAGGTGGGGGGCGAGCCGGACAAGGCGG
>NZ_JANBVF010000031.1 GCF_024437655.1 Chitinolyticbacter albus
ATCGAGGCCTTCGCTCGACTTGTATTGCGCCAGGTTCAGATCGCAGGTGGCCTGCACATCCGGAATCACCAGCGCTTCATAGCGTTGCTCGGCAGTGAGGCTGGCATCGGCCTTGAGCTTGGCCAGATCGTTGGCGTAAAGCGGATCGGACGAGATGGCCTTGTAGAAGATGGCGGGATTGGAGGTGACACCGGCGATGGCGTCGTCGGCCAGCAGCTGTTGCAGGGTGCCGGCCTGGATCAGGCCACGGGACAGGTTGTCGAGCCAAATGCGTTGGCCCAGGGGTTTGATGGCGGCGATGCGGCTCATGATGTCCTCTCTGGCTTCAAAGGGGCGCGGTACGAAGGAGACCGCGCAATTA
>NZ_JANBVF010000032.1 GCF_024437655.1 Chitinolyticbacter albus
GGCCACGGGACAGGTTGTCGAGCCAAATGCGTTGGCCCAGGGGTTTGATGGCGGCGATGCGGCTCATGATGTCCTCTCTGGCTTCAAAGGGGCGCGGTACGAAGGAGACCGCGCAATTAACTAACACAAAGTCGGTGGGCAAAAAGATGGGGACGACGAGGAAAAGTTCAACCATGCCATTGGCACTATCCCGTAGTGGCCGATCTGCGGCTGGGCGACGCTCGCCGGATGCGGGTTCGGCGCAACTATGGTGCAATCGGAACCTTGCCCCGCCCGGAGTCGCCATGTCGCCCGCCTTGCCGCAATTCGTCCTCGATGTCCTGAACCTGCTTCTGGCCGATGGCCGCCGCAAGATACTCGGCCTGGTAGGCGAACCCGGTGCGGGCAAGTCGACGTTGGCCGAGGCGCTGCTGGCTCATCTGGGCGAGCGCGCGGTGGTCGTTCCCATGGACGGCTTTCACCTGGCCAATGTAGAGCTCGCGCGCTTGCAGCGCAGCGCGCGCAAGGGGGCGCCCGACACCTTCGACGCAGCTGGGTATGTGGCCTTGCTGGCCCGGCTGCGCTCGCAACGGGGTGACGAGATCGTCTACGCACCGGCATTCCGCCGCGAGATTGAAGAGCCGATCGCTGGCGCGATCGCCGTGTCGCCGCAGGTACCGTTGGTGATCACCGAGGGCAACTACCTGTTGCTTGAGTCGGGGCACTGGGCTGGCGTGCGGCCCTTGCTGGATGCGATCTGGTATGTCGAGGTTGACGCCGAGCTGCGCCGGCAGCGTCTCGTTGAACGCCATATGCGCTTCGGTCGCGACGAAGCGGCTGCGCGGGCCTGGGTCGAGCAGACCGACGAGCCCAATGCCCGCTTGATCGCCCAGGGCCGGGATGGCGCCGACCTGATCGTGCGCTGGTCGGACTGAATCGCCGGGTGACTTGATGCCAGTGCGGACCGGCTGTCGGCTGGCCAGTATCGCGATTTGAAATTAAATACGCATTTAATTATGGTGGCTGCATGGCCAGCCCACCGCCCAGCCGCAGTCGCGGCCGCCCCGTCGCCAACGCCGAGCAGGACGTGCGCTCCCGCCTGCTCGATGCTGCCATCGCCCTCTACGCCCGCCAGGGCATCGCTGCCACCAGCATGGCGCAGGTGGCCAAGGCGGCGGGCGTCACCCCGGCCATGGTCCACTACTACTTCAGCAATCGCGACCGGCTGCTCGATGCGCTGGTCGACGAGCGCCTGGCGCCCAATATCGCGCAGGTATGGGCGGCTATCGACGATGCACCAGACGACGCGCGCGCGCAGCTGCGCGAAGTGATCGCCCGCCTCACCGCCCGCGTGGCCGAGCTGCCCTGGCTGCCTACGCTGTGGATCGGCGAGGTGCTCAACGACAGCGGCCTCTTGCGCGAGCGCATGCTGGCGCGGCTGCCGCTCTCTCAGCTGCAGAAGCTCGCTGCCGCGCTTACCGCGGCGCAGGCGTGTGGCGATCTGCATCCGGATATCGCCCCGCGGCTGATGCCGGTGTCGGTGCTGGGCCTCGTCATGCTGCCCTTCGTCGTGCTGCGGCTGCTCGCTGCCGTGCCCGGCTTTCCCGCGCCCGATCCCGATCTCATTGCCCGCCATGCCACCGCGCTGCTGCTGCATGGCCTCTCCACGCCCAGGGAGGATTCCTGATGCGCATCCCGATACTTCCATCGCTAATCGCCGTGACCTTGCTCGCGGCCTGCTCTGGCGAGGCGCCGTCCGGCCACCAGGGCTATGTCGAGGGCGAATATGTCGCGGTCGCGGCAGGCGAGGCCGGGCGCCTCAGTACGCTGAATGCCGCGCGCGGCCAGCGGGTGGCGCAGGGTGCGCCGCTGTTCGCGCTGGAGGCCGACTACGAGACGGCGCTGCGTGCGCAACGTGCGGCACAACTGGCGACGAGTGAGGCGCAGTGGCGTGATCTGCAAAGCGGCAAGCGCCCGCAGGAGCTCGCGGTGCTCCGGGCGCAGCTTGCGGCCGCCGAGGCCGAGGCACGTCGCGCCGAGCAGCAACGCGTGCGCGACGAAGCGCAACTGCGCGCCGGCGGCATTGCCGAAGCGCAGCTGGAACAGAGCCGAACCGGCGCGCTGGCCGCCGCGGCCGAGCTGCAGCGGCTGCGTGAGGAACTGACCGTGGCGCAGCTGCCGGGGCGCGAAGCGCAATCGGCGGCGCTCAAGGCGCAGATCGACGCCGCGCGCGGCGCGCTGGCGCAGGCCGACTGGGCGCTGGGGCAGAAGGCGCAACGCGCACCGGCGGCGGCGCTGGTTGCCGATACGCTGTACCGCGTCGGCGAATGGGTGCCGGCGGGCAGCCCTGTGCTGCGGTTGTTGCCGCCGGGCAATGTGAAGGTGCGCTTCTTCGTGCCGCAGGCGGCGTTGGGCCGGCTGCAGCCGGGCAGCAGCGTCACGCTGGCCTGCGCCGCCTGCGGCAACGGGCTCGCCGCCCGGGTCGACTACGTATCGCCGCAGGCGGAATTCACGCCGCCGGTGATCTACAGCAACGATACCCGCGACAAGCTGGTGTTCATGGTCGAGGCGCGACCGGAGCCGGGCGCTGCGGCGAAGTTGCAGCCGGGGCTGCCGGTGACGGTGAGCGCGCGATGAGCGACTACGCGATCGACGTGCAGGGCCTGACCAAGCAGTTCGGCGACAAGCGCGTGGTCGACGGCGTGTCGCTGCAGGTGAGGCGTGGCGAGATCTTCGGCTTCCTCGGCCCCAATGGCAGCGGCAAGACCACGTCGATCCGCATGATGTGCGGGCTGTTGACGCCGGATGCTGGCAGCGGCCAGTGCCTGGGCTACGACATTCGCAGCCAGGCCGACGAGATCAAGCGGCGCGTCGGCTACATGACGCAGAAGTTCTCCTACTGGGATGACCTGACGCTGCGCGAGAACCTGGATTTCGTCGCGCGTGTCTACCAGATGCCGGATAGGCGCGAACGCGTCGAGCGCACGCTGGAGGAATTGGGCCTCGCCGGCCGAGCCAGGCAGCTGACAGGCTCGCTGTCGGGCGGCTGGAAGCAGCGGCTGGCGCTGGCGGCCTGTTTGCTGCACGAGCCGCAGCTCTTGCTGCTCGACGAGCCCACCGCCGGGGTCGACCCCACGGCGCGGCGCGATTTCTGGGAAGAGCTGCACCGGCTGGCGGCGCGCGGCATCTCGGTGCTGGTGTCCACCCACTACATGGACGAGGCCGAGCGCTGCCACAAGCTTGCCTATATCGCCTACGGCCGGCTGCTGGCGCAGGGCACGGCCGACGAGATCATCGCCGCTCAGCAGCTTGCGACCTGGACGCTCTACGGCGACGGGCTGGTCGAGCTCGCGCAAACGCTGCGCGATGCGCCGGGCGTGGAGCAGACGGTGGCCTTCGGCAACGCGCTGCACGTGAGCGGGCGCGACGCCGCCACGCTCGAAATCACACTGCGCGAACTGGCGCAGCAACAGCAACGCCGGCTGGAACCGGCGCAGACCACGCTGGAGGACGTGTTCATCTACATGATGAAGCGCTCGGCCGACAATTTCGGCTCGGGAGCGCGGCCATGACGCTGTTCTCGCTGGCGCGCTGGTGGGGCATCGTGCTCAAGGAATTCCTGCAGCTGCGGCGCGATCGCATCACCTTTGGCATGATCATCGGCCTGCCCATCGTGCAGTTGGCGCTGTTCGGCTTTGCCATCAATGCCGACCCGCGCCATATGCCGACCGCGGTGGTGCTGCACGATCACAGCGAATACACCCGCAGCTTCGTCACTGCGATGCGTCAGTCGACCTATTTCGATATCGCCGGCTCGCTGGATAGCGAGGAGGCCGCCCGCGCCGCGCTGGCGCAGGGCCGGGTGCAGTTCGTGCTGATGGTGCCGCCGGGCTTCACCCGCGAGCTGCTACGCGGTGAGCGCCCGGCGTTGTTGATTGAGGCCGACGCGACCGATCCCGCCGCCACCGGCATGGCGCTGGCTGCGGCGGGCGAGATCGCCCAGAGCGTGCTGCGGCATGACCTGCGTGGCCCCGACTCCCGGCTTGCTGGCCAGCCTGCGCCGTTCGAGGTGCGGGTGCACCGGCTCTACAACCCCGAGGGCAATTCGCAGTACAACACCGTGCCCGGCCTGATGGGCGTGATTCTGACGATGACCATGGTGATGATGACGGGCCTGGCGATGACGCGCGAGCGCGAGCGCGGCACCATGGAAAACCTGCTGGCTACGCCCGTGCGGCCGATCGAGGTAATGACCGGCAAGATCATTCCCTACATCGCCATCGGCCTGATCCAGGCGACCATCATTCTCTTGGCCGCGCGCTGGGTGTTCCACGTGCCCTTCACCGGCAGCCTCGTTTCTATCTACTGCGCCGCGCTGCTGTTTATCGCCGCCACGCTTACCGTCGGCATCACGCTGTCGTCGCTGGCGCAGAACCAGCTGCAGGCGATGCAGCTGACCATGTTCTATTTCCTGCCCAACATCCTGCTGTCGGGCTTCATGTTTCCGTTCCGCGGCATGCCGCAGTGGGCGCAATACATCGGCAACGTGCTGCCGCTGACCCATTTCAACCGGCTGATCCGCGGCATCCTGCTCAAGGGTAACGGCTGGTGGGATCTGTGGCCCAGCATCTGGCCGCTGCTGCTGTTCACCGCGGTGGTGATGGCGATCGCGGTGAAGTTCTATCGCCGCACGCTGGATTGAGGAGGCTGGTATGCGTATACGGATCTTCCTCGTATCAAGCGCGCTGGCGATGGCCGGTTGCGCAGTCGGCCCCGATTTCCAGCGCCCCGCGCCGCCGACGGCGACCGGCTACGTGATCGATCCGCCGGCCGAGCTGCTCGCCGACGGCGTGACACAGCGCCGCGTCGAGGGTGCGATCGAGCCCGACTGGTGGCGGCGCTTCGGCTCGGCCGAGCTCGATGCACTGGTGACGCGCGCACTGGCGTCGTCGCCGACGCTCGATGAAGCCGCCGCCCGGCTCGACCAGGCTCGCGAGGCCTATGCCGCGCGGGCGGGAAAGACCCGCTGGCCCCAGGTCGACGCGGATGCGTCGGCGCGTCGCGCGAAGATCGCCACGCCATCGCCGGGTGAGCCGCCGCTACAGGATATCGGCCCGTTCACGCTGTATCACGTCGGCATCGACATCAGTTACAGCGTCGACCTGTTCGGCGGTGATACTCGCGCGCTTCAGGCGCTGGTGGCACGGGCGGATGCGCACGGTCACAGCCTGGCGGCGGCGCGCGCGATGCTGGCGGGCAACGTGGTCACCACCACGATCCGCGCCGCGGCCCTGCATGCGCAGCGTGATGAGTTGCAGCAGCTGCTAGCGGCGCAACAACGCCAGCTCGCCATCGCCGAACAGCGACTAGCGGCCGGCGGCATCGCCAAGACGGACGTGCTGGCCCAGCGCTCGCTGGTCGGTGAAACGGCGGCGCAGCTGCCGCCACTGGTGAAGCAGCGCGATGCGCTGCTACACCAGCTCGCCGTCTATCTTGGCACCACGCCGTTTGACGCCGACCTGGCGCTGCCGTCGCTATCCGCGATGACGTTGCCGGCCGAGTTACCGCTGCGGCCACCCGCCGAGCTGGTGCGGGTGCGGCCGGACGTGCGCATGGCGGAGGCGACGCTGGCAGCGGCCAGTGCCGACGTCGGTGTCGCCACGGCGGCGCTCTATCCCCGGCTGACGCTGACGGGCTCCATCGGCTCGGACCAGCTCGCCGGCAGCCGGCTGCTGGAAACCTTCAACGTCTGGCAGCTGGGCGCGGGCGTGGTCCAGCCACTGTTCCATGGCGGCGCGCTGCGGGCACAGCGACGTGGGGCCGAGGCGGCCTGGCGCGCGGCCGAGGCGGCGTATCGGCAGACGGTGCTGGAAGCGATCCGCCAGGTGGCCGATGCGCTGCGCGCCCTCGAGCATGATGCGGCCGCGGTCGATGCGCACTCCGGTGTCGCCACCGACAGCGCTGCACGGCGTGAGATCACCGCCGCGCGCTACGTGATCGGCGGTGTCAGCGAACTGGCGCTGCTCGATGCCGACCGCAGTGACCGTGCTGCCCGCCAGGCGCTGGTGGTGGCACGCGGCGAGCGGCTCGCCGATACCGCCGCGCTGCTGCAGGCGCTGGCCGACGCGCCCCTCGATTAGGCGCGGCTGCGGCGGGCCTGGGCCGATCGCCGCGCGATGCGGCAGCGATGCCGGGGCGCGATGCAGCCTACGCTCTGTAATGATGGCATCATGGCGTAAGCGCGCCGACTATCTGGCAAGACGGCGCGTCCATCCCCAAGCCCGCGTCGTCTGACGGTGCGGCGGGGCCGAAAGCCGGGCAAGGAGAGAGGGGCATGCTCAGCCAGCTGGCGCTGCGCGAACGACTGGAGAAACTGAATGCGATCGGCATCGCGCTGTCTGGCGAAACCGATACGGTGCGGCTGACCGAAAGCATCCTGCTCGCCGCCAAGCATCTGGTGCGCGCCGATGCCGGCACGCTGTACCGGGTGCGCGATGGCGCGCTGCATTTCGAGATCGTCATTACCGATAGCCTGGGGCTGGCGATCGGGGGCAGCAGCGGCCGCGCCGTCTCGCTGCCGCCGGTACCATTGCGAGACCCGGATGGTGCGCCCAATCTGCACAATGTGGTGGCCTGTACAGTCAACCAGGGCGGCACCATCGTCATCGACGATGCCTATACCGCGCAGGGCTACGACTTCTCCGGTACCCGGCATTTCGACGCGGCCAATCATTACCGTTCGAAGTCGTTTCTGTGCGTGCCGATGCGTAACCACGAAGGCGAGCTGATCGGCGCGCTGCAGCTGATCAATGCGCTCGATGACGCGGGCGTGGTGCGCGCCTTCGACGATGATGATCGCCAGCTGGCCGAGTCGCTGGCTTCGCAGGCGGCGATTGCATTGACCAATCGGCAATTGATCGCGTCGCTGGAAGAACTGTTCGAATCGTTCATCGGCCTGATCAACCTCGCCATCGACGACAAATCGCCCTATACCAGCGGCCACTGCCAGCGCGTTCCCGAGCTGACGATGATGCTGGCCGAAGCGGCGAGCCGCACCCGCTCCGGGCCGCTTGCTGAATTTGGCATGAGCGATAAGGATAGATACGAGCTCAAGATCGCCGGCCTGCTGCACGATTGCGGCAAGGTGACCACCCCCGTGCACGTGGTCGACAAGGCGACCAAGCTGCAGACCCTGTTCGATCGCATCGCGCTGATCGAAACGCGCTACGAGGTGATCCGGCGCGATGTCGAGATTGCCCGACTCAAGGGCGAGCTCGGCGAGGTGGAGGCACGGGCGCAACTGCTGCAGCTGGCCGACGAGCTCGACTTCCTGCGCGGCATCAACGTGGGCGGCGAGGCGATGAGCGAGGCTGATCTGGCGCGGCTGGCGGCTATTGCTACCCGAATCTGGCTCGGCCCCAACGGGGTATCGCCACTATTGAGCGAGAACGAGCTGGAAAACCTCTCGGTGCGCCGCGGTACGCTGACGGCAGCCGAGCGCCAGATCATCAATCATCATATCGAGGTGACGATCCAGATGCTGGAGGCGCTGCCCTGGCCCAAGCACCTGAAGAACGTGCCCGAGTATGCCGGCGGGCACCACGAGCGCATGGATGGCCGTGGTTATCCGCGTGGACTGACGCGCGAGCAGATGAGCGTACAGGCGCGGATCATGGGCATTGCCGACGTATTCGAGGCGCTGACCGCGCGCGATAGACCGTACAAGCCGGGGATGAAGCTGTCGCAGTCGCTCCTCATACTCGCGCGCATGGCGCGCGAGCAGCACGTCGATCTCGATCTCTTCGAGGTGTTTGTACGCGAACGGGTCTGGCTGGAATACGCGCAGCACTATCTGCCCAGCGAACAGATCGACGAGGTGGACGTGGACGCGCTGGTGGCATTGGCGCGCACGCCGATGTGATCGGTGCACGAAACAAAGGCCGGCAATGCCGGCCTTTGCGATTGATGCGCTTAGCGGGCCTGGCCCGCGAGCACGTAATGCACGCGCTCGTAGTCGACACCGCGTTCCAGCGCGGATTCCAGCCGCAGCTTGCGCGTGTTCTCGCCATCCCACCATTCGACGAGCCGTCCCGGGCGGAACCAGCCTACTGGCAGGATCAGCGAGGCGGGTGCGCGCAGCGTGGGCGTGGCGGGCAGCGCCAGGCCCTCGGTCCAGCCGCGCCGACCGGCGTGGACCAGATCGACCGGCCGCACTGCGGCGGAGAACGGCTGGCCCGGCAACAGCCGTACGCCGATCACCACCTGGTCGCCATCCTGCTGCAACCAGCGTACCGAACCGCTGTAATAGCGGCCGCCGATCTGCACCGACAAGAGTTGCTGCAGCGCGACGCGATGGCCGCTTTCGGCGGGGCGCGACAACTGCATGCCTTGCGGGCTTTCGTTGCGCAGCCACCAGGTTTCCGATGGTGCGAGTTCGGTGGCGGACACGGCCTGCAGCGTCTGGGTGCGACCAAAGAGCTGCATGCGCACCAGATCGTCGCCGGCGAGTTCCGACGGGCCGTCGCTCGGCAGCGCGAAGCGGCCGGCGCTGATCGCGACGTGCTGCTTTTGCAGGCCGAATATGACATCGATCGTGCGATTGCCGTCGGCGCGGCTGTGGATACGTTCAGTCGGCTGCTCGCACCAGGTGCGATAGAGCTCGGTGAGCAGCGATTCGATCGCGCTCGCCGGGAACTGCTCGCCCAGGCCGAGCTTTTCCGGGGCCTCGCCATTGCGCAGCAGCTTGATACGACGCGATAGTGCCTGCGCCAGCTGGTAGGTATCGATCTCGCGCACGGTATCGCCTGCCAGTCGCGGCTCGGTGCGGCGCGGCGCGGTTGGATAGGCGAAATCGACTTGCAGGCTGCCGCGCCCGGGCAGGGCGCGTGCCTCGCGGCCGATCGGTGCGCGCTGCGCGAACGCGGGCAGGCGCTCATCCAGCCACAGGATCTGGCGCGCGGTGAAGTGATAGGGGCTGGCACCGGCGAGCAGCAGCGTGTGCACGAAGATGTTTTCCGGCGAGGCGACGCCGGCGACCTTGAGCAGGCTGTCCTTGGCCGGCTTCTCGGCAACGCCGCCGCGTTCGGCCAGCGTGTAGTAACCGTACAGCTCCTGCCAGACCTCCGTGGGGACGGGGCGATAGGCGAGCAGGTGATCGCGTAGTAGCAGGCACTGGTAACGCAAGGTGCGCTCGGCGGCGAGCGCATGGTGATCGGCTACTTCGGCCTGTCCTTCCTGCGCGGCGCGCCAGATGCGCGCGTAGGCGTTGCACACGATGCGCCACAGATCGATCACCTGTTGCCAGGCGGTCTGCTCATCGGCGCCAAAGGGCAGCGCGCGGCCAAGGAAACGCTCGGTCAGCGCGGTTTGCACCATGTGCACCGGCTCGCGAAACAGTTCGAGGATTTTCAGTGATTCATACGGAGAAACGGCGCTGGCGTTGAGCAGCCTGAGTGCCTCGACGAGTTCGCTATGGGCAACTGGCGCATTGATCAGCGGCAGCAGCTGCAGCCAGCTTTTGGCGGATCGCGCATCTGTGAAGGGTGGGGCGGCGTTACCGCGATAGGAGGGCAGGTGTTCCAGATCCATTATGGCTCGAGCTGGCTAAGCCGTTGGCGCAGCAGGTTCAGCGCATCCGCTGGGATGGCGGGGACTGCATGCGGGCGGCGGGGTTCGGCCCAGATCGGGCTGGGAAAATGTGGGTCCTCACGCCAACGCGGGATCACGTGCCAATGCAGATGTGGCACGACATTGCCCAGGCTGGCGAGATTGATCTTGTCCGGTTGCAAGGCTGAACGCACAGCGCACTCCACGGCATGGACCACATTCATCAGATGCTGACGCGTTTCGAGCTCCAGGTCACTCATTTCCGCGACATGGCGCTTCAGGATCACGCGACAAAAACCAGGATAGGAAGGATCGTCTATGAGTACCACGCGACAGATTTCATCCTGCCACACCAGTTCCCCGCCCATTGAGGTACATAACTCGCAGACGATTTGCATCATCCTTTCCCAATTTTTCAGGGATTATAAACAAGCAAGCCACATAAACAATCGGGGTGGGCCATTAGACCTGCCCCGATCGTCTACGACTAACGTCCTGTTTAGGCATTGACTCAGCTGGATTTGGCTGGATCGCGCCTTAGAGCAGGACCCGTTCGATGCCGCCGTTGCGCGCACGTTCAACATAACTGCTTTGCCAATCGCCGCCCAGCACGTGCTTGGCGATCTCGATCACGATGTAATCGGCTTCGGTACCCGAATCGTCGTTGTAGCGCGACAGGCCCTGCAGGCACGAGGGGCACGAAGTGAGGATCTTCACCGGCGCGGCCGGATTGCCGGCGTCGCTGCGCAGCTTGTCGGCCCCTTGTTGCATTTCCTCCTGCTTGCGGAAGCGCACCTGGGTGGCGATGTCTGGCCGGGCCACGGCGAAGGTGCCCGATTCGCCGCAGCAGCGATCGTTCAGGTCGACGCGTGTGCCCATCAGCTCGTTGGCGACATCGATGCCCTTGTATTGCTTCATCGGCGTGTGGCAGGGCTCGTGGTACATGTATTGCGTACCACTCACGCCTTCGAGCCTCACGCCCTTTTCCATCAGGTATTCATGGATGTCCAGGAGGCGGCAGCCGGGGAAGATCTGCTCGAACTGGTACTTCTGCAGCTGATCCATGCAAGTGCCGCACGACACGATCACAGTCTTGATATCGAGATAATTGAGCGTGGTGGCGAGCCGGTGGAACAGCACGCGGTTCTCGGTGGTGATCTTCTCGCCCTTGTCGGCAAAGCCGCTCGAGGTCTGCGGATAGCCGCAGCACAGATAGCCTGGCGGCAGCACCGTGGTGGCACCCACGTGCCACAGCATCGCCTGTGTGGCGAGACCGACCTGCGAGAACAGCCGCTCCGAGCCGCAGCCGGGGAAGTAGAACACCGCCTCCGATTCGTCCTGCGGAATCGCGGGATTGCGGATCACCGGCACGATGTCGCTATCCTCGACATCGAGCATGCCGCGCGCGGTGCGCAGCGGCACTTTGGGCGGTAGCGGCTTGTTGATGAAATGGATCACCTGGGCCTTGATCGGTGCGCGGCCCAAAGTGGCCGGCGGCTGCTTGGTGATGCCGCGGATCAGGCCGAAACGCTTGGCCAGGGTGTGGCCCAGGCGCTGCGCCTTGTAGCCGAGCTGGATCATGCCGGCGCGCAAAAGCTTGATCGTCGCCGGGTCCTTCATCGTCAGGAAAGCCATGCCGAGTGCCGTGCCCGGATTGAACGGCTTCTTGCCTTCCTTGCGCAGGAAGTTGCGCATCGCGACCGAAACGTCGCCGAAATCGATCTTCACCGGACAGGGATTCACGCAGCGGTGGCAGACCGTGCAGTGATCGGCCACGTCCGCCAGCTCCTCGAAGTGGCGGAACGAGACCCCACGCCGCGTCTGCTCCTCGTAGAGGAAGGCCTCGGTCAGCAGGCCCGTCGCCAGGATCTTGTTGCGCGGGCTGTAGAGCAGGTTGGCGCGCGGCACGTGTGTGGTGCACACCGGTTTGCATTTGCCACAGCGCAGGCAATCCTTGATCGAATCGGAGATCGCGCCGATGTCCGATTGTTCGAGGATCAGCGATTCGGCGCCGAGCAGCGAGAACGATGGGGTGTAGGCGTTAGCCAGATCGGCCCCCGGCAACAGCTTGCCCTTGTTGAAGTGGCCGTTGGGGTCGATCTTCTGCTTGTAGGCCTCGAACGGCGCGAGCTCCTCGGCGGTGAGGAACTCGTACTTGGTGATGCCGATGCCGTGCTCGCCCGAGATCACGCCGTTCAGTCGGCGTGCCACGTCCATGATGCGCGCGACCGCGTGGTGCGCGCGCTGCAGCATCTCGTAGTCGTCCGAATTGACGGGGATGTTGGTATGCACATTGCCGTCGCCGGCGTGCATGTGCAGCGCCACCCAGGTCCGGCCCTTGAGCACCTTCTGGTGCAGCGCATGGATGGCATCGAGCACCGGCTTGCTGGCGCGATCGGCGAACTGCGCTTCCAGGAGTGCCAGCACCTCGCGCTTGAACGAGATGCGTAGCACGAAATCGCGCAGCGCGTGATAGACCGACTGCGGCGCGTTGTCGGCGCCGATCTCGGCTTCCAGCGGCGCATCAGGCCAGGCGGCAAGATAGCTTTCGAACGCGCCGTCCAGATTGCCCTGCAGCCACTGCCAGCGTTCGCGCACGCGCCAGATCAACGCCAGGGCGGCTTCGCGGCGCTCGCCGATCAAGGCCTCGCGGCTGATCGGCGAATCGGCGACATCGACCGGCAGTTGGCCATGGGTGAAGAAATCGGCCAGCGTGTCGAGCAGTTCGATCTTGTTGGCGATCGAGAGCTCGATATTGATGCGCTCGATCTCGTCCGAATACTCGCCCAGGCGCGGCAAGGGGATGACGACGTCTTCGTTGATCTTGAAGGCGTTGGTGTGCTTGGCGATCGCTGCGGTACGGGCGCGATCGAGCCAGAATTTCTTGCGCTGCTCGCCCGAGACGGCAATGAAGCCTTCGCCGGAGCGCGCATTGGCCAGGCGCACCACTTGCGACGCCATTTCGCCGACGGCGGTTTCGTTGTCCGACACCAAGTCGGCGATCAGCACCATCTTGGGCCGACCGCGGCTCTTGGCCTTGGTGGCGTAGCCGACGGCGCGCACATAGCGCCAATCGAGGTGCTCGAGCCCGGCCAGTTGCACGCCGGCCGTTAGCCCGGCGCCGCCCGGCTTGAAGAGATCGGTGATCTCGACGATGGCCGGCACCGCGCGGCTCACTTCACCGAAGAATTCCAGGCAGACGGTGCGGGTGTGTGCTGGCAGTCGGTGCAGCACGAAGCGGGCGCTGGTGATCAGCCCGTCGGTGCCTTCCTTCTGCACGCCGGGCAGGCCGGCGAGGAACTTGTCGGTGACGTCTTTGCCCAGGCCCACCTTGCGGAACTGCTGGCCGGGAATGACCAGCGTGTCCTCGCCGATCTTGCTCTTGCCGTCGGGCTTGTAGGTGGTGACGCGGAAGGTGGCGTTTTCGGCATCGTGGATCTTGCCGAGGTTGTGATCGAGCCGCTCGATGAATTTCCAGTTGCCGTCCGGGTCGACCATCTTCCACGACACGAGATTATCGAGCGCGGTGCCCCACAGCACGGCCTTCTTGCCGCCGGCGTTCATGGCGACGTTGCCGCCTATGCACGACGCGTCGGCCGACGTCGGATCGACCGCGAACACGAGGCCGGCGCTTTCCGCCGCTTCCATCACGCGGCGGGTCACGACGCCCGCGCCGCACTGGATGGTGGCGACCTCATGGTCGACTCCCGGAATGCGGATGCGCTCGACGCCCTGGTGGCGGTCGAGCTTCTCGGTGTTGATCACTGCGCTCATCGGCGTGAGCGGCACCGCGCCGCCGGTGTAGCCGGTGCCGCCGCCGCGCGGAATCACGGTAAGGCCGAGCTCGATACAGGCGGTGACCAGCGGCGCCATTTCCTCTTCGCTATCCGGGTTCAGCACCACGAAGGGATATTCGACGCGCCAGTCGGTGGCGTCGGTGACGTGGCTGACGCGGGCCAGACCATCGAAACAGATGTTATCGCGCCGGGTGTGGCCGCTCATGCGGCGCAGCACCTTCTTGCGCAGCGCGATGGTTTCGCGGAATTCGCGGGCGAAGGCTTCGACCGCCTGGCGCGAGCGCGAAACCAGGACGCCGACCTTGTTGTTGCCATCGCGACGCTTCTCGATCTCGGACAGGCGATGGTTCATCGCCTCGACCAAGAGCTTGAGCCGCTTGGGATTGTCGAGCAGGTCATCCTGTAGATAGGGGTTGCGCTTCACTACCCAGATGTCGCCCAGCACCTCGAACAGCATGCGGGCCGAGCGGCCGGTGACACGCTCCTGCCGTAATTCCTCGAGCACGCGCCAACCGTCATCGCCCAACAACCGGATCACGATCTCGCGATCGGAGAACGAGGTGTAGTTGTACGGAATTTCACGGAGGCGGTCCTGCGTGATCGCAAGGGGGGCGGCAGTCAGATCGGCCATGTTTGGTCGGGCTCGATGGGGAATTGCGGAGAGAACCCGATTTTATCGGAAAACGCAGCGGCTAAAGGCGCAATTTTATTGGGGTTTTGCTGCGTTGACGGGGCCGGGTTCAGGCCGAAACCCGATTGCGCCCGGCGTTCTTGGCCTGATAGAGCTGACGATCGGCGGTTTCGATCAGCTCGGAGAGCGTGAGTTCGCACTGCCGGCCCGATACGCCGATCGACAGGGTCACCGTCAGGCCCTCGGCGAGGCGCTGCCAGGACCAGCTGGCGACAAGCTTGCGCAGGCGCTCGGCGACATCGACCGCGCCGGGGGAGTCGCGCCCCGGCAGCAGCACGACGAATTCCTCGCCGCCGTAGCGCGCGACGAGGTCATCCTGGCGGCAGCCCGATTTCAGTAGCGCCGCAACCTGGCGCAGCACCTTGTCGCCGATGGCATGTCCGTGTTCATCGTTGATCTGCTTGAAATGATCCAGGTCGAGCAGCAGCAGCGACAACGGTTGGCTGTGCTCGCAGGCGCGGGTGAAGGCCGCCACGCCCATCTGTTCGATGCCGCGGCGATTGAGGATGCCGGTGAGCGCATCCTGGCTGGCCTGGCGTTCGGCGCGACGCAATTCGCGGCGCTGGTTGGCGTGCAGGCGTTTGAGCCCGTCGTTTTCCAGCCTGGCCTTCTCGATCTCCAGCCGCATTTCCATCGCCTGCATCTTGAACGGCGAGGTCTGGCGCATCACCTCGAGCAGGCGATCGTGATAGCGCTTGAAATGCTGTAGCGCACGCGCGGGTTCGTCCAGTTGTTCGTAGGCTTCGGCATGACCGCGCTCGATCTGCATCAACAGGTGCTGCGCGCCCATGCGTTCGGCGATTTCCTGCGCGCCTTGCAGATGGTGGGTGGCGCCGACCGGATGCTGGCGGGCGAGCTCAACGCTCGCAAGCGCGATGCGGCTGTTGGCTTCGCCCCAGAGCTTGCCGTAACGCTGGCAGACATCGATGGCGATGCAGAAGTGGCGCTCGGCCACGTCCATCTGCTGCTCGGCCAGCCGGATCAGTCCGATTGCGTGGTGGGCATCGGCCTCATATTCGCAGTTCTTGGCGTGCACCGAGCGATCGAGACCGATTTCCAGCTGATGCAATGCTTCATCGAAGCGCTCCAGCCGGTACAAATCGATGCCGATGTTGATCGGCACGGCGGCGTGCAGATTGTCCTCGACGTCAGCGGTCAGATATTCGCGCGCTTTCTGGTGGTGGCGTAGTGCGGCGTCGAAATCCTCGTGCGCGAAGTAGATCTGGCCGATGCCGATCAGCGCGCGGATATGGCTTTCCTGTGCCGCACCTTCGCTCGCGATCGAAACATCGAGGCATTGCGCCCAATAGTGCAGGGCCCGGTCATAGTCGCCCAGCGTGTAGTAGGCGCGGGCGATTTCCTGCAGGCATTCGGCCACGTGCAGCTTGAGTCCGTAGATGTCGCCGAGAAACAGGCTGTGGCGCATCATCGCGATGGCTTCGTGGTAACTGCCTTGCAGCGAGATGCTGGTGGCCACGGTCAGAAGACCATGGACATAGCCGTTGGGGTAATCGATGGCAGCCGCGTATTTGCACACTTGCTCCGCAACCGCGCGCGCCTCGTGGTTACGGGACTGGTAAAGTCGGCGCGCTTCGAGATTGAGCTCGTCGATGTACTCGCGGGTGATGACTTGGTCGGACATTGGCAGGTCCAGGCGTAAGGCTATCTTCCACCTTAGATAAAAAGCCATGGCGTTGCAACGCCGTGCCAGCACCTAGTCTGGCGACAGCCTGAGTTCCAGCGTGGCATAGCGCGGTGAGTCCGCCGCGGCGCGTAGCTGACGACGCAGCGCTTCGCTTTGCGAGCGGTGTTCCGCCGCCGCCGCGCGGTCCTCACACAGTTCGGCGAGCCGCGAGAGCTGGTAATGGATGTCGGCCAGCAGCGGCATCGTACCCATTGCTTCGGCCAGCACCTGGGCGCGACCGAGCTGTTCGGACGCCATTTCCGGCTCCCGAGCCATGATGCTGCACTCGCCCAGTCGCAGCAGCACCGAGCTCTCGCCCCAGGTATTGATATGGAGCCGGTTGATCTTGAGCGCGACCATCAGGCTCATGCGCGCGGCCTCGACCTCGCCTGCGATAAGTCGGATCTGGCCGAACATGCTGAATATCTCGGCCTCGAACTGATAGTTTTGGTCGGCGCGCACCAGAGGCAACGTCTCCTTGAGCACCTCGGTCGCCTCGACACAGCGTTGCAGCCGGATCAGGTCAGCGGCGATATTGAGCATGCTGGTGCTGGTGAGGTAGGCGTTGTCGTCGTTCTCGGCCAGCCGGGCCGCCTGTTTGTGATGAGCCAGCGCCAGCTCGAAGTGATCGTGCGCGTAGCACAGCTGACCCAGCCCGATGTGCGCCTGGATGCGTTCCTCGGGGCGGATGTGTTCGCCACCGAGCTCGGTGCAGGCGCACCAGCAGTCGGCCGATTGCTCGTATTGGCCCAGCGTGTATGCCACCCGGGCGATCAGCTGTAGCGCCTCGCCGCGCGCGGTGCCGATGTCCCGGCGCTCCCCGAGCTCCAGCGCCTGCAACAGCGTGTCCTTGGCGTCTTGCGAGCGGCCGAACATAAAGAGCCCGCGCGCATAGAGCGTAAGCGCCAGCGATTCGCTGTAGGCATCATTGCAAGCGCGCGCCATTTCACGGGCCTGGCTGGCCAGTGCCATGGCTTCGGCGCTTTGCGAATGAACGATCTTGCCGGCACGCGCCAGCAGTTCAGGAAGCTCGGTCATTATCGATGGGGTGAAAAACAGGCCGACAGCGTAGCACGCGTGCAAGCGCTTGCGGAACGACTTATGCAGCTGCGTGCACGATTGCGGTGCAGTCCTCGGGAGTCAGCAAGCCACCTTCGCCCAAGCGCGTTCGACCGTGGCGGCGCAGTTGCTCGGCAACGGCCGTGGCGGCCTCGCCGGCGTCGATGCCGTAGCTGGAGAGCCGCGTCGGCACGCCCATGGCCTCGAAGAAGGCCACGGTCCGGCCAATGGCGGCGTCGGCCACGGCAGCATCAGCGCCCGGCAACTGCCACAGCCGCCGCCCGTACTGTGCGAGCTTGGCTTCTTTGTCGGCTTTGCGGTACGCCAGCAGCCACGGCAGCGTGACCGCCAGCGTCTGCGCGTGATCGAGGCCGTAGAGCGCGGTCAGCTCATGGCCGATGGCGTGTGTGGCCCAGTCCTGTACTTGGCCTAGCGCAACGAGGCCGAACAACGCCTGGTTGGCGGCCCACATCATGTTGGCGCGCGCCTCGTAGTCGTCGGGCTGCGCCAGTGTGCGCGGGCCGATTTCCAGCAAGGTCTGCAAGATGCCCTCGGCCAGCCGGTCCTGCACCCGCGCCTCGTTCGGCACGGTGAGATACTGCTCGACGGTGTGGACGAAGGCATCGATGACGCCATTACTGATCTGGCGCGGCGGCAGCGTCATCGTCAGCGTGGGGTCGAGCACCGCGAAGCGTGGAAACACCAGCGGGTTCTTGAACGAGAGCTTGTCCTGTGTGGCGCGCCGGGTCACCACCGCGGCGAAATTGCTTTCCGATCCGGTTGCCGGCAGCGTGAGCACGCCCCCTAGCGGCAGGGCCGTGGCAAGCGGCGTGCGGTTGCCGACGATCAGCCATGGGTCGATCGCCGGATCGAGCACGATGGCGGCGGCGATGAACTTGCTGCCGTCGATGACCGAGCCGCCGCCAATCGCGAGCACCCAGTCGATGCGCTCGGCCCGGCCCAGTTCGACCGCGCGCATCAGCGTCTCGAATTCGGGGTTGGGCTCGATCCCGCTGAATTCGACTACATGCCGGCCGGCCAGTGCCGCCATGACCTGATCGTAGGCGCCGTTATGGCGAATGCTGCCGCCACCGTAGCTGAGCAAGACGCGCGCGCCGGTCGGGATCTCGCGCGCGATCTGCGCGCACTGGCCGCGACCGAAATGAATGCGGGTGGGATTGTGGAAGCTGAAATTATCCATGATGCGTAGCCAATGGGAGTAAGGGTGCCGGCGCGGTGCTGCGGTGATCTGGCCGACGGGCAGCCTGGAGCCGGTTCGCGGTTTTTTCCTGGCGGCGCCGCTCCCTAAGGGCTCGACGTCGCGAAAAGCGCATGAACAGGCGCTTAACGCGCCAGTTGCTGTTCCAGCGCTTTGAGTTTGGCGTAGGTGCTGGTGCCGACGATGCGCTTATACGCTTCCTGGTACTGGCGGTAATGCTGCTCGGATTCGGCCTGCTGGCCGAGCGCGCGATAGACTTGGGCCAGCAGGTGATGCGCCTTGAACACCGTGTGGCCGGAGCCGATCTCAAGCGCGCGCTTGAGCGCGTGCGCGATGGGCTCGAGTGCTTCCTCTAGCCGGCCCTCGGTGATCAGGATGCGGCCCATCAGCATCATTTCCGAGGTTTCTCCCCAGTACCAGACGCGGCGCAGCGTCTGGGCCTGGGCGACAAAATCGCGGGCGAGGCGGGTATTGCGGCGGCCGAGCGCCACATTGGCTTGGTAAATGAGGATTTCGCCCTGGTATTCCTTGTGCCCCTGCGTCAAGGCCAGGGGCCAGGCCAGATCGAGCATGCGCTCGGCGTCGTCGTACTGTTCCAGCTCCAGATGATCGGCGGCGAGATTGATCAGGATGCAAGCGCGCATTTCCAGGCTGGTCTGGTCGACGGTCAGCGACTGGGCATGCAGGTGCTGGTGCAGCGCCATTGCAAATTGCTCGTGCGCGAAGTAGACCTGGCCGAGGCCGATGTGGGCATGGATGCGGGTGTCGGCGCTGAAGCCCGAGCCCTCGTCGACCAGGCAGTCGCCCCAGTAGTCGATGGCCTCGTCGAACGAGCTCTGCGTGTAATAGGCGCTGGCAAGTTCCTGCAGGATTTCGCCGCGTAAGGGCTTCAGATCCTCGGTTTCGGCGATCGTCAGCGCCTTCAGGTGACAGATCTGCCCCTGCGGGATGTCGCCGAACGCGAACAACATGCAGCCATAGCGTTTCCAGGCCAGCAACGCCAGCGTTGGGTCACTACCGTCCACCGCAAGCTGGCTGGCCTGTTCGGCCAGCTTGAGCGAAGCATCCGGGTCCAGATAGGTGAGGCGTTCGCTTTCGCTGATGAGATGCGCGATCTTGGTGAGGTCTGCCGTTTTCATGGCACGGGGTGGTCGGTGAGCCTTGTCGAGGCTACGCCGAATCGCTGGGTGCTTCAAGCCGGGGGGCCAATACGGCAAACGGAGCGCCATGCGCTCCGTTCAGGGACTATCGTCGCGGTTCCTGACGAGACGATCAGTCCTCGTCCATCAGCGCCGTGGTGTACACCTCTTGCACATCGTCGAGCGATTCGAGCGCATCGAGCAGCTTCTGCATCTTCTGCGCATCGTCGCCCGCGAGCTCGGTGTCGCCCTGCGGTTTCATCGTCACTTCACCCATCTCGGCCTTGAAACCCGCGGCTTCCAGCGTTTCCTTGATGCCGACGAATTCGTACGGTGGGGTGATCACTTCGATCGAGCCATCATCGTTGCTGACCACATCGTCGGCGCCTGCTTCGAGCGCGGCTTCCATCAGTGCGTCCTCGTCGGTGCCAGGCGCGAATACCAGGTAGCCGCAGTGCTTGAACTGAAAGCTTACGCAGCCGTCGGTGCCCATGTTGCCACCATATTTGCTGAATGCATGCCGCACGTCGGCGACAGTCCGCGTTTTGTTGTCTGTAAGGCAGTCGACCATCACGGCGGCGCCGCCGATGCCGTAGCCCTCGTAGCGGGTTTCGACGTAATCGACGCCCTCGAGCTGGCCGGTGCCGCGCTTGATGGCGTTTTCGATATTGTCCTTCGGCATCGATTCGGCCTTGGCGCGGTCGATGGCCAGCCGCAGACGCGGGTTCATGCCAGGATCGCCACCGCCGTTCTTGGCCGCGACGGTAATTTCCTTGATCAGGCGCGTGAAGATCTGGCCGCGCTTGGCGTCCTGACGGCCCTTACGATGCTGGATGTTCGCCCATTTGCTATGGCCGGCCATGATGAGTTCCTGCTCGAATGCGTTGACATGGATAGGGGCAGGATTCTAGCACAGACGAAATACCCGCCCAGAGGGCCACTTGATGATGCAGAACAAGGTCCGATCAGGTGCCCGCAATCCGGCCGTTCATCAAAGAACGTGACCGATGCGCCCGAGCGCATAGGCGATCAATGTTGCCATGCCCACCAGCAGGCCGGCCATGCGGCTACGCACGCCGGCGCATGCCATGCCACAGGCCGCAGCGGCGAGCAGCCCCCAGGGGGCGGGCAGCTGCGCGATCAGCAACGACGGCGGCAACGTGGCGCCGAGCCAGTTGCCGGCACGCAGCACGCGAATGGCCGCGGGCCGTGGCGCCGGTGGCGCGAGCTCGGGCAGGGCGTGTAGCAGGGCGGTGAGGGCCGCATCGCCCTGTTGCTGCAGCAGCGCGACCAACGTCATGGCATCGCGCGGCGCCACGCCCCTGCTGATCAGGATGCCGGCCAAACCCAGACTGGATTCGGGGCCGGGCAGCGCTTCGCCGTCATCGGCGTCGTCGTCTGCGGACGGCACCGGAGTGCGCGCGCGGCTTGCCTGCCAGAGCGCGCCAAACCCGGCGATGCACCAGGCGGCGAAGGCCTGGCTCGCGGGAAGCCGCTCGAACCCGGCCAGCAGCGCAGACAGGCACAGCAGCAGCAGTAGGCCGTCCTGGCGTGATTGTGCGAGCCCCCGCCACAGCGGCACTGCCTGGCCGGCATACAGAGTGGTGCCGGGAGTGCCGGAGCAACGCAGCCATGGCCACGCCAGCGCGGGCCCGCCGCGCTGCAGCAGCCATGCCAGCGCGCGCACCCGGCGCGTGTTGCTGGCCGGCCGCTGATGCGCCAACTCCAGCCAGAACCATTGCCGCACGCTGCCCGCTTCCAGGTCGGACAACTGGCGCTGCAGCGCGGTGATCTGGTCAGGACTGAGGTGGCAAAACGGCATGGCGCGGCGGTGAGCGGCTGGGAGCTCGACTATAACCGGATAAATCGGCTGGGGAGCACCATGACGTTGTCCATACGTAGTCGCCTGATCGCCTTCGGCCTGCTGGCCACCGTGCTGGTGTTCGCCGCGGGCCTGATTGGCCTGCTGGCCATTCGCCACCTGTCCGTCGGCATCGCCGATGGCGGGGTGAGCATGAGTGCGGTGCGCAACCAGGGCGAGGCGGACATGATGCATGACGCGATCCGTGCCGACGTACTGGCGATGGCGCACCAGATGCACGCCGGCGCCGATGCCCAGGCATTCGACGCGGTGGAGAAGGAGTTCACCGACCACGTCACCACCTTGCAGCAACGGGTGGCGGCCAATGAGGCGCTGCCACTGTCGACGGCGGAGCGCGCAGCGTTGGCGGCGCTCAAGCCTGATCTCGCAAGCTATGTGAACCAGGCACGCGGGCTGCTGCAGCGCTATCGCGCCGGCCAGGACGATGCGCAGGAGTATGGTGCGTTCGCCGCCAGCTTCTCCCGGCTGGAACACAGCATGGGGAAGTTCTCGGAACTGATCGAGCAACGGGCGCAGGGCGGGCGGGAGACGCTGGACGGGGCCAGCCGGCGCGCGCTGAGCTGGGCGTGGGTGACAATGATCAGCGGCGCGCTGCTGATCGCTGCCATGGCGTGGGCGCTGACGCGCAGCATCCTGCGACCGCTGCAGCGGATCCGGCACTTCATGCTCACGCTGGGTGGCAACCTGGGCAACCGCTGCGAAGTCGGAACGGATGAGGTTGGCGATATCGCGCAATCGGTCAATCAGCTGCTGACGGACCTCGCCGGCCTCATCGGTGTGGTGCAGAGCTCGGCTGAGCAGGTGGCCGGCACGGCGGAGCGGCTGGCGGGCCAAACGGAGGCGACGCAGGCGCGAATCAGCGAGGTGGGACGACGGACTGGCGCGCTGGCGGCCGATGCGGCCGATCTGGCCAACACCACAGAGGAAGTGGCGCAGCGCATCGCCGAGACCGCGCGTGCAGCCTCCGATGCGGCGGCCTTGGCGCACAGTTCGGCGCGGGCGGTTTCCAGCGTGGTCGAAGGGAACGAGCGATTGCAGGCGGCCACGCTGCAGTCGACCGACCGCATCGATGCGTTGGCGTCGTCGGCCGACCGGATCGAGGAAGTGACACGGGTGATCCGAGAGATCGCCGATCAGACCAATTTGCTGGCACTCAATGCGGCGATCGAGGCGGCTCGCGCCGGTGAGCAAGGGCGTGGTTTCGCCGTAGTGGCCGACGAGGTACGCAAGCTGGCCGAGCGCACGGCCCGGTCGACCACCGAGATTGCCAGCATCACCGACGAGATCCAGCAATGCACGGAGCATACGGTGACGGCGATGCGCACCGTCAGCGCGGAGGTGCACGGCAGCGCCGCCCGGCTGGACGAAGCCGGCGCAGGGCAACAACGCATTGTTGGCAGCACTGATGCCATGCTTGATACCGCCAACGCCATTTCATCAGTTTCCAGAAAGCAAGCGGCCGTCATTGTCGGCACGGCAGATGGGATACGCGATATTGCCGCGCTGGTGGCGCAAAGCCAGGACGAGGTCGGCGCCATACGCAACGCCAGCTCCGAACTGGATGCGCTGGCACGCGCATTACGTGACAACATTACCCGTTTCCGCGTATGAGCAAGGAAGCCGCGCCTGCCGGCGCCTTGCGGATTTCCAGTATGGAACACCAGCTCATTGTGTGTAAGAATTAAGCTGACAAAACACCCGGAGCTGCACAGCCCCGGCCCTGATCTTCTTGGGCTATTCATGCCAAATCGTCGTTTCCAGCAGCAAGCGTTGAACCATCCGGTCCGTACGGTGGTGCTTCTGGTCGTTTGTTTTGCTATCGTCGGGTCGGTCCTGGCCTGGTTCGCGGCCACTACGCTGGTACGTGCCGATTTCGCACGCGTTGTGAAAACCGCGCAGACAGTGCGCAGCCAGGATCTGCACCGCGCAGCCGTGGCGCTGGGCCAGTCGTTGCATGCCATGCAGCAGGCGCCGGCCTGGCTTGGCAAGGTGGGGCAGCTCCGCGAGCTGTTGGCCGATCCGGATGACGCGATGCGGGTCGACGAAGCCAACCGCTGGCTGACCGAGCTACCGGGCAAGCTGTCGCTGGATTTGGTGTGGGTGATGGATGCCACGGGCCGTGTGCTTGCCAGCAGCAATTACCGCAGCGAACTCAACCTGATCGGCGATCGCTATGATTTTCGCAGTTACTTCCGCGAAGCCATGATGGGGCACAACGCCATGCAATACGCGCGGGGCGTGCGCACCGGAGAGCCGGGCTTCTATTTCGCCGGCCCGATCCGTGCCGGTAGCCGGGTGGTCGGCGTGGTGGTGGCCAAGGTCAACGTGGAGCGAGTGGCGACTGAAATGATGACGCCGGGGCTGTTCGTCAGCGACCGCAATGGCGTCATCGTGCTGTCGGACCAGCCGTTGCTGCGCGGACGTACGCTGAGCGACGAGGCACCGGTCTATGCGCTGTCGGCGAACGAGCGGGTGCAGCGCTACCGCCAGCAGAACTTCATACCGATGCCGATCACGCGGCGCGATACCGAGCTTTTCCATGGCTTATACGCGTTGGAGGGTGAGTCAGCGCCGGTCATCTTGCTGAGCTCTCTCGTCCCCAATATCAAGGGCATGCATGTGCATGCGGTGACGCCGCTGCGTAGCTACGTGCACCTCGAAAGCCGGCGTTGGCTGGTGTTTGCGCTGATCGAGACCGCCGGCATCCTGCTGATCGCCTTCGTTTCCGCACTGCTGGTGTTTGTCAGCCGCACCAGTTCGCTGCGACTGCAGCTGATGGATGCCAATGCCGAGCTGCAGCGCCAGGCGGAAACCGACTTCCTCACCGGCGCGGCAATGCGTCGCAAGTTCGAGCAGGTGCTGCAGACCGAAATGCTGCGGCATCGACGCTACCGGCGCACGCTGTGCCTGGCACTGATCGACCTCGATCACTTCAAGCGCATCAATGATGAACATGGGCACCTGGCGGGCGATGAGGTGCTGCGCCAGTTCGTGCTCGGCTTGCAGGCACGGGTGCGCGGCAGTGATCTGCTGGGGCGGGTCGGCGGCGAGGAGTTTGCCTTGCTGCTGCCGGAAACCGATCCCGACCAGGCGCTGGCCTTGCTGGAGCGGCTACGCAGTGAGATCGCGCAGCGCCCGGTGATCTGGAACGGCAGGCAGCTGCGGCTGACCTTCAGCGCCGGCCTGGGTGACTGGCACAGGACCGAGAGCATGGAAGCGCTGATCGCCCGCATAGACCTGGCGCTGTATGTAGCCAAACAGGGGGGGCGCAACCAAATCGTGATGGCCGAAGCACCGGGCGAAAACGAGCCCTCGCCGGTTTCCGGTAAGAGTCCGGCGTGAAGAGCGCCTGGGCGATCCGCAAGTGGATGCTGCCTGGCCGCCTGGAGCAGATGGCCGATATCGGGATCTCCGGCCTGAGCCTGACTGCAGCCAACCAGGGCGGTGCGCCCCGCCGTTGATGCGGCGCAGTACGCGGCCAAGCGGGGCGGGCGTAACCGACTGTGCGTGGCGACCCGACTTCAGCCGATCAGGTAGTCGAGTACCAGAGCGGCGAAGATCACGCCACCGATGCGGTTGTTGGCGAGAAAGGCGGCGAAGCAGCGTTGTGGATCACGATCCTTGATGCGTGGATATTGGTCGAGCAGCACCAGCAGCGCCGCGCTGACGAGCCCGGCGTAATAGAACGCGCCACGGCCGAAAGCATGCCCGACCCACGTCATCAGGCCGAGAAACACTGCCTGGCACAGCAGAATGGCCGTCACATCAAAGCGACCGAAGGTGATCGCAGCCGTCTTGATGCCGATCTTCAGGTCGTCCTCGCGGTCACACATGGCGTAGGCGGTGTCGTAGGCCACACTCCAGCACACATTGGCAAGCAGCATCACCCATGCCGCGGCGGGCACCTCACCGGTGAGCGCGGCAAACGCCATGGGGATGCCGAAGCCGAAGGCAATGCCCAGATACGCCTGCGGGATCGCGAAGAAGCGCTTGGTGAACGGGTAGCTCGCTGCCAGCAGCACGGCGGGCACCGACAGCCACTTGGTCAGCGCATTGAGCGGCAGGATCAACAGGAACGAGATCAGCGCGAGGCTGGTGGCCAACCACAACGCCTCGCGCGTGCTCACTTCGCGTGTCGCCAGCGGCCGCGCCTTGGTGCGTGCCACATGGCCGTCGAAATCGCGGTCGGCGTAATCGTTGATCACGCAGCCGGCTGAGCGCATCAGCACGGTGCCGATGACGAAGATCGCCACCACGCTCCATAGCGGCTGGCCTTGGCCGGCGAACCACAGCCCCCACAACGTGGGCCAGAGCAGCAACAGGATGCCGATCGGCTTGTTCAGGCGCGTCAGGCGCAAATACTGGTCGAGCTTGGTGGCTACGGTCATGGCGTGGCGAAGGCAGGGGGCAGGAAGACTTCGGTGACCAGCAAGCGGTCACCGCCGGCGTAGAACAGTGAGCGGCGCGCCCACAGCCGGACGGGCAACGGCCCGACTGCGGCGACGGCCTTGCGCCACAACGGATGGCGCGTATCGACCCGGCACCACGCCAACCGGCTGCGGGCGATGGTGGGCGAGGCGAACAGCATGGAGCCGAGCGAGCGCCCGCCCACATGCACGAACTTGCGAAAGCCGCGCCGCACCGCCTGCGGCGTGGTCACGCTGTGGGCGAATACCAGCGGTTGCGTGCCCGAGAGCAGCAGCACTTCGCGCATTGGGGTGCGCTGGCGGCGGGTCTGGCCGAGTGGTGCCAGTTCGTCGCGATGCGCGGCGGTGGCGCGCTGCCGCAACACGCGCACCGAGAACGCCGGATGATGCGCAATCAGCCGGGCGGTGAGCGAGCCGGATTCGGTGAGCCAGGGGCGCAGCGGGCGCGGGGCGAGGCAGAGCGGATGGTGCCAGCGGTGTTGATGCGGCATGGACGAGTGTATGAACGGCAAGCGCGCATTATGAACCGATCGCCGACGAGATACACCTTGGGGTGGCCCGTGTCGCCGCACGCGCAAACACGCAACTGCATCCCCGGTATCAGGGTTTGCTGTCCATGGTGGGCGGGCGGTGTGGCCGCTATCATCGTCCGATGTCTGCTTCCTCTGCTCCCCCTGCCGGCTTCTGGTCCGGCGTACGCGATATGGCGCCGATGCTGATCGGTGCCGCGCCGTTTGGCCTCATCTTCGGCACGCTATCGGTCACCGCCGGCATGCCGGCCTGGGCGGCGATTGCCATGTCGCTGGTGGTGTTCGCCGGTGCCAGCCAGTTCATTGCCGTCACGCTGGTCGCGGCCAGCGCCGCGCCGTGGCTGATCATTGCCACCACCTTCGTCGTCAACCTGCGCCACGCGCTCTACGCCGCCTCGCTCTGGCAGCAGGTGATGCACTGGCCACGCTGGCAGCGCGCGCTTGGCGCCTTCGTGCTGACCGACGAGTGCTTTGCCATCGTCTATCACAAGGCCAACTCGGGCGAGCCGGTGGACATGCCGCGCTACTACTTCGGCGCTGGGTTCGCGATGTACGTGAACTGGTGCGCCTTCACCCTGGTTGGCATCGTGCTCGGCCGCGCGGTGCCCGGCATCGAGCATTGGGGGCTGGAATTCGCGATGGCGGCGACTTTCGTTGGCATCGTGGTGCCGCTGCTCAAGGGGCGGCCGCAGGTCGGCGCGGCACTGGCCGCCGGCGCCGTTGCGCTCGCCGCACATGCGCTGCCGTACAAGCTCGGGTTGATGCTGGGGGCTGCGGCCGGCATTGCCGTCGGCGTCTGGCTGGAGAGGGGGCGCACATGAGCATGGTCTGGACCCTCGCCGGCATGTTCGCCGTCACCTACGGCGTGCGCGCCGTGTTGTGGCTGGGCGATGGCCACGCCTTTCCCGACAGCGTGCGCCGCGCGCTCAACTACGTGCCGATCGCCGTACTGACCGCCATCGTGGCACCGGTGGTGTTCGTGCACGAGGGCGCGATCAACGCCGGCTGGAACAACCCGCAACTGGCCGGGGCGCTGGTGACCGGGCTCATCGTCTGGCGCTGGAACAAGCTGCTCGCCGGCATCGCCGGCGGCATGCTGGTTTACGGGGCGTGGCGCTGGCTGTTGTAAGAACCTGCTCATGGCCTTTTCGCGCCAGCGTTTGCGGTAGTGCCGATCGCGAGCAAGGCACGAGACGCGCCATGGTACGGGTACCATCAGCGACTCGTAACGCCGCGCGCGTTCGGCAATATCGCAAACCCGTAGGGCTGAGCCGTAAAACGGTCATTCACTGCGTTGCATGCCTTGCCAATAACCCGTTATTGGCTGCGCCACGCGCCTTGCGCCTGACCATTTTACGGCGCAGCGCTGGCGTGAAAAGGCCATGAGCAGGTTCTATGCGCGCGGTAGAATCGCGCTTTTGCCGCAAACGCCCAAGCCATGCCCTTCGACACCCTGAAAGCCGAACTTGCCGAGCGCCGCGCGCGCGACCTGTATCGCGAACGGCTGGTGCTCGACAGCCCGCAAGGTGCGCGGGTGACGGTGGCCAGGCGAGTGCTCATCAATTTCTGCAGCAACGACTACCTGGGCCTCGCCAGTCATCCCGCCCTCGTCGCCGCGGCGCAGCAGGGCGCGGCACGCTGGGGCATCGGCTCCGGCGCATCGCATCTCGTGGCCGGGCACAGCGCTGCGCACCAGGGTTTCGAGGACGCCTTCGCTGCCTTTGTTGGCAAGCCAGCCGCACTGAGCTTTGCCACCGGCTACATGGCCAACCTCGCGGTGATCTCGGCGCTGGTCGGGCGCGAGGATGCGGTATTCGGCGACAAGCTCAACCACGCTTCGCTCAACCACGCTTCGCTCAACGACGCTTGTCTACTGTCGCGCGGCGCTTTCAAGCGTTACGCCCACAACGACCTCGTTGCATTGGAGCGGCTGCTGGTTACCACACCGGCGCGGCGCCGGCTGATCGTGGTCGACGGCGTATTCAGCATGGATGGCGACGTGGCGCCGCTCTCCAGCCTGATCGCGCTGGCTGAACGCTTTGACGCCTGGCTCTACGTCGACGATGCGCACGGTTTTGGCGTGCTCGGCGATGGTCGCGGCAGCGCGGCCGGACTTGCATCGCCCCGGCTGATCTATATGGCCACATTGGGCAAGGCGGCCGGCGTGGCTGGCGCGGCGGTGGCGGGCGAGCCCGAGCTGATCGATTACCTCGTCAACACCGCGCGGCCCTATATCTACACCACGGCGGCGCCGCCGCTGTTGATGTGCGCGCTGCAGGCATCACTGCACTTGATCGCCGGCGAGCCGGAACGGCGCACGACGCTGCAGCGCCATATCGCCGCGCTGCGATCTGGCCTTGCCGACACCGGCTATACACTGATGGACAGCTCCACCGCCATCCAGCCCATCGTCGTGGCCGACAACGCGGCTGCCTTGCGGCTGGCAGCCGGCTTGCGCGAGCGTGGCCTCTTGGTCGCCGCGATCCGCCCGCCGACGGTGCCCACACCCAGGCTGCGCATCTGTCTGTCCGCCGCCCATGACGATGACGATGTCGCCGCATTGATCGCGGCGCTGCGCGAACTGGAGCACGCATGAATCCCGAGTTGTTCGTCGAAACCCGCGGCCATGGTCCCGATGTGGTGTTCCTGCACGGCTGGGCCATGAATGGTGCCGTGTGGCGGCCGGTGGCCGAGCGGCTGGCGGGCGATTTCTGCTGCCATCTGGTCGATCTGCCAGGCCACGGCGGCAGCGGCATGGTCGAGCCCTACAGCATCGATGCGATGGTGGCGGCACTCGACGCCGTTTTCCCCTTGCCGGTGCAGGTGGTCGGCTGGTCGCTCGGCGGCGCGGTGGCCACGCGTTGGGCGCTGGCACAGCCCGAGAAGGTCCGCTCGCTCACGCTGGTGGCAAGCTCGCCGTGCTTTGCCCAGCGCGACGATTGGCAACCGGCGATGCCGCTCGCCACGCTGGAGCAGTTCGCCTCCAGCCTGCAGACCGACTGGCGCGGCACGCTCAAGCGCTTTATCTCGCTGCAGGCGATGGGTGACGCCAGCGCGCGCGTGGTGGCGCGCGAACTAACCGACGAGTTGTTCGCCCACGGAGAGCCGCACGCCGAAGCGCTGGCCGCCGCGCTGGAATTGCTGCGCAATACCGACCTACGCGACGAGATCAGCCGGCTGGCTCTGCCCATGCTGCTGCAGTACGGTGATCGCGATACGCTGACTCCGCTCGGTGCCGCGGTCTGGCTCTCGGCGCAGCAACCCAACGCCACTTTCATCGTCCACCGTGGTGCGGCACATGTGCCTTTTGTGTCGCATCTGGACGATTTCGTCGCAATGCAGCGGAAATTTCTTGCAGCGGTCTGATACGGCGGCGGCAACCGGAAAACCGGCGCGCTATCTCTTCGCCGATCTCCGGAGAATTTGACCACTGCTTTATCTTGAATCAGCCACCTACGGTATATGCTCCGCCCTCGTAGCGCCCCTGGAACACCCGGATACTCTGGCCACCAGTCCAGAGCTGCACCTCCCGGTCCAGGGTGTTGTACTCGGCGGACCCGCGCTCGTAAGCATAACGGCGGCCGATTTGCAGTACCCGAGCGGACCCCGCTCCCGTCACGCGGGATGGGTAGTACCCGGACAGGAGTACGCCGGCCAGCTGGGTGCCGGCGTCCACGGAAAGGTTCCACTGCACTGGCTCATACGACGACAGGACCAGGATGATGGGGGAGCTACTGCGCCGGACGCGAACATCCACGCTTCCCAACTTTCGACCATTGGAAGCGGTTTCGCCCGATATGTTCGTTCCCTGGTATACGCCAACCGCTTCCACTTGGGCATTGGGGGGGAGTCCGGCTTGGGGGCGGGCCGCAATCCTGGCGGCTGGAGCTTCTGGGGCACCGATTTCGGACCCGACCCTCGATCGCTGCATCAGGCTCTGTGCTCGCGCCTGTGCTGCCAAGATATCCTCTTTTACCTGCGCGTCCAGCTTCGCCCATTGCGTTTGCTGCTCCATGCGCTCGAGCTTGACAAGTTCCTGCTCAAGGGTGAAGGCGCTGGCCAATTCACTCAGCGATTGAGGGGCGCCTGCGGGCGCGGCATTGCCCAAATAGGTGGTCTGATAGCCACGCCGGATCCAGCCGGTACGCCCCGGCAATCCCATCAGCTGTCCCTTGCTGGCCGCCGCCGGAGCCGACGCATCGACCGGCGCCAGGGTGCGGCTGGTCAAATCGAGAACCCAGGCTTTTAGATCAACACCATTGTTGGTGGCGTAGGAATCGACCAACAAGGTAGTTTCCGACAGCTTGGCGTAGCGGTTGGCCAGGAAGCCCGCCACATCCCAGGCCGTTTCCTGCCCGGTTTCCAGATTCAGTGAAGCAAAATCCCTGTTGCTGACGAAAAACAGGGTCTTGCCTTGATTCATCAGTGTTGGCGGGTGGCCGCTGCTTATTTCGGTCCGGGAAAGGCGGAAATTTTTGGTGGCAGTGGCTTGGACTCCGTCCTTGGCCCGCAAGTGCTGTACCTGGAATGCCTCCCGTGCAGAGCCTAGCCAGGCTGTCCCTTTTTCGGCGGTCGGCACGATCCAGCGCAGGTTCCTGGGGGCGGATGTATACGCTTCCATGCGACCAGTCTCGAAGTCCAGAAGTGCGGGCGAGTTGGATTTTTCATCCTGGACCAGTGCGGCACCCACGTCGGGCAACCACCCATAGAACTGCGTGAAACTTCGGGTCTCCCAGAGTTTTTTTCCCCGTTCCATATCCAGGAACACCACCCCGGAATTATCGATGTTGAATGCAGCCAAGCGACCATTTGGGGATATGGATGCATGCTGTAAAGCGGCACCTTGGAGATTGGACATCTTGGCCAGGGGCTTGCCGGAAGGGATTTCAACGGAAGCGAATTCCCCAAGGCGGGATCCGAACACCAACAGTACGTTGGCCTGCGATGCAGCCTCAAAGGATGTGGCATTGAGTCCTCCTGCCATGGAAATTGCCGAGGCACTGCCCAGAGATGCCAACGGCCGTAATGGCGGTAGCGTGAGCATGTGGCCTAGGCGGAATGTTCCTACCGTACCGGCCAGAATCTCGTCCTGTTCTGCAAGGCATTCCTGCTTAACCGGAAGTGCCTTGATTGTTTCCACGGAGTCCAAGCGACCAATGGACAAGCCCTGGGTACAGGTCAGCGACCGTAACCGGATTTGCGAGGCAACACGGGCTTCCAGGGCTTTCAGCGTGTCTGACTCGTTCATGAATGTTTCGCGCACATCTTCCAGTGCCACGCGCACTTCAGCAGATGGCGGGAAGGCGCGGTGTATTTTTTCTTCCGACGACAGAAACCGCTCGGTAATTGAACATCCGCTCAGCAAACTCGCAATTAAAATCAAAGCCCACGGGCGACCGGGAAATGCGGAATACATAAACAACACTCCAAAGTTGAGAATAGCAACGAGGGTGCCGGTAAAGTCCGCACCGTCTTGATTTGAAGCCGCCTTGAGTCACAGCGCAGATCGCCATTTTCTGTGTGCCAATGCTGAAAGTGACTGGGTGGCCGACACTGTGCCGCTGCGGTAATAATCAATTCGCAGCTTAGGGGGCGGTTAACCGGAAGGTATGCACCTTGATTTCGTTTAGGGTGGACCCACCCTGATGAATTCGGCTGGAGCCTACGCAGTTGTTGCGTCTCAGCCGTGCTATGCGGTGTTATCAGCCCAAAAAACAGGTAGATAGCACGGTGCAGCGCGCTTGAAATGACCAGACGCCCATGCACTTTCATTTGTGCGCTATCTTGCTTTTCGTGAAAGTTTTTTGCCTGGATGATTGTGCCTCATGCTTTCTATCAGCGGAATGCGCATGCCGTCCATCGACTGCGAGTGGAGGGTGGTGCTACTACAACACCACACCCGTGGTGCCTGGCGTGTGCTGGACATACTGGAGAACTGAAATCAGCCACGCCTGCTGGGCTTGGTTGCGCAATTCGCTGAGGCTTGAGTTTTCCCCTGTCCCAAGCGGATTCGTCCGGCATGGCTGGCATCACCAGTTGGGCGCATCATTGTCCGCTGAACGGAATCAAGTGGTGTTTGGCGTGGTCGATAACAGGTAGAGAGCAATCAAGGAGTGCATCATGGCCAACGGAATTTCCAGTGTGACGACGCAAGTCGGCTACACCAAGGCGGCCCCCCCGACCGAACGAATCAACAAGACCGAGGATGAAGGTCAGGATGGCGTGCCGCAGGAGAACGTCTCGCTGGGCACGCAGGACGATCAGGCGTTGACCTACGCCAACCCGCGCGCGCAGCTCGCAGCCGAGCGGCCGGATCTTTCCAAGCTGCTCGAGGAGTCCGAGCGCAAGGTCAACGAGTTCATGACCTACCTGCGCGGTATGGTCAAGGATCAGGGGTTGGAGTGGTCCAAGGTGGTCAGTGGCGAGCAAAAGCTTAGCGCCACGCCCGAGGAGATCGACGCCGCCAAGCAGGCGATCTCGGAAGATGGCGAGTGGGGGGTGAGGAAGACGGCAGAGCGCATCCTGTCGTTTGCCAAGTACGCCATGGGCGACAACCCGGAAAACCTGGAGAAGATCCGCGCCGCCGTACAGCAGGGCTTCGACGAGGCGCGCGAGATGCTGGGCGGGCAGTTGCCGCAGATCAGCGAGGACACCTATACCGCGGTGATGCAGGAGTTCGACCGCTGGGCCAAGGAAGGCATACCCGAAGGTGATACCGTCTCGCTGGCCAAGCCCAAGGCGAACGAGAGCAAGGCCTGAAGTCTGAAGGTAGGCTTATAAAAAAGCCGGCATCTGCCGGCTTTTTTATAAGCGCTGTCCATCATTCCATCTTGGGTGCTCGCCCCATCAGCTCGTCGACGATGTCGGCCACGGGCACTTCATCGAACAGCGTGCGGCACACGGCGCGGGTGATCGGCATGTCGACGCCGAGCGCCTCGGCCTGGCGCAATACTTCGCGCGCGGTCGGCACGCCCTCGGCAACGTGGCCGAGGTTCTTCAGGATGTCGGCGAGGCTCAGCCCCTGCGCCAGCAAGAGGCCGACGCGGCGGTTGCGCGACAGGTCCCCGGTGGCGGTGAGCATCAGGTCGCCTATCCCCGTGAGGCCCATGAAGGTCTCCTGCCTGGCACCGAGCGCGGCACCGAAACGGGCCATCTCGGCGAGGCCGCGTGTCAGCAACGCGGCGCGGGCGTTGAGGCCGTAGCTCAGGCCGTCGCAGACGCCGGCGGCGATCGCCATCACGTTCTTCACCGCGGCGCCGATCTCGACGCCGATCAGGTCGTCACTGGCATAGAGCCGCAGCACATGGGTATTGAGCGCCTCGACCGTGGCGCGGGCGAAGTCACCGTCATCGGCGGCGATGGTCACGGCGGCGGGGCGGCCGGCGGCGACTTCCTGGGCGAAGCTCGGCCCGGACAGCATGCCGCGCGCCACGTCGGCCGGCAGTTCCTGTTCGGCCACCTGGTGCGGGAACAGCATGGTGCCCGCCTCCAGACCCTTGCACGCCCACAGCACCGGCGCGCGGTTGCCCAGTGCCGTCAGCGCCTTGAGCGTGTCACGCAGCCCGGCCATGGGCGTAACGATCAGGATGACGGCGGCTCCGGCGATGGCAGCGGCCAGATCGTCGGTGACGGTCAGCGTGTCGGGGAAAGGGGAGTCGGGCAGGTAGCGCCGATTGATGCGATCGTTCGCCAGGGCGTGTGCCTGTTCGCTATCGCGGGTCCACAGGGTGACCGGCTGGCGGTCGGCAAAACGGATGGCAAGCGCGGTGCCCCAGGCACCGGCGCCGAGTACGGCTAGTTTCATGCGCCCCACACTTGTTCGATGCGGATATAGCCCTCCAGCCCGCCCTGATGCTTCACCCGCAGCCAGCCGTTACGGCTGTTCTCGACGAGGGTGAGCACGAGGCCGGCGGCGGCCTTGAAGGCGACCGGCGCAGCGGTGTCGGGCTTGCTGTAGACAGTGGCGGCCTTGAGCACTTCCACGGTCTGCACGGGGCTCACGTCCGCGGCCTTCACCCAGGCGATGGCGCCAGCGCGATCGCGCACGCGCAGCCATCCATCCTGTGTCGCCAGGATCTCCAGCGGCGAGCCGCGGCTGATCACGAACTGCTTGGCAGCGGTATCGACCGGTTGCTGGTAGAGCACCACGCCATGACGCGCGGCGCTACGGAATTCGAGGGCGTGTGCAGCCTGCGCGGCAAGCGCGCAGGCCAGCAACAGCGCCTTAATGGGTAGTCTGCGCTTCGCCATTGGCTTCTTGCGCGGCCTGGGCCTGACGTTGTTGCAGGTAGATCGCTTCGAAGTTGATCGGCTGCAGCAGCAGCGGCGGGAAGCCGGCGCGGGTGGTCAGATCACTGACGGCTTCGCGCAGGTAGGGGAACAGGATGCTGGGGCAGCCGATGCCAAGCAGCGGGTCGAGTTCGCCTTCAGGAATGTTCTCGATGCTGAAGAGGCCAGCCTGGGTGATTTCAACCAGGAACAGCGTGCGGTCTTCGACCTTGGCAGACGCGGTGACGGTCAGCGCGGCTTCGTAGAAACCGTTGTCAAAGCTCTTGGCATTGTTGCGGAACTGGATGTTGAATTCCGGCTGTTCCTGCTCCATGAACGCCTGCGGCGTGTTCGGCGCTTCCAGCGAAATATCCTTCACATACAGCTTCTGGATGGCAAAGACCGGTTGTTGCGCTTGCTGCTCTTGCTGCTCTTGCTGTTCGCTCATCGCGATTCCCTTCATTCAGTGTGTGTATAGAGGTGGGCAGTCTGATGCCGCCCTCACGTGGCCGGAATCATCGCACGATTCCATTGCGGCGAACCAGCCGCCTATTCGCCCTGCAGCAGCGGCATCAGGCCGCCCGCATGGTCGAGCGCGGCCAGGTCGTCATAGCCGCCGACATGGGTGTCGCCGATATAGATCTGCGGCACCGTGCGCCGGCCGGTTTTCTGCATCATCTCGGCCCGCTGGGCGGGATCGAGATCGATGCGGATCTTGTCGATGGTATCCACGCCTCGCTGCAACAACAGCCGTTCGGCCATCACGCAGTAGGGGCAGATCCCGGTGCTGTACATCACTACCTTGTTCATGGGCACTCCGTGCGCATCGCGCTGATTTCCCGTAACTGCGGCCTTTGCCGCCAAATCTCAAGGGCTGCGATGCGATCCGGCGGCGCACCGGCGTGGTGCCGAGCGGTGGCCCGAACGAAGCTTTCTGCACCCTTGTGGTGTTGTAAGGCCTTTCCCCATCGGGATTTGTGGCACTGGATGCAGCAGGCGGTGGCGCGCATGCTCGTGGCGCCGCCGTATGGCGGCGCCATAGCCGCCAGGCCACGAGCCGGGCGGCACCTGACCGGAGATCGATACCCATGCTTGCATCCCGCCTTGCCGGCTACGGCCTTGCCGTTGCCACCCTTTGCACAGCCAGCTTCAGCTACGCCGACAGCCTGCCCAATGTGACCATCCTTGCCACCGGCGGCACCATCGCTGGCACCGGTGCCACCAGCACCACCACGGTCGGCTACTCCGCCGCCAAGCTCGGCGTGGAAAAACTGATCGAGGCCGTGCCGGAGATGAAGACCATCGCCAATGTCAGTGGCGAGCAGGTGTTCCAGATCGCCAGCGAGAACATGACCAACGACCACTGGCTCAAGCTCGCCAAGCGGGTGAACGAGCTGCTGAAACAGTCGAGCGTGGACGGCATCGTCATCACGCACGGCACCGATACCATCGAAGAGACCGCGTATTTCCTCAACCTGGTGGTCAAGAGCAAGAAGCCGGTAGTCATCGTCGGCGCGATGCGTCCGGCGACCGCGATCAGCGCCGATGGCCCGATCAACCTGTATAACGCCGTCGGCATCGCCGGCAGCAAGGATGCGCAGGGCCGTGGCGTGCTGGTGGCGCTGAACGACGAGATCCAGGGCGCGCGCGAAGTGACCAAGAGCAATACCATGCTGGCCAGCACCTTCCGCGCGCCGGACCTGGGTAGCCTGGGCTACGTGGTACGCGGCAAGCCGGTGTTCTACCGCGCCACCGCGCGCAAGCACACGGTCGATACCGAGTTCGATATCGGCAAGCTCGACCAGCTGCCGGAGGTCGACGTTGTCTATGGCTACGCCAACGCCAAGCGCACGCCGATCGATGCCTTCGTTGCCGGTGGCGATGTTGGCCTCGTTCATGCCGGCACCGGCAACGGCAGCCTTGCCACGCCGGTGAAGGAAGCGCTGAAGGAGGCGCGGGCCAAGGGCGTGATCGTGGTGCGCAGCTCGCGTACCGGCAGCGGCATCACCGCGCGCAACGGCGAGGCCAACGACGACGAGCTCGACTTCGTCGCCGCCGACAACCTCAATGCGCAGAAGGCGCGCATCCTGCTGATGCTGGCACTGACCAAGACCCGCGACACCAAGGACATCCAGCGCATGTTCGAGGTGTATTGATCGATCGCGCGTTCGAAGCACGGGAGCCATGCGCTCCCGTGGTCGTTGCTGTGGTTCTCCCACGGGCGGGATCGCCGGGCTGCTGTGTCTCCAGCCGGCTCGGCGAGCTTCACCGGTGCGCTGATTGTCGCCGGTCGTTCCGGGCCAGCGCGCCGCCGCGCTGGCGGCAGGCCGCGCCATCCGCAACGTGCTGGCGGGATTTTGAGGGGCGGCGCAGCCGGGTGGCCCGGCTGCGCATCCGGTTTCAGCGGCCGGTGTAGTCGACGAAGCCTTTGTTGATGTCGACGATCTTGCGGCTCAGCCGGTAAACGCCGCCGCCTTCACGCGTCTTGCTGGCGTCGGTGTTACCCTCGATGGTGTGGATGATGCCACCGGCCACGCGCTCGATCAGCCCGGAATGCCCCAGGCCGCCGCCATGGTCCATCACGAACACCATGCCCGGCTTGACGAGCCCGGGGTTGGCTATCGCTTCGGCCTTGGTGATCCGTCGTGCGCCCTTTTCCTTGGCGCAGCGGTTCCAGTGATCGAGCACGCCGGCGGTCTTCACCATCGGGTTGGGCCGACCGGCATCCTGCGCCGCCTTGTTGAAGCAGTAGTAGACAAAGGCGACGCACCAGGCGAGGCCGGTCGGCACGCCAGCGGTCTTGAGGTAGACATCCACCTCGGGGCCTCGGTTGGAGTTCACCGGCCGCTCGCGCACCTTCTTGTCCGCTTCGCCAGCTGCGACGGCGAGCACGCGGCCGAGGAAATTGTCGCCAGCGGTGCTCGATGCACTGACCGAGGCCTGCCCGAACAACGCCTCCCAGGTGAGCGCGCCGATCTGTCCATCGACCTTCAACGGAGCGCCATGGTTGTCCACGTGCCGCGACTGGAACTGCATGACCGCCTGCTTGGTGCTGGGACCGAAGGTGGGATTGCTGGGGTCAAGTTTGAGCGCAGGCTGATTGCCAAGGGCCAGCATGGCATTCAATTGCTTTTTCAGCGCCACGACGATCTTGCCGTCGGTCTCGCCCAATTTGATGATGCGTCCGGGGTATTGCACTGTAGCCTCCATCGACGGTGGTGAAGAAACGGTGCCGGCTTGCACCGGCATCCTCGGTACGTAGCGCTTCGCGCGCGCAAGCGGTGCCCAGGCACGGGGTCAAGCGATTTGCGATCGATCCGGATCGGCACCGTGGCAACGGATGGGTCGCGTAAGCGGTGAGCTCATGGCGGAGCCGTTGCCTACCGATCGGCGCCAAGCGTGGGGATGGGCAGTATCAGGCCGGTAGCGGTCGAGATCGCCTTCCACAGCACGCCGACGAGGGCGTTCCAGACCTTTTCCACGGTGGCGATCAGCAGGCCGCGCAAGGTCCTGGCGAAGCTCAGTGCCATGTCTTCCAGCCCATCGAGGAAGAATTCGCGGGTCTCGTCGGTGATCTGGCCGGTGGTGATGCCAAGCCGAACCAGTTCCGCCTGCTGGGCAATGGCCTTGAGCTGGCGATCCGAGAAACCGCGGAAGGTGGTGACGTCGGCCTTCAGCACCGAGGTGGCGGCGGCCTGCATGTCGAGTACGAGCTGGCTGATATCCAGTGGCATGGCGGCGCTCCGGCGTTAGCGTTGCAGGAAATTTTCGTAGGTGATCGCCTGATCGAGGTAGATCGCGATCTGGCCCTTGAACGCCATCGCTTCGAACGCGTTCACGCCCTGTTTGCGATCGGTATCGCGCAGCTTGGTCACGGTTTCGGCGATCTTCTTGATCGCATGCACGCTGGGCGCGGTGCTGCCGTCGTCATCCAGCGGCGGGCCGCCGCGCTCGGCGAGCAGGCTATTGATGGTGTCGGTGACCTTGTTCTTCGGCACAGGCCGGGCGCCGGCGAGCAGCGCCAACGCCTCCAGTCGGCCTATCAGTTGGTTGTAGCGATCTTCGCGAACCGGAAAGGAAGCCTGCGTCGTTCCGGCCGAGACGCCGGCCAGCAACGCCATCGTTTCGACGGTGGCGGCATTGAGCCCATCGACCACCGCGCGATCGTAGGCGGGCGCGAGCTGGGTGGCGCAGCCGGATAACAGTAACCAGAGCGCCAGTGTGGCGAGGCGGACGAAGGCAAGCGGGCGAAGAAACATAAAGGTTCCCCATGACAGGTGAATTTCATGATTCTGGCATATGTGCGAAAGCTTGCACGCTTTCCGTGCTGGCGAGGTTACTGGCGGAAGGGGCCGGTGGGCGGACGCAGGTCGGAAGCTGCTCGGATGCGCCTTATTTGTTGTTGCTGCTGCCTTCATCCACCAGACCGTCTCGGCTGGCTGGCGTTTTTTCCGTGTCGTGCGCTGCCACCCTTGATTCCCTCTGATCTGCTTCGTGTAGGCGGAGTACCGTGCTTTGAACCACAAGGTGGAAGCGGGTCACGGCTAAGGCTGGCTGAACCGAAACTTGTTTACAAGGCGCGCGTCATGAACACGCTGTTCGGATCCAGCTGGTAGTCGGCGAACGGATCGCAGGGCGTGAAGCCGTGCCGTAGATACAGCGCCCGCGCCGGCTCGAAGAAAGCCATGGAGCCGGTCTCCAGGCTGATGCGGCGATAGCCAGCCTGGCGCGCATGCGCGAGCGCGTGCTGCAGCAGACCGGTGGCAATGCCACGCTGGCGATGGCGCGGCGAGGTACGCATCGACTTCAATTCGGCATGGTCATCGTCCAGCCGCCTGATGGCGGTGCAGCCGACCAGGTCGCCATCAAGCCAGCCGCTCCAGCACGTGATGTCCGGATGGCGCAAGCCGGCCAAATCAAGCGCATGCGTGCTCTCCGGCGGCGATACCTTATGCATGTCGGCGATATGGTCTTCGAGGAAGGAGATGATGGCTGGAGAGGTGAGCGGATCGACGTCGATGGCGAGAGGCATCTGGGGCTGGGTCAGTTTGCTGTAGTAAAGGTGTTCGAATTGGTCGGGGTTGGAGGGCAGCGCTTGCGAGTCACCGTTACGGCTGAAGCCGTGTTTGAGATAGAAGGCGATCGCGCGCGCGTTACTGTCGGCGACCCAGGCCCAAATGGAGCGGGCACTGCGTGCGGCGAGCCAGCGCCGTGTAGCAGCGAGCAGCAAGGCAGCTACTCCGGCGCCACGGTACGCCGGCGCGACCCACAAGGCACAGATGAAGGCGCGGCCTGATTCTGCCTCGAAGAATGCCCCGATCGTGCCGACCGGGTCGGCTTGGTCCAGCGCGAGGAACGACGTCGCTTCGTCCGATGTGGCATGACGCGCTGCGGCGGCATCGAAATGGGATCGCGGCAGGGCGAGCATGTCGTCCAGCCGGGCGCCAAAGGCAGGGGGCGCCTCGGTCAGGGCAGCGATGCGAAGCGAACGAAGCAAGGTTCCGTCTGTAGCGGTGGATTGGCGAACGAGCATGCGGCGAGAAGTTGTATTGCAGCCAACCGGTTGGGCGGCTATGCGGGCGTGATCAATCGTAGGGCTGGCTGGAGCTGGGGTGCAAACTTGGCATCAGCCTTGTTGCGCAATTGGGAGGCTCGTGATCCCGCTGTGATTGGCATTGCACCAACCAAGCGCCCAGCCACCTGATCGCCTCGTCCAGCCCCCGCGTATACGGTTGGCCGCAGGAGAGGCGGATGTGGCTGTTGAAACGTTGCGAGTTGGAGAACATCACGCCGGGGGCGATGCGGATGCCAGCGGCTAGTGCGGCGTCGAATAACGCTACGCCATCGCTGCCATCAGGGAGCGCGATCCACAGGCCCAGACCACCGTCGGGCACGGTGAGGCGGGTGCCGGAGGGAAAGTGGCGGGCGATGGCCTCGGCCAGCTGTTCGCGCTGGGTGCGCAAGGTGGCACGCAGCCGCCGCAGGTGGCGCTCGAAGGCCGGGCTCGCCATGAAATCGGCGACGGCCAGTTGTGGTAGCGCCTCGTTGGGACGCGATTGGGCGAACTTGAGCATGGCCACGCGTTGCTGCCAGCGGCCGGCGCTGATCCAGCCCAGCCGCATGCCGGGCGCCAGCATCTTGTGCGAGGAGGCGCAGTGGATCACGTTGCCGCCGCGATCGAGCCCCTTCAGTGTCGACAGCGGTACATCGCGGTTCGAGAGGGCCGCGTAGGTGTCATCCTCGATCAGCGCGATGTTGCGCGCTGCGCACCAGGCCACCAGCCGCGCCTTGTGTTCATGGGGCATGGTGCAACCCAGGGGGTTCTGCAGATTGGGGACGACCACGATGCCGCGGATGTTGTCGTAGGTGTCGGCGGCGAGTTCCAGTGCTTCCAGCGAGATGCCGGTCTGCGGACTGGTGGGGATTTCCAGCGCGCGCAGCCCCAGGCTTTCCAGGATCTGCAGCAGGCCATAGAAGGTGGGCGATTCGACGGCGATCACGTCGCCAGGCTGGGCGATAGCGCGCAGCGCCAGGTTCAGTGCCTCGGTGCAGCCCTGCGTCACCACGATGTCATCGGCAGCGAGCTGCATACCGTTCGCCAGCGCGCGCTGTGCCAGCACCTGGCGAAAGCCGGGCTCACCTTGCATCGGCACGGCACGGCCAAACAGATCCGGCTGTGTGCGTAGCGCCCGCATCGCGGATTGACGCAGCGCCTTGCTCGGGTAGAGCTCGGGCGCCCCCACGGCACCGGCGAGGTTGACCTTCACCGCCGCCTGCTGGCCACGCGCCAGGATGGCCGAGACGCGCGTGTTGATGCCGACGAACTGCGCAGGGTCCGGCAGTTGCGGCGTCGGCTCCTGCACTGGCGCAAGGCGCCGCCGCGCCAGCACGAAATAGCCCGAACGCGGTCGCGCCTCCAGCACGCCGCGCTCCTCCAGGTGGCGACAGATCTGTAGCGCGGTGGACAGGCTGACCTGATGGCGAGCCATCAGCGTGCGCACCGACGGCATGCGCTCACCCACGGCCAGCGTGCCGAGCTGTATGGCCTGGGCGTAGTGGTCGGCCAGTTGGCGGTAGAGCGGGAGCGCGTTCATGCCCCATTGTCGGTTGCGCCGCTGTCGATCGACATATACAGAGCATCGTTTTGCATGCCGGAACAGAATCGGAATTCTGTTCGTGTTACAGAACAGTTTGCCGTTTTCTATGTCTGCCCGCCCAGCTCGCGGCTCCGTACGCTGATTGCATCGTTGTGGGGGAACGTGGCTATGGAACGGCGTTTTGAAATGAAGGCGGGACGTGCCTTGCTGTTGAATGCGCCTGCGGGATGCACGCTCAGGATCGAACACGGCG
Source organism: Chitinolyticbacter albus (assembly GCF_024437655.1). Lineage (GTDB taxonomy): Bacteria > Pseudomonadota > Gammaproteobacteria > Burkholderiales > Chitinibacteraceae > Chitinolyticbacter > Chitinolyticbacter albus. Next base: position 41,632 of record NZ_JANBVF010000032.1, read on the forward strand.
AATTACGCCTAGCAGGAGAATTGGGCTTGCTTGCGGGCCAGCCTTGGCAACTCAGGCAAGTGCTGCGACAAGGAGAAACGTTGTGTATCGCGGTAGCAACCGTGCTCAGCGTGGAGTCGGTTCGCGACAGCATCGTGGTTTACCGCGCGCAGCGGCAGGGCCTGGGCCGGCAGTTCGATGCAACATGGTTGTCACGTTGCCGGATATGGTTGCGGCGCTTGCGTATCGGATGATGCAACGGCTTGCCGGTGTGCAGGTAAGCGTTTCAAGCTGCGTCGCCAATCGTCTTCTTTTGTCTGTCATCAAAACATAATACTGTGGTCAGCATTTATAACTACAGTCGACCGACCACCCTCGGGAGATACGTCATGCTGCACGGCAAGACTGCCCTCGTTACCGGATCGACCAGCGGCATAGGCCTCGGCATTGCCCGGCCGCTGGCCGCCGCTGGCGCCGATGTAATGCTCAATGGGATCGAAGCAAGGACTGATGGCATGGGGCTTGCTACCGAACTCGCGCGTGAGTTCAACGTGCGCGTCGGATACCGTCATGCCGATCTCGCGCGCCCCGACGCCGTGGCGGGGCTAGTGGCCAGCGCCGATGCCGAGTTCGGCAAGGTGGATATCCTGGTGAACCACGCCGGCACCCAGTACTCCGCGGCGGTGGAGGATTTTCCGCCGGAGCAGTGGGATGCGATTCTGGCGACCCATCTTTCCGCGGTGTTTCATGCCACCCGCGCCGTATTGCCGCAGATGCGCAATCGCAACTGGGGGCGCATCGTCAATATCGCCTCGGCGCATGGCCTGGTCGCCTCGGTCCACATGGCGGCGTACGTTGCCGCCAAGCACGCGGTGCTGGGCTTGACCCGTGTGGTGGCGTTGGAAACGGCCACCACCGGCATTACCTGCAATGCCATCTGCCCCGGCTGGGTGCTGACGTCCTGGGTGCAACAACAGATCGACGAGCTCGCCGCGCGCGAGGGTTTCTCCGAAGACGAGGCGCGCCAAGCGCTACTGGTGGAAAAGCAGCCGTCGCTGGAATTGGTCACGTCGGAGCAAATCGGCGCGCTGACGGCTTTCCTGTGCAGCGATGCCGCTTCGCAGATGCGCGGCACGGCCCTGCCGGTGGATGGCGGCTGGACAGCCCAATAGCCCGCGCACCGGCAATAGGCAGCAAGACCCGGAGCCTCGGCCCGGTCTTGTAAGAGGGTGGCCCGTGGCGCCTCGACTGGGTTAACCTCGGCCAGGTGTCGCAAGCGGAGCGGATCGCTTTCGAATCGGCCGGCCCGTTGGGGCGCGATTTCGCCATTCGGACTCGTCATCGGGCATGAAGATGCGCGTCGATACTCTTGATCCGCATCATCGTGGCTGGCGGGCGCCGTGGGGCTAAGGGTGGATGCGGCCATCGATCCGGTCGACGGGTGAAAGTGGCTCGCCCTTGTTTTTCAAGCACTTGCTCTGACGGTGCCATGGGGCGTGGTATATAATCCGCCGTTTTTTCTCTCTGGGCGCGGCATGCACGTTTTGTACGAGGACGATGGCTTCAAGGTGGCCACGGTCAAGGAATCGCAGACCGGCAGCCTGCAGGTCGAGGACGTGCGCGGCAAGCGCAGCAAGATCAAGGCAGCCAACGTGCTGCTGAAGTTCGAGCGCCCCGATCCAGCCAGCCTGATGAGTGAAGCCGAGGCGCTGGCGGCCGAGATCGACATCGATTTCCTGTGGGAAGTGTGCGGTGCCGACGAATTCGGTTTCGAGGACATCGCGGCCGAGTACTACGGCGCGGGCCCGAGCGCACAGCAACAAGCCGCCGTGCTGCTGCGCATCGCCCAATCGCCGATGTACTTCTACAAGAAGGGCCGTGGCCGCTATAAGGCGGCGCCCGAAGAGAACGTGAAGGCCGCCCTCGCTGGCATGGCGCGCAAGCAGCGCGAGGCCGAACAGATGGCGGCCTGGCAGGCGGAACTCACCGCCGGCACGCTGCCGGAAGCCTTTGTACCGCTTACCAAGAAACTGCTGCATCGCCCGGACAAGAACGGCATCGAGTACAAGGCGCTGCTGGCCGCGGCTGAGGCCGCGCAGAGCACGCCGCTGCGTCTGATGGCGCGCGTTGGCGCGTTGCCCGATGTGGCCGATTATTTCCTCGATGGCTTTTTGTTCGAATCTTTCCCGCATGGCCGCGAAGCTCGTGTGGAAGGCGAGTTCGCCTGCGAGTTCGATCTGCCGACCGCCGAGGTGGCCGCGTTCTCGATCGACGATGCGACGACCACCGAGATCGACGACGCCTTCAGCATCAAGCCGCTGCCCAACGGCAATACCCAGGTCGGCATCCATATCGCTGCGCCCACGCTCGGCATCGCCGCCGGCTCGCCGCTCGACAAGCAGATCCTGGAGCGGCTCTCCACCGTCTATTTCCCCGGCGACAAGATCACCATGCTGCCGGACGAAGTGGTGCGGGTGTACACGCTGGAAGAAGGCGCCGCCCGCCCAGCGATGAGCCTCTACCTGGAGCTCTCGCCCGGATTCGACATCGTGTCGCATCATAGCCGCATCGAGCTCGTGCCCATTGCCGCCAATCTGCGCCACGACCAGATCGAGCCCTGGTTCAACGAGGAAACCGCCGGTCAGGAGCATCAAGGCCCGGATTATCCCTACAAGGCCGAACTCAATTACCTGTGGCGCTTTGCCGGCGAGCTCGAAGGCCGCCGCGGCAAGGCCGATCCGAACGCGCCGGTGCGGCTCGATTACAGCTTTTACATCGATCGACTGGACGACGGTGGCAAGCGCGTGCGCATCGTGCCGCGCAAGCGCGGCGCACCGATGGACAAGTTGGTGTCCGAGCTCGCCATCCTGGTCAACAGCACCTGGGGCAAGGATCTGGCCAACGCCGAGATTGCCGCAGTGTATCGCTCGCAGGGCGCGGGGCGCGTGCGCCTGACCACGCAGCCGGGGCCGCACCTGAGCCTGGGGGTCGACTGCTACGCCTGGTCCAGCTCGCCGCTGCGCCGTGGTATCGATTTCATCAACCAGCAACAGCTGCTGGCGATGCTGCGTGGCGAGAAGCCGCGCTTCAACCGCAACGATGCGGAGCTGTTTGCCGCGATCAGCGGCTTCGATACCGCCTACGCCGCATACAACGATTTCCAGGACAAGATGGAGCGCTACTGGTGTCTGCGCTACCTTGAGCAGGAAAACGTCAAGGAAATGCGCGCGCAGGTGATCAAGGAGAACCTGGTGCGCATCGACGGCACGCCGCTGGTGCAGCGCGTGCCCGGTCTGCCGGAATTGCCGCCTGGCACCACGGTCCAACTACAGCGGCTGGCAATCGACTACCTTGAATTGACGCTCGAATGCCGGATGGCGACGATCTGACCGTAACCACATCATGCTGCCCAAGAGACCTCTGAACCAACTGCTGCCGGTGCGTTTTCGCAACGGTGAGCAGATCCGCCAGTTTTCCAAGCCCTGCGTGCGCTGTGGCCATATGCTGAGTGCGCGCGACATGCAGGGTGCCGCCCGGCTGGTCGACGAGAACCAGCTCGCCATCGCCGCCGCCGCGCGTTGCCCGCAATGTGGCGAGCGCTTCGGTGTCGCCTGCCTCGTCGACGAGCAAAAGCGCGTGCGGCGCGTGCTGGTGCCGGCCATGCTGTTTGGCTGGTATCTGCGCAGCCTGCCGCCACAAAAAGGCGAGCAGAGTCAGCTGCATACGGTGGCGATGGACGATATGCGCGATCCCGATCTCTCCGTGGCGGAGCCTATGGCGCCCCCGGCCGCGTCCCGCCAGATGGATGTGGTACGCGCCGACGAAGCGTTGGGGCAGTACCAGGGCAAGCCGATTCCCGCCTGGGTGGAAGTCGACGGCGTGCGGCTGGCGTTCGAGCGCGTCGCGCCGGGAGCGCAGCCGGCAGGCGGCGAATTCCTGCTCGATGGCTGCCTGCTGTATCGCGGGGCACGGTAAACGACGCCTCGCCGACTGGGCTGCTTGTTTTCTCGCAGCTGACCACCATTTGATGACCGTTGGTGCGCCCGATTGCCATATCGCGCGGTACTACGCACCATCCGCGAAAATGCCACTTGGCTTTTTTCGCTAACGTCTTATAATCGCAAGCCTTTTTACGGCGGAGACCCTCGCCATGCAACGCTCGATGCTCAAGTCCAAGATTCACCGCGTCTCGGCCACCCATGCCGAGCTGCATTACGAGGGTTCGTGCGCGATCGACGAGAACCTGCTCGACGCCGCCAACATCCGCGAATACGAACAGATCCATATCTGGAACATTGATAACGGCGAGCGGTTCTCCACTTACGCGATCAAGGCCGCGCGTGGTTCCGGCATCATCTCGGTGAACGGCTCGGCGGCGCGTCGCGCGCAGGTGGGCGATCTGTTGATCATCGCCACCTTTGCCGACTACAGCGAAGCCGAGCTTGCCAACCATCAGCCCTCGCTGGTGTATGTGGATGAGGCCAATCGCATCGTCTGTACCAAGAACGGCATTCCTGTGCAGTCGGCCTGAGCCGCTGCCCGCCCGTCGTCAAGGCCGCCTTGCGCGGCCTTTTTCTTGGATTGCACACGCGATCGTCAACGGCGTGCGTCCGCCCGGTCACCCACGGCCCGGCTGGCGCGTTGCCATTTACGCGGTCTTCACAGTTGCGATTCGATCGGCAACAGTCGCAAAAAGTCCACGCCCAGGCGGCGCAAGAACGAGGTTTCCGGATCGTGGGTGTGCATGCCATCGCCGCCGGGCTCGTGCCATTGCAGCTGGCCATCGTCCAGCGCCAGGCGATACGCCTTCTCGGCCACCAGCTCATCGAACTGGTCGGCCATATGGTCGGCCAGGGCGGGGCTGTCGAGCAGGATGCCGATCTCGGTATTGAGCTCGATCGAGCGCGGGTCGAGGTTGAGCGAGCCGATAAAGACATGGCGCCGATCGAAGATGAAGGATTTGGCGTGCAGGCTGGCGCGCGACGAGCCCGTCCAGCCGCTGCCGCCCTTGGGGCGCGGATGGGTCGGGTCGGGTTTGAGCTCGTAGAGCTGCACCCCGCCTTTGAGCAGGGGCTTACGATAGGGCGCATAGCCGGCGTGCACCATACCGACGTCGGTGGCGGCGAGCGAGTTGGTCAGCACGCGCACGTGCATGCCCTGCGCCACCCGTTGTACCAGCCAGGCGGTGCCGCCCTTGCCCGGCACGAAGTAGGGCGACACGATGTCGAGCGAGCGATCGGTCTGCGTCGCCACCGGCGCCAGCCGCTCGATCAGCGTGCGCGTCGGTTGCTCGGTCAGCTTGTCCGGATGATCGTACAGCGCCTGGGCGTTGCCCCAGTAGAAGGGCAGGGTGGCATCGCGCAGCTGCAGCGCCAGCGCATCCTTTTGCAATTGCTGCAGGTAGCCCGTGGCCCGGTCGAGCCGTTGTTGCGCCGCGAGCGTCACGCGCAGCGCGGCGAGCTTGGCCTGGGTGTCGACCCTGGGGTAGAACGCCTTGATCGGGATGGCGCGCTCATGGCGCCAGTAAAGGTCGAACGAGGTCTCGACCTGCGCGACCACCGGGCCGATGGCCAGCACGTCCAGATCGGAGAAGTCGATCTCCGGGTTGGCCTCGAAGTACTCGTCGCCGATATTGCGCCCGCCAACGATGGTGACATGGTCGTCCGCGGTGAAGCTCTTGTTGTGCATGCGCCGGTTCACCCGGCGGAACTCCAGCAGCATGCCCAGCGTACGCAGCCAGCGCTGGCTTACCGGATTGAACAGTCGCACCTCGATATTGGGATGGCCGGCGAGCGCCAGCAGCGTTTCGTCATCCGGCTTGCTGCCGACATCGTCGAGCAGCACGCGCACCTTCACGCCACGGTCCGCCGCTTCCACCACCTTGGCGGTCACCAGGCGCCCGGTCACGTCGTTGTGCCAGATGTAGTACTGCAGATCGAGTGTCTTCTCGGCCGTCATCGCCAGCGCCAGCCGTGCGATCAGCGCGTCGCGGCCATGTTCGAGCGGGTAGATGCCGGAGAGGTCCGCGTGCGTGTCCGCCAGCTTGCGTGCAGTGCGCGCCAGCATGGTGTCCTGGGTGTCGATCACCGGAGCAGGCGCCTCCTGCGTGCGGGCGGGCAGGCTGCCGCATGCGGCAAGCAGGCTGGAGAGGAGCAGCAGGGCGGTCAGTTTCGTCGGCTGGCGCATGGTCGGAATGGGCAGGGTGACAGGCTACTTTAGCAAACTCATCCGCGCTGGCTGGCGGCTATAATCGCGCTTTGCTGTCGGTGGCTGGCTGACAGCGCCACTTTCATATCAGGAAGCTCAGTCATGACGCGTACTCTCGCCGGATTCTGCCTTGCCGTTCTCGCTGTCCTGGGTCACGCCCATGAGTACGAGGCGGGCAAGCTCTTGATCGGACACCCCTGGGCGCGCGCGACCGCGTCTGGTGCGCCGGTGGCCGGGGTATTTCTGACACTGGAGAACGGCACGGGCGACACCGACCGGCTCACGGGCGGCGATAGCGCGGTTGCGCAGAGGGTAGAACTGCACTCGATGACGATGGACAACGGCATGATGAAGATGCGCCACCTCGAGGCCATCGAAGTGCCGGCCAGGGGCGCGCAGAAACTCGCGCCCGGCGGCTTGCACATCATGCTGTTCGGCTTGAAGGCGCCGTTGAAGGAAGGCGAAAGTTTTCCATTGACGCTCAACTTCGAGCGGGCGGGCAAGGTCAAGGTGAACGTCAAGGTCGAGCCCATGGGCGCGACCGCGCCGGCACACGGCAATTAAGGCGGCGCCATGCAGAGCACCGCGGTCAAGGATTACCTGCTGACGCTGCAGCAGAATATCGTCGCCACGCTGGAGAACCTGGATGGCGGCAGCTTTATCGTCGACAGCTGGCAGCGGCCCGAGGGCGGCGGCGGGATCAGTCGCGTGATCGAGGATTCGGCGCTGCTGGAGCGTGGTGGCGTGCTGTTCTCGCATGTGACAGGCAGCCAGATGCCGGCCTCGGCCACGGCGCACCGTCCCGAGCTTGCCGGTCGCGCCTGGGAGGCAATGGGCGTGTCGCTGGTGTTGCACCCCAAGAATCCCTATGTGCCCACGGTGCATCTGAACGTGCGCATGTTCCGCGCCCACGCGCCGGGGCAGGACGACGTGTGCTGGTTCGGCGGCGGCATGGACCTCACGCCGTTTTACGGCTTCGAGGAGGACGCGGTCCACTTTCACGTCACCTGCCGCAACGCGTTGGCCCCGCTGGGCGCCGGGCACTATCCGCACTTCAAGGCCTGGTGCGACCGCTATTTCTTCCTCAAGCACCGCAACGAGGCGCGCGGCATCGGCGGCATCTTCTTCGACGATTTCACCGAAGGCGGCTTCGAAGGCGGCTTTGCCATGATGCGTGCGGTAGGCGACGCCTTCCTGCCGGCCTATGTGCCCATCGTCGAGCGCCGGCGCGAGCTGGCCTACGGCGAGCGCGAGCGCGACTGGCAGGGTTATCGCCGTGGACGCTACGTCGAATTCAACCTGGTGTGGGATAGGGGCACGCTGTTCGGCCTGCAGTCAGGCGGTCGCACCGAATCCATCCTGTGCTCGATGCCGCCGCTGGCCAAGTGGCGCTATCAGTGGCAACCCCCCGAGGGTAGCCCGGAGGCGCAACTGCTGAGCGACTTCCTGCCGGTACGTGACTGGCTGGCCTGAAGGGCTACTGAGCGACATCCTTGTCCCAGTAGGGCTCGGTGCCAAAGCAGGTCTGCAGATAGTGGATGAAGCTGCGCACTTTCGATGGCAGGTGCCGGTTCGGCAGGTGGATGGCGTAGATGAAGAACTCGGTCGGCACGTAACCCGGCAATACCTCCACCAGCCGGCCTGCCTGCAAATCCTTGCCGACGATGAAGGTGGGCAGCAGAGCCAGCCCCAAACCACCCAGCACCGCCTGCGACAGGGCCTCATCGTCGTTGATGCGCAGCGTGCCGGAAACGGGAATCGCCACGTCACCGTCCACGCTTTTCAGGTGCCAGAGTCCCTGGGTATTCAGAAAGGTGTAGTCGAGACAGTTGTGCTGGGCCAGATCCTCCGGCGATTGCGGAGTGCCAGCGCGCGCGAGGTAGGCTGGGCTCGCGCAGATCTTCCGGCGGATGGGGGCCAGCTTGCGAGCAACCAGATTGGGGCCGGGCGTGGTGGTGATGCGTAGCGCCACGTCGTAGCCTTCTTCGGCCAGGTCCACGAAGCGATCACTGAGGGTCAGCTCCACGCTCACGTCCGGGTATTGCATCATGAAACCAGGTAGCGCGGATGCGACGTGCATGGTGCTGAAGGCGACCGGGGCACTGATCTTCAGCTTGCCGCGCGGTTCTTGCTGCAGCCGGGACAAGGTGAGTTCCGCCTGCGCCAGCTCCTCCAGGATCCGGTCGCAGTGCTCGAAATAGGCCTCGCCGATGTCGGTCAGGCTTAGGCTGCGTGTGCTGCGATGCAAGAGGCGTACGCCCAGCGTGGATTCCAGGCGGGAGACCGCTTTGCTGACTCGCGACTTGGAGATGTCCAAGCGACGCGCGGTTTCGGTAAAGCTGCGCGTTTTGACCACTGATGCGAACAGCAGCATGTCGTTAATGTCGGGCATGTCCGTGAGTCCGTTGTTTCCATTTTGGAAACAGTATTATTCTTTTATCGGGACTTATCAATCGATAAGCAGCCATTTATTATGCGGAAGTTTACTGAAATCCCACCAATATTTGAAAAACTAAGAGTAGAACGGTCGTAGCACTCCGATTTCAAGCCATTCCCTCTATCCGATATATATAAATCGGAGGATGGCTGTGCCTGTTAGATTCATCTAATTCGTGTTTGATCGGACATTCTGTTCGCTGTGGTTTGTTTTTTTATTGGTTGGTGGGGCGAATCTCATCTTCCAAACCGGAATAGCGTTTGATGTCCTACCAGACCCTTGAAGATTTTATCGAATACGTTGCGAAAAAAAACCCGGGTCAGCCCGAGTTCATGCAGGCCGTAGTCGAGGTGATTGAAAGCCTTTGGCCATTCATTGAGAAAAATCCAAAGTATGCGACTCAGGGTTTGCTGGAGCGTCTGGTCGAGCCCGAGCGGGCGATCATGTTCCGGGTGTCCTGGGTGGACGATCACGGCACAGTGCAGGTGAACCGCGGCTACCGCATCCAGCACTCGTCCGCAATCGGCCCCTACAAGGGCGGCATCCGCTTCCATCCCACCGTCAATCAGTCCATCCTGCGCTTTCTCGCCTTTGAACAAACGTTCAAGAACGCGCTCACCACGCTGCCGATGGGTGGTGGCAAGGGCGGGTCAGATTTCGACCCCAAGGGGCGCAGCCCGGGCGAAGTCATGCGCTTTTGCCAGGCTTTCGTGAGCGAGCTGTTCCGCCATGTCGGCGCCGATACCGATGTGCCGGCCGGTGATATTGGCGTGGGCGGGCGTGAAGTGGGTTTCATGGCCGGCATGATGAAGAAATTGAGCAATCGCGCGGATTGTGTATTCACGGGCAAGGGGTTGTCGTTCGGTGGCTCGCTGATTCGTCCGGAAGCCACCGGTTACGGCACGGTTTATTTTGCCCAGGAGATGCTCAAGCATCGCGGCCGCAGCTTTGAGGGCATGCGAGTCAGCGTCTCGGGTGCGGGTAATGTGGCGCAATATGCCGTCGAGAAAGCGATGGCATTGGGCGCAAAGGTGATTACGGTTTCCGATTCGTCCGGGACTGTCGTCGATGAGGCCGGTTTTACGCCGGAAAAATTGGCGCAGTTGATGGAGATCAAGAATCATCGCTATGGTCGCGTGAGCGAATATGCAGAGAGCATCGGTGCGCAATTCCTGGCGGGCGTGCGCCCCTGGGGTGTTCCGGTGGATATCGCGCTGCCATGTGCTACTCAGAACGAGCTGGACGGTGATGACGCACGCATGCTGGTGAAGCACGGCGTCATGTGTGTGGCAGAGGGCGCGAACATGCCGTCGACCGCCGAGGCCGTGAAGGTGTTCGAGCAGAACGGCGTGCTGTATGCGCCGGGCAAGGCCAGCAATGCGGGCGGCGTGGCAACTTCGGGTCTCGAGATGAGCCAGAATGCGATGCGCCTGTCCTGGCCGCGCGAAGAGGTGGATGCCCGTCTGCAGGAAATCATGCGCAGCATCCACGAAACCTGCCTGAAATACGGTACCCGTGAGGATGGCAGTGTCAACTATGTGGACGGCGCCAATATCGCGGGTTTTGTCAAGGTTGCCGATGCGATGTTGGCACAGGGCGTGATTTGATCGAATATTCAATTTCCTGTTGCGCTGCCTGACGCGCAAAATGAGGTGAAGAGCGGATCTGCCGTCTGGCAGATATCACCTCTTCGGATCGCCCTGCACCGTGTACTCACGGTTGCAGGGCGTTCGCGGTTGCGGATAAAATCGAGCCCTTTCGCTTGATTTTTTGCAAGGGCGCCTCGAAATGGATGGACAAGGCTGGCTGCAGGGGACTCTGTATCGTCCTCAGTTTGAGCAGGATAGTTGCGGCTTCGGCCTCATTGCGCAGATGGATGACAAGCCATCGCATTGGCTTGTATCGACTGCCATCAAATCGCTGGCTTGCCTCACCCACCGGGGTGCGGTAGCGGCCGACGGCAAGTCGGGTGACGGCTGTGGCCTGCTGTTCAGGAAGCCCGATGGCTTCCTGCGCACGGTGGCCGCCGAAACCGGCATCAGCCTCGCCGCCAACTATGCTGCGGGCCTGGTGTTCCATAGCACCGATGCGGGCATTGCCGCCGAATCCATCGCCAATCTCAAGGCGGCCGTCGAAGGCCAGGGCCTGGTCTACGCTGGCCTGCGCCTGGTTCCGGTCAATGTCGAAGCCTGTGGCGAATATGCGCTGCGTACGCTGCCGACCATCGGCCAGGTGTTCGTCAATGCCCCCGATGGCCTGGCCGACGCCGAGTTCGAACGCAAGCTCTACCAGGCACGCCGCATGGCCGAGAAGGCCAACAAGGGCGATGCCTCGTTCTACATCCCGACGCTGAACCCCAAGGTGCTGTCGTACAAGGGCCTCGTCACGCCGGACAACCTGCCGGTGTTCTACCTGGACCTGAAGGACGAGCGCTTCGAGTCGTCGCTGGCCGTGTATCACCAGCGCTTCTCGACCAACACTTGGCCGCAGTGGAAGCTGGCGCAGCCGTTCCGCTTCGTCGCGCACAACGGCGAAATCAACACGCTGCACGGCAACCGCTTGTGGGCCAAGGCGCGCGAAGCGATCATGGATAGCGCCTTGCTCGACATGGACGCCATCCGCCCCATCGTGCAGACCGATGGCTCCGATTCGATGAGCCTCGACAATATGCTCGAAGGCCTGATGATGGGCGGCATCGACATCTTCCGCGCCTTCCGCATGATGGTGCCGCCGGCCTGGCAGAACGTCGATTCCAACGACCGCGACCTGCGCGCGTTCTACGAGTACAACTCCATGCACATGGAGCCGTGGGACGGCCCGGCCGGCCTCGTCTGGACCAATGGCCGCTACGCCGGCTGTGCGCTCGACCGTAACGGCCTGCGCCCGGCGCGCTATGTGATCACCAAGGATAGACACATCACTATTGCCTCCGAAGTGGGCACCTGGGACTACAAGCCCGAGGACGTGGTGAAGAAGGGCCGGGTGAAGCCGGGCCAGATCGTTGCCGTCGACCTGACCACCGGCGAATTCCTCGATACCGAGACCATCGACAACCGCCTGAAGTCGGCCAAGCCGTACCGCGAGTGGGTCAAGACCCATGCGCAGCACCTCGAGATCGCCGAGGACAAAGGCGTGCTGCCGGCCATGGACAAGGCCCTGCGCCTTACCTACCAGAAGCAGTTCCAGCTCACGTTCGAAGAGCGTGACCAGGTGATCCGCGTGCTGGCCGAAGCCGGCCAGGAAGCGGTCGGATCGATGGGTGACGACACCCCGATGGCCGTATTGAGCGAAAAGGTGCGCTCGCCGTTCGACTACCTGCGCCAGCAGTTTGCCCAGGTGACCAACCCGCCGATCGACCCGATCCGCGAAGCGATCGTGATGTCGCTGAACACCTGTTTCGGCCCCGAGCGCAACCTGTTCGACGAGAGCGAAATCAACGCGCGTCGTCTCGAAGTGCGCTCGCCGGTACTCTCCAGCGACAAGTTCGACGCGCTGACCAGCATGAACGATCCGGACTACAAGTCCGCCCAGTTCGATCTCGCCTATGATCCGGCGCAGACCAACCTGAAGGCCGCGATTGAAGCGCTGCAGGCCGCGGTGCTCAAATCGGTGCGTGACGACAAGACCGTCATCGTGGTGCTGTCCGACAAGCGCATTGCCAAGGATCTCCTGGTGATCCCGGCGCTGTTCGCGGTCGGTGCCGTCAACCATGCGCTGGTCGATACGGGCCTGCGTTGCACCACCAACATCATCATCGAGACCGCCACTGCGCGCGATCCGCATCACTTCGCCTGCCTGATCGGCTACGGTGCCACCGCCGTGTTCCCGTACCTCGCGTACCAGACCATCATGGAGCTGATCGAACTCGGCCAGGTGGAGCTGCCGCTGGAGAAGGCGGCGAACAACTTCCGCAAGGGCATCAACAAGGGCCTGATGAAGATCCTCTCCAAGATGGGGATCTCGACCATTGCGTCCTACCGCGGCTCGCAGCTGTTCGAAGGCGTGGGCATCGGCGAGGAAGTGGTCGACCTGTGCCTGGAAGGCACCGTGTCCCGCATCGGCGGCGCGACCTTCTTCGATTTCGAGGAAGACCAGAAGAAGCTGACCCGCCTCGCGTTCAACACCATGCGCCCGCTGCAACAGGGCGGCCTGCTCAAGTACGTGTTCGGCGAGGAATACCACGCCTACAACCCGGACGTGGTGATGCAGCTGCAAAAAGCGGTGCAGGGCGGCGACTACAAGGAATACCAGAAGTACGCCGACCTGGTGAACAACCGCCCGGTCGCCATGCTGCGTGACCTGATGACGCTGGATTTCGATCCGGCCAAGGCGATTGCCGTCGACGAGGTCGAACCGCTCGAATCCATCCTCAAGCGTTTCGACTCGGCCGGCATGTCGCTGGGCGCACTCTCGCCCGAAGCGCACGAGGCGCTGGCCGAAGGCATGAACCGCCTGGGCGGCCGCTCGAACTCGGGCGAAGGTGGCGAGGACGCATCGCGCTACGGCACGATGAAGATGTCCAAGATCAAGCAGGTGGCGTCTGGCCGTTTCGGCGTCACTCCGCATTACCTTGTCAACGCCGAAGTGCTGCAGATCAAGGTGGCCCAGGGTGCCAAGCCGGGCGAAGGCGGCCAGCTGCCGGGCGACAAGGTTAGCCCGCTGATTGCCAAGCTGCGTTGCTCCAAGCCGGGCATCAGCCTGATCTCGCCGCCGCCGCACCACGACATCTATTCGATCGAGGATCTGGCCCAGCTGATTTTCGATCTGAAGCAGGTCAACCCGCAGGCGCTGGTCTCCGTGAAGCTGGTGGCTGAGCCGGGCGTGGGCACCATTGCCGCTGGCGTGGCCAAGGCTTATGCCGACCTGATCACCATTTCGGGTTACGACGGTGGCACCGGCGCATCGCCCTTGGCATCGGTCAAGTACGCCGGCTCGCCGTTCGAACTGGGCCTGACCGAAGCGCAGCAGGTGCTGCGCGCCAACGGTCTGCGCGGCCGGGTGCGCGTCCAGGCCGACGGTGGCCTAAAGACCGGCCTTGACGTGATCAAGGCCGCCGCCATGGGCGCCGAGAGCTTTGGCTTTGGCACCGGCCCGATGGTGGCGCTGGGCTGCAAATATCTGCGGATCTGCCACCTGAACAACTGCGCCACCGGCGTGGCGACGCAGGAAATCAAGCTGCGTTCCAAGTACTTCACGGGCTTGCCGGACATGGTGGTGAACTATTTCACCTTCATCGCGCAGGAAACCCGCGAGCTGATGGCCAAGCTCGGCATCCGCCGCTTCGAGGATCTGATCGGCCGCACCGACCTGCTGTCGCTGGCTGCGGGCGAAACCTCCCGCCAGCAGAAGCTGCGTCTGGACGTGCTCTTGAGCCAGGGCACGATACCGAACGACGTGCCGCGCTTCTGTATCGAGGATTCCAACCCCTCGTTCGACAAGGGCGAGCTGGCCGAGCAAATGGTCAAGGACGCGCTGGCCGGCATCCTGGCTAAGACGCCACAGAAGCTGCAATACAAGGTGCGCAACATCAACCGCTCGATCGGTGCGCGTCTGTCGGGCGAGATCGCCAAGGCGCACGGCGCCGAAGGCCTGCCGGCCGATTGCCTGCATATCAAGCTCACCGGTTCTGCCGGTCAGTCGTTCGGCGTGTGGAACGCCAACGGCCTGACGCTGGAACTGGAAGGCGATGCCAACGACTACGTTGGCAAGGGTATGGCCGGTGGCCGCGTGGTGATCTATCCGCCCGAGGGCAGCGAGTTCAAGTCCGATGACGGCGTGATCGTCGGCAACACCTGCCTCTACGGCGCAACCGGCGGCGAGCTGTATGCCGCGGGCCGTGGCGGCGAGCGTTATGCCGTGCGTAACTCGGGCGCGCTGACGGTGGTCGAAGGCGTGGGCGACCACGGCTGCGAATACATGACCGGCGGCGCGGTGATCGTGCTGGGCGAGACCGGCTACAACTTCGGCGCGGGCATGACGGGCGGCTTCGCCCTGGTCTACGACCCGAAGGAAAAGTTCGCGTATCGCATCAACAACGAGCTGGTCGACATCAACGTCATCAACGGCGAAGCCTTCGGCGCGGTGCGGGCCTTCCTGCGCGACAAGCTCAAGGCACACGTCGAGCTGACCCGATCGTCCAAGGCGTCCGAGCTGCTCAGCAACTTCGACGAGGCCGTGGACTACTTCTGGCTGGTGAAGCCCAAGGCCGCCAAGCTCGACGATCTGCTGAAAGATTGATGATGTGAAGTGCGGGGCAGGGTGCGGGTTGCCGCGCCGCCCCGCACCGTAGCGTATGTGTTCAGGAGCCGAGGGTTGAACCGGGCGTGCCCGCTTCCTCGCTCCTCACCGAGGTTAAATCAATGTCCGACGTATTCCAGTTTATGAACGTTGCGCGCAACCCCGGCGAGAAGGTGCCGGTGGAGAGGCGCAAGTTCGTGTTCCGCGAAATCTACCAACCGCTGGCCAAGCTCGAAGCCGGCGAGCAGGCTGGCCGTTGCCTGTCTTGCGGCAATCCGTACTGCGAGTGGGAATGCCCGGTGCACAACTACATCCCGAACTGGCTGCAGCTGGTGCAGGAAGGCAAGTTGTTCGAAGCGGCCGAGCTGTCGCACAAGACCAATTCGCTGCCCGAGATCTGTGGCCGCGTCTGTCCGCAGGATCGGTTGTGCGAAGGCGCGTGTACGCTGAACCAGGGCGGTTTTGGCGCGGTGTCGATCGGCTCGGTCGAGAAATACATCACCGATGAAGCGTTCAAGCAGGGCTGGCGCCCGGACATGAGCCAGGTGGTGACGACCGACAAGAAGGTCGCCATCATCGGCGCGGGCCCGGCTGGCCTCGGCTGTGCCGACATCCTGGTGCGCAATGGCGTCAAGCCCGTGGTGTTCGATCGCTACGAAGAGATCGGTGGCCTCTTAACCTTCGGCATTCCTGAGTTCAAGCTCGAGAAGGAAGTGATCGCCACCCGTCGCCAGATCATGGAAGAAATGGGTGTCGAGTTCCGCCTCAACACCGAGATCGGCCGCGACATCAGTATCGACCAGTTGCTGGCCGACTACGACGCCGTGTTCATGGGCATGGGCGCGTACAAGTACATGAAGGGCGGCTTCGAGGGCGAGGCCCTGCCGGGCGTGCTCGAAGCGCTGCCGTTCCTGATCAACAACGTGCGCAACTCGATGAACACGCTGCCCGAGGGCGAGGTGTTCCAGTCGATGCAGGGCAAGCGCGTGGTGGTGCTGGGTGGCGGCGATACCGCCATGGACTGCAACCGCACCTCGATCCGCCAGGGCGCTCAGAGCGTGATCTGCGCGTATCGCCGCGACGAAGAAAACATGCCGGGCTCCAAGCGCGAAGTGCTGAACGCCAAGGAAGAGGGCGTCGAGTTCCAGTGGAACAGCCAGCCGGTCGGCATCGAACAGAACGCCGACGGTTCGCTCAAGCTCAAGCTCGTTACGACCCAGCTGGGTGCGCCGGATGAAAAGGGCCGTCGTCGCCCCGAAGTGATCGCCGGTTCCGAGCGTGGTATCAATTGCGACCACGTCATCGTCGCCTTCGGCTTCCAGGCCGAGCGTCAGGACTGGTTCGACGGCGCCAACATCAAGACCGACGACTGGAGCCGTACCGTTGCGCCGTTCAAGCAGCAGTACAAGCACCAGACCAGCAACCCCAAGGTGTTCGCCGGCGGTGATCAGGTGCGCGGCGCCGATCTGGTGGTGCGTGCGGTGTACGAAGGCCGTCAGGCCGCCGAGGGCATCCTCGAGTACCTGAACCTCTGGTAAACCGAGGATACGGCAACAAAAAGCCCCGCGATTGCGGGGCTTTTTGTTCAGCGATGGTCGGCCTACGCATTGCCCGCATGCGGCGACGAGCCGCCACGGCCCCTAGATTCGATCGGGCTGGCAAAGCGCGCGATTGCATCGTCGATCACGTACCAGTCGGTCTGGCCGGTGACGGGGAGATGCTGATCGATCTGGGCCTGCAGCACCTGCGCGCGCTGGCGCTGCTCCGCGGCAAGCTCCTGGCGGCCGGTGGCCTGCGCGAGCTCTGCCAACTGATAGCGCAGCTTGGCCTCGACATGCAGCATGCCGTCGCTGTTGGCAATGTCGAGCCCGCGCTGCAGCAGGCGTATGGCCTGTTCGTATTCGCCCTGGTGCCGGCGGACCGTGGCCAGTGCGGCGAGCACGTTGGCCTCGCACCAATGCGATGGCGTGAACACCAGGAGCTCCATCGCTTCCTCCAGCATCTGTTCGGCGGTATCGAGCGCGCCTTCCTCCAGTCGCAGTTCGGACAATCGCAGCAGCAGTTCAGCCTGGTAGTGGCCGAAATCGTGCTCCCGGCATTGTGCCAGCGCGCTTTCCAGCATCTGGCGTGCCTCGTCGCGACTGCCAATCATGCATAGATCCCAGCCCAGCGTGATGCGGACCTTGGCGACCATGTAGATGTCGTCGCTGCCAGTGAGCAATCGGTCCGCGGCCTGCAAAAAGGCGATCGAACGCTGGTAGTCGCCGCAGGCACTGCAGACATGGGCGAGGCCGACCAGCGCCAACACCCGGATGCGCTTCCGGGTTGCATCATTGCCACACAGCATCAAGCAACGCAGCCAGGCGCCTGCGGCGGTCAGGTAGTCGCCCGAGGTGTAGCAATGCCGGCCCATGCGCTCCTGCGCCGCAGGCTCGAGATCAGTGAGCTGGTATTGCTGGCACAACTGCAACGCTTCCGCGATCGCGAGACCACCTTCCTCGCGGATGCCCAGCTGGTCCTCGATCAACGACAGCTGTGTCGCGGCGCGCACGATGCCGACAATGTCACTGGCCGCACGCGCTTCGTTCAATAACGGCTGGCATAGCCGGAAGGCGGCGATAGGATCGTCGAAGGTGATGCTGGCGATGTCGTCGAGCAGGCGCGCTCGTTCTGGCGTGGTGGAGAGCATGATGGCCGGAGACCGTGTTACGCCCATTGTAAGAGCTTGCCGCCAGCAAGACCATGCCGACCGTTGGTCGGAGTAGCCCGGCCATCCCGCCTGGGCTAGCGCTTGAAGTCGGCGTTCAAGAGGTTATCCAGGTGCCCGAGGCGCGGTGCGGCGCGTGCTGGGCGCACGATATCCAGATGCAGCCGCAATTGCTGGCCCTGGCGCCGATGCTCGTCGTGCAGCGCAGACTTGCCGGCTTGGGCGGCATAATCGGCGGCCTGCTCATGCAGCCTCACCTGAAGGTGGCGCATGCCGTCGTGTTGCGCGATATCGAGTGCACGATGCGTGTCCTGCAGCGCGGCCTCGATCGCACCCTGATCCGCCAGCAAGGTGGCGTGCAGCGACAGCAGGTTGACCTCACCCCAGTGATACGGCGTTTCGCAGACCAGCATCAGCCCATCGGCCACGAGCTTGGCGGCCTCGTCCGGATACGCCTGGGCGATGCGCAATTCCGCCAGCCGATAGAGCGCTTCCGCTTCGTGATGCGGGAAGGTGTGTTCGCGACATAGCTTGATCGCGGCCTGTAGCGAGGTCTCCGCCGCCGTGTAGTCGCCGATCTTGTACTGGTTGTAACCCAGGTTGATCTTGACCATGGCAGAAAGGTAGGGGTCTTGAATTCGATCGAGCTGGGCATGCGCCGCGGTGTGCATGCGAACCGCCTGCTCGTGGTCGTCGCATGCGTCGCACAACTGCCCGATACCGACGAGCGCCTGCGTCTGAACCCGTTGCAGCGTCGGATTGCCGCGACAGAACCGGACGCAGCGTTCCCAGTAGTCGAGTGCCGGCTGGTAGTCGCCCTGGGTGTAGTGGCAACGGCCCAGCTGCTCCAGTACATCGGCCTCCAGCGCGCGAAAGCCGAATTCCTCGCAATGGGCCAGCGCTTCGACCAGCGCATACGCGGCCTCCTGCACTTCCCCCAGCTGATCCTCGATCAGCGAGAGCTGCAGTGCGGCGCGGATCAACGCCTCCGGGTCGTGCCCGTGTCGCGCGCTGTCGAGTAGCCGCAGACACAGCACGCGTGCGCGCGTCGGCTCGACAAAGGTCGCGGTTTTGATTTCCGCGAGCAGCTGAGCATGGTCGATACGCAGGGTGGGTTGCAGCATGATGTGGGCGGGGAACGTAATACTCGCAGTCTAATGCCGGCGCCGGCGTAGCGCTGCACCCGTTTAGCTGATGACGCAGCCCTGTCTGAATGTCGATTCACGGCCTAGGGTTAGCCCCCATTGTCCACGGCCCGCTCGCGGTTACGATGCAGCGATGGAGTCGACTACTTTTCTTTCCGGGTTCGTGCTGCTGCTGCTCGTCACCGATCCATTCGGCAGCCTGCCGATCTTCGTTGCGCTGATGAAGCGGGTGCCGCCCGCGCGGCGGCGCATGGTCGTGGTGCGCGAGATCCTGGTCGCGTTCTGCGTGCTGTTCGCCTTCATGTTGTTTGGCCGGCAGTTCCTGCAGCTGATGCATTTGTCCGAGACTTCGCTTGGCATCGCCGGTGGGGTGATCCTGTTCCTGATCGCCTTGCGCATGGTGTTTCCGCCACCACCGAGTACCGCCGAGGTCGAGACCGAGGAGCCCTTTGTCGTGCCGCTGGCGATCCCGCTGATCGCCGGGCCTTCGGCGCTGGCCACCGTGCTGCTCTTGGTGTCGCGCGAGCCGGCGCGGTTGTGGGAATGGGTGGCGGCGCTGGCGCTGACCATGCTGATCTGTGGCCTGGCGCTGGCGTTCTCGGAGAAGATCAGCCTCTGGCTGGGCGAGCGGGTCACCATTGCCTTCGAGCGATTGATGGGCCTCGTGCTGACCGCGATCGCGGTGCAGATGTTGCTAGACGGCATACGCCTCTACGTTGGCAGCCTCGCTTCGTGATCGCGGACAAGGGCAGCGTGGCGCTTTGCCGCTACAATTCGGGCACGAAATCCCATCTTGCCAAGGAGACGCCATGACCCAGGATGAAATGAAACGCGCCGCAGCCGAGGCTGCGCTCGCCTTTGTACCGGATGACAGCATCGTCGGCGTCGGGACCGGCTCGACCGCCAACCATTTCATCGATGCCCTGGCCAAGCAAAAGGGGCGTATCGTCGGCGCGGTGTCGTCTTCCGAAGCATCGGTCGCCCGGCTCAAGGGTCATGGTATCGCCGTGTTCGACCTCAATGGCATCGACCGGTTGCCGGTGTATGTCGATGGCGCGGACGAGATCAATCACCAGTTGCAGATGATCAAGGGTGGCGGCGCGGCGCTGACGCGCGAGAAGATCGTCGCCGCCGTCGCGGAGCAGTTCGTCTGCATCGCCGACGAGAGCAAATACGTGCGCGTGCTCGGGGATTTCCCGCTGCCGGTCGAGGTGATCCCGATGGCCCGCTCCTACGTGGCGCGCGAACTGGTGAAGCTGGGCGGTCATCCGGCCTATCGCGAGGGCGTGGTTACCGACAACGGCAACATCATTCTCGATGTGCATGGCCTGCAGATCGTCGAGGCGAGCAGGCTCGAGTCCGAGATCAATCACATCACCGGTGTGGTCACCAATGGCATCTTCGCGCGCCGCCGCGCCGACGTGCTGCTGCTGGGCACGCGCGAGGGTGTGAAGACCTACCGCTGATTATTACAGCACTGTTGCAATTGGCGCCGATCCTCGGGTCGGCGCCTTGTTTTTGCAGCGGCCTTTGCCGGTGTTGGCTACCATCGGCCCATGCCGGTGGCGCTGCAATGCCACGCGCGCCAGCCGCTGCGGCGGTGCCACCTGCAACCCGTTTGAAACATTTACGTAACCTGGAGCTGCTAACTTGCCATGAATACGCCGCAACAGAGACGCCGCATGTCTGACCACATTTCCAAGCAGTTTGATGCCGAACTCGAAACCATACGTTCCAGCGTGCTGGCCATGGCGGGCCTCGTCGAGGAGCAGGTACGCCTGTCGATGCAGGCGCTGGCCAACGGTGACATGGCGATCATCGAGAAGGTGATCGAGCAGGAAGAGCGCGTCAACGAAATGCATGTGCAACTGGATGATCTGTGCATCCACATGATCGCGCGTCGCCAGCCAGCCGCGAGCGACTTGCGCATGGTGATGAGCGTGATCAAGTCGGTCGAGGACCTGGAGCGCATCGGTGACAAGGCCGCCCGCATCTGCCAGCGCGCCAAGAACATCTTCGATGCCGGCAAGCTGCAGGTGCCGCGTTTCGCCGAGCTCAACCATATCGCCCAGCAGGCGCTCGACATGCTGGCCAAGTCGCTCGACGCGTTTGCCCGTCTTGACGCGGTGCCGGCCACTGAAGTGAAGCGGGCCGACCAGATCATCGACAACGAGTATCGTGCGCTACAACGTCAGCTGATCACGGTGATGATGGAAGATCCGCGCTCGATTTCGTTGACCCTGGACATCCTGTGGATCGCCAAGGCGATCGAACGCATCGGCGACTTGGCGGTGAATATCGCCGAACAGGTGGTATATCTGGTCAAGGGTGAGGATGTACGTCACAAGGGTGCCGACGAAATGGAACGCGTGGTGCTCACACCCAAAGCCGAATAGCCGTTTCGCGCAACGATCCGGGGCGGCCATGCGCCGCCCTGGTCGTTTGCCAAGCGGCAAGGCGCCGGGTATGTTGACACCCGTCGTCATCTTTTCCATACACCATGCCGGATAGCGCGCTGATTGCCGCGGTCGACCTTGGGTCCAACAGTTTTCGCCTGCAAGTGGCGCGTATCGTCGATGGTGGGCTGTTGCCGATCGATACGCTGAAGGAAACGGTGCGCTTTGGCGCCGGGCTCGATGCACGGGGTTTCCTCACCGAATCGGCACAGGCCGAGGCGCTGGCAGCGCTGGCTCGCTTTGGCGAGCGCCTGCGCGGGCTCGAACCGAACCAGGTGCGGGCGGTGGCGACCAATACCTTTCGCGTTGCCAAGAATGCGGCCGAGTTCGTGCCCCGCGCCGAGGCCGCGCTCGGCTTTCCCATCGACGTGATCGGCGGCAGCGAGGAAGCGCGGCTGATCTATCTGGGCGCCGCGCACAGCCTGCCCGCCACGCGTGAGAAGCGGCTGGTGGTCGATATCGGCGGCGGCTCGACCGAACTGATTGTCGGTCGCCAGTTCAAGCCGTTACTGACCGAAAGCACGCTGATGGGCTGCGTGTCGTGGAGCCTGCTCTTCTTTCCCGATGGCGTGATCGACGCGGCCCGGCTGGAGCGGGCTGAGCTCGCCGCGCGCAACGTGCTGCAGCCCCTGGTGGCCGACATCGCCGCCTCGGGCTGGCAAAGCGCGATCGGAACCTCGGGCACTGCACGCTCGCTGTCCGACATCCTGGAGCTCAACGACTTCTCGCCCACGGGCATTACCGCTGAGGGGCTGGTACGGCTGCGCGAGGTTTTGCTGCGCGCCGGCCACGTGGACCGGGTGGAGCTCGACGGGCTGCGCGCCGATCGCCGGCCCGTGCTGGCGGGTGGCTTTGCCATCATGGCGGCCGCGTTCGCCGCGTTCGGCATCGGCCGAATGACCATTACCTACGGCGCGCTGCGCGACGGCGTGATCTACGACCTGATGGGCCGGCAGGCACAGACCGACGTGCGCGATGACACGGTGGCGGCGTTCTGTCGGCGCCACCAGGTCGATGAGGCGCAGGCGACGCGGGTGACGCAGCTGGCGACGGCGCTGTTCGGCCAACTGGCCTGCGCGCGCAGCGACGTGGCGCGCAGCCTGATGGATGCGGCCCGGCTGCATGAAATCGGGCGCTCGATCTCGCACGCCAGCTTTCACAAGCATTCGGCCTATATCGTGCGCAATGCCGACATGCCGGGTTTCTCGCGCCGCGAGCAGGCGCGGCTGGCGGCGCTGGTGCTGGCGCAGCAGGGCAAGCTCTCCAAGCTCGATGGCGAGGGGCTGGGCGAGACGGAGTGGTCGGCCGTGCTCGCCCTGCGGCTGGCATTGCTGTTCTGCCGCAACCGTATGGACGATACGCTGCCGCCGCTATCACTGGCGGCCCAAGGACAGGGGCACAGGCTGGCCTTGCCTGCGGCCTGGCTGCAAACCCACCCACTGACCCGATACGCCTTGGAGGAGGAGGCACGCGCATGGCTAAAAAGCGGACGAGCCCTAAACTTGCAAGTCGACTGAGGCAGCATCCCCGCTCGGACAAGGCCGGGTCGCCGCCGGGAACGATGCGCTACGTCGGCCCGCATCAGCCCGAGGCGACGCTGGCAACGCTGATCGAGTTCGGCCCGAACGACGGTGAGTTCCTCGAAACCTGCTTTACCTCGCTGGAGGAGGGCAGGCGCTACGAGCCGACCTACAAGACCTTCTGGCTCAATCTGCATGGTCTCGGTGATGTCGAGCTGCTGAAATACATCGGCAAGCGCTTCAACCTGCACCCGCTGGTGATGGAGGACATCCTCAATACCGAGCAGCGGCCCAAGGTCGAGGTCTATCCCGGTTACCTCTTCGTCACGGCGCGGCTGGTCCATTCGACCGACGATGGGCTGATCGGCAGCGAGCAGATCGCCATCGTGCTGGGCAGGGGCTTTGTGCTCACTTTCCAGGAGAAACCGACCGGCACCTTCGACAACATCCGCGTGGCGCTCAAGAGCGCGCAATCGCAGGTGCGCGCGCTGGGGGCCGATTACCTGGTCTACTCCTTGCTCGACAAGCTGGTTGATCGCTATTTCGGCGTCCTCGAAACCATGGGCGAACGCATCGAGTTGCTCGATGACGAGATCACCGCCGGCCCTTTGCCCGCGCACTTGAACGATATCCAGTGCTTGCGGCGGGCCTTGCTGACGGTGAAGCGCGGTTTATGGCCGACGCGTGAGATGGTGAACGTGCTGCAGCGTGACGAGCCCGACTTCTTCCATGCCGAAACCCAGCTTTATCTACGCGATGTGTACGACCATTGCGTGCAGCTGATCGAATCGACCGAGGCGCTGCGCGATCTGCTGGGCAGCCTGCAGGATACCCATCTGGCCTTGCAGTCACACCGGATGAATTTGCAGATGCGCGTGCTGACCGCGATCACGACGGTCTTTATGCCGCTGTCGCTGATCGCCGGCATCTACGGAATGAACTTCGACGTGATGCCGGAGCTGCACTGGCGCTGGGGCTATTTCGGCGTACTGGGCGGCATGGCGCTGCTGGCGCTAATGCTGATCGGGTTTTTCCGGCTGCGGCGCTGGTTCTGACTGGCTGCGGCGCTCCTGACCACTGCGCCGCTCGATGAGCACCAGGCCTTCTTCGGTGATCAAGGGAAAACCATTCTGGGCAGACAGATGGCGGCGCTCGGGGCCGCGAGGTAGCACCAGGCCGAGACTCGCTGATGCTGGGGTGAAGGTGGGCATGGCGCGGCTCCTGGCTGCCGACTGATTTCACCTTAGCCGCAATTTTCGTGCTCGCTGGCGCGGATACTCAGAAAAACCAGGCGAATGCGAAAGTGCCGAGCATGGCCAGTGCGATCGCAACCTTGGCGATGGCGCCCAGAATCAGTCCCAGCCACGTTGCGAAGCCGACCTGGCCGGCGCGTTCCAGATCACGACGGGCGTAATACTCGCCGAGCGCCGCGCCGACGAACGGCCCCAGCAACAGCCCGATCACGCCACCGAACACGCCAACGACCGAGCCGATGATGGAGCCCCACAAGGCTTCCTTGCTGGCACCGTATTTCTTCGCCCCGAGCGCGCCCGCCACGTAGTCGAGCACGACCGAGATCAGGACCAGGACGGCCAGTATCGTCAGCGTGATCCATCCCACCCGGACAAAACCGTTGGCCCAGCTGGCGAGCAGCATGCCGGCGAACATCAGCGGCGTTCCGGGCAGCATGGGGAGCAGCGTGCCGATGAGCCCGCCCAGAACCAACAGCGCCGCAATGACGTAATAGATGGATTCCGCCGTGGCAAATTCGCTCATAGCTCGAAGTCGTTTCCGCGTTGCAATAGCTGGAACGGAGTGCCCAGGCTGGCGTTAAGTTCCGCGCCCAGCGCCGCCTCGTGGCCGGGTTCCAGGTGGGTGATCCAGCGCCGCACGCTGGCGGGCAGGCCCGCAGCACAAGGGGCGAGCGTCGCCGCGGTATGGTGGCCTGCGCGCAACGCAGCCTGATGCTGGGCGTTGGCAAAAGTGGTTTCGACAATGACGTCGGTCAGCCCGGTTTCGCAGGCGAGGATGGCCCAGAAGTCGGGGCAGGGGCCGGTATCGCCGGAAAACGCCACGGTGCGCCGCGCGCCGCGCAGCAGGAAGCCAAGCGCGGGCACGCTGTGATTGGCGGGCAGGGCAACGATGGCTATCCCGTCGACATCGCGCACGTCCCCGACCTGGAGTGGGGCAAAGCGCAGCGCGGGCTGGTCATCGCTGGGCATCCGGGTGTAATCGGGCCACAACGCGCCATTGAACAGGTGTTGGCACAACGCCGTGCTCGTTTCCGGCCGGGTGTGGACCGTGAGCGTGCCCTGGCTGTGCGATAGCCGTGCGTCGGCCAGCATCGGTAGCAGCGCGGTATGGTCCAGATGGCTGTGGGTAAGGAAAACGGTGTCGATGGCCAGTAACTGCGCCAGTGAGAGATCGCCGACGCCGGTACCGCAATCGATCAGTGTGTGCGTACCCAGCAACAGCGATGTGGTGCGCAAGTCGGCGGCGATGCCGCCCGAGCAGCCGAGTACGGTGAGTCGCATGACCAGCCCTCCGCCCCCAGCTTAGCGCCTGCCTACGCGCTTTTCACTGCCGCGCCGGCCCAAGGGTTCGGGACATGGTCGAGGCGCTGCCGCGTGGCAAGCCGCGCATGCTGCGGTGTACCTTGCGCCTTGCCGTATACCGGCACCGCCCCGCTGTTAGTGGCGCGAGCTGCGCCAGAACAACACGATACCCAGCACGATCATCGGCAGGCTGAGCCACTGGCCCATCGACAGGTTGCCGGCCAAGAGACCCAGGAAGTCATCGGGCTCGCGGGCGAATTCGGCAATGAAACGGAACACGCCGTAGCCGATCAGGAAGACCGCCGATACCTGGCCGGTCTTGCGCGGTTTGCCCGAGTAGAACCACAGGATCACAAACAGCAGCACGCCTTCGAGTGCGAATTGATAGAGCTGCGAGGGGTGGCGCGGCAGTACGCCGTATTGCAGCAGCCAATCGTGCCACTGTGGGTGGCTCAGCACCTCGCGGGCATCGGCGCTTTGCGCCTGCGGAAAGCCCATGGCCCACCAGGCCGTCGGCTCGGTGACGCGACCCCACAACTCGCCGTTGATGAAGTTGCCCAGGCGCCCGGCGGCCAGACCCAGCGGCACCAGCGGGGCAATCACGTCGGTCACCTGGAAGAACGTTCGGCCGGTTTTTCTGCCGTACAGCCACATGGCGGCGAGCACGCCGAGGAAGCCGCCATGAAATGCCATGCCGCCTTCCCACACCTTGAGGACTTCCAGCGGATGCGACAGGTAGAAATCCGCCTTGTAGAAGAAGGCGTAACCCAGTCGGCCGCCCAGGATCACACCGAGCACGCCGTAGAACAGCAGATCGTCGATCTCTTCCACGCGCCAGCCCTGGTGCAGGCCATTGCGGATGCGCAGCCGACCCAATGCCCAGAACAGCACGAAACCCACCAGATACATCAGGCCATACCAGTGCACGGAAAGCGGGCCGATGCCAAACACCGGTCCGAGCGAAACGGCAATGGGGTCGAATTGCGGGTGGATGAGCATGGGCTGGGGCTTTCCGATAAAATCGGCGCATTATACCTGCTTCCTTTCACCGGCTTCGTAGTCGCTGTTTCTCAAGGATTTACCGCCATGCCCGCCTATCGTTCCCGTACTTCCACCCACGGCCGCAACATGGCCGGCGCGCGCGCCCTGTGGCGTGCCACCGGCATGAAGGATGGCGATTTCGGCAAGCCCATCATTGCCATCGCCAACTCGTTCACCCAGTTCGTTCCGGGCCACGTGCACCTGCATAACCTGGGCCAGATGGTGGCGCGCGAGATCGAAAAGGCCGGCGGCATCGCCAAGGAATTCAATACCATCGCCGTGGACGACGGTATCGCCATGGGCCACGGCGGCATGCTCTACAGCCTGCCCAGCCGCGAACTGATCGCCGATTCGGTCGAATACATGGTGAACGCGCACTGCGCCGATGCCATCGTCTGCATCTCCAACTGCGACAAGATCACCCCCGGCATGCTGATGGCTGCGCTGCGGCTGAACGTGCCGGTGATCTTCGTCTCCGGCGGGCCGATGGAAGCGGGCAAGGTCGACTGGCACGGAGAGATCCGCAAGCTGGATCTGGTCGACGCCATGGTCGAGGCGGCCAACGACAAGGTCAGCGACGAGGAAGTGGCCGCGGTCGAGCGCAGCGCCTGCCCCACCTGCGGCTCGTGCTCGGGCATGTTCACCGCCAATTCGATGAACTGCCTGACCGAGGCGCTGGGTCTGTCGCTGCCGGGCAATGGCTCGCTGCTGGCGACCCATGCCGACCGCAAACAACTGTTCCTGCAGGCCGGCCGCACCATCGTCGAACTGGCGCGTCGCTATTACGAGCAGGACGACGCCAGCGTGCTGCCGCGCAATATTGCCACTTTCGCCGCGTTCGAGAACGCCATGAGCCTCGACGTGGCCATGGGCGGCTCGACCAACACTGTGCTGCATCTGCTGGCCGCTGCCAGCGAGGCCGGCGTCGACTTCAAGATGGCCGATATCGACCGCATCAGCCGCCGCGTACCGTGCCTCGCCAAAGTGGCGCCGGCCACGCAGAAGTACCATATGGAAGACGTGCATCGCGCCGGCGGCGTGGTCGGCATCCTGGCCGAACTCGACCGTGCCGGCCTCATTAATCGTGACGTGCCGACCGTGCATACCGCGACGCTGGGTGAAGCCCTCGCCAAGTGGGATGTGATGCAGAACCCGGACGACAGCGTGGCGCACCATTTCTACCGAGCCGCGCCGGGGGGCATCCCGACGACCATCGCCTTCAGCCAGAGCATGCGTTACCCGGATCTCGACATCGATCGCGCCGAAGGCTGTATCCGTAGCAAGGAGCACGCCTACAGCCAGGACGGTGGCCTTGCCGTGCTGTATGGCAATATCGCCGAGCGCGGTTGCATCGTGAAGACCGCGGGTGTGGACGACAGCATCCTCAAGTTCACCGGCCGCGCACGCATCTTCGAATCGCAGGACGATGCGGTGGCCGGCATCCTCGCTGACCAGATCGTCGCCGGTGACATCGTGGTCATCCGCTACGAAGGCCCCAAGGGCGGCCCGGGCATGCAGGAAATGCTCTACCCGACCAGCTATCTGAAGTCCAAGGACCTGGGTAAGGCCTGCGCCTTGCTGACCGATGGCCGCTTCTCGGGGGGTACCTCGGGCCTGTCGATCGGCCACTGCTCGCCGGAGGCCGCAGAAGGCGGCGCGATCGGTCTGGTGGAAGAGGGCGACACCATCGTCATCGACATCCCGAACCGCACCATCGAGCTTGCTGTGAGCATGGAAGAGCTGGCGCATCGACGCGGCAAGATGGAAGCCAAGGGCAAGGCGCTGGCCTGGAAACCGGTGAACCGCGAGCGCTACGTCAGCCCGGCGTTGCGCGCCTACGCGGCGATGACCACCAGTGCCGATACCGGCGCTGTGCGCGATGTGAGCCAGGTCGAGCACCAGTAAGCGATGTATGGCACATGAAAAACGGGATGGCTGGGCCATCCCGTTTTTGCTGGCCGACGCCTGCCGTTAAACTCAACGATCCCAGTAGCTTCAAGCGCGCCATGAAGAAACCGACTGACAGCGCCACCATCCGCGAGGCCATCCGTGCCGTTGTGGCCCAAATCCCCTATGGCCAGGTCATGAGCTACGGCGATGTAGCGCGCGCGGCGGGTTACCCGCGCCACGCCCGCATGGTCGGCCGCGTGCTCGATGCCAGCCTGCCGTGGTACCGCGTGATCAATGCGCAAGGCAAGGTCAGCGTACGCGGCATGGATGGGCAGGATGAATTGCAGCGGATGCTGCTGGAGCAGGAGGGGGTGGTACTGGAGTCGGCGAGTACCGCGCCGTGGCACCGGCCTTGATCGGCAGGCAAGAAAAAAGCCGGCATAAAGCCGGCTTTTTTCTTGCGGTATTCTTGGTGGCCAGTCGCGGAATCGAACCACGGACACGCGGATTTTCAATCCGCTGCTCTACCAACTGAGCTAACTGGCCGCTGAAGAGAGGCGCATTAAACCGTACCGGCTCATTGCTGTCAACCCTTGCGCCACATTTTCTCCGAAGGCCGGTTTGGCGGGCGTGTGCGAGCAGGTTCGCCTGGCTGCAAAAGTGGGTGACACCTGCGTGCCCCCATGCTTTTGCCAAACGCAGGCACTAGAATGCCGCGACGCATGACAGAAATGGGGAGGGTGAGATGAACAGCTATACGCGCTGGATCGAACCGGCGATAGCCGCGGGTGTGGTGGTGACATTGCTGGCGCTGTCGTACCAGGTGATGGCGCCATTTATCGCAGCGCTCGCGTGGGCGGGTATCCTGGTATTTGCAACCTGGCAGCCCTTTTTGCGCCTGGCTGGGTGGCTGTGGGGCAGCCGCACGCTGGCCGCCCTGGTACTGCTTGGCTTGTTTGCCTCGCTGATCCTGGTGCCGCTGGTGTTTGCCGGGGTGGAGCTTGCGACCAATGTCGATGAGATTTCGCTGTGGCTGCATGAACGCATTGTGGCCGGCTTGCCAGCGTTGCCGGTCTGGGTGACGGGATTGCCGTGGTTGGGTGCCAAGCTCGCCACGTTCTGGGCCGAGCTCTCGGCGGGTGACCCGCAAACGCTGAACCAGATTCGCGAATGGCTGAAGCCGTTGGGAGCGTTCCTGCTGATGTTCGGCAAGGCACTGGGCAGCGGCTTGCTGCTGCTGCTCCTCAGCCTGTTCCTGTCGTTCTTCCTTTACGTGAGTGGGCACGAGATCGTGCAATGGCTGATGCGGGCGCTGCACCGTATCGGTGGCGAGCGCGCGCAGGCGTTGATGAAGCTGGCGGGCGGCACCGTGCGCGGTGTGGTCTACGGTTTTATCGGCACGGCGCTGGTCCAGGCGGCGCTGGCCTGGTTCGCCTTCTGGCTGGCCGGCGTGCCCAATGCGGCGGCGTTCGGTCTGATCTGCGCCTTTTTGTCGTTGATACCGGGTGGGCCCAGCCTCCTGGGTTTGCCGGTGGCGCTGTGGCTGCATATGCACGGCCAGACCGGCTGGGCCATTTTCCTGGCGATCTGGATGGTGGTGGTGGTGGCGTCGGCGGACAACGTGGTCAAGCCGCTGGTGATTGGCAAGGAAAGCAATCTGCCCTTTGCGCTGATCCTGCTCGGCGTGTTGGGTGGGGCGCTGGCGTGGGGGATGCTGGGAGTGTTTCTCGGCCCGACGCTGCTGGCGGTCAGCTACACGCTGCTGCGCAGCTGGGCCAGCACGCGGATGGCGGAAACGTCCGCCTCGGTGACGACGCTGCAGGTACCGGACGAGGTGGAGGATGAGGATCCGCCGGAACTGGCCGGAGAGGCTGAGGTGTTGGTCGTGCGGCCCGCAGGCGAGGTCAAAGACTGAGCAGCCAACCGCCCCAGCCGGCGACGAGTATGGCGTAACCGATGATCTTTTGTACCGAGCGGGCCGGATGACGGCCCGTTTTGTTTGGGTGCATGACAGACGCTCCGGTGAGTCTCAATCAAATTATTGAGAGCGATTCTCAATAAATCCAATCGCTTGTCCCTATGGTGCTCATAGCGATGGAGCACCCGGACTACGCTCGTTCCCGGCATTCGCCCGTTCATGCCGCTGGCGGGGTCACATTAACGATGATTAATGATTCGACAGATGAGCTGGCGTACGATCGCGTGGCCGAATTGGTCTTATATGTAGTTAACTTTAATACCAATTGATCGATCGGTATTCCACCCATCTGGAGGATCAGAATGAAATCGATGCAGTTCGCTCGTCGACAGGGTCTCGCCGCCCTCGTCGTCGGCCTCTGCCTGTCGGCCGGCGTCTTTGCCGCGCCGGCATGGCAAGAAGGCAGCACCTATACCGCCGAGACCGTGGTCAGCTACAACGGCCACGACTACAAGTCGCTGGTGACCCATACCGCCTACGCCGGCGCCAACTGGAATCCGCAGTCGACACCGACGTTGTGGCAGGACCTGGGTGTAACCAGTGCCGCTACGCCGACACCGGTGGCCGCGACCCCGGTGCCGACGCCGATCCCCACCCCGATTCCCACGCGCAACGACACGCCGACGGTTACGCCGGTCTCGCCGACGCCGGTGGTGGTCACGCCCGTGACGCCGGCGCCGAGCGCCTGCTATCCGATCTGGGCCGCCGCGTCGGTCTATACCGGCGGCCAGCGCGTGACTTATCAAGGCGTGAACTACGAAGCCAAGTGGTGGACGCAGGGTGACACCCCGGCGCAATCCGGCGACTGGGGTGTCTGGAAGTCGCTCGGTGCCTGCGGCGCCACGCCGTCTCCTACCCCCACCGTCACGCCGACGTTGACTCCGACGCCGAAGCCGGTAACGCCGGCCCCGGTCACACCGGCTCCCGTCACGCCCGCACCGGTGACCCCGGCGCCCGTGACCCCTGCACCGGTCACGCCGGCCCCCGTAACGCCCGTTCCCGTGACCCCGGTTCCGGTGACGCCGAGCCCGGGCACTGGCGTTCCCGCGCCGGCCACGCCGCAAGTCGGTTCCTACTTCACCCAGTGGGGCGTGTACGACAGCGCCTTCTTCGTGAAGCACGTCGATACCAGTGGTGCCGCCGCCAAGCTCACCTTCATCAACTACGCCTTCGGCAACGTCTACAAGCAGGCCGACGGCAGTTACCAGTGCTCCAGCGGCATCAACAAGCTGGAGCCGGGCTCGACCAACGAGAGCGATCCACAAGCCGGTACCGGTGGCGACGCCTGGGCCGACTACCAGATGGACTACAAGGCGGCCGATTCGGTCGACGGTGTCGGGGACGAGTGGGAAAACACCCTGAAGGGCAACTTCAACCAGCTGAAGAAGCTCAAGGCCAAGCATCAGAACCTGAAGGTGTTGATCTCGCTGGGCGGCTGGACCTGGTCCAAGTGGTTCTCCGCCGCTGCGGCAACGCCGGCGCTGCGCCAGAAGCTGGTGAGTTCGTGCATCGACGTCTACATCAAGGGCAACCTGAAGAAGGCCGATGGTGATCCGGCCGGTGGTACCGGCGCTGCCGCTGGCATCTTCGATGGTATCGATATCGACTGGGAATACCCGGGCGGTGGCGGCCAGCCGTACAACACCAGTTCCGCCGCCGATCGCCAGAACTTCTCGCTGCTGCTGAAGGAATTCCGCACGCAGCTCGATGCACTGGGCGCGAGCAACAGCAAGCAGTACCTGCTGACGGTGGCGATCGGTGCCGGCGTCGACAAGATCGTCAATACCGAGCCTGCCGAGTACAGCCAGTACCTGAACTGGGTGAACGTGATGACCTACGACTTCCACGGCGGTTGGGAAGGCACGGGTCCGACCAACTTCCACTCGCACCTGTATCCGGATCCGGCCGATCCGTATGCCGGCACCACGGCCGCGTCGTACAACATCGACACGGCCGTTACCCGGCTGGTCGAAGCCGGCATGCCGGCCAAGAAGCTGGTACTGGGCATCCCGTACTACGGGCGTGGCTGGGGGGGCGTGAAGGCGGGTGCCGCCGGTGATGGCCTCTATCAGGCAGCCACGGGCGCACCGGGCAAGGTCGGTACCAGCACCGAGGCCGGCTATGGCGACTACAAGGCGCTGGTGAATGCACCGGGGACCAAGCGCTATCACCCGGTCACCAAGCAGTTGTACCAGTACGATGGCAGCAACTGGTGGAGTTACGACGATGCCACCACCATTCGCACCAAAATCCAGTACCTGAAGAACAAGGGCCTGGGCGGCCTGTTCAGCTGGTCGCTGGATGCGGACGATGCCAATGCCACCCTGACTCGCACCATGAGCGAAGTCCAGCAGTAAAACGTCTCCAACGTTTCGGTTCTTTTGAACGGGCCTTCGGGCCCGTTTTTTTTGTGCAATATGTTGCGTAAGATTGTTACTGTCTGTTTGGGTCAGAAGATGCGTGAGCGCCGTGGTAAACTCGGACCCATAACAATATCAAGCAGTTGCTCCTATCCTAAGGACAAATGCTTCGATCGGCGCCCAAAGGCGCCGGACCGCTCGGGGTGATGGGGATGGACCACAACGATCTGCTCGCGGCGACACGCGCCGAATTCCTGCGGCTGTTCGATGACGCACTGGACGATGTGATCGGCCAGGCCGGACAGCAATTATTCGTCAAGGCGGAACGCGCGCTATCTGGCAAGGAGCGCAGCCAGCTCTGGGAGGCACGCTCGGCTGTGCTCGGCCAGGGCGCGCTGCTGCGGCGTCAGCTGCAGGCGCAGATGTCCCAGCTGCTCGTGCGCAGTTTCAAGACGGCCTACAGCAGCGAGCGACCATCGTTCGCCAATGCGCTCTCCACAGTCGAATTGTCGCTGGTCAACCAGACCGCGTTCGAGGACGAGCTGCGGATCGACGCTATCACCAAATACCTGCGCAACGAGGCCGACGAACAACTGCGCGATCTCAATATCCGCATCGCCTTGCTGTTTGGCCAGGAGGCGGTCAAGGAGCGCGAGAATCCGTTTCGCCCCTATCTGTTGTCGCGCTGCGTTTCCAACGCAGTGGAGACGCTGCAGCTGGAGCGCGAGACAGCCGGCATGCTGGTGGAACAATTGTGCGAGGGCTTTGCCGGCAGGGTGTGCAATATCTACGAGGCGCTCAATGCCTTGCTGGCGCGGCACGGATTGGCCGCGCAGCTGCAGATCAAGATCCAGCCGGCGCCCTCGTTGCGCCGGCCCATGGCAACCGGCGAGCAAAATGGCGTGACCCAGGCCCCGTCCGACGCCGACTTCGGTCTCGGCGCGGATGGCCTGAGTGCTGGTGCCGGTTTCCAGTCCGCGGGTGTTACGCCGAGCGAGGGGATGACGCAGGGCGGCACGGCAGCGGCCGGCCCGTCGCGCGAGCAGCGCCTGCTCGACATGGTCCACGCCTTCCAGAGTGCCGCCCCCTCGCCGCAGCCGGGTTGGTCGGCGCCAGCGCCCGCCGCCTCCGCCCCGGCCTCGGCCTCGGCTCAGCCTGGCTGGCTGTCCGGGACACAGCGCGCCGGCGCCATGCTGCGCAAGCTGTTCGGTGGCGTTCTGCAGTGGTCCGGTGAAAGCGATAGCGCAGGCGGCGCGGGGTTGACCGGTGAGGCGGCGCGCAACAGCCTGCTGGCGATGCAGCTGGCACAGTTGCAATCGACGCTGGTGGCGAAACAAGTGGCGCTGGGTGACGATGGCGAACCGCGCAATCTGCTGCTCGAGCATCGCAGTACGCTGGCCAAGGAAAGCCGCGACAATCGCGAGCAGATGACGATCGATATCGTTGCCATGCTGTTCGAATTCATCCTGCGCGACACCAACGTGCCGGCCGAGGTGCGGGCCCAGCTGGGGCGCCTGCAGTTCCAGGTGCTCAAGCTTGCGCTGCAGGATCCGACGCTGCTTACCGAGCGCAACCACCCGGCGCGCGCGCTGGTGAACCGCATTGGCTCGATCTCGCTGGCGCTCAAGCAGATCGATCCTCAGGGCGAGCGCGTCGTGACCGCCATCTGCCACATCGTCGAGACGCTGCTGGCCGAGGAAGTGGAAAGCGCCGCGCTGTTCTCACGCATGCTCGATGAGCTCGATGCCTTTATCGCGCGCGAATTGCGCAGCAGCGAGGCGCAGGTGGCGCCGGCGTTGCAGGCGGTGGAGCGCGCCGAGGTGCGTACGCTGCAGTTCGCACGCATCGTCGCGATGATTTCCGAGGCACTGGTCGAGATCCGGCTTGACGATTACCTCGACCATTTCCTGCGCAACACCTGGGCCCGCGTGATCGAGCAGGCCAGCCGCGACGATGCGCAACGCGCGCTACGCTACTGGCGGGTGATGCCGGAGCTGGTGTGGAGCATGGCGCCCAAGTTCAGCGACGACGACCGCCTGGAGATGCGCAATCTGCTGCAAGGCATGTTGGCCACGTTGCGTCAGGGGTTGGCCGAAGCGAGCCGGCAGG
The DNA here is from genome assembly GCF_024437655.1 of Chitinolyticbacter albus. Lineage (GTDB taxonomy): Bacteria > Pseudomonadota > Gammaproteobacteria > Burkholderiales > Chitinibacteraceae > Chitinolyticbacter > Chitinolyticbacter albus. The sequence goes on from NZ_JANBVF010000032.1 coordinate 76,253, forward strand.
AAGACGAGCAGGCGCTGTTCCATCGTTTGATCGATGCCCACAAGCTGGCCTTGCGTAGCAGCAGCAATGACCTGCTTATCCCGCCGCTCGCCTTCTTTCGCGAGCGCTTCGAAGCCTTTGTCGAAAACGAGACCTTCGTGGCTGCTGAGAAATACGCACAGCGCAATTCGCGCCTCGATAGCCAGCTCTTGGCCGAAGCCATCCGTGAGCTGGAAACGGGGCTGGATCTCGTCGACCAGTGGTTCGAGGACGAGGTCGACGATGCCGAGGTGCTGGAGACCGCCGGGACGATAGGCACCGACGGGGGAAGCGACGATTTCGACGACACGCTGGCGCGCCTGCGCTGCGGGGTCGGAATCAAAATCAATCTGGACGGCGCCCCGACGCCGGCAGTGCTGAGCTGGCCGGACCTCGCTGGCGGGCGGCTGGTGCTGAGCTTTGGCGCGGAGCGCCCGCCCTCCATCCTCACGATGCGCTTGTTCCGCCGCCTGCTGACCACGGGCCGTGCCCAGTTCATCGAAGAGCGCGAGCTGTTCGAGCGCGCGGTCGAGCAGTTGGTCGATTCGGCCGACCGCCTCGACGCCATTCCGGCCTGAGCGCGTAGCACCCAAAGCAAACGGCGCCCCGCGGGGCGCCGTTGTGCATGGCCGGCTGACCGGCCCGCGACGGCTTAAGCAGTCAGTTGCAGCAGCTTTTCGAACGCCTCATCGAACAGCTTGAGGCCTTCGCTTTGCAGTTGCTCGCCAACGATGTTGAAGTCAAAGCCCAGCTTGCGCAGGGTGACCAGCGCC
>NZ_JANBVF010000033.1 GCF_024437655.1 Chitinolyticbacter albus
CTTCAGTTCCTTCATCGCGGTGATCAGGTTGTTGATGATCGGGGTGCCGAGCACCACGCCCGCGCCGCTTTCCAAGTCGAGATCGATACCATCGAGGCCGTACTTGGTGATGATGCCGTGCAGGCTGTTGACGAAGTTGGTCACGTTCTCGCGGGTGTTCAGCGTCATCCGGCCTTCCTGACCGCCCAGCGACAGCACCACCTTCTTGCCCTTGGCGCGCTTGGCGGCGATGTCGGCGAGGAATTCCGCCTCAGAACCGGCGTTCGGGGCTCGGTTGAAGGTCACCGCACCGTTGCCACCGTCTTCACCGAACGACAACGTGATCACGTCCCAGTCGTCCGAGACATCGCGGATGCGGATGGTCGGGCCCGACGGGTTGGTGAAGTTGTGCCAGTAGCCGATCAGCGCGTGCTTGGGCAGGCCGTCCTGAGCCAGGGGCATCACCGGGCTGAGCGCGCAGGTGGAGCTCGTTTCCGCGCTGCATACCTGGACCTGGTAGCTCGCCGGGGCGGTGCTGACATTGAAAGTCTGGCCACCGACAAAGATTTCCGGGCCATTGGCTACAGGCGGCGGGAAAGCAATGGTCGCGCTGGCGTACAGATGCCGCCCCGTCCCGTCAAAAACCCGCCAGTAGCCGGGAAGGAAACCGAGCTGTGCACGCTCCACGGACCAGCTCACTGCCAGTTGCCCGGCTGCCGGAGTATTGGCGGAGAGCGTGGTAAAGCTCACCGTATTGCCAGCCAGTACCATCCGGCCGCATGGGTAAGCTGGGTCGTCGAAGGCCAGCTTATAGCCCGGTGGTGGCGGTGCTTGTGGTGGGCAAGTTGGATTGGTCGGGGTCGGCGACGGCGTATGGGTAACGATGTCGCTCATCGCGATGACAGTTTGCGCCGGCCCGTTAGCGCATTTGGAAAAGTCCGCGTTGCAGGCCTTCACATAGAGCTGAAAGGTGCCGCTGTTAAGGCTGGTGATGATGCCCGTGCCACCGTAGTAGGCACGGTTGTTGACGAAGTCATCGCCGACGATGATGGCTGTGCTTTCCAGTACCGGCTGGCCATTGGTATAGGCGCGCAGCACATACCAGCGCGCCGGCGTGAAGCCCAGTGTGCTCGATTCGGCCTTCCAGCTCACCGACACCCGGTACGACGGCTGCGGGGCGAAGGTGGTGCTCATGCTGCTGAGGGGCGTGCCAGCCGGCAGCTCTTGCGGAATTGGCGTGACCGTCGGCGTGACGGCGGTCGGCGTGGGCGTGGGCGTGGGCGTGGGCGTGGGCGTGACGGTGGGCGTAGGTGTAAAAGCGTCGCAAGGGCCCAGTTTTTTCCAGACACCCCACTCTGCCGATTGCGCCGGGTTATCACCCTGCGTCCACCACCTGGCTTCATAGATGAAACCGTTGTAGGTGATCCGTTGCCCGCCGGTATAGACCGAGTTCGCAGACCAGCCCGGGTAGCACGATGCTGGCGGGGTCGGCGTATTGGTTGGCGTAGGTGTAGGCGTATCCGGCCGGTAAGGCACCATCACGCAATACTGCGAGTGGGCCATGCGCCAGAAGGCTGCGCCTGGCGTTGTTCTGGGTTGATTGGCGCTGGACGACACATGCGCTGCCTGCGCGGCGTAAGTGTCAATGCAGGTTTCGTAGTCACTGCCAAAGCGTACGGTCACACACTGGCCGACGCTGTAACTCGTTGCTGCCGCCCAGGCAGGGCTGGTGAACGGGTCGCAAGCCGGCGTCGGCCCCAAAGTGGGTGGAGGGGTTTGGGTTGGAATAAAAGTCGGCGTTGGCGTCGCTGCCACATCACCCAGGTCCTGCCACAGCGTCGGGGTCGAGGCCGGGTTCCAGTTGGCGCCGACATAGGCCGTATGAGTAACCAGTGCCTGGTAGTCGTGGCCGTTGTAGCTCACCACGGCGCCGGCGCTATAGCTATTACCTTCCTGCCAGGCCGCTGCCGCGAGCACGGCGGGCGCCCAGATGGCCGCCAGCAGACTCAATGCGGCCAATGCCGCGTTACTCCGGCGCAAAGCCGGTCGATTTAAAGCCATTGTTATCTCCTCCATGCGTATCGGCCAACGCGGCGTAATGCACGTTGTTCCATGCGCTATTTTTCATGCGAAAACTGCACGAAAGGCGATATGCCCCACGGCAGCCAAAGCAATATCGCACTCGCCGAGAAAGATAACAATGTCATGACAGCGAAAATTCACAGACATCCACGAACTATTTATTTTTTCCTGTAAATTCAATTAATTAGCACAACACCCATCACGAACCGTGTTCACCAAATGCATACCACAACACCAATAAATCAGAAATTAATAATATTAATTTCTGCACTAACGAATTAGATCAATTTCCATGCCCTATTAGAAATCGCCAACCGATCTCATAGAAGGCTTTCCTTATCCAGGCCGCCGAAACCCTGCACGCCTGCAATGAAAGACAATCCAACTGCTGCAATGGCCCATGCGTTTGCTGCGCATTTCCTGCGCTTCCCGGTTATGTCGCATCAAGCCGGGCAGCCCGGTCGGCCAGCGGCGATGCGTGCTGGCTGACTTGTTCGCGCTGCGCGACGCCATCGCCACGCGCGCCTCGGCCAGCGATTCTTCCCCGCATGACACCAACAGCCTGCCCTGCCCGGTAACAGCGCACTCCGCCCTGCTTGCCAAGCTCGTCGCCCAGCCAAGGCGGCGGCCACTCTCTTCCGGCTACCCACGAAATCCGGTGAACCTCGTTCAATCGAGGGCTTCTGTTATATCCACCTAATCATAAAGTATTAAAAGTAATATAAATCCGGATTTATATTCCTCTCACGTTTTGATTGTGCAGTGCGCAACGAGCAGGAGCCTCGGCTTCCACGCCCACAAGCACGACACGCCCTACCCAGACATGCCGAAGCAGCTTGCTGCGGCCAGTTCACCATCAGGAGATCCATCATGAGCATCAAGTCCATCAACGTACGCAACCAGTTCCGCGGCACCATCAAGGAGATCATCGAAGGCCCGGTGCTGTCCGAAGTCGATGTTTCCACGCCGGCCGGCATCGTCACCTCGGTGATTACCACCCGTTCGGTGAAGGAGCTCAACCTGAGGCCGGGCAGCGAAGTCATCGCCTTCGTCAAATCGACCGAGGTGTCGATTGCCACGTTGTAAACGGTTCGACCCCGTCGATGCTGCGACCGGACGGTCTTCCTAACCTTCGCCCCCCGCGCTGCAATGCCCGGCCTTCGCGCCGAACTGAGCTACGCAGCAGCCCGGGAGCGCGCAGTGGCGGACCGTCCGGGTTTTTCATCCGGATGGAGTTCCCCCATGCCTGAACACGGTCATCCGCCCCTGCTGACTTTTCCCGATGCGGAAAAGAACAGCCCCCTTTCCATACGCGCCAAGGCGCTGGTGTTCGCCGATCCGCAATCGCGCCGCGTGCTGGCCGAAGTGGAGCGCGTTGCGCCTTCCGAAGCGCCCGTGCTGGTGCACGGCGAAACCGGCACCGGCAAGGAGCTGGTGGCACGCCACGTCCACCATATCAGTGGCCGGCGCGGCCCCTTCGTTGCCGTCAATTGCGGTGCGATCAGCGAGAACCTGGCCGAGGCCGAGCTGTTCGGCCACGAAGCCGGCGCGTACACCGGCGCCGTTGGCAGCCGTACCGGTTGGTTTGAAGCGGCCAACGGCGGCACGCTGTTCCTCGACGAGATCGGCGATCTGCCGCTGGCGCTGCAGGTGAAGCTGCTGCGCGTGCTGCAGGAGCGCGAAGTGGTCCGCGTCGGCGCGCGCAAGCCCACTCCAATCGACGTGCGCCTCGTTGCCGCCACCAACGTCGATCTGGCCCAGGCGGTGCAGGCCGGCCATTTCCGCCAGGATCTCTATTACCGGCTGAACGTGGTCGGCATCACCATTCCGCCGCTGCGCCAGCGCCAGGGCGACATCCTGCCGCTGGCCGAGTATTTCCTTGGCATCTACGCGCAAAAGCTGGGCCTCGGCATCCCGGCGATCAGCGATGCCAGCAGCGAAGCACTCAAGCGCTACAGCTGGCCTGGCAACATCCGCGAGCTGGAAAACGTGATCCATTTCGCGCTGCTGGTCTCCAGCGGCCAGGCCATCCACCCGCAGCATCTGCGCTTCACCGGCGATGTCCTCGGTGGCACAAGCGACACCCCGACAGCGACCAATCCGCTGGCGGCGATCGAACATCACCTGCGCCAGTTGTTCTCGCGCCCGGGCGAGCACCTTTTCGACGATCTCGAAGCGCTGATCGTGCGTTCGGCCTACACCCACACCCGCTACAACCAGGTGCGCAGCGCCGAACTGCTGGGCGTGACGCGCAACGTGATGCGCACGCTATTGAAACGCTATGAACTGCTGCCGGACCAGGACGTACTGCAGGCAGCAAAATAAGCCCGGACCAGGGCCAACCACATGAGGACGCACATGGAATACCGCAAACTAGGCCGTACCGATCTCTCCGTAAGCCTGATCGGCCTTGGCACCATGACCTGGGGCGAGCAGAACAGCGAAGCCGACGCGCATGCGCAGCTCGACTACGCCGTCTCGCGCGGCATCAACCTGATCGACACCGCCGAAATGTACCCGGTGCCGCCGACCGCCGAAACGCAGGGCCGCACCGAGCAGTACATCGGTAGCTGGATTGCCAAGCGTGGCCATCGCGACGATATCGTGCTCGCCACCAAGGCTGCCGGCCCGCAGCGCCAGCCGCATCAGCCGCGCTATCTGCGCAACGGCGAGGCCAAGCATGATCGCAAGAACCTGACCCAGGCGCTGCACGACAGCCTGAAGCGGCTGCAGACCGACTATGTCGATCTTTACCAGCTGCACTGGCCTGATCGCAGCACCAACACCTTCGGCCGCCTGGGCTATCCGTGGATCGAACACGAAGAGACAGTCGCAATCGAGGAAACGCTGTCGGTGCTCGCCGACTTCGTCAAGGAAGGCAAGGTGCGCCATATCGGCGTCTCCAACGAAACACCCTGGGGCTTGTCGCAATTCGTGAAGGCCGCCGAAACGCAGGGCCTGCCGCGCATCGTGTCGATCCAGAATCCGTACAGCCTGCTGAACCGCACCTACGAGATCGGGCTATCCGAATTCAGCCATCGCGAAGAGATCGGGCTCTTGGCCTACTCGCCGCTGGCCTTTGGCGTGCTCACCGGCAAGTACCTGGACGGCGCCCGCCCGGCTGGTTCGCGCCTGGCGCTGTTCGACCGCTTCGTGCGCTATTCCAAGCCGCAGGCCGAGGCCGCCGTGCGCGCCTATGTCGATCTGGCGAAAAAGCACGGCCTGTCGCCGGCCCAACTGGCGCTGGCCTTCGTCAACAGCCGCCCGTTCACCGCCAGCAACCTGATCGGCGCCACCAACCTTGACCAGCTCAAGGAAAACATCGACAGCGTCGGCGTGAAGCTGGGCGAGGAAATCCTGGCCGAGCTTGACGCCATTCACCTGAACCACCCCAACCCCGCCCCCTGATCGCTACCCGCGACCTCGCCCGACCGACCCCGCCACCCGCGGGGTTTTTCTTGGGCTCTGGGGTGCAGATCATGCGCACTTACGGCCCTGCTCCTGCAGGAACTGCGGACGTGAAGCCAAGCTTCAATCCATCGACTGCCATCTGCACGTGCGGACTTGGAAATAGCTGGAGCGCATGTGGAGCAACGTCCATTTTGCCCGTTCTCGCACCAAAACAAATTTGGTTATATAAAAACAAATTTATATTATTTTTGACGATATAAATTCATTGGTATGTTGTGGAAACAGCGTTGCAGCATCCCTGCGGCGCCCGGACCCACTCCGGCTGATCGCCGGTAGGAGCATACGATGCAAGCCTATATCGTCGGCGCCGATACCCTCGGCAACATCCCGCAATTGCTGGCCGAATACGGTATCCAGATCGGCCACCATGTGACCGGCCGCAACCCGTCGCACCAGCGTACGCCCAGCGGCATCAAGGGCATGGATATCGTCATCCTGTTCACCGATTTTCTTGGCCACAACGTGATGCGCAACTACCGCGACGCGGCCGAGAAGCAGAACGTGCGCTTTATCGCCTGCCGCCGATCGGTCTGCGCGCTGACGCAGACGCTGGAGCGCATCGGCACCGCGCGTTGCGGCGATTGCCCGCAACGGCTGCACTGACTGATCATTCCACGGCCCGCCTGGCGGGCCGTATGCTTGCGCTTTTCATTTACCGAATCGCCTCATGCCCCTGCGCTCCAAGCTGCCCGATGTCGGCACCACCATCTTCACCGTGATGAGCCAGCTAGCCCAGGCGCATGGCGCGATCAACCTGTCGCAGGGCTTCCCCGATTTTCCGCTCGATCCGGCGCTCTTGGCCGGTGTGACCGACGCGATGGCGGCCGGCCACAACCAGTACGCGCCGATGCCCGGGCTGCCGATGCTGCGCCAGGCCATCGCCGCCAAGCTGCTGGCGAGCCAGGGCGTAACCGTCGATGCCGACCGCGAGATCACCATCACAGCCGGGGCGACGCAGGCGCTCTATACCGCCATCGCCACCGTGCTGCATGCCGGCGACGAAGCCATCGTGTTAGATCCCTGTTACGACAGCTATGTACCGGCCATCGCAGCACAAGGCGCGCACGCCGTGCGCGTGCCGCTACGCCAACCCGATTTCGCCGTCGACTGGGACGCGGTTGCCGCCGCCATCACGCCGCGCACCCGGCTCATCGTCGTCAACAACCCGAACAATCCCGCCACCAGCGTGCTGGCAGTGGACGACCTCGACGCACTCGCGCAGCTGGCCGAGCGGCACGATCTGCTGATCCTTGCTGACGAGGTGTACGAGCATCTGGTGTTCGATGGCCTGGGACATCATTCCGTGCTGGCGCATCCAGCGCTGCGCGCGCGCAGCTTTGCCGTGTACTCATTCGGCAAGACCTTCCACGCCACCGGCTGGAAAGTGGGCTACTGCGTGGCGCCGCCGGCGCTAACCGAAGAGCTGCGCAAGCTGCACCAGTTTTTGGTGTTCTCGGTGAACACGCCCATGCAGCATGCGCTCGCCGCCCATCTGGCCGATGCCGGGCACTGGCAAGCGCTGCCCGGCTTCTACCAGGCCAAGCGCGACCGCCTGGCCGGGCACCTTGTCGCCGCCGGCTTCGCCTTGCTGCCCTGCCACGGCAGCTACTTCCAGCTGGCCGACTACAGCGCCATCCGGCCGGATCTCGATGATCTCGCCTTTGCCCGCTGGCTCACGGTGACCCACGGTGTCGCCACCATTCCGCTGCCTCCTTTCTACGCCGCGCCGCCACAAAGCCGTTTGGTGCGCTGCTGCTTCGCCAAGACCGACGAGACGCTGGCGCAAGCCGGCGCCCGCCTCGCGGCGTTGGCCCAACGGTGAAACATCTGCTCTCCTCCATGCCCCTTCCTGATCACCGTCCATGCCCAATGAACTGCTGCTGATCCTCGTTGGCGCCGCCGCAGCGGGCTTCGTCCAGGGCTTGTCGGGTTTTGCCTTCGGCATGGTGTCGATGTCGTTCTGGGTCTGGGGGCTGGAGCCACGGCTGATCGCGGTGCTGGTGGTGTTCGGCTCGCTCAGCGGCCAGAGCATTGCCGCGCTGGCCGAGCGCAGCCGCGCGCCGTGGTCCGCGCTCGCACCCTATGTGCTCGGCGGCGTGATCGGCATTCCACTTGGCGTGCTGCTGCTGCCGGCGCTGGACCCCAACCTCTTCAAGCTGTTGCTCGGGCTGATCCTCACCGTGTGGTGCCCGGTGATGCTGCTGGCCGGGCGCATTCCGCGGCTGCAGCGCGGCGGCCGGGTGGCCGATGGGCTGGCCGGCGCTGCCGGTGGCTTCATGGGCGGGCTGGGTGGGCTCACCGCGGTGATTCCCACGCTTTGGTGCACGCTGCGCGGCCTCGACAAGGACCAGCAGCGCAGCATCATCCAGCGTTTCAACCTGGTGACGCTCGGCATCATCATGGCCGCCTATCTCGCCAGCGGTGTGATCGATCGCCATACCGCCTCGCTGTTGCCCGCCGTCGCGCTGGCCTTGCTGTTGCCCCACCTCCTGGGCGCGCGACTGTACCGGCACCTGAGCCAGCAGCGCTTCCGGCAGATCGTGTTAGCGCTGCTCAGCCTGTCTGGCCTCGCCATGCTGCTGGCCGCCATTGCGGCCCGGATGGCCTAGCCGCCAACCGGCGTGACTGGCATGCTAACGCCATCCACCCGCCCGCATATCGCGGCGACTCCGCCATCCCCTGGATTCAGTACCGATGTACATTCCCCCGCACTTCGCCGCGCCCAGCACCGAGGACATGCATGCACTGATCACCGCGCAGCCACTCGGCACGCTGGTGACCTACACCGCTGATGGGCTCGACGCCAACCTCATCCCGCTCGAACTCGACCGCGAAGCAGGGCCTTGGGGCACGCTGCGCGGTCATGTGGCGCGGGCCAATCCGCTGTGGCACAGGTTCGATCCGCAGGTGGAGGCACTGGCGATCTTCCAGGGGCCGGACGCCTACATCAGCCCCTCGTGGTATCCGAGCAAGGCCGAGAGTGGCAAGGTGGTGCCGACCTGGAACTACGCCACCGTGCATGCCTACGGCACGCTACGCGTGATCGACGATGCGGCGTGGCTGCGGGCACAGCTGGAAACACTGACGGCGCGGCAGGAAGCAGCGTTCGCCACGCCGTGGCAGGTGGCCGATGCGCCAGCGGCCTTCATCGACAAGCTGTTGCCTGCCATCGTCGGCATCGAGATCACGATCTCGCGCCTGCAAGGCAAGTGGAAGGCCAGCCAGAACCAGCCGCGCGACAACCAGCACGGCGTGATCGACGGCTTAAAGGCCCATGGGGATCCGCAGGCCATGGCGATGGCCGCGCTGGTGGCGCAGCACCGCAAACCCTAGCGCCGCAACACACGGCAAAGAATGCAACTGCCAGGGCTAAGCCAAATTGCGGATTCCGGTAGCGTTGAACATCTGTGCCGGCTGTCTGACCTCAAACGCTGGTCATAAGCTGACGGGTCACCAGCTCGGCAGCTCTGCGCAGCTCGGATGCCCTTGTTGAACGACCAGTTAGGTCGCTGGCGCTAGGGGTAAAGCTTTTCGCCATTGGCCAACATGTCGATGAACTGAGCGATCTTCTTGGCGCGAGTTTCTGCCTTCTTGACATTCTGAATCCTGAACAGAATGGCGTATCGGTTCTGGCTGTTAAGCGTTGCAAAGAACGCTTTGGCTGTTTGATTGGCATCAAGGGCTTTTTGCAAATCCTCTGGGATGACCGACGTACTCGCTGATGAATACGCCGCATCCCATCGCCCATCGATCTTGGCTCGGTCGATTTCACGCAGACCCGCTGGATGCATTCTTCCAGCGGTGATGAGGGCTTCAGCTTTTGCCTTGTTGATCTTGGACCAGATACTTCTAGCTGCCCTGGGTGTGAATCGTTGAAGCCAATATTGTTCGCTTTCCGCTTGCTTCTGGCCGTCAATCCAGCCGTGGCAAAGAGCGCTTTCGAGCGCTTCGGCATAGCAGACTGTTGGTTGCTCGGCACCTTTTTTTGCAAGGCGAAGCCACACGCCGGTTGCCAGGCTTCCGTTGAGCTCAAGCCAAGACTCCCATTCTGCTTGATTTGCAAAGGTAAGTGTTGGATCGCTCATAACGCCTTTATGGGAAGTCTAACATTTGAAGTAACGGGCCGGTTTTATCCGGCACCGGTTAAATGAAGTGTTAGGCCGAAAATTCAACCTGAAGTTTGCGATCCATTCTAAGGAAATTGCCCAGTTCACCTGCGATGCCAAAGCCAAGTTTCTCGTAAAATTTTTTTGCTGAGTGGCCTTTAAATATACAAAGACGAATGGATTCTAGGTTTTTTGATAGTGCCAATGACGTGGCATGATTGATTAGGTTGGTGCCTATGCCAACCCCTTGCGTTTTCGGGGTTACTTGAAGGTCGCAAATGTATAAATAATTTTTATTGGTTGCGACACGAATAACGCCGGCCCTTTCCCCGCCTCTAAGGGCGATGAAGTTAGCCGTTTCCATTAGGCCTCCCGAAATATTCTCATCATTCCATTCTTGTTGATGAAGCTCGTAAAGATGAGTCATCTTATGGCGCGTTATTTTCTCAACAAACGGAAAATCAAGAGTGCTAGCTTCGCTAATCATGGGGATCCATTGACCTAACGTTGGAGGTAACGGGCAGCCGGAGTGCCAAAGGCACGTAGGGGACCCAAAGCGCAGCTTGGGGTTGTCCGGTTACCCGAAAGGTTAGCCATTACGGCGCTCATGAAGCACGTGTAGAAACTTTAAGAACCGGTCAGTGGATGAAAATGAATTTTCAAGAAGGCGTGATTGATTTTTTCCGGAGCTAATGATGGCCATTTTTTGACCTGATACTTTTACCACTTGAAGTTGCGAAATTGACGTATATGGAATGGAAATGGATTTTGAGGATAGTGAAGCTTGTGGTGCGACGATGTGACTTGACCCAAGCTCAACATGGTGAACACGTGTTTGACTGTGGACTGCAAACCATACGACGAGTAAAGTGGCCGTGAAAGAAATGGCGGTTAAGGCCCACAAGAAAAGAGGGGCTGCTTCTGGGGAGAAAAGAGTTGATATTGTTCTAGTGATTCGTGCGTCTGGTGCATGTAATGCAAAGTAACCTAAGCCGCCCGTAGTGGCAAATGCGGCCAATACCATCAAAATGGCATTCACAGCTGGAAGGCGATATTGAAAAACTAGTGTGGGAAATGTCTTCATAAAAATGGCCAACATTGGAGGTAAGGGGCCGGCTGTAGGCGGAACGCCGGAAGACGGTCCCGCTTGACCGGAGGGTTAGGCACTTTTCGGTCCCTCGCTTTTGTGGGGCTTCTTGGATTTACGCGCGACATTGTCCGCTTTGAGAAGGGCATCGCACTCATCAGACGAGGGAACCGTGCGATCGGTTTCAATGGTATGCCAACCACCACAATTCGGGTCTGGGCAACCACATACCGTAAAGCGCACAGGATGATTCGTCAGTCCTGCACGCTTTCGAATGGAATTCGTACGCTCTTTATCTTTGATGATATCTACAATGGCTGATCGACCGAGAAATGGGCGGGACACAGTAGCTCCGGGAGATTTGAGGTGCCTAACTTTGGAGGCAATCTGCGGCCGGAATGCCGCAGGCATGGTGGGAACCCAAAGCGCTACTTTGGGCCGTCACGTTGACCGAAAGGTTAGGGCAAAATTGCAATACCATTTTTCTTAAGTAAGGCCATGACACCGGGCAATGTGTATTGCTGCCAAGGAATGGAATCCCGCGCTTCCGTTGATCTTTGGTACTCACCATTATCGAATTGTAAGTAGACCTGCCAAGCAAAACCGGTGTGATCAAAATTTATGACGTCAAGACCCACCAAAGCATTCATTGCGACATCGGCATCTGCATATGACATCTCACCGCGCACAAACTTCAGAGCGACATACTTGGCGATCGCGTCATCCGCAGCGCCCAGCGGAAGAGATTCTCGGGCGCAGTAAGCAGCAATATCTTCGGTAATAGCGCTAACAGTTGCCTCGGTAGAGATTAGCAAATCGACGATGGAGGTGAGACCTTGCATCATGGCCCTAACGGGGAAGTAAGCGGACGCCGGAGCGCGTAGCGCGGAGGGAACCACAAGCGTAGCTTGTGGTTGTCCGCTTGACTGTATGGTTAGAGCAAGGGGTCATGATTTGTTGATCGCCTGCTCCACTACGTCCACGATGTCCGCAACATCAATGGTGAAAATGCCTGCTTCGCCCTTATCAAAAGCATTTTTCCAAGTTTTATAACCCTCTTGATAGTCAGGATTTGGCTGACTCTTGCCATTAAGTTTGATGAGGCTCTTCTTGAGCGTTTCCGCCGAAACCGGGAAGTGAGGAAGATCCGTTGAAATGCCGCCAGCGATATGTGGGTTTTTTACTTTCACGCCCAACACACTGATATGGTAGATTTTTCCAAGCTTGGCATTGGTTTCGATCTTGTTGATCAGAACCCGTGAGTTTTCTTCACCTTTACGAGTTTTGTAGCTCCACAGTTGACCTTCTGCGAAGCCCTTAGCCGAGGCGATACCGGAGAATGAGAGTAGAGACATGATGAGTAGCAGTCGCTTCATTGGAGGCTCTAACAGTTAATAGACCGGTACTGGCGTCAGTACATTATCAAATAATACGAACGTTCAAAGACCCATCCAAGATACTGATCTCTATAACATTTCCCCTAGAGCCGTCCGTATATTCACAGCAATCATACGGACATGGCGCACCTTACGCACCATGTGCTTACTATCCGCTTTTTCATGTTGCAAAGGAGTAACGCTATGGGGAGCGCTTCCGACTAAACCACACCTGCTCGATCAGGTCTCCACCGTATGCCAGCGCTGGCATTTCAGTCCCCGCGCGGAGCTGCGCGTACCGGTACTGGATTCGGCAGTTCATCTTCCTCCACGGCAAGCAGCATCCCGCCACGCTCGGCACCGCCCAAGTCGAAGCGTTCTTGAACCACATGGCAGTGGCGCGCCGGGTGTCGGCGTCGACGCGGTCCCAAGTGCTGAACGCGTTGGCTTTTCTCCACGGGCAGGTGCTCGATCAGCCGTTGCGACGAAGCAATCGCAGGCTTACGTCGGCCCAAATTCCGTTTGGGGTCGGCAGCAGCCGCGGGATGGGCGGAACGGTGAACGCCGAAGTGGACCGCTTTGCGGCGGTCAAGACCAGCAGCAAAGGTCAGCCACAACCGGCGCTGTGCTCAGCAGACCCCAGCGTCAGCAGCCAGATCCCGCGCGCGCTCCCAACGCCCGTGGACCTGCCGTTGCAGCGCGTTGAACGTATCCGTGTCGAATGCCAGTGCCACGAAAGACAGCCAGAAATCGAACTCGGTATGACATTGCTCCTGGGGCAGCGCCAGAACGTGGCGCATCTGCTCGGTATCACGCTCGAATTCGGCCAGAACGGCCTTGGCAAAATCCGCACGCCCTTCGTCAGTGGCCAAGTACTCGCCAAGATCGGCTTCAAGCCAGCCCTGGAACTGCTCTTCGCCAAATTGGCCATGGCAGCTCACCAGGCGAGCAGCGGCCAAGGCGCAGGTATCTGCGTGCCAGCCATATGTTTCGATGGCCAGATCGAGATCCCCCGCCTGATCCACCTCGTGATCGAGGTCGCAACTGGTGAGGAAATCGATATACGCCGGTATCCACTTGCGATCCTGCATCAATAACGCATTCATCGCGTGCGTACCGGCCGGCGTTTCGCAATCGGCCCAGATCCGATCGCCCCGAGCACCGTGCGCACACGCCGCCACATAAGCCAGCAGCCGGGGCGCCAGCGACTCCCAACTTGCGGCCTCGTTAAAGAACTCGTATTCCGGCCATTGCCGCAGTGCGGCTCCATCGTCGGCATGCAGCACGACCTCGAAACTGAATTCGACCAAGCGCGAGTCAGTATCCTCTGGAGTACGCAGCCTCAGTTCATCGACCAATTGGTCGAGTACCTGCCGGCCGAGTGCTTCGCCCAGCGATACACGCTCAAGCCCTTGCACTACGGACAGCTCGACGACTTCCGACGATCCCTCGTTTTCGGCAAGCGCGTGGATATGCAGCGCGACGTGCATGGCTATCTTCCTCGATTCAACAATCACGAATCGCGATGCTGCCTGATGGGCAGTGCCTTTGTCATATCTGCTTGCCGCATTGCCAGGGTTAGCGCCACCTGCACGTTATGGCAAGCCACACGGAAGCCCTGCGGTTGAGACGGCGCGCGAACCGGGCACGCCGCTGGCGCTGCGCTTCACGCTGCCAGTGCTGCCGCCACGCGACAACCCCAACCTGCGGGTGCTGGCCGAGCTGCTCACCCGCCCCGGCGTGCGCATCGCGCTCTTGGCGGTGCTGTTGGTGATCTCCGGCCACTTTGCCGGCTTCACCTATATCCGCCCGCTGATGGAAAACGTCACCCACCTGTCGGTCGGGACCATTTCGGCCATTTTGCTGGGCTACGGTATCGGAGGCTTCTTCGGCAATTTCGCCGGTGGCTGGATTGCCGAGCGCAGCGACCGCCAGGCCATCGTGGTCGGCGGCAGCCTGATCGCCGTGCTGGCCGCCAGCCTGCTGTTGGCGGGTAGTTCGATGGTCGTGACCGCCGTGGCCGTAGTGCTGTGGGGCTTTACCTTCGGCGCCTTCCCGGTGGGTTTTCAGACCTGGATCGTGCGCGCCGCACCGGACCAGGCCGAGGGCGCCGGCGGCCTTCTGGTAGCGGCATTTCAGATCGCCATTGCCCGTGGCGCCATCGGCGGAGGCCTGCTGGTGGACCGCATCGGCGCGCTGGGCGGCCCGGCCTTTGCCGTCGCCACGCTGACGCTGGGCACGCTCTTGACGCTGCGCTACGGCCCGCGCCCGGCTCGTGCGTAGTCCAATCTCTTCACAACCGAGCCGGCCACAACAACTCTTCGACTGGAGCACTGCATGAGCACGACCAACCGCCGCATCCTGCTGGCCGCCCACCCGCAGGGCCTGCCCAAGCCGACCGATTTCCGCCTCGACACCCAGCCCGTGCCGACCCCGGCCGACGGCCAGGTGCTGCTGCGCACGCTTTATCTGTCGCTCGACCCCTACATGCGCAACCTGATGGAGGAAGTCGGCCCCGGCTATGCGCCGCCGGTGCCGCTGGGCGCACCCATGGTCGGCGGCACGGTCAGCCGGGTGGTCGCATCGCGCCATCCGCAATTCAAGGAGGGGCAACTGGTACTGGCGCAAGCCGGATGGCAGGACTATGCGATTTCCAACGGCGACGGCCTGTTCCCGCTGGGCGAATTGGAACATCCGTCGCTGGCGCTGGGCGGCCTTGGCATGCCGGGCTTCACCGCCTATGTGGGCCTGTTGGACATCGGCCAGCCCAAGCCGGGCGAAACCGTGGTGGTGGCCGCGGCCGCCGGCGCGGTCGGCGCGGTGGTCGGGCAGCTGGCCAAGCTGAAGGGCGCACGTGCTGTCGGCATCGCCGGCGGCGCGGACAAGTGCCGCTATGCGGTGGACGTGCTGGGCTTCGATGCGTGCCTCGATCGGCACGATCCTAACTGGGCCGAAGGCCTGGCTGCGGCCTGCCCGGATGGCATCGACGTGTATTTTGAAAGCGTGGGCGGCGAGGTGCTCGACGCAGTGCTGCCGCTCTTGAACCTGGGCGCCCGCATTCCGCTGTGCGGCTTTATCTCGCACTACAACGAGCGCGCTGGCTCCGGGCCTGACCGACTGCCGCGGCTCTTGGCCACGCTGCTGCCCAAGCGCATCCGCATGCAGGGCTTCATCATCTTCGATCACTACGCCGAGCGCTTCGAGGCCTTCCAGCGCGACATGGGCACCTGGGTGAAGACGGGCGCAGTGAAACTGCGCGAGGACGTGGTCGACGGACTGGAAGCCGCGCCCGCCGCCTTCATCGGCCTGCTGCAGGGCCGCAACTTCGGCAAGCTGGTGGTGCGTGTGGCCGAATGAATGATCCACTGGGTGTCGGGCAACGATCCGGCATGCCAGTTGAGCGAACCTCTACCATCACGGCTTTGCGCCTTGCCTTAGGCTCCGGCTGGGCAGTATGGTAAGGCGGGAATCCATCAGGAGATCGCGATGTACGGAGCCCTACTGTTGCTGCACCTGCTTGCGGCCACCATCTGGACTGGGGGTCATATCGTACTCGCCACGGTGGTGCTGCCCAAAGTGCTGAAGGCGCGCTCTCCGGCCCTGCTGCTTGATTTCGAGTCCGGCTACGAAAGGATAGGCATGCCAGCCTTGATCGTGCAGATCGCCACCGGGCTGATGCTGGCTCATAGGATGGTCCCAGACCCGGCGCAGTGGTTCAACCTGGCCAACCCGCTATCCCACCCCATCCTGGCGAAGCTCGGCTTGCTGGCCATAACGCTGGTTTTTGCGCTCCATGCACGCTTGCGTGTCATTCCCAATCTGACGGAAAAAACGCTGACGACGATGGCCTGGCACATCATTCCGGTGACTGTCATTTCTGTCCTGTTCGTGGTGGTGGGGGTCTCATTTCGGACAGGCTGGCTGTATTGAACTGCCCGGAAATTCAATCGCAACGCCCTACAAATCGCCCGCCTGCCGCGCCCAAAACAGCATCGCCATCCGGCCGGCCTCCCACACCCCACACCCCACCACGCAGCCCGCTAGCGCTGCCGCTGCACCTCCTGCTCCGCCAGCCACTGCGCAATCTGTGCGCCGATCGCATCGGCATGATCTTCCTGCAGGTAGTGCGCGCCGGCGCCAAGCTGCACCAGCCGGCAGTGCTTGAGCCCGGCGGCGAACTGCGCGGCAAACGTCGGTGACACCACCGCGCCCGGATCTCCCGCGAACAAGAGCTTCGGATAGTCCGATTCGGCCAGCGCCGCGTGCGCGTGGCGCAGTAGCGCATCGACGTCCGCTGGCTCACCCTCGATCGGCAGCTCGTTCGGCAAGCGCCAGATCGGCTTGCGTGAGGCCGGCGTGGGGAATGGCGCGCGGTAGGCGGCCATTTCCGCCTCGGACAAGGTGCGCAGGATGGATGCCGGCAGCACGTGCTCGATAAAGGCATTGCCCTCCATGATCATCGCCTCGCCCACGCCCGGCGTGCGGAACTTGCGAAACGCCTCGCGCGCGCTATCGCGCTGGTGAAAATCGGCCCAGCGCGCAAATGGCCGGATGAATTCCATGAACGCGAGCCCCTGCACCCGCTCGGGAAAACGCGCCGCATAGTGAAAAGCCAGCGTCGTGCCCCAATCCTGCGCCACCAGATAGCATTCGGTGATCGCCAGCTGCGCCAGCAATGCATCCAGATAGCGCACATGATCGACGAAACGGTATTCGATGTCCGGCTTGCCTGAGTTGCCAAAGCCGATCAGATCGGGCGCGATGCAGCGCGCCAGCGGCGCCACATGCGGGATGATGTCGCGCCAGATGAACGACGACGTGGGATTGCCGTGCAGGAACAGCACCACGGGCCCCGCGGCATTGCCCGCCTCGCGATAGCTCATGTGGGTGTCGAATACCTGCGCCTGTCTCATGCTGTGCAGCGGTGCATTCATGTCGGCTCTCCGGCAAAGAGGGTTGCAAAGGCAACGCGCTTGAAGCGTTCGAGCGCGGCGGTGCTGCGTTCCACCTTCATGCGCAGGATGGCGCCCTGCCAGCTGGCGAGCAGGAATTCGGCCAGTTCCTCGGGCGCGAAGGTCGTGGCGATCTCGCCCGCCGCCTGCGCATCGGCAATGCAGCGAGCAAACAGATCGCGCCATTCGATGAAGATCGCCGCCAGCCGCTCGCGCAACAGTTCGCTGTGGCCCGGCGCTTCCAGGCTGAAATCGCCAATCAGGCAACCACGCGTGCAGCCATCGGCCGCCAGCTTGTCGGTGATCAGGTCGAGGTAACGCCGCAGGCGATCGCGCGGTGGCAGTGACGCATCGTCCAGCGCCTCGTGCACCAGCCCCTTCACGTAGTCGAAATAGCGATCGAGCACTTCGGCCGCGAATGCTTCCTTCGAGGTGAAATGATTGGAAAACGAGCCCAGCGGCGCGCCAGCCTCCACCGTGATATCCCGCACCCCCGCACCGACGTAGCCCTTGCGGAACATCACGCGCAGCCCGGCCTGCAGGATGGGTTCTTTCAATGATTGCTTAGCCATGCACAAACAATACGATCGTACGTATTGAACGGCAAGTGCAAGCAGATGACGTTCGTCGGAAGGCCGGAAAGGGGGCCATGGCGACGACCTCGCAGGCGCAGTCGGGGTAACGTTTCCACAGCCCGGCGCGACGCGCAGTGCAAACCGGCGTGCAATCCCGGCCTTTCCATCGCACTTCCGGGTACCACCGGGGGAAAACTGTTGCGGCCATGCCAACAACCGCTTACAGCGGATGGACGGGCAACGCTCCCTGCGGGTAGAAACCAAGAAAACCTCCGCCCATGAGTGCCATTTAGAACCCGGCAACAGCGCGGATGCGCTCGCGGCCATCTCGACACTTTCCGAGAGGTATTTGCGGTTTATCTTAGTGGGGGGTAAATCAGATGGGTTCCGCCTTGAGGGCACCGGGGAAGCGGATTTCAGCCAATTTGGTTAGGGTGGAATACACCATAGAATTTACGCAACACGCTTTTTTTATGGTGTCTACTTACTAATTAGGCGTTTATAAGGAGCGCTATGGATTGGCTTACCTTTATCGCGGAGTTAGTCAAAGCGCTGGCGTGGCCGTCTTGCATCGTAATCGCCGTGCTCCTGTTTCGCCAGCCACTTTACGACTTGATTCCTTTGCTTAAAAAGCTGAAGTACAAAGAGCTTGAGCTTGAGTTCGCACGAGAAGTGTTTGAGCTTCAACGCGAAGTTGCAGAGTCAATTCCATCAGAGCCGACCTCAATGGTGGCTTCACCATCTGACTCTGATCGCTATTTCAAACTTGCCGCTCTTTCACCAAGAGCCGCGATTCTTGAAGTTTGGCTGGCAGTTGAAACCGCCTCAGTTAGAGCACTCAGCTCGCTATATTCTGTACCACCGCTGGATGGTATGCGTTCAGCGCCAGATCTCGGCAGCTCCCTTAAGAACTCAAACCTCATAGATGAAAGTCAGTTCAACATATTTCAGCGGCTTCGAGGCCTTAGAAATAAGGCCGCCCACGCTGAAGAGCTTGCGCTAAGCGAAGAGGATGCAAGGCACTATGTTGATCTGGCAATGAAATTGGTCGCTCATCTGAACCAATGAAGTGTGCGCCTTATAAATTCTTCGAGAGGGACCCCTCACGTCAAACGTTACCACCAATAAAATTCACACTGAGGAAACATGGAAAATAAACAACTGAATGGCGCAATAAGCCTTTTTGATGAACTACGGACAGATGCAAAGCTCGGCAAAAGTAAGCATTTCAATGCCAGCAGACGGAAAATGGGGCTTCACAACTGGGTAGGCATACCGGTTGTGTTAATCAACGTATTTATTGGCACCGTGATTGTAGCCTTGCTGTCAGACGGCGCAGCGAACAAATGGGTTAGCATCGGCTCAGCAATCTTGGCATTCGCTGCTGCATCGCTTAGTGCGCTTCAAACATTCTTTAACTTTCACAAGGCAGCAGAAGGCCATAGCTCTGTTGGCAATAGATACCTTGGCATATCCAGGCAATGCAAAAAAATCATAAGGAAGCATGAAGACATTCCGTATTCAGCAGAAGACCTGTGGAAAGAGGCTGAAATTATCCAATCGAAATATCTGGCTATAAATACCGAAGCTGAAGCATTTCCCACCAATGACAACGATCTAAACAAGGCGCGAACTGCACTGGAAATCACACCATTCGTCCTTGAAAAGCCAAAAGTAGAGCAGTCCGCATAAGTGCTAACAATGCACTCAACAGTCGCTCACTTCGTTCGCTGGACAGTCAAAAGCTGCGCTTTTGACTGTCCATTATCTTAATCGTTAGGCATTTTTTCAATGTCATTCAGCTCTCACCGGAAAAAGGTACTAGATAACACGGCGCTGCTTGAGCATCGAGCTTCTCATGCCCGATCATGCGCACTACACGTAGCCAATAAACTGGGGATTAATCGAGATATGGTTATTAAAACGGTGGCCACCAAAACAGGTGTCAGCTTACACCGCCCAGAAAGTGCAACTCAGCTATTGCTGGCATTTGAAGCACTGGAAAACCTGCGAACCGGGGAAGCAGGAGCCAATGCCTAACCTTTCAGTCAACTGGACAGCCCAAAGCAATGCTTTGGGTTCGCTCCGCTGCTGCGAGGCTCCGGCCGCAGGTTACCCTCAACATCAGTCGCCACTTCTACGACAATCACATGCAAATTGAATTTTTTCTCCTATTTTTACTTGCACTCGCCGCTATTAGTTTGATGACTATTGGATTAATCTTCGGCTCGATAGCAGTGCCCGCCATCAATGAAAAGCTAGGCCTCGTATGCATCTTGATACCTATTCTTGCTCCATTTGTTTGTCTTTTTAATTATCAAAAAACCAAGTATGCCAGCAACTTCTTGCTAGCGGGATTGGGTTGCTTATTACTTGCAGTTATGTTTCTCATTTTTATCCAACATAATCCTGTCTAATCTTTCGTTTAAGTGAACCAGCGTTAGCCCTTCAGTGAGACAGGAATATCTGAAAATATTCTTGAGGATATATATGGGGCTGAAGCGGTGGACATGAGAAAGTTGCAATCGCCGCAGCCTGCCTAGGATTTATTGCTTTCGCCGCTTGGAACTCACTGCCCGATTCAACGAAAGAACGCATGCTCATGCCACCCTCCTCGGCCCCACGTTAACTTGGACGGACCCAGGCACCTTCATCCCGACTACCCCATCATTTAATTTCGTTTGTTTTGCAGACTAACCCTTTATTCAACCAAAATGGGCCAACGCCCGTCAGTGAATTCAAACTTCAGGCCCCCAGAGATGACCGACGATTGGGATTTTTATTTCCTTAACGTGGATGACAAGCCCGCTTCAATCTATGTCGACCTTGGTGTGCATGACGCGGCACCCAATCCAGCACTGCCCCATATGGCCTATGTACGATTGCATATGAGAGAACCGCGTGACGATGGCTTGTCCAGCCAGGCGGAATTCGACACGCTGGTTGCAATTGAAGACGCGCTGACGGCTGCATTGGTCAACGAAGAAACCGAGTATGTTGGCCGCTGCACAACAAACTTCTGCCGGGATTTCTTCTTCTACGTTGCGCGCCCTCAGGCTTGGTCAACCCGTGTCGCGGCCTGCATGCGCGCCTTCGAGGGTTACCAGTACGACGTGGGCACTCGGGAAGAACCCGACTGGTCGAGTTACTTCTCCTACCTGTATCCGTCGGACGCTGATCTTCAAACCATCGAAAATCGCCGGGTCTGCGAGGCGCTGGAACGAAACGGCGACAAGCTCTCTGAAGCCCGAGAAATCGACCATTGGGCCTACTTCGGCAACGAAGCGTCGTTGCACGCATACGTGGAGGCGGCACGCCAGCTTGGCTTCAAGGTACGCACGATCTCCGATGACGACGAAGCTTGCAACAAACACTGCGCACAATTGTGGCGCTCAGATATTCCCGCTTTCAACACGATCGACGATGTGACGTTGCCCTTGTTCAATTTGGCAGCAACACATGGTGGAGAATACGACGGCTGGGAATCGGTCGTTGTCAACTAACTCCGTCCATTGAGCGGAAAGATATGAAGGACACACCATACCTTCGTGATAAAGGCAAACTTTCGCGGCTTCGGCGCCCCCCTCACGTTCACGTTTGGCGTCTCAGAATAACAAGGCAATTTAAGTGAAGAAAATATCAATCATAGGATCAGCTGGATCGGGAAAATCGACGCTCGCGAAACAGCTCGAGCTAAAAACCCGTATCCCGGCCTATCATCTAGATGCACTGTACTGGCAGCCTGGGTGGGTGGAAACCGAACGGGAAAAATGGCGCTCGATACAAGAAAATCTATGCGCCCAGGACGAATGGATTCTGGATGGAAATTATGGTGCCACGCTGGACATCCGGCTCAATCACAGCGACACGATTATTTTTCTCGACATCAACAGATATACTTGCCTGGCCCGAGCAATATGGCGCAGCGTGAAATCGCACGGCAAAACCAGGCCAGATATGGCCAAAGGCTGCAAGGAACAGCTTGTTGATTTCAAGTTTGCAAAATGGATATTTGAATATCCCAACAAAAGCAAACCCCAAATACTTAGCCGCTTGGAAGCGCTGCCTTCCGACAAAGAAATCATCATTCTCCGCTCGCCCAAGGCAGTGAGAGCATTCTTGAAATCGACATAGTGAGCAGTACAACTATGCCGCCTTGCCATGCTTGATACGCAAGCGGAAGCAGGCAACAAGCGCTCGGCCCCCGTTGTATTGCCAGCCCCCACAAATCTACACGGCATTGGGCGGCGGCATGCGTCAAGCGCAGCTGAACGTCGGTCAAACCGTGAGGGTCTGGTTTACAAGTTGCGTGCGGCTGCCAAGCAACCTGGGTCCAATTTCGGCCTACTTTCAGGTTTACTTTCGCAGATCCACGTAACAGGCATTAAAATGCCCAGCCAGCAATCCACCGGGCATGCCCGGTTATCTTCACCATCACCAAGGAGCCAAGCTTGTTCAGATTTATGATTCGCGTTGTTGTGTTTGTAATTGGCGTTGCAATGATCGCCGATACCGGACTTCCAACGCGACGAGAGGAACTACAGGTAGATAGGCACACCAGCTCTACTCAGTACGAACGCGTCGGCGATCGACATGGCACGCAGGCGGACACCAGCTACACGCTTCATTTCACCGGAGGACGCTTGTCGTCCTGCTCAGTTGGCTATTCGGCCTATGGGCGGGTGGAAGACGGTGAAACTGTCAGCATCCGCTCGACCAGGCTGCTCAAGACTTGCATTCGAGTAAGCAAGGGCGACGAAGTCATCCATGAAAACAAGTTTTGGCGAATATTTGGCTTCTTTTTTGGCTGCTTGCTCATCGGCGTTGCCTTCAGGTGGCTGGAGCATAATGAAGATGGCATCCAGATCTCTATAAGGTGAGAGTGGCCTAAAACTGCTGTTCTCAGCCTGACTCTCGTATCGCGAGGATGTCGCCCGGCATGCCGGGCACCGCCGCTCATATCAAACGCCCTCCACGGAGTTTCACGATGACCATCGTCATTACCGCTTTTGAGCAATCGCCCGATGGCGGCAAAGGGCTGGCGCGCGATACGCGGGTACGCTGGGCGCTTGAAGAAGTGGGCCTGCCCTATGAGGTTCGCCTGGTTTCCTTGTGCGCGATGAAGGAGGCAGAGCATCTGGCGATCCATCCCTTTGGCCAGATTCCCACCTATGAGGAAGGCGATCTCGCCCTGTTCGAGACTGGCGCGATCGTGTTCCATATCGCCGAGCGCCATGCAGGCTTGTTGCCCGTTGATGAGAGTGAGCGCGCGCGGGCAATCATGTGGATGTTTGCCGCGCTCAGCACCGTGGAGCCGCCGATCCTTGAACTCGCCCACGCCAAGCTGCTGGAAGGCGATCAGCCGTGGAGCCGGGAGCGGCTGCCGCTGGTGCGGGATCGTGTGCGTGATCGACTGCGACAGCTTTCTGCTCGGCTGGGCGAAGCCGACTGGCTCGACGGCGCATTCAGCGCGGGAGACCTGTTGATGGTGTCTGTGCTGCTCAGACTGAAACCATCGGGCCTGCTGGACGAGTTTGCCAACCTGGCCGCCTACGCGGCCCGTGGCGAAGCAAGGCCCGCGTATCAACGCGCTTTCGCCGCGCAGTTGGCGATCAATGCGCCCATGCCATGAGGTGGCTGATGCACGCAGTTTCGACTGTATCGTCTTCATACAGCCTCCTTCTCTTTGCTGGCTCGTCCTTCGACCAAGGACACGCGCATATTTCCAGCCGGCGCCCACTCGCGGCAAGGCTTAACTCCAATACTTTCCAACCATGATCCGTATCCGGTATTCGCCAGGTGAAGTCGAACTAGAAGGCACCCAAATTTCCTATCTGGCCATTCGCAATCAAATTATTCGAATCGCCAACAGTGATGAAATCGGCGCTTCACTCGAATCAGAGTCTGGATTCGATCCTGCGCCGTATGGTCAGGCACTTATTGGCCTGGACATCGTGAAGAACAAAGGGCCAATCCTCGCCATTACGAAAGGCGACCGACTAGAAATCTCCGGCTCGCCTGAGTTTCTTTTAGTTTTGGCGAGCAATCTGCCCTGGGAAAACACGCTTCGAAATCTCGCCGAACCATATCATATACATTTTGATGCCGCGGGCTGGCCAAATGAGATTTCTGTAAATTCTGCAGAAATGGTTTTCTCATTAACACGTTGATGAATAGCGTTCGTAACAAACATCGCAATTCCGTACAACCGAAAAATACAATTGCCTCGCCCTTCGTAGAAAACAGAAGGCTCGTATGAAAACCCGCCGCGCTTGCTCAATCCGAATCTGATTAAAAATTCTGACTTGTGAAGGTATTGCTACCCCCACCCACCTTTACTCCACACCATGACTCCCTCCCCGCAACGTCCGCCCAGGCCAAGCAGATCGCCACCCCACACATGGATCACCAGCAGCACCAGATGGGCATCCAGGCCTGCAAACAATTAGGCCGGGCTCGGTTACGGCATGGATTGTTGCCTACACTGCATGGCTCAGGCACCGCCGCAATGGCCGCCTGAGCACATGGATTTTGCCCGATAACACTCATCGTCTACACGATGGCCTTGCTGCAGGGAGCCCACGTTGACCACAACCCTTGATCCACAAGTCGCCGAAACCCGCCCCCGCCTGCTCGATACTGTCGACCGGGTTTGCGAGATGTGCTTTGGCTTGTTCATGGCGCTGACCTTCGTGGGGGCCGTCTCGGCGGTGGCCGGCCCGGATGAGGATCCAGGCCGAACCATGTTCGCAACCGCCCTGGGGTGCAACCTCGCGTGGGGGCTTGCCGACGCCGTGATGTATTTGATCCGCACCCTTACCGAGCGGGGACGCAAGCTATCGCTGGTCAGGGCAGTGCACGGCGCGAGCGATCCAGCGGGGGCCGTCGCGCGCCTGCGCGATGCGCTTTCCCCGGCGTTGCAAACGCTGGTCGACGACGCCGAACTCGAGGCAATACGCAGCCGTCTCGCCAAGTCGACGGATCTGCCGGTGAAGCCTGGTCTGGGCCGCCAGGACTATCTCGCGGCAACGGGGATCTTCTTGCTGGTCGTGCTCGCGACTTTCCCGGTTGCGCTTCCCTTCATCATCTTCTCCGACGTATCTACGGCACTGGTCGTATCAAGGGTGCTCACGATCGTCATGCTCTTTGGCGCCGGCCTCGCCCTCGGGCGCCACGCCGGCTTCGGCGGCTGGATGGCGGGCCTGGCGATGACGCTGCTGGGCATCGCGCTGACGGCAGCCATCATCATGCTGGGCGGCTGAATGCCACGCATGAACATCCTCACCGCAACTGCCGCCCACGCCGAACAGATCGCCACACTGCATGCCGCAAGCTGGGCGAGCAGCTATGCCGACGTGCTGTCTGCCGAGTACCTGCGCGATATTGCGCCAGCGGACCGACGGGCGCTCTGGCGGCGGCGTCTGGGTGAGCCACCAGCCAACCAGCTGGTGCTGGTCGCCGAACGCGATGGACAGATGGCCGGATTTGCCTGTTGCAACGTGGCCGAACACGCGGACTGGGGCAGCTACCTGAACAATCTGCACGTAGCCGCCGTGCACCAGGGCCAAGGGCTGGGGCGGCGCTTGTTAGGCCGCGTAGCTCAGCTTTGCGAGCAAGCCAGCCCCGGCCTCGGCCTGTATCTGCTGGTCAATCAGGCCAACAGCCAGGCGCAGCGCTTTTATTCGGTACTCGGGGCGCAGAACGAACAGGCTTCGGTGTGGCATGCCCCCGATGGCTCGGCGGTGCCGACCTTCGTCTTTCGCTGGCCATCCGTTGCCGCGCTGGCGGCGCACGCCCTGCCCTGAACACCACGCAACGGGCTTGCGCGCACAGCGCCAGGCCCGTTGCGGCTCCGTCTCTCCCGCTCAAACCCCGTGCTGCTTGAACCACGCCTGCAGCCGGTGCCAGCCATCGGCCGCCGCTTCGGCACGGTAGCTCGGGCGGTAGTCGGCGTAGAAGGCGTGGGGCGTCTCGGGATACACGTGGATGGTCGAGGCGCTGCCCGCCTTGGCAAGCGCCTGCTGCACTTGCTCCACCGTATCGAGCGGGATGCCGGCGTCGGCGCCGCCGTACAGGCCCAGCACCGGGGCCAGCAGCTTGCCGGCCACGTCGAGCGGGAAGCGCGGCTGATTGGCCGTCGATTCGCCAACCAGGCGGCCGTACCACGCCACAGCGGCCTTCAGCCGCGGCTGGTGCGCGGCGTAGAGCCAGCTGATGCGACCGCCCCAGCAAAAGCCGGTGACCGCCACACGGTCGATATCCCCGCCGTGCTGCGTGGCCCAAGCCAGCGCGGCGTCGAGGTCGGCCAGCACTTGCTCGTCCGGTACGCTGGCGACCACGGGGCGGATTTCGTCGATGCTGGCCAGCTGCTTCACGTCGCCCTGGCGCTCGAACAACTCGGGCGCGATGGCGAGGTAGCCCAGCTTGGCGAAGCGCCGCGCCACATCTCGGATATGTTCGTGCACGCCGAAGATCTCGTGGATCACCAGCACCACCGGGTGTGGCCCCAGGCCCTGCGGCGCGGCGCGGTAGGCGTTGTAGGGGCCGGCCGGGGCGTCGATGCGGATGTCGCCTTCGACGAGACCAGTGGCGTCGGTGTGGATCTGGGTGGAGCTAGCCGGTTGTACGGCTTGGGCGAGTGGGGTCTGGCTCATGGTTGCATTCCTTGCGGTAGAAGCGTGCCCTGTGGCGGCGCGCGATATGGGGTAAGCAGGCTGAAAATGATGGCGCAGCCGGCGGTGGCGGCGCCAAGGACGAAATAGGTGGCATGAAAGGCCGGCAGCAAACCGCCCTGGCTGCCGACGAAGGCGCCCAGCAGCAGGCCAGCCACCGCGACGCCGAGGCTGCGCGAGAGCTGCATCACCACCGAGAGGGCACTATTGCCGGCGCTGGCGTGCTCGTCCGGCAGCTCCTGCAGCGTGATGGTGTTCATCAGCGTGAACTGCAGCGAATTGGCTGCGCCGAACACGCTGAGCAGCACCAGCAGTCCGGGTAGCGGCGTGGCGGCGTCGATCAGGCCAAAGCAGGCGATCAGCGCACCCACCAGCACGGTATTGCCGGCCAGCAGCCGGCGAAAACCAAAGCGCTCGACCAACGGGTGGACCAGCGGCTTCACGGTGAGCGCGGCGGCGGCCAGCGGAATCATGGTGAGCCCCGCCTGCGACGTCGGGTAGCCCAGGCCCACCTGCAGCAGCAGCGGCGTGAGAAAGGGCATGGCCCCGCCGCCGAAGCGCGCCAACAGGCCCCCGGTCACGCCGATGGTGAACCAGCGTGAGCGAAACAGCCGCGGGCTGAACAACGGCGCCTCGTTACGCCGCGCATGCAAGGCGAATGCGATCAGGCTGGTCAGACCACAGCCGAACAGCAGGCCGCACAGCAAGCGGTTGAAATGCAGCTCGCCCAGGCCCTCCAGCGCCAGCGACACCAGCACCATGGCGTTGGCGAACAGGATGAAGCCCACCCAGTCGAAGCGCTCCGCCGGGCCACGCAAATCCGGCATCAGCCGATGCGCGACCACGATGCCGATCACGCCTATGGGCAGGTTGATCAGGAAGATCCAGTGCCAGCTGGCCACTTCCACCAACCAGCCGCCGAGCGCGGGCCCGATCAGCGGGCCGACGAGGCCGGGCATGGTGACAAAGCTCATCGCCTGCACCAGCTGCGCGCGTGGATAGGTGCGCAGCACTGCCAGCCGGCCCACCGGCATCATCAGCGCGCCGCCCAGGCCCTGCAGCACGCGGGCGGCCACCAGCACCGGCAGGCTCTGCGCCTGCGCGCAGGCAAGCGAGCCCAGCGTGAACAGCGCGATGGCGCAGGCGAACACCCGACGCGTGCCCCAGCGATCGGCGATCCAGCCCGAGGCCGGGATCAATATGGCCACGGTCAGCATGTAGGCGATCAGCACCGAATGCATGCGCAACGG
Source organism: Chitinolyticbacter albus (assembly GCF_024437655.1). GTDB lineage: Bacteria > Pseudomonadota > Gammaproteobacteria > Burkholderiales > Chitinibacteraceae > Chitinolyticbacter > Chitinolyticbacter albus. The sequence goes on from NZ_JANBVF010000033.1 coordinate 27,551, forward strand.
GCTCTCGCCCAGGCTCTGTGCCATGGCGGGCAGTGCGGTGTTGAGGATGGTCATGTCCAGCGCCTGCATAAAGAAGGCGATGGCGACGACCCACAGCAGCACGCGGGTGGACGGGCTGGGTGCGGCTGGCGTGGCGGGCATCAGGCCGCCAGCTTGCGGGTCAGCGCGATCAGCGCGGCCACCTGCGCATGCAGCACGGTGCGCTGCTTGTCGTCGATCAACTCGCCCTCGGGCGAGAACGCCTGCTGCGCCACCGGTACCGCCACGTGCTGCGGCAGCACGATGACGTTGAGCGAAGTGAGGATTTCGCGGGTGTGGCGCAAGGCGCGCTGCCCGGCGAGGCTGCCGGGCGAGGTGGAGAGCAGCAACGCCGTCTTATTGGCGTAGGGCTCGATCGCCTTCACGCTCTCGTCCTTGCGCGACACCCAATCGAGCACGTTCTTCAAGAGCGGCGTGATCGAGCCGTTGTACTCGGGGTTGGCGATGACAAAGCCGCTGTGCGCGGCAAAGAGCTTGCGCAACGCGCGGGCGTTCTCCGGCAGGCCCTGCGCCTCCAGATCGCCGTCGTAGATCGGCAGTGGGTGATCGGCCAAGTCGAGCCAGGTGTAGGCCGCGCCCTGGCGTTCCAGTTCGTCGGCGGCGGCGCGGGCCAGCTTGGTGTGGAAGGAATCGCGGCGGATCGAGCCGGAAAAAACGAGCAGGGTCATGGTGGTTTCTTATGCGGGTGCGGCTACTGCCGCGGGTTGGGAAGCCAGGCCCAGCGTGATCTGCGGGCCTTGGGTGAGGGTGCGGTGTAGCTTGCAGGCACGGGCAGCCGCCAGCAGGCGTTGCCGCTGGCCGTCGTCGAGCTCGCCTTCGAGCACGATGCCGAGGTGGATTTCGGCAATGCGCGATGGCGCGGTCACCTCGATGCCGGTGGCCTCGATGCGCACGTCTGCGAGTGCGATGCCATGGTTGCGCGCGTAGCCGCGCACGGTGCCGGCAGTGCACGCCAGGGGCCTGTTCGCAGCCGTTTCACGACTACGTTCGGGGAAGTTCGGGATGCCGCACAAGGAGCGGGACGCGCCGCGGTATGGATACCGCAAGCGGCCTGCGACGCAGCGTGGCGCACGAAATCCCCCGAGCCCGGAGGGCTGGATCGGAAAAGGGTCATCCACCGCGTTGCACGCCTTGGAAATAACCACGTTATTGCCAGCGTCGTGCGCCTTGTGGCTACTCCTTTTCCGGTCCAGCGCAGCCGCGAAACGGCTGCGAACAGGCCCCCGTGCGCCGAGTAGCAACTCGCCGGCACGAAAGGCATCGGCCGCATCGCTGCCGTCGGCAGCGCGGCCCATCTGGGCGACTGCGTTGCGCGCCTGGATACGCAGGTAGCCGTTGTCCGCTGCGCGCACGGTCACGCCAATCTGGTGTGTATCCGCCATCGCCACCTCAGAACGGCCGGCTGCCGGCCAGGCTCACGCGCTTGAGTACGCGGCGCTCGGTCTCGGCAAACGCGGTGCGCGAATGCAGCGTGGCCTGGTTGTCCCAGTACACGATGTCGCCGACCTGCCAGCGATGCTCGTAGCGAAAGCGATCCTGCGTCACGTGTGCGCGCAGCCTGGCGATCAGTGCGGCGCCCTCTTCCGGCGCCACGCCGACGAGTTCGACCTCGGTGCGGGCAGAGAGGAACAGCAGCGGCTTGCCCGAGCTCGGATGCGTGCGCACCAGCGGGTGCGGAAAGCCCGGGCCCAGCGGCTCGACCTCCGGTGTGCGGTATTGCGGCCGGGCCTCGCCCTTCTGGCGCAGGAAGGGGTTATAGGTGATCAGCTGCAGCCCGTTGATCTTCGCCTTGGTGTCGGCATCGAGCGCCTCGTAGGCGGCGTTGAGGTTGTACCAGCTGGTGTCGCCCCCCCACGCTCGGCACTTCCAGTGCGTAGAGCAGCGAGCCGGCGGATGGCAGCGGCGTCCACTGATGGTCGATATGCGGGTGCAGCTCGCCGTTGCCGGTGTAGCCGCCGTCCACATTGGCCACAGGCACCACATCGGGCGGGACGCCATCGTTGGCGGCCGAAGCCAGTACCGGCACATCCTCCGGCGGGCGGAACACCGAGCCGAAATAGGTGGTGAAGGCGAGGAAGGTATCGTCCGACAACTGCTGCTGCTTGAACACCAGGATGTGGTGATCGTCCAGCGCCTTTTTCAGCGCGCGCACCAGCGCCGGCGACAGCGGCCGGTTGGCGTCGAGCCCGGTGACTTCGGCGCCGAGCGCGGCATCGAGCGGGCGGATCTGCACGTCGGCCAAGCCCTGCGGCACGGCCGGTTGCAGGCCTGCGGCCCGCTGCAATGCGCGCGACAGCTGGGTGGTGAGGGGATGACTCATTGCTGCTCCTGAATACTGAATGGATAGTGGTTCGGGTTGGGAAGTCGGTTGGGCGCACTCAGTAGCCGGCACGCTTGTCGACGACGTTGACGAGCGGCTGGCCGTTCTGGAAGCGGCTGAGGTTGTCGAGCGCGATCGCCAGCGCACGCTCGTGGTAATGCGGGCTGGCGCCGGCGGTATGCGCAGTGAGGATCACGTTGGGGTGGTGGCGCAGCGGGTGATCAGCCGGCAGCGGCTCGGGTTCGGTCACATCGAGCCCGGCCCCGGCGAGCTGGCCGCTGACCAGCGCCGCAGCGAGCGCCGCGTGATCGACCGACGCGCCTCGCCCCACGTTGTAGAAATGCGCGCCGCGCTTGATTTGCGCAAAGCGCGCGGCGTCAAAAAAGCCCTGGGTCTGCGGCGTCAGCGGCAGAACGGACACCACGTGATCGGCCTCGGCCAGCGCGTCCGGCAGTGCATCGAGCACCACCAGCCGATCAACGCCCACGGGCAGCGGCTCACCGATGCGGCGGCGCGCGCCGATCACCTTCAAACCCAGCGCGGCGGCGCGCGGCGCCAGTGCCTCGGCGATGCGGCCAAAGCCAACGATCAGCAGCGTCTGCCCCGCCAGCTCGAACTGGTTCAGCCTGGGGTGATGCAGCACCTCGCGCTGGCCGGAGATCAGCGTAGGCAGGCCACGCGCGAAAGCGAGCAGCAGCGACAACGTGTGCTCGGCGATCTGCGTGCCGTGGATGCCGCTGGCGTTGGTCAGCACGATATCGCTGTCGACAAAGGCCGGGGTCAGCCAGCGATCGACGCCGGCGCCAAAGGCCTGCACCCAGCGCAATCGCGGCGCCAGCTGCAGCAGCGCATCGCCTCCTGGCGTATCGATACCGGGCCACACTGCGTCGGCATCGGCCAGCACGGAGATGTCGTCCCCGATGTGCGCCACTTTCAGTGCTGGCGCGGCGCTGGCGATTCGGTTCAGCACCGCCTCGTTCAACGGCCGGGCAACGGCGAGTTTCCTCAGCTGCAGATGTGATGCACCCATGGCTGCACTCCTGTTCATAGACAGCGCCCTGCCAGCAGAAACCATGCCACGGGCCGCACCGCCGCGATCGGGCGCGTTGCGGCCAAGCGGGCGTGGCCGTGGCTGCGCAAATTGCAGCATCGCAACAAACCCGATGCTGGAAAGCCAACACCCGCCCGCGCTCCCCCGCGCCGACGCTGTCTCTGCTGCATTTCCAACACGGCGTTGCCCGGCTTGTTGCCGTCGCAACACGCCAGTCCATCTTATTCCTCAAATTTCTAATGAATTGAGCATGGCACGCATTCTGCTTATAACGAGGCGACACGGAGATACCCGTCACATACGGGGCCGACCCATCGCAGGCCGACACCTCAAGACTCAAACCAGGGAGACATAGTTATGCCAAGCAGTAAACAGTGGCTGGGAGCGGGCCTCGTGGCCCTTGCCAGTTCCGCACAGGCGGCGCCAAGCACCGAAGAGTTGCAGAAACAGATCGACGCCTTGCAGCGCTCGGTCGAAGCACTGCAACAGCAATTGCAGGAAACCCGCCGCGCCGAAACCACCGTGACGCCCCCCAAGGGCGGCGACATCCTCGCCTCGCAGACCAGCTCGCAGCCGGCATCGATCGCGACCAAGGAAGACGTGGATGGCCTGCGCTCCGATCTTGAGAACTACAAGTACGAGCAGCAGCGCAACCGTGAAACCAAGACCGCGCTATCGAGCCGCGCGCTGACCATAGGCGGCTCGGTGCAGGCGCGTGCCACCTACCAGGACGTGCCGACCCGGGCTGGCAGCACCGCCGTGGCCGACGATCGCTATTCCAGCTTCGACGTGCCGCAGGCCACGCTGAACTTCAGCGGCAGCCTGTATCGCGACTATGCCGAGGGCCGCAACCTCGACTATCGCCTCGCGTTCGCCTACGCCAAGAACACGCCTGCCAACAACAACAGCCAGTTCAACGTTACCGACGCCTACCTGCGTTACAGCCCGTTCCCGACCGTGACCGGTCTGGAAGAACCCAAGCTCACGCTGACGCTGGGCCAGCAGCAGATTCCGTTCGGCCTGGAAGCCCAGGTCGGCGAAGAACTGCGCCCGGTGATCAACTCGGCCCAGTTCCTCAACGGCTTGGGTGTCGGCACCCGCCAGATCGGCCTGATCGTGCGCGGCGACTACGACCCCTACGTGGACTACGGCTTCAACTATCGCGCGCCACTCTTGGAATACGCCGTCGGCGTGGTCAACGGCAACGGCCCGAACAAGTCGGACGACAACAGCGACAAGGACTGGATCGCCCGCGCCGCCCTCACGCTGCCGGTCGATTACAACAGCCTGTTCCGTGAGCTGAAGTTAGGCGCGTCCTACTACAAGGGCAGCAAGAACCTCACGCGCACCGCGGGTGGCGTCACCTCGGTGGTCGATCAGGGCAAGAGCGATCGCTTCGGCTTCGACATCTACTACAACCACGATCCTTTCGGCTTCACCTACGAGCTGGCGCAGGGCAGCGATGAAACGCTGAACGGCCCGGACGTGAAGAGCCGCGGCCAGTACCTGACGCTGTTCTACACCTTTGGCGAACAGTGGGTGAAGAGCTTCCGCGGCCAGGCCAAGTACGACGACTGGTGGCCCAAGTCCTACCAGCTGTTCACCCGCTGGGACCAGTGGGATCCGAACCGTGACGTTGCCAAGGACAAGACCACGATCTCGACCGGGGGCCTCAATGTGTTCTTCGCCGAGACCACCAAGTTCCAGCTCAACGTCAGCCACACCGATTACGAAGAGGACAACCGGGAAAGCGAAAACCAGTACCTCGCCCAGTTCCAGTTCGGCTTCTAAACCCCAACCGGGCGGCGTCGTGGATGCCGCCCACAGCGAAGCGCTTCCCCCAGGGCCTTCTCGCGATTTCGACCACCACATAGAGAGAACGACATGCTACGCATCAAGCTTTTTGCCGCCCTCCTCGGGGTTACCGCATCGCTGTTCACCCTGCCGGGCAGCGCGCTGGCCGAGGAAAAACCCGCCGTCATCCGCTTTGCCATTCCTGGCGCCGGCACGGGCGGCCGCCCGATCACCGGCGGCAGCTATCTTTCCACCGCGCATCTGACTGGTGCGCTGGAGCAGGAATTCAAGCACGACGCCATCAAGGTGCAGTGGACGCTGTACCCCGGCGCCGGCCCTGCAGTGAACGAATCGTTCGCCAGCGGGCTCGTCGATTTTTCCGGCCACGGCGATCTGCCCATCATCGTGGGCCGCTCCACTGGCCTCAAGCACAAGGTGATCCTGAGCTACAGCCGCTTCGGCAATCTGTATTTCGTGGTGCCAGTCGACTCGCCCGCCAAGACGCTGGCTGATCTGAAAGGCAAGCGCATCTCGGTGTTCAAGGGCACGGCCGGCCAGCTGCAGCTCAACCGGCTGTTCGAGAAGTTCGGCTTCACCGAGAAGGACTTCAAGGTGGTCAGCATGAACACCGACACCACCAAGTCCGCGCTCGCCACCAAGGATATCGACGGCGCCATCATCACCCCGTTCGATCTGCAGGCGCGTGGCGTGGCCCGGGTGCTGCTGGAGATCAAGGACGACCCCAAGCTCACCGCGCCAGCGTCCATCTGGGTCTCCGAGGAATTCGAGAAGAAATACCCGCAGATCACGCAACGTGTGGTCACCGCCCTTCTGAAGGTGGCGCACTGGAATTCCGACGAGAAGAACCGCAAGGAAGCCTTCAAGTTGTGGAGCCAGTCCGGCACTGCCTACGACGACTACCTCAAGAGCTGGGAGAGCTACACGCTCAAGGAGCGCAGCACCCCGCTGCTCGACGACTACTACGTCGCCAGCATCCAGAAATCGATCGAAGAGGCTCGCCGCTACAAGCTGATCCGGCGCGACGTCAGCACCGATGGCTGGTTCGAGCCCAAGTACCTGAACCAGGCGCTGAAGGATCTCAAGCTCGAGAACTACTGGGATCGCTACGACGTGGCGGGCAACAAGCTGCCGAACAAGCTGGCCCAGCAATGAAATCCGGCCCGTGGCTTCCACCCCCTGATGCCACGGGCCATTCCATCCCCCTGATACAAGGACGCAAGACTCGTCATGAAGCTTTCGCAATTCATTAGAAAAACCACGTTGCTGATCGGCGCGACCACGAGCGCGCTGGCACTGTTCTGGGCCGCACCGAGCCACGCGGAAGACAAACCCGCCACCGTGCGCATCGCCTTCTCCGGCGCCGGCACCGGTGGCCGCCCTGTGGGCACCGGCACCACGCTCGCCATCGCGCACCAGCTGGGCAGCATCGAGCAGGCGCTCAAGGCCGACAACATCAAGGTGGTGTGGAATTTCTTCCCCGGCGCCGGCCCCGCCACCAACGAGGCGCTTGCCAGCGGCCTCGTCGATTTCGCCTACCACGGTGACCTGCCGCTGATCGTGGGCCGCTCGACCGGCCTCAAGCACAAGGTGCTCGCCAGCCTCGGTCGCTTTGGCAACACCTACTTCGTGGTGCCGGCCGATTCAGCCGCGAGGAACCTCGCCGATCTGAAAGGCAAGCGCATCGGCGTGTTCAAGGGCACCGCCGGCCAGCTCACGCTGAACCGCGTGCTGGAGAAATACGGCTTCACCGAGAAGGATTTCAAGGTGGTCAGCATGAATGCCGACACCGCCAAGGCCGCGCTCGCCACCAAGGATATCGACGGCTACATCACGAGCCCGTTCGACCTGGAAGCGCGTGGCATCGCCAAGGTGCTGTTCGAGATCAAGCGCGACCCCAAGATCACCAGCGTCGGCACCTTCTGGGTGACCGAGGATTTCGAGAAGAAGTACCCGCAGACCACGCAGAAGGTGGTGACCGCGCTGGTGCGCGCCACCCAGTTCGCCTCCGAGGAAAAGAACCGCGACCAGGTGTTCAAGTACTGGGCCGCCGGCGGCTCCACCCCGTATAGCGACTTTCTCAAGACCTGGGATGGCTACACGCTGAAAGAGCGCAACTCGCCGCTGCTCGACGATTACTACGTCGCCTCGCTGAAGAAGGCCATCGATGAAGCCAAGCGCTTCAAGCTGATCCGCCGCGACGTGAGCACCGAGGACTGGCTGGAACCCAAGTACCTGAACCAAGCGCTGAAAGAGCTCAAACTCGAACGCTACTGGGACGAGTTCGACACCAACGGCAACATCAAGAAGTAAGTCGGAGCGAGCGTGCGCAACTTCATCGACCGTCACCGTTTCCTGCTGGCCTTCGTGCTGCTGTCGTCCTTGGCGGGGCTGTCGGTGGGCGTCGCCAAGGTGGCCACCTCGCTTTACGCGCTGCACCTGGCGGCGAGCGACGTCGAGTTGTCGCTGATCGCCGGGGCGCAGAGCGCCGGCATCCTGTTCATGAGCATGCCGATCGGCGTGCTGGTCGACCAGCTGGGGCCGTTGAAGCTCTTCACTTTCGGCTCGATCTCGGCCGGATTGCTGTACTTCATCACGCCCTGGCTGCCGGTGCCGCTGCTGTTGGCGCTGACCGCGGTGCTGATCAGCCTGTGCATGCCATTTCGCTTTGTCTCGCTGAACGCCGTGTTCATGCAGCAGCTCGACAAGGTGGGCGTGGCCAAGGCGGGCTGGTTCCGCGGCACGCACATGATCGGGTTCTTCCTGTTGGGCCCGGCGCTCGCCGTCGCACTGATCGCGGCGGTGGACTACATCGGCACCTACGCGCTCGTCGGTCTGTCGTTCTTCGTCACCGCGCTGCTCGCGCCGCTGGTGATGCGGCACTACACGCCGGCCGTGGGCCGCAGGCTGAGCGTGCAGTCGGTGCTGGGCCAGTTCGCGCTGCTGAAGCAGGACCGGGAGCTCGCCGGCATCAGCCTGATCGAGTTCGTGAGCCAGGCCGCTAACCAGTACTACGGCTTCTTCATCGTGGTGATCGCGCTGCGCCAGTTCGATTTCAGTGCGGGAGCAGCGGCCAGCCTCGTCACCGTGCAGGGGGGGCTCTACGTGTTCGCGCTGTTCACGTTGGGAACGATGCTGCAGCGCGTGGGCGAATACCGCTTCTATCAGGCGAGCTTTCTCACCATCGCCGCCGCCTTGCTGGTACTGGGCCTGGGCCATGGCGCCGTCTGGCTGTGGCTGGGCGCGGCAGCGCTCGGCCTCGGCCTCGGGATGATGCAGACGGTGAACATCTCGCGCTTTGCCCGCGCCAGCGCGCGGCTGGGCCGGGGCCGCGTGGCGGGGGTGAATGCCTTCGTCGGCCCGGCCGGCGGCCTCGTTGGCAGCGTGGCGGGCGGCTGGGCCGGCCAGGCGTTCGGGCTGCAATCGACCTTCGTGCTGCTGGCGCCGGTGTTCCTGCTGCTGAGCTGTCGCATGTGGCTGCAGGCGCGCCAAACGCCACCCCTGCCCGTTTCACTGCCCGATTTTCAAGGAGTACACGATGAGTAGCCTTACCACGGCACTCGACAGCATCGCGCTGCCGCTGCCTTCCTCGCCCGTCCTGCCCCGGCTCGCCCGGGCCGGGCGCCTCGCCGGCATCGTCGCCGCCGGGGCCCTCCTGCCGCTGGCGCTATTCGCGCTGTGGCAATACGCGGTAGACCGCCAATGGCTGGCCGAGCAGATCCTGCCGCCGCCTTCGCTCGTATGGCAGTCACTACTGGAACTGTGGGACAGCGGCGAGCTGCTCGATCACCTGACCATCAGCCTCTCGCGCGTGGCGTGGAGCTTTGTCATCGGCGGCGGTTCCGGCCTCGTGCTCGGCGTGGCGCTGGGCCTCTCGCGCCAGGTGCGCGCCTACGTCTACCCCAGCTTCTCGGTGGTGTCGCAATTCCCGGTGGTGGGCTGGATTCCGCTTCTGATCATCTTCCTTGGCATCGACGAGGCGCTGAAGATCGCCGCGATCTCGCTCGCCGTGGTGGTGCCGGTGGCGGTGAATACCTACAAGGGCATCGCCAACATTCCGCGCGCCTGGCTGGAAGTGGGCCGCGTGTACGGCTTCTCGCTGCCGCAGACCCTCGCCCGCGTGGTGCTGCCCGCCGCGGCGCCCAGCGTGTTCAACGGCCTGCGCCAGGGCGTGATGCAGGCGTGGCTGACGCTGGTGTTCGTCGAGCTGCTCGCGTCCAGCGAAGGCATCGGCTACCTGATGGTCTGGGGCCGCCAGCTGCTGCAGCTCGATCTCGTCGTCGTTGCCATGATCGCCATCGGCGCGGTGGGCCTGGTGCTCGACCTGTCGCTGCGTTTTGCCGAATCCCGACTGCTCGGCTGGCGCCGCGGCGCATTTTGAGGAGCACACCATGAGCCTGAATCCTGTTTCCCGCGACTGGCGCGGCTTGGTGCTGCCGGCCGTGTTCATCGCCGTGTGGGCGCTCGTCACCCACGCCGGCTGGGTCAATACCAAGTTGATCGTGCCGCCGGAAAAAGTGCTGGTCGTCGCCTGGGACTACATCGTGCACGGCGATTTCATCAAGGCGCTGCTGGCGAGCCTCACGCGCGATGGTGCGGGTTTTGTCGCCGGCAGCCTTGCCGGCATTGCGCTCGGTTCACTCTTGGGCGTCTCGCGCTGGGCCGAGCGGCTGATCGGGCCGACCTTCCACACCATCAAGCAGATATCGCTGTTTGCGTGGATTCCGCTGTTGTCGATCTGGCTCGGCTACAACGACACCTCGCGCATCGTGTTCGTCGCCGTCTCGGTGTTCTACCCGGTGACGCTCGCCACCTTCGAGGGCGTGAAGAGCGTGACCCGCGTGCAGATCGAAGTGGCGCAGGTCTATGCCTTCACCCGCAGCCAGCTCTTCACCCGGCTGATCCTGCCGGCAGCCTCGCCCCAGATCATCACCGGCCTCAACCTCGGCCTTGTCTACGCCTGGCTTGCCACCATCGGCGCCGAATTCCTGCTGCCCGCCTACGGCGACGTGGGCCTCGGTGACACGGTGATCCGCGGCCGCGCCGCCTTCAATGTCGAGCTCGTCATCTTCGGCATGGTGCTGATCGGCACCGTCGGCGCCCTGCTCAACCAGCTTGCCACCCGCCTCGAAGCCCGCGCGCTGCGCTGGCGCGGCGACCGATGAGGGAAATCATCATGAAAAGTCTATTTCAACGTGTGACCGCCACGGCGTTGTTCGCCGCCATCACACTGGCCGCAAACGCCAGTAATCTTCCCCCGGTCGTACGCATCGGCGTGGCCTCGCCCTCGATCGGCAATCCGCCGGTCTACACCTCGGGATCGGTTGGCCTCGCGCGGCACAAGGGCTGGATCGATGCCGAGTTCAAGGGCACCGGCACCCGCGTCGAATGGTTCTTCTTCAAGGGCGCCGGCCCCGCGGTGACCGAAGCGCTGACCAACAACCAGCTCGAAGTGGTGTTCCAGGGCGATCTGCCCTCGATCATGGGCAAGGCGGGCGGGCTCAATACCCGGCTGGTGCTGCCGGTGACGATCCGCGCCAACGTCTACCTGCTGGTGCCGCCCGATTCCAAGATCCGTGGCGTGGCCGATCTCAAGGGCAAGCGGGTATCGCTGTTTCGCGGCACCAACGCCCACCTGCCGATCAACCGCATCCTCGCCGCGCACGGCCTCAAGGAGCGCGATATCCGGCTGATCAATTTCGACAACGCATCCGCCCAGGCGGCACTGTCCACCCGTGATATCGACGCAGCCTTCGTCGGCGCCGAATCGCTGAAGCTGGTCGACAAGGGCCTGGCTCGCATCGCCTATAGCACGCTGGGCCAACCGGCGGTCTATACGCGCCAGAGCGGACTTCTGGCCACCGACGACTTCGTCCGGCGCTACCCGGACGCGGTGCAGCGCGTGGTGCGTGGCGTGGTGCGCTCGGCGCATTGGGCCTCGCAAGAGGAAAACCGCGCCGAGGTGTTCAAGACCTGGGCACTGATGGGCTACCCGGTGTCGGTGTTCGAGACCGATTACGCCAAGCAGACCTTGAAAGAGCGCCTGTCTCCGCTGTTCGATCCCTTCCTCGTCGGCCGCTACAAGGATGCCGTCGCCGGTGCGAAGGAATTCCGGCTGGTGCGCGCTGATGTCGATGTCGATCGCTGGATCGACCGCCGCTTCGTCGACGCTGCGCTCAAGGAGCTGAAGCTCACCGGCTACTGGCAGCCGCTGGATGCCCAGGGCAAGCCGCTCGCCACCCAGACCGCCGCGCGCTAGGAGATATCCGATGACCCTCATCCGCATCACCCGCACCTTGGCCACCTTGGGCAGCGCCCTGGTCGCCGGATTCGCGCTCGCCGCGCAGCCGACGGTGATCCGCATCGGCGTGGCCTCGCCCACCGTCGGCACCGAATTCACCTACGGTAGCGGTGGCATCGCCTACACCCGTAACTGGATCAACGACGAGTTCAAGCAGGACGGCATCAAGGTCGAGTGGCACTTTTTCAAGGGCGCCGGCCCGGCGGTGAACGAGGCGCTGACCAACAAGCAGCTCGATTTCGCGCTGCAGGGCGATTTCCCCTCGACGGTCGGGCGCTCGGTCGGGCTCAAGACCCGCATCATCGCCATGGCCGGCGTGCGCACCAATATCTACCTTGCCGCGCCCACCGGCTCGCCGGTGCAGAAGGTGGCCGATCTCAAGGGCCGCAAGGTGGGGCTGTTTGTTGGCACCAACCTGCAGCTGCCGGCCAACCGGGTGCTGGCCGATCATGGCCTCACCGAGCGCGATCTGAAGATCGTGAACCTCGATCTGCCCGGCATCGACGCTGCGCTGATCAACAACAACCTCGACGCCGGCTTCTCGGACCAGCGGGTGCTGAAGCTGCGCGACCAGGGCAAGGTGCGCATCGTCTACACCACGCGCGGCCATGCCCCGCTCTACACGCGGCAGAACGCGCTCTTGGTTACCGACGAGTTCGCCAGCCGCTACCCGGAAGCGACCACCCGCGTGGTTCGCGGCCTGGTGAAGGCCTCGCGCTGGGTGGCGGATGACGCCAATGCCAATGAGGCCTACGCGCTGTGGGCGCGCATGGGCGTGCCCGAATCGGTGATCCGCGAGGATTACTCGGGTGAATCGCTGAAGAGCCAGTTCAGCCCGCTGCTCGACGACTTCGCCGTGGCGCGTTACCGCGAAGTGGCCGAGGGCCTCTTGAAGCTCAAGCTGATCCGCAAGCCGGTGGATGTGTCGACTTGGTTTGATCGCCGCTTCCTCGATGCCGCGCTCAGGGATGCAAGCCTTGCCGGCTACTGGCAGCCGATCGACGCCGCCGGCAAGCGCCTGGCCGCCCCCGCTCGCCCATCCAAGCAGGCGCGTTCCTGATCCGCCCGGAGAAACCCATGTCCACCACCATTTCCACCGTCGCCCTGGGCGACGACATCGCGGCACTGCCCCGCGCCCGCCCGGCGCCGCCGGCACGGCGCCGCCCTCCCCTCAAGCTCGCTGCACTGTGGCCGCGCGTGCGCGGCTGGCTGCTGGCCTGGCCAGTGCCGCTCGCGGTGCTGGCGTTGTGGCAGCTCGCTGCCTCGTACCAATGGATACCGGCGCAGATCCTGCCGGCACCGCTGACGGTGGCCGCCACCTTCGTCGATCTCTTCAACACGGGCGAATTGCAGAGCAACACGCTGATCAGCCTGCAGCGCGTGCTGTTCGGCTTTCTGACCGGCGCCGTGCTGGGCCTCGCGCTCGGCGTGGCGATGGGGCTATCACCGCTGGTGAAGGATTATCTCTACCCCACGTTCAAGGCCTTCGCCCAGGTACCGTCGCTGGGCTGGCTGCCACTGTTGATGATGGTGGTCGGGATCGACGAGGCGCTGAAGATCATCCTGATCGCCAAGTCCACCTTCGTGCCGATCACGCTCAACACCTACAAGGGGCTGCAGGGCGTGCCCAGCAGCTACATCGAGGTAGCCAAGGTCTACGGCTTCAACCGCTGGCAGATGCTGCGCCGCGTTGTGCTGCCGGCCGCCTTCCCGCCGATCTGGAACGGCGTGCGCTACGGCCTCACCCATTCCTGGCTGGCGCTGGTTGGCGTGGAGCTCCTGGCCTCCAGCGAAGGCCTGGGCTTCCTGATCGTGTACGGCCGCCAGCTCTATCAGCTCGACGTGGTGCTGGCCGCCGTGGTCGTGGTCGGTGCGGTGGGCTACGCGCTCGACAAGATCCTTGCCCTGATCGAAGCCCGGCTGCTGCGCTGGCGCCGCGACGCATTTTGAGGAACCTGCAATGACAACATCAAACGCTTCCACTTCCCCGCTCTGGCTGCTGCATCCGGCCCGCGTGCCCAAGGCGCTGCGCGGCTGGGTGATCCCGGTGCTGCTGTTCACCTGGTGGTGGGCGGCCTACCGCTTCGCCTGGACCGATTCGGAGCTCTTTGTGCCGCTGTCCAAGGTAATCGAGACCGGCTGGCGCATGAGCGCGAGCGGCGAGCTGTGGCATTCGCTCGGCGCCAGCCTCTACCGCATGGTGACGGGCTTCGTGCTCGGCACGGTGGCCGGCCTCATCGTGGGCGCGCTGCTGGGCGTATCGCGGTTATTCGAAAGCCTGGTCGGCCCGAGTTTTCACACCATCAAGCAGGTGTCGCTCCTGGCGTGGATTCCGCTGATCTCGGTGTGGTTCGGCCTGGGTGATCCGGCCAAGATCGCCTTCCTGTCGCTGGCTGCGTTCTTCCCGGTGGTGCTCAACACCTTCGAGGGCATACGCAGCGTGTCGCGCGACCATATCGAGGTGGCGCGCATCTTTGCCTACACCCGCCGCCAGGTGTTCACCCGCGTGGTGCTGCCCTCGGCCACGCCGTCCATCTTCACCGGCATCTACCTCGCGCTGATCTACGCCTGGCTCGCCACGCTGGGCGCCGAATACCTGCTGACCTCGGGCGCGGGCATCGGCAACCTGCTGGTCGACGGCCGCGAACACTTCTGGATGGACCAGGTGCTGCTCGGGGTGATCGTCGTCGGCCTCGTCGGCTTCATCCTCAACTGGTCGGCCAGCAAGATCGAGGCTCGCCTTTTGAGCTGGCGCGGCCGCTCGGTGGCGCAGTTCTGATGATCCCCGTTTTCCTTCCCCTGCCCCGCGCTGCGGGGCGCTGTAGCCGGCGCCGCTGAAGCGGTGCCTACCCAGATTCGACATACGACAAGACAACAGGAGTTAAACACCATGGCCCACGCCGGCACGCTCGAAATCAAATCGCTGTCCAAGCAATACCAGGTCAAGGGCGAACCCTTGCCAGTGCTGGACGACATCTCGCTCACCATCAAGCCGGGCGAATTCGTCTCCATCGTCGGCTCGTCCGGTTGCGGCAAATCCACGCTCTTACGCCTGGTGATCGGCCTGGAGGACGAATACCAGGGCGAGATCCTGCTCGACGGCAAGCGCATCGTCGGCACCAGCCTCGATCGCGGCATCGTGTTCCAGGAGCACCGCCTGTTCCCGTGGCTCACGGTCGAGCAGAACGTGGGCCTGGGCCTCTTGAACAACAAGGAATTCACCGAGAGCCAGAAGCAGAAAACCATCCAGGAGCACATCGAGCTCGTCGGGCTCAAGGGCTTCGAGAAGGCCTACCCCTACCAGCTCTCCGGCGGCATGAGCCAGCGCGTCGCCATCGCCCGCGCACTGGTGAACCGCCCCGAGGTGCTGCTGCTGGATGAGCCGTTCGGCGCGCTCGACGCACTGACCCGCGCGCACCTGCAGCAAGAACTGGAACGCATCTGGGCCGCCGAGGGCATCACGGCCATCCTGGTGACGCACGATGTGGAAGAAGCGGTTTACCTGGGTGACCGCGTGGTGGTGATGCAGCCGCGCCCGGGCCGCATCAAGCGCGTGGTCGACGTGCCGCTGGCCCGCTCGCGTGATCGCGGCAGCTATGCCTTCACCGCGATCAAGGACGACGTGCTGTCCGAGTTCGGCGGCCACGACAACCCGCGCCAGGATGTGGTGCTGGTCGACGACGAGGCGCACAACTGGCAATTCGCCTGGTAAACAGCGGCCGCCCGGCACGCACGATCGGTGTGTGCCGGGCGTACTCCTTTTCGTACCCGGAGTCGCCATGACTTGTCCTTCCTTCCGCACCTGACAGCCCCTTCGATGACCGCCTTTGCCTCGAACTCCGCCTTCGCCGTGCTGCGCCACGGCGATTTTTCCCGTTATCTCGCCGCGCGCCTGATCGTGACGCTGGCCATGCAGATGGTGAACGTGGCCATCGGCTGGCAGGTGTACGACCTGACCGGCAACATGCTCGACCTGGGCCTCGTGGGCCTGGCGCAGTTCGCGCCCTTTTTGGTGCTGATCCTGCCGGCCGGGCAGATCGCCGACCGGTTCGATCGCACCCGCGTGTTGCTGGTCAGCTACGGCCTGCAGGCCGCCACCGCGCTGGCGCTGTGGTGGTTCAGTGCGCGCGGGCTCACCGTGGTGTGGCCCATCTTCGCGGTGCTGGTGTTGGCCGGCTGCGCCCGGGCGCTGGCGATGCCGGCGGGCCAGGCCATCGTGATGAACCTCGTGCCCGCTGCTGACTTCAGCCGCGCCACCGCCATCAGCTCGTCCAGCTTTCACGCAGCCGTGATCGCGGGGCCGGTGCTGGGCGGGTTGCTCTACCTTGCCGGGCCGCAGGTGGTATACGCCACGGCCACGCTGCTCTTGGTGACGGCCGTGCTGCTGACGTTGTCGGTGCGTTCGCGCCAGAGCACGCAACGCTCGCCGATCTCGCTCGATGGCGTGCTGGCGGGCTTTCGCTTCGTGCGCTCGCGCCCCACGGTGCTCGGCGCCATTTCGCTCGATCTCTTTGCCGTGCTGTTCGGCGGCGTAACCGCGCTGCTGCCGGTGTTCGCGCGCGACGTGCTGGCCGTGGGCCCCACGGGCCTCGGGCTGCTGCGCACCGCACCTGCGATCGGCGCAGCCGTTACCTCGCTGCTGCTCACGTTCTGGCCGATCTCGCGCCACGCCGGGCGCTGGATGTTCGGCGGCGTGGCGCTCTATGGCGTGGCCACCATCGCCTTCGGCTTGTCGACCAGCTTGGCGCTATCGGTGTTCGCGCTGGCGCTGACCGGCGCGGGCGACATGGTCAGCGTGTTCGTGCGGCACCTCTTGGTGCAGCTGGAAACCCCGGATGCGATCCGCGGCCGTGTCAGCGCGGTCAACGCGGTGTTCATCGGCGCCTCCAATGAGCTGGGCGAATTCGAATCGGGCCTGGCTGCCGCCTGGCTCGGTGCCGTGCGTGCCACGGTGGTGGGCGGCGTGGCCACGCTCATCGTCACCGGGCTATGGACGCGTCTGTTCCCGCCACTGGCGACGATGGATCGCTTCCCCGAACCGGTGCGCACGCTGGACACCACGCCACTTGCGCCCCCTGCCATGCCCCCTCTTGCCGCGGAGCCCGCCAAATGAAGCCATTGATTCTGATCGCAGCGCTGCTGCTGGCCAGCTGCGCGACACGTACGCCAACGGCGCCGCTCGCCGCCGAATACCGTGGCGATGGCTTTGTGGTGGCCGCGCCCAAGGCCGAGGGCTGGCGCGTGGGCTCCGCGAAGCCAGAAGCCGTGGTGTTCCACAAGCGGTTCAGCACCGGCAATGGCAATGACGCGGCGCTGGTTTCGGTCGGCGTGCTGGCCGTGCGCGAAGCTGCGCCTGCGCCCGATGCGTTGGTAGCCAGCGTGCAACGGTTACTGCAGCAGCGGCTCTCGGATGCGCAGTACGAACTCATCGAGCTGAAAGTCGCTGCCGACACACTGGGCGAGGCGCAGTGTGCGCGCTACGACGCCGTCCAGGTGGACCGCTACGACGCGGACAGCACCGAGCTGCGCCGCGAATACACGCACCAAGGCTACTTCTGCCGGCACCCAACGCTACCGCGCTGGTTCCAGACCTATGCCACCACCGTCTACCCGCGCATCCAAGGCCCGCCGCTGACCAGCGCCTCGCGTACCGAGATCGCCGCCTTCTTCGGCGGCGTGCACTGGAGCGCCCGCTAACGCGGCCCGGAACCCTGACCGAACACGGCGCCCCCACGCCAAGGAATACGATGACTTCCGCTTCAAGCACCACCCACCAGCCCGTGCAGCAACGGGCACCCGGCACTCCCGTCCTGCCCGATACACCGTTTCGTTTCATCGGCTACTTTGTCGCCCAGTTCCGCTGGTGGTACGCCGCGATGCTGGCGGCCGAAACGCTGAATGCCACCTGCGGCATCATGATTCCGTACGCTCTGTCGCGCGTGATCAAGGGCGTGACCAGTGCGCAGGAACAATCGCTGGCGCTGATCGATGCGCTGCACGTGCCGCTGATGATCTTCTTCGCGTTCTCGATCGGCGAAGTGCTGTTCGGCCGGCTGGCCGGCGGCATCCAGATCCGGCTGGGGCCGCGCCAGCGCCAGAACGTGACGCGTCACGTCTACCACTATCTGCAGCACCATTCGCATCGCTATCTCAGCAATAACTTCGCAGGCGCGCTGGCGCACCGCATCAGCGAAACCTCGATGGGTGTGACGCAGACGTTGTGGTCGCTGATCACCGAGTTCTGGCCGATCTTCATCGTGTTCAGCGTGTCGATCGCCCTGCTCTACGGCGCCCACCCGTCGCTTGCCGCCTTCGTCTTCATCTGGGCGGTGCTGTTCATCGGCATCTCCTACGCGCTGGCACGCCGTGCACAACCGTATGCGTTCAAGGCCTCGAGCGCGCGCAGCGAAACCACCGGCCAGGTGGTCGATTCGGTGACCAACCTCGCGAGCGCCCGGCTGTTCGCCCGGCTCGGCCACGAGCGCGCCCTGCTCGACGAAACGCTCAAGCGTGAGCTCAAAGCAGTACGCACCTCCAACGGCTATTCGGAGCGGGTGCGCTGGTTTCAGTTCTCCGCCGCCGCGGTGCTCAAGATCGGCACGCTCTACTACGCGCTGCAGCTGTGGGGCAGCGGCGAGATCGGCGTGGCCGAGTTCGTGATGGCGGTGAGCCTGTCGCTCCTGATCATCAACGAAGCACGCAACCTGTCGCGCCGTTTCCTGGAGTTCTTCGAATTCATCGGCAACGTCGCCAACGGCGTGCACACCATCGTGCGCTCGCACGAGCTGATCGATCAGCCCGGCGCCAGCCCGGCGACGATACGCGACGGCCGGATCGAGTTCCGCCAGGTGGATTTCGGCTACGGCGGCGAGCGCCGCGTGTTCGATAGCCTGAGCCTGACCATTCCGGCCGGGCAGCGCGTGGGCCTCGTCGGCTTCTCGGGCTCGGGCAAATCGACCTTCGTCAGCACGCTGCTGCGGCTTTACGACCTCGACGGCGGCCAGATCCTGATCGATGGCGTCGATATCCGCACCATGACGCAGGACGCGCTGCACAGCCAGCTGGGCCTGATCCCGCAGGACCCGACGCTGTTCCACCGCTCGTTGCGCGAGAACATCCGCTACGGCCGGCTGGAAGCGAGCGATGCCGAGGTGGAGGACGCCGCGAGAAAGGCGCACGCGCACGATTTCATCCTGCAGCTGCGCGAAGGCTACGCCGGCATGGTGGGTGAGCGCGGCGTCAAGCTCTCGGGCGGCCAGCGCCAGCGCATCGCCATCGCCCGCGTCATCCTCAAGGATGCCCCCATCCTCATCCTCGACGAGGCGACCTCCAGCCTCGATTCGATCACCGAGCGCGCCATCCAGGAAACGCTGGACGAAGTGATGAAGGGCAAGACCGTGCTGGTCGTCGCCCACCGCTTGTCCACCATCGCCCATCTCGACCGCATCCTGGTGTTCGACGACGGCCGCATCGTCGAGGACGGCAGCCACGCCGAACTGTTGGCGCTGCGCGGCGCCTATTGGCGGCTGTGGAGCAAGCAGTCGGACGGCTTCCTGCCCGAGAGCATCGACGGCGAACCCAAGGCACCGCTCGAAGCAGTACCCGCCGGTTCGGCCACGCCGGCCGCGAGCGCCGGTGCGCCCAAGCCGGTGGAGACGGGCGAAGAAGCCGAACGCAAACCGAGGATAGACCCCGATGTGTCGTTCGCCTGAGCCTATGCAGCGCCTTTTCACCGCCACGATCGGGGCCTTCCCCCGAACGCGGCGGGCAAGTCCACGCAGTACCCAACCAAGGAGTACACCATGAGCATCGAACAACACGTCTACGCCACCGCCCGCGCTGGGCTGCCCTATCTGTACGCGCCCGCCCTGGGCCATAGCACGGCGGCGCCCTTGGTCGTGTTCCTGCACGGCGCAAAAGACAGGGGCAACGATCTTTCCAAGTTGCTGGCCTGGGGCTTTCCCAAATACGTGAACGACAACGCCCCACTTCCCTACTACTGGCTGGCGCTGCAGATCCCCGAGGGCACCACCTGGCCCGAGTGGCAGGAAGAGCTGTTCGCGTTGATCGACAAGATCCGCGCCGTGCACGACATCGACCGCGTGGTGTTGTCAGGCTTCAGCCTGGGTTCAGCCGGTGTCTGGCAGATAGCCAGCCGCCACCCCGAACGCTTCGCTGCCGTCGTCGCCGTGTCCGGCCGAGTCCCCGAGGCTGTGGGGGAATCGGGCCTGGCGGCACTGCGGCGCACGCCCGTGTGGGTGTTCCATGGCGACGCGGACGACAAGGCACCGGTCGCCGGCGCCGCCAGCGCGGTCAGCACGCTGCAGGCACTCGGTGCCCCGGCGCAACTGACGCTGATCCCGGGGGGCGATCATTTCATCGCCGATGAGGTCTACGGCAGCGAGGAGTTGCAGGCATGGCTGGTATCGGTACGGGCTGGCGCAGCGGTGGCAACGGTTTGAGTGGCTGCGGGCCGCGGATAGGCGATCCTCCCGGCACTTGAAGCAGCGCGCGCCTGGCGCAGGCCACCGCTACCGCTCCCCTCTGCCCCCTGCCCCTTCATGGTAAGGCGGCAGGGGGGTCCCGGCATTCAACTGCTCCGACCCGTGAACCGGAAAGCGCAGGCCACAACGGCCGACAGCCGTGGCGCATCATGGTGTTGACCCAGCCCTTGGGGCCACCCTCAGGCTGTCGTTGACCAGTTGGTCGACAACCGGGAAGGTGAGCCATGAGTTCTTCCATACGATTTCTGAACGCATCCGAAGCCGCGAAACGGCTTGGGGTATCCGCCAAGGCCCTGCGCCTTTACGAGCAACACGGTCTGGTGACGCCGAGCAGGACCATGGCCGGATATCGGGCGTACAGCCCAGAGGATGTGGCGCGCGCGGCCGAGGTGGTGGCGCTGCGTCAACTGGGCCTGAGCCTTGCCCAGACCGGGCTTGCGCTCGACGGCGATATGCGCAGCCTGGAAACGGCGCTGCTCCACCATGAAGCGGCGCTGAATCGGGACATCCAGAGCATTCTGGAGAAGCTCGACAAGGTGCGCGATCTGCGCGCCGGTATCGCAAGCGGGAAAATGCCAGCGCAGGGCGACCTCAACCATCTGCTTGATCGCGCCGCCGCGCCTGCCGTCGCGCTCACACTACCCTGGCCCTGGGGTGGCGAGTGGTTCGAGCTGCCTGATATCCGCCCCATCAATTACATCATCGGCTCGCTGGGCAGCGGCAAGACGCGCCTGGCCTGGCAGTTGGCGCAAGCGATCCCGGGCGCGGCCTTCGTCGGCCTGGACCGGCGGCTTGCCCCGGACGACATGCCAACGCGCCCGGCAGAGGCCGAGGCGTGCATGCGTGAACGCGCCGCCAGCGTCCTGAACTGGCTGCTTGAGGAGGGGGCGACCAACTCGGATGCCCTGATCGCGTTGCTTGCTTGCCTCTCAGCCAAAGGCCCGACCGCCTTGGTCATCGATCTGGTCGAACAGGGGCTGGACCAGGCCACGCAGGAGGCCCTGGCCACCCATCTACGCCACCGCGCAAGAGAGGGCGCCCGGCCCCTGTTCCTGATTACGCGCTCGTCCGCCCTGCTGGATCTGGCTATGGTGGGTTCGGATGAGGCCATCATCCTTTGCCCGGCCAACCACAGCCCGCCCAGCCGGGTTGCGCCGCTCCCGGGCGCCATGGGCTATGAAGCCGTGGCCACCTGCCTGGCCTCCCCGGCAGTGCGCGCCAGAATCGCTCATCCCCCGGCCCCTGGCGCCGAAGCGCTCGCAACAGGCAGGCCGGGGCCTCGTTAACGCCGGTTGGCCTACTCGGCCGTCAGCACGCAAAACACCGCGTCGGGCTGGCTGGTATCGATCTCGGCGATCACCGTCTCCGAAACCCGCCCTGGAGCCGCAGCCCCGGGCACCCGGAAGGTGGCGACATCGATCGTCGCGATCTCCACCTCGTCCGGGTGCGGCAGCTGCGGCACCCAGTCGTAGGGAACGCGGTAGGCGCGGTAGACCAGGTTGAGCGCATGGCGGCCGCTGCCCCAATACGGGCTGATGTATTCCCACACCAGGGTGTGCTCGCGCGTCACCTCGAAGATGCGACCGTTGGCGCCCTCGGTGATCAGCGTGTTGCCATTGGGCAGGCGCTGCGCGCTGCTGATGAAGGGGCTGTAGAAGCGTGCGGCGTCGAGCGGTACCACGAAGCCAGCCTCTGCCGGCGTGTACTGCCAGACGATGGCGAGTGTCACCGGGTCGATTTCCAGCACCCGCGAATAGTCGCGGCGCACGTGCTGTACGCCCTGCGGCGCGGCCGGATGCGGCTCGCCGTAGCCGGCCCAGCCGCCGTTGTCGAACACCAGCAGATTGCCCTCGCCCGGCAGCCCGCGCGGGATGATGTGGGCGTGGTGCTGGCCGATGATCCAGCCCAGTTCGCGTTCGGCGGTGCTGCCGTCGTAGCGCGGCCCCAGGCGCCAGACCACCTTGCCGCTGCGCCGGTCGGTGATCGCCATCAGGTTGGCGTCGCGCGCATCCCAGATGATGTTGTCCGGATGGAAGCGCTCGTCGCCCTGGTCGTAATGCCGGTTGGCGCCAATGCGCGACAGCGAGTTGATATGCAGCCAATCGCCGATCGGGCCATCGGCGCGCGGCCGCAGGTTGGGGTTGCGATAGATCGCGGCGCGCGCCGCCTCGTCAAAGCCCAGCTCATCGTAGTGGTCGCTGGCCCGCCACTCCCACACCACCTTGCCGTCCCAGCTCACCTCGACGAATTTGTCGTCGAGCAGCTTGTATTCGGAGATTTCGGGCCGGCTCACATCCTCGTGCACCAAGAGCAGCGTCGAACCACCGCTGACCCTGGGCTCGAACTGCGGCGCGTAGTAGCCAACAGGATTGCCCTCACGCTGGAAATCATGGTGCTGGCGCGCGTACCAGCGGGCGGGCTGGCCTGGATCGGAGATGTGTTCCAGCTCGCTGAAGCGCCACACCACCTTGCCGTCCCAGTCCACTTGCACCAGGTCCAACTGGTCCTGGAAGCCATGCTGCGGATCGCGCCTGCCGGTGCTGCCCAGCACCTGCCCGCCGGGCAAGAGCTTGTTGGGAAAGCCCTGCAGGCCGCGCCACAACTTGACCTCACGGCCGTTCATGTCGATCAGCAGCGCCCCAAGGTCGGCAGCCTGGAACAGCGTGTAGCCGCTCCACGCAGCCTCGGGATCGTAGCGCGTAGCGCCGGTGGGGTAGACAGTGGGGTGACCCATGGGATGCTCCTGGACAAGAAGAGGTACAGCCCATCGAGCAAGTGACATGCCAACGGCGTGTTTCCGCCATTGGCCGAGCAAACCGGCAACTTGGCGAGCAAAACCGATGCAGCAGCCTTGCCCCGATTCGCTGGCATGCGGCTTTTTGCGCAGTGCGGCCAGCAGCTTGCAGCCAGCACAACAGCGGCATTCCCGCGGTTTCTCGTAACGCCGCGTGATCCGGCCCCCATCTGAAGTCGGAAGTCCACCACCCCGAATATTCTTACCCCATCAATACAATTTTCGTCAATTCACACATAATGCCTCCCTCAAATCAAAGGTGGAGAGCCGGTCATGTGGTGGGAAAAGCAGCGTCGCAACATCAAATCCTATGCGCCCGCTTCAACGTGTCTTGCGGCTACTGTCCTGCCTTACCACCCCTGGCTGCCAAGCGAGCTGCCATACCCGAGTCCGGCGCTAGCGCTGACCATCCACGATCATCTGCACGCGGGGCGATTTGCCGAACTGCACGCGCTGCTGCAAGCCGAGACCGAAGCAGCGCGGCGGGATGTGCAGCGCGAAGAAACCCTCTTCCACCTGCTGGTCAGCGATGGCGACACGCTGTTTGCCCATGGGGCCGAGAGTCATGCGCGCCTGCAACAATGGCGTCAGGCAGCACCGGAATCGGCGCAGGCGTGCCTGCTTGAAGCCGCCTACTGGCAGTTCTGCCAGCATCGGCTCAGCCTCTTTCGCGGCTGCGATCCGCAACAGGACCGACTGGCCCCGCGCGATGCCACAGCCAGTGCCGCCAGCTATTTCAGCGATCTGCTGCTGATCGCAGTGCTCGACGCGCTGGAGCGCGACCCCGCTTTGTGGCCGGCTCCGGCGCTCGCGCTGTTCCATCTTGGCGAATACGACCCGGCCGAGCCGTATTTCGACCTCTGGCTGGCGGACCTGCTGGCAGGTCGGGACAGCGAACACAGCACCACCAGCCCATACAACCACCAGGTCGCCGACGACGACACCGAACGCGCCGGCGTGGTGCGCCTGCTCGCCCAGGCCGGCCTGCCATCCGACTCCGAGCGCAGCTTCCCGCGCCAGCGCCCGGCCAGCCTGCCCGCCATCGAAATCGGCCGCAACGTCTACGCCGATGACGAGAATGGCGCGGCTGATGCCGACCCGCCCCAAGGAATGTGGCAACGGCTGAAGCAAGGCCTGGGCGGGAGCAAGCCCGCGCTGCGTTACGATCTGGATGGCAGCAACTGCTGGCTGATGGATTACTTCCTGCGTCTAAGCCAGGCGGCCCATCCAACCGTGTTCTGTGTACTGCCCGCACGCGCCTGGCATCTCGATGACGAGCGCCTACAGGCGTGGCTCGATAGCCGCGAGCTCGCCCACTTGGATGAGACCCAGCGGGCACTTGTGGACTACCCGCGCTTTTACCGCTGGCTGTATCACAACACCGGCATCAGCTATGACCCTGATGCGCAGGCCGGCGCCGATGTGGTATCCGACAGGCTAGTCCAGGAACTGGCCAAGCCACTGCGCCCCGGCCAGCGCCAGTATCTGCTGCTGCAGATGCTCGACGAGATGAGCGACGATCATCCACAGCGCATAGTGGTGGCCCGTGAGATTGCAGAAACCGGCCCGATCCGCCATGGCTTGAGCACCAACAAGATCGAACATGGCCAGCTCAAGGTCTACGAAACCGCGCTCGAACACGGCGCCGACTGGCTCCCAGCGATGCTGGAGCGGGCAGTGCACGAGCGCGCCAACACCACAGCCATGCTGCTGTATGCGCGGCTGGCCGAGACCGGTGAAGGCGGATTCATGGCCAACCCAGCTGTTGCCCAAGCCTGGTACGCCGAAGCGGAACGCCATCAGCCACAGAACGACGCCTGGTATGACATTGCCCGGACCCTGTCCGATGAAGCGGCTGTGGATTTCTGCCGCATCGGACTGCACGAAGGGAACGGGCAGTGCGCAAGCTTTCTAGGCAGGCGCTGGCTCCAGGGCCGGGTAGCCGGCACGCTGGATGATGTCGTAGCCTGGATGGAACTCGCGCATACCCACAGCATGCACGAGAATCCACCGTGCTTGAGCCACGCCGATGTACTGCTCACCTGCTACGGGCGGCAGGCGGTTGCCGCAGACGATGAAGGCAAGCGTGAACGCGTGCTCGCCAAAGCCAGCGGCCTGATCACGCTGCTGATCGCCGAGGACGAACTGATCGATCGTAGTGGCAACAATCTTGATGGACTATGCCAGCTGCTGCCCTGGCTGCATGACGAAGCACTGCTGGAATACGCCATTCCGCTGCTGGAAAAGCGGGTGCATCGTCGTCGCCATGCCCTCGCCATGTTGGCGCTCGCTGCCATCCGTGGCAACCCGCGCAATGGGCAACACCACGACTACCGCGACGGCGTGCGCTGGCTGATGGCGGCAGAAGCGGCCGATGCCGAGGCGGACCATGGCGCGCTGATACAGGTCGTAGGCCGCGCAGTGTTCGAACCCGATGCCGCAGCGAGTGCCCATTTGCAGGCGATGCGCGACAACATTCTCCCCGAAGAGCTGCTGGACCACGACGACACTTGAGCAGTTGCGCTGTGCCCCGTTGTTCTCGGTGCGATCACGGTTTCAAGCATCCCATGAACAGGGCCGGCGCGTTGCGGCCCGGTGTATCCTCACCCCCTCTTTGCGCAGGGAACACGATGAACAATCTCACCGCACTCGATGCCGCGCTCTGGCTGCCCGTCGAAAACCGCGGCGGTCAACAAGGCTATGCCGACCGCCACGGGCACATCGTCATCGCGCCGCGCTACCACGAGCTTGGCGCATTCTGCGCCGGGCTCGCGTCGGCGAGCATCGACCCGGATCGCGAAGCGGGCTACGGCTACATCAACATGGATGGCCAATGGGCGATCAAGCCGCGCTTTTTCAGCGCCGGCGATTTCGCGGACTGCGGCTTGGCCCCCGTCAGCGTGGCTGGCGAAGGCTATCTTCACGGCTACTGCAACCGTAGCGGCGAGCTGGCAATTCCGGCCCGCTTCGACAACGCCCGCGCTTTTGATACGCACGGCATGGCGCGGGTCGAAACGGCGGGCAAACAGGGCGTGATCGATAGCAACGGCGACTGGCTGATCGCGCCGTGCTACGAGCGACTCGGCGATTTTTCCGCCAATGGCCTGGCCCGCGCGGTGAACGACGACGGTCGCGTCGTTTTCATCAACCGCGCAGGCGACACCATGCTGGCGCCGGATTTTGACAGCGTCTTTCCTTACTGCGCGGAAGGCCTGGCCGTGGTGGTGCGCGATGAGCGCTACGGGTTTATCGACGGCAGCGGCGCCACGGTGCTCGCGCCGCAGTACGACGACCTCGCCGATCTGAGCCAGGGGCTGGCGCGGGTCGAGATCGCAGGCCGCTATGGCTACATCGACCGCCAGGGCAAGCTGGTGATAGCCGCTACCTTTGCAGACGCCAGCAGCTTCATGCCTTGCGCTCTGGCCATCGTCAGTGACGAAGCCGGCGAGCGCTGGGGCTGCATCGGTCGGACCGGAAATGTCGTCATCGCTCCGGATTTCGACGACATCCAGTTCGGGCTTTACGCGGATGTGCTCGAAGCCAGCCGCGACGGGCGCGAAGGCTATATCGATCTATCCGGCAACTGGTTGTTCGACCTGCGCTTAGGGTGAACCGCAGCAACCGCCCTGGGTGATGCTCGGCTGCCGATGTGAACTGCGGCCGACGCCGCAGCGACTACCTGTCTGGCTCGACCAGCCTCGCTGCTGCCCCTGCAGCAAACGCTGCGGCTTTTTGCACAGTGCGGCCAGCAGCTTGCGCCAAGCGCAACAGCAGCACCTTAGGCCCCACCTCGCCCCGGCACTCTCGCACACGGCAACGGCCATAAATCCTCATTTAATTTAGTCACTTACGCGCGATCAGCCATGCCAGCAACGAGCTGGTACACCCCTTGCTAAATCGGCCCCTGCCTGCAGCCTCGCGGCTGCCCAGTCCTCACCAGGAGCCTCACCATGAGCAAGAAACGTCAGATCAAGCTCGGCGCCTTCCTTTCGCCGACCGGCCATCACGCCGCAGCCTGGCGCCACCCGGATACGCATCCGGCCGGCGCCACCGAGTTCGAGCACTTCAAGAAACTGGCGCAGATCGCCGAAGCGGCCAAGTTCGACGCCATCTTCACTGCCGACAGCGATGGCCTGTGGCGTGGCACCGGTGATCGCAACCTGCGCGCCAAGAGCGGCCACAGCGCCGGCAGCAGCTTCGAGCCGATCACGCTGTATTCGGCGCTGTCGGCCGTCACCAAGAACATCGGCTTCGTCGCCACCGCCTCCACCACCTACAACGAGCCGTGGCACATCGCGCGCAAGTTCGCCTCGCTCGACCTGCTCTCGGGTGGTCGCGCCGCCTGGAACGTAGTCACCTCGGGCAATGCCAACGCTGCGTACAACTTCGGCCTGGGTGGCCACCCGGAGCATGCCGACCGCTATCGCCGCGCCGAGGAATTCGTCGAGGTGGTCAAGGGCCTGTGGGATAGCTGGGAAGACGACGCTCACATCTACGACAAGGCCGCCGGCGTCTACACCGATCCGGACAAGCTGCACGAGCTCAACCATGTGGGCGAATACTTCAAAGTGAAGGGCCCGCTCTCGGTGCCGCGCTCGCCGCAGGGCCACCCGGTGATCGTGCAGGCCGGCGCATCCGAGCCGGGCCGCGAGCTCGCCGCCAAGACTGCCGAAGCCATCTTCGCCGCCTGGCAGACGCTGGAAGACGCGCAAGCCTTCTATCGCGACGTAAAGGGCCGCGCTGCCAACAAGTACGGCCGCAATCCGGACCACATCAAGATCCTGCCAGGCGTGTACCCGGTGATCGGCCGTACCGAACAGGAGGCGCTCGACAAGAAGGAACAGCTGCGCCAGTTGATCGATCCGGAAATCGGCCTGTCGCTGCTGGCGAGCCTCGGCGGATCGGACGCGCTGCGCGACTACGACCTTGACGGCCCGGTGCCGCAGGATCTGCCGGAAACCAACAACAACAAGAGCCGCCAGCGCCTGCTGCTGGACCTGGCCGCACGCGAGAACCTCACCATCCGCCAGCTCTACGAATGGGTGGCGGGCGCACGCGGCCACCGCGTGATCCACGGCACGCCGGAAAGCATCGCCGACCAGCTGGAGGAATGGTTCGTCAGCGAGGCGGCCGACGGCTTCAACCTGCTGGCGCCCACCTACCCCGGCGGCCTCGTCGACTTCATCGACCTGGTGGTGCCCATCCTCCGGCATCGCGGCCTGTTCCGCACCGAGTACGAGGCCTCCACCCTGCGCGGCAACCTCGGCTTGGCGATCCCGGAAAACCGCTACTCGCTCGAGCGCAACGCGCTGAAGTCCGCCTGACCGGCCATACCCCGCCCCCACTGTGGGCGGGGTTTCCCACCATGACCATTCCGCTTCCCGCCGCCACTCTCGCGCAGCTGTTCTACGACGCGCGCACCGTCCAGCGCTTTGCCGATATCCCAGTCAGCCGAGAAACGCTCACCCAGCTCTACGATCTGGTGCGCCATGGCCCAACCGGCTTCAATGCGCAGCCGGCGCGCTTTGTGTTCGTGGAAAGCGTTGATGCCAAGGCACTGCTGGCGCCGGCGCTGTCCGCGCGCAATCGCGAACGCGTGCTGGCAGCACCGGTCACCGTGCTGATCGCCTGGGATAGCCGTTTCCACGAGACCCTACCCCGCTTGTTCCCCGGCTTTGATGCGCGCAGCTTCTTCGACAGCCATCCCGCGCTGATCGAGTCCTCGGCCACCAGCAACGCAGCGCTGCAGACCGGCTATTTGATCCTGGCGGCACGGGCACTGGGCCTTGCGGTGGCGCCGATGTCGGGCCTGGACACCACAGCCGTCGATGCTGCGTTCTTTCCGGACGGGCGCTGGCGCACGCTGTGGATCGCGAGCCTGGGCTACGGCCTCGCCGATGACTTGCCGCCGCGCCTGCCGCGGCTGGCCGAGGACGAGGCCGTGCTGTTCCGCTAAGCCGGCTTGCCGCTCGGCCTGCATCATCTGGCCGTGGCACCCAGCCATCGCGGCCAAGGCATAGGTATGGGCATGGGCATGGGCATGGGCATGGGCATGGGCATGGGCAGAATGCTGGTCGAATACGCACAGACGAAGCTGGCCGAGGCGGGAATTCCCCGCTGCAACATCTTTGTCTACAACGCCAATACCCACGGCAATGATTTCTGGATGGGCATCGGCTGGGACGATCCGACAACCTGGCGTGTGCTGCAAAAGCGGCTCGTCATCTCGATCTGATGCGCGGCCACCTCGGCCTGGCGATTCCGGAAAACCGCTACTCGCTCGAGCGCAACGCGCTGAAGTCCGCCTGATCGGCACTACTGCCCTGCCCGCACTGCGGGCGGGCATTCAGGCCTTTTTAACGAACTCCGATTTGAGCTTCATCGGTCCAATGCCGTCGATTTTGCAATCGATATTGTGGTCCCCATCG
>NZ_JANBVF010000034.1 GCF_024437655.1 Chitinolyticbacter albus
TCGGCACTACTGCCCTGCCCGCACTGCGGGCGGGCATTCAGGCCTTTTTAACGAACTCCGATTTGAGCTTCATCGGTCCAATGCCGTCGATTTTGCAATCGATATTGTGGTCCCCATCGACAAGCTTTATGTTCTTTACCTTGGTCCCCACTTTAACGACCAGGGATGTGCCTTTAACCTTCAGGTCCTTGATCACAGATATGGTGTCACCATCGGCGAGCGTGTTGCCGTTTGCATCCTTCACGACCAATTGAGCGTCGTGCTGATCACTTTCCCCCGCCTTCCATTCATGACCACACTCAGGGCAGATCAGCAGCCCATGGTCTTCGTATGTAAAGCTTGAATTACAGCTTGGGCAGTTTGGTAAATCACTCATCTATCAATTCTCTGAATAACGATTTTGGCTAACGCTGTAATAGGGCACCACACCCCCGTCCGTGGGGCAGCCCCGCCATGCGGGCGGGGCTAAGTAACACAACAACGCCGACCAAGCGTAACACCACGGTGGTCGACGCGGCCTTCCCGGGCCGGCGCTGGCGCACGCTGTGGATCGCGAGCCTGGGCTACGGCCTCGTCGCTAACCTGCCGCCACGCCTGCCACGGCTGACCGAGGACGAGGCCGTGGTGTTCCGCTAAGCAGGCTTGCCGCTCGGCCTGTGCGCAATGCAGCAGCGCCATGCGCACCCTGCTGCAAAACACGCAGCCGTGCACTTGGCTTTCCAGCAGTGCTGCGGCTTGCAGCCTGGAACGGGCCTTGCTGAATGGCGGCGTCCACACGCACAAGGTCCCGCAATGAGCATCCCCACCACCCGTTTTGGCCGCACCGGCCTCGTTGTTTCCCGCCTTGCCCTCGGCACCATGACCTTCGGTCTGCAGACCGACGAAGCCGTCGCGCAGCGCATTCTGGATAAGGCGGTAGACGCCGGCATCAACCTGATCGATACCGCCGATGTCTACCCGTTGGGCGGCGATCTTTCCACCACCGGCCGCACCGAGGAAATCCTTGGCCGCTGGCTCAAGGGCCGCCGCAGCCAAGTGGTGCTGGCGACCAAGGCCGTCGGCAAGGTCGGGCCGCACAGCTGGAACCAGGGCGCCTCGCGCAAGCATTTGGTCGAGGCCGTCGAAGCGTCGCTCTCGCGCCTTGGCACCGATCATATCGACCTCTACCAGCTGCACTCGGACGATGCGAACACGCCGCTCGACGAAACGCTGGCCGCCCTCGACGATCTGGTGCAGAGCGGCAAGGTGCGCTACATCGGCGTATCGAACTTCCTCGCCTACCGGCTGGCCCGCGCGCTGGGTAAACAGGAAGCGAACCGGCTGGCCCGCTTCGTCTCGGTGCAGCCACGCTACAGCCTGCTGTTCCGCGAGATCGAGCGCGAGCTGCTGCCGCTGGCGCAGGAGGAAGGCCTCGCCGTGATCCCGTACAACCCGCTGGCCGGCGGCCTGCTCACCGGCAAGCACGCCCTTGGCGCGCCGACCGAGGGCACGCGCTTTACGCTGGGCAAGGCAGCCGAGCGCTATCAGGACCGCTACTGGCACGAGCGCGAGTTCGCCACCGTGGCCGCGCTAAAGGCAGCGGCCGACGAAGCCGGTGTGTCGCTGACCACCGCCGCACTCGCCTGGGTGCTGGCCAACCCCGTCATCACCGCGCCGCTCTTGGGCGCCAGCAGCCCGGAACAGCTCGATGCCACGCTGGCGGCCGCCGAGTTCAAGCTCGATCCGGCGCTGAAGGCGCGCTTCGACGAGATCACTGCCGACTACCGGCGCGGCGACGCCACGCGCTGAACGCGGCAGCCCCGACCGTGGCGATCACGCTTTCCAAGGATGAACGCAGCGAGGCGCTCACATCGATCGAGCGCTATTTCCGCGAAAACATGGAAGCGCCGATCGGCAACATCGCCGCGATCGGCCTGCTCGGCTTCTTCCTCGAGGAGATCGGCCCCGCCATCTACAACCGCGCCGTCGCCGATGCGCAGGAGCGGTTGGCGCAGCGCGTGGCCGATCTCAATTACGACGTCTACGAGGAAACCTTCCCCTACTGGCGCAAGTACGAGCGCACACCGCGAAAGCGAACCTGACCCGTCCGTGCCGCCAATGCGGCAGGGCCACCCCACCTAGGAGCACACACATGACCCAGCAACGCCAGCTCGGCCATTCCGGCCTATCCGTCTCGCTCGTCGGCCTTGGCACCAACAATTTCGGCGGTCGGCTCGATCTCGAAGCCTCGCGCCGCGTGATCCACAAGGCGCTCGACGTCGGCATCAACTTCTTCGATACCGCCGACGTATACGGCAACAAGGGTGGCTCGGAAACCATCCTTGGCGAGGTGATCGGCAGCCGTCGCCAGGATGTGATCCTGGCGACCAAGTTCGGCAACCCCATCGATGAAGCCGCCGGGCTCAAGGGCACCTCGCGCCGTTACCTGTTCAACGCCGCGGAAGCGAGCCTGAAGCGCCTCAAGACCGACTGGATCGACCTCTACCAGATCCACAAACCCGATCCGGCCACACCAATCGAGGAAACGGTGCAGGCACTGCACGACCTGGTTCGCGCCGGTAAGGTGCGCTACGTGGGGCTGTCCAATTTTGCCCCGTGGCAGATCGTCGAGGCGCAGCGGGTGGCTAAGGAACTGGGCGCCAGCCCCTTTATCACCAGCCAGGACGAATACAGCCTGCTGCACCGCAAGCCCGAAGGCCACCGCGCCGAGGTGATCGAGCGCTACGGGCTGTCGCTGCTGCCCTTCTTCCCGCTGGCGAATGGCCTGCTCTCGGGCAAGTACAAGTGCAACGAACCGGCGCCGGATGGCACCCGCCTCGCCAGTTCGAGCAACCTCGCCGAGCGCTACCTGACCGAACGCAATCTGGGCGTCGCCGAGCAACTGGGCCGCTACGCCAATGAGCACGGCCACACGCTGCTGGAGCTGGCGTTCAGCTGGCTGGGGGCCAAACCCTTTGTTGGCAGCATCATCGCCGGCGCTTCCACGCCGGAGCAGGTCGAGGCCAACGCCCGCGCGGTGAGCTGGCAGCTGAGCAGCGAGGAGCTGGCGCAGGTGGATGCTATCACCGCGCAAGGCTGACGCCGCTTGGAACGCAGCATTCTTTGGTGAGGGATGCTGCGTTTTCATTAGCCGCCGCCGCGACCGGTCACGATTTTTCCGGGCCTCCTGTGTAGCTAATCAGTCAACGGCAGGCCAATGGTAGTCTCAGGCGAATGAGTACCCCTAGCTGAAAGCATTTTTATAGCCTCTTCGAGTTGCGTATCGCGGCCCGTCACGGTGCCTTCTATTTTTGACGACAACGTGACATCTGGAATTACCCCAATATCGGAAGTGGCTTCACCGTTGGGGCGCCTGAACAAAGCAGTGGTCAGACTCAGTACATCGTCGTTCTTCAACGAGAAATTTCTGGAGATCGAGCCGAACCCTTGAGTTCGCTCTCCCAAAATAAGAGCACGTTTGTGATCTTGAAGCGCAGCAGCAACAATTTCCGAGCATGCCGCTGTGTCCTTATTAACGAGCACCACCATAGGGAGCGTTTTAATGTGCTGTGGAAGATGCGCCAGAGGGTTTGCGGCCCCCGGGCGCACATAGGAGTCTGGTGAGGCGACAAGGCGTAATTTGCTGTCCCCCGTTCTACCTATGGTTTCTACGACCAATAGATTATCTGCAAGAAACGCCGATGCAACGCCAACACATGATGGCAATAAGCCACCACTGTTATTTCGGACATCGACAATTATCCCGTAAACAGGACCTCCGTCGTTTTTCAATGATCGTAACATGTCTCCTAAATGCTCCAAGGTTTTCACACCAAAGGATCTAATTTTTAGATGCGCATAATGAGACGGCAACATATAAAAATCAATTGACGGCACTTTAACCACCTCTCGGATCAACTCGACTCGATTGGTCGCTGACACACCGGGGCGCTCTAAGGAAAGCGTGACTGAACTACCCGCAGCTCCCCGCAACTTGCGCACTACTTGGGCATTCGTTAATCCTTTAGTCGAAACACCGTCGATGCCAGTCAATAAATCACCAACCTCTAATTTCGCCCGCGCCGCAGGCCCTTTTTCTAGCACTGAAACGATCTTTGGTATTTCATCTTGAATTTTCAATTCAAGACCCGCCCCCGCAGCCAATGCCGGCGATTGCGACAGTTGATCCTCATCACGATCAATACGATAAGAACGACGATCCAGAGCCATCAACATTCCGTCCACACAAGAATTCGTTCGTTTCCTCACGAAATTCTTAGGTCGTGCTTTATTGCCCATAGAAATTGCTTCGACGATATCTTTTAGCGAAAGATCAGCATCAAACCCGGGCGTCACACCTGACCCAAAGTCTAAACCGCGAAGGCAGCCCGCTATCAACTGCTGATTGTCAACGGGAGAAACAAACTCACGCCCAACGATTGCAATTACCTCTGCAATTCGTGCCAACCCCTCGTCACCAGGGGAGTAAATTGAAATATTACTTTCCAATGATGCATTTGCCTGTCTCACACTCGCCGAATCTCGACCGCCCAAATTTGCAACCAGCTTTATTTCCCTTTCAATATTAGAAGCCCGCTCCTCATCACTTGGATGCGTTCTTAGAAATAGCGGCCGCTCTGAACGAGATAAACTTGAGATGGAACGAAAAAAACGAGACGCACCGCGTAAATCATAACCAGCGTGCCTCATATACTCCAAACCTAGACTATCTGCTTGACGCTCCTGATCTCGACCAAATGAAGCCCCATAAAATGCAGCACTAAAACTCGCCTCATCCTTTATTCCATAGCCTAACCGACCACTAAAATTATTGGGGTTTAGCTCTCGTGAGAACTTCATCATCTTCGCAAGATAATGCTGTTGCAAACCGTGGCTTTTAACAACATGCCCCAGTTCATGCCCCAATACAAATGCATAGGCATCAAGATCATCACCTAACAAATCCAACACCGACGTGGTAACGACTATCTGACCGACGCCATCCTTAACAAACGCAAAAGCATTAGGCGCATTATCACCTGAGTAAACTAGCCAAAGCTTTGAAGAAGTCCCTGCCATCCGCTCTAGACGCTCTAGTGTTTTCAGAATACGCTTTACTCTTGCCACATCAACCACATAAACGACGTTTTCTTTATCGTCGAGCAAAGCACTCAATTCGCTACTAGTTCGCGTAATTGCTTCGGCGCCCCAAAGCAACGGCTTAGGCGCCGCAGAAAATGAGCACACCGACGACAAAGCAATACTTAGAAATAAAAAAGTACTTGCCACACAATTATTCATAGAAAAATTCATATTGATTTCTAATCAATCAATTAAACGTATTTCCACTTCAGAGAGATACAGGTCAGAATCCCTCGAGAAATACAATGTAGAGGTCCACAAAACAGCCAAACAGTTTGACCCGCTCAGAGCCGCTATCTCGCTCCGTTCGTTTTGAGCGGAGGGTGGAAGCAATTTTTCATCAACCTTCGCCTCAGCTGACTAGCTATCAACTCCCGCCAATCATGCAAACAGCAAGGCTGCCATATTCTAACCAGTGAGATGATCACGGGCACCAGAATAGGCGATTCCATGCGACCAGAATTTTCAACCGCGGATTGCTGCCCACCCACAAACCCATCTGGGCCTCAGGCAGGAAACAGGTTCAAGCCAGGCTCGGCGAGTGGATGTGCCGCGAGGTAAACCGGCCGTTGCAGACCGAAGTTTCCTGTCCGACCTCCAGCCCATCAAGCACCACCGGTCCGGCCCCCCACCGCCTCCACCTGGTGAAATAGCAGCAATCTGCTGCTGATATCGAATCAAATCCACGCCCGCAGTGCGGTAGTTAGCCGCGTTGCCGCGTGGCATGGCTCTTGCTCGATGTGCAGCCTTCGCGGCCGCGCCGCACTCTGCCCACGAGCACAACCATGAGTCAACGCAAGCTGCGCCTCGGCGCCTTTCTGCCCGGTGCCGGCCACCACGTCGCCGCCTGGCGCCACCCGGCCGCGCAGGCCGATGGCGGCATCAATCTACAGCACTACATCCACATCGCCCAGACGGCGGAGCGCGGCCTGTTTGACGCGGTGTTCCTGGCCGATGGCCTCGCCGCCGGCATCGGCAATGGCGGCCCGGAAGGCAAGAATGCCTGGGGCGGCAGCTTCGAGCCGGTGACACTGTTCTCGGCGCTGTCGGTGGTCACCGAGCACATCGGCTTTATCGCCACCGCCAGCACCACCTACGAAGACCCATACATCCTGGCGCGCAAGTTCGCCTCGCTCGACCATATCTCGGGCGGTCGCGCCGGCTGGAATGTGGTCACCACCGGCTCGTCGGCCGCCGCAGGCAACTTCGGCCTCGACAAGCACCCGGATCACGCCGATCGCTACGAGCGCGCGCACGAGTTCGTCGACGTGGTGAAGGGCCTGTGGGATAGCTGGGATGACGATGCCTTCGTGCGCGACAAGGATCGCGGCCAGTTCTACGAGCCGGCGGCGCGCCACGAGCTCAACCATGCCGGCAAGCACTTCGCCGTGCGCGGGCCGCTCAATGTGCCGCGCCCGCCGCAAGGCTATCCGGTGATCGTGCAGGCCGGCTCGTCCGAAGCCGGCAAGGAACTGGCGGCCGAGACCGCCGAGGTGATCTTCACCGCCCAGCAGACGTTGGAGGAAGCCCAGGCCTTCTACGCCGACGTGAAGGGCCGGCTGGCGAAGTACGGCCGCATGCCGGACCAGCTGCGCATCATGCCGGGCGTGTTCCCAGTGGTAGCCGCCACTGAGGAGGAGGCGCAGGAGAAATACCAAGCGCTGCAGGATCTGATCCTGCCCGAGGTGGGCCTGGCGCTGCTCTCCGGCCTCGTCGGCGGCATTGATCTTTCCGGCTATCCGCTCGACGGCCCGGTGCCGGAGCTGCCGGGCACCGAGAACATGAAGAGCCGCCAGGCACTGATGCTGGATATCGCGCGCCGCCACCACTTCACGCTGCGCCAGCTCTACCTGTGGGTGGCCGGCGCGCGCGGCCACTGGACGCTGGTGGGCACGCCCGCGCAGATCGCCGACCAGCTGCAGAGCTGGTTCGAGAACGGCGCCGCCGACGGCTTCAACATCATGCCGCCCATCCTGCCCTCCGGGCTCGACGATTTCGTCGCGCTGGTGGTACCCGAGCTGCAGCGCCGTGGCCTCTATCGCACCGAATACGAAGGCCGCACGCTGCGCGACAACCTGGGTCTGGCCCGGCCCGCCAGCCGCTACGCCATCACGCCAGCAGAAGCCGTTCCTGCCTGATCAGAACCGGGGCGGCCGAGCCGCCCCACGGAGTCCCCCATGCTGTTTCGTACCCTCGCCGCCACCCTTGTCAGCCTGCTGCTCTCCGCGCCATTGCTGGCCGATACCCTGCCCAAGGTGATCCGCATCGGCGTTTCCACCGCCGGCATCGGCAACCCGCCACGCGTGTCCACCGGCTGGACTTCAGTCGCGCAGGTGAACCGCTATGTGGAGTCCGAGTTCGCCAAGGATGGCGTAAAGGTTGAGTGGATCTTCTTCAAGGGCCAGGGCCCGGCGGTGAACGAGGCCATTTCCAACAACCAGCTCGACTTCACTACGCTGGGCGATCTGCCCGCCATCATCGGCCGCGCAGTCGGGCTCGACACCCGCGTGGTACTGGCCGGTTCCACGCGCGGCGACGTCTACGTGGCCGCCACGCCACAATCGGGTATCACCGACATCAAGGGGCTGCGCGGCAAGCGCATCGCCTTTCACAAGGGCACCGCCACGCAGCTGGCGGTGAACCGCATCCTCACCGAGCACGGCCTGACCGAGCGCGACGTGAAGGTGGTGAACATGGAGCCGGCCACGTACAAGGCGGCCTTCCTCGCCGGTGATGTGGACGCGATCTTCAGCACGCTGGATCTGATAAAGCTCGCCGATGCCGGCAAGGCACGCATCATCTACACCACCAAGCAGAACCCGGCTGCCACCTCACAAGGCTTCGTGCTGGTGAACCAGAAGTTCGCCCAGGCCTACCCGCGGGCGACGCAGCGCGTGGTGAACGCGTTGGTGCGCGCCGCCTATTGGGCCGGCGAGCCGGCGCACCGCGACGCCGTGTTCCAGCTGTGGGGCTCGGCCGGCAGCATTGCCGAGGCCACCTATCGCCGCGAATACGCCAACATTCCGCTGTCACACCGGCTGAGCCCGCGCATCGACGAGTTTGTGATCGCACGCGCGAGCCAAGGCGTGGCCGACGCCCACAAGTACAAGCTGATCCGCAAGCCGTTCGACGTGCGCGCCTGGTTCGATTCCCGTTACCTGGAAACCGCGCTCAAGGAACTGCAGTACACCGAGGCCTGGCCGCGCTTCGATGCCGGCGGCAAGCTGGTGGCGGCGGGCAAGTTGCAGCCGGCGAGCTGACGCCTGTTTCCGGCCTTTTCACGACAGCGTGCGGGCACGATGCCGGTGCGCGGTATGGCCCGCAGCATGAATCCCGCGCGCGGCTTGCAACGCGGCAACGCGCCGGCCGTGCCGCGAAAAGATCGTAAACAGGCGCTGAGGCCACTGCCCGTGACCGAAGCGCTACACTCGCACCTTGAGCACGCCAGAGCCCCCGTAATGTGGAACCCCGATCTCTATTTGCAGTTTGCCGATGAACGCGCGCGCCCCTTCCAGGATCTGGTCGCACGCATCAATGTCGCGGCGCCCCGGCGAGTGATCGATCTGGGTTGCGGGCCGGGCAACCTGACAGCCACGCTGGGCCGACGCTGGCCGCGCGCGCAGATTGAGGGCTTCGATTCCGACTCCGCCATGGTCGCTGCGGCACGGCAGCGCGGCATCGAGGTTCACCAATTCGACGCGCGAGACTGGACGCCGCCGCACGATGTCGACGTGATCATCAGCAACGCGGTGCTGCAATGGATACCGGGCCACGACGCGCTGCTGGTGAGCTGGTTGCAGGCCATGAGCGCCGGGGCCTGGCTCGCTTTCCAGGTACCCGGCAACTTCGGCGCGCCATCGCATCAGGTACTCGACCAGCTGGTGCACAGCGCCACCTGGCGTGATGCGTTGCTGCCGCACTGGCGCCATAACCCGGTGCTGGAGCCCGCCGATTACGCCCGGCTGCTACTGGGCACCGACAGCGATATCGACGTCTGGGAAACAACCTATTTGCACGTGCTCAGCGGCGAGCACCCGGTGTACACCTGGCTATCGGGCACCGCACTGCGGCCGCTGCGCGCCGCACTCGACGACACGGCCTGGGCCGATTTCACGGCAGAGCTCAAGCCCGCGCTGGCGAAGGCCTACCCGCAGCGCGATGGCGTCACGCTGCTGCCCTATCGCCGATTGTTTGCGGTGGCGCGCAAGCGCTGATTCTGGCTGGCGGTTGGTCTCGCCGCCCGGCGCCGGCTATGCTGGGCAACCTGCCCTTGCAAGGATGCCCGATGCGCGAGACTCCACCCTGCCGCCTGCGTGGGCGCACGAACGCGACCGAATGCCTCGGCTGACCATGAGTCAAACATTGTTCGAAGCATCGTGGCGCGATTGCTGGCCTGCCCTTGGCGCCACTGGCGACGGACTGGCCGTTCGAGAAGCGTTGCTGGCGGCCTATGCCGAGCCGCAACGGCACTACCACACGCGCCAGCATCTGGCCGAGTGCCTCGCGCTGCTGGCCCGCTATCGTGATCTTGCCGATGAGCCGGCCGAAATCGGGATCGCGCTATGGTTCCACGACGCGATCTATGACGTGAAGGCCAGTGACAATGAGGCGCGCAGCGCCGAGTGGGCCGCACGCGAGCTCACCGCTGCCCGCGTTGGATCGGAACGGGTGGCGCGGGTACAGGCGCTGATCCTCGCCACCCGGCACGATGCGGTGCCGCAAGAGCACGATGCCCGACTGCTGGTCGGCATTGATCTGGCCATCCTCGGTGCCACGCCCGAGCGGTTCGCCGAGTATGAGGCACAGATCCGTGCTGAATACGCCTGGGTGCCCGGCCCCCTCTTCCGCCGCAAGCGTCGCGCGATACTCCGGGCGCTGCTGGCACGCTCCCCGCTCTATGGCACGCCTGCGCTGCAGGCGCAATTCGAAGCCAGTGCGCGCAGCAATCTCGCGGCGGCAGTGCGGCCCCGCACGCTGTGGCAGCGATTGCTCCAACGTGGCTGATTGCACTAGCCAGGCTTGCTGCTGGTGTTCGCACAACCTGTATTGCATCGATGCGCGGAACGCAGCATGTCGCGGCTCGGTGCCGAGCTCAGGTCGGCGCTGGCACATGCCTATCTGTCCAGTCCCGGACGATTAACTACGCGCTTAACAAATAA
>NZ_JANBVF010000035.1 GCF_024437655.1 Chitinolyticbacter albus
TGAAGGCCGCCGCGAACGAAGCCAATAGCTGATGAATATCCATGCCTTTGCCGACACTAGCTGTCAGAGAACAGGCATGCTATCAAGCATCATGCTGTTCGCCTAACCCAGGTGCGCCAGCATTCGACCAACCACGATAAACGGTAGGAACTCCCGGTCTGGCGAAGTGTGTGGCCAGGACCTTGTTCACCACACTGCTATGCCCATGTCACGCCATCTCAATCTCGAGCACGTGCTCCTGTTCATTCGGCTGCAGCAGCATGCTGCGCAAGCGCAGTGCAGTCTGGACGAACAATGCAGTTGCT
Source organism: Chitinolyticbacter albus (assembly GCF_024437655.1). Taxonomy (GTDB): domain Bacteria; phylum Pseudomonadota; class Gammaproteobacteria; order Burkholderiales; family Chitinibacteraceae; genus Chitinolyticbacter; species Chitinolyticbacter albus. The sequence continues at coordinate 306 of NZ_JANBVF010000035.1, forward strand.
GGCGCAACGGGCACTGGCCGGCACCTGGTGTCGGCACTGTTATGACCCAAACCGGAAACGCTATCCCGATTGGAATCAGGCAGCTTATGCAGGTGGGGTACAGCAATCTGCTCACTTGTGAGCAACCATTTTTGCACTGGTGATTACCCCCACTTGAATGCGTTCAGGGAGGAATGCATGTACATCGAGAGCATGACCTTTTCGGGCTTCCGCTGCTTCGCTGCGGAGCCTGTCGCTGTGTCACTAAATCCGCAGTTAACCGCCGTAGTAGGCCCGAACGGCGCTGGCAAAACTGCACTCCTGCAGGGACTCATCCGCATGTACGGGGCGACCAACGCTGAGCGGACGGTCACGCCGCAGGACTTCCATCTGCCTAAGGGTAGCGCTGCCGAGGACAAGACCAAGCAACTGTCCATCGATGTCGTACTGCGCTTGCCCGAACTAGCCGACGGCTCCGCGACGGCGGCTTCCGTGGCGCCGGTGTTTCGAAGATTGCAGATCGCGACGCCGGGCAGTATCCCGGCATGCCGCATGCGCTTGGAGGCCCGCTGGGATGACGATGGCACGGCCGAAGGCAGCGTCACGCAAGAGCTGTTCTGGATCTCTACGCTCGACACAGCAATCAAGGACGAGCAAAAGATACCGGTGGTCGCACCCGACCGTGGCTTAATCCGGGTCTACTACACCCCGGCAAACCGCGACGCGCAGGCTCAGATCCGCGCCACGACGGGCGCTCTCGCTGCACGCCTGCTCAAGGCCATTGAATGGTCCAAGGGAACCGAGAAGGCAATCGACAAGGCCAGTGAGGCCCTAGCCAAGGCCTTCGAGGGCGAAGGCGCGATCCAGGCCATCGCCGCCTCTCTGAAGGCCCGCTGGGAGGAACTGCACGACGGTGACATCGACAAGGCGCCTGGCTTGAGCTTGATCAGCCGCCGCTTCGAGGACGTCGTCAGCCGCATCGGCGTCGTCTTTCGGCACGGACCGGCCGGGGAAGACCGGGGCATCGACGCGTTGAGCGACGGCCAGCGATCGCTGTTTTATTTCGCCCTCGCTGCGTCGGTCTTCGAGCTGGAGCGCGACGCGGCGAATGGCAAGGTCAAGGGCTTCCTCCGCGAGGAGCTCAGCGCGCCCGTCCTGACGCTCTTCGCCATCGAAGAGCCAGAAAACCACCTGTCACCCTATTACTTGTCGCGCATCCTCCAGCAGCTGCGCAAGCTCGTGACGGATTCGCCCGCGCAGGCCATCGTCAGCAGCCACTCGCCGTCAGTCGTGAGCCGCGTCCCGCCGGAAAGCGTCCGGTACTGCCGACTGGCCCGCGGCGCCTCGAAGGTCCAGGTCATACCCATGCCTGCGGACGGAACCGAGGCCGTCAAATTCGTGCGTAGCGCGATGCTGGCTTTCCCAGAGCTCTATTTCGCGCGCATGGTGATTCTGGTTGAGGGCGACTCCGAGCGCATCGTCCTGCCTAAGCTCGCCGAGGGGCTCAACTTGCCGCTTGATCCCTCCTTCGTGGCCATCGCACCTTTGGGTGGTCGACATGTGACGCATTTCTGGCGTCTGCTTTCAGGATTGGGTATTCCCTACGTGACGCTGCTAGATCTCGATCTGGGCCGCAATGGTGGCGGCTTTGGCCGGCTGAAAACCGCGTTCGCGAACCTCATTGAACTCGGCAGCGATCCTGGAGAGCTGCTGATGACCGAAAGCGGCAAGCCTTTGACCAATGCAGAATTTGAGGGCATGCACACTTGGGTGGACCTCTCTCACCTTGATGGATGGGTGACCCATCTAGAGACTAAAAGCAACGTGTTCTTCTCCAGCCCGCTCGACCTGGACCTGGCAATGCTCGCCGCATTTCCAGCCGCTTACGAAAAGGTGATCGACGGTACCGGCCCGAGGATGACCAATGAGGCCGCAGCCGAGGTCGTCCTTGGCACAGGGGGAATGGGTGACAAGGCATATACCAAAGCGCGCGCCCCTTTCTTGAGCCACATGGCGAACTACCGCTACCACTTCCTAACGCATAGCAAGCCGGCCACCCATTTGCGCGCATTGACCTACATCGAAAATGCCGACCTTGCATTGAAGATGCCAGACGCGCTCAAGCGCCTGCTGAAGCATGTGGATTCCACCCTAAGTAGGCTGATCTGAGATGAGCCTGCCACCTCGCCGCGTTGCCGAGGATCTGTGGCTGCCTGTCGGCATAGAGCAACTGGAGGCCAACGCGCTCACCGTGGTCCGGTCGACTGATCACCACTCGGTGATCGCGGGTCCTGGCGCGGGGAAGACTGAGCTGCTGGCGCAAAGGGCAGCTTTCCTACTGCAGACCGGGCACTGTGCGTCGCCGCGGCGAATCCTGGCCATCAGCTTCAAGCGCGACGCCGCGCGCAACCTGGCAGAGCGCGTAGCCGAGCGCTGCCAGCCGGATCAGGCAGCCCGCTTTGATTCGATGACGTTCGACGCCTTTGCGAAGAGCCTCCTCGACCGATTTGGACAGGCACTTCCGGATTGTTGGAGGCCGAGTCCGGACTACGAAATCTTGATGCTTAAAACCAAGGACTGGGGAAACCATCTAAGGCTGGTACGGACTGCGCCCGGCCGCGTTGGTAGTGCAGCGGACATTGAGAATCTCGCCGCTGAGTTCTTCGAACGCGACTGGGTGGTCGCACGACCGCTGCCGGAGGTCGATGGGGCAATCGCTTCGCCGGGTGAGTGGGCGGCGCGAGAGTTCTGGCGCAGAAAGCTAAAGTCACCGAGCAGCCTCACGTTTCCAATGATCGGGCGCCTTGTAGAGCTCATCGTACGGCTAAATCCAATGGCGAGGGCGGCACTTTGCCTGACCTATTCGCACGTGTTCCTGGATGAGTTCCAGGACACCACTCAGGTCCAGTACGACCTGATGCGGACCATCTTCCTGGGAAGCAATGCGGTACTCACAGCAGTGGGAGACAACAAACAGCAGATCATGCGCTTCGCCCTGGCCATGAAAGATCCGTTCAAGGCCTTCGAAGCGGATTTCGGGGCGATGCGCACGTTGCTTGCAAACAACTATCGTTCGTCGCCGGAGCTTGTTCGCATCCAGCATGTTCTTGCTCAGGCCCTGGATGTCAAAGCGGTCGCTCCAGTGTCGAAACGAGCAACCTCGATCAATGGCGACTGCTGCGCAGTACTGGATTTCCCAAGTATCAAGGCAGAGGCGGACTACATCGCGTCCTTCATCGCCAACGAGGTGGAAAATTTGACGACGCAGCCTCGCGACTACTGCCTCCTGGTGCGCCAGCTCGCCGACAACTATGCCAAGGCGCTCGTTCCCAGCTTTGCCAGCTATGGCATCAAGCTGCGTAATGAATCAGGCTACGCCGCCCCTGGGTTGATGCTGCAGGAGCTGTTGACTGAGGAGGTGTCGCAACTCGTCATCCAGATTCTGAAGCTTGCGGCCGGCGTCGATGCAGCAACAGCTTGGACACTATCGCTGCGAGCTTATCTGGACCTCCACAGCATTCACGACCTGACCAGTACCTCCCGCGAGAAGCTGTCGCGCGCCCTTGACGACTTTGCGACAGATCTCGCAGCTCGGTATCCCAAGCCACCGTCTTCCAAGAACGACGCCGAGGTCGTGGTGGCCGCCGTGATCGACTTCTTGGGGGAGGATCGCATCGTCGCGTGGCATCCCTCCTATGCGCAGGGTAATTGGTTTAGCACCGTCGAGGACGGCATAGCCGCGCACCTCTTTTCCAGTTCTGCGGGAACGACGAGTTGGGTTGAGGCGCTTTCCACCTATGAAGGGAGAGACTCTGTGCCCTTAATGACCCTTCACAAGAGCAAGGGCCTGGAGTTTCACACTGTGCTCTTAATCGGGCTTGATGACGAAGCGTGGTGGAGCTACAAGCAAGACGTGGACGAAGCGACGTCATGCTTCTTCGTGGCCTTCAGTCGCGCAAAGCAGAGGGTTGCCTTCACCTATTGCTCCTTGCGCGGCGCCCGCAACTTGATTGCGCCGCTGTATCGGCTTCTTGCAAAGGCCGGAGTGAAAACCTTTACGATGACGTAGCTAACACCGGCATGCGCCGCGATGTTAGGTATGCAGCCTAGACGGTGCGTAGGACGACCGAGCGTGGTCGCCCGCTACCTCTGCAAAGCGGGCATTGGTCATCACGAAGTAAGCGGCAGGAGTGGGTCGAAAGCGGCCATCTGGTGCTGACATGATGATTGGCCGCTTTGGCCGATAGCCTCACCAACCGTCGCTCAAATGACCGGCGGACCTGGGCGGCAACCAATGGCGATCACCAGCGGCGGCATTTGACTGAAACTGGTCAAATTCGACCGGTGCGAGTGGTCGAATTGACCGGAATCCGGAGCCAGCGGCGACACCTCACACATCAAGTAGGACTTGCTGGAGTTGGCGCCAGCCAATCTCAGCCCCACCACCGCGACTGGCTCTCCGGTGAGGGAGTGACTCTGGCCCAGAAGTGCTGCCCCCAATGCCGCGATGAGCGCTTGGTGAGGATGGTCTGGATGCTCCGAACAGGACAACGCCAACGTTGCCAAACCTCTTTCCGCAGCGGCCGGCAGCAAGTCCTGGGTGAGATATTCGGTCTTCCCAATCCCCTGCGGGCCCCGAAACGCCAAACGCGTAATGCCAGCGTCCACCATGGCGGCAAACCGGACAGGGCTGTAGTTGTTGAGCCTGCGACATCAGGTGACGTGAGTAGACTGTCCAAGATGTTTCATCAGTGGCGGCCCGACGATGATTATTCTAGCCGAGCTGCCTGCGCCGCAGCGTGACCTGCCAGTGACGTCACGAAGGTCTTGAAGCTCGTCATGTCGGACAACCCGTTGTACTCGCCCGTCGTAGCGCCGCTGCGCGGCGATGTCATGAGCGCCGCCGTGGTGTAAAGCTGTTCTTTGATCAGGCGCTGGCAGAGGATGTCGTAGCGCTGCTGGTACGACGCTCCCTGAAACTCCTTAAAAACCGGAAAATGTGGGGAGGCGTCGCGAACCGGACGGCGTGATGCCGTTTCGTCCTCCACCAGCATCATCCAGCCGACAAAGGGCTTCGGCTGCTTTCCAAAGGCCTCTTCACGATACGCGGTCCAGAGGTCGTGTGCCGTGCCGATGGCTTCCTCAGTGCGGTTGTTGAAGTTATTGCCAAAGGAGGGGCCAACCTGGCTCTTCAGTTCGATGGCGGCAATCAGCTCGCCCTTGTCCACGACCAGCAAATCCCAGAGCTTCGTGGGGCGGAAGTATCCGGGTAACGTCAGGACGGCACGTTCCTGATAGATCTTTGCGTGAGCAAGGCCGTTCGCCTTGATAATGTCGATGATCAGCGAGACGAACCCGTCCATGTTCTTGCCACTGGTCACGCCGGCCCGCTCGCCTTGGTCGGACCTCCCCGACTCAATCTGCTTCTGCTTTGCCTTTTCTCTGTTGCCCCAGAACGCCATGACCGCTTCCTGTGCCTTGCGTTCGTAATCGACCAAATCAAGTGCCATTCTTCTTCACCATTTTCTTGTAAAGCTGCTTTGTCTAGTTGTTCAGATAGCCAAGGAACGGTGCAGGTACGCTTTTATCAAATCGATTTTCCCGGAAGGCCGTCCAGATGTCTTGGGCGCTGCCAAGCGCCTCTTCAACGCGGTTGTTGAAGTTGTTCTGATCGACTTGCCAGCGTGCGACTTGAAGTCCATCGCGAGGACCAGTTGCCCCTCGGAGACAACAATGAGGTCCCACTTCTTGGTCGAGCGGAATGGCCGGGCAGCTCCAGGGCCGTTCGGATCCGCACGTCGATGCGCTTCAGGCCTGCTTCGCAGAGGATGTCTGCAATGAGGACCTCGAGCGCCCCAATTTGCGTCCCGCCGGTTACCTCGCCGCGCGTACCCGCGTCGATCTTGCCGGACTCAACCTGCTTCTGCTTGTTCTTGGCTCTGACGTCCCAATAGCTTTGGACGGCATCCTGCAAACGCGTGTTGATATCAATCTTGCTGGTCAACGGATCCCCCGAGGGCGGCTTTTTCCTCTGCGGTCAGTCCATAGAGCTTGAACGCGGCGCGATTGCAGGCAGCGAGGTCCTGCATCTCCGCTGCTGTCTTCAACTCGCGGCGAAGATTGGCGGGAACATCCTTCCAGCGCGGCACACGGATGCGCCGCAGGTATTGCGCCTGAAAACGCAGAAAACCGCCGCGCATCTTCGTCGAGTAAGTTGCTATGAACAGGCGGGCAATGGCCGAGAGCAACACGGCCTGCAGTGAGCGCAGGTCCCATTCATCGGACGTGATGAAATACAGATTGTGATGAGGATAGAGTCTGCCGTCCTCATAGACGATGTGCGATTCACCCTTGATGTCCGGGACCAGCAGTTTCGGTTTCCTGGTCAGCGAGGGCGTGATGCGGTCAATTGTGCGATACCAGTTGACCGGAGTCTTCTTCGCGCAATGGCGAGCTGCGATCTCTTCCTTGTGTGCCTCCAGATAGCGCTTGAGGCGCGGGTAGTCGGCGAGATCAACAAGCCCGCCGCCAGTGGCGAAGGGGTTGATGACGCCATAGCCGCGCCATTCAACCGTGCCGCTCATGATGTCTCGCGTCATTACCAGCGGCTCTTTGCGATCGTCCTCGACGTCCAAAGCGTTAAATTGACCGATGAATGCTCGGTCAGCACCCGTCGCGACGCCGATACCAACCTTGCATCCGGCCTCTTCGATGGCGGGAAAGTCGCGCTCCAGGCGACGAACGATGGCAAGCTGGTCAGGCGACTCCAAAAGCCAGGGTTCGGAGCCCGCCGTCACGCCCGCGAGCTCACGCACCTCTCCGTGGTCCTTTGGCAACTTCTTCGCCGTGAGAAGGCCAGCGAGGTTGGTCAGTGCCGCGCGGTCGATCGCGGGTCGATGCGCAAGGCGCGTGACACCGGACTTTTCCCGCGTGATGACAGTAATCGCGGGATAGGCAGTGACCTCCACGTGAAAGGCCGGAGTGTCCGTCATATCCACGTGCACCTTCAGGTGATATCCCTTGTCGACGAGTGCGCGTAGCGGCCCGCCATAGCGGTTCTTCATCCAACGGTCTGCGCAGATGAAGCCGAGCGCGCCGCCCTTCTTCAGAAGACCCAGCGAACGTTCGATGAATGGGATGTAGAGATCCGCCCGGTCATACATAGTCGTGTAACGGCTGCGGTACTCCGCCAGGAGCGCCGCCGGAATCATCTCTTGACGGACATAAGGTGGGTTTCCGATCACCATATCGAACGCATCGGGGAGAGGCGTTAGCAGGAAATCCCCGTGCAGCAGCCACGCATCGGCAATTGCGCTTGCCACGCTCACAGCGATGCCGGCGTCAGCAATCCTAGCGACGACGGCGGCACGGGTGTGGCTGAACGTGTCGCGGTGGAGCTCGACTGCGCGGATACAGCCTCCGAGCGTTTCAAGCGGGTGCGTTGTCTTGCCATGCGCCTTCCAGGCGCACAGCAGACGGTCGATGACGGGCAGCAGAAAGTCCCCATCACCAAATGAAGGCTCGAGGAGGGACAACTTGTGCAGGGGCTGGTCGATCGTGTAGCCGACTAGATCGAGAATGAATTCAACTACCTCACGGCGCGTAAAGATCGCGCCGCGTTCTTCAATGCCGCCAGCGTGCGCGAGCTCTCCCACGGCTGCCATCACGGGGCAGACGTCGGGCAGTGAAGGCTGGCGCAGAAGGAGTTCGTTCATGGGGCGTCTGTTGCGGAGGATTTTAGGATTGATGGTAAATCGTGGTGACTAGTTCTTACTTGTCTTTCGGACGAAATCCCAACGGCGGACGAGGCCGACAACCTGTGCATTCATGCAGCGGAGAGGCGGCGCGCACACAAATGACCTAGGCCGAGGAGCGGCAGATCCGGCCCACCCCGTCTAACTTCTGCTTTTGGCCGATAGTAGCCATTCTACGCATGTAAATGACTGGGCACTTTGGCCGAGTTGCAGTCAAAAAGATGATGATCAGTTAACCCATCGCCTGCTCATGAGTGAACCGCGAGGTGGTCACAAGTGATCAGAGCAGGTGGTCATGTCGGTGCGAATCCACGTTCATCCGTTCGGTACTCATCTGTAACTGCGCCTTCCGCTCGTTCAGACTCCATTGCATCAAGCCCGTTCTCGCTAGCACCGATCTGTTTCGCCAATGCTCCCGGATGCCTCACCGTCGCCGATGATCTTTCGGATTGCCGTGACATACCCAGGCTTGAAGATCACCCGACCGGCCTCGTTGCGGACGCGCCCCTCAGCGTCCGTCGTCCAGCCTTCATCCTGTAGTAAGCGATCACTGATGGCGTGGCGCAACGCCTCAACCTCGGAGGGATAGAGGCCCATCGATGCGGGAAGTATCTGCACTGTCTCTCGCGACTCGACTCCTCTTGGGCGCATGTCGATCACCCGGTTCCCTTCGGCCTTGAGCAGTGTGATTTCCCGGCGCATCTGCCTGTTCTCGGCCAGAATGCCATTCATCATCGAACGCAGCGCCGGATTCTCGATTTTGTCGATCAGCGCTGCGTAGGGGTTCTCGCTGACCTGGCGCACCTTGCGGGTGACGCCCCCTGTATGCTCGGCCCAGGCTTTGATCAGCCCCTTGTAATCATCACCCGTCTTGTTGTGGATCGCGCCCTTGCTGGGGCCGCCCCGGTCCTCCGCAATGCGGGCGATGGTTGCCACGGAGAAGTCGCGGCTGCGGCGCTCGTACTGTTCCCTGCAGACCTCGTAGATCAGGTCGAGGGTCTTCTGCTTGCGCGGCGTAGCGGTTTTCTTGAGCTGGTCCAGCAGGTCGTCAGGATGCATCGTCACTGGAATCCTCCTTGGGCGAGGTAAGCATCCGCTTGGATTTGGCATGATCAATCAGCATCTGGGCCTTGACCTGGGCGATTTCGTTGAGCACCTGATCTTTGAGAAGGCCGATTTCCTTGAGTTTGAGCCGGCATTCGGCATAGGGCAGCGCACCCTGGATCGAGCCGGTGCGCGCCTGGATAAGCTGCATCACGGCATTGCCGACCAGCAACTGCTCCTCCTGGTCGAGGTACATCAGCACGGGGTCCATGCCGTTGTAGCGCAGCATGGCATCGAGGATCTGCGTCCGCCGGATGGTGGCAAAGCCAGCATCGATGTCGGGGTAGATCACCGCATTCTCACAGACAACTTCCAGTTGGTGCAGGACCGATTGCGACTCGATGAAACCCACCTCAAGGTCAGTCATACTCCCCTTGGCAACGAGTTTCACGCCGTCCGTGTTCTTGTCCCTGGCGATCTGAATCGAGCGCTGAACCAGGTGATGCGTGGCCTGCAGGTCGTTTATGTATTTGTTGAGGATCAGCGCCTCGGCCTCGACGTACTTGTTTAACTGATCGAGTTCGCGTAACCGTAGAAAGGGCTGGTTCTCCCGTTCGGCCTCGCGTTGCTGGTCCTCCAGGAAGGTCAGCTTGTCCTGCAAGGTGCTGTAGCGCTCGCTCTGGCGGTGGGTCTTTTCGGAGACCGTGTTGAAATGCGCGATCAGGCCCGGCAGGAAGGCGGGGCCGGTCAGGAAGAATCGGCAGCAGACGCAGTTGCGCTCCTGCGGGAAGCCGGGCACGGGGGCGTAGACTGGCTCCTTTTTGCTGTCGTTGACCTTTTCTCCGCCCACATCGCACAGCGTCGCGCCATTGGGGCAAATGCCTTTGTCATCGAAAACAAAAGCGGCAACCGCGCCTTTGTTGGCAATGGCCGTGCGCACCGCATCATCGGAGACATAGGCGAGGCGCTGGCTCACCTGTTCGAAGGTCGCGTCCTGAAGGAAGCGACGGTGATTGGTTTGCTCGGCTTCCAGTTCGTTCTTCTCCGCCTCGCTTAACACCTCCCGCATATAGGCCTTGCCGAACTTGGTGTAGTAGAGCGTCATGATGATGTTCGCGTGGCCGGCGATCATCTTGGACACCACGGCGATCGGGAGCTTGAGGTCGAGGATGAAGTAGGAGATCAGCGAGACGCGCAGGGCGTGCAGGGGGAAGGCGGTTACTGTATCGGAGTCTGGATTGACAAAGCGCAGCGGCGTGCCGTCGTCCAAAGTCTCGCCCCGATCTGCGCAGTGCTGTTCCAGCCGCGCCAGCAACTTGTACCAAATTGGCTGCAGCGCCATATGGGTAAGCGGTTTGTCGCCCTCGCTATCCGTCGGACCACGAAACAGAAAACAGGCCGCACCGCGTTGCGCCAGTACCTCTGGATGGGGTGGCGTGGTGCCAAAGTGCCGGGTTTTCAACGCTGTCCAAGGTGTCGGCACGGCAATCGGGTTGTAGCGCTCTTGCCAGTTGCGCAGCTTTTCCAGCCAGTACAGCACCTCGTCGTTGGCCCAAGGGATGACATACCCCTTTTCGTTCTCAGCTTTGTTGATATCGGCGGTCTTGTTGGTGTTGATGTAAAAGCCTGCCTCTTTCTCATTCGCGCTGCGATGAAACACCCCGCGCTGGTAGGGGCGTTTCTCGCCGCCGGTGGCCAGTGGGCCATGGTTGAGCACGAAGCCGCCGCCGCCGGGTGCATGGATGTAGCGCCAGGTGTCCGCCTCACCCGAGTCCAGCATACGAACCTGGGAGGTGCGCAGCGGCAGTTGCAGCTTGATATACAGCGCTACCGCACGCGCTGGCGACCACAGCTCCCACACTTCAGCGGGATAGCCCTTAATTTGTATTTCAGTCCTAGTGGCAGCACGCTGCCGCGCTACGCAGTCCGGGTCGTTGGCGTTGATGAGCTTTGGATCGACCACGAACCAGTCGCCGCCGTAGTTTTTTTCTTCAATTGCCTGCTGAGCCCAGGCCCAGTCGCCAAAGTGAAGCCCCTCGGCCAGCATGCCACGCAGCTCGCGGATGTAGCGGATCGAGAGCGCGGCCTTGTTCGATTGGGTGTTGGTGACCAGACCGGAGTTCGTTCGCCGCTGGATGGGGTTATGGAACCGCGATCGATCCCATTCACCAGTATCGGGATCACCCAGCTTGGTCGCCAACACCCAATCGAGGAAGTCGGCGGCACAGTTGCAAAAGCCCACATCGGCCGCTTGAAGCGTCTGCGTGCCCTGTTGTTTGGCGCCGACGAGCACCTGGGCGAAGTCCGGCTTCTCGGTCTCGCGTAACAGAAAGCGCCCAAAGTTGCGTTCCAGGTTCTGATGGTGGATGTAGTGGATCAGGAACCTGTCGAGGGAGTTGCGACGCAGAGCGACGGCGCTTTTCTGATCCTGTAGCCATTCCGCGGCGAGGCTACGCCAGTCCTCAAGCTTCGGATCGAATTGCAGCACATGGGCGAAGCTGAGGTCAGAAATCTTGCCGTGCTGCTTGATTTGCCTTCTCGGGAAGGGATTGGCGAGGTGCGGCGGCACCACACGGTGGCCGTCTGCATCAGCTTGGGCGAGCTTTTGACGGAGAATCCAATCGAGGAAGTCGCTGACGGAGTCGTGTTTATTGTTGGAACTTTTGTTGTTGAGCAAACCCAACCTCAGTGCCGCATCGAGTGCTGGCAGGGCTCGATCCCTTGCGAAGAATGCCTCGGGCGACAGGCTATGCAGCCCCTGCCCATGAAGGTAGGTCACAAGGAAGGCGGATAGGGCGGATTGCATTTGGTTGGATTTCTTGGATATGCCCGCCCAATACTCCGCCGCCCACGCCCGCCAGCCTTCCAGGGCCGGATCAAGATCAAGCAGAAAACGGAAGTCGGGGTCGAATTTTGCGACGGCCTTTCGTCTCTTCCGCATCAGTTTCTCCTCAATAGTCTAGGGTTGGGGCCAGAGAACAGGCCGAGCGGGTCAACGTCCTTGAAGCCGTAGGCGAGGAAGTCGGGAGGTGGCAGCGCCGCGCCATCGTTGGACTTTTCTGAACGGGCCATAGCGGCATCAATGGCCCGGTTGAGCTTCACGCGATCCGGCTCGATGTAGACGGCCTGTGATTCGAGCGACTTGTGGTGCAGCGCCTTCTTCAGGAAGATCGCATCAAGTCCCAGATCTGACAGCCGCTGGCCATAGGCATGACGGTGACCATGCGGTGTGGTGCCGAGCGCCTTGGCCGGCACCAGTCCGATGCGCTTCACCGCCTTGGCATGGGCGTCCTCGAAGGCATCGATGCTGTAGGGCTTGCCTTCGCGGGTGACGAAGGCATACGGGTGGTCAGGGTTGAGTTGATCTCGTTGCGCCATGTAGAACACCCACAGCTTCCAGAACAGTTCCCCCGCCCAGCGTGGCGCCCAATGCACATGCATGAAGTGCTGCTTGCTGTCGAGCGCATTACCCTTCCAGCCGGCATGCAGTGTGTGTGAACTCTTGTAATCCGTCCTTGGTAGCAGCCCGTGCTTGTTGCGCAGGTAGGTGGCACGGTCACAGGCCACTGGCTTGCCCTTGGCATCGCGTAGATCGCCCGGCGCTTGCCCGTGACTTGGGTGATAGACCTTGACTAGCGCCTCTCCGGGGGCGGTGTCGTCGGGAATCACGTCGTGCACGAAGATGTGGGAGGGCTCGCTCACGCGTAGCCCGCCGTAGTGCATCAACATCGTGATCAGGATGTCGCGCAGGTTCAACCGCTCCTCGATGCGCGGGCTCTTCTGCTTGCCCGGCACGATGAAGCCCTTGAACAGCAGATCGACCATGCGCTCCGCGGGGAAGAACTTGACCGGCTCGTGATCGATGACGGGGTTTCGCTTGAGCAGGACGCTACGGGCCTGGCTAACTTTGAGTGCCGCCACGTCAACGTTCAGGGTGTGCCCCAGGAAGGAACGACTCTTTTTGTGTTGCCACGCTGCCCACGCCAGTTGTTCCTCGGCCCGTGTAGCTTGCCGCCACGGATTGAGTGGCTTGACGACGTGCTCTTGCGCCATCCAGTCGCTGAACTTGGAGAGGTGGTACACCAGTATGCGCACCACCGGCGCGCTGCGTGCATCCCAGTACAGGCCGCTGGGGTCGACGCCATCGACACCCACCGTGCCGCTGTAGAGGCGCTGCACGAAGGTATTGAACAGATCATCCGGGTTGTCGAAGGCCTGATGGTTGGCCTCCATGTAATCGACCAGGAGCCCCACCGCCTGCACCAGTTTGGTGGTATTGCTCTTCGAGAGCATGTGCCGATGATTGAGGATGTAACGAATCAGCGGATGCAGTGGGCCGAACTCGGTCAGGATGACTGGAATTTCCTCATGAATTCCGGTGTTGTCGCGTGCGACCTTGTAGTGCACGACGGTATGGGTCATGCCATGCCTTCCAGAATTTGAGTCAGCAACGAGCTCAGGGCCACTTGACGCAGCGACACATCGGGCGGCACTTCGAGGATTTGCGGGGCGTGCTTTACAGCTGTGCTTTGTTCAATCTGTTGTTGGCCGAATAGATTGTTAGCTGGACTCATATTAGTAGTGAAAAGACTCCAGACAAACTAAATATCAAACGAAAAAAATGCCGCCTCCCGGTGCAGAAGCGGTATTTTTGGCCATCAAATATTAGTGTCTAGTTACTCCACATAACAAAGCGGTCTGGTTGTTAAGCGCGATCACACGCGGGCTGGACAGCACCCGGGTGCGACCGAACTGTTCCAGTAGCCGCACCGTGAGATTGAAGGTGCCACCGAACACACCGTCGACATCGGTGTAGCTGAACACGCTGAATGGCGATTGCGCGAGGTTGCCCCCGGTGAAGCTGGTGCCGATGCTGAGGCCGGCGTTGCCATCGGTCAGCCGACTCCAGTCGACGCCGGCCTGATACTGGTCGGACAGCATCACCTCGACGATGGTCGCCTCGATCATCACCTGGCGGCGAGCGCCCGCCTCGACCGAAGCGAGGTAGTCGGCGACGCGCGCGTGATTGCGCTCGGAGGCCCGTACCGTCAGCGTGCCGGTTTCCGGATGGACGATCACAAGTGTGCCGCCTGGGGAGACGGTGGTCGGCGTCGTGGGTGGGGGCGCGCCAGCTGCAGCTTTCGCTGCATCGGCCGCGGGTGGCGCTGCGGGTGTCACCGGCGCTTCCAGCAAGGCTTCGATATTGGCTTGCAGCCGTTGCCAGAACCGGTGTTCGCTGCTGCCTTCGATCCGGGTATTCGAGCTGTTGCCGCTGCCGCTACCCGGATTGCTGCCGGTGCCGGCGACCGAGTTGGCCAGCGTGACGCTGGATCGCATGTCGCGGGCCAGATTCAGGTAGTCGACGTGATACACCTTGAGATAGGGCGTATCGGGCATCACCGTCAGCACGCCGGTTTCCAGCGACCAGCGCAGGTTCACCTGTCGGGCGATGCGGTTGAGGATCTGAGGCAGCGTCTGGTCGAGCGCGTTGAGCGTCACTTCGCCGGTGATGCCGGGGTGGACGTCGAGATTGATACGGGCATCGCGCGCCAGTGCAAACAACAGGCTGTTCACTGACAGCTGATGCGCAACGACGCTATAGGTTTCCTGCGGGGCGGTGGCCGTTGGCTTGGGGAGTGGCGGCGCGGAAAGCATGGGCTTGGGGATGGAGCCGGCCACCGGTTTGGCGGCCATCACATGCCGATGCGGCGCAACTTCGAGAACGGTGCCGGCGGCACAGCCGGTGAGCAGCGTGGCGAGAAAAACCAATACAAGCTGACAAGCATATTTCTTGTTCATAAATTTTCGCGCCGCATTCTAGAGTAAAACTGCCATGAACTACTGCATTTGCTTGTGTTATTAGTAAGAAATTGCCTGTTCGAATTCTGTATAGTCACGACTGGCAGACATGCTGGTAATGAGGCGACTGACGGTTGATTTTGCAGGGCTGCATTTGCGCGGTGGGGGTACTGGCCTTGGCGGGCCGCGATCGTTAGAATGCGCGTTTGTACTCTTCAGTCTAATTTCATGTCCGATGCCCTAGTCCAGTTCGACCAGGTGCGCTTTGCTTACGGCGACGCGCCGGTAATATCCGATGTGTCGCTATCTGTCGCGCGGGGTCAGGTTGTTGCCGTCATGGGCGGCTCCGGCTCGGGCAAGACCACGTTGCTGCGCATGATCGGCGGGCAGTTGCGGGCCAGCGCCGGCACGGTCTGGGTCGATGGCGAAGACATGGGCGGGCTGGGTGAGGCAGCGCTCTATGAGCGTCGCAAGAAGCTTGGCTTGCTGTTCCAGTTCGGCGCGCTGTTCACCGATCTCTCGGTGTTCGACAATGTCGCCTTCCCCTTGCGCGAACGCACCAACCTGCCCGAAGCGCTGGTGCGCGACCTGGTGTTGATGAAGCTGCAGGCCGTCGGCCTGCGCGGCGCGGCGCAGTTGATGCCGAATGAGCTGTCGGGCGGCATGGCGCGGCGCGTGGCCTTGGCGCGCGCGATTGCGCTCGATCCGCAGGTGATGTTGTACGACGAGCCGTTCACCGGTCTCGATCCGATTTCGCTCACCACCATAGGCAGCCTGATCCGCGAGCTGAATGATGCGCTCGGCGCGGCGTCCATCGTGGTGACGCACGATGTGGCCGAGTCGCTCGCCATCGTCGATTACGTCTATTTCCTCGCCGGCGGGCGCATGATTGCCGAAGGCACGCCGGAGGCGGTCAAGGCGTCCGAAGACCCGTTCGTGCGGCAGTTCATCCGTGGCGAGAAGGATGGCCCGGTGCCGTTCCACAAGCCGGCAGCCGACTATGCGCTGGAACTGGGAGTGGCGCGTGGCTAACGTTGTCGTTCGATTCTTCTCGCGCGTCGGTGCGCCGCTGACCGACGCCATCGTCAAGTTCGGCTTTGCCTGTCGTTTCTTCGTCGCGGTATTGCGGCATACGCCGACGTCCTTGCTGCGCTTTTCGCTGACCCTGCGCGAGATCTGGTTCGCCGGCGTGCTGTCGGTGCTGATCATCGGCGTGTCCGGCCTGTTTGTCGGCATGGTGCTGGCGTTGCAGGGCTACGACACGCTGGTGCGTTTTGGCGCTTCGTCGTCGCTGGGCATCCTGGTGGCGCTCTCCTTGGTGCGCGAGCTGGGCCCCGTGGTTGGTGCGCTGCTGTTCGCCAGTCGTGCGGGCTCCGCCATCACCGCCGAGATCGGCCTGATGAAGGCAACCGAGCAACTGGCGGCGATGGAAATGATGGCGGTCAACCCGATCGCCCGCGTCGTTGCGCCCAAGTTCTGGGGCGGGGTGATCTCGATGCCGCTCCTGGCTGCCATGTTTAGCGCCATGGGCATCTTCGGTGGCTATTTGATCGGCGTGCAGTTGTTGGGGCTCGACGCCGGCAGCTTCTGGAACCAGATGCAGTCGCAGGTCGATTTCCGGCTGGACGTGTTGAATGGCGTAATCAAGAGCGCCTTCTTCGGCATCGCCGTCAGCCTGATCGCCGTATTCGAGGGCTTTGACGCGGCGCCGACTGCTGAGGGCGTCTCGCACGCGACGACACGGACCGTGGTCACGAGCGCACTCGTGATTCTGGCGCTCGATTTCGTGCTCACCGCCTTCATGTTCCGCGGCGCGTGAACATTCACTTGGAATAATGGCAATGAAACGTGGAATGATCGACTTCTGGGTGGGGCTGTTTGCGGTGGCGGGTGCAGCCGCCTTGCTGTTCCTGGCGCTGAAGGTCAGTAGCCAGAGCACGCAGCCGGCGTCCAGCAGCTACACCATCACGGCGGAGTTCGAGAACATCGGCAGCCTCAAGGTGCGCGCGCCGGTCAAGAGCGCTGGCGTGGTCGTCGGCCGCGTGACGCGTATCGAGCTCGATCCGGAGCGCTACGTGGCGCGCGCGACGCTGGCGCTCGACAACCACTACCACTTCAGCCGCGACAGCAGTGCCGAGATTCTCACCTCGGGCCTGCTCGGCGAGCAGTACATCGGCCTTGAACCGGGTGCTGACGAACACAATCTCAAGCAAGGCGATCGGATCACGATCACGTCGTCGGCCATCGTGCTGGAGCAGCTGATCAGCCGCTTCCTGTTTTCGAAGGCTGAAACGGCGGGCGAACAAGCAAAGGAGCATACGCAATGAAGCAATGGTTGATGGGTCTGGTCATGGGCCTGATGTCGCTGACGGCACTGGCCGCGGTCGACACCCCGGAACAGATCACGCGCAAGGTCAGCGACGATGTGCTCGCCATCATCAAGCAGAACGAGAAGGACCCGCTCAAGGTGCGCGACATGGTCGATGCGCGCGTCTCGCCGCTGGCCGACTACACCCGCATGACTGCGCTCGCCGTCGGCCGCTACTGGAAGAGCGCGACACCCGAGCAGCAACAGGCGCTGACCCGCGAATTCCGCACCATGCTGGTCCGCACCTATCTGTCGGCGCTCACCGTCTATAAGAACGCGCAGGTCGACGTGAAGGGTGCCCGCCCCGGCCAGAGCGACAACGAGCAGAGCGTGCGCTCCGAGGTCTCGCTGCCGGGCCAGAAAGTGATTCCCGTTGATTTCAGTTTCCAGAAGGGCAATAGCGGCTGGAAGGTGTACGACATCTCGGTTGACGGCATCAGCTTCATCGTCAACAACCGCAACCAGTTCGGCGCGGTGATCCGCAAGGATGGAGTCGATGGCCTGATCAAACAGCTGGCCGATCGCAACAATGCGCTGAAGAACGGAACCGCCGCCAAGTGACTGCCCGCCTTGCCCTCACCGGTGAGCTGACGCTGGCCACGGCGGCGCAGCGCCTGGGCGAGCTTGCCTTTGCCGGCGACGCGCTGACGCTGGATCTTGCCGGCGTGACGCGCGTCGATTCCGCCGCAGTGGCGCTGTTGCTGGCCTGGCAGCGTCAGGCCCATGCTGCCGGTACCCGGCTCACCATCGCCGGTGCGCCAGCGGCCTTGCTGCAGCTCGCGAAGCTCTACGCCGTGGACGCATTGCTGCCGTTCGGGGAGGCAAGACCATGAAGAGGCTGCTCGCCCTGCTGGGCGCGCTGCTGTTGGCAGGCTGTGCCACGCCGCAGAACAGCTACGATCCACTGGAACCGATGAACCGCGCCGTCTATGCGGTGAACCGCGATCTGGACAAGAAGATCCTGCTGCCGATCACGCGCTCGTACGTCGAGAACGTGCCGCAGCCGGTGCAGACCGGCGTGAAGAACTTCTTCGGCAATATCGACGATTTCTTCGACGTCTTCGCCTCTGCTGCGCAGTTCAAGGCTACCAAGGCCGTGCATAGCTTCAGCCGGGTGCTGGTTAACACCACAGCGGGCCTCGGTGGCGTGATCGACTGGGGTACCGACCTTGGCATGCAAAAGAGCGACGAGGATTTCGGTCAGGTGCTGGGGTTCTACGGCGTGCCGAGCGGGCCCTACCTGATGGTGCCGTTCTACGGGCCGGTGACGCTGCGTGATTCGGCCGAGCCCATCGGTCGCTATTTCATGGGGCCACTCGACTTCATCCAGAGCGCGGCGTGGGACGTGGGTTACTACAGCCTGTGGATCGTCGACGCGCGCTCCGAAATCCTACCCCTGGACGGGCTGCTCTCCACGCAACCGGACGAGTATGCCTATCTGCGCGACGGCTACCTGCAACGGCGCTGGAACAAGATCCACGACGGCTATCCGCCGTATCCACTGCCCCTGGGTGAGCCGGACGACGCCGAAGGCAGCTTCGATCCTGGCCCGACCGATGTGGCGGCTCCTGTGAGCGACGCCGCCTCGGCGCCCTTGGCCGACGATGCGTCGAGCAGCGTGTCCGCCATGCCGGAAACCGGTGGCGGCGCGCGCTTCAGCATCGGCTCCGAGGAAGAAGACGGTACGCTGGAGGTGCAATGAGCGCCATCGTCTTCGACCGGGTGGTGAAGCGCTACGGCGAGTTCGAAGCGCTCTCGGGCGTGAGCTTTGCTGTCGAGCAGGGCGATTTCTTCGCGCTGCTGGGTCCCAATGGCGCGGGCAAGACCACGCTGATTTCCATACTCGGCGGCCTCGCGCAGGCCAGCTCAGGCAGCGTGACGGTGATGGGCCACGACGTGAGCGCCGATTACCGCCCAGCGCGCCACGCTGTCGGTATCGTGCCGCAGGAACTGGTGTTCGATCCCTTTTTCACCGTGCGCGAAACGCTGCAGTTCCAGTCCGGCTACTTCGGTATCAAGCGCAATGACGACTGGATCGATGAAATACTGGCCAACCTTGGCCTGACCGCCAAGGCGCACAGCAATATGCGCCAGCTCTCGGGCGGCATGAAGCGCCGGGTGATGGTGGCGCAGGCACTGGTGCACCGCCCGCCGGTGATCGTGCTCGACGAGCCCACCGCCGGTGTCGACGTCGAATTGCGACAGACGCTGTGGGCCTTCATCCAGAAGCTGAATGAAGCGGGCCATACCATCGTCTTGACCACGCATTACCTGGAAGAGGCCGAGGCGCTCTGCAACCGTATCGCCATGCTCAAGCAAGGCCGGCTGATCGCGCTGGAGGACAAGGCCACGCTAATGAAGCGCAACAAGGCACGCAGCGTTTTCCTGCGCCTTAAGCCCGCCCGACTGCCCGAGACGCTGCAGCACCTGCTGGTCGCCGAGCGCGACGACGGCTTCGAGTTGAAGCTTGCCGATCCGGATGCGCTGCCCGGCATCCTGCTGGCGGTGCAGGCCTGTGGTCTGTCGATCCGCGATATCGACGTCAGCAAGCCCGATCTCGAGGATATCTTCGTCGAGACGATGCGGGGTGCGGCATGACGGGTTTCTATACGCTGTTCATCAAGGAGTTGCTGCGCTTCTGGAAGGTGGCGTTCCAGACCGTGGCAGCGCCGGTGCTCACGGGCCTGTTGTACCTGCTGATCTTTGCCCATGTGCTCGATGCGCATGTAGAGCCGTATCCGGGGGTGCGTTACACCGCCTTTTTGATTCCCGGCCTTGCGATGATGAGCATGTTGCAGAACGCGTTCTCCAACACCAGCTCCAGCCTGATCCAGTCCAAGATCACCGGCAACCTCGTTTTTATCCTGCTGCCGCCGCTGTCGTACTTCGAATTCTTCGCCGCCTATGTGCTGGCGGCCGTGGTGCGCGGGCTGATCGTCGGCGTTGGCGTGCTCTCGGTGACGCTATGGTTTGCGGTGCCGCCCATCGCTCATCCGCTGTGGATACTGGTGTTCGCGTTGCTAGGCTGCGGCGTGATGGCGGTGCTGGGCCTCGTGGCGGGCATCTGGGCCGAGAAGTTCGACCAGCTGGCCGCGTTCCAGAACTTCCTCATCATGCCGCTCACCTTCCTCTCCGGCGTGTTCTACTCGATCCACAGCCTGCCGGCCTTCTGGCAATCGGTCTCGCGCTTCAACCCGGTGTTCTACATGATCGATGGCTTTCGCTATGGCTTCTTTGGCCAGGGCGACGTCAATCCGTGGTTCTCGCTGCTCGTGGTCTCAGGCTTTTTCCTGCTGCTGGCCGGTTGGGCGTACGGGCTGATAAAATCCGGCTACAAGATAAGGCACTGATTTTTATGCAAACTGAACGCGTCAAGGCGCTGATCGAAGCGGCGCTGCCCTGTACTTACGTGGACGTCGAGGGGGATGGCAGCCACTTCTACGCCACCATCGTCTCCTCGGCCTTCGAAGGCCTCAAGCTTTTGGATCGTCACCGTCTGGTGAAGGACAGGCTCAAGGACCATTTCGACTCGGGCGAACTGCACGCACTCAGCCTGCGTGGCACCCGCACGCCGGCGGAAGCGCAGTCGTGAGGGACAGCGAGCGTTACGGCCTCGCCGCCATCGAGGCCGAGCGGGCCCGGATCGAGGCCGCCAAGCTTGCCGCGCGCTCCCCCGAGAACCGGCGCAGCGTCGCGCGGCTGGCGGCACTCGCCAACCTGCCGATCGTGATCGCGCTGCTGGTCTGGGCCTGCGTCAAATTCTTCTGAACGAAGCCCCACGGCATCTCGCTTACGCGCGATAATGCCGGCCATTGCCCGCCCCGCGGGCGCGTGCAGCCCGCCGCGTAGCGCGGGCCTTGATTTGAAAGAAAGATTGCGATGGACAAGCTCAGAATCACCGGCGGCGCACCGCTTGCTGGCGACATCACCATTTCCGGCGCCAAGAACGCCGCCCTGCCCATCCTGTGCGCCGGCCTGTTGACGGCCGATACGCTGCGCCTGACCAATGTGCCGCAGCTGGCGGACGTGAAGACCACGCAGAAATTGCTGCAGGGCATGGGCGTGCGGGTGATGACCGACAACGTCCACGAATACGAGATCACCGCCAATCACATCACCAGCACGGTCGCGCCGTACGAGCTGGTAAAGACCATGCGTGCGTCCATCCTGGTGCTGGGCCCGACGCTGGCGCGCTTTGGCGAAGCGCAGGTGTCCTTGCCCGGCGGCTGCGCCATCGGCGCGCGACCGGTCGACCAGCACATCAAGGGCCTGCAGGCGATGGGTGCCGAGATCGTGATC
Source organism: Chitinolyticbacter albus (assembly GCF_024437655.1). Lineage (GTDB taxonomy): Bacteria > Pseudomonadota > Gammaproteobacteria > Burkholderiales > Chitinibacteraceae > Chitinolyticbacter > Chitinolyticbacter albus. The sequence goes on from NZ_JANBVF010000035.1 coordinate 21,549, forward strand.
GAGCACGGCTATGTGAAGGCGCGCGGCAAGCTCCGTGGAGCGCGTTTCCGCTCGGACATGATCACGGTGACCGGCACCGAGAATCTCTTGATGGCGGCGGTACTGGCCGAAGGCACCACCGTGCTGGAGAATGCCGCGCGCGAACCGGAAGTGGTTGATCTGGCCGAATGCCTGATCAAGATGGGCGCGAAGATCAGCGGCCATGGCAGCGACACCATCACCATCGAAGGCGTGAAGGAGTTGCACGGCGCAACGCACGCCATCGTGCCTGACCGCATCGAAACCGGTACTTTCCTCGTCGCCGCAGCTGCCGCGCGCGGGCGCATCGTCTGCCGCAACACGCGCGCCGACATCCTGGGCGCCGTGCTCGACAAGCTGGTCGAAGCTGGTGCGCATATCGAGGCTGGCGACGACTGGATCGCGCTCGACATGAAATCGCGCCCCAAGGCAGTCGATATCCGCACGCTGGAATACCCGGCGTTCCCGACCGACATGCAGGCGCAGTTCACGTTGCTCAACGCCGTGGCCGAAGGCACGGCGGTGATCACCGAAACCATTTTCGAGAACCGCTTTATGCACGCGCCGGAACTGGCGCGCATGGGCGCCAACATCAAGGTCGACGGCCACAATGCCGTCGTCACCGGTGTGGAAAAGCTCTCCGGTGCCACGGTGATGGCCACCGACCTGCGCGCATCGGCCTGCCTGGTGATTGCCGGGCTGATCGCCGACGGCGTAACCATGGTCGATCGCATCTATCACCTCGATCGCGGCTACGAGCACATTGAGGCCAAACTCGCCGGTGTCGGCGCGCAGATCGAGCGGATCCGCTGATGCTGACGCTCAATCCCAAGCCCGCCGGCGATGACGACGACGGCAAGCCACGTCCGCCGAGTCAGGCCGAGAAAGGTTTTGCCGTGCTGGCACACCTGGCTGGCCTGTGTTGGTTCCCGTTGATGCCCATGCAACCCCTTGCACTACTGATCCCGTTCCTCACGTTGCAGTTCGCGCGCGTGCATTCGGAGTTCGTCGAGCAGCACGCGGTGCAGGCGAGCAACTTCCAGTTGCTGATGGGATGCTTTTACGTGGTCGCAATGATTATCTCCGGCGTGACCCATTCGGCCATTCCACTGTGGTGGGTCGCCATCGGCTCGACCCTGTTCGCGCTGTGGGAAGCGGCCAAGGCCATCAATGGCTGGCGCTCCAAATACCCGGTGACGCTGAAACTCTTCAAATAAGCAGCCCTGACCATGATTACCATCGCGCTTTCCAAAGGCCGCATCTTCGAGGAAACGCTGCCGCTGCTGGCCGCTGCCGGCGTCGTGCCGACCGAGGATCCGGAAGCCAGCCGCAAGCTCATCATCGGCACCAACCACGATGACGTGCGCCTGATCATCGTGCGTGCCACCGATGTGCCAACCTATGTGCAATACGGCGCGGCCGATCTCGGCGTCGCAGGGCGCGACGTGCTGATCGAGCACGGCGGTGCCGGCCTCTACCAGCCGCTCGATCTCGAGATCGCCAAGTGTCAGCTGATGGTCGCGGTGCGCAACGGTTTCGATTACGCCGGTGCCGTCCAGCAGGGTGCGCGCTTACGTATCGCCACCAAGTACACTGAGCAGGCGCGCGAGCACTTCGCCGGCAAGGGCGTGCACGTCGACCTGATCAAGCTCTACGGCTCGATGGAGCTGGCGCCACTGGTGGGTCTGGCCGATGCCATCGTCGACCTGGTATCGACCGGCGGTACGCTCAAGGCCAACGACCTCGTCGCGGTCGAGCATATCCGCGATATCTCCAGCCGGCTGATCGTCAACCAGGCCGCGCTCAAGCTCAAGGGCGCGCGCATCCAGCCGATGATCGACGCCTTCGCCGGCGCCATTGCGCAGTAACGCGGGCGCGGATGAGCCGATGTTTCGGTGTCCTCCTCCAGATCCCCCGAGATCGACGGGGCGATGAAATAAGTCTTAACAGGACCCAAAGGGCCGATACGTTGCGTATTGGCCCTTACTCCATCTGTGGCGCATTTGCCTCGTCGACTTTCGATGTTACGGTAAACCCGCCGACTCGCCCGGGATCGGCATTGTCCTTGGCCATTCCAGCGTACCGAACTGGAACAGCATGCCGGGCTGCTTGCGCCACTTGTTCAACGCCACCTCACCCTGTTCGTCCACACCTTCGCCAACGAGACCCGGGCTGACGGCCCGATCTTGAAGCGTGCTGACTTGGTGGCGTTTGGTCAGCACGCGCGGGTGATGAACTTGCAGTCGCGGCCTGCCAGCGAACGGGATGATTCGTGTCGGCGCAGCCAAACACTGACATGCTTGTTCAGTGTCTCCGTTTACGCACGCCACGCGGCGCAGCCACTCAGTCGCAACCCAAAATTACACCCTCGACTTTCACAAGCGTCGGCCAGCGGCGTTCCCGTATCTATCCGCATGCTTGTAATGCTTGATCTCGGTTTGCAGTAAACGAAATGGAAAATAAAAATAAGAGTTTGGTAAATTACTTGAAAAATATGCATTTTGAATTTTAAACTTATGCGTATGCATTTGCGTGCACAGTCAGCGTCCCACCGGACGTTGGGCAGACTGAACGTGAGGAGAGGGCGGTTATGACACTGATCATCCCGGGTGTGGAGGTCAAGGTAGTCAAGGAGGTACTGGCGCCGCAGCTGGCGCCGTCCGGCGTGCTGGGCTTGGTAGGCGTGGCTGAGCTGGATGACAAGGGCGCGGCGCGTGGTGTTGCCCGCGCCGCCAGCTGGCGTTCCTTTATCGAATCGGCAGGCCCCGCGGCCGCCTTCGCCATCCCCGAGGCGTCACCCGCCTTGTCCAATGGCGTGTTCGAGCTGGTGGTGAGCCCGGTGAGCGGCGCCACGGCAGCCGGCGTCAAGATTCCGGCCTCGTCCGGCACGGCGTTCACCTTGCAGGCGCGCGCACCCGGCCCCTGGGCCAACGGCGTGCTGGTGCAACTGGTGACGCGCAGCGTCGATGCCGTCGACAAGGACAACAAGCCGATCACCCAGCTGTTGTTCGATCTCACGATCACCGTGCCCGGGACCGAATACAAGGAAGTACACCGCAATCTCTCGGTCGAATCGGCCCAGGCGCGCAATGTGCAGAAGGTACTGGCGCAGCAGTCGCAACTGCTGCGGGTGGTTGAGGACGTGGACAAGATCAAGGAGCCCAAGGCTGCGGCTGAGCCGGCGTCTTTCACGCTGGTCGATGGCAAGGATGCGAGCGCCGACCAGTATCGCGCCGCGCTGGCGCTGCTGGAGAACGAGCCTGATGTCGACATGGTGCTGGTCTCGGTGCAGGACCAGAGCGACCTGACCCGGCTCGCGCGCATCTACAGCGATGTGATCGCGCACTGCGACCGGATGTCCACATTGAGCCAGGGCCGCATTGGCCTGGGCCAGGTGCCCGGCGCCAAAGCCGATGTCGTCAAGACGGCCTCCGAAAAACTCACCGCCACGCTGGTGTCCGATCGCTTCGTGCTGGTGGCGCCGGCCGGTGTCGTCGGCGCGGTGGCCGGTACACTGGGTAGCCTCGATTACTTTCAGTCGCCCACCTTCAAGCGCCTAGCGGCCATTTCCGAGCCAGCGCCTGCGCTCGGCGTCGAGCTGCAGCAGGAGCTGCTCAAGCGCAACGTGGTGCCCGTCGTCAGCCAGCGTGGCCGCGGCATCATCGTGGTGCGGGGCCTCACCACCGATGGCGACCAGATCAGCGTGCGCCGCGTGGCCGACCATGCGGTGCGCGGCATCAAGGTGATCGGCGAGCTGTTCATCGGCCGGCTCAACAACGAGGAAGGCCGCGGCGCGCTGAAGCAGAAGCTGGTCGAGTTCCTGGTGCAGATGCAGAAGGAAGGCGCCATCGTGCCCTCGACCGACGGCAGGGATCCCGCATTCAAGGTCAACGTGTATTCCAGCCAGGACGATTTTGCCAAGGGCATCGTCCGCGTCGACCTCGCGGTGCGGCCGGTGCGCGCCATCGACTACATCTACGCCACGGTGCTGGTGCAGACCTGATAGCCAACGCCTGATCGTCCATCGCTCCCCGTTTTTGCAGGCAGGCGCCGGCCCCACCGCCGTGCGCCGCCCCACCCGAGGTTTGAAACATGCCCACCGTATTCTCCGCGAACCGCAGCAACGTGCTGGTCGACGGCGAGGCCATCGAAGGCCTGCAGTCACTGGCTTTCCGTGTCGTCACCGAGCGCGAGGACATCCGCGCCGTCGGCAGCGCCGAGCGCATCGGCGTCAGCTTTGGCCTGCGCACCGTGCAGGGTGAACTGGCCGTGCGTTCGGCCAACTACAAGCTCGACAGCCATCTGGAACTGCAGGCCAAGTTCCAGCTGGTGGCCAACCTGAAAAAGGACGAAGCCGCCGATTCACCCAAGCGCACGATGTCGTTCGACGATTGCTACATCGAATCCAAGGACTTCGCCATCGGCGCGGGCGGCACGGTGCTGACCCAGTACGTCTTCACCGCGACCCGCGTTCGCGAGGAATAAGCCGTGGTCGAGGTGGCCGGATCGGCCTGGTCCTTGCAGCATCAGGGCGGCGCCAGTTCGTTGGCGATCACCAGTCCGGAAGGCGAGTGCTACACGCTGCAGCCGTGGACCTACGCCGCGCACCTGGCTGCCTTGCGAAACTGCGTCACCGTCTCGGCGCAAGGCGCGACACTTGATCATGCTGGCTTTGCCGAAGCCGTGCTGACCCATTCCGACGTGCCGGTCGAGCGCCAGCAGCAGCTCGCTGCAATCGCGCTGTGGTGGGCAAGTGGCGCGGACGCGGCTGCCACGCCGGATGCAGAGCCTGGCTGGCTCGATCTGGATGGCGCCGCCGCGCGACTGCTGCCCTGGAGCGAGGGCCAGCGGGGCCAGGCGCTGGCCGCATGTCTGGTCGATAGCGACGAGGACGGCGCCTGGTTCGATGCCGTCGGCTACCTGGACCGGATGACCCGCGCCACCGTGCGTGAACTGGCGCCGGCCCAGGCCATCGATGCCCTGCCTGCTGCCGCGACGCAGCGCCTGCTCGATGCCACCGTGGCGCTGAACGTCGTTGCCGACGAAGACCGCGCCTTGCTGGCGGCAGGCCCTGCGGCCCGGGAGACGGCGCAGCGCACGCTGCGCGCCTGCCGCGCACTGGGCTGGACGCCGAGCCAGGTGTGGGCGGCGCCGGCGGTGGAGATCGAGCGCCTGTTACAGCTCGTGGCCCTGGTTGAAACATCCGAGCCGGCCCGGCGTGCGCCTGTCGTGCGCAAGCCGCGCTTGGCCGATCACCCGGATGCCTTCGTGATCCAGATCGAGGACGACCCATCGTGAGCTTCGAGCTGGAGCATCTGGGCGAGCGCTTGCTGCGGCCGCTGGTCTCTTCGTTGCAGGAAGCCAGCCGCCAGCTGGGCCTGGCGTTCGAGCCGGAGGCGGAAGCCCTCGCCGAGGCTGCCCAAGCGAATGAACACGGCGTGCCTGCGGCAACCGGCGCAATCGCACGGCCGGAGACAGCCCGTTACCTGCTAGCGCCAGCGGCCACAACACGTGCGGCCGGTGCGAGCACGCCGCCTGCGGCGCCTGCTGCTGCGGTGCTCCCCACCATCGTGGCGGCGGCGGCGATTGCACCGAACCCGGCAGGCGTCGCGGACGTAGTCCAGCGCTCGCAGCCACCGAGTCTTGCGGCGAATACCCGCGGGGTGAGCGTGGCCGTTCGCATCGATGCTCAAGGGCGCGTCACGCCGCTGACGCAGCAGTCGACGGTAGCAGCGCTGGGAATGACAGTGGATCCGGGTTCGACAGCGGTACCAGGATCGCTGGGCGTAGCCGAAGCGGCACCGGTATCGAGAGCTATCCCGCCCACCGTGGCGGGGGCAGAGATGGCCCCGCTGCCAATTCCGCTGCCAGGGATCAAGCTGGCGTTCCGCGAGGCCGATCCCACGCACATCGATCAAGCCCACGAGGACCTGGTTGCGCCGTATCAGCCGCCCGCCCCGGCGCCGGCCGCCGAGGTGCCGCTAGCCCCAGGGTACCTCGCCGGCCATTCCCAGCTCCAGACGCCACCACCGCGGGTGCGGAATGACCAGGCCATTCATCCCGCGCAGTTTCCCCGCGCCGTGCATCCGCTGCCCGAAGTCGGTAAAGCCGTCGAGCATGGCGAGACGGCTCAACGCCCCTTATTGCTGGAGTCGGCCAGGCCGGTCGCGCCAATGGCGCAGGCGATGGGCGTCGCGAGCCGTCCGGCATTGCCTGGCGTCTGGTTGCCGCGCAAGACCGAGACCACCGACGCTACGCCTGCCGCAGTCACGTCGGTGACTTCGGATGTCGCGCTCAGCAGGGTTGCCGAACATACGCTGCGTCGGGTCGGGCGGGCGGTCGAGCCCATGCTCGATCGGGCCTATGGCCTGACCATGGCCGAGCTGGATGCGGGCACGGCTACCTTTGGCGCCGCGTCCAACGACGAGCCGCCTGCCGAGCCCCCGGCCCGGGTGAACAACCATTTCAATGTGAACGTGGCCGTCGGTGGCGGCACAGCGCAGCTGGCCGACGATCCACAGGCCCTGCGCGAGGCGCTGGCGGATCTGCTGCGTGACGCGGCGCGTCGACAGGGGCTGGACGTATGAGCGCCAGCCAGCCGCGGACCGACTACAGCGTGAAGGTCGGCAGCTATCGCGCCAGCAGCGGCCGCGACCGGGGCGATCGCCAGCTGCTGAGCCTGGTGGTCGATATCGACCTCGATGCGGCCGGTGGCGTGTGCCTGATCGAGTTCGCCGCCAGCGAGGACGCGCCGGTGGCGGTCGGGGAGGCCATTTCAGTCAGCCTCAATGCCGGCGATGGCGCCACCACCGTCTACACCGGAACCGCAGGACAGATCCGCTTGGGCGCCGCCAGTGAGCGTATCGAAGCCTGGGACGCGCTCGCCATGCTGGCACGGGCGCGGCTGGCCGCGTCGTACGAGAGCGTCAGCGCCGATTTCATCATCAAGGATCTGCTGCAGAAGGCCGGTGCCAAGGCCGGGCAGATCGCCACCGGGCCGGAGCTGGCCCAGTACGCGGTCCATCCGGCGCCGTCGGTGCTGGCGCACGTGCAGCGCCTGGCGGGCCTCTCCGGTGCGATCCCGTATTGCGACGGCCAGGGCACGGTACAGGTGCTGGCCACGGCCACTGCCGGCAACACGCACCGTTTCCGCTACGGCGAGACCGTGATTGCGCTGGCGCTGCAGCCGGCGACGCCGGCCTTCGACAGCGTCGAGGCCTGGGGCGAGGGTGCGGCCAGCGCCAAGGGCGCTGACAAGGCGCACTGGCTGACGACCGATCTTTCCGGCGTGGCCGGCAAGGCGGCACTGGGGTCCGGTGGCCAGATCGCAAGCGGCAAGCTGGGCGACGCACCCTTGCAGCTCGTCGACGGTGCACTGCGCAGTGGCCAGGCGGTGCAGACGGCAGCGGACAACCGCATGCAGGCGCTGGCATCCCGGTCGGTGCGCGGTTACCTCGACGTGTTTGCCGCCCCGGCGATCCAGCCGGGCGACACCATCGAACTGGAACGACTGCCGGCGCAGCACCCGGCCACGCGATTGCTGGCGGGCAGCGGGCCGCTGCGGGTACGTCGGGTGCGCCACACGCTGGACCGCGCGCGCGGCCTGGTCACACGGTTGGGTTTCTGACCATGGTGCGCATCGGCAAGATCGAACTCAAGGGCGTGCAGAACCTGCACACCGAGGAGGCGCGCAGCCTCGTCGAGCAACGGGTGCCGGAACAGCAGGGCAGCGTGTTCCAGGATCTGGGGCGCGAGCCAGTCACCGTCGTCATCGACGGGCTGCTGTTCGGCGACGAGGTGATGAGTGCGCTGGAAACGTTGCGGGTGGCGCACGCCAAGGCGCAGCCGCAGTCGTTTGCCGCCGACATCGTCGTCGGCAGCGATCTGACCGACGTGGTGATCGAGGATTTCCGCGTGCGGCAGGTGGCGGGCTACCCCGATCGCTACCGTTTCAGCCTGCGGCTGCGCGAGCACGTCGAGCCGCCGCAGTCGACTGCCACCGCGATGGCGCCGGTCAATCAGGACATCGCCGGGGACGCCGCCGCGTGGAACGAGGGCGCGATCGGCGCGGCAGGTGTGCTGCAAGATCCCGCCTCGCTGACGCAGGCGCTGATGGACAACCCGGCGCTGATCCACAACCTTGACGCCGATGCGCTGGGCGATGCCATCGGCAACAGCCTGGACGAGCTCGACAGCGGACAGCTCGGCGGAATGATCGATGCGGTCGGCGCGCTCGATCCGAGCAAGGCGTCCGGCCTTTTTGACGCACTTGGCCGCGCCGGCAACCTTGGCAAGATGCTGAGCAAGTACCTCGCCGAAGGCGCGAACCTGATCGAGCAGCTGAAGAACTTCGACTGGAGCCGCGCCGGATCGTTGATGCGCGCGTTCGCCGGCGGCCTCGACTTCCTTTCCGCGCTGAAGAACGTGGCCGATAAGGCCGGCCAGCTCGTCGCCGACATCGGCAACCTGGAACTGCCGCCGGAACTGAATCGCATCGTGCGGGGAGAGCGCAAATGAGCACGCCCGCCGATATCGTGCGCGATCTGGCCGGGCTCATCGATGCCTTGACCGCGCTGCTGCAGACCGCCACCGCCAAGGAAATTCCCAATATCGCGCGCGATCTGGGCGCCACCAAACAACTGAACGAAGTGGTCGACCGGGCCAAGGGCCTGCTCGACCAGCTGCGCGACAGCGCGGTGCCGTTGCGTCGCACGGTCATCGACGCCGATGCGCTGGTCGCCCTGCTGGGCCTCGTGCCGCCCTTGACCGAAGGCATGGCCGGCATGAGTGAGCGCATCGCGGTGTGGGTGCAGAGCCTGGCGTTGCCGCAAGGCGATCCGCTCAATATCGACGATGCGGCACAGGCCGCCAGCGTCGTTGCAGTGCCGCTACGCCAGGTGTCCGACGTGCTGGACCAGAGCGTGGAAATTGCCGAAGGCGTCGTCGAACTGACGGCACCCGAGCAATGGACCGGATTGATCGAGTCGCTGGGTGCGCTCGGCCAGGCCGTTCTTGAACTGAAAGCCGACCCTTCCGCCGCCCAAGCGGCTGCCGTTACGCCCTGAGGAGCTCGATCATGCCCGATACACCCACACCCATCACACCCGCCCCGCAAACACCACCGGCTCCCGTTCCCGGTGACCGCGCTGACAACCCGTTCCGCGCGCTGGCACTGCTGCTCGAAGCGGTGCGCACTTCGCTCGAATCGAGCAAGGCGCCGGGCAAGGCGCCGCGTTGGGTGCGCATCGTGCGCGTGCGCGAGTTCAAGGACGATGTGATCGCCGGCGGCGTGAGCAAGACGGTCGATGTGCTGGTGACTGCGATGGGCTATCTGCAGCGCTTCTCGCTCGACGCCTCCGATCTCCTGATCCAGGGCGATGCCGCCAAGGCGCTGGTCGAGGTGTCGGCCGAGTTCATCAAGAAGGCCACCAGCAAGGAATTCGTCAACGCCCTCGAACTCGCCATCGGCCAGGAGCCGAGCGCCAGCGCGCCGATCCCGGACGTGGGCAGCGTGATCGACAAGATCGTTGCCATCGCCGACAAGGTGCCCGAGCCCGAGGACCTGGAAGTGATTGGCCGGGAGCTCTACAAGCTGCTGGCCATCGATCTGAAGACCAGCGAGGACGACCTCGCCGCCGCGACCACCGATCACGTGCTGATCGAGACCACCGGCAAGCTGCGCCTGCTGCAGTGGGGCCTGGGCAACACCTTCAAGCTGCAGAACTTCGGCAAGGGCGCGACCCCGGCCGAGGCGGTGCTCACCTCGCTCGGCTCGCGCCGCCTCTGGCTGGCCACCAATGCCAAGTTGCCGCAACGCACCATCGGCAAGTGGGGCGACGACAATAACCAGGAAACGGTGTTCGAGCTGCAGTTCGCCGGTGACAAGGCCGGTGCCGACATCGCCGAAGTCAACACCATCCTCGACGGCCTGGGCTACCCGGTGCCGAGCGGCCTCGATCGCAAGGTGTTTTCCGACAAGTTCGCCGAGCGCCTCAAGGCCTTCCAGAAGATCAACAGCCTGGAGATCACCGGCAAGCTCGACAAGGCGACGCTCAATCGCTTGCTGCACCTGGATACCGAAACGCTGAGCCTCAAGCGCGCCAAGCGCTACAAGGCCGAGCCGGAAGTCACGTCGTAAACGCGCGAACAGCGGGCCGGCGTGTGCCGGCCCGCACTAATACGCCTGTGTGCCGCCTGGCGCGCGGGCAACCGTAATCAGGAAGAACCGTGAGCGATCCGATCGCCGTCATCCGCGCCGTGGTGCGCGACGAGCTACGCAACCTGCGCCTGGGCGACCTGGGCGTGGTGACCAGCGTGTTCCCGCATACCGATGCCGGGGATGCCCATCATTACGAGTGCAACGTGAAGCTGCGCGAGGCCGATCTGGAACTGCGCAAGGTGCCGATCGCCACGCCGCATATCGGCATGGCCAGCTGCCCGGCCGTGGGCGATCTGGTGCTGTTGAGCTATGTCGGCGGCGACCCGAACCGCGCGGTGGTGATCGGCCGGCTGTATTCGGAAAATGCCACACCGCCGCTGTTCGACGAGAACGAATGGCGCGTGCACTCACCCTTGGCGGGCGCCACGCATATCGCGATCGACAAGGATGAATCCTTCGTTGTCACCGCCGGCAAGACCGTGGTCACGGTCAAGAAGGATGGCAACGTCGAGATTGCCGGCGAGGCCGACGTGAACATCGAGGTCAAGGGCAACGCCACCATCAAGTGCGGCGACTGCACCATCGATGCCTCCGGCAACATCGACCTGGGCAAGGGCGGCGCCGGTGTGATCACCGAGGCCAGCCACAAGTGCTATTTCACCGGCAAGCCGCTGGTGCCGTCGCAAACCGTCAAGGCCAAGGGTTGACCATGCCAGCGCCGCAGGCTTCCCAGCTCGAATCCGTCGCCGACGGCATGGTGCGTGCCGCCGCGCTGCAAGGCGAGGATGCGCCGGGCCTCGCGAAGGCGCTGGCCAATGCCACGGCCCAGGCGCTGGCGCTATTCGCCGCGCAGGGCATGGTGTTGCCGGGTATTCCGGCCGCAGCGGTACCGCCACCGGGCAACGGGGCCACGGCCGGCCCCGGTCGGCTGATGCCGCCTCCCGCTGGCGGGCCGATCGCGCCGCAGCTCGAAGGCATCTGCAATGCGCAGCTGACTGCCCAGGGCATCAAGGGCGAGGATGCGCCCGGTCTGGCCAAGACCATGGCCGCCACCATTGCCCAGGGCATCCAGTTGTTTGCCAGCCAGACCATGGTGATGCCCGGCATTGCCATCGCCGGTTTCGTCACCACCGCGCCGGGCATGTTGCAACCGGTGCCGCTGGCCTCGTCGATCGAGGGTGCGGCCAAGGGCTTCATGCAGCGCGACGGCTTGCGTGGCGAGAACGCGCCTGATCTGGCGCAGGCCATGGCCAACACCGTCAATCTCGCGCTGACGCAGTTTGCCGCGCAGGTCATGGTGGCGCCGGGCATCCCGTGCTCGCCCGGTGCCAGTGCCGGGCCCGGGAGGTTGATGTGACGAGCCTGCCAGCGAAGCTACCCGCTTCCGTTGCAAACGATCCGGCAACAGGCCCCCGGCAAAGTCGGGCGCACACCACCGGTTCATACGAGGAAACAGCATCGTGGTGACACACGACCCTTACGGTACCGATTTGCGGCTGGTGTTCGGTGCGCGCGGCGAGGATGCCGATCTGGCGGTGGGCATGCAGGATCTGGATACGGTGAGCGGCATCGACAACCTGGTGCAGGCGCTGGCGCTGCGCCTGCTGGTCGATCGGGGAGAGTTGTCCGGGCTGGGGCATGCGCGCTACGGCAGCCGCATCCGTGACCTCTTGGGCGAAACGCTCGATCGGCCCAATCTGGAGCTGATGCGGCGCTATGTGCGCCAGTCGCTGCTGCAGGATCCGCGCGTGGCCGAAGTGGTTTCGGTTTCGGTAACGCCGGCCGGTGTGCGGCGCGATGCGGTCGAAGTAGTGGCCCAGGTGCTGGCGGGCGACGGCGACATGGCGCGGGTGGAGGTGGTGTTCGATGCCGCTTGACCAGCCGTTCCAGAAAAAAAGCTTCGCCGAGGTGACCGCCGCGCTGTTGGCCGACATGGCGGCGGGGGCCGGCGGGCGCCAGCCACTGACCGACGTGACCGAGGGTAGCGTGGTGCGCACGCTGGCCGAGTCCTTCGCCCGCGAGCTCGCGGTGTGCTACGAACAGCTCGACCATGTGTATCGCAACGCCTACCTGGAAACGGCCGCTGGCGGCGCGCTCGACAACGTCGTGGCGCTGCTGGGCCTGACGCGCCGGCGCGGTGGTTTCCTTGAGGGCATGGTGCAATTCGGTCGCGGCACACCCGCGCCGGAGGACATCCATATCCCCGCCGGCACCCTGGTTGCCGGGCGCGATGCACCGCTGTGCGCGACCATCGAGTCGGCCACGCTGGAGCGCGGCGAGTTGCGGGTGACGGTCGGCGTGCGGGCGCAGGAGGCATTCGACGGTACGGTCAAGGCGGGTCAGCTGGCGGTGATGCCGCGCCCCATCGCCGGCGTCGAGACCGTACACAACCCGGGTGATCTGCTGCTGCGCCAGCGCGAGGAAACCGACGCCGAGTTGCGCCAGCGCGCGCAGGGCGTGGTGCGTGCGGCCAATACCGGCACGCTGTCGGCAATGGAAGAGGCCGCGCGCTCGGTCGGCATCAACGAAGTGCGCATCATCGAGCAGCCGAACGGCCGCCCCGGCGAAATCGCCGTCATTCTGGGCGACACCGGCATTCCGGACGCGCTGCGTGATGAGGCGCGGCGTCGCATCGAGGCAGTCCGCCCCGCCGGCATCGTGTTCGAGTGTGATCGTGCGCAAACGGTCTATATCCAGGTCACCGCCACGCTGGAAACCGGCGGCGAGCGTAGCGAGCGTGAGCGCAAGGCCATCGAGGCGCAGCTGACGCAGCAACTGGCGGATTACATCGGGCAGCTCGCCATCGGCGATACGGTGCGCGAGGCCAAGATCCGCGCCATCCTCACCAGTCACGACGCCGTGCTCGGCGTCGAGGACACGCCGGGTCTGGCCATGCTCACGCCGTACACGGTGCAGGCCGACGACATCCTGGCGTCGCAGGCCAGCCGCTTCGTCGTGGGCAAGGGCGATATCGCGCCGGGCCGCACCGGCCGCGTAGCGCTGGACCTGGAACGGCTGCCGCTACGGCTCAGCCTTGAGCCTTCGGTCGTCAACGCGCGGCTGACGTTGCAGCTGACGGTTACCCAGGATGCCAACCGTATGGGCATCGAGAACGAGCTCAAGCAAAAGGTGCAGTCGCTCAACGAGGCCATCCTGGAGCACCGCGCTGCCAGCCTTAGTAGCGGCGAGCTGGTCGAGGTGCTGAAGAAGAACCAGCCCGAGTTCGTGCAGTGGGTACGCGCGACGGTGATCCACGATCGCGATGGCCGGGCGGTGGAGCTGGGCGACGGCAACCTGCCTGCGTTGGAGGCCAACGTGCGCAGCGACGATTTCGGGGGCCGCGAGCGGCTGCTGCTCAACCCCATAGATTGGGTGGATGCGGGCAATGGGCAGTAGTCTGCTGCGGCGCCAGCGCCTGCTCGATCTGCTGCCGCGCATCTACACGGCGCAGCCGGCCGATAGCGCGGTCGGTGCGGTGATCGCGGGCATGGCCGGTATGCTGGCGCGCCTGGATGGCGACATGACGCGCGTGCTGCATGATCGCTGGAGCGCGCTGGCCACGGCCCAGCGACCGGACGAGGCGGACAGCGCGCTCGAGCGGCTGGGCCATATGTTGCAGGTCTACCGCCTGCCGCCCCGGCTCATGGTCCAGGGGCAGCAGGAGGACGAGTTCGGCCTGCACCTGCGCTTTGCCTCCGGCCGGCATCTGGACGACGCGCTACGTGATCTGCTGGGCGTGGGCTGGAGCTCCGCCGATGCCGAATCGCACGCGCGCGGTCTCGCGCTGCTGGGCGAGGTGTTCTCTGGTCTGCGTTTCGATCATGTCGCGTTCGACGAAACCCTGCATGTGTCGCTGCTGGGCGAGGATGCCGCGCCGCTCGCCCGGTTCAGGACGTTGCTGCTGCCCGAAGGCGGCGAGGCGTACCGCCAGCGGCTGCGCCTGAGTGCGCCCTTGCTCACGGGCGGTATGACCACGCCACGTGCACTGCTGGCGCTGGCGATCGCGGACCTCGGCGCCGAGCCCAGCCTGGCCATGCGGCGCCACGGCGATACCCTTACCGCCCAGGCCATGCCGCTGGGGACGCGCAAGCGCTGCCGCCATTGCGCCGGGACCGATCCGCTCGCGCCGTGCGTCGCGGCCAGCGAAATACTGTTCGAAGCGAGGCTGACCGACAACCCGGTACTGGATCAGGAGCACAATGAACCGGCGCCCCGCTTGCGCCGGACGTTCAACGTGCACAACGCCAGCCTGCTGGCCGATCGGCCCATCCTGCGCCTGACCGCCACGCAGCGCCCGATCGCCTACCCGGCCATCCAGAGCCGCAGCACCGGTGAGATCGCGTTGTTCGCCGGTACGCTCAAGCCCGGTGAAACGCTGCATCTGTATCCGGATGCCGAACGGCTGGACCTTCCCGCCTACGACAGTGAAGGCCGGGCCGACCATCACCGCTGGCTGCAGTCGTACCCTGAGGGCCGTGCCATCGTCACCGCCGTGGGCCGGCCCGAGCGCGACGTCAGCAGCGACATCTTCTACCTGTGGGGCAATCGTTTCGACGATATGGCGTCGCGCTTCGGTGGCGGTGCGGGCGAGGCGCTGCGCTGCGGTGTGCTCGATCAGGCGGTGCGCACCCCGCAGCTCGTGAGCGGCGACAACGCGCTGATGCTGCTGACCTTCGCCAAGCCGGACGCCGAATTCGCCGGTGCCGGCGATACCACGCATCTGTCGGTGTTCGCCGGCCTCAACGAAAAGGATGGCACCCGCTTTGCCTTGATCGACGGCGATCTGGCGCATTCGGACCAGAGCTTTCTCTCTCTGCTGCTGCAATCGTTGACGCAAACCGACACCAGCGGCGAGGACGAGGGCGATTCCGCGGCCAAGCCGCCGCTGGCGCTGCAGCTGGAATGGGTGGCGCGCCCACCGGCCACCTTCCGCCTGCGTATCCCCAAAAGTGCGTGGGTCATCGAAGCGGAGTTGCGTGGTGCGGTGGCGCTGATGCGCCAGGACATCGAGCGCGCCCGGGCAGCCGGCGTGCGTGCATTGATCGATTTTCCGGTGCCGCCCTATCGCGAGCGGCAGGACAGCGAGGCGCTGCCGCCCAAGTTGCAGGCGCATCAGACCAACCGCGAGCTGAATGAACCGGGCGAAGCGCACCTGGCCATCACCGCGCGGCAGCCGCTGGCCGATACCCAGGCACTGGACGAAGGCCGGCTGGTCTTCGGCGGCGTGCTGGACGCCACGCCACTCGACTGGAGCCGGCTGCAATGAACCATCAAACTTTACGCAATCTGGAGAGGACAGCATGAGCGCGTTACGGGAAGTGAATGGCCTTGCCGGCGTACTCGGCATCGTGGTCCGCGATCAGGACGGCCGCATCGTCGAGGAGCGGCGGGTGAACAACCTGATCACCACTGCCGGGCGCCGGGTGCTGGCACAGCTGATGACGGGCGTCGTATCGCCCGGACTGCTGCAGATCGCCGTGGGCGGCAGCGGCGAGGTGGCGACGCCGGAGGACGTGCAGCTCTACAAGCCGCTCGATGTCGCCGACGCCAAGGTGCCCTCGCTGGACACGACTCCCGATGGCAACAGCGGTCTGCCGCGCGTGCTTGCTGCCGTGCAGGCCACGCTGCCCGCGCGTGGTGGCGGCGAGGTGCAGGAGCTGCAGGAGGCGGGCATCCTAATCACACCATCCAACCAGCTGCCCGTGCTTTATAACCGCGTCACGTTCCCGCCGATCAACCGTTCCGGCAATCTGGAGCTGACGCTGACCTGGGAGGTGATCTTCTGATGGCCGATCGTCCCGAACCCTATATCAAGAAGCAGCCCGGCGACATCATGCTCGCCGCGGACTGGAACGAAGCCCAGGTCCTTGCGCGCGCCGACATCGAAACAGTGCGCACCCAGGCCATCAATGGCGCCCGGCTGGAGCCGGGCAGCAGCGCCAGGCTGGCCGAGCTGGCGCTAAGCGGTGACCTCAAGTTCAGCAACGGCAAGTCGCTGCTGCAGTCGCTTGACGCACTCACCGCCAGCATCAAGACCGCAAGCGATGCCAAGTTCGATCGCAGTGGCGGCACGCTGGAAGGCGGTCTCGTGGTCAAGGGCGAGCTTAGCGTCACGGGCCTTGCCAAACTGGGTGGCGGCGCCCAGGTGAGCGGTCCGATCAAGCTGCGCACGCTGACCACGATCGAGGAAGGCGATGGCAAGTGGTCGAATTTCGGCTCTAACGCCTACTACGACGGCACCTGGCGCCGGGTGGACAATGGGCGCGCCGGCGTCAACCTGCATATGCAGGGCGAGAACGCCGAGGGTCAGGAGTTCCGCTTCTACCGCATCGAGGCCAATGGCCAGGCCGGCAATATCGCCGTGCTCGGTTCGACGCTCAGCTACCTGCGCGACAGTCACCTCGCCATCGGTAGTACCTCGGTGGAGAACGCCGAGAGCTGGACGCGGGTGCTCGATGTGTTCAGCAACAGCTCCACCAAGCTGTCGGTGCGTGCCAACACCGTTGATAGTCGGGTGATGGCGCACGTCAGCGGCATTTACGGTGCGCCGGCTGGCATGGTCGTCGGTACCCGCAGCGCGCATCCGCTCAGCTTCATCAACGAAGGCAAGCTGAATACGACGCTGCAGACCACCTACATCGACATGCTCTGCAGCGCCAGTGGGCCATTGCGCATTTCCTCGAACTGGACTGGCAAACCGGACAACAACCGGGCCTGGGCGGAGATATCCAACGATACCAGCAGCCACAAGACATTGATGATCATCGGCAACAAGGCCAACGATGGCAGCACCCGACGGGTCAGCGTGTGGGACAGGCTGGAAGTGAATGGCAGCTTCCATGTGAATGGCAACGCCACGATGTCTGGCCAGCTCGAGGTGAACAACGGTGTGGTGTTCGAGAACAACCTGGGCGCGCACATCCAGCGCGACGGCGTGCTCTATCGCTACGGCGGTCAGGCCTACATCGGTGTCGACGATCACCTCTTCGTGTACGACTGGGGCCGCAACAAGTCCATCCACCTCGACGTGATGAACTCCAAGATCAACTACAACTCCGATCTGCGCCTCAAAGAGGACGTGGCGCCGCTGTCATCGGTGCTCGACACCGTGCGCCAGCTGCGCGGCGTCAGCTATCGGTGGAAGGATGGCGATGGTGAGCGGCAGCTGGGCTTCATCGCGCAGGAAGTGGAGGCCGTGCTGCCCGAGCTCGTCAGCGAAGGCCCTAATGGCATGAAGCAGATGAGTTACACCAGTTTGATTCCGCTGCTGCTCGAGGCGGTCAAGGCGCAGCAGGCGCAGATCGACGAGCTCAAGGCGAGATAACCCATTATGGGCTGGCCGGGCGCTGTACGTCTCGGCTTTCCAGGAAGAACCACCATGCCAGAAACCAAGGATCCCGCGCTCAAGGCCAACGAGCTCGCTACCGCCACGGCGCCGTACGTGAAGAAATCGGCAGGCGACATCATCCGTGCCGATGACTGGAACACCATGCAGGCGATGGCGCGAGGCGAGATCGCCAGTCACGATCACACCGCGCTGGGCCGGGCGATCCCGCGCGAGGGTATACGCGAGCGCGCCATCGACGGCAGCCGGATCGACCCGGAAGCGCAGATCGCTGCTCGCAGCCTCGCGCTGAAGGACAGCCTGAAAGTCGGTGCACGCGATGTACTGATCGATATCGATCGTGCGCTGAGTGGCCTCGAGCCCTTGAAGAGTGCATCGGACAAGGCCAACGCCGAGCTGGCGCGCCTCAATGGCGCGCTTGGCACGCTGACCAGCCAGGTGACGCTGGTGCCGCAGCAGACACTGTCGCTGGCGGGACTCACCGTCAGTGGTGATGCTGCTCGCGATAGCCGCAACCTGTTCGTTGACGGCGATCTGCAGATCAAGGGCACGCACAAAATCCACTGCCCAGCGCGCCTGCACATATCGGGCGACGAATTGCTCTATCTGCTCAACAAGAGCGGCGTGGTGATCGGCAAGGAATGGGGCGGCAACGGCAAGTTGACGGTCCAGGGCGAACTGGCCGCGCAGGGTGGCATCACCTTTGGCGACGGTAGCCAGCAAACGGCCGGGATGGTGGTGCGCGGCAGTACCTGGAGTAGCGGCGGTCGCTTGGAAAAAACGATCAAGTACATCGACGTGTCGTTCTCGGGCTTCCGCAATATACCGACCGTACTGGTTTCGCTGAGCTTCATCGACGCGGAACAGAGCAAGAACCTGCGGCTGAACAGCTGGGCGGAGGCCGTGACCACCAGTGGCTTCCGGCTCGCCATCCAAACCTGGGCCGACACCATCATCTACGGTGCCAGCGGCACCTGGATCGCTTTTGGCAACTAAGCCCACCAACCTGCAACAAGGAAACCCATGCAACAGCAACTCCAAGCGCGCCTTGCCCAACTGCGCGAAGAATTCGAATCGGGCCAGCAGGTCCTAGCCGAACTCGAGCGGCGCCATACCGAGGTGAGCAACACGCTGCAGCGTATCGGTGGCGCCATCCAGGTGCTGGAAGAGCTGCTGGCATCCGAAGCGCCGGATAGCGCCGCGGCGTAACGGGGGCTACATGGCGGAGGCTGTCGTCCAACTGCTGAGCAACAATCGGCCCGCGTCCGGCCGCGCGCTCGAGGTCACGCCCGAGGGCCTGCTGTTGCAGTTGGTGGTGCCGCCCGGTCGAAAGCTCGAGCGGATCACGCTGGCGTTGCGGGCGGACAACGGCGCAACCAAGGCTGCAACCGGCGTCACCGTCAGCGGCGACGTGACCGATCTGCCCAACAATGCCGCGCGCTGGGTGCGCGCCGAGTGGGCAGAGGAGCGCGCACTCGCCGGGCTGGCCTTTGCCGCCAATACCGCAAATGCAGCGGGCCGCATCCGCATCCTCAGCGACGGCATCTGGCTGCCACTGATGCCGCTCGATACCCTGCCGATCACGACGGCCAACCAGGTTTTTGCGCCGCTGGCAGCCAGCGCGGTGTCGATCGAGGTGCTGGCGCAGAACGACCAGAAGGTGCTGGTACCGGGCGCCGCCAAGGTCGGCGGGCTCAGCTTTACCGTGTCCGATCAGCCCTGCCATGTGGCGCTGGCGGTTGGTGATGATCCACCGTTCTTTCGCCACAGTGGCGTGCTGCCGGTCGCGCCGGTGGAGATAGGCGGGTTGGCGCGCCTCATCAATCGCTATCTGCTCGATCACCCCGGTAGCCAGGTCGTGCCACTGCGCTTGCTGGCCGCGGCGCCACGCAAGCTATGGATAGAACGCTTCAGTGCCACTCTGGTTACCGAGGCGCCACCGGTGGAGCCTGATGATGGCTCGGCACAGGAAGACCCGAATCGGCCGCGACCGGACGAGGTCGCCGTTGTGCAGCCCACGGGCGCCGCGACCGCGATCACGGCGCACCGGCTCGGCGCAGACTACCGGGTGGCGCAGCGTTTTCGCTGGACAGAGGCCACGCGCGCATTGTCGGCGATCGCACTCTATGCGCGGCAATCCGCCCCCGCGCCCAAGCTGCATGTTCGTTTGCACGCCGACGAGCGCGGCATGCCAGGGGCGCCGCTCGGTGCCGACTTGCAGGTGGCCCTGGCGCAGCAGCTTCCCGGTTGGGTGCGCGCGCGCTGGCCGGAAGTGCTGGCGCTCAGCGAGGGCGAGTACTGGCTGGTCGCCAGCGCAGAGGGGGGCGATGCGCTGTGGTATACCGGTGACGCCCGGCCGGCTGGGGCTGGACCCGCACTCTATAGCGTGGCTGACGGCCCCTGGTTGCCAGTGGATGGCAGCGCCAGCTGGGCTCAGTTGGCCGTCCATGTCGTTCCCCCCGAGATGTCCTGACCCCTCGTTCAAGCGAACCCACCATGCTGCATGCCCTCGAAAAGCTGTTCGATGCCGACCTCAAAGCGCTGCTGGGCGACAAGGCCAGCCTGGTGCTGGGCGTGGCGTTGCCGGCGCCGACAGCCGCCAAACCGGCGGTATGCGTGAGTGCGACGCGGCTGGAAACCGGTGGAGCGGGGGACGAGGCCGGCGGCGCGCGTGGACCGGCGCATCAACTGCGCGCACAGACGTTGACTGCGTTGGCGGGTCAGCCGACCACCTTCAAGCTGCCCGCGGGCTACTCGGTCGCCGATGTGCAGGCGCCGCCCGGGCGGCTCTTGAACGCGGCGGATCACTACGTGCAGCAAGGCCAGACGCTGCAATTTCTGACGCCGCCACCGGCGCCGGTACTGGCGCGACTGCGCGGCGACGCGGCGCGCGGCTATACCGAACGCCAGTCGGCAAGCATCGAGCTGCTCGTTACGGTCTGGGCTGCCAGCGGCGCGGTCGCCAGTGCGCTGTCGGGCGAGGTGGTCGGCGCCGTCCTGGCCCGGTTCAGCGATACCAGCGTGATCGATCTCGTCACGCCCGGCGAGGGGCCACTGGCGCTGCGGCTGTACCGGCCGCTGGCGTGGCCCGCGCGCGTGGAATCGACGCTGCAACGGCTCGGTGCCAGCGACTGGCCGTGCGTGACGGTGTTGCTGGCGGTGCGTGGAGAGCTGGAGCTGGCGCTCGGCGTCGGCGCGCCCGATCCGGTTTCGCGCATCGAGCACATCGAGTACCAGACCCAGGTGCAGCCGGGCTTTTCGCCCGGTTGATGCCCGCTCAGGCTGGCATGACGGCGAGATCGTCGGCGAGCCGCGCCCGCATCTGCCGTCCGCCGTCGACGGGGCCAAGCGACTTCACCTTCTCGCAAGCCGCTGCCGTGGCGAGCTCAGCACGATGAGGCGCTCGTTCGGCTCGGCACTCGCCATCTGCGGCGGTGTCACCGGCGGCTTCGATCCAGCCGCCGCCGGCACTCAGCGGCCTTCGGCTGCCGCCTTGAGCTTGGTGAGGCCCGCCTCGAAATCGCGGCCGATCAGCGCATCCATATTGCAGAACACCTGCATCACTCGGGCGATCCACGGGTTGGGGCCGTGCATGCTCCAGCTCACCGCAGTGCCGCCATCCTTGGGCACGAGGCTGAATTCGGCGACGTTTTCGCCAGGGAACGGCCGCACGAAGCGCAGTGCGATAGCGAGGCGCTGCGGCGCATGGGCCTCGGTGATCTCCATCGTTCCTTCGCCCGCCTTGCCGCTGCCGTTCCAGCCGTAGACCGCGCCGACGCCTTGGCTTGCGCCGCCGTATTCACGCTTCATGTTCGGATCGATCGTCTCGAACGGCGACCAGGCCGACCAGCGTTTGAAATCGCTGATGTAGGGGAAAATGGCCTCGGCCGGCGCGTTGATCTGCTGCGTGCGCACCACGCGGAAGGTGTCGGGTTTACGCGCCGCGAGGATGGCAACGAGGGCGATCGCGACGACCAGAGCGATGAGGAGCCATTTGACGACGAGCATGACGGGCTCCGCCTAGTGCGCGTTGCGCGCGGCGAGATCGCTGGCGAGGCGTTGTTCCTGCTCGCGCAGCTCGGGCGTGAGCGCGTCGCCGAAATCGTCCATTTCGAACAGCGGGCGAATCTCGACTTCGGTTTCGCCGATCATGGGGTTGGGGCAACGCTTCACCCATTCGATCGCTTCGGCTAACGACTGCACCTGCCACAGCCAGAAGCCGGCGATCAGATCGCCCGTGTCGGGAAACGGCCCGTGGGTCACGCTGCGCTCTTTTCCGGAAAAGCGTACCCGCGCGCCGCGCGAGGTGGGATGCAGCCCGTCGCCGGCCTGCATGATGCCGGCGGCAACCAGTTCCTCGTTGTAGCGGCCCATGTCGCTGAGCAGCTGTTCGCCGGGCATTTCGCCCGCTTCGCTGTGTTGGTCCGCCTTGATGATGACCATGACGCGCATGTTCGAACTCCTTGGGGTTTACGAGTGTAGGGTGAGCGCGGCGGCAAGCCGCTCGAACGCATCGCGCCAGCCGGCGATGAAGCCGGCGGCAACGATGGCCTCGGTCGCTGTATTGGCGACGCGGGCGTGGATGGTAATGCGGGTGGCGTCCGGCGCGTGTTCGGCGAAGGTCACCGTCACCAGGCTATGCGGCGGGATGCCGGCGCCGCAGGGATGGCGGTCGTCCAGCATTCCCGAATAGACGATGCGCTCGGGCCGCACCACCTCGTGATAGGTGCCCTCGCACGGGTAAACGATGCCGTCCGGGCTGCACAAATCGAGCCGGAAACGGCCGCCGACGCGCAGGTCGATTTCGCAGCGCAGCCCGGCAAAGCCGTGCGGACCCCACCAGTGCGGCAGTTGCTCGGGGTTGGTCCAAGCGTCGAACACCAGCGCGCGCGGCGCGGGTAACACCCGGGTGAGCACGATGTCGTGATGGTTGGGCGGGGCGAGAACGATCTGCGATTCGAAGCCGGGCAGGGTGTGGTTGGACATGGCGTGCGGTCTGGGTGGGGCTCAGTTGGCCAGCGCAGCGGCGCGGCTGGCGTAGGCGGCGAGCCGGTCGAAGCACTCGCTCCAGCCTCCATGGTGGCCATCGCGTTCGGCGCTCGACTGGAACGGCGCCTGGCGGAACACCATGCGGGTGGTACCGCCGAGGTCGGCGAACTGGATGGTCACGAGGTTTTCCAGACCACGCTCACCGTCCTCTTCCCAGGCGAAGGTGAACACCAATTTTTCCGGCGTGACGATCTCGCGGTAGTGGCCGCGCATCCAGTAGTCCTGCCCTTCGGGCGAGCGGATGCAGGCGCGGTAGGCACCGCCGACGCGAAAATCCATCTCGCACGATGGCACGGTGAAATCCTTGGGCCCCAGCCAGTGCACCTGGTGCTCGGCCGAGCTCCAGGCGGCGAACACCAGATGGCGTGGCGCCGGCAAGGTGCGGGTGATGACGAGCTCGCGATCGGTGGCCAACAGGGCGGCACTACTGGACAACAGCATGGTGTTTTCCTTTCGATATGGCCGTCTGTGCGGCGCGGGGTCGGCGAGCCTCGATGGAGGCTGGTGGGCTCAGGTTTCCTTGCCGTCCTTGGCCTGCAGTTCCAGCAGGTAGGCTTCCAGCCGGTCGAGCCGGGCTTCCCAGAAACGGCGGTATTGCTCCACCCAGTCGGCCACGTCCTGCAGCGGCTTGGCTTCCAGCTTGCACGGCCGCCACTGGGCCTGTCGGCCCTGGGTGATCAGCCCGGCGCGTTGCAGCACCTTGAGGTGCTTGGTCACGGCGGGCAGGCTGATGTCGAACGGTTCGGCCAGCTCCGTCACCGAAGTCTCGCCCAGGCACAGACGGGCAAGGATGGCGCGGCGGGTCGGGTCGGCGAGGGCGGCGAAGGTGGCGCTGAGTGGATCGGACTGCATGTATTGCTCGTTGCTTAGTTAACTGATTGGTAAACTAAGGCGCGCAAGAGGCTGCGTCAAGCAGTAGAAAGCTGCTTTGCGATATACGGCAGTATTTTGTCAGCAAGCCGCGCTATCGCTAGGTGGCACGGCGCAGCGGCGTCAGCTCGGCAGTGGCGCACCGTCGATGTGAACGGCGATGACGTTGAGATCGCGATCGAGCTCGACCACGTCGCCACGCGCGCCCGGCACCAGCCGGCCGATATCGCTGCGGCCGAGGTAGTCCGCAGGGTTGCGCGACACGCGGTACGAAGCATCCTCCAGCGTGAGGCCCAGCTGCACCAGGTTGCGCAGCGCCACATCCATGGTCAGCGCGCTGCCGGCCAGCGTGCCGTCCGGCAGCGTGACGGCACCGAGGCATTTGCTGAGCGTGCGGCCGTGGATCGGGTAGCTGCCGTCGGGCAGGCCGGCGGTCTGCGTGGCGTCGGTCACGCAATAGAGCTTGGGAATGCAGCGCAGCGCCACCTTCATCGCGCCGGGGTGGACATGGATCAGGTCAGGGATCAGCTCGCTGTACTCGGCATGCGCGAGCGCAGCGCCCACCATGCCCGGCGCGCGGTGCGCCAGCGGCGTCATCGCGTTATAGAGATGGGTGAAGCCGGCGGCGCCGTGGTTGAGAGCCGCGACGCCGTCTTCATAGCTGCCGAGCGAATGGCCGATCTGCACGCGGATGCCGCGCTGGGTGAGCTCGGCGATCAGTGCGGCATTGCCGGCGTATTCGGGCGAGAGCGTGATCACGGCGATGGGCGCGAGTCGGTGGTAGCCCTCGATCTCGGCCAGATCCACCGGCCGCACCGTATCGGGCAGGCCACCGAGCCGCCCCGGGTTCACGTAGGGGCCTTCCAGATGCACGCCGATCAGCCTGGCGGCGCCGGCAGGGCGTTCACGGCACAGCGCGCCCAGCCCAGCGAGCACAGCGGTCAGCGTGGCATGGTCGGCGCCGACGGTGGTCGCGAGCAGGCTGGTGGTGCCCGAGCGCGCATGCAGGCTGGCAACAGCGCTGGCCGCTTGCGGCCCTTCCATGAAGTCGTGACCGAGCGCGCCGTGGATATGCAGGTCGATGAAGCCCGGTAGCAGGTAGTGCGCGTTGTTATCCACCGGGTCAACCGGTTTGGCGTCGATCGTGCCGATCCGCTCGCCATCGAACGCTAGTGTGCCGAGGCGCCAGCCGTCGGGGGTGAGCAGGTTGCCGCGCAGCATGGAGCACCTCTTAGAGCAAAACGCCATCGTCGCCGCATGGCTTGTCTGGCGCAAGTGCCGCTGCCCGCTACGGCAAGCCGGGCTTGGACTGCGGCGCGACCGGCTGCCAGCGGGCGGTTGCCCAAAAAATAGGCAGGCGTTAGAATGCGCGCCTCTCGCCATTCCCCCCTTGCCTTGCCGCCATGCGCATCGGCCCCTATCAACTTGCGAACAACCTGATCGTCGCGCCGATGGCCGGCGTGACGGACAAGCCGTTCCGGCAGCTGTGCAAGCGCTTTGGCGCGGGCCACGCGGTGAGCGAGATGATCACGGCCGACCAGAGCCTGCGGCTGACCAAGAAGACGCTGCGCCGCGCCGATTTCGATGGCGAGCTCGCGCCGGTCTCGGTGCAGATCGCCGGCTCCGATCCGGCCCAGCTTGCCGAGGCAGCGCGTTACCAGGTGGATAACGGCGCGCAGATCGTCGACATCAACATGGGTTGCCCGGCCAAGAAGGTGTGCAACAAGCTGGCGGGCTCCGCCCTGTTGCAGCACGAGCAACTCGTCGGCGAGATACTCGAAGCGGTGGTCAAGGCGGTGGATGTGCCGGTCACGCTGAAGACCCGGCTGGGGTTCCGGAATGGCGAGGAGAACATCCTGCGCGTGGCCAGGATGGCCGAGGACGCTGGCATTGCCGCACTGGCCATCCACGGGCGCACCCGCGAAGACATGTACAACGGCGACGCCCGCTACGCGCTGATCCGCGAGGTGAAGGCGAGCGTGGCCATGCCCATCATCGCCAACGGCGATATCGACAGCCCGCTTAAGGCGCGCGAGGTGCTCGCAACCACCGGCGCGGACGCCATCATGGTCGGCCGCGCGGCGCAGGGCCGGCCGTGGCTGTTTGGCGAGATCGCGCATTTCCTCGCCACCGGCGAGACCCTGCCGGCTCCGCGCGTGGCGGAGATCAGCGAGGTGCTGCTGGAGCATCTCGATGCGCTGTACAGCCATTACGGCGAATACTCGGGTTGTCGCATCGCCCGCAAGCATATTGCCTGGTACACCAAGGGTTTATCGGGCAGCAATCCATTCCGGCAGGCTATGTACCGGCTGGAAACAACCGCAGAACAGAGGGAGGAGACCCGCGCGTATTTTGCGCGCCTGGGTCAGGAGAGCGAGAGGCTGCGCTACGTCGACGACGTGGCTGCGGATCAGGAACAATCGGGGGAAGCATGAACCATAACGATGATCGCGCCGTAAGTTCGGTCAGCGATCCGATCGCCGAAGCCATTGCGGCTTCACTCGAACAGTATTTCCAGGACCTGGATGGCGAGGCGCCGTGCGCGGTGTACGACATGGTATTGGCGCGGGTGGAAAAGCCCTTGCTCACGCTGGTACTGGCCCGCGTCGACGGTAATCAGACCCGCGCCGCCGAGGTGCTCGGCATCAATCGCAATACGCTGCGCAAGAAACTGCAGACGTACGACCTACTGTAATCACCAAACCAAAAACAGGTGCATGAGATGAGCAAAATCACGCGGGCGCTGATCAGCGTCTCGGACAAGACCGGCGTTCTGGCGTTTGCCCAAGCGCTGGCCGCGCAGGGTGTAGAGATCCTTTCCACCGGCGGCACCGCCAAGCTGTTTGCCGAGAACGGCGTGCCGGTGATCGAGGTGTCGGACTACACCGGCTTCCCGGAAATGCTGGATGGCCGCGTGAAGACGCTGCACCCGAAGATCCACGGCGGCATCCTCGGCCGGCGTGATCTCGATGCCCACGTGGCAACGATGAAGGAACACGGCATCGGCAATATCGATCTCGTCTGCGTGAACCTGTATCCGTTCGAGGCGACCATCGCCAAGCCCGGCTGCAGCTTCGAGGACGCCATCGAGAACATCGACATCGGTGGCCCGGCCATGGTGCGCTCCGCCGCCAAGAACCATGCCCACGTCGCTATCGTCACCGACGCGGCCGAGTATGTCGGCCTGGTCGACGAGATGAAGGCGAACGGCGGCGCGCTCAGTCTCGCCACCCGCGTCAATCTCGCCAAAAAGGCGTTCAGCCATACCGCGGCCTACGATGGCGCGATCTCCAATTACCTGACCGCGCTGACCGCCGAGGGCGAGAAGGCGGCGTATCCGCAGCGTCTCAACCTGCAGTTCGAGAAGGTGCAGGACATGCGCTACGGCGAGAACCCGCACCAGAGCGCCGCGTTCTACCGTGACCTGCATCCTGCCCCGGGCAGCCTCGCCAACTACAAGCAGTTCCAGGGCAAGGAGCTCAGCTACAACAACATCGCCGACGCCGACGCCGCCTGGGAGGCGGTCAAGCAGTTCGAGCTGCCGGCGTGCGTGATCGTCAAGCATGCCAACCCGTGCGGCATCGCTGTCGCGGCCGATCCGTACAGCGCCTACCAGCTGGCGTTCGCCACCGACACCACCAGCGCGTTCGGCGGCATCATCGCTTTCAACAAGCCGGTCGACGTCGAGACCGCTGAGGCGGTATCGAAGCAGTTCATGGAAGTACTGATCGCCCCGGGCTACACCCCGGCCGCGCTGGAATTGCTCGCCAAGAAGGTGAACGTGCGCGTGCTCGAAGTCGCCATCGAAACGGGTGAGAACAAGTTCGACCTCAAGCGTGTCGGCGGTGGCCTCCTGGTGCAGACCCCGGATACCCACACGCTGACGCTGGCTGATCTCAAGGTCGTGACCAAGATCCAGCCGACCGATGCCCAACTCAAGGACCTGCTGTTCGCCTGGAACGTGGCCAAGTTCGTGAAATCGAACGCCATCGTGTTCTGCGGCAAGGGCCAGACCCTCGGTATCGGCGCCGGTCAGATGAGTCGTGTCGACAGCACCAAGATCGCCGCGATCAAGGCCCGCAACGCCGGGCTCGATCTGCGCGGCTCGGTGGCCGCATCGGATGCGTTCTTCCCGTTCCGCGACGGCGTGGATGTGATCGCCGAGAACGGCGTTGCCGCCATCATCCAGCCGGGCGGCTCGGTGCGTGACGACGAAGTGATCGCCGCGGCGGACGAGCATGGCATTGCCATGGTGGTCACCGGCATCCGCCACTTCCGCCATTGATTGTGCGGCTGCGCAGTCCGATGACTTTGTCGCTGCGCGCCTCGTGTACATCAAAGTACACGTCGGCGCTGGCTTCGCGTCCTCGGGCTGCTCGCTCGCCCATGGCCGTGGGTTGCGCGGTGTGATGGCCAGGGTGCGTGGCGAGTCGCGAACAATGAGGCGCGCATCGCCACTGCGTTCCGTGCCCTCGTACGGCCCGCTCCCGAATCGCCCCGGTTTGCGCCGACCCATCTGGATCGCCCACCTTCCATGACATCGACCTCCCCACAACCCGCATGGCCCGCCATCGATGGCCTGCGGGCGCTGGCCGTGCTCGGCGTGGTGCTGTACCACGCCGGCTGGTCGCTGTTCGGCGGTGGCTTCGTCGGCGTCGATGTCTTTTTCGTGATCTCGGGCTTTTTGCTCGGCGATCTGCTGTGGCGCGGCCGCGCGCGCCTGTCGTTCACCGATTTCATGGCTCGCCGCATCCGCCGCCTGCTGCCAGCGCTACTTTTGATGCTGGCGACGATCGCCGTGCTCGCCGCATGGTGGTATGCCCCTGGCGATCGTTCCGGCATGCTGCGTGCCGGGCAGCGCGCTGCGTACTTCACCTCCAATGTCTATTTCGAGAAGCACGCTGGCGATTATTTCGCCGCCAGCGTGAAGCTCAACCCGTTTTTGCACACCTGGTCGCTGGCGGTCGAGTTCCAGTTCTACCTGCTGCTGTTCGCGCTGGCCTGGCTGGCATTTCGCTTTGGCCGTACCGCCGGCAATATCGTGCTCGGCGCGGCGACGATCGCATCGTTCTGTTATGCCGAGTTCCTGTTGCCGGCCGAGCGCAGCACGGCGTTCTACCTGCTGCTGCCACGGTTCTGGGAGCTGGGCATCGGCGCGTGCCTCGCGCTGAACCGGGCGAGCCTGTGCGGCGGGATCGAACGATACCCGCGCGGGCGCATGGCGTCGTTCTGGCTGGGAGCGGGCGCCGTGATCGCCGCGATGCTGCTGTTCGACGCGGACATGCGTTTTCCGGGGTTGGCCGCCGCATTGCCGGTCGGCGGCAGCTTGCTGATGCTGGCGGCTATCGTGGCGGGTCAGCGATCGCCGCTCGATCGGGCGCCAGTGGTGCAGCTGGGCCGGCTGTCCTACGGCTGGTATCTGTGGCACTGGCCCTTGATCGCCATGCTGGCCGTCTACGGCGCGCGACCCTGGACGCTCTGGGTCAATACCGCCGCCATCGGCGTGGCGCTGCTGCTGGCCTACGCGAGCTGGCGCTGGGTCGAGTCGCCGCTGCGTTTCATTCCCGCGCTGCGCAGGGTCTCGACCTGGGGCAGCCTTGCCGCCCTGGCCCTGGTCGCCGTTCTGGCGGGCAAGTTGGCAAGTCATGACTGGAAGGGCGTGCAGTTCAGCGACGAGTATGATCTGGCGCGCATACCGCAATGCGCTGGCGAGGCCGAGGAGGCCCGCTCCGCCACGCTGACGCCACGGCAGCGCTGCACCATCCATGCCGATGAAGGTGGCAGCATGGAGCCCGCGGTGTATGTGTGGGGCGATTCGCACGCCTCGCACTATGGACCGCTGTTTGCTGCCTTCGCTGCCGACACGCAATTGCCCGTGTTGATGCGCGGCAGTGCCGGCAGCCCGCCGCTTGCCGGTACGGCCGTGCGCGAGCCGGAAGGAACGAAACCCATCGTCACCGCGCTGACTCGCGCCAAGCTGGCTGAAATCTCGGCGTTGCCGCAGCTGAAGGGCGTGGTGCTGTCGGCCTACTGGACCAGCTATATCGGCGATCCGCCCGCGTTTGCCGGTTCCGATACCCGCTACCTGGTCGATGCGGCCTGGAGCGAGGATGAAGTCGAGCAACGCTTGAGCACCGATGAATCGCTGCAGATCATGGCGCGCACGTTGGATGCCACGCTGGCCACGCTGGTGCGGCAAGGCAAGCGCGTGCTGGTGATCGCGGACAGCCCCGAATTCCCGTGGCGCGTGCCCGATTGCCTGTACTACGGGGGCGATGCCTTGCGCTGCGCCATTTCGCGCCACGAGGCGGAAGCCCAGCGCAGCAAGGTGCTGGCCGTGATACGTGCTGCGAGTTCGCGCTATCCGCAATCGGTGCGGATCTGGGACCCGTTCAAACAGGTATGCGACGCCGAACGCTGCAGCGCGGTGGCCAGCGGCATACCTATCTATCGCGACAGCGACCATTTCAACCCGGCCTTTATCGCCACCCTGTATCCTGTTGTGCGCGACGAATTGGCCTGGCTCGTTTCAATGCCGCCAGCGAAGACGCTCACGCAGGCGCAGAGCGCTGGCAAGGCCCCTGTTTTTGCATCAGGCAAGGAAATCCCATGAACATACTCGTCATCGGCAATGGTGGCCGTGAACACGCACTGGCGTGGAAGCTGGCGCAGAGCCCGCGCGTGGCCAAGATCTTCGTCGCACCCGGCAATGCCGGAACCGCGCTCGATCCCCATCTCGTCAACGTGCCGGCCCACACCATCGATGAGCTGCTGGCCTTTGCCAAGACCGAGCAGGTGGCCTTTACCGTGGTCGGGCCCGAGGCGCCGTTGTCGCAGGGCGTGGTCGATGCCTTCCGTGCCGCAGGCCTCAAGATTTTCGGCCCGACCCGCGCTGCCGCCCAGCTCGAATGGTCCAAGGACTACGCCAAGGCCTTTATGCAGCGCCACGGCATTCCCACTGCCGCCTACGAGACCTTCAGCGACGCCAGGGCAGCGCACGACTACATCGCCGCGCGTGGTGCGCCCATCGTGATCAAGGCCGATGGCCTTGCCGCAGGCAAGGGCGTGGTGGTGGCGTTGAGCCTGGACGAAGCGCACGCCGCCGTCGACATGATGCTGGAAGGCAACAAGTTCGGTGATGCCGGCGCCCGCGTGGTGATCGAGGATTTCCTCGAAGGCGAGGAAGCGAGCTTCATCGTGATGGTCGATGGCAAGAATGTATTGCCGATGGCATCGAGCCAGGACCACAAGCGCCTCTTGGACGCCGACCAGGGCCCGAACACTGGCGGCATGGGCGCCTACAGCCCGGCCCCGGTGGTCACCCCGGAAGTGCACGCCCGCGCCATGCGCGAGGTGATCCTGCCCACCGTGGCCGGCATGGCCAAGGACGGCATCGAGTACACCGGTTTCCTCTATGCCGGCCTGATGGTCGGCGCCGACAACTCGGTGAAGGTGGTCGAATTCAACTGCCGCTTCGGCGACCCGGAAACCCAGCCCATCATGATGCGACTCAAGAGCGACTTCGTCGCGCTGATCGAGGCCGGCATCAACGGCACGCTGGATCAAGTGGAAGCCGAATGGGATCGCCGCGTCGCCATGGGCGTGGTGCTGGCTGCCGCCAACTACCCGGAAACGCCGAAGAAGGGCGACGTGATCACCGGTCACACGGTGCACGAGGAAGATGGCCACATCTTCCACGCCGGCACGACGCAGAACGCGGCCGGTGAGGTCGTCACCGCCGGTGGGCGCGTGCTGTGCGTCACCGCGCTGGCCGACAGCTTCAAGACCGCGCACAAGCGCGCCTACGAGCTCGTGGCCGGGGTGAGTTTCGAGGGCATGCAGTACCGCAGCGATATTGGCTGGCGAGCGATTGCACGCAAGTGAGAACGTAGGCCGCACCAAGAAAAACCGCCGGGGAACCGGCGGTTTTTATTTTTGGGG
>NZ_JANBVF010000036.1 GCF_024437655.1 Chitinolyticbacter albus
AAAAACCGCCGGGGAACCGGCGGTTTTTCTTTTGGGCGCTTACTTCGGCTTGCGGCGGCGTGCTGCTATCAACGCGACCAGCCCCAAGCCCATCAACGCATAGGTTTCCGGCTCTGGCACGGGTGCTACCTGCAGGCTGATGCCAAAGCTGTTGACGGTAACGCGGCCAAAACTGCCTGGGTCCACATGTCCGCGGCCTGCAAGATGGCCAAACGAGGAGTTGACGAAGGTCTCGCGATACGAAATCAGGTGCATCGACGTGACGTTGCCCAATGCCGCATCGAAGTAGGAACCATTGTTTTCTCCAGCCCGATTCACCCACGGATGGGGGGGGGCTGCCGGCTGGCTCCGATCTCCTGTAGCGATAATCCAGCTTATGCTTTCCGCATGGCCGGCTTGTTGTTCCGGTGTGATATAGCCGAAGGTTGCACCGTAGCTCCAGGTCTGGACCGTCCCGCGGTTGTCGCCGAACGCGTTCAGTTCGTGCGTAACGTCCTGCCAAGATGTCACGCCGGTAAAGCGTTTTCCTGCCTTGGCTTTGACACTGATATCACCATATGCACTCTCGGTGATGTGCCCGACCCGATCGGAGTCTTCCATCGGCGCGCCAGCGACTTCGATGGCAGGTTGCCCACCCGCGCCGCGAAACTTCAACGTATTGCCGTCCACATAGGCGGTCAGCTGGCTCATCCAGCTGACGGCAGTATCGACATGAAAGACGACGTCGTTCCCTTCGAGCGCAATCAAGGCGGCTTGGGAGGGACCAGCTAAAAGCAGGGCGAGCATAGACAGCGACGTGTTCAGACGCATGGCGTGACCTTTGGCGGAAATATGGAGTCCGGATGTTGATGGTTAGTAATTTTGCCGTCAACATTTGAAAGATGCGTGAACGCAACTGCGTGATGGGTGGCAAGCGCTTAGCTGGGGGACAATCGAACGGGCCGCACCTTCTCTGTGCATACAGCTGCGTTTGGCGGTATATGACTGCTTGCTTCTTGGCGCGAGCCGGACAAGATTGATTCCCTTTGCGAGTGCAAGGTCGTCCAGTGTCGTGCTATGACCAGCCAAACCCGGGTGCTCCCGACTTCGAGCTGCGCGGTGTATTTGATTGTGAACGAAGACTGCAAAAACAGGAGTAAGTCGGGTGATGGTGACTCTTGCCGAATGCTGGAGTCACCCTTGTTGATTGAAAGAGTGGGCGACTTGAAAAAGGGTGTGCAATGGATATTCGAAGTGCAGAAGCCATCAATGAATTGATGCTGGATTTTTCGAAACGGCTAAGCGATTCTCTTGAAGGGTTGGCTGAAATGGCGGATGTCGAAAGCTTCAAAAGCTATCGTGCTTCGGTTGGAAAGGTATTGGAGATCGTTCTATTTGAGGTGCTGAACCCCATCTACGATCGCTATCCAGAGCTGCTGCCTGAGCAACTCAAGGATCATGGTCAATCTACGGAGTACTGAGGCGGGGCAATGCGTGGAAAAATGATAAAAGTTGTGGTGGCCGTGGTATCGCTGATCCTGCTGGTGCTGTTGGTTTGGGAGGTGGGAGCTAGGCCAAGTAAAGAGGGCTGGGGGGAGATACTACGCAAATACCAGTATCAAGCACGTTCTTGCAATGCCCGGTGCAAACAACCAGAGTGCGGTGCAATTCATTCTGCAGCAGCAGCGTCGTGGATGGTATGACGCAATAAAGATCTCTGACGGGCAGGTTATTGATCCATGGGGGAATCCTTATCTGTTTCAGTGCCGCGGCGCTAGCTGCTGGTTTGACAATTCACCGGAAAGCAAAAGGGAAATTGCCAAAATGGAGCAAGCTCGAGGCAATACGGGCGCGCCATGAACTGGAACGCTTTCCCGTTGTGTGCGGAGCGCGTGGCCAGAATTGGCGCTGATTTGCCAGCGGCCAGACTTCCAGCCCCCGGATGGCTTCAGGGCGCGAGCAATGTTGCTGTGGCACAGCATGCCGCACAAGAGCTTTAAAGGAGAGAGGGGGCAACGAGGACTACGGCTGTGTGATCAGTGCACCGGATGGCGCTCGTCGGCGACCTCAGCCAGAGGCCTCTGCAGTTGACATAGAAGTTGACGATCTTCGCAGCTCACAAAATGCAACTTTTTTGTTGCCATTTGTGTTGGGGTGGCGCATGCTTAATATGCAGCCATATTGTTGCAATAGGAGCATGCCATGAACCACTATCAGCAAACCCTCTCCGTGGCGGCCGATCCGGCTGCCGTTTATGCGGCGCTCACCACGAAAGCCGGGCTGCAGGGCTGGTGGACGCAGGACTGCGATGTCGATACCCAAGTCGGTGGCACCGTGAAGTTTCGTTTTGGCCAGCACTACAAGCACATGCGCATCGAGGCGCTCTCACCGGGGCGGGAGGTGCGCTGGCTGTGCACGGTGGCGCATATCGATGTCAACCGTTTCCAGCACAAGGATGAATGGGTGGG
Organism: Chitinolyticbacter albus; assembly: GCF_024437655.1. GTDB lineage: Bacteria > Pseudomonadota > Gammaproteobacteria > Burkholderiales > Chitinibacteraceae > Chitinolyticbacter > Chitinolyticbacter albus. The sequence goes on from NZ_JANBVF010000036.1 coordinate 2,448, forward strand.
CACGCAGCTGGTGTTCCACCTGACGCCTTCGGTCGAGGGCGGAACGCGGCTGGAATTCGAGCATGTCGGCCTCGTGCCCTCGTTCGAGTGCTACGATTTGTGCCAGAACGGCTGGCAGCATTTCATGGGCAGCCTGCAGCACTATGTCGAGACTGGCGTCGGGGAGCCGTTCCGCCCGGCCGAGACCTGCCTGGCCAGTGCCGCTGCGTAAGGAGAGAGCATGACGACCGAAGCACAACAGACCGACCGTATCGAGCGCAGCATCGTGATCAATGCCTCGCGCGACAAGGTGTGGCGCTCACTCACGCACGCCGAGACCTTCGGCACCTGGTTTGGCGCAGAGCTTGCCGGCCAGGCGTTCGAGCCGGGGCGCCGTGTGCGCGGGCGGGTCTTCAAGTGTGGTTTCGAGCATGTGTTCTTCGATGTGGTGGTCGAGCGTATCGAGCCGCAGCAGCGGTTTTCCTTTCACTGGCATCCGTACCCGGTCGACCCGAAGGTCGACTACACGCTGGAGCAGCCCACCCGCGTGGAGTTCACGCTCGCCGATGCGCCGGACAACGCCACGCTCTTGAAGGTGGTTGAATCGGGTTTTGATGGCGTGCCGCCGCACCGGCGCTTCGAGGCGTTCCGCATGAACAACCAGGGCTGGCAGGCGCAACTGCAGAACATCACCAACTATGTCCAACAGCAATAGCTCCAACGGGCAGGCAGGGTTTACCCTGCCTGCCTTTGCCGAATCCGGCGACGCGCTGGCGCGCATCTTCGCCGCGCTGGGCGATCCGATCCGCCTCAAGCTCGTCGCCATCCTGTGCGCCGGCGGTGCTTTTTCCATCACCCAGCTCACCACCAGCACCGACATTACCCGCCAGGGCGTGACCAAGCACCTGCAAGTGCTGGCGGAGGCCGGCGTGGTGCGCGACGTGAAGGTGGGGCGCGAGCGTTTGTGGCAGCTCGATCCGGCGCAGGTGGCGCTGGCACGGCAAACGCTGGAGGCGATCGGCCGCGAATGGGACGTGGCGCTCGCCAAGCTCAAGGCCTTTGTCGAAGCGCCCTGAGCTACTCCGTATTTCCGCCTGCCCCTTCCCGGTCCATGCCCGTACCCATGCCTTTCTCGCTGCGCCTGGCCTCGTCCTGCGACCATGAAGCAGCACCTACGCTGGCCGCGCTATCGCTGCAAGTCTGGCTCGATACCTATGCCGCGGCCGGCATCCGGTCCGCGCTGGCGAAATACGCGCTGGAGGAATTCACCGAGCAACGCTTCCAGGCATGCCTGGCTGATCCGGGCATACGGCTGCTGCTCGCCGAGTGCGATGGACATTTGCTGGGGTACGCGCGGCTCGATCTGGCAGCAACCTGCCCCGTTGCGGGCGTGGAGGGCGTGGAACTGGCCACCTTGTATGTGCAACGACATGCCGCCGGGCAAGGCATAGGCAGCGCTTTGCTGGCACAGGCGGAACAACAGGCCCGTTCGCTCACGGGCATCGGCCGGATGTGGCTGACGGTATACGCCGGCAACGAGCGCGCACGCACTTTCTACGCGCGGCAGGGCTGGCGGGATATCGGCAGCACCGACTTTGTGATCGATGGCGAGTGCCACCCCAACCGGGTTCTGGCCTGGCCGTAGCCCGTTCTGGAATCTACGCCGGTTGCGGCCGGTAGATAACAGCGCGATGTCATCACCCCCGAGGCCCACGGTGCCAAGCGCTGCGCGATCAGGCTGTGACGGTAGGTGCAGGGGCGGGATCGCGCACGCTATGTTCCCGAGTCAGCGCGACGAAGTTCTGGATCAGCGGGCTGTCGTTGCCAGCCAGCCAGGCAGCACCCACCTGCCAGTGTGCACCGCGGCCGGTCAGGGGGATCAGGCGTACGCCCGGGCCGGCGATGCGCTGGGCGGTGAGCGGCACGATGGCGGCGCCGATGCCGGCGGCGACCAGCGACATTACCGTCTGGATGTCGCCGGCGCGTTGGATCACATGCGGGGTGAACTGGCGTGCGGCGCAATAGCGCATCGCCTGGTCGACCAGGCCCGCGCCGCGGTGATGCGCCAGCTGCACGAAGGGCGCATCGTGCATGGCGGTGAGCCCCGCCTTGCCGCGTGCCCAGCTCGCTTCCACCGGCAGCGCCAGCGCCAGCTGGTCGTCGACGACGGCGATCCAGTCGAACTCGTGGCTGACCGGCAGGCGCACGAAACCGATGTCGAGCTCGCCGGCGCGCAACAGGTTGAGCTGCACGGCGCTGGGCATGTCTTCCAGAGTGAGTTCCACGTCCGGATAGCGCTCGCGAAAGAGCGACAACAGCCGGGGCGCAACTTCCTGCGTCGATAGCCCGAAACCCAGCGTCAGCCTGCCGATGCGGCCCGCCGCCATCCGTCTGCCGCTCTGCTGCAGTTGGTCGGCGTCGGCCACCAGCTTTTGTGCCTGGCCGTGCATGAAGCGGCCCAGCGGGGTGAGTTCGGCACCGTGCCGGCCGCGATGGAACAGCACGCCGCCCAGATCGGCTTCCAGCAACTGAATTTGCTTGCTGAGTGCGGGTTGCGACACGCCCAGCGCCTGCGCGGCCTCACCGTAGTTGAGGTAGCGCGCGAGCACAGTGAAGCTGCGCAGCAGGCGAATTTCCATTCTTTTTGGTTATCGATCGAGTGGGTTTGCTTATTTTACGAGCGACTTTGCCATTGTTGTAATCGCGGCAGCCCCCGGCCAGCCAGGCGTGGGGGCAGGTGCGATGGAAGGAGCACCCGTGTCGCAGCGGCGGCACGCAACCCCGACAAGGCCTGTAGCGGCATGCATATCTCGCCATATGCGTTGTGCCCTGCAATAAAGGCCAGGAGTTGCCCACGCCGCTGTCGCCATGCTGCTTCGACTGTTCGTACGCACACCTACACAACACCATAGTCACAGGATGGAAGACCATGTTGAAGCACTCCCAGGCGCCCGTGGGCGCCAAGCCCGCGTTCGCGTTGAAAACGCTGAGCGCGGCGCTGCTGCTGGCATCGAGCTTTGCCAGCGCCACCGAAATCGCCCCCTACTTCGAGATGTGGTACGGCGGCGACAGCAGTTACCCGGCCCCCACCCTCGCCTCGGCCCAGCAGCAGCTCGGCCTCAAGAGCGTGACGCTGGCGTTCACCATCGCCAGCAACGGCCAGTGCAAGATCTCCAATGATGGCGGCGGCAATGATCTGCTGAACGGCGCGATGAAGGGCGATATCGCCAGCTTCCGCCAGGCAGGCGGTCGCGTGATCATGTCGTTCGGCGGCGCCGCCGGTACTTATATCGAAGCCGTGTGTTCGGTCGACCAGATGGTCAGCCTGATCGAAGGCATGATCCTCAACCACGGCATCCGCGCGCTCGATTTTGACGTGGAAGGCGGCCAGCTCTCCAACACCACGCTGAACAACACCCGTAATGCGGCGCTGAAGGCGCTGCAGGCCAAGTACCCGGATCTGTATGTATCGTTCACGCTGCCGGTGCTGCCCACGGGCCTCACCAGCCCCGGCGTGGCGGTGGTACGTTCGGCCGCCGAGGCCGGCGTGCGCGTCGATCTCGTCAACGTGATGGCGATGGATTACGGCTCCGGCATCTCCGGCGGCAAGAAGATGGGCGATCTGGCGGTGCAGGCGGCGCAGTCGCTGTTTAACCAGATCAAGCCGATCTTCCCGACCAAGACCGATGCCGAACTGTGGTCCATGGTCGGCGTGACGCCGATGATCGGCCAGAACGACGTGCAGGGCGAAGTCTTCACCCTGGCCGATGCACAGACGTTGACCGACTTCGCCAAGCAGAAGGGCCTCGGCCTCATCGCATGGTGGTCGTTCCAGCGCGACCGCATCGGCTCGGGCAACTATGGTGCCTACAGCCTCGTCAACAAGGCCAACTTCGATTTCTACAACATCTTCAAGGCAGCCGGTACGCCGGGCAGCTCGCCGACGCCCGTGACGCCGTCGCCGGTCACCCCGACCCCGGTCACACCGGCTCCTGTGACGCCAACTCCGGTTGCCGGCCAGTATCCGGAATGGAGCTCAGGCGCCGTCTATACCGGTGGCCAGCGCGTCACCTATCAGGGCGCAGTGTACGAAGCCAAGTGGTGGACCCAGGGCGACAACCCGGCCCAGGCTGGTGAATGGGGCGTGTGGAAGAAGATCGGCGGCGCACCTTCGCCGGTGACCCCAGCCCCCGTCACCCCGGCTCCAGTGACTCCGGCCCCTGTTACGCCCGTGCCGGTCACCCCGGCCCCTGTCACCCCCGCACCGGTCACTCCGGCGCCTGGCGCCTGCTACACCGCCTGGGCCGAAGGCAAGGCCTACGCCGTTGGCAACCAGGTCACCTACAACAACCGCAATTACCAGGCGCTGGTGGCGCATACCGCCTACGCCGGCACTGGTTGGAACCCGGCTGCGAGCCCTACGCTGTGGAAGGATATCGGTGCTTGCGGTGGCACGCCGGTGACTCCGGCTCCGGTCACGCCCGCACCGGTGACTCCGGCCCCAGTTACCCCAGCGCCAGTGACACCTGTGCCTGTGACCCCGGTTCCGGTGACACCGGTGCCTGTCACGCCTGGCCCGGTGACCCCGGTTCCTGCTGGCGCGCGCCAGACCGGCTCGTACTTCGCGCAATGGGGCGTGTACGGCCGTGGCTATGAAGTGGCTGACATCGTCAGCAGCGGCAGCGCATCGCAGCTCACCTTCATCAACTACGCCTTCGGCAACATCTACCAGAAGAACGGTGGCTACGAATGCGCGGCTGGCATCGACAAGCTGGAATCGGGTGCGACCAACCCAAGCGATCCGTCCGCCGGTACCGGTGGCGACGCCTGGGCCGACTATGGCCGCACCCCAGGCCGTCTGGTCGATCCGAGCAAGCCCTACACGTGGGAATCGCCGTTGGCGGGTAACTTCGGTGAGTTGAAGAACCTGAAGGCCAAGTATCCGCAGCTCAAGGTGTTTATCTCGCTGGGTGGCTGGACCTGGTCCAAGTGGTTCTCGGCTGCCGCCAAGACCGACGCTGGGCGCAAGCAGCTGGTGAGCTCGTGCATCGACGTGTTCATCAAGGGCAACCTGCCAAGCTACAGCGGCCGCGGTGGTCCGGGTTCAGCCAAGGGCGTGTTCGACGGTATCGACATCGACTGGGAATACCCGGGCGTGATCGGCCAGCCGTACAACACCATCGATCCGAACGACAAGCAGAACTTCACGCTGCTGCTGGCCGAGTTCCGCAAGCAGCTCGACGCGCTGAACGACGGTCACAAGTATCTGACCGTGGCGATCGGCTCGGGCAAGGACAAGATCGATCAGACCGAACCGGCCAAGTACAGCCAGTACCTCGACTGGATCAACGTGATGACCTACGACTTCCACGGTGGTTGGGAAGCGACCGGTCCGACCAACTTCCAGTCGCACCTGTACCCGGATCCGGCCGATCCGTCGGTGGGCGTGGCGCGTTCGTACAACATCGATGACGCCATCAACAACCTGATCGCCGCCGGAGCTCCGGCCAGCAAGCTGCTGGTTGGCGTGCCGTTCTACGGCCGTGGCTGGACCGGTGTGACCGCAGGCAGCAGCAATGGCCTGTACCAGCCGGCTACCGGCGCGGGTCGCGGTACCTACGAAGCGGGTATCGAGGACTACAAGGTGCTGAAGAACGCAGCCGGCACCGTGTATGTCCACCCGGTGACCAAGCAGTCGTACAAGTACGACGGCACCAACTGGTGGAGCTACGACACCCCGGCCGTGATCCAGACCAAGATCGACTACGTGAAGGCCAAGGGCCTGGGCGGGGCGTTCAGCTGGTCGCTCGACGGCGATGCCAATGGTGAACTCGCCAAGGTGTTGGGCAACGCCCGCTAAGGTGCTGGCGGCCGGTTGATCCGGCCGCCACATCGCAAGCTGTAG
>NZ_JANBVF010000037.1 GCF_024437655.1 Chitinolyticbacter albus
GGCGTTCAGCTGGTCGCTCGACGGCGATGCCAATGGTGAACTCGCCAAGGTGTTGGGCAACGCCCGCTAAGGTGCTGGCGGCCGGTTGATCCGGCCGCCACATCGCAAGCTGTAGGTCCGGGGTTGCCTACCCCGGACTGGTTTCACTTACCCTCTACATGGCCGGTTCATCCCGCACCCCTCCCGAACGGGAGGGGTTTTTTCATGCCAGTGCGCTGGGCACGATGCAGGTGACTGATCCGCCGGGCAAAACGGCAAGGGACCGGTCATTTCGCGTTACAATGCCCGGTTTCCATTCCCCTCATCGCGATGAGCCTGCTCGTCCTCGGAGTCAATCATCAGACCGCGCCGTTGGCGGTGCGTGAACGCCTTGCGTTCGCGCCGACCGAGGTTGCCGCGGCCTTGTCTGCGTTGACGGCATCGGTGGGCGTGCTGGAAGCGGCCATCGTTTCCACCTGCAACCGCACCGAGCTCTATGTGAACGCCAAGGAGCCCGGTGACGTGCTGGCCTGGTTCGCCGCCAGCCGCGGCCGGCAGGTCGACGAGCTGGCGCCGCATCTGTATTGCCTTGCCGACGACGAAGCATCGCGCCATGCCTTTCGCGTCGCGGCCGGGCTCGATTCCATGGTGTTGGGCGAAACCCAGATCCTCGGGCAGATGCGCGAAGCCGAACGCGTCGCGCGCGAATCGGGCAGCCTGGGCGTACTGCTCAATGGCCTGTTCCAGCGCGCGTTCCAGGTGGCCAAGGAAGTGCGCAGCGAAACGCGCATCGGCGCGGCGTCGGTATCGATGGCGGCGGCGGCGGTGAAACTGGCCGAGCGGCTCTACCCCAGCGTGGCTGAGTGCAAGGTGCTGTTCATCGGCGCGGGCGAAATGATCGAACTGTGCGCCGCCCATTTCTGTGCGCGCCATCCGCGCGGCGTGGTGATCGCCAACCGCACGCTGGAGCGCGGCCAGAAGCTGGCCGGGCAATATGGCGGCAGCGCCATGCTGCTCACCGACCTGGGTGAGCGCCTGGCTGAGTTCGACGTCGTGGTTTCCTGTACCGCCTCACCGCTGGCCATCGTCGGCAAGGGCATGGTCGAGCGGGCACTCAAGCGCCGCAAGCATAGACCGATGTTCATCGTCGATCTGGCGGTGCCGCGCGATGTCGAGCCCGAAGTCGCAGAACTGCCCGATGCCTATCTCTACACGGTCGACGATCTGGCCGAGGTGGTGAAGGAGGGCGTGGCGCTGCGCCTGGGTGAAGCAGAGGCGGCCGAGGTGATCGTCGAGGATGGCGTGCACGATTTTCGCCAGTGGCTGGCGGCGCGCGCGCTGGTGCCGACCATACGCGAGCTGAAGGATCACGCCGACCGCATCGCGCGCAACGAACTGGCTCGCGCCAAGAAGCGTATCGCCGCAGGCGACGATGCCGACGAGGTGCTGGAGCAGCTGGCCGCCGCCGTGTCGGCCAAGCTGTTGCACGCACCGCTGGCGTCGCTGAATGCGGCCCAGCCCGAAGAACAGGAACAGCTGGTTGCCGCCACCCGGCGGATCTTCCGGTTGCACGATTAGCCGCGCAACGCGCGCCTTCCCATCGCGGGAAGTAGGAAACCCATGAAACCATCGATCGTCCAGAAACTCGCCCAGCTTGCCGACCGGCTCGAAGAAGTGAACGCGCTGCTCGCGTCCGAGGAAGCTACGCGCGATATGGACCAGTACCGCAAGCTCACGCGCGAGCACGCCGAGCTCACCCCCGTGGTCGAGCTCTATCAGCGTTTCGGGCAGACCGAAGCCGATCGCGCCGCCGCCGAGGAACTCCTGGCCGACCCGGACATGCGCGAAATGGCCGAGGAGGAGATCCGCAGTGCCGATGCCGCCATCGAATTGCTGGGCGTCGAGCTGCAGAAGGCGCTGCTGCCGAAAGATCCGAACGACGAGCGCAACATTTTTTTGGAAATCCGCGCCGGCACCGGTGGCGACGAATCGGCGCTGTTCGCCGCTGATCTGTTTCGCATGTACACGCGCTTTGCCGAGCGCAACCGCTGGCAGGTGGAGATCGTCTCGGCCAACGATTCGGACCTCGGCGGTTACAAGGAAGTGATCGCCCGCATTGCCGGCTTTGGCGCGTATTCACGGCTCAAGTTCGAATCGGGCGGCCATCGCGTGCAGCGCGTGCCGGCCACCGAAACCCAGGGCCGCATCCACACCAGCGCCTGCACGGTGGCGGTGATGCCCGAGGCGGACGAGCTCGAAGAAGTGAACATCAATTCGGCCGACATCCGCATCGATACCTTTCGCGCGAGTGGCGCCGGCGGCCAGCACATCAACAAGACCGATTCGGCGGTGCGCATCACGCACTTTCCAACCGGCATCGTCGTCGAGTGCCAGGATGGCCGCAGCCAGCACCAGAACAAGGCGCGCGCGATGCAGGTGCTCGCCGCGCGCATCAACGACAAGCAGCTTGCCGAGCAGCAGGCCAAGGAAGCGGCCACCCGCAAGAGCCTGATCGGCTCGGGCGATCGCTCCGAGCGCATCCGCACCTACAACTTCCCGCAGGGGCGGATGACCGATCACCGCATCAACCTCACGCTGTACAAGCTCGACCAGATCATGGACGGTGATCTGCAGGAGCTGACCCAGTCGCTGATCAACGAGCACCAGGCCGAGCTGCTGGCACAGCTGGGTGAGTAACAGGGACATTGTTGTGCATCAAGTCGTGTAACTCGCACATGACGCAGCATGACAGTTCCCTTACGTCGGCTTGGGTGTTAGTATTAGAAAAAATAAATATTCAAGAATGCTTTTCTGCCTAGTTGAAGGGGGCGGCGTACGTTAGGCGCAACTAGCGGACTGCCGTGGGTTTTTAGCAGTAATTGCTTTTATTTCCCCGGATTTTGTTGGGCCATGCACCCGGATATCTCGCGGGTGTTTTTGCGTTGTTTTTGATAAAAATAGTTTCAGGGGGCAAGTATGTTTAAAAAATTGGCACTCATGCTGGTATTTCCTCTTTTGGCGTCATGTGGCGGTGGCGGCGATGGAGACGATGGCGGTTCATTCTCAATATATTCTGATCGGGCGGCGCTGAGTTTGTCATTTTACGAAGGGGAAGGTATTCCAAATGAGACCATCTCTATTCGTGGGCGCGGGGAGTTAAGTGGGCCTATCTATATTGGCGGTGGCTGGAGTGGAGATGGAATTAAGTCAGTTTTGTGGGAAGGCGTGGATGATAGAGTAGATTTTCACGTTGAAATCGCTCCGGGTCTTACCCAGGGAACGCATGCTGGCAAGATAGTTGTTGCATCCCGGACGATAATCTTAGCCCTCGTAGTTGGCGACT
>NZ_JANBVF010000038.1 GCF_024437655.1 Chitinolyticbacter albus
GTCGCACCGGTCGGTGACCGAGACGCGCAGGTAGTCGATGCGGCGGGCAAAGCGATCACGAAGCTGGGGCAGATCGGGCACGGACATGATGGGCATCCGGTAATGTAGCTACATTCTGCCTCTAAGGCCGCGTGACCACCATTCACTCGCGTGCCTAGTTCTTGTGGCCTATTGCACCAGCGGACTGTCGGCAGCGGCAAGAGCTATGCCGCTGATGCGCGCACGCCCGACCAAAAGCTGCAGATACTGCCGGGTTGCGGTGTCGACGCTGTACGCATGCATCGCACTGGCGATCGCACCCTCGACCTCGTCAAACGGCCGCAAGCGGCCGGCGATGCTCCGATGGATGCGCGCGATATGCAGGCCGAAACGCGTTTCGATCAGCCGCGGAACGATGCCGGGCGCTGCCCCGAACAGTGCGCGCTCGAATTCCGGCACCGTCTGCCCGCGCGCCAGTTGGCCCAGCGAGCCGCCCTGCGCCGCCGACGGGCAATTGGAACGCTCGGCCGCCAGCGCCGCGAAACGTTCGGGCGCGGCCACGAGCTCGGCCAGCGTCGCTTCGGCAAGCTCGCGCAGCGGGCCCAGCGCCACTTGCGGCGTGACCTGGAACAGGATGTGATCGGCCTCGACGAGCTCGCCGACGGTGTAACGTGTCGGGTGCTGCTGGTAGTGCCGCAAACAGCTCTCCCGGTCGGGCTGCGGCACCTTGATCTCGCGCGCCAGCAGCGCATCGATCAGCCCGTCCTCGTCAGGCGCGGAGAGGCCCAGGCGTGCGGCTTCCTCGCACAGCAGGTGGCGCAGGATGACGGCCACGGTGGCCTGATGCAGCGGCAGGGGCTCACCCTCGTGCCGCGGCAACTCGGCCTCGATATCAGCGTCGGTGAGCTCGTAATCATTGACGACGACGGGCATGGTGCTCTCCTTGCGGGTATTAACGCGGGCGTACCAGCTGCCAGGCACGACCGATATAGGTGACCGACGCGAAGCCGCTCCACACATGGACGAGCCGGGTGAACGGGAAGATCACGAACAGCGTCATGCCCATGAACAGGTGGGCCTTGAACAGCCAGTGCGCACTGCTGATGAAGTCCGCCGCGCCGGCACGGAAAGTGACGATGTGCTGCGCCCAGCTCATCAGCAGCACCATCTCGTGGCCGTCGCGATGCTGGGCAGAGACGAAGATGGTGGACAGCCCCAGCAGCAGCGTGATCAGGATCCACAGCAGCAGCACCTTGTCGCCCGGGCGGGTGACGGCGCGCAGCCGCGCATCGCTCAGGCGGCGATGCAGCAGGATGCAAAGGCCGGTCAGGCAGATGCCGCCCATGACGCCACCGGCCAGCATGGCCACCATCTGCTTGAAGCTGTGCGTGACGCCGAGCGCATCCCACACCGCAACGGGAGTGAGCAGGCCGGCCGCGTGGCCGAAGAACAGCCCGAGAATGCCAACATGGAACAGGATGTTGCCCAGCCGCAGCCGGCCGCGGTGCAGCAGCTGCGAGCTGTCGCTCTTCCAGGTGTATTGCTCACGCTCGAAGCGCGCGAGGCTGCCGAAGAGGAAGATGGCGAGCGCGATATAGGGGTAGATGCCGAAAACGAACTGGTGCAGGTAGGTCATGGGGGTTCTCCTGACGTGAGGGTGAGGTGAGGATGAGGTGTCCGGATGGTGGCGCCCTCGCTGTGGCGCCGGCCGATCAGGGTCTCGTCGCACCCTCCTCGCGAAGCGGTGCCTTGCGATGAAACTGCACGGTCTGCACGCCACCGGGTTGCGGCCTGAGCAGCGGCTCGGCACCGTCGGCCCCTGGGCCGAACGTCTCCAAGAGCTCGTCCATGTCGCGCACCGGCGGCTCGCGCAAGGGCTTGGGCGCGACCGTGGCCAGTTCACGCAGCACGGCAAAAATCGTGGCGTAAGGGCTGCCTGATTCGGCCAGCCTGTCGCCGATCGCCGCTATCACGTGAACCGCCTCGTTCAGCAGCGGCAAGGCCTGCTCCGCGGGCAACTGACCCAGGAATTCGAGAAACAGCGGCAGGTAATCGGGCAATTCGCCGGTTTCACTGCCCGGCTCGAAACCATGGCGCTGGTATTCGTTCAGCAAGTCGACCATGGCCTCGCCACGATCGCGGCTCTCGCCGTGCAGATGCTCAAAAAGATGCAGCGCATAGGCCGGATTGCGATCGAAAGTGGCGACGTAATTCTCCTGCAGCGCGATCAGGCTGTTGCTGCGCAGGAAATCGAGCAGCGGCCACAACCGCGCCCGGTTATCGGCCTGCGAGGCCAAAGCGGCGTCGATCTCGTCGATCGCGGCCACCAACTCTGCCTCCGGATAGCTCAGCAGCGCGGACAGTGCGAGACATAGCGTGTTCATACCCCCTCCTTTGCCTTGCGCGACTTGGGCATGTGCACGTAGATCACGCTGCCCTCCTGCTTCTTGCCAAAGAGCCCGCCGTCCGACACGCCGCTGGAGCAGCCGTTGCCAAAGGTGAAACCACAGCTGCCCTTGTCGTTGAAGCTGTCCTCGACCAGCTCCTTGTGGCTGGACGGGATGACGAAGCGATCCTCGTAATTGGCGATGGCCATGATCTGGTACATGTCCTCGACCGTCGCCGCGTCGAGCCCGACTGGCTTGAGCAGCGCTTCGTCACCCTTGCCATGCACCACTTCGCTGCGCTTGTAGGCGCGCATCGCGATCATCCGTTCGAGCGCATCGACCACCGGCGCTTCCTTGCCGGCAGTCAGCAGGTTGGCCAGGTACTTCACCGGGATGCGCAGGCTCTTCACGTCCGGGATGATGCTGTCGCCGACCACGCTGTGCGGCATCTGCCGGTTTTCCGCGGCCGACTGGATCGGCGACAGCGGCGGGATATACCAGACCATGGGCAGCGTGCGGTACTCGGGATGGAGCGGAAAGGCTACCTTCCATTCCATAGCCATCTTGTAGACGGGGCTGTTGCGTGCGGCATCCAGCCAGCTGTCAGGTATGCCCTGGCGGCGTGCCTCTAGTTGAACCCATTCCGAATGCGGGTCGAGAAAGCAATCGAGCTGCGCCTGGTACAGATCCTGTTCGTCTGCCACGGCGGCTGCGGCTTCGATCTTGTCCGCGTCGTAAAGCAGCACCCCGAGATAGCGGATACGGCCGACACAGGTTTCCGAGCACACGGTGGGCTGGCCTGCCTCGATGCGGGGGAAGCAAAAGGTGCACTTCTCGGCCTTGCCGCTTTGCCAATTGAAGTAGACCTTCTTGTAGGGGCAACCCGAGATGCACATGCGCCAGCCGCGACACTTGTCCTGGTCGACCAGCACGATGCCATCGTCCTCGCGCTTATAGATCGAGCCCGACGGGCAAGACGCCACGCAGGCCGGGTTCAGACAGTGCTCGCACAGGCGGGGCAGATACATCATGAAGGTGTTTTCGAAGGTGCTGTACATCTCCTTCTGCACCCCTTCGAACAGCGCATCACGGCCGCGCGAGCTAAACTCGCCGCCGAGGTCATCCTCCCAGTTCGGACCCCATTCGATCTTGTCCATCTTCTTGCCGGTAATCACCGACACCGGCCGCGCCGTCGGCGGGGTTTCGGACAGCGGCGCGTGCTGCAAATGCTCGTAGTCGTAGGTGAACGGCTCGTAGTAATCGTCGATTGCCGGCAGATTGGGGTTGGCAAAGAGGTTGGCGAGGATCTTCAGCCGCCCACCCTGGCGCGGCTCCAGCTTGCCCGCGGCGTTGCGGACCCAGCCGCCCTGCCACTTCTGCTGGTTTTCCCATTCCTTCGGATAACCGATGCCTGGCTTGGTTTCCACGTTGTTGAACCAGGCGTACTCGACGCCATCGCGGCTGGTCCAGACGTTCTTGCAGGTGACCGAACAGGTGTGGCAACCGATGCATTTATCGAGGTTCAGCACCATGCCGACTTGGGCGCGGATTTTCATTTGGCGACTCCTTCTTCGTCCTCGACACGCGGCCCTTCCAGCCAGTCCACCTTCTTCATCTTGCGCAGCACCACGAACTCATCGCGATTGCTGCCCACCGTGCCGTAGTAATTGAAGCCGTAGGCCTGCTGCGCATAGCCTCCGATCATGTGGGTGGGCTTGAGCACCGCGCGGGTCACCGAGTTGTGGATGCCGCCGCGCTTGCCGCTCATTTCGGCGCCCGGCACGTTCACGATCTTTTCCTGGGCGTGATACATCAGACACATGCCCTGCGGCACGCGCTGGCTGACCACCACGCGGGCGGTCAGCGTGCCGTTGCTGTTGAACACCTCGACCCAATCGTTGTCGACAATGCCGGCCTGTTTGGCCTCGGCCTCGGAGATCCACACGTGCGGGCCACCGCGACTGAGCGTGAGCATGCGCAGGTTGTCCGAATAGGTGCTGTGGATGCCCCACTTCTGGTGCGGCGTGATCCAGTTGAGCACCAGCTCATGGTTGCCGTTGGGCGCCTTGCCCAGCATCGGCGCCACCGTCTTGGTGTCGATCGCCGGCTTGTAGACGCAGAAGCCTTCGCCGAAATCCAGCATCCAGCGGTGGTCCTGGTAGAACTGCTGCCGACCGGTGAGCGTGCGCCATGGGATCAGCTCGTGCACATTGGTGTAGCCGGCGTTGTAGCTGACTTCCTCGCTTTCCAGCCCGGACCAGGTCGGGGCAGAGATGATCTTGCGCGGCTGCGCCTGCACATCGCGAAAGCGAATCTTGTCGTGCTCGCGGCCCACCGCCAGATGGGTATGGTCGCGACCGGTGATCTTGGAGAGCGCATCCCAGGCCTTGACCGCCACATGGCCGTTGGTCTCAGGGGCGAAGGTCAGGATCATCTCGGCGGCGTCGATCGCGGTATCCAGCCGCGGCCGGCCCTGGCTGACGCCGGGTTCGGTCACCGTCTTGGTAAAGCCCGCGAGCTCGTGCACCTCGTGCTGGGTATCCCAGTTGATACCCTTGCCGCCGTTGCCGAGCTTGTCGAGCAGCGGCCCGACCGAGGTGAACTTCTTGTAGACATCAGCGTAGTTGCGCTCGACCACCATCATGCTCGGCGCGGTCTTGCCCGGAATCAGCTCGCATTCGCCCTTCTTCCAATCGAGCGGCGTCATCGGCTGGCCCAGCTCGCCCGGGGTGTCGTGCATCAACGGTTGCAGCACCACATCGCGGCGGGTGCCCAGATATGGCCCGCCGATCTCGCTGAACTTCTTGGCGATGAGCTTGTAGATTTCCCAGTCGGTCTTGCTCTCCCACAATGGCTGCACCGCCTCGGACAGCGGGTGGATGAAGGGGTGCATATCGCTGGTGTTGAGATCGTCCTTCTCGTACCAGGTGGCCGTCGGTAACACGATGTCGCCATACAGGCACGTGGTGCTCATGCGAAAGTCGAGCACGGTCAAGAGGTCGAGCTTGCCCTCGGCCGCCTCTTCGCGCCAGGTGACTTCGCTCGGGCGGATCGCATCATTAGGGTCATCGAACAGCGCGTTCTGCGTGCCCAAGAGGTATTTCAGGAAATACTCGTGGCCCTTGCCGCTGGAGCCGAGGATGTTCGAGCGCCAGACGAACATATTGCGCGGGAAGTTGTTCGGATGGTCCGGATCGTCGCAGCTCATCTGCACGCCGCCGGATTTGAGCTGTTTGGCCAGATAGGTCGGTACGTCCTGGCCCGCGGCGGCCGCCGCGTCGCACACGTCGAGCGGATTGGTCTGCAGCTGCGGAGCGGAGGGCAGCCAGCCCATGCGCTCGGCCTTGGCGTTGAAATCGATCATCGCCATCTTGGACAGGCGCGATTTGTCGGCAGTCGGCGCGAGGATCTCGTCGACATGCAGCTTTTCGTGGCGCCACTGGCTGGTATGCGCGTAGAAGAAGCTTGTGCCGTTCATCTGCCGGGGTGGGCGCACCCAGTCGAGCGCGAACGCGAGCGGCGCCCAGCCGAACTGCGGCCGCAGCTTTTCCTGGCCCACGTAATGCGCCCAGCCGCCGCCGCTTTGGCCGACGCAGCCGCACATCATCAACAGGTTGATAATGCCGCGGTAAGTCATGTCCATGTGATACCAGTGATTCAGCGCGGCGCCGACGATCACCATGCTCTTGCCGTGCGTATCGTGCGCGTTCTGCGCGAATTCGCGCGCCACCTGCACCACGAGCTCGGGCTTCACCCCCGTGTGCTTTTGCTGCCAGGCCGGGGTGTAGGGCGTGTCGTCGCTGTAGGAAGTGGCCACATTGCCGCCACCCAGGCCCTGATCGACACCGTAGTTGGCCAGCTGCAGATCGTGCACGGTCGCAACCAGCACCGACTCGCCGCGCGCCAGCGTGATGCGCCGGGCAGCGACATTGCGCACCAGCAGCTCGTCATGCTCGGCGCCGAAGTAACTAAAACCGACGCCGACGATCTCGTCGTGCGCATCCTTCAGGCTCAACAGCGGGTCGATCTCGCGACCGCTGCCGCCGTCACGGCTTTCCAGGTTCCAGCGCCCCACCTTGCCGGTACCCGCCTTGTCCTCGCCCCAGCGAAAACCGATGGTGCCATTGGGCGCTACGAGCTCGCCGGTCGCCGCATCGATCGCCACCGTCTTCCAGTCGGCGTTGTTGGCTTCGCCGAGCGCGGCAGGCAGCTGCGCGGCGCGCAGGAAATGGTCGGGCACGTAGACGCCATCCTGCTCGCGCAGCTGTACCAGCATCGGCATGTCGGTGTACTGCTTCACGTAGGACGTGAAGTAGGTCGACGGGTTGTCGCGGTGGAATTCGGTGAGCACCACGTGGCCCATGGCCAGCGCCAGCGCGGCGTCGGTCCCCTGCTTGGGCGCAAGCCAGATGTCGCCGAACTTGACCATTTCACCGAAATCGCTGGAAACGGCCACCGTCTTGGTGCCCTTGTAGCGGACCTCGGTATAGAAGTGGGCGTCGGGCGTGCGCGTCATCGGCACGTTCGAGCCCCACACCATCAGATAGGTCGAGTTGTACCAGTCGGCCGATTCGGGCACGTCGGTCTGCTCGCCCCAGATCTGCGGGCTGGCCGGCGGCAGATCGCAATACCAGTCGTAAAAGCTCAGGCACGCGCCGCCAATCAGGCTGAGGTAACGCGCGCCGGCAGCGTAGCTGACCATGCTCATGGCCGGGATCGGCGAGAAGCCGACGACGCGATCGGGGCCGTATTGCTTGATGGTGTAGGCGTTGGCCGCAGCGATGATTTCGGTCGCGGTTTCCCAATCGGCGCGCACGAAGCCGCCCTGGCCGCGCACGCTCTTGTAGCGGCGCGCCCTTTCCGGGTTCTGGCTGATGTGCTCCCAGGCGGCGATCGGATCCATGGTCAGGCGGGCGTCGCGCCACATTTCCATCAAGCGGCCGCGGATCATCGGGTATTTCACCCGCTGCGCCGAATACACATACCAGCTGTAGGACGCGCCACGCGGGCAGCCGCGCGGCTCGTGGTTGGGCAGGTCGGGCCGGGTGCGTGGGTAGTCGGTCTGCTGGGTTTCCCAGGTGATCAGGCCGTTCTTCACGTACACCTTCCAGCTACACGATCCGGTGCAGTTCACGCCGTGGGTGGAGCGCACGATCTTGTCGTGCTGCCAGCGGGAGCGGTAACCATTCTCCCAGCGCCGGTCTTCGTTGACGACCGCGCCGTGTCCGTCAGCGAACGTCGATTGCACTCGGCTCAGGAATTTGAGGCGATCCAGGAAATGACTCATCGTGTTAGCTCCGTCGTGGCCCAAGCGCCGCGGTGACTTCAGTGTCCGCCAGCGGCGCGGCGCGCGACATTCATCAATGGGTAGAGGTGATCACTGCACAAGGACTAGTCCGTTTGGCCAGGTACGGGCCTTAGCACGGCATCGGCGCATGTCGGCGCGCATAGCACCACCAGGTGATCAGCACGCAGCTGAGGTAGAACAGCACGAAGCACCACAGCGCCGCATGCGGGGTTCCGGTGAGCGCGATGGCGGTGCCGAAGCTCTTGGGGATAAAGAAGCCACCGTATGCGCCGATGGCGCCGGAAAAACCCAGCACAGCGGCCGCTTCCTTGTTGCCCTCGAGCGTGGCCTGCCGCTGTGCCGCCTCGCCGCTACCAAGGGCGCGCAGCCGCTCGGTAAGGAAGATCACCGGGATCATGCGGAAGGTGGAGCCATTGCCGATGCCGGTCAGCGCGAACAGCACGATGAATAGCGAAAGAAAGCCGCCAAAATGACCGGCGCTGCCCGCCGTCGGCAAGAACTGCATGACGCCCAGCACCGCGAATGCCATCGCGACAAAGGTCCACAGCGTGACGCGCGCGCCACCCACCTTGTCCGACAGCCAGCCCCCCAGCGGCCGGGTCAGCGCGCCGACCAGGGGGCCGAGAAACGCGTATTGGGTGGGATTGACGTCGGGGAACTGCGACTTGGTCAACATCGCCAGGCCCGCCGAGAAGCCGATGAAGGAGCCGAAAGTCCCCAGATAAAGCCAGCACATCAGCCAGTTGTGCTTACGCTTGAAAATCACCGCCTGCTCGGCGAACGACGCCCTGGCGTCGGCGATATCGTTCATGCCGAACCAGGCCGCCAGCGTGGCCACCACGATGAAAGGCACCCAGATGAAACCGGCGTTCTGCAGCCAGACCGTGCGCAATCCGTCCGACGCGGGCACGGTCTGGCCGTCACCGCCCAGCGCACCGAACACCCCAACCGAGATCACCATCGGCACCAGGAACTGCGTGACGCTCACGCCCAGGTTGCCGATCCCGGCGTTGAGCCCGGTGGCCAGGCCCTTCTTCGATTTGGGAAAGAAGAAACTGATATTGGCCATGCTCGAGCTGAAGTTGCCGCCACCGAGACCACACAGCAGCGCCAGCACCAACAGCGTGGGATAGGTGGTCGACGGATCACGCAGCGCAAAGCCTATGCCCAGCGCCGGAATCAGCAGCGTGGCAGTGGAAATCGCCGTCCAGCGCCGGCCACCGAACACCGGCACCAGGAAGGAATAGAAGATGCGTAGCGTGGCGCCGGACAAGGCCGGCAGCGCGGTGAGCCAGAACAGCTGGTTCTTGCTGAAGTTGAACCCGGCCTGATCGAGATTGACGACGACCACGCTCCACAGCATCCAGACGCTGAAGGCCAGCATCAGTGCCGGAATCGAGATCCAAAGATTGCGGTTGGCGATATAGGCGCCGGTTTGTTGCCAGAAAGCCGGATTTTCCGGCTCCCAGCGCTTGAGGACGTGGGTCGTCATGATCGGACTCCGTGGGGGTAGGGAAACTCAAGGGGTGGTGCGGGCTAATTCGGGCTGCGCAGGCACAACGCGCTCGCCGCGGAAACTGAAATGCATCCAGACGAGGCTCACGCAGACCGTGCCGTACAGCAGCATGAAAGCGCTGGAACGGATGCCCGTGAGATCGAGCGCGAAGCCGAACAGCACCGGCAGCAGGAAGCCGCCGAGGCCACCGGCGAGGCCGACCATGCCGGACACCGCCCCGATCTGTTGCGGGAAATCCTCGGCGATGAACTTGAATACCGAGGCCTTACCGATGGCGGTTGCCACGCCGACCACGAACAGCAGCAGCGTGAACAGCGCGGGGTTCAGCCCGATATGGAATGAGCGCGGGCCACCCACGGTGAGGATGGCGAAGTCAGTCTGCGGATAGCTGAGCAGGAAGAAACAGACCCAGCACACCCACATCACCCACCAGGTGGTCTTGTAGGCGCCATAGCGGTCGGCTATCCAGCCTCCCACCGCGCGCAAGACACCACCGGGCAGCGAAAAGCACGCCGCGAGCAGCGCAGCCCGCTTCATGTCGAAGCCGTATTCGCCGATGTAGTACTTGGTCATCCACAGCGCGAGCGCGACATAGCCGCCGAACACCACCGAGTAGTACTGGCAGTAGCGCCAGACCCGCGGATCGCGCAGCATGGCCAGCTGATCGCGCAGACCCACCGTGGCCGGAACCCGGTGCGCCGGATCGGATGCCGAGCCCAGCCAGAACAGCACCGCCGTCACCAGCATGGCCACCGCATACACCTGCGGCACGATGGTCCAGGCGCCGCCAGCCACCACGATCAGCGCGGGCGCCACGAACTTGGTCAGCGCCGACCCCGAATTGCCGGCACCGAACACCCCCATCGCCAGACCCTGACGCTGGCGCGGGAACCAGCGCGCCACGTAGGGCGTTCCCACCGAGAACGCGCCGCCGGCAAGGCCGACGAACAGCGCCAGCACCAGGAAATGCCAGTAGGCGGTGGCGTAACTCATCAGCCAGATCGCCGGCACCGTGGCGAGCATCAGCAGAAACAACACGACACGGCCGCCGTAGCGGTCGGTCCACAGCCCCAATGGCACGCGCACCAGCGAACCGGTCAGCACTGGCATGGCGGCCAAGAGGCCGAACTCGGTTTCAGAAAGACCCAGCTGCGTCTTGAGCGGAATGCCGATGACGGCAAACATCATCCAGACGGCAAAACAGATGGTGAAGGCGAAGGTGCTCGAAACCAGCACGGGTACTGCTTGGCGGGGGAGGTGTTCGGAAGCCATGGCACGGCTCGCTGGGCACGGGAAGATGTACCGAGCTTATGCAAGCGCCCAAAGCGGGCCTATTGGCCGATCGGGGTGGATAGCTTATGCAGAGTGGCTAGGCAGAACAGGCTATACGGTGGGCGAACGCGACAAAGCGGGGGGCATCTGCGGCTGCTTTCAAGCGTGGAGGCGGCGCGCGCGGCGATTCATCAGCGGCGTGATCGACAGGCCATGCAGCACGATGGAGCTGGCGACGGCGAACAGGGTAATCTCGATAAAAGGCGTCACCAGTTCGCGTGGCAGGCCATGGTTGATCGCGTAGAACAGGTAATAGATCGAGCCAATACCACGTACGCCGAACCATCCCACCAGCCAGCGATTGGGCGGGCGCTCGGCGCTGGCCGGCCTGCCCAGCAGGCTCAGCCAGGTGGCAAGCGGGCGGATCAGCAAAAGCAGTAGCGGAATCAGCCACGCGGTGCTGGGCGGTTCGTAACGCAGCAGCAGAATGCCAAGCAGCAGCACGATCACGACTTCCGCCACCCGCTCCAGCTGTTCGGTGAACGACAACATGGCGTGCTTGAGATAGGAGGCGGCCGACTCCGGATTCGTGGCCAGGGCTTCGCGCGGATCGGGCAGCGCCGGCACAACCAGCGCCTCGGGCGCATCATCCGGGTGGTCGAAGCGGCGTAGCGCCAGGCCCGCCGCGAACACCGCAAGAAAACCATAGGCGTGGCACAGCACCGCCAGCCCGTAGGCCACGGCGATCAGGCCCAGCGCGAGGAACTCGTCCAGGCCCACCGCCTCGCGATGGTGCGTGCGCAGATAGGTCACCAGCCGTCCGGTCCATGCCCCCAGCAGCGCGCCGAGCACGAGCCCGGCGCTCACCGCCCAAACCACGTCGACCGCCCACCAGCGCCAACCCCAGCTGCCAAGCTCGTGCACGCCCAAGAGGCCCAGGCCCAGCATCACCAGCGGAAACGCCGTACCGTCGTTCAGCCCTCCTTCGGCGGTCAGGCCAAAGCGCAAGGCGTCGCCGTCATCGGGATGCGCAACCTGCACATCGGAAGCGAGAACGGGATCGGTGGGCGCCAGTATGGCGCCCAGCAGCACGGCCGCGCCCCAGGGCAGGCCGGCGCCGAAATGCGCGGCCACGGCGATACCAGCCACGGTGAATAGCATGGCCAGGGTGGCCAGCCTGATCGGCAGATGCCAGCGCGCGTCGCGCAACGACACATTGAGCTTGAGCCCGGCGCTGAACAAGGAGATCAGCACGGCGGTTTCGGCCAGCCGTTCCAGCAGGATGGCGTCGCCACGCGGGTCCAGCCGGGCAAGCCCGAACGCGCCCAGCGCGCAGCCCACGCCCAGGTAGAGCATGGCCATGCTGAGCGGCAGGCGCTTGAGCAGCGTGCCCGCCAGCGCCATCAGGAACAGCAGCGCTCCGACGATAAGCAACCAGATGGCGAAATGCTGCGGCGTGGCGGCGTCCATGGGTGTCGTTCCTGCTGGATCAGCGTTTTACGGTGGGACTACTGCGCCGTGCTGCAATCGCGCCCGCACGAGCGATATGCCTGCAGCAGAGGCCGCCCTGCCGTGACCTACCCGCGAGGGTCGGTCCGTGCCACCACTTCGACTCCGGCGTAAAGACCACACCCTCACCCACTTTGCAAGCCATGTTCCACCTCTTGGTCGATCAGGCGAACAGTCGCGACCCGGTAGCGCGGCCGGAGTGGATCGCGCCGCGGACCCACTCTGCAGCCGCCCCACGGCGGGCACGCTGCGTGGCTTGCGGAACCGGGGGCGCCGGGCCCGACCGCGTCGGCCGGGCCATCGACGACTGCGCCATGCGAACAGGCTATCGCCCAAATCGGGCGGCGCGAGCGTGAAAATGCCAGCCTTCGCCTTGCCGCCATCCTCGCGATGTCGCTGGCTTTGGTTGGGGGCAACCGCGCGAAAACACGGCCACGTCACCCGCCTACCTATATTCCGGCAGCACCAGCGCCGCGCCCAGCGTCATCCCGCCCAGGTGCAGGCCCAGCTCGATCAGGCCGCCATGGAGCGGCGACAGCCCGGCGTTGTGCTATTTGCAGAGGGAAAGGCGATTTCTTTCGCAGGATCAATATCTTGTCACGCGCATATGCGCCAACGATGTGCCGCAGCTCGACTGAGCCTGATCGATTGCTACCGATGCCGTGGCGGTGTGGCAAGCAGTACACCTGGTTTATTCAGGCACGACCCGCCCTGGCACACACGATGCGGTACTGCGCGCCAGCTTGCGCCCACGGGCCTCGGCGGCGAGCAGCTCCTTCTCCGACAGCATGAAATCGCCGCTGCTAGACAAGCGTTCGACCACCAGATCGATAAAGGCGCGAACCCGCGCGGGCTGCGCTGCCCGGCTGCCGTAATAGAGATAGACGCCCATGTGGTCGGTGTTGTGTTGCGTCAGCACCGGCACCAGCCGGCCTTCGCGGATCTGGCTCGCCGCGGCGAAGCCGGGTAGCTGCGTCAGTACCTGGCCGGACAGCAGCGCTTGCTGCTCCAGTTCTCCATCGTTGGTGGCCAGCACCCAGGGCAGGTGCAGATCCAGCTGCTCGCCGGCCACCTGGACGAACCACGGCAGCAACTGCCCCGTGCCAGGGTGGCGGAACACGCTGCAGCGATGCGCGGGCAGTTCATCCAGCGTCTGCGGCATGCCGTATCGCGCCAGATAAGCCGGTGCAGCGCAGATCACGAGCTGCAGCGCAAACAGCCGCCTGGCGATCAAGCCGTCCTGTGGCGGGCCGCCGATGCGAAAGCCGACGTCCACCCGGTCTTCCACCCAGTTGCCGATATCGTCGTCCAGCTGTACATCGGGCTGGATATCCGGATAGCGCTGGCAGAACTCGTCGAGCACCGGCCAGAGCAAGGGGGCGAAGGTCGCACGCGGCCCGACGATGCGCAGGCATCCGGCGATCTCGTCCTTGGCACTGCGTGCCCGCTGTAATGCGCGCTCCAGCGCCTCCAGCGCCGGGTAAGCCGCCTCGAGGAACTGCTGGCCTTCGTCGGTCAGCGCGATGCTGCGGGTCGTGCGGTGCAGCAGCCGCACGCCTAGATGCTGTTCCAGCAGCGCCAGCGCCTGGCTTGCCGCCTGCGGCGTCATGCCCTGGGCCTGCGCGGCCTTGCGCAGGCTGCCGAGCTCCACCGCTTTGGCAAAGGTGGAAATGGCACGCAATTCATTGATCGGCACGATGAAACCCCAGGTGATCGATAGCCGATTATCAAGAAAAACTTGCTTCTTATTCAATATTCATCGGCTAGTTTCGTGATAGCAATTGGCCTAAAGTCCACAGCGCTCGACAGCAAGCGACAAAGTGCTGCATCCAAGCGATCGACTTCTTGTTCAGCAGCAACGAGCGAAGCACCTGCTGGCGATGCGCGCTTTCCATCCCGCTGCTTGTCACTCCGTCCCCTATCCCGCATACAGGAAGCACCATGAGCATCGAGACCCGTGCCTACGCCGCCACTTCCACCACCACACCACTGGGGCCATACCGCTTCAACCGCCGCAGCCCGCGCCACGACGATGTGGCGATCGAGATCCTCTATTGCGGCGTGTGCCACTCCGATCTGCATACGGCCCGCAACGACTGGGGCTGGAGCACCTATCCCATCGTGCCGGGCCACGAGATGATCGGCCGCGTGACCGGCATCGGTGCCGACGTGACCCGCTTCAAGGTCGGCGACCATGTCGGTGTCGGCTGCCTCGTCGACTCCTGCGGCCATTGCCCGGCCTGCGCCCATGGCGACGAACAGCACTGCGCCGAGGGGCCGGTCTTCAGCTATGGCGGCATCGACCGGATCGACGGCAGCACCACCCAGGGCGGCTACTCGGAGCGGATCGTGGTCAAGCAGGAATTCGTGGTACGCATCCCGGATGGCCTCGACCTCGCCGGCGCGGCGCCGCTGCTGTGTGCCGGCATCACCACCTGGTCGCCGCTGAAGAACTGGGGGGTGAAGGCAGGCAGCAAGGTCGCCGTCGTCGGCCTCGGTGGCCTGGGGCATATGGCAATCAAGCTTGCCCACGCCATGGGCGCCGAAGTGACGCTATTCACCCGCTCGCCCGGCAAGGAGGACGATGCGCGCCGGCTGGGAGCCGATCACATCGTGCTCTCTACCGACGCCGCGCAGCTGGCAGCGGTCGCCAGCCGCTTCGAGCTGATCATCGATACGGTACCCTATGCCCACGATCTCAACCCCTATATCCCCACGCTGGGCTACAACGGCGTGCTGGCGCTGGTGGGCTATCTGGGGCCGCTGGAACCGGCGCTCGACACCATGCCCATGGTGCTGGGGCGCAAGGCAGTCGCCGGCTCGCTGATCGGCGGCATCGCCAGCACCCAGGAAATGCTCGATTTCTGCGGCAAGCACGGCATTACCGCCGATATCGAACTAATCCGCATGCAGGATATCAACGAAGCCTATGAGCGCATGCTCAGCAGCGACGTGAAATACCGCTTCGTGATCGACATCGCCACGCTGCAAGAAGCCGCCTGATTGCGCCCAGGGCGCCGCAGGCAGCGGCGCCCACCCATCTCTTCCAACCCGCCTGCTCCGGCAAGAGCAGGCCCGCCAGGAGTGTTGCATGCGGTTCTCACGTCGCCTGGCCTGGGCGCTGCCGGCCCTGCTGGTCGTGTCCTTTGGCCTGAGCGTGGCCAACGATTCGCGCGCCGAGCACGGGCCCGCGCAGCGCAGCTGGATGACCGCGCCACGCCATTCGGCCGGTGTCGCCCCCGACCCGGCGCAGCTGGACGACACCGCCATCATCCAGGTGTACGCCGCCCCCACCTTCGGCTGGCGCGGCCTGTTCGCCATCCACCCGTGGATCATCTACAAGCGCAGCGGTGAAGCCGACTACACGCGCTACGAGGTGGTCGGCTGGGCGGGCGACAATGTGGTGCAACGCGATTACGCGCTGCCCGACGGGCTGTGGTACGGCGCGCAACCGCAGCTGCTGCTCGAGCACCGTGGCGAGGGTGTCGACGCCCGGATCGACGCCGCCATCGCCAGTTATCCGTTCCCGCATGAATACCGCGCCTATCCCGGCCCCAACAGCAACACCTTCCTTGCCCATATCGGCCGCGAAGTGCCTGCGCTGGGGCTCGATCTGCCAGCCAACGCCATTGGCAAGGACTACCGCCCGCTCAGCCAGCCGCTGGGGCTGACGCCATCGGGCAGCGGCCTGCAGCTCTCGCTGCTCGGCTTGCTGGGCCTGAACGTGGGGCTGGAGGAAGGCGTGGAGATCAACCTGCTGGGCCTGAACGCCGGCGTGGATCTGAATCGACCCGCGCTGCGCCTGCCCTTCATCGGCCGCCTCGGCATGGCAGACACCCCCCGCATGCAAACGGATTGAGCGGCCCCGCTACAGGCGTGCCGCATCAGCCCATCCGACCTGACTCGCTGCGATTGCCCGGTCCTCGTGCAGAGCGCCAAGTTCGACGCCATCCAGCGCGCACCTTGCTCGACCTGCGAGCCCACTGCGCTCAAGCGCGCCGTTATCACACCGCCATTATTTACAGTCACCCGACACCGATTCGACCTTACGCTGACTTCACCAGTACTGAACAACGAGGTGAACCATGCTGATCCGCCTGCTGCTTGCCACCATGCTCACGCTGCCGCTTCTGGCGTGCAGTGACAAGCCGGAAACCACGATGGACAAGGTCGAGAACAAGGTCGACGACGCGCTCGATCGCCGCCCTGCCGAGCCGGTACGCGATGCGGTGGAAGATGCCGGCGACAAGGTCGAGGATGCGGCCGGTGAGGCCAAGGACGCCGTGAAGGACGCTACCAACTAAGGAGAACTACATCATGCTGCACTATGCCATCGTCTTTCTCGTGATCGCGCTGATTGCCGGGGTGCTCGGTTTTGGCGGCGTTGCCGGCACCGCAGCCTGGATCGCCAAGGTGCTGTTCGTGATCTTCCTGGTCCTGTTCGTGGTCTCGCTGATCCGGCGCAAGACCTGAGGCCGCGACAGGCTCAATGACAAAGGCCGCCCACGGGCGGCCTTTGTCATTGTCGGGATACCGGAATCAGAAGCTCAGCGACCAGGGCTCTGCGGCACCGTCGGCTATCCATTGCTGCATCGCCGGCAAGGCGAGGACGGTTGCCATGTACTGCCGCGCACTGTCGGGCACCTCCACGCCATAGGTGACGAAGCGGGTGACCACCGGCGCGTAGAACGCATCGGCCGCCGAGAACGCGCCGAACAGGAAGGGCCCGTTTTCGCCGAAGTGATTGCGGCAATCGGTCCAGATCGCGCAAATCCGATCGATTTCGGCCTGCGTCGCCGCATCGATCCGGGCGGTCTTGCGGCCACGAATGTCCATGCTCAGATGGGTGCGCAGCTGCGTGAAGCCCGCATGCATCTCGGCAGACACCGATCGCGCCACCGCGCGTGCAGCCGGATCGGCCGGCCAGATGCCACGACCGGGAAACTTCTCCGCCAGGTATTCGACGATGGCGAGGCTATCCCAGATCACCAGGTCGCCATCGACCAGCGCCGGCACCTTGCCCGACGGGCTGATGCGCAGGATCTGCTCCTTGCTGTCGCCCTGGTACAGCGGCACCAGCGTTTCCTCGAAGGCAATGCCCGCCTGCTTCATCACCAGCCACGGCCGCAGCGACCACGACGAGTAGTTCTTGTTGCCGATCAACAGCTGCATGACAGACCTCCGTTAGGGTGGGGTAGGTCTGCAGACTAACGCAAAAATTGTGGCTGGCGTGTTACCGGAAGCGGAGAGCATAGATAGCGCCTGCGGCGCGGTGCTTGAATGCCGGTTCCGCCCGGCGGACGGGCTGCTTTTCTTGCGTCGCCAAGAAAAGTAGCCAAAAGAAGGCGACCCCGCATCCGCGCCCTTCGGGTTCCCTCGCTGCGGACAATCGAGTCGGCGCCTGCGGGACTCGGCCTTTGGCCTCAAACATCCTCGGCGAAACCCCGCCCCGCTTGTTCCTCGCTCGGCGCTTCTGAGGGGAGTTCGGTTGGTATGCCAAGATCGCTGGGTGAATTCACTACATTCTGCGGACCACGTTTCCCCCTTGGCGCAAGGGGGATGAAGGGAGATTTTGCTGGTAGCGAGCTTGTGATGAATGCTCCAGCCCATATCGGCGCGTGGTTTTCTCCCCTTTGCCAGCGCCGAAGGAGCGGAGCGAGACCTTAGGCTCGCGACCGACTGAGGTCAGCCCGGAGGGCCGCAAGGCGGGGTCGCCTTTTCTTTGGTTCGTTTCTTTTGGCGAAGCAAAAGAAATGAACCCGTCCGCCGGGCGGAACCGGCATTGAAGCATCGTGCCGCAGGCACAGCAAAATAAAACCGCCGAACAGCGTCGGCAGTTGGGTTCACTTGTGCGATTAATTTACCAATCGCACCTACGCGAGTTGTATTTTTGCATGCTATTGTTTTGCATATTTATCCAGGGTTTTTAGGATATCTTGTGAACTCTTGAGCTCATCAGATATGAAATCACCCCGATTAATCTCCGACTTACTCATTCCCGCCTCAAGCTGATCTTTTGCCTTCCTGCCCATATCCCTCATCTGCAGCATCACATCCTCGTCGACTGAAATATTATTATTGGCCTCGTTCAAAAAATCGAACAACGCATAGGCCAGTATCGTATTTTTCTCAACCAGCGCCCCATTTGCATAAACAAAACCAAGGGAACCTGCCGCCATGACATTCCCCTTGGCCAAGCTACGCCTAAACAAATTCACCGCCTCATGGCGACTCGCTTTTTCTTTAGTACTTAACAGATGACTGCCATACTTAAACAACCCAATAGGGTCTCCTTGATCGGCCGCCTTCCGAATCCAGTACAAAGATAGCTCCTCGTTTGCAGGAACCCCCTTCCCATTCAAGTACATTGCTGCCAAATTAATCTGCGACCGCGCATCACCCGCCTCAGCGGCTCTCTTATACAACGAAAAGGCCATGCCGACGTTTTTTTCCATCGCAATGCCTTTTTCATTCATCAAAGCCAACCCATACCACCCGCACGGAGCATTCCCTTCGCTTGCTTTTTTTATCCAGTACAGGGCCTTTTCCGAGGATCGCCCCTGCCAGTCTGATTTCAAATTTAAGTTCCAGAGATCACAAGCAGCTTCCATGCTGCCGTTTCGTGTCGCCTTTTCATACCAGGAAACCGCCTGCTCCAAATTCACTCTTCGAAACATTGGATCCGAATACAAAACCCCTAATAAATACTGGGATTTTGCACCTCCCTCTTTTGCCTCAAGAAGCAGCTTTCTTTCAACCGAATCAAATTGATCCCGTGCAAAACCAACAACACTCAAACCCAAAAAAATCAGGGCTGAGGCAATTTTAATTACCATGTATCTGGGTCTCAACTCTGGAATCTCACTATGTAAATAGTAAAGCGGCCTATCGGCCGCTTTACTATTTACCCCACCTTTTTCTTCAACAACTCCAGCGCCATCGCTGGATTCGCCTTACCGCCCGAGCCCTTCATCACTTGGCCGACCAGCGCGTTGAGTGCCTTTTCCTTGCCGGAACGGTATTCCTCGATCGCCTTGGGGTTAGCTGCCAGCACCGCATCGACGATAGCCTCGATCGCGCCAGTGTCGGTTTCCTGCTTCAGACCATCTCTTTCAATGATCGCGTCGGCCGCCAGGCCTTCGTCCCACATCTTGCGGAGCACGTCCTTGGCGGTCTTGTTGTTGATGGTGCTGTCCATCACCCGCTTAATCAGCCCGGCCAACGCTTCGCTGGATACAGGGCTCGCGCTGATGTCCTTTTCCTCGCGGTTCAGCGTGGCGCTGATGTCGCCCATGATCCAGTTGCTGGCGAGCTTGGCATCGGCACCGGCGGCGACGGTGGCCTCGTAGTAGGCCGCCAGCGCCTTGGACGCCGTCAGCGTTACCGCGTCGTAGGCCGGAATGCCGTACACCCCTACAAAACGGGTCTGCATCGTCGCAGGCAACTCGGGCAGCGCGCTGCGCACCCGCTCTATCCAGTCCTCGCCGATCACCAGCGGCGGCAAATCGGGATCGGGGAAGTAGCGGTAATCGTGCGCGTCTTCCTTGCTGCGCATTGCGCGCGTCTCGCCGGTATCCGGGTTGAACAGCACCGTGGCCTGCTGCACCTTGCCGCCATCCTCGATCAGCTCGATCTGGTAGCGCACCTCGGCGGCGATCGCCTGCTCGATGAACTTGAAGCTGTTGAGGTTCTTGATCTCGCGCCGGGTGCCAAATTCGGCTTGCCCCTGTGGGCGCACCGACACGTTCACGTCGCAGCGGAACGAGCCTTCCTGCATATTGCCGTCGCAAATGCCGATCCAGGTGACAAGGCTATACAGCGCCTTGGCATACGCCACCGCCTCGGCGGCCGAGCGCATTTCCGGCTCGGACACGATTTCCAAGAGCGGGGTGCCGGCGCGATTCAGGTCGATGCCGGTGCCGTCATGCAGGCCTTCGTGCACCGACTTGCCCGCATCCTCTTCCAGGTGGGCACGGGTCAGGTTGATCACCTTGTCGACGCCGTCGACGTTGATGGTAATCGCGCCGCCCTCGACCACCGGCAGCTCGAACTGGCTGATCTGGTAGCCCTTGGGCAGATCCGGGTAGAAGTAATTCTTGCGGGCGAAAACCGAGCGGCGATTGACCTTGGCACCAATGGCGAGGCCGAACTGGATGGCCTTCTCGACCGCTGCCTTGTTCATCACCGGCAGCGCGCCAGGCAAGGCGATATCGACCACGGCGGTCTGCGTGTTGGGCTCGGCGCCGAAGGCGGTGCTGGCGCCAGAGAAGATCTTGGACTGGGTGGTGAGCTGGGTATGCACTTCCAGCCCGATGACAACTTCCCATTTCATGGTGTGGGTTCTCTATGTTCGCTCGCCGCAGCGGGGCTGTCGGCGATACCAATGCTGATATTGTTCGGTGAAGCCAAAGCGCGCATACAACGCGCGAGCCGCGGCATTGGCCGCGACCACCTGCAACAGGCCGCGTGCTGCGCCGGCGTCGCGCCCCCAGGCCAGCAGGCGCGCTACCACGCGCGCGGCACGGCCGCGGCGGCGGGCGGCAGGATGAGTGTAGATGTCGAACAACAGCACGCTATCCCATTGCCGCACGGCAAAGCCGCACGCCACCGGCTCGCCCGCTTCATGCAGCACGGCGAACGCGGTCGGCGCCGCGTAACGCGCGAGCAATTGCGTGGCCGTGGCCCCTTGCGCCGGATCCAGGCCGCTGATGCGCACGAAGGCATCGAACCAGCCATCGTGCGGGGTATCCGCCAGCGTCACTGCCGGGTCAAGATCGAGCGCCAGCGTGGCCAGATCCGTCGTCTGTACGCTGGTCGGGTCGACGATCTCATAGCCACGCTCGGCAAGCCGGGTATCGAGCACGCGCGCCTGCTCGGTCAGCTTGAAAATGCACGGCAGGCCAGCCTGACCATAACGCGCTTCGACATAGGCGATCTTGGCCTCGTCCGGCTGCTCAGCCGGATAGAGCGGAATCACCGAGTTCGCGCGCTTGGTATAGCCATTGGCAAAGCGCATGACCCAGCCGTCGACGAGCTCGCTCGCCAGCGCCGGCCAGGCGCTAAGCGCCAGTGCTTCCAGTTGCGCGATTTCGGCCAGCATCACAGCTCCGGCGTGCGCGTATGCCAGTCGGTCGCCAGCTGGAACTGATGCGCCGCGTTCAAGAGGCGCGCCTCGCTGAAATAGTTGCCGATCAGCTGCAGGCCGACCGGACGACCGGTACTGCCGAAGCCCACCGGCACGCTCATCGCCGGCAAACCGGCGAGGTTGACGCCCAGCGTGTAAATGTCGGCGAGGTACATCGCGACCGGATCGTCGCTCTTCTCGCCCAGGTTCCACGCCGTGGTCGGCGCCACCGGGCCTGCAATCACGTCGCATTGCTCAAAAGCGGCCTGGAAATCGTTGGCGATCAGGCGACGGATCTTCTGCGCCTGCAGGTAGTAGGCGTCGTAATAACCGTGCGACAGCACATAGGTGCCGGTCAGGATGCGACGCTTCACTTCCCAGCCGAAGCCCTCGGCACGGCTCTGTTCATACATGCCGTTCAGCCCCTCGAACTGGGCAGCACGATGGCCATAGCGCACGCCGTCGAAGCGGCTGAGGTTGGAGGACGCCTCGGCCGGCGCGATTACGTAGTAGGACGGGATCGCCAGCTTGGTATTAGGCAGGCTGATCTCGACCACGGTCGCGCCAAGCTTCTTGTACTCGCCAATCGCCGCATCGATCGCCGCAGCGACATCCTGCGCCAGGCCTTCGGCGAAGTATTCCTTGGGCAGGCCAATGCGCAGGCCAGCCAGCGGCCGATCGAGATCACGAGCGTAGTCCTCGCGCTCGCGAGCGAGGCTCGTCGCGTCGCGCGCATCAAAGCCCGCCATCACGTTCAGCAGCAGCGCGCAATCCTCGGCGCTCTTGCCCATCGGGCCGCCCTGATCGAGCGAGCTGGCGTAGGCGATCATGCCAAAGCGCGATACCACGCCATAGGTCGGCTTGATGCCGGTGATGCCGCAGAAGCTTGCCGGCTGGCGGATCGAGCCGCCGGTGTCGGTGCCGGTGGCTATCGGTGCCAGCCGCGCCGCGACAGCAGTGGCCGAGCCGCCCGAGCTGCCGCCAGGTACCGCAGCGCCATCCCATGGGTTCTTCACCGCGCCGAAATAGCTGTTCTCGTTGGACGAGCCCATGGCGAACTCGTCCATATTGGTGCGGCCGAGCGTGACAAGGCCGGCGGCGCGGCACTGTTCGATCACGTGCGCCGAGTAGGGCGAAACGAAGTTGCCGAGCATCTTCGAGCCGCAGGTGGTACGCCAGCCTTCTTGGCAGAAGATGTCCTTGTGCGCGACCGGAATGCCGGCGAGCGGCCCGACCGGGCCGTTGGCGCGCGCCTGGTCCGCCGCCAGCGCTTCGGCCAGCGTCTTCTGCTTGTCGAGCGTGATAAAGGCATTGAGCGCCCCGTTGTACTGCTCGGCACGGTTAAGGAACTCGGTGGCGAGTTCGACGGCGGAGATTTGCTTGGCCGCGAGCGCTGCGGCCAGTTGCTTGAGCGAGGATTCGATCATATGTGGGTTCAGTTGGCGGGCACGAAGTCCATGCCGCGTTCGACGAGGTCGATCAGCGTGTGGATGACCTTGATATGGATTTCCTGGATACGGTCGGCGTAGCCGAAGTGCGGCACGATGATCTCGACGTCGGCAGCGCCCTTGAGCTTGCCGCCGTCCTTGCCCATCAGCAGGATCACCTGCAGGCCACGGGCACGCGCCTCTTCGACCGCACGGATCACGTTGGCCGAATTGCCGCTGGTGGTGATGCCGAGCAGCACGTCGCCCGGTCGGCCAAATGCCGCCACTTGGCGCGCAAAGATCTCGGCAAAGCCGTAGTCGTTACCCACGCAGGTGATATGGGTCGGATCGGACACCGCCATCGCCGCCAGCGCCGGGCGATCGCCCCGGTAGCGCCCGGAGAGCTCCTCGGCAAAGTGCATGGCATCGCAATGCGAGCCGCCGTTGCCGCAGGAAATCACCTTGCCGCCGTTCTGGAACGAGTGCACCAACACCTTGGCCGCGGCATCGATGGCGGCAAAGAAACCATCGTCGGCGCGTACGCGCTCCAACAGCTCCGCGGCTTCGTCGAAATGGGCACGCACATTGGATAGGCTCATTATTCGATCACCCTGGGCACGAGATAGAGGCCGTTCTCGACGGCGGGCGCCACGGCCTGGAAGGCGTCACGGCGGTCGGCGGCGGTCACCGCGTCGTCGCGCAGCCGCAGCTGCATGTCCTGCGCATGCGACATCGGCGCGATACCGGTAGTATCGACTGCGCGCATTTCGTCGATCAGCGTGAGGATGCGATTGAGCTGGGTTTGCGAAGCGGCGAGCTCGTCGTCGGTGACGGCGATCCGGGCCAAGCGGGCGATGCGTTTGACATCGTCGAGGGATAGCGACATGGGTGGTTCATTCCTTTCGCATCCGGGCCAAAAAAGCACGCCATGCGGTGCAACAAAGCGGCCCGATTTCTGGCGCCTTAGGGTATCATACCGGGCTTGATTCGCCCAAACCGGGCGAAGGGCCCCGACAAGGCCCCGCGTGGCGTCGTTCATGAAAGACAGCCCGGGGTCGGCACGGAGTCCTAGAATAACTCTGCGACGCGTTGTCAGACGCTTGCGCTACCACGAATTCGAACTGCGAGACCCCAATGCTAGGCATGCTCTCCGGCTATTTCGCCAACGATATCGCCATCGACCTCGGCACCGCCAACACCCTGATCTACACCCAAGGCAAGGGTATCGTGCTCGACGAGCCCTCGGTCGTCGCCATCCAGCAAGAAGGCGGCCCATCAGGCAAGAAAACGATACTGGCCGTCGGCGCCGAAGCCAAGAAGATGCTGGGCCGCACGCCGGGCAGCATCAATGCCATCCGCCCGATGAAGGACGGCGTGATCGCCGACTTCACCATCACCGAGCAGATGCTCAAGCACTTCATCAAGAAGGTGAACCCAAGCCGGCTGTTCAGCTCGCCCCCGCGCATCGTCATCTGCGTGCCCTTCGGCTCGACCCAGGTCGAGAAGCGCGCGATCCGCGAATCGGCCCTCGGCGCCGGCGCGCGCAAGGTCGAGCTGATCGAGGAGCCGATGGCCGCCGCGATCGGCGCCGGCCTGCCGGTCGAGGAAGCCACGGGCTCGATGGTGGTCGACATCGGCGGCGGCACCACCGAAGTGGGCGTGATCTCGCTCGGCGGCGTGGTCCATGCCTCCAGCGTGCGCGTGGGTGGCGATAAGTTCGACGAAGCCATCATCAACTACATCCGTCGCAACTACGGCATGTTGATCGGCGACACCACCGCCGAAGACATCAAGAAGCGCATCGGTTCGGCCTTCCCCGGCGCCGAAGTGCGCGAGATGGAAGTGAAGGGCCGCAACCTGGCCGAAGGCATTCCGCGCTCGTTCACCATCTCGTCGAACGAAATCCTCGAAGCGCTGACCGAACCCTTGAACCAGATCGTGTCGGCGGTGAAGCACTCGCTGGAGCAGACTCCGCCGGAATTGGGCGCCGACATTGCCGAAAAGGGCATGGTGCTGACCGGTGGCGGCGCGCTGCTGCGCGATCTCGATCGTTTGCTGATGGAAGAGACGGGGCTGCCGGTCATCGTCGCCGATGATCCGCTGACCTGCGTGGTCCGCGGCTCGGGCCGCGCGCTCGAGAAGCTGGACAAGGGTGGCGTCGCCATCTTCATCAACGACTAGTTCGTTCCGGCTTGCGCCTAGGAGGCGGGGTCATCCCCGCCTCGATTGTTTGATTCGCCGCACGGTTACACATGCAAGCGACCCAACCCGCCTTTTTCAAGCAAGGCCCCAAGCCGCTGACGCGGCTTTTGATCTTTTCCACGCTATCGATCGCGCTGATGGTCGGGGACGCCCAGTTGCAGATGCTGGGGCGCGTGCGCGAACAGGTCGCCATCGTGCTCTATCCGCTGCAATGGCTCGCGACCACGCCGTTCGCCGCGCTGCACTCCACCCGTGACTTCCTCACCGTGCAGACCGATCTGATTGCCGAAAACCGCAAGCTCAATGACCAGTTGCTGGCCGCCCAGGCCAAGGCGCTGCGCATGGATGGGCTGGCCGCGGAAAACGCGCAGTTGCGCGCACTCGACTACCGGCGCACCAAGGCGCCTTCGCAACTGGCCGAAATCCTCTACAGCGGTCGTGATCCGTTTTCGGCCAAGCTCATCGTCGATCGCGGCGACAACCAGGGCGTGCAAGCCGGTCAGATCGCCATCGATACCCAGGGGGTCGTCGGTCAGGTGGTGCGCACCCAGGCCATGACGTCCGAAATCCGCCTGATCACCGACCGCAACCATATGGTGCCGGTGATGACGCAACGCAGCCAGGTGCGCACGGTGATCTACGGCCGTGGCGCCGGCCAGTTGCTGGAAGTGCGCTATTTGGCGCCCAACGCCGACATCAAACCGGGCGATCTGCTGGTCACCTCGGGCCTGGACGGCACCTACCCTTCCGGTCTGCCGGTGGCCGTGGTCGTCAGCGTCGAGCGCGTGGCCGGCGCATCGTTCCCGCGCATTCTGTGCCGCCCCGCCGCAGGCATCGATACCCACCGCTTCCTGCTGATTCTCGATCCACCGCCCGCTGGCCCCGCCTACCCGGCACCGGCGGCCGCCAACGCGAGTGCGTCCTGATGCCGGTCACCAGTCATCTGCTGCGCCCGGTGCGCCCCAGCCTGATCATCCTGACGCTGATCTGTGCCCTGCTGTTCAACCTGCTGCCGTGGCAGCTGATCGGCAACCATTTCGCGCCTGATTTCGTTGCATTGATGCTGCTCTACTGGACGCTGAACCAGCCGCGTCGCGTCGGCGTCGGCTGGGCCTTCGTGCTCGGCGTGTGCATGGACGTGGCCGACGGCAACTTGCTGGGGCAGCATGCGCTGGCGTACTCGGTCATCACCTATCTCGTGCTGTCGCGGCAACGCCAGCTCAACATCTTTCCCTATTGGCAGCAGGCCACGGCCGTGCTGGGACTGATGGTGTTCGCCCAGCTGCTGATGGCGGCGGTACGGTTGATCGCCGGCGCCGATCTGCCCGCGATCAGCTATTTTCTGGGCCCGCTCTTGACCGCCTTCCTCTGGGTGCCCGTATCCAACCTGCTGCTGGCCTACCAGCGCAAGCCGGTCAGCGAATCGTTATGAGGCCGATCAAACGGCGCCCGATGTTCGGCGTCCCTGCGCGTGGCAAGACCCGCCGCGCCAGCGGCAAGCTATTGAAGAACGATCGGACCGAGCGCAGCAGTTACGAGCTGCGCTTCGCCGCAGCGGTCCTGTTCGTGTTGGCGCTGTTCGGCGTCCTGCTGGTGCGCTTTTTCTGGCTGCAGGTGGTGCAGCACGATCGCTATATGACGCTGGCCGAGGCCAACCGCATTTCGCTGGTGCCGGTGGCTCCGTCGCGTGGCGTGATCCGCGATCGCAACGGCGTGATCCTGGCGCACAACTATTCGGCCTACACGCTGGAAATCGCACCGGCGCGCATCGCCGACCTCGATGCCACGATTGCGGCACTCAAGGGCATCATCGACATCACGCCGCGCGACAAGCGCCGTTTCAACAAGCTGCAGGAAGAGAGCAAGGATTTCGAGTCCTTGCCGATCAAGACCCGGCTCACCGACGAGGAAGTGGCGCGCTTCGCGGCGCAGAGCTATCGCTTTCCCGGCATCGAGATCAAGGCGCGGCTGTTCCGCCACTACCCGCAGGGCGAAATCGGCTCGCATCTGATCGGCTATATCGGCCGCATCAATGATCGTGACCTCGTCGAGCTCGACGAGGCTGGCGTGCGCGCCAACTATCGCGGCACCGAGCACATCGGCAAGGTCGGCATCGAAGCGAGCTACGAGAACGACCTGCACGGCGTCACCGGCTTCGAGCAGGTGGAAATCGATTCGGGCGGGCGCGCCGTGCGCACCCTCAGGCGTAATCCACCCAAGTCCGGCCAGGATCTGCAATTGTCAGTCGATATCGGCCTGCAGAAGGTGGTCGAGCAGTTGTTCGGCGATCGTCGCGGCTCCTTGGTTGCCATCGACCCCACCACCGGTGGCGTGCTGGCGCTGGTGTCCAAGCCTACGTTCGATCCCAATCTGTTCGTCGACGGTATCGATCCGCAGAGCTGGACTGCGCTCAACGAATCGCCCGATCACCCGCTGCTCAACCGCGCGTTGCGCGGCGAATACCCGCCCGGCTCCACGTTCAAGCCCTTTATGGCGATGGCGGCGCTGGAAGGCGATTTTCCGCTGGTGCACCAGACCATCGCCGACCCCGGCTACTACCTGTTCGGCGGCGTGCGCTTTCGCGACTCCAAGGCGGGCGGCTACGGCAGCATGAACTTCGACCGCTCGCTCGTCGTCTCGAGTGACACCTACTTCTACCAGCTCGGCGTGCAGATGGGCATCGACTACATCGCCAGCTTCATGTCGACGCTGGATCTGGGCAGCCGCACCGGCATCGATCTGCCGGGCGAGCGCCCGGGCGTGCTGCCGAGTCCCGAGTGGAAGAAACAGCGTTTTAGCAAACCGGCGCAGCAGAAATGGTATCCGGGCGAAACGGTGTCGATCGGCATCGGCCAGGGCTACAACAGCTACACCCCGTTGCAGATGGCGCACGCCACCGCGACGCTTGCCAACTTCGGCGTGGCCTACAAGCCACACGTGGTCGCCAGCCTCGTCGATCCGGTCAGCAATATGCGCGTGCCGATCGAACCCAAGCCATCACGGGTGCTGCCGTGGAAACGCGAGCACGTCGAGCGGGTCATCCGTGGCATGGTGGGGGTACAGACCGAAGGCACCGGCGCCAGCGTATTTCGCGGTGCCACCTACACTTCGGCCGGCAAGACCGGCACCGCGCAGGTGTTCTCGCTCAAGGGCGCCAAGTACAACGCACGGGCGATCGATGAGCGCCTGCGCGATCACTCCTGGTTCATCGTGTTCGCGCCGGCCGAGCAGCCCAAGATCGCGCTCGCCGTCATCGTCGAGAATGCCGGTTTCGGCTCGCAAGCGGCTGCGCCCATGGCGCGCAAGGTGCTCGACTACTACCTGACCGGCAAACTGCCGGAAGAGCCGGCGCCGGCCGCGGCATCCAGCACCCCGCAACCG
Organism: Chitinolyticbacter albus; assembly: GCF_024437655.1. Taxonomy (GTDB): domain Bacteria; phylum Pseudomonadota; class Gammaproteobacteria; order Burkholderiales; family Chitinibacteraceae; genus Chitinolyticbacter; species Chitinolyticbacter albus. The sequence goes on from NZ_JANBVF010000038.1 coordinate 28,106, forward strand.
GCCGGAGAATCGCCATGATCCTGCGCTTGTGGCAGCGCTTCAAGCAACCGATCGACCCGTGGCTGCTGCTGTTTACGCTGCTGGTATTCCTGGTGTCGTCGGTACTGCTGTATTCGGCATCGAACCAGGATTGGGCCCGTGTATCGGACAAGCTCACCTTCATGGGCATCTCGCTGGCGCTGATGTGGTGCGTCGCCAACATCCGCCAGCAGGTACTGATGCGGCTGGCATTGCCCGGCTATGTGATCGGGGTGCTGCTGCTCTTGGCAGTCGAGTTCTTCGGCGTCACCAGTCACGGCGCCACGCGCTGGCTCGATATCGGCGTGACCCGCATCCAGCCGTCGGAACTGCTGCGCATCGCCCTGCCGCTGATGCTGGCCTGGTATTTCCACCATTTCGAAGCGCACGTGAACTGGCGGCACTACGTCGTCGCCGCCATCATCATCGTGATTCCGGTCGGGCTCATCCTCAAGCAACCCGACCTCGGCACGGCGCTGCTGATCACCTCGGGCGGGTTCTACGCGCTGTTCTTTGCCGGGCTGTCGTGGCGATTGATCGGCATGATGACGCTGGCGGTCGGCGGGCTCGCCTACGTCGTCACGCACTGGGACCTGTGCATCAACATCCTGCACGAGTACCAGTGCCGCCGCATCTCCACCATGCTCGACCCGACCAGTGATCCGCTCGGCGCGGGCTACCACATCATCCAAGGCACCATCGCCATCGGCTCGGGCGGCCTGCTCGGCAAAGGCTGGCTGGCGGGTACCCAGACGCATCTGGACTTCATTCCTGAGCGCACCACCGACTTTATTTTTGCCGTGTTCGGCGAAGAGTTCGGCCTCGTCGGCAACGTGCTCTTGCTGCTGCTCTACCTGTGCGTGATCGGCCGCGGGCTGATGATCTCGTACAACGCATCCACCGTGTTCGGCCGCCTGCTGGCGGGCTCGATCGCGCTCAACTTCTTCACCTACGCCTTCGTCAACATGGGCATGGTGTCGGGCATCCTGCCCGTGGTCGGCGTGCCGCTGCCACTGATTTCGTACGGCGGCACGTCCATGGTGTCGATTTTGGTTGGCTTCGGCCTGCTGATGAGCATCCAGCGCGACCGCAAACTGATGAAGGCGTGAGGTTCAGGATGAGTGACGCGATGACAAGGCAGATGATCAAGACAGGTGACGCGTTGCGACTGCGCGCAGTGGTGCCGCTGCTGGGTATCGTGCTGCTGGCCGCCTGCGGCACCCCGCCGCGCAGCCCCGCACCGGGCTCGCCGCAGCGGCCACCTGCCGCTGAGGCCCCGACACCGCCGCTCGCCGACAAGCCAGCCAACTACCCCTGCACCTATGTGCGCGCGGCAAGTGGTGGTTTCTACAAGGACGACGGCCCGCTCGACCTGCCGCCGTGGATCGATCTGGTTCCCGAACCCACGCCCAAGTCCGAGCCGTTGCACCGCTTTGCCAACCGACCCTACACCGTGCTGGGACAGAGCTTCACCCCGCTGCCCCGCGCCGGCGAGTACAAGGCGCAGGGTATCGGTTCATGGTATGGCCGCAAGTTCCACGGCCAGAAGACGTCGATCGGCGAAACCTACGACATGTTCGCGATGACGGCCGCCTCGCCAGTGCTGCCGGTGCCCAGCTACGCGCGCGTCACCAACGTGAAGAATGGCCGCAGCGTCATCGTGCGCGTGAATGATCGTGGCCCTTTTCACAAGGGGCGGGTGATCGACCTGTCCTTCGTCGCGGCCTGCCGCCTCGGGTACGCGATGCAAGGCAGCAGCGAGGTCATCGTCGAAAGTCTGGCCGCCGACGGCCGCGCCCCGACAGCGCCCGCAGTGGTCGAGCGTGAAACGCCGGCGCACACCGCGTCGGCCCCCGTCGCCAGCGAGGGCGGCCAGCTCTTCATCCAGCTGGGGGCATTCTCCAGCCTGGCCAATGCCGAGGCCTTTCGCAACAGGCTGGGAAGCGAACTGCCACCGGCCCTGCCGCTGGCCATCCAGTCCAGTGGCAACCTGCACCGGGTCCGGCTCGGGCCTTATCCAGACCGTGGCAGCGCCGAGGTCGCCTTGCGCCAGCTCGAGCGCAGTCACGAGCTCAGTGCCGTCATCGCACACTGAATACGCGCGTGCTTGCCAGTCGCGCGGCTTTGCCCCAAGAATGACAAAACACCAAGACAGGCCAGCTGCCTGTTCGCCCCGGTAAACAGGCGGCGGGTCGCACCATGCAGGAGAGGAGTACCTTGAGCCCCCCGTCCGCCAGCGAGCACGACGACGATCGCTCGTTTGCGCGCATCCGCGTGCTGCTGGTCGCGCTTTCCATTGCCGCCATGCTGTTCGCGCTCGGCGCGCTTGGCTGGTCGGCCTGGCGTTCCTACCAGGAGACGCAGAGCCGGGCCGAACAGCAATTGCTGCTGCTGGCGCGTGCCGCCGACGAATACATCGGCCGCACGATGGAATCGTCGGCCACCGCGCTATTCTCGGTCCAGCAGGACCCGTTGTTCCGCTCCTGCCTTGCCGCGACCGACCAGGCCTGCCTGCATGCCTATCTGCGCCGCATCACCCTGCGCTACCCGCAACTGAGCTCGCTGTCCGTCATTGCCGCCGATGGCCAGCTGGCAGCCACCACCCGCATCTACCCCACGCCCCGGGTGAACTACGCGCAGAAACGGTATTTCCGCGCCATTCAGGCACAACCGGGTACGCCGCACTACATCGCCGAAGTCGAGACCGACACGGCGGGCAACACTACTGTGATCCCCGTCGCCACCGGCCTTGCCGATGCCAACGGGCAGTTTGCAGGCGTGCTGGTGGCTGGCCTGGCGCCCGAATACTTCTCCGCCTTCGTCGAATCGCTCGACACCACCGGCAACCTGACCCTGCGGATGTTTCGCGACGACGGCACCACCTTGCTGTATTTCCCCCACGATGCGGAGGAAATCAATCGCAACATCGCCGGCCGGGACTTCTTCGCCACAGCCTTTATGCGCGACCCGGCCGGAATATTTCATGATCGCAAAGACAATACACAGCGCATCTACGGCTGGCGCCGGGTGCAGGGCTGGCCGCTGGGCGTATCGGTGGGTCTTGCCAGCAAGGACGTCTACGCCAGCTGGCGTCGCGAGAATCTGATCAACCTCGCCATCACCGGCCTGATGCTGGCCGGCGCCGCCGGCCTGCTGCTCTACGTGCGACGCCAGCTGCTACGGCTCGAACAGACCGAAGCCGATCTGTACCTGACCAAGGTGGCGATCGAGCGCGGCGCCGACCTCGCGGTCTGGCTCGACAGCAACGGCCACATCAGCTACGTGAACGCCACGGCCTGCCACCGCCTGGGCTACAGCGAGCGCGAGCTGCTGTCGATGCGGCTCAAGGATATCAACCCCGGTTTCAAACCCGAGAGCTGGCCACGCTTCTGGCAGAAACTGCGCGAGCACCGGCATCTGCTCGATGAGGTCACATTCAAGACGCGCGATGGGGTCGAGTTTCCGATCGAGATCTATTCGAACTACATCGTGTTCAAGGGGCGCGAATACAACTGCGCCGTGGTACGCGACATTTCCGAGCGCCGCATCGCCGAGGAGGCCGTCGTCAAGAGCGAGCAGCAGCTGCGCCTGGCGCTCGAGGCCTCGAACACCGGCCTCTTTGACATGCCGCTGGAGAGTCGCCGCACCGCCGTCACCAGCCCCGAGTACGATAGGCTGCTGGGCTACGAGCCGGGCGAATTGCTGGAAACATTCGAGAAATGGAAGAGCCAGCTGCATCCGTCCGACCGCGACCGGGTCATTGCCGCGGTACGCGACTACTACACCGGCGCCGCCAACCAACTGGTGATCGAGTACCGCCGCCGGCTCAAGAACGGCGAATACCACTGGTTCCAGAGCCGAGGCCGCTTTATCGAGGTCGACGCGCGCAACCGGCCTACCCGGCTGATCGGCACGGTGACCGACATCACCGAGCGCCGGCAAGCGCAGGATCGCATCACCGAACTCGCCAACTTCGACACGGTGACGGGTCTCGCCAACCGCAATCTGTTGCGCGATGAACTGCGCCTCGCGGTGGCCGCGGCCGAGCGCTTCAGGCGCAGGCTTGCCGTGCTCTTCCTCGATCTGGACCGTTTCAAGACCATCAACGATTCGCTGGGCCACGCCGCTGGCGACCAGGTGCTGACCCAGGTCGCCGAGCGGTTGCGCCAGATCATCGGCAAGTCGGACATCCTGGCGCGCCAGGGCGGCGATGAATTCGTCGTGGTGCTGACCGAGATCAAGGATGCGCTGACGGCCAGCCGCGTCGCCGAGCAGATCCTCGAATCGTTCGCTGAGCCGTTCGAGCTGGAGGCCGGCGGCTTCGCCAGCTCCACCTCGATCGGCATCGCGGTCTACCCCGAGGATGGCCTGGACACCGACACGCTGATCCGCAATGCCGATGTCGCAATGTATCAGGCCAAGGCCAACGGTCGCAGCAACTTCCAGTTCTTCACCAACGATCTCAACGTGCGCGCGTCCGAGCGCCTGGTGCTGGAAACGAATATGCGCCAGGCGCTGGCGAACGAGGAGTTCGAGCTGCATTACCAGCCGCAGGTGAGCCTCACCGATGGCAGCGTGATCGGCGCCGAAGCGCTGATCCGCTGGCGCCATCCCGAGCACGGCCTGATCCCGCCGGGCAAGTTCATCCCGGTGGCGGAGGAGTCGCGGATGATCGTGCCGATCGGCAACTGGGTATTGCGTGAAGCCTGCCGCCAGGCGATCGAATGGCAGCAGCACGGCCTGCCGCAACTGACCATCGCGGTCAACCTCTCACCGTTGCAGCTGCACCAGGCCAACCTCCTGGAAATCGTCGCTGACGCGCTCGCCGAATCCGGGCTGGAAGCACAATACCTGGAGCTCGAGGTGACCGAATCGGTGGTGATGCAGGAGGTCGAGCATGTGATGACCATGCTGCATGGCTTGAAGCGCATGGGCGTGAAACTGTCGATCGACGACTTCGGGACCGGCTATTCCAGTCTTTCCTATCTCAAGCGCTTCGCCTTCGACAAGCTCAAGATCGACCAGAGCTTTGTGCGCGATATCTCGACCGATCCCAACGATGCCGCCATCGTGCTGGCCGTGATCGGGCTGGGCAAGACGCTGGGCATGTCGGTGCTGGCCGAGGGCGTGGAAACGGCAGACCAGCTCTCCTTCTTGCTGCGTGCACAGACCGATGCCATCCAGGGCTTCTACTTCAGCCGGCCCTTGCCCAGCCTGCACTTCGAGGCACTGCTCAAGCAGTCGCCGACGATGACGCTGGAAAACGTCGTCGCTTAGGCGGCGTGGGAAAGCCTGCATCGCGGCTCGGGCAGCATCGACCTTCAAACAGCGCCGCGCAGCAAGCAGAACGGGCAGCAAAGCATGCGCAATCCAGCCTAGGGCCAACACCGGATAGGCAGCCGTGCCCGAGCGCCGCACCATACCGGGCAAACAGGAGCCTGACATGCCCGCAGCCCGCTTTGTCGTTTTCGGTGAAGCCCTCACCGACCTGATCCATGAACAAGGGGAGCACTGGCGGGCCGTCGCCGGCGGCTCGTGCTGGAACGTCGCGCGCGTCGGTGCGCGTCTGGGTGTGCCAACGGGCTTTGCCGGCGCGATCAGCCGCGACGTGTTCGGCGAGGAGCTCGCGCGCCTCGGCCACGAGGCCGGGCTCGATCCGCGCTACACCCAGCAATACGATCGTTCGCCCTTGCTCGCCATCGTCGCTTCCAAGTCGCCGCCCAGCTACTTCTTCGTCGGCGACGACTCGGCCGATCTGCATTTCGATCCGGATCGCCTGCCAGCAGATTGGCTCGCCGCCGCCCAGATCGTGCATTTCGGCTCGATCAGCCTGGTGCGCGAACCGCTCGCCAGCCGCCTGATCGCGCTGGCACAGCAGGTAAAAGATGCCGGGCGTCGCATCTGCTTCGATCCCAATCACCGCAACCTGATGGGCGAGGGCTACCCGGCCACTCTGCGCACCATGGCTTCGCTCGCCGACTACATCAAGATCTCCGACGAGGACCTGGCCAAGCTGTTCGCCGGGCAGAGCGAGCACGATGCGCTCGCCACGCTGCGCGGCTGGGCGCCGACTGCCGATATCCTCTACACCCGCGGTGGCGACGGCATTGCGCTGCTGACGCCCAGCGGCGCCGTTGATCGGCCTGTGTTCCAAGTGGACGTGGCTGACACCGTCGGCGCGGGCGACGCCAGCATGGGTGGCTGGATGGCGAGCGTACTGACCCGGCCCGACGCCGCGCCGGCCGATCACCTGGCGTACGCCGCCGCCACCGCCGCCATCGCCTGCACCCACCACGGCGCGTACGCCGCGACACGGGCCGAAGTCGAAGCCCTGCTGGCCCGAGCTTAGCGCAGGCCGCAAAACAAAACGCCCCGGTTCGGGGCGTTTTTTCATTGAAACCGGATCGACGCTCAGTCGTCGTTGGCCTTCAGCTCCTCGACCAGATCGACATATTGCTGCATCGCCTCGTCATTGCTCAAGCCCTTGAACTTGGCCCAGGCATCGTACTTGGCCTGGGCGACAAAATTGATCGCCGATGGGCGATCGCCGCTGACATCACCTTCGCTGGCCTGCTTGAACAGCGCGTAAAGCTTGAGCTTGGTCTGCACGTCCGGCGCATCGTTGAGCTGGACGACTTCTTCCTGGGCGGTCTTGAAACGGGCGGCAAGATCGGACATGTAGCGCTCCAATAAATTTCAAACGTATGTTTGATCACTGCGCCAGTATAGCTTTGGACCGCATCACGACAAAAGGGGGAAACCCGGATGTCCCCGTTTTACGGCTGCAGCTCGAATACGTCGTAGCCCGCGTCGTTCAAATGGATCAGGCAAAAGCCGTGGCCGAACGGATCGGCCAGCATTGCCAGCTCGCCATAGCGCTTGGCGGCAGGGGGAGACTCCAGTGTGGCTCCCGCAGCGATGGCGCGTTCGGTCGCCGCCGTTACGTCGTCCACCCGTACATCGAGGTGCACCGGAGTCCAGTGACGCCCGTAGTGGCGCGCGGCGGCGCCAGGCGCGGGGTCGCTCCCGGCGGGCTTCTGCAGCAGATAGACCAGTAGCTCTCCGGCACGCAGTTCGGCGAACTCGTCGTCGAAACGCCGGCTCAGCGCAAAACCCAGGCCCTGCGTGTAGAACGCGATGGCGGCATCGAGATCGGGTACATCGATATTCAGCAGCGGCGTCATGCGGCCTCCCAATGACCAGGGCGGGCACCCGGCCTGCCCTGGCTACGACCACGCCGTGCCACGCCGGTTCAGGCGTCGAACACGCGCTTGCCCTTGACCAGCGTGTGCCGCACCCGGCCCTTGAGCTCGTAGCCAAGGAACGGCGTGTTCTTGCCCTGGCTCTTCAGCGCGTCAGTCGTCACCCGCCAGCTGGCATCGGGGTCGAATACCGTGAGGTCGGCACGCGCGCCGATCGACAGGCTGGCCTCGAAGCCGACCATGGCTGCCGGCGTGCTGCTGACCTTGGCCAATGCCTGCGGCAGGCTCACGCCGGCGCGCTCGGCCCAGGCCAGCGTCAGCGGAAGCAGCAATTCCAGGCCGGTGGCGCCGCGCTCGGCTTCGGCGAACGGCAGCAACTTGCCGTCGTCATCGACCGGGCTGTGATCGGAGCAGATTGCATCGATGGTGCCGTCGATCAGGCCGGCGACGATGGCATCGCGATCACGCACGCCGCGCAGCGGCGGGTCAAACCGGTACTGGCTGTTGAAGTAGCCGATGTCGACGTCGGCCAGATGCACGTGGTTGATGTCGACATCGCAGGTCAGCGGCAGACCGTGCTGCTTGGCCTCGCGCACCAGGGCGACGCCAGCGCCGCTGGAAACGCGCGCCAGGTGCACGCGGCAACCGGTGGCACGCATCAGCTGGGTGATCTGGGCGATGGCAATGGTCTCGGCAACCACCGGGATGCCGGTGAGGCCGAGCCGCGACGCGTATTCGCCGTCATGCGCGACGCCATCGTTCACCAGGCTGGCCTCTTCCGGACGCAGCCGCAGCGCAAAGCCGAAGTTGGCGGCGTACTGCATCGCGCGATACAGCACCTGCAGGTCGGCGATCGGCACGTCGCCCTGCGAGAACGCCACGCAGCCGGCCTCGCGCAGCTGTGCCATCTCGGTGATCTGACGACCGTTGAGGCCGACGGTGAGCGCGCCCACCGGGTAGAGCCGCGCCAGGTCGTGGTTCTTGGCGCGCTGGCGCAGCATCGTCACGAGGCCCGGCTTGTCGAGTGGCGGGTCGGTGTCGGGCGGGCAGCAGATGCTGGTGACGCCACCGGCCACCGCAGCAGCCATTTCCGATTCCAGCGTGGCCTTGTATTCAAAGCCCGGCTCGCGCAGCCGTGCGGCAAGGTCGACCAGGCCGGTGGTCACGACGAGTCCGGTGGCATCGATCGCATCCTCGGCGACGAAGCCGGCCGGCGCCGCGCCAATACCGGCAATCTTGCCCTCGGCAATGAAAAGGTCGGCAACGGTGTCGGTGCCGTGCAGCGGATCGATCAGGCGGCCGTTGCGGATGACGATCTGTTTCATGGTGCGGGTGATCTTGGTCTTGTTCATTACCGGGCCTGCTGCTGGTTGTTCGCCACGATTTCCATCACCGCCATGCGCACGGCGATGCCGAAGGTCACCTGCGGCAGAATGACGGCGCGCTCGCCATCGGCCACGGCCGAATCGATTTCGACGCCGCGGTTCATCGGTCCCGGGTGCATCACGATGGCATCGGGCTTGGCGTAGCCGAGCTTTTCTTCGGTCAGGCCGTAGTGCTTGAAGAATTCCTGGGTGGAGGGCAGGTAGGCACCGCTCATGCGCTCGTTCTGCAGCCGCAGCATCGCCACCACGTCCACATCGGCGAGGCCCTCGGCCATGTCGTGGTAGACGTGCACGCCCAGGCTCTCGATGCCGGTGGGCAGCAGCGTCTTGGGCGCAATCACGCGGATTTCCGGGCAGCCCAGCGTGGAGAGCGCGTGGATCTGCGAGCGCGCGACGCGCGAGTGCAGGATGTCGCCGACGATGGCGACGCGCAGATTGGTGAAGTCGCCCTTGTAGTGGCGGATGGTGTACATGTCCAAGAGGGCCTGAGTCGGATGCGCGTGGCGACCATCGCCGGCGTTCACCACGGCGATGCCGGGTTTCACGTGCTGGGCGATCAGGTGGGCCGCGCCCGATTGCGCGTGGCGCACCACAAACAGATCCGCGCCCATCGCCTCCAGGTTGTGGATGGTGTCGAGCAGCGTCTCGCCCTTGGCGGTGCTGGAGGCCTGGATGTTGAGGCTGGTGACGTCGGCCGACAGCCTTTTGGCCGCGATCTCGAAGGTGGTGCGGGTACGGGTGCTGTTCTCGAAGAACAGGTTGAATACCGAGCGGCCCGCCAGCGTGGGGAATTTCTTGTTGCCGGCATCCACCTCGGCCATGAATTCGCCGGCGCGATCGAGAATCTGGGTCAGGATGCGGCGCGGCAGCCCTTCGGTGGTGAGCAGGTGCACCAGCTCGCCCTGGGCGTTCAGTTGGGGGTTGTACATGGGAATCTCGGCGGAACGCCGCCGATCAAAGCCGGCGGCTGGTTGCGATGGCGTGATTTTCGGCGATCCGGCCGGCGCTGACCAGCCCCGCCTGGGTGAGCGCGGCCTATCGGTGCGTGTCAGCAGGCGCCAAGGGTTGCGGCCAGGCCGGATCTGCACGTATGGCGGGCACGGCCTCGGCCAGAAAATGCGTCAATTGCGCATCGGCCGCGTTGCTCAGCAAGAAGCGCTGGTAAGCGCTGTTTCGCGATACCAGGTGAGTAGCCCCCCGCCAGGCAGGCCAGCGATCGGCGAACCACTGCTCGGTGCTATCCGGCATCGTGATCACGTCGACCCGGCCCGCTAGCAGCATATGCGCCAGCGACTGCATGGAAGCGGTATCGAAGCGCGTCAGCCCGCCCGCACGCACGGCGGCGTCGAGTTCGACATAGCGATGCCCCAGTAGGCCGCCAAACCGATATCCCCTGCCTTGTTCGATCTGCGCCTGCGTCAAGGGCAGCGCATCACGCACGACCCACCATTCGATCTCGTCGATCAGCGGCGGGGACCAGGCCAGATGGCGCGCATTGTTGCCTATCCATTGCGGGTTCACCCAGGCCACCACGCCCTCCCAGTTCGCCTTGGCGATCAGCGCATCGACCCGTCGGCGCGGCAACACCGTCAGCTCGAAGTGGTATCGCCCGGCCGCCTCGCGATTCAGGATGCGGATCAGCGCCTCGCTCAAGTCGGGCAAACCCGCAACCAGATAGGGCGGAAAGTCATGGTAAACGTAAAGCGGCACGGTTCTGGGTTCCGAGCGCGCCAGACTCGCCAGTAGCAGTAACAGCAGCACCAACCAGCGTTGCATTGTGCCCCCCAATCCCTTGTATCAGCTTTGCGCCAATACCGCCGGCGGCAGCATTGCTCCGGGGCTGGTGTATGGCTTTTGCAGTACCCGCGTGCGATCAGCCGGTCCGTGCACCGTCGAACCAGGCCTGCAGGATCTGCATCGCCGCCACCTGATCGAGCGCCGGCTTCTGCTTGCGGCCACGCACCCCGGTCTCGTTCAGCGCCTGGCTCGCCGCAGCGGACGAGTAGCGTTCATCGACCAAATCCACCGGCAGGCCAAATCGGCCATTCAAGCGATTGGCAAACTTGCGCGCCAGGCGCGATAACGCATGCTCCTCGCCCGAGGGCGCCAGCGGCAAGCCCACCACCAGCTGCTCCGGCTGCCATTCGGCGATCAATGCGGCGATGCGGGCAAATCGCGCGTCGTTGCCCTCGGCGGCGATGGTTTCCACCGGATGCGGAATGCCCAGCTCGGAACTGCCGACGGCAACGCCGATGCGGGCTTCACCAAAATCAAACGCAAGAATGGAAGGCATGAATTGAGCAATGTAAAACTCGGTGGAGCTTAAAGAGGCTCCAGCCATTTATGCGTTAAACGGAACTCTGTTTTGAATAACACTTCATAGAACGCGCCGGCAATCAAGCCTGCGCTGTGATCGCCAATCAAAGTATTCCTGCGCAGTCTTTCCATGTTTCTCTTTATTGCATTTAAAACAGGCCAACGTAAGGTTTGAAGGCCAGCATGTGCCCCCTCTCGATATGGGTGTCATATGTTCAATCTCACCCCCACCGTTTAATGGCACACCGCAGTAAAAGCAGCAATCACCGAGCTCGGATCTAATTTTAGCAATGTCATCCCCGGAGTAACTGCCAACCGCGTTTGCCTCCTGTATTTTTCTTCGAGAGGCCCGCTCAATCGCCTTTTCTGGCGACTTTTCGTAATGCCGCGCGGTGTTAGCTCGCATGCAGGACCGGCAGACTTGGCGAAAGGTAATTCGACCGGATTTTTGTTTTGTTTGTCCGAAGTACTCCCGGCTTAACGGATAGACTTGGCCACACTTATTGCATTTTTGTAAGTTTGGAGAATCCATGTTCTTTCCGCCGGCGACTTTATACAGGTAGCATTTTCAATGCCTGCAAACTCAGCCCAAATCCACCGGTTCGGCGTCGCGAGCGCTCGCCAGGCGAGGCGCCCGCAGCGCAGACACCGGAATGGGCTGATTGCCCATGAGGATGGCGAGCAGCGCGCAACGCGGCATGGCGTGTGCGCAGCAGCCGAGGCGGTGGATTTTCAGGCGTGGCCGGCATCTTCGGACAGCATCGCCATATCGATCCCCAACAGCTTCAGCGCCGCCTCGTAGCGCTCGGTCGCCGGCAGCGAGAAGATCACCTTGGGGTCGGCTTCGACCGAGATCCAGGCGTTCTGCGCGATCTCGTTTTCCAGCTGCCCCGCCTCCCAGCCGGCATAGCCCAGCGTGACGAAAATCTGCTCCGGGCCCGTGCCCTCGCCGACCGCCAGCAGGATGTCCTTGGACGTGGTGAGCCCCATGTCGTCCGACACTGGCAGCGTCGACTGCCAGTCACCGAGCGGCTGGTGCAGCACGAAGCCACGATCGGTCTGCACCGGACCGCCAAAGCACACCTGCAGCTCGGCCACATCGGGTTGATGCAACTCGACGTCGATCTGCTCGAACAGCGTGGTCAGCGTCATTCCCAGTGGCCGGTTCACGATGATGCCCATCGCACCGCGCTCGTTGTGATCGCAGACAAACGCGAGCGCGCGGGCGAAGATGGGATCGACCAGATTGGGCATGGCGATCAGGAAGTGGCGGGAGAGATTGAGATCCATGCCGGCATTATCGCACATGGCCTTGCCAGCGTCGGTGACAGTACGGCAACAGCGCCACGCCGCCCACCGACCGGCTGGGTGCGCGACGTGGAATAGCAAGCCGCTATCATGGAGGCCCGTTCGCCAAATGGATGACCATGAGCGATATCGCCCTCGTATGGCTGCGGCGCGACCTGCGCCTGTTCGATCACGCCGCGCTCCATCACGCATTGCGCCGCCACGATCGGGTGGTGCCGGTATTCATTTTCGATACCGACCTCCTCGATACCTTGCCGCGTAGCGATCGCCGGGTCGAGTTCAATTGGGAAAGCGTCGCCGAGCTCAAGCGCGCCTTGCAGCAGCGCGGCGCGGACTTGGTCGTGCGCCACGGCAGCGCCCGCGCGCTGCTGCCGCAGCTGGCGAGCGAGTTCTCCGCGGCGGCGATCTATGCCAACCACGACGACGATCCGTTTGCGCGCGAGCGCGATGCTGTGGTCGCCCGCAGCATCGCTGCGCAGGGCCGCGCGCTCAACAGCTTCAAGGACCATGTGATTTTCGAGCGCGATGAAGTGCTCACACAGGCGGGTGGCATGTACAGCGTGTTCACACCGTACAAGCGCGCCTGGCTGGCTCAGCTGAATGATTTCTACCTCAAGAGTTACCCGGTCGCACGCTACGCCGACCATTACGCGCAGCTGCCGTGCGAGCCAATGCCAACGCTGGAAGCGCTGGGCTTCGTGCGCAGCAATCTCGCCACGCTCAGGCTGCCGACCGGCATGGCGGGTGGCGAAGCGCTGTTCGCCGATTTCCAGGAGCGGATAGAGCGCTACCACGAGGCGCGCGACTACCCGGCGGTGAAGGGTCCGTCCTACCTCTCCACCCACCTGCGCTTCGGCACCGTGTCGATTCGCGAGCTGGCGCGCTTTGCCTGGCAGCACGGTGGCGCGGGTGCGCAAACCTGGCTGGCTGAATTGTGCTGGCGCGATTTCTACCATCAGATCCTGTATCACCGACCGGACGTGGTGGCGCACGCCTTCAAGCCGGAATACGACGCGCTGCCCTTCCCCAACCGCGAGGACTGGTTTGCCGCATGGTGCGAAGGCCGCACCGGATATCCCATCGTCGACGCCGCGATGCGCCAGCTTAACCAGACCGGCTACATGCATAACCGGCTGCGCATGCTCGCCGCGTCCTTCCTGGTGAAGGACCTGCTGATCGACTGGCGCTGGGGCGAGCGCTACTTTGCAACGCAATTGCTCGACTTCGATCTCGCCGCCAACAACGGCGGCTGGCAATGGGCTGCCAGCACCGGTTGTGATGCTCAGCCCTATTTCCGCATCTTCAACCCGGTCACCCAATCCGAACGGTTCGATGCCGAAGCGCGCTTTATCAAGCGCTACTGCCCAGAACTGGCCGCGCTGCCGGCCAAGCTCGCGCACGCGCCATGGCGTGCCAGGCCGATCGACCTGGCTGCTGCCGGCGTCGTGCTCGGTCGCGACTACCCCGAGCCCATCGTCGATCACGCGGTGCAGCGCGAACTGGCACTGGCACTGTTCCAGCGCCCATGAAAAAAACCGACCCCGAGGGGTCGGTTTTTCAAGCTGCGACAGCGACTACTGCTGCAATTTACTGCACGTTCTTGGTGACGGTGTACACCGCCAGCACATTGCGCAAACTCTCGTCCATGTAGTCGAGTCTGATCTGTGCCCAATTGACGGTCTCTCCTGATGGCACCGCAGCCAGCTCGAAGGTTTCCGAGAACGTAGCCGGCGAGTCATAACGCCAGATATCGACCTCCTCCGAGGAATCGCCAGTGGTCCAGTAGTTGGCAGCCACGCCAAAGGCATAGCCGGTTGGGAAGGTTGCCTGGATCGCAACCGGGCCGCCGTTGTATTGGCCAGTTTCGGTTCTTGTCGGCTTCACCAGCACCGGGAAGGCGAGGTTGGCCAGCTCGCCATTGGTGTGCGGGCGACGCAGGATCACCCGAGTCTGCTTGGTCGTGGTCGTGGTGATGTTCAGCTTCTGACCGCCAGCAGTGTAGAACTCGAAGTCATAACTGCTGTTGTCCGGAATACTGTTGATAGCCACATCGTTCATCACATACTGCTTGAGGCACGAACCTTGCGGGCCATCGGCTAGGCAGAATTCCCCGCCGAGCTGCGGTACGTTGTAGCGCACGCCGGCATCGGGCAGGCCCGGGCCTTTCACCAAGGCATAGCTGACAACGCCATTGTTGTTGCCTGCGTTCTCGTCCTCGATCCAGAACTCCAGACCAGTGGTGTAGGTGATTTCGCCGTTGTGATCGTTGCGCAGCGCCAGCGGATACGCCTCCGCCACGAAGCGAGCGCGGTTGCCCATCGCCAGCCAGCGCGTCGTGCCATTCTCGGTCACCTTCTTGAAGCGCCAGCCGGTTTCGATGCCGTCGAGCTTGCCATCCTTGTTAAGGACGGTGAAGCCCACGCGGGCGATCGTGCCGTCCTGCGTTTCCTGCGCCGGACTTTCCAGCGTAACGCCGGTGAACTGGATGCCCACGTTGTTGGGATCAGTAGTCGCATCGGCGAGGAAGTTATCCCGGCTCTGGTCCTCCTGGAGGAAGTCCACATCGAGCAGCGGTTCGACCTCGGCACTCGTCGGCAGGCCGTTGGCGAACTTGGCGGTGAATGCTTTCAGTGCCGCCTCTATGCCCTGCAGATCGCCGACCACCGCCCTGATGTCACCCGGATCCGGCAACTTGGTCGCGTCGGCCTTGGACTTCAGATCGTCGGTGATCGCAGTATTGGTCAAGAGGTTGGTGATGGTTGCCTGCTGCGTCACCGGATCGACCGTCACGCGCAGCACGTCGAGCGCGGCGTCCAGCCCCGAGTGGTCGGTGGCGAAACTGGTGCGCAACAGATCGATGGTGCTCTCGATGCCAAGGCCGGTCAGCACGTCCTGCAGCCGCGCCTTGAGCGCATTCGACTGCTCGGTGAGTTCGGTCGCGGTCAGGCTGGCGAAGTTGGGGTTGTCGAAGAAATTGCTCGCCAGATCGCCGGCGATATTGGCGATGATCAGGTCGGTCAGCGGGGTGACGTTGATGGTGCCACCAACGTCGGCCGCGGTCGCGGCGGAATGGACCACGTAACGGCGCCCGCCGACCACGCCTTCGGCGCGGAACACGAATGGCGCGGTGAGGCCAGTCACATCGACGCTATAACCACCGTCGGCCCCGATGGGCACGCTGCGCGTCACGCCATTGGCGTCCTTCACGGTGACGGTTCCCGCTAGCGGCGCCCCGGCCGCGGCCACGCCGCTAATTGCCGCCGAAGGCGCGGGTGTCGGTGTCGGTGTCATTGCCGCGTCGTCATCCCCGCCGCCCGAACCTCCGCCACAAGCGCTCAACAGCAATCCCGTGCCTATCGCGAGCAAGGCGGTTTTTACGGCTTTATGCATGTTCTATCCCCGATGATTTGCACTGTACAAACTGCGGCATTAAAAATGCCACACGCCTAACTTCTGTCAAAATAAGTAAAAAACATATTATATTGTCATGACGAAAATACAATTATTCTCCGCTATAGAATACAACAACCTCATGATTTATATATCAATAAAACAAAAATACAACAATCCGCATCGTTGTCGAAAAAAGTAAGTTTTAACAAGGGGTTCATAACAAATAATTGCGACTTCGCTTTAATCTTTCCAACATGCCGCACTGATGTGCAGTCTTGGAGCGCCGGTCGGATTCGTCCTGGGGCAGGACTGGCGCGTCGCAGCGGGCATCGCTGTGCGTGCCGGCCTGCTTCGGATATCAGCGCTGATGAAGTGGGCCCTGCGCGCGCAGGCGCTGATAGGCCGCCGCCCATGCACAGCCGCAGGACACCAGCCCGGTGGATGCTCAGTGCGCCAAGCCGAGCGCCGCCGCCTGGCAGCAGTGGCACCGCCTGCGCCTGGATCCCGAGTCGGAAAGCCGGTGTTCATCCGGGCATGCGCCATGGCGCCACGGGCAACGCTGCACACCCGTGATACACGCGCTCTCGCCCGCCCTCCTGCCTATCTCTTCACCGACCCACGCAACCGCCCTGTCGGCAGAGAACGACAGGAATTTTCCTTTTCTTTCAAAGTGATGGCGTTGCAAGCCAAATAAGCGTCGCCTATCGGCGACAAGCCAACACAAAAATTGACACACACGCTCAGCTACGATTCATCACCAAATCAACAAGCCATTGATAAAGAACAATTTTTAAAAGCTGGCACGAACTTTGTTATTACCCCTCTCGTGGCCCCAGTCGGCGCCATGCAACATCTGCAAAATACGGAGCTTTATAAAAATGCAAATCCGCACCTTGATCGCCAAGTTCGCCGCCCTCTTCGCTCTCTCCGTCTTCTCGATCGCCGCAGTGCACGCTGCCGACGCACCGAAGGCCGACGCACCGAAAGCCGACGAAGCCAGCACGCCGAAGGCCGAGCAACAGAAGGCCGAGTAACCCGGCCTCGCCGACTGGCCGGCCACGCTGTTCACCTTGATGCAGCGTCGCCCGGTCAGCCCGTCGGCACCGAGCCCGCTATACCCGGCACCGTACCCCGCCCCCTGATTGCGGTGCCGGGTGGGCTCTTCAAGAAAAAACCCGCGCTTTGCGCGGGTTTTTTCTTGCTTGGCGAGCAGCGGTTCGCTCGCGATGGCTTAGGCTGCGGCGCGGTCGTGCCGGTAATAACGGCGCGCGAGGCGCCACAACGGCTCTGGCCAGATGCGGCTGCCCTGCCCCGCCGCGCCAAATGCCTCAAAGCGTTCTATGCAGACGGCGCGCATCGCGGCGATGCCCTCCTTCAGATACTGGCGCGGGTCGAAATCGGCCGGCTGTTCGGCGAAATGACGCCGGATCGCGCCCGTCATCGCCAGCCGCAGGTCGGTATCGATATTGATCTTGCGCACGCCGTAGCGAATGGCGCGCTGGATGTCCTCCACCGGCACCCCCCAGGTCGGCTTGAGCTCGCCACCGAAACGGCGCACTTCCTCGAGCAGCGCCTGCGGTACGCTGGAGCTGCCATGCAGCACCAGGTGGGTATCGGGTATCGCCTCATGGATTTCGCGTACCCGGTCGATCGCCAGCACCTCGCCACTCGGTGGGCGGCTGAACTTGTAGGCGCCGTGACTGGTGCCGATGGCGATGGCGAGCGCATCGACCCCGGTCGCATCGACAAAGCGCCGCGCCTCCTCCGGATCGGTGAGCAGCTCATCCCGACTGAGCACCCGCTCGGCGCCGACCCCATCCTCCGCTTCGCCCTGCCCGGTTTCCAGGCTGCCCAGGCACCCGAGCTCACCCTCGACCGATACGCCGCGCTCGTGCGCCAGGCGCACCACGTCGCGGGTGACGGCGACGTTGTAATCGAAGTCGGCGGGTGTCTTGCCATCGCACCTGAGCGAGCCATCCATCATCACGCTGGTGAACCCGAGTTCGATCGCAGTGGCACAGACCGCCGGGCTGGTGCCGTGATCCTGATGCATCACGATGGCCAGCTGCGGGTAGCTTTCCACCGCCGCCTGGATCAGGTGCTTGATAAAGGCTTCGCCGGCATATTTACGGGCACCGGCGCTGGCCTGCAGGATCACCGGGCTGTCGCTCACTTCCGCAGCCTGCAGGATGGCCTGGATCTGTTCCAGATTGTTGACATTGAACGCAGGCACACCATAACCGGTTTCGGCGGCATGATCGAGTACCTGGCGCAGACTGACGAGAGGCATGGCAAGACTCCTTATGTTGCATCGCAACACCAATGTAGTCCTGCCATAACCCACTACGAATCGGGGTTTTCAGCGTTGGGGAAAGTACTGAAACCAGTTTGCGCTGCATTGCAAAACCAATTGCGAACCTGCTATTTCGCTGCCGGCTTCGCCAAGCTTGCCTTCGCGCCGCCCAGACCGTCGGCCTGGAAGGCGATGGTCACCGGGAACGACTTGCCGCAGGCACCGAAGGTCCAGACCTCGCGCCAGCGCCCGGCCAGCAGCGTGTAGTTCACTGGTTTTCCCACTTGCAACACCAGATAGTCGGCGCCGTCCACCGCGCCATCCAGCCCAGTGGCGATGATCCTGGCGTTTTCATCCTTGCAATCGACCGCCGTCTGCTGGCGCTGGATTTCAGCCTCGATATCCAAGTTCTGCAGTGCTTCGCGCCGCTGGCGCAACGAGGCGATGCTCTCACCCAGCCGCACTGCCGCCGCCCATTCGGGCTTGCCGCCCTGTTCGAACCAGGTGGCGCGCTCGGCGCTGGGCACGCCCGACACCAGATTGCCAAGCTCGGTGGCGACGATATGCACCGCGCGATCGAGCCCCTGCTGTGCGGCCTTGTAATTCCACTCGGCCGCCTCACGCTCCAGCGGGCGCTCCTTAGCCGGCTTGGCCGCCTGCGCCGCGAGCTTGGCCCGATCGAGCTGGCTATCCGCGTCCTTGAGCTGCTCGGCCGATTGCCCCATCAGGCTGCCGGCGAGCAGGAACTGCGCCTCGACCACGCCGCGTTCGGCCAACGGCCGCAATACCAGTTCGGCCGCTTTGGGGTTGCGCTCGACCCCCAGCCCCTGCAGATACAACTGCGCCAGCACCATGCGGGTGTAGTCGCTGGCGCTGTCGTCGGCCACATCGGTCTTGGCGGTGGCAAAGGCCAGCTCATAGTTGCGCTTGGCAATGGCGCTCTCGACCAGCGACTCGCTGGCGCAGGCACCCGCCATGCAGGCCAGCAAGACGCCAGCCAGGGTGATTCGTTTCATGACTCGTCCATCCTTGATCAACGCCGCGCTTCAGCGTCGCGGCTGTGCGGCGATCTTACCGCAGCCCGCCTCCCCCGCGCTGCCCCGGCATGCAGACGGGCCGGGCCGGTCGGGTATTTCTACCTTTGCCCAAATTGTCCTAGCGCCAGGTGCGTCTCGCCGCCCCGGAACGAGCCGCATAACATGCTTACATGTCCGCTTCCGCCCACTTAAGCGCCCCCGTTCACGACGTGACCGCCGCCCCGCTGCTGCGCAACCGCAATTTTCTCCTGATCTGGCTGGCCAGCATCATCTGCAATCTTGCGCTCGCCATCGCCATGCTGGCCGAGACCTGGTACGTGGTGAAAACGCTGGGCGTCAAAGAGGACCTCGGTTTCGTGATGATCGCGGGCTCCGTGCCACGCATCGCGCTGATGGCCGTCGGCGGCGTGATCGCCGACCGCATGAAACGCGGTCGCATCATCGCAGTATCGATGAGCGTGCGGGTGGTGCTGCTGTTCGCGCTGGTCGCCTTGCTGGCGCTGGGCGACCTGAATATCTGGGTGCTGACCGGTTTCGCCTTTCTCTACGGCGCGCTCGATGCCTTCTTCTGGCCGGCGCGCGACGCGGTGCTGCCCGGCATCGTGCGCGACAGCGACCTGACCCGCGCCAATTCCATCATGTTGACCACCAACCAGATCGGCCTGGTGTTCGGTCCGGTACTGGGCGGCATCCTGCTGGCGCTCTTGCCTTACGAGGCCGTGTTCTCGCTCACCGGCGTACTGCTGGCCATCGGCGCCGCATGCGTCGCCTTCCTCAAGGAGCCCGAGGTGGTGCGCCGGCGCGGTGAGAGCCGCATGCTCATGGAACTGAAGGAGGGCGTGAAGTACGCGCTGGCGAGCCCGGTGCTGCGCTCGCTGATGATCATTTACGCCATCGCCAACCTGCTGTTCATGGGCCCGCTGGGCCTGGGCATTCCCATCGTCGTCACCGACAACCTCGCCGGCGAGGCCAGTACGCTGTCCTTCCTGCAAAGCGCATTCGCCGTTGGCATGGTCACCGGTGGCACGCTGCTCACCGTGTACCCGCCGATGAAGAAACGGCTGTTGATGATCGCGCTGGTGATCGCGCTGGAGGGGGTGGTACTGGGCCTGCAGGGCCACACCCACTGGACGCCGCTGGCGATGGGGCTGCAGTTCCTCTTGGGCCTCGGGGTCGCCGCCAACAACGTGCCGATGATGTCGCTGATCCAGCACTACACCGACCGCGACAAGATCGGCCGGGTGATGAGCCTCAACACCATGGCGTCGATGGGCCTGTCGCCAATTTCCTATGCCATGGTCACCGCGCTGCTGTCGCTGCATGTGGGCATAGGCTGGATCATGCCGGTGTTCGGCCTGACCATGGCCGTGCTGGTGCTGGCGATGGCAGTGCGTATCCCGACCATCCGTCACACCGACTAGGCCGCGTACTCCGCCCATCCGCCGTAGGCGTAAGGTGGCGACTACAATCGGACGCCACCCAACTGCTGATCCGGGATGGCCATGGTGTACCGGCTGCTGCTGCTGTTTTGTCTGATCTGCTCCACCGCGCTTGCCGCGCCACAGCGGCTGGTCGCCTATTTCCCTTTCTGGGCCAGCTACAGCCATGGCGCCGCGCTCAGCGATGCGCCGGTCGAAGCGCTCACCCACCTCGTCTACGCCTTTGGCAAACTGCAGGCCGATGGCACGCTGCAGCCCGGCGATTTCTTCGCCGACCAGGTGCGCATTCGCATCGGCGCGGACAAGCAGCTCTATCGCGGCAACTACGGGCTGATCCCGCTGGTCAAGCAGCGCAACCCGCGATTGAAGGTACTGTTGTCGGTCGGCGGCTGGAACTGGTCTCTGCATTTCTCCGACGTGGCCGCC
The DNA here is from genome assembly GCF_024437655.1 of Chitinolyticbacter albus. Lineage (GTDB taxonomy): Bacteria > Pseudomonadota > Gammaproteobacteria > Burkholderiales > Chitinibacteraceae > Chitinolyticbacter > Chitinolyticbacter albus. Next base: position 48,923 of record NZ_JANBVF010000038.1, read on the forward strand.
GATCCGGTCAAGCGCCAGCGTTTCATCGGCAGCGCGCTCGACCTGGCCCGCCGCCATGGCTTTGACGGTTTCGAGCTCGACTGGCGCTTTCCTGTCGTTGGTGGGCATCCGCAAGCCGGCAAGCGGGCAGACGATTTCAGCAACTTCCAGCGGCTGCTGCGCGAGATGCGCGCCGCCTGCCAGGCACGGCGCCAGGCCTGCGAGCTGGCGCTGACCGCCAGCCCTGGGCCTGAGGCGGTGCCCGCTGGCGATTGGGTGGCACTGACACGCGACGCCGATTTCATCTCACTGATCGGCACCGATTTTCGCGGCAGCTGGAGCGGCGAAACCGGGCATAAATCCCCCCTGTTTGCGCCCACCGGGCAGCCTTCGATTGCCGCCGGCATCGCCCGGTTGCGGCAGCTCGGCGTGCCCGCCGAAAAACTGGTGCTGATGCTGCCGGCGCAGGCCAGCAGCTGGCAGGGCGCGCCGGCGATCAACCATGGCCTGGGCCAGCCCCACAAGGGCTCGCCGTGGGGGACCTGGGACAACGAGAAGACGGGGCCGTCCGGCATTTTTACCTACCGCGAAGTACTCGGCATGCGCGCCGACCCCGCTTTTATCGAACACTGGGACGACGTCGCACAGGCGCACACGCTCTACCGCGCGCGTGACGGCCTCTTGCTGTCGTACGAGAGCGAACGCTCGCTGGCCGGGAAACTCGCCTGGGCCGACGATCAGAATCTCGGCGGCATCGCGCTATGGGAAGTGAGCAGCGATCTGCCAGGCCTTGACGGGCTGACCGGCCAGGTATTCCGCCACCAGCATCCCTGGCGCGCCGCGGGGTGGGATATCCGCGCGCGGCTCAGCAATGGCCAAGCCTGGCTGACGCTGGCGCTATACACGCTGCTGGGGTTGATGCTGCTGCTCGCATGGCGCGCCTATCGCGAACGGCGACGGATGCGGCGCGAAGAGGCGGCCTGCGCCGAAGTGCTGGTCGGCACGCTGATCACGCTACCCGACGAGCTGCGTATGGCCGCGCATATGGCGCAGCGGCTGCGCGCACGCGCCGTGCTGCCGCCCCCGGCGCAGCGTCAGCTCGCGCGTCTGGCCGACGAGAGCATGGGGCTGTGCCGCCAGCTGCTGCCGCTGGCGCACAGCGTAGCTGGCCGCCGCACCGCCAGCGACGACCTGCTGCAGCTGCAGAAGCTCTCTACCGAACTCGCTGGCGAGCGCAGCCTGGAGCGGATGCTGGAAGCGCTGCTGCGCTATCTGTCCGACGACGACCGCGTGGCCGCCGCCGAGCTGATGGAGCCCGAGGAGACCGACGCCATTGCCGGCGACGACGTGCTTACGCTATCGGCCACCCGGCAGGAGGCGCTGGTACGCCATGCCACGCTGGCCGACTACCACGTGGCCTTGCGTTTCCATACCCCGCTGACCGATACCGAGGAAATCTACTTCCGCAGCCTGGCCAGCCAGGTCGTGCTGATCCGCAGCCAGCTGCAAACGCTGGCGCGCCAGCCACAGCTGCTTTCCGAGCTCTATGAGGTGGCGAGCCGGCGCGAGCGGCTGCTGTTCATCCGCGCCGATCGCGGCTATAGCGGCATCCATGCCACCGATCTGGCCAGCCCCGTCCATATCACGCTGCGGCTGCGCGCGTTGCGGCTCTATTTCGACGAAACCCTGCTGCTGCAGGTACACCGCTCCTACCTGGTGCGGCCCGATGCCGTGGATGGCGCACAGCGCGCACGCGGCGGCGGCATGGAATTGCTGGTCGGCCCGCACCACATTCCGATCGCCCGGCCTTATCTGGCCGGCCTCAAGCAGCGCTTCCCACACTGGTTCACGCTGCAATCGGCCTGCAATTCGTGAAATCTGCCACAGCGCCCCACTCAGGAATACCCATAAAAATCATCGAATTAACATAAAACATCCGGTCATTCGTGAAGTCCGGGTGCGCCCCCCCTTCCCCACCGTCGATGACATCGCCATAGTGAGCCGCGCAGCCGCACAGAACGGTCTGCACAGACAAACAGGATGGAGAAGACAATGACCAAGATGGTAACGATGGGGCTGATCGCCGCCCTGCTCGGCGGGGCCGCCAGTGCGGCGGCGCTGCCGCAATGGCAGGACGGCGGTCAATATGGTGTCGGCAACGTGGTGCAGTATCAGGGCCAGCGCTACCAGACGCTGCAGGCGCATACCGCGTGGACCGGCGCGGGTTGGAACCCGGTCGACGCAGTCTCGCTCTGGCAGCGGCTGGGCAGCTGCGTCACCAGCACCGGCGACCTGTGCAACCCGCCTGTCGTCGCCAGCGTCGCGCCGACCACCTGGGCCGGTGGTGCCAAGGGCGCTTACAGCCTGGTGCACGACGACCTGTGCGCCTACATCACCGACGGCCAGATCCACCACGCGGCGCCCGAACTGAACCAGCGCGGGCTGCGCGCCGCCTTCGGCGTCATCAGTGCCAACTGCGCGCCGTACCACTGGCAAGCCGCCAAGCGCTTCATCGCCGACGGCCACGAGGTGTTCAGCCACAGCCGCAACCATGTGAACAGCAACACCGCGGGCTGGAACAACGCGGCGGAAATCGCCGGCTCGGCGACCGATATCGCCACCAAGCTCGACGGCTATACGCCAAGCTTCTTCGCCTGGCCGTCGGACGTCACGCCCGATGCGCCGCTGGCCTACCTGAAGTCGCAGCCGGGTTATCTAGGTGGGCGCGCAGCCAGCCGCGTCGACGAGAACGGCAATATCCAGTACGGCACGGCAGCGGGCGTGAACGCCGCCAACTTCGCCGACCCCTATGCAATCAAGTGGGATCTGTTTACCCAGTCGGGCATCTGGTCGCTGTATCCGCAGGGTAGCGAAATCCTCAACCTGCACGTCGATGCCGCGATTGCCCAGGGCGGCTGGTCGCTGCGCACCGCGCACGGCGTGGCCGATAGCTCGTGGGAAACCATTCCGCTCACCCGTTACACCGCCCACCTCGACTACGTGAAGAGCAAGGTCGATGCCGGCGAGCTGTGGATGGCGCCGCCATCCGATGTGATCCGCTACCGCTTTGCCCGCGACGCCTGCGCGCCGACGGAGGTGGGCGGCGACACGCTGCGCTTCGCGCAAACCGCCGACTGCAGCCGCTACGCCACGGTGCTGACGCTGGAATTCACCAGCGACAAGCCCGCCGTGACGGCCAGCGCCAGTCAGGGCGGCGTCACCTTGCCGGTGCAGACGTTGGCACCGGGCCGCTACCGCGTGAGTGCAGAAACCAGCAAGGGCGATGTAACGCTGCACCTGAACTGAGCCTTGGCATGACAAAACGCCCCGTCTTGACGGGGCGTTTTCGTGGGCGCTCCCGGCAGCCCGCCGCGCGGGCGCACGCCGGTGTCGAAGGATTGCCGTTGCTTAGGGCTTGCTCGGCATGCGGCCTTCGCGCAAGGCGCGCAAGTGCTGCGTATGCCGGCGCAGCCAGATCGGCAATTCGTCGCCGGACATGGCCTTGGCAATCAAATAGCCCTGACCCAGCGTGCAGCCGAAATCCTGCAGCAGCCTCCAATCCTCAATGGTTTCCACTCCTTCGGCCACCGTGACGAGGCTGAGGCGATTGGCCATGTCGAGCGCAGACTGCAGGATCACACGCAAGTGGTGACGATCGGCCGCGCCGTGGACGAAGGAGCGGTCGATCTTGAGCTCGGTGAAGGGAATGCGGACCAGTTGCTGCATCGACGAAAAGCCGGTGCCGTAATCATCGATCGACAGGCCAAAACCTTTGAGCCGCAATCGCGCCAGTATGCCGAGCGCAGCGCCCAGATTGGCGACCAGCGAGCTTTCGGTGATCTCCCACACCACCTGGTCGGACCCGAGCGCATGATGTTCCAGCAACTCGGCCGCCTCGCCGACGAAGTCCGGGGAGTCGAGCAGCACCGGCGACAGGTTGATCGCCACCGAGAGCCGCAAGCCGTGCTTGTTCCAGCGCGCAATCTGCCCACACGCCTGTCCGGCGATCTTCATCGTCAGCGCATGGATCAGGCCATGCTGTTCGGCCACGGGAATGAAACGATCCGGCGGAATCATGCTGCCATCGGCGAGCGGCCAGCGCGCCAGCGCTTCGACGCCCTTGATCACTCCGGTGCGGACATCGACCTTGGGCTGGTAGTGCGCCACGATCTGGTCTTGCTCCAGCGCAGCCTGCAGCTGGGCCACGCCGAATTCGGCCTCTTTGCGACGCGGCCCGGCGGCGGTGGCGGCGGGGCCGCCGTAGCGCTGCAAGGCGGCCGCGAGCTGCGGTAGATTGAGCGGCTTTTGCAGCGCGGCGAGCACCTGCATGCCCAGCGCCCGCACCATGGTCTCGACCGAGCTGATCAGGGCGCTCTCGCGGCTGGACGCCACGATCAGCGGCACGTGCAGATTGCGCTGCGCCAACAGCTGGATCAACTCGACGCCGTCCATACCCGGCATTTCCAGATCGATCACCAGCACGCGGGGAGGAAACGGTAGGTGCGCCAGCGTTTCCAGCGCCTCGACGCCGTTGGCGGCTTCGTAGATGCAGCCCAGCCCCAGCTCGCGGCACAGGGCGACGGAATGCTGTCTTTGCACGGCACTGTCGTCGACGATCAGGATCGAATCGATTTGCTGGGTCAATGGATGAATATCAGATTGCATATTGTGTGTAGTCTCACCGCGCAAGGCGCTCTATCACGGCAGCAATACGCTCCAGCGGCAGCACGTCGCTGACGCCGCCCAGCTGTATCGCCTCCTTGGGCATGCCGAATACCACGCAGCTGGCTTCGTCCTGAGCATAGGTCGTGGCCCCGGTGTCATGCAGCTCCTTGAGCCCGCGCGCGCCGTCGTCACCCATGCCGGTCATGATGATCCCGATGGCGTTACGCCCGGCCGCCTTGGCCACCGAACGGAACAGCACATCCACCGAGGGCCGGTGCCGGCTGACCAGCGGACCATCCGCCACCTCGACGTAATATTGCGCGCCGCTGCGTTTCACCATCATGTGCTTGCCACCGGGTGCGATCAGCGCGGTGCCGGCGGCTACCCGGTCGCCGTGCTTGGCCTCGCGTACCTCGATCCTGGACAGGCTGTTGAGCCGCGCGGCAAAGCTCTGGGTGAATTTCTCCGGCATGTGCTGCACCACGACGATGCCGGGACTCGTGGCCGGCAGCGCGGTCAGTACCGCTTCCAGCGCCTGCGTGCCACCGGTGGAGGTGCCGAGCGCCACCAGCTTGTCCGTGGTCGGCAGGTGCTGGTTGCCGCTGGGCGCGTTGAGCATCGCATCGGCGCTGAGCTTGCTGCCCATCCGCTCGTGGTCGAGATCGACCGCTTCGCGACGCGGCGCGGTCGTTCTACCCGGCCCGGCTATCGTCGGTGGTGGCGCGTGCGCGCTGCCGCTGCCGCTGCCGCTGCCGGTGACCCCGGGATTGAGCCGCAGCCGCGATACCTTGGCCAGCGACGCGGCACGGATCGCCGACACCAGATCGGCCGAGGCATCCTGCAGGAAATCCTTGAGGCCGATGGTGGGCTTGGTGATGATGCCGAGCGCGCCGGCCGCCAGCGCCTGCATGGTCACATCGGCGCCGCGTTCGGTCAGCGTCGAGCAGATCACCACCGCGGTCGGGCGGATCGTCATCAACTGCTTCATGAAGGTGATGCCGTCCATGCGCGGCATCTCGATGTCGAGCACGATCACGTCCGGCCAGTTGTTCTTCATCTTCTGCATGGCGAAGATGGGATCGGACGCGGTGGCGATCACGTCGATATCGCGATGCCTGGCCAGCACCTCCTGCATGACCTGCCGCACCACCGATGAATCATCGACGATCATGACCTTGATCATCCGCTCAGCCCCGCCTGGATTTTCTGGAGCGCCGAGGTCGGCATCGTCCCGCCGTAACGCACCCATACATCTCCGCGTCCGACATCGACGCGCAGATAGCGATAGCCACTGCCGCCCAGGTCGCTGCACACGAGCTTCATGCCCGCCTGCTTCAACAGGCGTCGCGCATAGCGGGCGTTGCCCTCGCCCACGCTCTCCTGCACCGTCTGGGTATCGAAAACCCGGGCGCCGCCAAATAGCTTGGCTTCGAATTCGTCGGGGTCATGGCCATTGCGGCGCAGTTGCGCCATCAGCAGGCGGAATGCATCTTCGCCATAGCGGCCATCGAGCGTCCAAACGCCCTTGGGCACGACGATGCGCTCGGGCAGCAGGAAATGGCATACCCCGGCCACCGCGCGTTCGCGATGGCGCAGCACGATGGCGACGCAGGAACCCAGCAGCGTTTCAACCAGGACTTCGCCACTGCCGAAGTAGAGCTCGCCGGGGTTGAGGAAAACGCGCCGGCTCATGGCGGCTTCCGATAGATCGACGGCGCGATGGTTTCGAGCTCGAGCGGCATGCCATGCAGCGATTCGGAATGCCCGACAAAGAGATAGCCGCCGGGGCGCAGATGCCGGGTCACCGCCTTCACCACCTCGATCTTGGTCGGTGCGTCGAAATAGATGATCACGTTGCGCAGGAACACCGCGTCGAACGGCCCCAGCCGTGCCGGCAGCGCCGTCAGGTTGAGCTGGTTGAATGTCACTCGTTCGCGCAGCGCGCGGCTGACCAGCAATTGCCCGGTGTACTCGCCCTGCCCGCGCAGGCAGTAGCGCTTGAGATATTCAGGCGGCACCTGCTCGCAACGCACCATGGGATAGAGCGCGCGCCGCGCCTTGGCGAGGATGCGCTGGCTGATGTCCGAGCCGAAGATGCTCCATGGCGATTCGCCAAGCACGTCGTCGAGCAGCATGGCGATGCTGTACGCCTCCTCGCCACTGGAGCTCGCCGCGCTCCACACGTTGAAGGGCCGCGCGTGCGCGTGACGCGGCAACACCTGGCTGCGCAGGAAATCGAAGTGCTTCTTCTCGCGAAAGAAGTAGGTTTCGTTGGTGGTGATCAGATCGATCGCGCGCTGGCGTTCCGCCTGCGCCTCGGCATGATCGCCCACGATCAGCCGGTGATAGTCGCGGAAACTGTCCAGCTCCAGCTCGCCAATACGCTTGGCCAGCCGGCTCGCCAGCAACGCCTTCTTCTCGCGCGACAAATGCAGGCCGATATGCTGCTTGAACAGCCCCTGAAACAGCCTGAGCTCTTCGTCGGTCAACACGGAAGGCGCTTGCGTCACGACCACGATCGTCTCCTACTCCTGCGCCTCTTGCTCGCCGGCCGTTACACCGATCAGCGTGGCTAGTTCATCCACCGATAGCACCTGGTGGATATCGAGTGCGATGACGAAACGCTCATTCAGATTGATCATGCCCTCGATGAACTCGGCACGTATCTTCGCGCCGAAGGACGGCCTGGGCTCGATCTGCCCGGGCTCGACGTTGAGCACCTCGTTCACCGCGTCGACCAGCACGCCCAGCAGCAGCGCCTGACCCTCCTGCTCGATTTCAAGGATGACGATGCAGGTGCGACGGGCGATCTCGGTACGCTCGCGGCCAAAGCGCACCGCCAGATCGATCACCGGCACCACCGCGCCGCGCACATTGATCACGCCGCGCAGAAAGTGCGGCATCAGCGGAATTTCGGTGAGCCCGGCGAACTCGATGATTTCGCGTATCTGTTCGATCGGCATGGCAAAGGTCTCGCCTGTCAGCGAGAACGTCAGGTACTGCCGCGTGGCACTCCGTTCAGCGAGGGCGGTATTGCCAGCGTTGGTGGGATAGTTGGCCATGAAGTCTCTCTTAGAGCCTGTCCAGGGTCCGGGCAGCGCTTGCGCCACTGCGCCGATTAGAATCGGGGAAAACACTATTTCATCGACCGCCTGCTACGTCCCGTCAACCCGCAGACGCCAGGCGTCAGCGTAGCGACGCATTGCCAGGCTGACTGCGTCATGGCGGTATCGATGCCACATGTACAGTCCGCCCGCTCAGAACCGCGCGAACGAGCTCTCGTCGATCCCCTCGTCCTCGCTATGCAAACGCCGCGATGCCGCAGCAGCCGGCTTGGTCTTGCGTGACCGCCCTCCACTCCCTGCCGTGCTGCCGGCAATACGGAAGAAGCCAATCATTTCCTGCAGCTGGATCGCCTGCGCGCTCATTTCCTCGGCCGTCGAGCTCAGCTCTTCCGACGCCGACGCGTTCATCTGCGTGGTCTGCGCCAGCTGGTTCACCGCGGTGTTGATCTGCTCGAGGCCCATGGTCTGCTCGCGGCTGGCGGCCGTGATCTCCTGCACCAGATCGGCCGTCTTGCGGATCGAGGGCACCATCTGATCGAACAGGCCACCGGCACGCTCGGCCATGGTCACGCTGTCGCCCGCCACCGCGCTGATC
>NZ_JANBVF010000039.1 GCF_024437655.1 Chitinolyticbacter albus
CCAGAACCCCCAGACCGAAAGGCTGGGGGTTTTGCTTTGCTCGCGGGCAATGCCGGGGAAGGGCCGCCCCGTCATCTGCTCCGCAAGTGCGCCTGCCCCTCATGTGCTACAAGATCCGCGATCCCATGGCGCGTAAGCCCAACTTCCTCTTGCTCCTCAAGTTACTTGAGGTTTTATCGTTCATGGGTATTTACTTCGATGAGGAAGAACCCATGAAAGCCTGGAAAATAGTGCTTGGCCTCGGTGCCGCCTGCGTTGCTTGCTGTGCAATCCCATTGCTGGGCTTTACGGGCGGCCTTACGGCATCTGCCGCCGCCCTGATGGCGTGTGCGGGGGAGTTCCTGCCGCTGGCTGCGGCTCTCCTGGCGATCCTGCTTGCATGGGCGGGGCTGTGGGCTTGGCGACGACGCAGCGCGAGCCGGTTGGCCTCGTGCCCGTGCACTGAAACATGCAGCAAGGAGACTTGTCGTGCCTGACCCCCATTTCGCACCGCGACTGTCCATTGGTGTCGTGGCCGAACGTACCGGATGCACGGTAGCGACCATCCGCTACTACGAGGAAGTCGGTTTGCTCCCCACCGGGCAACGCACCGAGGCGGGCCGTCGCGTGTACGGCGAGGCGGCGATACGCCGGCTGAGTTTTATCCGGCGTTGCAGGGATTTCGGCTTTTCCATCGAACAGGTGCGAGAGCTGGCTGGTCTCGTCGATGAGCCGGATCGACCCTGCGTCGAAGTGCGCGACATTGCCGCCAAGCATCTGGAGCAGGTGCGCGCGAAGTTGGCCGAGCTGCAAGCGCTGGAGCGCAGCATGGCGACGTTCGTGTGCAGCTGCGATGCGGCGTGCGCAGGTGGGCCTGCCGTGGACTGCACGATCCTGGAGGACTTGGTGAGCTCCGACGAGCCGGTTTTACAGAGATCGAACCAGTGTTGCTAGGCAAGCGGCGGCGCGAAAATCGCTGCAGCAGTGGTTACTGCGGCTGGGTCAGGCAGCTTGTTCGTAAAAAGGGCCGCACTACAGGCGGCCCTTGTTCATTCAGCGTGTGGATGACGGTTATGAGGGCCGCATCCGCGCCAGATAGTGCCCGGTGTGGCTGGCCGGATTGGCCGCCACCGCTTCTGGCGTGCCGGTCGCAATGATCTGGCCACCGCCGGCGCCGCCCTCGGGGCCGAGGTCGACGATCCAGTCGGCTGTCTTGATCACGTCGAGGTTGTGTTCGATCACCACCACGGTGTTGCCATGATCGGACAGCCGCTTGAGCACGGTGAGCAGCAGATCGATATCGTGGAAGTGCAGGCCGGTAGTCGGCTCGTCCAGGATGTAGAGCGTGCGGCCGGTGTCGCGCTTGGAGAGCTCCAGCGCCAGCTTCACCCGCTGCGCCTCGCCGCCCGATAGCGTGGTGGCGCTCTGGCCGAGGCAAATGTAGCCGAGGCCGACGTCCATCAGCGTCTTGAGCTTGCGCGCGACGGTCGGCACGGCGCCGAAGAATTCCAGCGCATCCTCGATCGTCATTTCGAGCACTTCGGTGATGTTCTTGCCCTTGTACTGCACTTCCAGCGTTTCGCGGTTGTAGCGCTTGCCGTGGCAGACATCGCACGGCACGTAGACATCGGGCAGGAAGTGCATCTCCACCTTGATCAAGCCGTCGCCCTGACAGGCTTCACAGCGGCCGCCCTTCACGTTGAACGAGAAGCGCCCCGGACCGTAGCCGCGTTCGCGGCTGGCAGGCACGCCGGCATAGAGCTCGCGGATCGGCGTGAACAGGCCGGTGTAGGTGGCCGGGTTGGAGCGCGGCGTGCGCCCGATGGGGCTCTGGTCGACGTTGATCACCTTGTCGAAGTGATCGAGGCCATGCATCTCATGGAACGGCGCAGGCTCGGCGGAGGCGCCGTTCAGGTCGCGCGCGGCAATGGCATAGAGCGTGTCGTTGATCAGCGTTGATTTGCCCGAGCCCGACACCCCCGTCACGCAGACGAACAGCCCGACTGGCAAGGCTAGGTCGACAAACTTGAGGTTGTTGCCATGCGCGCCCTTGAGCGTGAACCACTTATCCGGTTGTGGCACGCGGCGCTGCTCAGGGATCGCTATCTTGCGCGCGCCGGACATGAATTGGCCGGTGATCGAGCGGGGTTCCTTGAACACGTCTTCCGGCTTGCCGGCGGCGATCACTTCGCCGCCGTGCACGCCGGCGCCGGGGCCCATGTCGACCAGCCAGTCCGCGGCGCGGATGGCGTCCTCGTCATGCTCGACCACGATCACCGTGTTGTCGAGATCGCGCAGCCGCATCAGCGTGGCGATCAGCCGGTCGTTGTCGCGCTGATGCAGGCCGATCGAGGGCTCGTCGAGCACGTACATCACACCGGTGAGACCGGAACCGATCTGACTCGCGAGGCGGATGCGTTGCGCCTCGCCGCCCGACAGCGTATCGGCGCTGCGCTCCAGGCTCAGGTAATCGAGCCCGACGTTGACCAGGAAGCCGAGCCGTTCGCGGATTTCCTTGACGATTTTTTCGGCGATCTGCGCGCGCGCGCCTTCCAGCTGCAGCGTGTCGAAGAAGGCCGCGCTGTCGCGCAGTGCCATCTGGCTGATGGTATGCAGGTTGGCGGTGCCCACCTTCACGTGACGCGCCTCGCGGCGCAGGCGCGAGCCGCCGCAGGATGGGCAGGCGCGGTTGTTCTGGAACTTGGCAAGCTCCTCGCGCACCGTCACCGAATCGGTCTCGCGGTAGCGGCGTTCCAGGTTGGGAATGATGCCCTCGAATGGGTGCGCTCGTTCGAAGCGGGTGCCGCGCTCGCTCATGTAATTGAAGCGGATGTCTTCCTTGCCCGAACCGTAGAGCACGATCTGCTGGATTTTCTCCGGCAGTTCTTCCCACGCCGTATTGACGTCGAAGCCGTAGTGCTCGGCCAGGCTCGTCAGCATCTGGAAGTAGAACTGGTTGCGCTTGTCCCAGCCCTTGATCGCGCCGGCGGCCAGGCTCAGCGCCGGATGCGCGACCACGCGCTTGGGATCGAAGAAGGTGATCTGGCCCAGGCCATCGCAGCTAGGGCAGGCGCCCATCGGGTTGTTGAACGAAAAGAGGCGTGGCTCCAGCTCGGGCAGGCTGTAGCTACATACCGGGCAGGCAAACTTGGCCGAGAACCAGTGCTCCTTCCCGCTATCCATTTCTACCGCGATGGCGCGGCCATCGGCGTGGCGCAGCGCGGTCTCGAACGATTCGGCCAGACGCTGTTTCAGATCCAGCCTAGTCTTCAAACGATCGATCACCACCTCGATGGTGTGTTTCTTGTTCTTGTCGAGCTTGGGGATCGCATCCATCTCGTGCACTTCGCCGTCGATGCGCACGCGCACGAAGCCCTGGGCGCGCAGCTCGTCAAAGAGGTCGAGGTTCTCACCCTTCTTGCCGACGATGACCGGGGCCAGCACCATCAGCCGGGTTTCCTCCGGCAGCGCCAGCACATGGTCGACCATCTGGCTCACCGTCTGCGTTTCCAGCGGCTGGTCGTGGTCCGGGCAATAGGGCAGGCCGACCCGGGCGAACAACAGCCGCAGGTAGTCGTGGATCTCGGTGACGGTGCCGACAGTGGAGCGTGGGTTGTGGCTGGTGGCTTTCTGCTCGATCGAGATCGCCGGCGACAGGCCCTCGATCAGGTCGACATCAGGCTTTTCCATCAGCTGCAGAAACTGGCGGGCGTAGGCCGACAGCGATTCCACGTAGCGACGCTGGCCCTCGGCGTACAGCGTATCGAACGCCAGCGAGCTCTTGCCCGAGCCCGACAGCCCGGTGATGACCACCAGCTGGCCGCGCGGCAGATCGAGGCTCACGTTCTTGAGGTTGTGGGTACGCGCGCCGCGGATGCGGATCAGGGGGGTCTCGGTGGAAATTTGGCGATAGCTCATGGCAATCCAGGTGGGGCCGACCCGACGGAAAACAAACCCATCAATATACCGGACTCGCAGCTGCTGGCGCACGGCAGGATTCGCCTTCTTGCAGGCCCGGATTGCCGGCTTGCGCGAAGGAATCGCGTGAGCGTGAGCAGGCGCACTGCGGTAACATCGCGCTTTCGCTGTCCGATACGCCTTTCCATGTCCGCCAAGCCCCGCCTGAGCGCGGTCGAGCTGCGCGCCGCCACGGGCCTTGCCGGCCTGTATGCGCTGCGCATGCTCGGCATGTTTTTGATCCTGCCGGTGTTTGCCGTCTACGCCGGCCATTTGCCCGGCGGCGAGAGCCATGTGCTGGTCGGCCTGGCTTTCGGTGCCTACGGCCTGACTCAGGCGCTGCTGCAACTGCCTTTCGGCATGTGGAGCGACAGGGTGGGGCGCAAGAAGGTGATCTACATCGGCTTGGCGCTGTTTGCGCTCGGCAGCATCCTCTGTGCGGTGGCCGATCATATCGTGTGGATGATCGTCGGCCGCGCGGTGCAGGGCGCCGGCGCGATCTCGGCGGCGATCACTGCCTTGTTGGCCGATCTGACCCGCGAGGAGCACCGCACCAAGGCGATGGCGATGATCGGTGGCAGCATTGCCACCACTTTCGCCGTATCGCTGGTTGCCGCGCCCAAGCTTGCCGAGTGGATAGGGCTGCCGGGCATTTTCGCGCTGACCGCTGCACTGGCGATTGCCGCCATCGTTGGCGTGTGGCGGGTGATCCCGAGCCCGGCGCTGTCGCGCCATCATTCGGATGCCGAGGCCGATGCCAGTCGCTTGCCGCAGGTGCTGCGTGATCCGCAGCTGTTGCGGCTCAACTACGGCGTGTTCGCGCTGCATGCGGCGCAGATGGCGATGTTCACCGTGATGCCACTGCTGCTCACCCACGTGGGCGGCATCGCCTTGCCGCATCACTGGTGGATCTATCTGCCGGTGGTGCTGGTCGGCTTCGTGCTGATGGTGCCGGCGGTGATCGTCGGCGAGAAGCGGAACAAGCTCAAGCAGGTGTTCGTGCTGGCCATCGCGCTGATGCTGATCGCCCAACTGGGCATGGCCTTGTGGCTGCCCGATCTGACAGCCATCGTTGCTTGGCTGGCGCTGTATTTCGTGGCTTTCAACGTACTGGAGGCCACCCAGCCCAGCCTGATCAGCAAGGTGGCGCCGGTCGCCGCGCGCGGCACCGCGATGGGCGTGTACAACACCTGCCAGTCGGCGAGCATGTTCGCCGGTTCCGCCATGGCTGGCTGGCTGTTCCAGCAGGGCGGGGCGATGCCGGTGTTCCTGTTGTGCGCCGGGTTGATGGCCGTCTGGCTGATTGTTTCGCTGGGTATGCAGCCACCGCTGCCGGTGCGCACCCAGATGTTCCACATTGGCGAAAACTGGCCGGGCGAGCCGGCGGCGCTGTCTGTTAAACTTGGGCAAATAGACGGCGTGAAAGAAGCTGTCGTACTGATAGACGAACGCGTGGCGTTGCTCAAGGTCCTGCAATCGGGCTGGGACGAAGCCGCCGCGCAACAACTGATTGCGGAGACCCACTGATGGCTTCTTTGAACAAGGTGCTGCTGATCGGCAACCTCGGGCGCGACCCGGAAACCCGCTTCCTGCCCTCGGGCGGTGCCGTATGCAACTTCAGCATCGCCACTACTGAGCGCTTCAAGGACAAGCAGGGCCAGCAGCAGGAAAAGACCGAGTGGCACAACATCGTCATGTACAACCGCCTGGCCGAGATTGCCGGCGAGTACCTGAAGAAGGGCAGCTCGGTGTATATCGAGGGCCGCATCCAGACCCGCAAGTGGCAGGACAAGCAGACTGGCGCCGATCGCTACACCACCGAGATCGTCGCCGACCAGATGCAGATGCTGTCCGGCCGTGGCGGCGGCGGTGGTCAGCAGGGTGGTAGCTACGGTGGCGGGGACGACTTCAATCAGGAGTACAGCAGCCCCGCGCCGGCACCGGCAGCCCGCCCGCAAGCGGCTCCCGCTCCACGCCCGGCCGCGCCGAAGAACTTCGACGATTTCGAGGACGATATCCCGTTCTGAGAAACGCGCGGTAAAGATTCTTCAAACACCGCAAAGCCTCGCCACGATCGGCGAGGCTTTTTTATTGGGCCTGCTGTGCGTATAGCTGATGGGCCTTGCAGGTCGTGGCTTGACTGGGACCTTCCCATAAATGAACCACGAATTAGTTGGTGCTTGGGTCGTGTGATCACGTAGGTATGCTCGTCGCGCTTTGAGTAGAGGTGAAATAGCACCACCGGCCTGGCTGCAGGGCAGGTGAGCCAGTTCATCGAGGATGCGCAGGGCCCCAGGAGCCAGAGTTGTCCCGTTTTGCCCTGGGCCGCTGCCAGATGTGTCTTGTGGATACTCAGCCCCTAATGAACACGACGTTCTGCAGCAGCTTGGCGCGGGTCGGCTTCAGCGCCGGGTATAGCGAGCCTGCATGAACTCGGACCAGCGGCCATCCGTGCCCAGCAGCTCGGAGCTCAGCAAGCGCTCGTTGGGGCCGACGATCTCGATGATGTCGTGATACTGCCGGGTCTGGCCGGGGTGTTCGAAATCCGGGCCGGTGGCGGACAGCGTGAGCACCGTGCCGGCCTCGTTCAGCTCGCCGTCGTAGACCCACATATGCGTCATCATCGAGCCGATCCAGCTGCCGACGAAGCGGCCGGTAGCGGGGTCGAAACCCAGCGTCATCAGCATGGTGCCTGGCGTGCCGTCCGGCATCTTGCCGGTCCCTTCGAGCAGTACCCACAAGTCGCCGAGGCCACGCACCGACTCGCTGCCTTCCCCCTTGTACGGCGGCTGGTCGGGGCCCATGTTGGCTTCGCTCTCGTAGGTCCAATCGCCGATCAGTTGTTGCAGCCAGCGGTGTTGCTGGGCGGGATCCGTTTTCATTGCTGCTCCTTGCGTGGTGGTGGAGGGATGCCAGCCAGCATAGACAGCGGTATTGCCGGCATGGCGTCAGCCGGCCGAATGGCCGGCTGACGTCACGAGTCCGGCGGCAGGGCGGGCGTAGCACGCTCACGCCCATCAGGGAGCGTAGATCAGCGGGCGTAGCTATCGAGCAGGCCGGCGGCGGTGGCCGCTTGCTCATAGGCATGCTCGTGATCGAGCCCTTCCAGCACGGCATA
>NZ_JANBVF010000004.1 GCF_024437655.1 Chitinolyticbacter albus
GGCAACGGAACATCGCAACAGCATGCGCGAGCAACCGGCGGAATGAGCCAGTAGACACGCTGCAAACCCCCACCCCAAACAAGCTCCAAGCCGCCCCAGAGGGCGGCTAGGTGTGATTCAGGCTCGTATTAAACTGTCTACGGCAACGCCGGAAATCAGTCCCAGAGCATGCCCGCATAAAGACCTGGATCCGAGTGTTCGATCACCATCGCGCCCAGGGTGCGGCCATAGTATTCCATCGGACCAGCGGAGCCGATCACTGCATAGGCATAACCGTGGGCGCGCATGGCATGCAACGCCATCAACATCAATCCGGTGCCAATGCCCTGACCTCGCCCCGCTTCGTCCACGCCGGTCGGACCAAACAGGCCCTTGGCCGTGGTGTCGTAGCAGGCGAAACCCAGCAGTTGCCGTTCCCGCGTTGCGACAAAGACGGTGGGTGGAGCAAAACCGAAGCCCACTTCGCATTCACTCTGCCAGGTCGGACCGAACGTTCGTCCGGCCCAATCGGCGATCAGGTGTTTCTCCGGCGCAAGTCCGCGGCGGATTTCTACTCCCTGCGCTTGCACCCTGGCCAGAGCCGGCTCCAGTGGCGGTAAGTCATAGAGCCTGACCAGCATATCCGGCATATGGCGTGCCTCTTATTAGGTGAGGGATGGATAGGCAAAGGGCGCCCGTAGGCGCCCTCTTCGTTCAGCGATTCGATCCCGCCACGACCTGGAATTCGTACAAGCGGCATTCCAGCGCACCGTTGTAGAGCGGCAGGCGGCGGCTGGCCGAGAGCCGGATCAGTTTGGGCAGCCGCAGATCACCGGTGAAAAAATAGGCGCGCCAGCCGGAGAAGCTGCGCTTGAGCGCGTCGCCCAGATGCGGATAGAAGTTGGCCAGCGCCTCCTGATCTTCCAGCCGGACGCCATAGGGCGGGTTGGCAATCAGGCAACCGCTATCCGCCGGCGCCTCGGCATCGAGTACGTCAGCAAGCTTCAGCGTCACCAGCGACTCCAGGCCGGCTGCACGCACATTGCTGCGCGCGGCATCGAGACTCATCGCGTCGCGATCACTGCCGACGATGGGATACGGCAAGCTGGTGAGTTCCTGCGCGCGCGCTTCGGCGCGGATCGCTTGCCAGACGTCTACCTGGAAGGGTGCAAGCTTTTCAAAGCCGAATGAACGATCGCGCCCTGGCGCGCGCTTGAGCGCAATCCCGGCTGCTTCGAGCACGAAGGTGCCGCTGCCACACATGGGATCGAGCAGCGCTTCCTGGCCATGCCAGCCGGCCAGCTGCAGCAGGCCGGCGGCGAGATTCTCGCGCAGCGGAGCATCGACGGTTTCGACGCGGTGACCGCGCTTGAACAGTGGCTCGCCCGAGGTATCCATATATAAAGTGGCCACCCGATCGGTCAGGAACAGATGCAGCCGCACGTCCGGCACGGCGGTATCGACGCTGGGGCGCTCGCCGGTGGCAGCGCGAAACACGTCGCAAACGGCATCCTTGATCTTAAGCGCGGCGAAATCGACGCTGCGCAGCGGGCTACGCTGGGCGGTTACGCTGACCTTGATCGTGCGATGCACGTCAAAGAGTTCCGACCAGGCGATGCGGCCCGCCATGCGAAAGAGATCGCTCTCGTTGCGGTAGGCGCGCTCGTCGAGCCGCCACAGGATGCGGCTGGCGATGCGCGAATGCAGGTTGGCCTTGTAGACCAGCGACCAGTCGCCGCTGAACGCAACGCCGCCATCGACCACGCGCACGCCGCCGGCACCGATGGCGCCGAGTTCATCCGCCAAGAGCTGCTCAAGGCCGCGCGGGCTGGGGGCGAAGAATTGCTGGATACCACTGATCGACAGCGATCTAGGCTGCACCACTGGCGCGGCGGCCTTGGTTTCGCCGGTGCGTGGCTGCGGCGGGCGGATATGGCCGCGCGCACCGGGGCGCAATGGCGCCTTGCGGCCTTCTTCGCTCGCCGGGGTAGTGCTGCCGCGCTTGGACAGGCTGAGGGTTTTCTTGGTCATTGATCTTCTCGGGGAAATTCGGGCAGCCCGTTGCGCTGTCTGGCTGGCAATTTGGCACGCACCAGCCGGTAGGCATTGGTGAGCAACGCGGCGAGGGTCTCGTTATCGAGCACGCCGGCATGATCCAGCGCCACCCAGTGATGGCGCGCAAGGTAAGGCGCCGGCTCGATGCCGGGCAGATCGGTCAGCTCCAGGAAGCGGGCCGCATCGACCTTGAAGGCAATGCGGCCGCGAGTAAGACCGTGCAGGCTGAACATCTTGCCGCCGACCGACCAGACCTCGACGTCGCCCCATTTGATATCGCGGGTAGCGCCTGGTAGCGCGGCGCAAGTAGCGCGCCAGAAGGTCGGATCGGTGACAGTCATGTTGTGCTCCCGGTTCAGGCCGGCTCGGTGGCGCGGATGCGCCGCCGCGTTTGCGCGATCAGCGGCGCCCAGGTTTCGCCAGGCTGTTTCTTGCGCGTGGTCAGCGTCAATTCGGACGGGCCATAGACATTGGTATTGTGCGTCAGCGGCGTGGTGATCAGGTACTGCGCCTGCGTCGCCTTGAGGAAGGCGCCGACCCGGTCGATGTTGAAGATGTCCAGGTGGGCGAACGGCTCGTCGATGAAGACGAAACCGGTGGGGTTCGATTCGTCCATCATCAGACCGATCAGCAGGATCAGCGATTTCATCACCTGCTGGCCACCTGACGCCTCGCCATCGTTCAGCCCCATCATGCCCTTCTGATCGAAGTTGAAGCGGGCAGAAAGACCGGCCTGCGCCAGCGTCAGGTCGTCATTGTCGAGCTGCGGCAGATCGAGCTCGACCTCGATGCCGGCGAGCTCCCCCAGCCGCTTTACGTTGCGACCGTAGGCGCGCACGGTGGCCTTGAGCTTATTGATATAGGCCGCGCGCGCCTCGTCGGTCAGCTGATTGGTGCGATCAACTTCGTTGCGATGCAATTGGGTATCGCGCTCCAGCGCACCGTGGTCGCCAGCTAGCTTGTCGCGCCGCGCCACCACCATCGGGTCGGTTTCCCAATCGCCACCGGCCAGCCGGGCTTGTTCGTGCTCGACCATGTGCAGCACTTCGCGCGATCCGCCGTACTTGTCCTTCAGCTCGCGCAGCGCCGCTGCGGCGGAATAGTCCACCGGCAGTGCCGCCTTGGCGCCGCGCAATGCACGGATCTGCCGCGACTGCTCCTCGCGCTGGCGCGTGAGCTGATCGATCAGCGCGCCCACCTGGATATCGAGTCGGGTGCGTGCGTCCTTCAGTTTTTCGAAAGCGACGCGGCCTTCCTCGCGCGCATTGCGGGTTTCGTCCCAGCCGACCTGGGCGGCGGCCAGCGCGGCGCCAGCTTCCTGCGCGCGACGTTCCTCTTCCGGCCAGCGCTCGGCGACAGCGGCGAATTCGTCCTGCCGCGCAGCGAGCTGCACTACGGCCTGCATGCCCATCAGCGACTGGGTGAGCATCGACGCCTCGCGTTCCAGATCGCCCAGCCTTGCCTCATCGGCCAGCAGTTGCTCGTTCAGCTCGCGCAATCGACGGCTTACTTCGGTCAGCCGCGAATGGCGCGCCGCCTCGCCAAAGGCGTAATCGCCGGGCTTGGCGGAGATATCGCGCGCGCCGCGGCGCTCCTTGTGATAACCGTCGCGGGTGATCCAGTCGCCATCGAGCTTCTGGCCATCGGCCACCGAGCGAGCGCGCTGGGTACGGCTCAAGAGGCCGACCAGCCAGCCCGGCGCGTCGGCCTTGAAATCAACGATCTCCAGAATGGAATTGGCCGGCGCGCGTGCCACAGTCTCGCGCTCGGGCACGATGAAGTGGCGGTATTTCAGTTCCTGGCCGATTTCCCAGGCGCGCTGCTTATCGCTGCTGCGATTGAGCAGGATGATATGGCGATACGGCGCCAGCAGCGCTTCGACCGCATCCTGCCAGCTGTTGTCGCGTACTTCGACGATCTCGGTCAGCAACTGATGGCCAATGCCGGCCTCGTCGAGCGCCGCGCGCATGCGCGACACGAAATCCGGATGTGGCGGGCGCCCCTGCTGCAGCGCGAACTGCGCCTCGGCCAAGCGCTGCCGCTCTTCCTTGGCCGCGCGGATTGCCTGCTTCAGTTCGCCTGCGGCGTCCTTCTTCCTGCCCAGCGTATCGTTCAGCGCCACCGCGTCGGCGCCATGCTCCAGCTCGGCCAGCTGGCGCAGCCGCTCGGCTTCCTTCAAGGTCTTTTCGCTGTCGCGCGCGGCATCACGCGCGTCCTGGAATACCTTGAATGCCTGGTCGTACTCCCGCCGCGCCGCTTCCTCATGCGTCAGCGCCTCGCGCTGCGCGGTCTCGGCCGCCCGGTAATCGACATCGATCAGGTCGAGCTCGTCCTGCTTTAGCTTGAGTGCGCGGCGGCTGCCCTTGAACTGGTTGACGTAGCCGCGCAGGCTGTCCCATTGCTCGACATAGCGCAGGGCAGGAACCACCTGCGCTTCCAGCCGGGTCACGTCGTCCTGCAGCGCGCGCCATTCCAGGTGGTTGTTGGCGCGCAACTTGAGGCGCTCGACATCGACCCCCAAGGTGGAGAGCTGCTGCTCCATCTTGCCGAGCTCACCCTCGGCTTCCTTCAGCCGCAACTTGGTCTCGGCATAGTGATCGAGCACCTGTTTGTCGCCGAACACCTGGAACACCAGATCGAGCAGCGCCTTGGGGCTGTACTCGCACAGCTTGTCGGTATCGCCCTGCTCCAGCGCCAGCACCTCGGCGATCGCCGGCGTCAGCCCGGCCTGCTCCAGCCGGCGCTTGTATTCATTGACGCCGATCCAGGACAGCTGCGACTCGGTCTCGGCCGTGAGCGTGACGTTACCCTCAGCGATCGCGTACTGCCGCACCCAGTCGCCACCCTGCTTCTTAATCCGGCAGAACAGCGTGACCTCGTCGCTGGTGGCCGGGAAGAACAGATAGGGGAACAAGCCGCCGCTATTGCGCCGCGGGTTGCTCGCCACGCCGCGCAGCCAGGCATAGTTCTCACGGTTGTTGCGCACATAGCGCTTGTAATCGCGCCGGCCCGAGCACTTGAGCGCCAAGAGCGTGCGCAGCGCATCGAGCAAGGTGGTCTTGCCCGAGCCATTGGGGCCGACGATGGTGACGATCTGGGCATCGAGCGGCACGCGCACGGCACGCCAGAAATCCCAGTGGATCATTTCGAGTTCGCGGATCTGAAACATCAGCCTTCCTCCCCACTCACCAGCTCGAGCGGCTCGGCGACAACATCGGCTTCATCGGTACGCACCTCCTCATCGGGCTCGACGGCGATCCGGGTACCGGACAATTGCAACACCTCGCCCAGCGCGCCTTCGATGATGCGCGGTGCGAGCCTGGCGTAGTCGATCATCAGATCGAGCAGCGGCCCCTCATGGATCATTTTGTTGCGGCGGAGCACGAAGCCGAGCTTGGCGAGCTGCCCGAGGTTCATCGAGAACCGCGCCTTGCCGCCGAGCTTCTTACCGAAATCGGCATAGACCGCGTCTTCCGGCACGCCGGGCGCCATTTCCTCGCCGTGGGTGATGGGTTTTTGCTCACCGAACATATCGGACTGAGTGTCGCCGGTGGTTTCGGCGCGGGCAATCTGGCGCTCGCGCTTCGGCAAAATGATCAACGCCCACAGCACCACCAAGAGCGCTATCGCATCGCGCGGCAGGCCCATGTTGTTGGAGAGCCAGTTTTCGCCCTCGCCGAACACCCAGTCTTCCATCTCGGGCTTGAGGCCAACGGCGATGTACTCGGCGTAGGGATTTTCCAGCAATTGCAGGCCGCACTCGGCGAGGCGGTGTTCCAGGCTTTCGCGGAACAGCTCGTCGATCAGCGCGCGTCGCGCCAGCGGATCGCGGCGGGGAATGAAGCGGTGCGCCAAAAGGCGGGCCACCAGGATGTTGAGGGCTTGGTCCATGGATTCTGTTTTCAGCGTCGCAGCAATTGGGCAGCGTGGTTGGGTTGGCCGAGCAGCGCACGCGCAAGCTCTTCGCACAGCGCCGGCGTGCATTCGGCCGGGGTCAGTACAACGATGTCCTCGCGTAGATCATCCAGGTTGCGCACGGTGAGGCGGATATTCCCCTCGCCGTGCAGCGCCTCGAAACGCCAGCGCATGGGCAGGAAGGGCTCAACGGTGATCACGGCGCGCAGGAAACGCCCTTCAGGTGTGCGCTGCAGCTTTTCTTCCAGCCGACAACCGAGGTTCCACAGCTTGTCCTTGAGGTAGTTAGCCTCGGACTGCGAACCGTAGCTGGCCTTGAGCGGCTGGGCCGCCAGCCAGACCACGGCAAATTCCAGCGTATCGGCATGGTCGGCTTCGTCGACGCGCTTTTGCCGTAGATCGACCGCCACTTTGTCGAACTGTAGGTTTTCCCACTCACCCACACCCCAAATGCGATAGCGATAAGGGTTAGCCGGGCGGATCACCTTGAGCTGTTCGGTCAACTCGTACAGGTAGTTGAAGACGTCGCGCAGGCTGGCATTGATATCAGCCAACCGCTGGGCACGCAGCGCACGCGCCTCTGCATCGTCAACCGCACGGTTCTGCGCCTGTTTTTTCAGTTCATCAAGCAAACTCATCATGTATTCCTGGCCTTGGGCAAGGCGCTATTTTACTTTGCCCAACGGCTTTAGATGACCTCGTGTCAGCGTGGCGACATTAGGATGATCGAGCTCATCGATCGCATCCTCGGTCACCAGCGCCAGCGGCAATTTGACGAGATCGGCGACGATGCTGTGCTCCAGCGCGGCCTCGGCATCGCCGAGCAGCGACAGCAACGACAGCCTATAGGCGGTTTCGGGGTAGGTATCGGAGAGCACAGCCCGAGCCAGCGGCGCAGTGGTGTCGATGCCCTTGAGGAAGCCGTAGAGTTCCTCGGCCAGCAGCAGGCGCTCTGCCTCAACGGCGGAGACAGAAGCGGCGAGTTCCGAGGTGGGCAAGGCCGAGGCCGTTTCGTCGGCACGCTCGCGCTCGATCAGCTCGAACTCGGCGACGTCGAGCAGGATGTCGGACACAACAAACGCCGGCTCCGGGTGAAAGGTGAGCAGATCGCGGCCAAGCGCGGCCAATTGTTCCTGCGAGCGGCCGCGCAGCCAGTCGGCGACATTGGTCGAAGTCAGGCCAGACTGCCCCAGGTGCACGCGCTGGGCAGCGAGTTCGGCCAGCCGGCGCTGGAACACCCCCGCCATGCGCAGCATGCGCCCCTGTGCCAGCGCGATCGCCTGCGCCACCTGATGCACCGCGTGGTCGGTCTCATCATCGGCCAACACGCCACGCATCACTTCGGTGCCCTTCTCGACCCAGCGCCAAACGCTTTCTAGCTTGGCGCGCGCGCTGCGGATCTGGAATTCCGATTGCGATTCCAGCGCATTCTCGAAATCGCCATGCAGCTCGTTGAGCCGCGCCAGCAGATGCTGCAGCGCCTCGGGCGCGATATTGCCGACGGCCTGGCCGGCGGCGACCTGGGCGGTGAGGTAACCAAGCTCGGCATCGCCATCGGCGAACTGCGTCAGCGTAGCGATGGCGGACAGCGCGACCCGGCCGGGTTCGGACAGCGAATACAAGGCGTTGTCGCTATCCCAGACCAGGAGCCCGTTGTCACGCAGGCGCTTGAGCACGGTGTCGCGCTTGATCGGGTTGATATAGCCGAAGTGGCTGTCGAGTTCCTGCGGGCTCCAGCGCGGCGCATCGGCGCGCGCGCCGATCTCGCGCAGCATCAAAAGGCGCACCAGCACTTCGTCCTCGCCGCCGCGAAAAAGTGTGATCAGCGCATCGAGATAGGGCTTGGCGCGCAACAGGCCGGCAAGCGGCCCCAGATCACGCGCCTCGAAGCCCGGCAGGAAGAATTCGGATAGGGTATCGGCGTGCATGGCAAGGCAGATTAGGGCCAGAAACCCTTGTTGTCACGGCGGGGAAACAGCATGCGTTGCAGAGCCACCTCAGCGGCGTTTCCCACATCGGGCAGCATGGCCAGCCCAGCTATGGCGGGGCAGGCCGGGCGAGCGCAAAATGTAGGGCGCTGCGGCTACGAAGCCGGAAAACCAGCCCCGCACCACGGCGGGCAACACGGGCGTAGCCGCTCAGTTCTCGTCCGCGTCGAAGGCGTTGAGGGCGTCGGCCTCATCTTCGTCAAGCTTGGGCGAGGGTGGCAGCAAGGCCTCGGTTTCCCGCACCAATGCACGGGCAGCCTCAAGGTAATCCATGATGGCGTAGGTCAGCTCGCGGCAGCCCTCACCGGTCAAACCGGAGATGGTGAATACGCGCAGGAAATTGGGATCGAACACCGCCAGCGGATCGGGCTGGCGCTCGGTGATGCCCATTGCGGCGAGGAAGGCGTCGATGCGCGCTGCGCGCTCCTCGTCCTCGACCATATCGAGCTTGTTCAGCACCAGCCAGCGCGGCTTGCGGTGCAAGGCGTCGTCGTACTTGCGCAGCTCGTCGACGATGGCACGTGCCTCGGCGACCGGATCAACCTCGGCATCGAACGGCGCGAGGTCAACGATATGCAGCAACAGGCCGGTGCGTTGCAAATGCTTGAGGAAGCGATGACCCAAGCCCGCGCCGTCGGCCGCGCCTTCGATCAAACCGGGAATATCGGCGACGACAAAGCTGCGGTTCTCATCGATGCGTACCACACCCAGGTTGGGATGCAGCGTGGTGAACGGGTAATCGGCGACCTTAGGGCGCGCGGCCGAGACCGCAGCGATAAAGGTCGACTTGCCGGCATTGGGCATGCCCAGGAGACCCACGTCGGCCAGCACCTTCAGCTCGAGCCGCAGATCGCGCCGCTCGCCTTCCTCGCCCGGCGTGGTCTGGCGCGGCGCACGGTTGACCGAGCTCTTGAAGTGGATATTGCCCCAGCCGCCCTTGCCCCCCTTGGCGAGGCAGATCCGCTCGCCGTCGCAGGTCAGATCGGCCACCACCTCGCCAGTTTCAGCGTCAGTGATCAAGGTGCCGACCGGGAAACGCAGCTCGACTTCATCACCGGCGGCACCGTAGCAATCGGCGCCACGACCGGATTCGCCATCCTGCGCCTTGTATTTCTTGACGAAGCGATAATCAACCAGCGTGTTGATGTTCTGGTCAGCCACGGCCCAGACGCTGCCGCCCTTGCCGCCGTCGCCGCCGTCCGGGCCGCCGCGCGGCACGAATTTCTCGCGGCGCATGCTGGCCGAACCCTTGCCGCCCTTGCCGGCGATCACTTCGATTCTTGCTTCGTCAATGAATTTCATAGGCCAGGCCCAGTCCTGCTGTGATTCGTGAGTGCCTGCGCGCCGGATGATCCGGTGCGGGCTTATGGTCGCGATGATACGCGCAAGACGCATGGCGACTGCATGTCACCCGTCCTGCAATGAAAAAAGCCCTATCGCAGGATAGGGCTTCGCGAACCGGAAGAGAGGCTTGAGTTAAGCTTCTTCGCCGGTGTACGGCAGTACGATCACGGTACGACGCTTGGCAGCGCCCTTGATCGCGTACTTGACGTAGCCGTCGACGAGGGCAAACAGGGTGTGATCCTTGCCGATGCCAACGTTATCGCCCGGGTGGAATTCGGTACCGCGCTGACGCACGATGATCGAACCTGCCGGAATCAGCTCGCCGCCGTAAACCTTGATGCCAAGACGCTTGGCTTGTGAGTCGCGGCCGTTACGGGAACTACCGCCAGCTTTTTTGTGTGCCATGGTTGTAAGCTCCTCGCTGATTACGCGTCGATCGAATCGATGCGAATTTCGGTGTAGTTCTGACGATGGCCTTGGTGACGCTGGTAGTGCTTACGACGACGCATCTTGAAGATGCGAACCTTGTCGTGACGACCCTGCGAAATCACCGTTGCCTTGATGGCCGCGCCGGCCACCAGCGGTGCACCGATCTTGACTGCGTCACCGTCTGCCACCATCAATACTTCATTCAGTACGATCTGGCTGTCGATGTCTGCAGCAATCTGTTCTACTTTAAGTTTTTCGCCGACGGCAACTTTGTACTGCTTGCCACCGGTTTTTACGACTGCATACATAACGAGCTCCAAAATTTGGACTGTGCGCCCCATGCGCACATATCCCGCCCTTGAGAACGGGAACCCGCGACTATACGCGCAAGATGCTGCTGGGTCAAACACTTAGCGCAACCCGTGCCGCAGAACCGCCCTGCCGTCACTGCGGCCTGCCTGCGAGAGTCCGCCGACTCGTGCTACCATCGCCCGTTTGTTTCCAGGCATAAGCGGGGTCGAGCGTGACGATGGATTTCGTCAAATCGGTCGTCGGAGCGGAGATGGTGGCAGTAGATGCACTGATCCGCGACCGTTTGTATTCCGATGTGGTACTGGTGCGCCAGGTTGCCGAGTATATCGTCAGCTCCGGCGGCAAGCGCCTGCGCCCGGTCATCACCCTGCTCTCGGCCCGCGCACAGGGCTACGAGGGCGAACACCACCGCGAACTCGCCGCCGTGGTCGAATTCATCCACACCGCCACACTGCTGCACGACGACGTGGTCGACGAATCCAGCCTGCGCCGGGGTCGCGATACCGCCAACGCGCTGTTCGGCAATGCCGCGAGCGTCCTCGTCGGCGATTTCCTCTACAGCCGCGCCTTCCAGATGATGGTGAACTGCGGCTCGATGCGGGTGATGGAAGTGCTGGCCGACGCGACCAACATCATCGCGGAAGGCGAGGTGATGCAGCTGATGAATATCGGCAACGTCGACATCGACGAGGCCGGCTACCTGCATGTGATCCGCTACAAGACAGCCAAGCTGTTCGAGGCCGCCGCGCGCCTGGGTTCCATCCTCACCGGCGCCGGCACCGAGCGCGAAACCGCCATGGCCGCCTATGGCATGCACCTGGGCACCGCCTTCCAGATCGTCGACGACGTGCTCGACTACACCGGCAAGCAGGACGAGATCGGCAAGAGCCTGGGCGACGACTTGGCCGAAGGCAAGCCGACGCTGCCACTGATCTACACCATGCGACACGGCAGCGCCGACGATGCCGCCATCGTGCGCAATGCGCTGCAACACGCCCAGCGTGAGCACTTCGGTGCCGTGCTGGGGGCAGTGGAGCGCTGCGGCGCCCTCGACTACGCCATGGCCGTGGCCCGTCGCGAGGCCGACGCCGCGCGCGCCGAATTGGCCGGTCTGCCGGACAACCCGGCCACGCAGGCACTGGTCGCTCTTGCCGATCTGGCGGTGAATCGCAGCAGTTGACAGCTTGCAAAGAGGCGGGAATAATCGCGCTTCTTTGCAAGTCGGGGTGTAGCTTAGCCTGGTAGAGCGCTACGTTCGGGACGTAGAGGCCGGAGGTTCGAATCCTCTCACCCCGACCAAGATTCGAAGAAAAAAGCCGCACTGCTGTGCGGCTTTTTTCTTGTCTATCTATCCTGCATGGGCCGTTCAATCACCACAAGGAAACGCGCCCGTGCCGCATTACCCCATTCCGCCGCTCTCCCCCGAGGCCCTCGCCGCCTGCCAGGCGCGCATCGCCCAGATGCAGGACAAGACCGCTACGCTGCAGCGCATCGATCCGGTGCTGCTTGATCTGTCGCTGCGCGAGCCCGTTGTTGGTATTCCGCTTGGTCATACCGTCACCAACAAGTACGAATTGCTGGATCTCGCCCGCCAGGTCGGCTTCACTGACATCCTGCTCGGCACGTTCGACGTGAGCCTGCCCAAGGTGCCACAGGTGGACGACGTGTTCGTGCAGCAGCTCAACGCAGCTGGCGCCGATCTCACTGGCTGTTTTGCCTTCGCCACCATCGGCAGCTTTGACGCGCAAGGCAACTTCCAGCCCGACATCAGCATGCAGAAGCTGGTGGACTACCGCATTCCCAACACCATCGTCGACATCGACGTTGCCAACGACGCCGTGCCGCCCACGCCGCAGGCGCGCCAGGCCTTCATCGATGCGCTGGTCGCCAGCATCCAGTGGATGGCGCAGAACATGCGCGGCGACCATGGCGGCGCACCGCGCATCTATATCAACTATCAGGACATGCCGGACGCGTTCTACCAGGACTGGCAATGGGTCGCGACCATCGCCGCCGTGCTGGCGCAGCAGCCGGTGGCCGCCGCTGCTTTCGAGGACGGGCGCGGCACCAGCTTCCCGTTCCAGATCGGCACCATGGCCGCCGTGGTGCGCGCCAACCTGCGGCCAGATCAGCGCCTCCTGGTACACATGCATGTGGGCTGTGGTATGGAAAACGCCAACCTGATTGAGGCACTGCTTAACGGTGCCGATGGCGTGTGGGCTGGCTTTGCCCGCGAGGCCGCCACCATTGGCCATGCGCCCAGTTCCGAGTTGTTCGCCAACCTCGCGCGCATCGGCAATCCCAACATCGCCCGCCGCTACCGGCTCGACCGCTTGGTGCCCATCGTCCAGGCAATGACCCGGATCAACACCTTGCAGGCCGAGCCGGATGATTTCCCGGTGATCGGCAGCAACGCCTATCGCACCATGCTCAGCGTGTTCGAGCAGACCGGCGCCAACTGGATGGACCTGCCCGCTGCCGCCATCGGCGCCACGCCCGGCTGGCGTGTCACGCCGGTCGCCAGCGACATCCCGGTGATCCGCGGCCGGCTGATCGAATGTGGTGTGACCGAGCCGGTAAGCGACGCCACCCTCGTGCAGATGCGCACGCTGATGCGCGAGGACATGATCGCCGGGCTGCGCATCTGCTACGACGATCCGCCGCAACTGATCTCGCTGTATCAGCGGGCGCTGGCCGCTACGCCCGGCTGCGACACGGTCGAAGTGACTGTGCAGGCATCGTAACAACCCAACCTTGCCCAACCCCGTCATGCTGGCTGCCGTGATCAGTTCGGCCAGCATGACGGGGCGGCCTGTCGGTTTGCAGGCGCGGCCCGGCACTGGCCGCTCCCGGCACGCCCGTCGTGATGACGCCGTCGCTGTGGGGATTTCATCTTTTTGCAACATGGCGTCCACACAATCTGTGTCCACCTGAGCCACCAGGGCCCAGACCCGATACCACCAGAATCGTCTTTAGGGGACACCGATGACCACCACCATTTCGCGCCTGGGCCTGATCGCTGCCCTTGTTGGCTCGCTGCTCGCAATTGGCTGCGCCAGTGCGCCGGAACAGAAGCCGGCCGCACCGGCCGTCACCGAAAAGCCGGCCGAACTGAAGGACGAAGCGCTGGCCGCCGCCGTGCAGGCCGCGCTCAATGCCGATGCCGAACTCGCGCCCTTCGGCCTCAAGGTCAGCGGCAAGGGCAAGGACGTGACCATCGAAGGCGCGACCGACACCGGTGAGCAAATGGCCAAGGCCGGGCTGATCGCCGAAAAGGTGAAGGGCGTGCAATACGTGTTCAACAACATCATGCCGAAGAACTGATCCCACCCGCGGCAGTTCGCAACAATGAAAACGGCGCCTCGCGGCGCCGTTTTCATGCAATTCCCATCAGAACCACCGGCGTCACTCACAAAACCCCGCGTAGCGGTGCTGGCAAGGCGCGCGAAACGCAGACAGTACAAACTGTACGGCCAGTGAGTGCAACGATGCCAGCAGGGTTTTGTGAGTGACGCATCAATGCAGCTTGATCGCCGGCCGTGCAACCCGGCGCAGCTTGTCGCCCATCCATAACAGGATGGTGAGCGGCCAGCCGTGCACCGCCGCCTGATGGATACGATAGAGCGAGGCGTAGATCAGTTTGGCGCCGCGTCCTTCCACGTAGTAGTTGCGCTTGGGGCCGACGATGGCAGCGAGGCTGCCGACGGCAGTGTGCTTGCCGAGCGACACCATGATCCCCTGCGGCTTGAATACGAAAGGCACCACTTCCCGGCCCGCCAGCTTGTCAGCGAGCGCACCGGCCAGCCATTCGGCCTCCTGGTGCGCCACCTGCGCGGTGGCGGCCAGCGGCCTGCCCCCCTCGCCATCCGGTGCCTCGCTACAGTCGCCGATGGCAAAGATGGCCGGATCGGTCAGCGTCTGCAGCGTGGTCGTCACCTTGATCTGGTTGCCGCGATTCACCTCCAGCCCCAACTCGGCCAGCCAGGGCGAGGCCTTCACCCCGGCCGCCCATACCGCGATGTCGATCGCCAGTTGCGTGCCGTCGGCCAGCATCACCACGCCGGGCTCGACTGCCTCGACGCGCCGGTGCGTGAAAACCTGGATGCCGCGCTTTTCCAGCTCGGCCGTGGCGTAGTCCGCCAAGGTTGACGGCGCAGCGGCGAGGATGCGCTCGCCGGCTTCGATCAGCGTGATTTCCAGCCGATCTGGCGTGAAATTGGCACCGTAGTGATGCATCTCGCAGATAGTGTGGTGGATCTCGGCCGACAGCTCCACGCCGGTAGGGCCGGCGCCGATGATGGCGATGCGCAAGGGCACAGTCGACGCATGCGCACTGGCGGCAAAGGTCAGCGCCAGGATGCGCTTTCTGAGCTTTTCCGCATCCTGCGGGTTGTTGAGGAACATGCAGTGCTCGGCAACACCGGGCGTGCCGAAGTCATTGGCAACGGCGCCAACGGCGATCACCAGCGTGTCGTAGGCCAATTCACGCGCGGCCGACATCACCGTGCCTTCGTCATCGCGCACTTCGGCGAGATGGACGCTTCTGGCCGCGCGATCGAGCCCCGTCATAAAGCCATATTCGAAGCGATAGCCGTTGCGCCACGCGTGGGCGAAGTAGTTCACCTCGTCCTCGCCGCTGTTGAGCGCGCCGGTCGCCACCTCGTGCAAGAGCGGCTTCCAGATATGGGTGGGCGAGGCGTCGACCAGGATGACCTCAGCCTGCCGGCCCCGGCCAACGGTACGGCCCAGGCGGGTGGCGAGCTCGATCCCGCCGGCGCCCCCGCCGACGATGACGATGCGATGCGGTATGACTGCTGCGTTCATGCTTATGCTCCAGTGTGTTGTTCGTTCCCGCAGAGCTGGCGGGGTGGCACCTGCGGCTGCGCTCAGCGCGCAAGCCGGGCCACAATCACACGCAGCATGACGCAGAAAGGCAGCGGTCGTAACGGCAATTGTTACCGCCGGCCCCACTGTTTCGCCGCCGGGCAGAGCTGATCATCCCAATGCCGGCCAAGGTCATACGCGTGGCGGGCAGCTAGTCGAAGCGTGCTTCGCGCTCGCTGGCAAAGGCCACGGCGAGGCCACCGGTGCCGATATTGACCGCTGCGGTGGTGCTCATCTCGGACAGATTGAGGCTCACGCCATGCGCGGCGCAGACCTCGACCAGCCGGCCCCATCCCGCCATGTCGCGTACGCGCACCGGGTCGCCGCAGTAACTGACGCAGACAGTGGGCGCGATCAGGCCCCGCTCGACGTGCTCGCACGCGGTATCGAACAGCTTCTGCACACCGGCCTCGAAGCCGCGAATGCGGCCCACGGGCTCCGTGGTGCCGTGAAAACCCCGGATGATGGGCTTGATATCGAGCGCACTGCCCAACAGGTAGGAGGCGAAGCCCACGCTCTTGTCGCCCTTGCGCCGCGCCTGGTTGCGCAGCTGGTTCAGGTTCTCAGGGATCAGGAAGGCCTGGGTGACCTGCTGCAGCACTTCGATGTGGCGGATGATATCGAGCGTCGAGCGCTCCTCGCGGATCAAGCGCGCCACCTCGGCCACGATCAGCCCCTGTCCGGAGAACAGGCTGTTGCTGTCGAATACCCGCAATGAAAACGGCCCGGCGACGCCGGCTGCGGCGCGGATGGGCTTGTAACTGTTCAGGATGCCGAGCGAGGCCTGCGTCGCGTTTTCGTTGATCTTGCTGCGGCTCGCCATCACCGTCACGCAGAACACGTAGTCGAACTCGACCACCAGTTTGTCGAGGAACAGCGCGCGGATCTCGTCGACCGACAGCGGCGCGGAGGTGTAGTTGCCGTCGCCCCGGCTCACACGCTCATAGAATGCCAGCGTCGCTTGTGGGTTGCGGTTGTCGATAAAATGTTCGTCGTCACCATGGATGGTGATGGGCAGGATCACGATGCCCTGCTCGTCGAGCAGGGCACGCGGTAGATCGCAGCAGGAATCGGTGACGATGCCAATGCGCACAGTATTCTCCGGGGGCTTGTTCTGGAACCGCCGGTCTGCGCCGGACGGACATGGCAGCATCATTAAAATGCGCCGCATTCTGGTGCAATCCGGAGAAACCTGACACCCCGGTTTGAAACGATTGTTTCGATGCGGTCCGACGAGCGGCATTCAATCGTTATGCGCCACCAGCGCGCGCCGCATCCGCCGCAAGCCCCACGCCACCACGAGCGCCACCAGCGGGATGGCAAGCGCCGTGACGAGCTCCGCGTTCACATGCACCCCCGCGCTCTTGAGCCCCTTGGCGCCATATCCGACGAGGCCCACCGCATAGTAGGTGATCGCGGCCACCGACAGCCCTTCCACCGTTTCCTGCAAGCGCAGTTGCAGTCGGGCACGCTTGTCCATCGACGCCAGCAACAGCTGGTTCTGCCGCTCGTGGGTGATCTCGACCCGGGTGCGCAGCAACGACGAGGCGCGCGCCACCCGCGTGGCCAGCACGCGCTGGCGCCGCGCCACCGATTCGCAGGTATCCATGGCCGGCGACAGCCGCCGCTCGACGAACTCGAAGAAGGGCTGCACGCCCTGGATGCGCAGCTCACGCAGCTCGACGACGCGGCGTTGCACGATTTCGTAGTAGGCGTGGGCCGCGGAGAAGCGAAAGTCGGTCTTGGAAAGCGCGCTCTCGATACGGGCCGCCAGCTGCGTCAGCCGGTTCAGTAGCGCCGGCTCGTCCTCCTCACGCGCGTTCGACATCGCGCTGGTCAGCTCGGCCAGTTCATGATCGGCGTCGGACAACTCGGGCGAGATGCTCTTGGCCAGCGGCAGCGCCAGAAAAGCCAGCATGCGGTAGGTGTCGAGCTCGAACAGGCGTTGCAGCATACGGCCCGCCTGGCGGGCACCCATCCCCGCGTTGCCGAGCACGTAGCGCGTATAGCCGTCGGCATGGATACGAAAATCGGTATAGGCCACGCCGGCACCCTCGCCGATGCGTGCGCCGATCAGCTCGTACCCTTCGAAATACTGTTCGGAGATCGCATCGATACCGCCGGGCAGGTCCAGCTCCGGTAACAGCCAGGCATGGGCCGCGTGCAGCACATTGCCCGGCAATTGCACCAGCCAGTCCGCCGGTAGCATCGCAAGCGCTGTCTGCGCGAAGGCTGCCTCGGCCCCCAGCTCGGCAATCACCGTCAGCGACGAAAACTCGGTGTGCCGCGCCCACTTGATGCGCACGCCGCCCACGGTCGCCGACCAATGCAGGCAGCCGGCCGGCGGCGGCGGCGCGCCCCCCCAGGCGCAGAGTTCGCCAATCAGCCACAGCTCCTGCTCGTGACTGGTATTGCGGTGCAGATAGGCGAGGTAGCTGGCGCGGGCCGGCGTGGCCAGCGGCTCGTACGGGCGAGCATGGGCCTCGTCGTTCAGTTGTCGGCGCTGCGGATGGTCATTGGGCCGGGGAAGGGCAAGGGGCGCGTTCATCGGGGTCTCTCCTGGCTGGAACGAGACCATCATAAAACGTCGCAAGGAATTTTGTGCACTGCACAATCGCAACACTGCCCGTTGGCAATGCACCAAAATGGCGCAATAGACCCATCGTGTCAGGTCGGCGCAAAGCTCAAGGCGTGCGGCCTTGATGCTGCACGTCGCGCGCATCGCGCGGCCTGCTCGTCAGCGATTGGCGCGGGCCCAGGCTTTCCACGCCTCGAACAGCGTCGGCGTGCGCCCCGCAATCACCGAGCGTGACCAGACCGGGTGATGGCCCCAGTAGTCGTCACTCGACAGCGTGGCAAAGCGGCAACCGGCTTCCTCGGCGATCAACGCACCAGCCGCGTAATCCCACAGCTTCTGTGCGCCATGCAGCACCACGTCGATCCGGCCAGCGGCGAGATAACACCAATCTATGGTCGAAGCGCCAAAGTTGCGCAGACTGGCAAACGGCGCCACGGTAACGGCACGCGTCGGCAGATGGCCACCCAGCCATTTGGGCTCGACGATGGCCACCGCGTCGGAGAGCGCGATCTCTTCGCTCGCCAGTGGCAGCGGCTGGCCATCGAGCCAGGCGCCGTGGCCCGCCGCGGCAGAAAAGCATTCGTCCATCACCGGCAGGTAGACCACCCCCAGCACCGAGCGCCCGCGCCGCATCAGCGCGATCGAGATCGCGAAGTACGGCAGGCCATGGACGAAGTTGGTGGTGCCGTCGATGGGATCGACTACCCACAGCCCGTCCGGATTCGCATCCCACAGCGCCTGCTGTTCGGCCTCGCTCATTTCCTCGCCCAGCACCGGGCAGGGCACGAGCTCGGGCAGCAGCCGGGCCAGCGCACGCTGCGACGCGAGGTCGGCCTCGGTGAACAGCGTGCCGTCGTGTTTCTTCTCGCGCGCCACGCACAGGAAGCGCGGCATCACTTCCTCGGCGGCAACGCGGCGGGCGATATCAGCAAGACGGGCCAAGGTGGCAAGGTCGGACACGGACGGCCTTGATAGAAAACAGATGCTTCCGATTGTAGCGAGGCTGGCCGCCGCTGGTAATCGTTGCATGCCGGGTTTGGTGACGACGAGGCGTAGAATCTTGCGCGAACCGACCGATACGGAGCCCCGCCCGATGAGCCAACGTGCTTTTCCTGCCTTTCGCGCCCGCCGCATGCGCCGCGACGACTTCTCGCGCCGCCTGATGCGCGAACACGTGCTGACCGCGAACGATCTGATTCTGCCGGTGTTCGTGCTCGACGGCGAACAGCGCGAGGAAGCCATTGCCTCCATGCCCGGCGTGAAGCGGCAAAGCATCGATCTGCTGCTGCAAACCGCCGCCGAGGCGGTGCGCCTGGGCATTCCGGGGCTGGCGCTGTTCCCGGTCACCGAGTCGCATCTGAAGACCGACGGTGCCGAGGAGGCGTGGAACCCGGATGGCCTGGTGCCGCGCACCGTGCGCGCGCTGAAGGCGGCCTTTCCCGAGCTCGGCGTGATCACCGACATCGCGCTCGACCCGTACACCAGCCATGGCCAGGACGGGCTCACCGACGTAAACGGCTACGTGATGAACGACGCAACGGTGGTGGCGCTGGTGAAGCAGGCGCTCTGCCACGCCACGGCCGGCGCCGACATGGTCGCGCCGTCCGACATGATGGATGGACGCGTGGGCGCCATCCGCCAGGCGCTCGACGCTGCCGGCCACGTCCATACCCGCATCCTCGCCTACTCGGCCAAGTACGCCTCGGCCTTCTACGGCCCGTTCCGCGATGCGGTCGGTTCCTCCGGCAACCTCGGCAAGGGCAACAAGTACACGTACCAGATGGACCCGGCCAATGGCGACGAGGCGCTGCACGAGGTAGCGATGGACCTGGCCGAAGGTGCCGACATGGTGATGATCAAGCCCGGCATGCCCTACCTCGATATCGTGCGCCGGGTGAAGGACCAATTCGGCGTGCCGACCTTTGTCTACCAAGTGTCGGGTGAATACGCGATGCTGAAGGCGGCGAGCCAGAACGGCTGGCTGAACGAGGAAGCGGTGGTGCTCGAAGCGCTGCTGGGCTTCAAGCGCGCTGGCGCTGATGCGGTACTGACCTATTACGCGCTCGATGCGGCGCGCTGGCTGGCCAGATAAAGCCGGCCTCCGTGGCTCGGCCGCTCAAGGTAGCCGCCGGCCGGGCTCGACGTCAGGCCAATGTTTTCAGCAAGGCGCCAACCAGAATGGCCAGCACCACTGCGGCAACTGCAATAACCACGAACTGAAAGGCAAGCGCCGCGCCACCCAACGCAGCGGCGCCGCCGCAAGCCCTTGCCGGCTCATTGCGCACAAAACCGAGCACCGCCAAAACCAGTGCCGCAGCACCAAGCACTGAACCTAGCAACATGAGGGTGCGATCCAGGTCCCACGGCGAAGCCGGTACCGTGGGCGCTGCCTTACCACCCAGGGTGGCCACTACCACGTCGCGGATTGCGACCGTCTTGGCCGCCACCACGGCTTCGAGCGAGGGTGTTGGGGAGAACGGCCCGGCCCAGAAATGAATGACCGCCAGCAGCAGTGCGCAAGCGCCGAGCATCATACCGACTGAACTGAGTTTGACTCCCTGCATCGATATCTTTCCGCTCACGCCTGAATTCAAAACCAAAGGAACACCGCTCAGAACGAATAGTTCGCCGGCGTCGCCGACGTGCCTTTCTGGTAGCCGCCAGTAGCCGGTACCACGCGCGTGGTCTGGCCGTCCGAAATCACGTCGACGCGCTGGTTGGGTATGATGGGCTGGTCGGCTTCCTGCACCACCACCATGCGCTGGCCGTTGTCGAGCGTCAGCGAGATTTCCAGCGCCTGCTTGCTCATCACGTTCTCTTCGATCACGTTGCCCAAGAGGCCGCCGAGGATGGAGCCGAGAATCCCGCTGACGATCTGGCCGGAGCCGCCGCCGATATTCCGGCCCGCCGCGATGCCGCCGATCACGCCGCCAGCCATCGCGCCGATGCCGGTGGAGTTTTCCATCCGGACTTCGCGCACCTGATCGACCACGCCGCTTTGCACGGTGGCGGCCGCGCGCATCTGATCACGCGTGTAGACATTGGCCGAATCGCTGGTGGCGCAACCGCCCAGTGCCAGGACGACGGCAGCGATGCCCACCGCGCACAACCGATTGATTTTCATCGCGTTACTCTCCGCTTTCATACCACGCATTCTACGTCCGGTGGCGGGTGACGTCCGTGCGGCAGCTCACAAAACACCCGACTCGCGGCGGCGGAACCAGCCGGTGAGCGACAGCCTCTCGCGCGTGGCCGGTAGCACTTCATGCTCGAAGCGGTCGGATAAAAAGGTGACCAGCGTACCACCGACCGGCAACACATCGTGCGGCCCCTCTTCGGTATAGATACGCAGCTGGCCGCCGTGCTCCTCGCGCCAATCGGGGTTGAGATAGAGCACGATGGTGACGACCCGGGTGTCCTCGCCACGATGCTGGTCCAGATGGCGCTTGTAGAAGGTGCCGGCCGGGTAGGCCGCCAGATGGCATTCGAGCCGGGCGAGGCCCAGATAGAGCGAGCGGTTGAGCTCGTCCTGCAGCGCGCCGAGCCGGGCAAGCACGGACGCGGCAGCAGGATCGTCGTCATCCAGCCACAGCACATCGTCGCCACGGATGGCGGCGTTCACCGTGTGGCCGTCGGCCCGGCCCACGCCGGCGCGGGCAAAGCGCTCGCGTCGGGCACGGCAAACGGCG
This sequence comes from Chitinolyticbacter albus, assembly GCF_024437655.1. Lineage (GTDB taxonomy): Bacteria > Pseudomonadota > Gammaproteobacteria > Burkholderiales > Chitinibacteraceae > Chitinolyticbacter > Chitinolyticbacter albus. Next base: position 21,174 of record NZ_JANBVF010000004.1, read on the forward strand.
GCGAGCCGCTCGGTCTCGTCGCGGCCCAGAAAATCCGGCAGCACGGCCAGGCCATGCTCCGCCAGCGCGTCAGCGACGCAGGCGTATCCAGTCACGCGCGGTCTCCGCAAGATCGATATCGGGCTGCGCGCGCGCGGCGGCGGGCAGCGCCGGTTGCTCGCGTGGCGGCAGCAGGAAGTCGCCCGGCCGGGCGATGAAGTGGCGCAGTATGCGGCCAAGCAAGGGACGGGTGGCACGGAAGTTGAGCTTGCGCGAGCGCAGCGCCACCCATAGCGCGAGGCCGAAACTGACTGCGAGGTTGGTCAGGCCGATCAGGCCGATACCCAACAACGAGATCAGCAGCACGCGCAGCGGCAGCTGGAAATCGAGCGCAACGGCGGCGTACGCGAGATTGGCCGAGGCGAAGGTGATGTGGCGGATATCGACGGGCAGGCCCAGCAGCACGCCGATGGTGCCGATGGTGCCCAGCATCATGCCGAAGTAGAAGTTACCCGCCAGCGCGCCCAGGTTGTGCTCGATATAGCCGGCAATGCGCCGCGTGCGGTTCTCGCCAACGATCCGGTTCAGCCAAGGCAACGCGGCGATGCGCTGCGGGATCTGGTTGTAGATCGCCTTGTTGTCGTAGTAGCCCGAGATCAGGCCGGCGAGAAACAGGCAGACGCCGGCAATGCCGGCATGGAACAGCGCGAGGCTGGCGATCGGCGAGAGGTCGTGCAGCAGCACCTGCCCCTTGGCGGCATCGACCGGCGCGCTGCCGGATGTATAGAGCCACAGCCAGGCAATGCCGAGCGCCACCGGCATGGCGACGATCACGTTGCCGAAGATGGCCACGAACTGCGTGCGCAGCACCTTGACGATCAGCGCCGCCAGCTCGTCCAGATCCAGCTGCTTCTTGCCGCCCTTGGTGGTCTGCTGGTGAATGGACGCGGCGATCTTGGCCGCCGTCATCGCCGGCTGCTTGGTGGCAATGGTGAAGTGCAGTACGTGGATCAGCATGAAGCCGAGCGCGTAGTTAAGGCCGAACGCCAGCGCCTCGACCAGCAAGGGCAGATGCATCTTGGAGGTGAGCAGCTTGAGCAGCGCCATAAAGCCGACGATAAAGCCCGCGCCGGCGGCGGATTTGAGCATCTCCATCCACTCGCGGCGGTTCTCGGCGATGTAGTGCTCGCCGGTGCGGCTGGCGTGATCGGTCACCTGCAGCGCCAACAGTTCGGTGTTCTCGGAAAACACGTCGCGGATGCTATGGCGGCGGTTTTCGGCCCGCACCAGGCCCATCATGGTGGCGAGCAACCGCTCGGCGCGCTGGTCGCGGTCAGTGTCCGGGTCGACCAGGTCGAGCAGCATGCGTATGCGCTCGATATGCTGACGAACGCGGACCAGGTGATAGGTGAGGCTGACCGACACGCCCTGGCGCGCGGCGCTTTTGCGCACCTTGGCGATCTGCGCCTCGCACTGATCGAGCAGCACCAGGATCTGCGCGTCGTCGTCCTGGGGCAGCGTCTTGTCGACGAGCGCGGCGCGGTAGCGCTCGATATACGCCTGGGTCTCGACGTTCTGGTGCACGAAGGGCGATTCGAATCGGCGCACGTCGGGCAGGTTGTGCACGATCTCCGGCTCGAGCCCGATTGCCGCCAGCCGCGCCGACAGGATCTGGATCGCCTCCAGCATCTGCAGCCGGGTGCGCTCGATGCTGTCGTTGTCGGTTTCTTCCTCGAAATGCAGCGCGCGGCCCAGATCGAACCACTGTTCGCGCGGCACGCCTTCCAGCCACTCGTAGTCGTCGCTGCGGCTGAACAGCTCGGCAAGGCGATCCTTGAGCGAGGCCGGATTGCGCACCGGCGGCAACAGGCGCATGCCGATGCGGTTGCGCAGCGTGGAGAAGAAGGTTTCGTTCGAGAGCAGGCCCGTTTCGGTATAGAGCGGCACCTGCCAGCTCCCGGCGAGCAAATGCAGCAAGGTCGCGCGCAAGGCGGCGCGGTAATCAGGGTGCTGCTCCAGCAGATAGCACAGCGCCTGCACGTTGTTGATGGCGGCGCGCTGGTCGGCGGCCTTGCGCGGGCGCAACTCGGCCACGAGCTGCGCCAAGAGTTCGAACGCGCCGTCGGGCGCGATCTGTTTCAGTTTTGCGAGTATCGCCTGCATGGGTGTCCTGTCAGGTCACTGCCACCACCTGGTCCAGCGCGCCCTGCGCAGCGGCCAGGTAGCCATCGCCGAACAGGTTGAGGTGATTCAGGAGGTGGTAGAGCTGGTACAGCGCACGTCGGCGCGGATAGCCTGGATCAAGGGGCCAGGCTGCGTCGTAGGCAGCGCGAAAGCGGGGGCCGAAGCCGCCGAACAGTTCACTCATTGCCAGATCGGTTTCCCGGTCGCCGAAGTAGCACGCCGGATCGAACAGCACGGGTGCGCCATCGGTGAGGAAACCGACGTTACCGGACCATAAATCGCCATGCAAGCAGGAAGGCAGCGGCGTATAGCCGGTAAAAAGCACGGGGAACCGCTCGAGCAAACTCGTGGTATCGCGCAAGACATGGCCATTGCGGGCCGCCAGCGCCAGCTGTGGCAACAGGCGCTGTTCGCGCCAGAAGGCTATCCAGTCGTCGCACCAGGCGTTGCTTTGCGGCGTGCTACCTATGGTGTTGTCGATATCCCAGCCATGGCGCGGGCGCGTGATGCGGTGCAGCCCGGCCAGCATGTTCCCGAGCGCGGCGTCGTCGCCACGCGGCTGCAGATCCAGCCACTCCAGCACCAGGAAGGCATGCTCGCCCGCCACGCCATGGCAGATGGGCCGTGGCACGCGCGCGCCCTCGGCCAGCTGCAGCAATCCCTGCGCCTCGGCCTCGAACATGGGCAGCCGTCGCGCCTGGTTCAACTTGACGAAGAAGGGGCCGGCATCGCTTTCCACCCGGCACGCGCGGTTGATGCTGCCCCCGCCCACGCTACGCGGCGTGGCCAGGGTGACTGGAAGCTGGAGCGAGGCGGAAATGGCGGCGGCGATGGCGTTCCACATGGCAGATTCCGGGCAGGGCGACGCTGCAGTGTAGCGCGCGCAATCGCCTTGCCTAGGACACCCTGCCAGCGTGAACGTCGGATGCAGCGAGGGCGAAGCAGGTGGCCCGGCTCCGCCCTCGCGTACTCGTGTGGATACAGCGCAGCCAACGAAACCCTGGTTGTCAGCCGCTGTTACTGCTGGCCGGGGTCGGTGACAAAACCGATCTTGGCCATGCCCGCGCGCTGCGCCGCGGCCATGGTCTGCGCCACCGCTTCGTACACGACGGTGCGGTCGGCCGACAGGTGCAGTTCCGGTTGCGGCTGCTTGGCCGCGGCCTCGGCGAGCTTGGCGTCGAGCGTCGCCTCATCGACCGGCTTGCCGTCCCAGAAACGCTGGCCACTCGCATCGATCGACAGTGCGATATGGTCGGGCTTGAGTTCCTGCGGCTGGTTGGCCGCGCGCGGCAGATCCAGCTTCACCTGATGGCTGATCACCGGCACGGTGATGATGAAGATGATCAGCAGCACCAGCATGACGTCGACCAGTGGCGTCATGTTGATTTCGCTCATCACCTCATCGCCCGCGTCGTCGAAGCTGCCGAAGGCCATCTCAGCGGCCTCCGGCTACGACGTTCAGCGTCGGCGCCGGCGACGAAACAGTACCGACCCGCGCACCGGTGATGAAGTAGGCGTGCAGGTCGTGGGCGAAGCGGTTGAGCTGGGCCAGCACCGATTTATTGCCGCGCGCCAGCGCGTTGTAGCCGAGCACCGCCGGAATCGCGACCGCCAGGCCGAAGGCGGTCATGATCAGCGCCTCGCCCACGGGGCCCGCCACCTTGTCGATGCTGGCCTGCCCCGAAACGCCGATGCTGACGAGCGCGTGATAAATGCCCCACACAGTACCAAAAAGGCCCACGAACGGCGCGGTCGAGCCGACCGAGGCGAGGATGGACAGCCCCGACTGCATCTGCTGCACCGCGTCGTCGATGGCGCGGCGCAGGTTGCTGGTGACCCAGTCGCTGACGTTGAGTGCGCCGTGCAGGTCCGACTTGTTGTGCGCATGGTGCGCCACCGCTTCCGCGCCTTCCTCGGCCAGGTTGCGGAACGGGTTGTCGGTCTTGGTTTCACCGAGCACCGCAAGGCCAGCAGCGAAATCGCGCTGGTGCCAGAAATCGTGGCTGGCCGCGCGGGCCTGGCGCTTCAGGTTCATCAACCGCCACGCCTTCATCAGGATCACGCACCACGAGGCAACCGACATGATGAGCAGCAGCACGGCCACGCCGCGCGTGACGAAGTCGCCCTGCGCCCAGAGCGCGGCGATGCCGTAGGGATTGTGTTCCATGGGTACAACTCCTTGATGCGTAAAGCGGCGCGACCGAGAGGCGCGAAGACCGGCAGTTTAACGCGAACAATTCTCAACTTCAACGTAAGCAGTCCGGACACGCCGTTGCGTCACGCCGGACTCAGCAGGCTGGTCGCCTCCGTCACCCGGCCATACTGGCCGAAATCCGCGCGAAGTGTTGCGGCGGCTGGCCTTCATCCGCGTAGCCCAGCGGGTCGGTGTCGCGCTGGCCGACCTCGCCCAGCTTACCCGCCTGCGTGACGAGCTCGACGACTGCATTAGCTGCGGCTGCTATCGATCACCTCCGGCTGCACAATCCCTACGACGAGCTCGCCACCCTCGGCCCCAGGCCAAGCCGACTGTGGGTGGGCAAGGCGGAATGATGGGCAAATGACACGCGGTTACCGGCAGACACACAAGGCATCTTGTCCGCTATGGGGCTGCACCCGGACACTCGGCCATCTTCCTTGGCGAACACCACCATGCCGCTTTCTTGCCGTCACATCTGCCTGCTGCTGACCTTGCTGCTGATCTCCGGCTGCGGTCGAGCGGACATGTCGGTGGAACGCAGCAACTACATCCTGGCGCACGACCATGCGTGGCTGGAGCTGACGGTCGACGCGCCCATTCAGGGCAAAGCAGACTGCATGATGGTCATCGCGATCAATGACGAACCTTTCCTGAGCGAGCCGCTTTTCACGACCGGCAGGCCATTGCGGATCAAGACTGGCTTTCTGTTCGCGATTCCCGTCGGGCCGACCCAGATCGATGCGCAACTGCGCGGCTGTGCCGATCACTTCGCCAGCCTGGAGCTCGAAGTCACCAAGGACACGCTGCTGCGCCTGCGCGCCGACGACAAGTCGCTGGTCAAAGAAGGCGAGGAAAACTACGTCCGCGAAACGCTCGAAGGCGTGGCCGAACGCCTGGAGCAGCTGCATCAGACTCACGCCAAGGATCGCCAGGCCCTCGAACGGCAGCTCGCCTCCCAATCCCGCCTGCTGCTCGGCGGCTTCGTCGCGGTGCTATTGATCATGGCTATTGCACTGTTGCTATGGTGGCGCGGCAATCGCCGCAACACGGGTCAACCGGCGGGTAGCGTCTAACCCGGCAGTTCGACGCCAGGCACTGCCCGCAACAGCCGCGCGGCACACTCGCGGATCTCTTCGTTCAGCGCATCCGGCGTGCGTACCGAGAATTCGAACGGCAGCGCGGCAAGCTGGCGGGCGAACCAGCGCAGGCTGTCGGTGCTGGTCTGCAGACGCACGCCATCGTACTGCTGCGTCAGCGCGCCGACATGGCCGCCGAGTTCGGACAATGCGGCGGCGAGGTCCGTGTGCAGCAGGATATCCACCGGGTGGGCACGCTGCATGTCGGTGAAGCTCTGCTGCAGGTAGCGCGCGGCATCAAAATCAGCCGGGCGCAGGAACGAGGCCGGCAACGGTCGGGCCTCGTGGATACGATCGAGCCGGAAGGTGCGCAGGTCGCGCCGCAGGTGACAATGCCCACACAGGTACCAGCGGCCACGCCGGTAGACGAGGCCATAGGGATCGACGTCGCGTTCGGTCGCCTCGCCGCCCTCGGCCTGGTAGAGCAGCCGCACCCGCTGCTGCGCATGGGCGGCGGTGGCAAGCGCGACCAGCGCCGCGCCGCCTTCCGGGCTGGCGGGCGCCAGATCGAGCGTGGCGCGTTCCGTCAGCGCACGCAGCCGGGGCTTGAGCGCCGTGGGCATCACCCGCTCCAGCTTGGCCTGCGCACTCTCGAGCGCCGGGCCGGCATCGGCAAGGCCCAGCCCGCGGGCAGCGGCGAGGCCCAGCGAGATCGCCAGCGTCTCCTCGTCGGTGAACATCATCGGCGGCAACTTGAAGCCGGCGACCAGCTTGTAGCCGCCGTAGCGGCCACGCTCGGCGATCACCGGAACGCCAATCTCTTCCAGCGCGGCGATGTAACGGCGCAGCGTGCGCCCGTCCACCTCAAGCCGCAGCGCCAGTTCCCGCCCCGACAGCTGGCCGTGGGTCTGCAGCAGCTCCAGGACCGCCAGCACCCGCGTTGCCGGTTTGGACATCTCGCATTCACCGTTTCGTATTAGGTCGGAATATATCCTATTTGGGTTTTATCGTGGCGTCATGGTGGGGCAGCACCCTGCCCCGTCGCGTATTCCTACACCAGGAGATCCAAAATGCATCCCGTACCCGTACTGTTCTATGGCGTGCCGCAAGGTTGCTCGTTCGGTTCCATCGTCGCGCTGGAGTGGCTGGGCCAGCCCTACCGGCTATGCCGGATCGAGATGCTGGATCACCCCTGGCCCGCGGCCTACGCCGCGATCAACCCGCTGAACCAGACCCCCGCGTTGCTGCTGGAAGAAGGCGAGGCACTGAGTGAAAGCCTGGCCATCCTGCTCAACATCGGCACGCGCGGCATTGCCCGTGGGCTGGGCTTCTACCAGGGCACGCCCGAAGCGGACCGGCTGAACGAGGTGCTGGCCTACCTCAACAGCGATTTCTTCGCCGCCTTCGGCCCGCTGTGGGCCGCTTACGAAATGCAGGATGCGGACGAGGCTACGCGCGCCGTGCTGCAGCGGATCGGCAATGCCGGTGTGGCCAAGGCGCTGGCCCATGTCGAGGCCCTACTGGGCCGCCGGCCATGGCTGGCGGGCGCACAGCGCACGGTGGCCGATGCCTACTTCGCCGGCGTGGCGCGCTGGGCCGAGTACTTCCCGCAGTTCGATCTGGCGCTGGATTACCCCAACCTGCGGCACCATCTGGACCGGCTGCGCGCCGATCCTGCGGTGCAATTTGCGATGGCGATCGAGGCGGGTGAGCCCGCGACCAGCAGCGGCCGCTGCTTAGGCCACGTGATGCTGGATGCGCTGCATGAGCAGCGGGCCCGGCTTGGGCGCGAAGGCGTTCCCGCCTGAGCGCGTCGACGAATCACGCCGCGACCGGGTGCGCGCCACCCGGGCCAGCGCCCGGACGCGGCACAACGTATCGACGGCAATGCGGGCGGATCGACGCAATCTGGCGCCGATCAAGTACCATGCCCGCATGTGGACGCTGAACCCGCTGCGATCTCCCGCAGCCGACGTTGCGCTGTGGCGGCTCGATCTCGATCATGCCACGCCGTGGCATATCGATTATCTGCAGGACTTATCCGACGACGAAGCGACGCGCGCGCTGCGCTACGTACGCCCGGCGGACCGCTTGCGCTTTGTCGCCACCCGCCTCAGTCTGCGGCGCCTGCTGGGCGAACGGCTGGACCGCGCGCCGCGCGTGGTGGCCTTCGAGCAAGGCCCACACGGCAAGCCCGCACTGGCGCGTAGCGGACTGCAGTTCAACGTATCGCACACTGGCAACCATGCGCTGATCGCGATCTCGACCGGCTTGCCGGTCGGCGTCGACATCGAGCAGATCAAGCCCGCGCGCGACACCATCTCCCTTGCCGACAAGATCTACGCCCGCGCCGAGCAGGCTTGGCTCAAGGCGCAGCACGACGAAGTGGCCGGCTTTTACACCGTGTGGTCATGCAAGGAAGCCGTGCTCAAGGCATGGGGCTGCGGCATCGCCGGGCATATGGCGCGGCTCTCGGTTGTGCCTGAGAACGACGGGCAGGTCACGCTGACCTTCGACGAGACGCCGCAGCTTGATACCCATGCCTGGCTGCTGCCGGTGCCGGAAGGCTATAGCGCCGCGCTGGCTTGCGGGCCTGCGCGCAGCCCGTTCTGAGTTAGTACGCCACGTCGGTCCGCGCGAGACGAGCAGCCAGCTCGGCCAACGCGGCGGCAGGCTCAGGAGCGTGGAACACACCTTTTGCCGCCTGCCACAGCATCAGGTTGAGCGGCGCGCCAAAGTCTTCGACATGCCAGCCATCCCGGTCGACCGCCCGGCCTGCGTGGTCACAGCCGTGGCTCGCCCGATCGACCATCTGGGTTCCAACCGTGGCATCGGGTAGCCACAGCCAGACCGGCTTGCCCAGCGCATGCGCATAGCCGATCTCGAACGCAGTACCCGAATCGGGCTCGCTCGCCGAGCGGAATGCGCGCGCATCGGCCAGCACCAGATCGGCCTCACGGATCAGCGCGCAGTTGGCGGCAAAGATCCACTGCCGTTGCGCCGCTGCATCGAGGCCGTGCGGCACCGCGTTGTCGAGCGGGAATAGCCCCGTGAAGCCGTGCTCGACGCAGCCGGCCTTGAGCGCCTCGCCCCAGGCCAGCGCATCGGGGCGGAACACGCCGGGGCCGGCGAGATAGATGGCAAACGACATGGCCCAGCTCCGCGATAAGACATCGGACACTATAACGCGGGCAACACGACTGCCGCGCAGCCCTGTTCGGTCAGCCCGACATGCCTGGTGCCAGCGCCGCGTCGAACTCGCCCAGCTTGCGCTCGAACCAGGCTTCGTCGCGCCAACCCACCAGCATGGCGTGTTTCACGTCGTCCCACAGGCTGAACAGCCAGCGCCGCTGCGGCCAGCCGGGCGCGCATGGGCTCTGGGCCAGATAGCGGTTCAGCAGGTCGAGCTGCGGCGCCGCGTCGGGCAAATGAAAGAGGTCGAGCTCGCGATGGCTGTAGCGCGCCTGCGCCGGATCGATCACGCCGGTGAGATGGCCGCTGACCGGGTCAGCGAGAAAGTTCCAGGCGTGGCAATCGTCGTGGATGAACACCGGCGCCTCGCCCGCCAGTGGGGCGATCAGCGCTGGCGCCAGCTCACCGGTGGCCAGGATGCGGGCGCGGGTCGCATCGCTGAAGCCATCGGCACCGGCCAGCCATGCGGAGAGTCGCGTGAGATCGGCGTGGTAGCAGCTGGCGAAATCGACATGGCGACCACCCTGCTGGTCTTCGAACGCATCGCCCGCCTGCGCATGCCAGTGCAGCAGCACGTCGACGATGGCCTCGCCCAGCGGGCCGGCGTATTCATGCGCCACTTCGCCCGAGGGCACGCCGTCGACCCAGGTCTGCACCAGCGTCTGCATGGATGCGTCGAGCTCGATGGCGATCAGTTCCGGCACCGCCACCTGCGACGGGCTATTGAGCCGCAGCCGCTTGAGCGACAACGCCTCGCGCGCCGCCATGCCCTGCTGACGGAAGCACTTCACCGTGCGTAGCCGGCCATCGGGCAGGCGCATCCGGTATACCTGGGCGTAGAAACCCTCGTAGGTGGCGTCGAGCTCCGCCGCCCCACCGAACCAGCGCGGCGCCTGTGCCGCGATCCACGCTTGCGTATCCATAGCCCCTCTCCCCTGATGGCGCTGTGCTGGGCCTTGCGTGACAAGGTAGCTGGGCGGAAGGGCGTTGCCTACCACGGAAGAATCGGTGAACAACAAAGGCAAAACAGAACACCGCTTCCCGCAGGCTAAGGAATCACGAGATCGCGCCCGACCTCTTCCCGAGTTCTATCAGTCCCCAGCCATACCAGAAGTACAATTTTTCCCCACTTCCTGCGCCCTCGGGGTTATCCCAATAGCTCCAGCGAGCCACGATCAGGAAAGGGGCGATGGGCAGCAACGCGCTCTCGCTTGAGTGGGGAACATGAATCGCCAACGGCATGCCTTCAACCCAGTGGGTTGGCTCTTCCCCCAGCGCCACCTCGTCCGCGCTCAACAACCGCACTCGAGGCTTTTCGTGGCGACAGTTGTGAACGCTGGCTGTGCCAAACACGGCGGTCAGCACATAGGCAACAAGCATCAAACAGAGGAAGGTGCGCATGATTCGGCGGGTATCTGGTAACGCGATGCATCAGGATATGTGCGCCCAGCCCCGATTTCATCTCCAGAGCCCGATGTAGCTCCGGGTGTTGCGCCGATACCCGTCTGCGCCGCACCTTACGCCGGTACGGTACGGCTACGGGCCCACGCCCGCAGCTCGTCCAGCTCCTCGGCGCGCAGTACCGATAGCGGCTTGGTCGCAGCCAGCGTGGCCAGCAATGTGGGCTGGTCCAGCGATCGCTCGGCCGCGTGCGCTTCGAGCAAGGCGGACCGGACCGAGGCCTCGATCTCGGCGCCGGAATATCCATCGCTGCCCTGGGCCAGCGCGAGCAGGTCGAAGCGATCGAGCGGCTGCTTGCGCTTCGAAAGATGCACGCGGAAGATCGCCGCGCGCGCCGGGCCATCGGGCAGATCGACGAAGAACAGCTCGTCGAAGCGGCCCTTGCGCATCAGCTCGGGCGGCAAGGCGCGCACGTCGTTGGCGGTGGCGACCAGAAACACCGGCGCCGGGCGCTCGTTCAGCCAGGTGAGCAGCGTGCCGAGCACGCGGCGCGATACGCCGCCATCGGTACCACCGTCGGCATCGGAAGCCAGGCCCTTCTCGATCTCGTCCACCCACAGCACGCACGGCGCCATGGTTTCGGCCGTGGCCAGCGCCTGGCGCAGATTGCGCTCGGTCTCGCCGAAGAACTTGTTGAACAGCGTACCCATGTCCAGCCGCAGCAAGGGCACGCCCCAGCTGCCGGCCACGGCCTTGGCGGCAAAGCTCTTGCCGGCGCCCTGCACACCGAGCAGCAGCATGCCGCGCGGCGCCTCGACGCTGGCTTCGGCGTCGGCCTGGATAAAGGCCCGGCGACGCAGCGACAGCCATTGCTTGAGGTTGGTCAGCCCGCCCACCTCGTCGAGCCGGGCAGCGGGGAACTCGAAACCGAGGATGTCGCTACCGAGGCTGGCCTGCTTCTGCTTGAGCACCTGAGTGAGATCGTCACGGGTGATCTGGCCGTCGTCGCGCATGGCCTGGCGCACCAGCCGCCGCGCCAGCGGCAGCGGCGTGCCGGTCAGGTACTGGATCAGCAGCTGGTACGCCGCTTCGTCGGCCCGCAGCGTCTCGCCGCTGTCGCGCTTGTGGCGGGCGGCTTCGTCCTTCACGATCTGCTGGATCTCGCTGCGGGTCGAGCCGGGTATTTCCAGCCGCGCCGCCTGCGCCGCAAGCTCGCCGGGCAGGTTGAGTTCGGGGGCGATCAGCACGATGGCGCGATCGGCGCGGTGATGCTCCTGCACCACTTCGCGCAGTCGGCGCAGCGTGACCGGGTCGTCCAGATACGGATGCGGGTCGAGCAGCACGAACAGGCCGTTCTGCGGGCTGGCGTCGATATGCTTGAGCGCGTCGTCGAGCGACTGCGTGTTGTATTCGGCCTTGTGCTCGGGCGGCCGGCAGAGCCCATCGGCGGCGCTCCAGGCGAAACACGGCACCCGGTCCAGCTGGCAGAAGCGCTGCACCTGCTCGAAAGCCGCAACCTCGTCGTGCGTTTCGATCAGGATCAGCGGGTAGCGGCACTCCCACAGCAACCTCAGCTGGCTGACGACATCGCGCTGGCTCACAGGTCCGCCTCCACTTCGTTGCCGCGTGCCTCCAGCCAAGCGCGGCGGCTGCTGGCCTCGCCCTTGCCCATCAGCATGTTCATCAGCTCGCGGGTATTGCGGCTCACGTCGCCGGGCACGCGTACGCGCAGCACGCGGCGGGTGTCGGGGTTCATCGTGGTTTCGAACAGCTGCTCGGCGTTCATTTCACCCAGGCCCTTGAAGCGGCTGATGCTCCAGGCGCCCTCACGCACCTTCTCGGCGCGCAATTTATCGAGGATGGCGGTGAGCTCCCCTTCATCGAGCGCATAGAACTTGCGCGGCGGCTTGTTCTTGCCACTGCCCGCCACGTCGACGCGATACAGCGGCGGCTGCGCCACGTACACGTGCCCCGCCTCGATCAGCCGTGGGAAATGGCGATAGAACAGCGTAAGCAGCAGCACCTGGATATGCGAGCCATCGACGTCGGCATCGGACATGATGATGACCTTGCCGTAGCGCAGGTTCGACAGATCGGCCGCGTCGTTCGGGCCGTGGGCGTCGACGCCGATCGCCACCGCAATGTCGTGCACCTCGTTGTTGGCAAAGATCTGGTCCTTGTCCACTTCCCAGGTGTTCAGCACCTTGCCGCGCAGCGGCAGGATGGCCTGGAAATCCTTCTCGCGACCGGACTTGGCCGAGCCGCCCGCCGAATCGCCCTCGACCAGAAACAACTCGCAGCGCTCGGTCTCGTCGCTGGCGCAATCGGTGAGCTTGCCCGGCAGCACCGCCACACCAGACGACTTTTTCTTCTCCACCTTGGTCGCGTTCTTCTGCCGGCTTTGCGCGGCGCGGATAGCGAGCTCGGCCAGCTTCTTGGCCAGGTCGACGTGCTGGTTCAGCCACAGCTCGAACGGCGGCTTGACCATGGTCGACACGAGCTTGAGGCCATCGCGGCTGGTGAGCTTGTCCTTGGTCTGACCCTGGAACTGCGGATCGAGCACCTTGGCCGAGAGTACGAAGGAGCAGCGGCCGAACAGATCCTCGGGCAGCAGCTTCACGCCCTTGGGCTGCAGGCTGTGGAATTCGATGAAGGTCTTCACCGCCTGGAACACGCCGTCGCGCAGGCCGGATTCGTGCGTGCCGCCGGCCGGAGTCGGGATCAGGTTCACGTACGATTCACGGTTCACCGGGCCGGCGTCGCTCCAGGTGAAAGCCCAGGCACAGCCCTCGCCGGGCGCGAACGCCTCGTCGCCGGCGTCGGCGTATTTCTCGCCCTTGAAGATGGGGATCAGTGTGTCGTAGCCGGCAAGCTGCTCCGACAGATAGCCGATCAGGCCGTCCGGGTAGCACCATTCCTTGTGTACAAACTCTCCGCCGGCGGTTTCCACATCCAGTGTCACCACCAGGCCCGGCAGCAGCACGGCTTTGGATTTGAGCAGGTGCTCGAGCTCGCCTTGCGGAATGGTCGGGCTATCGAAATAGCGCGGATCGGGACGCACGGTGATGGTGGTGCCGGTATCTTTCTTGGCCACGTTGCCCAGCACTGCCAGCGGTTCGAGCACCTCGCCGCCGGCAAATACGATGCGGTGCTGTGCACCGTCACGCTTCACTTCGACTTCGAGCCGGGTGGAGAGCGCATTGGTCACCGAGACGCCGACGCCATGCAGGCCGCCGGAGAACGCGTAAGCGCCGCCATCCTTCTTGTCGAACTTGCCGCCGGCGTGCAGTTGCGTGAACACCACCTGCACCGTCGGCACGCCCTCTTCCGGGTGGATGCCAACCGGGATGCCGCGGCCGTCATCAATCACCTTCAGCGACTGGTCGCGATACAGCGTGACGTGGATCTTCCTGGCAAAGCCCCCCAGCGCCTCGTCGGCGGCGTTATCGATCGCTTCCTGGCAGATGTGCAGCGGATTGTCGGTGCGGGTGTACATGCCCGGACGGTGCCGGACCGGGTCGAGACCCTTGAGGACTTTGACGGCTGACTCGTCGTAGCGGGCTGTGCTCATTGGCTCGGGAACGTGTTGCGGATATAGCGCAGCAGTCTAGCAAAAGCCGGCCATGCCCGGCCATGTAACCATCGGTGAAGCACCGGGAACCCTCCGCTATCCCGTGCGGTCTGCCTATCTACATGGGGCGATACAAGAAGGGGAGCATCAATGAACAAGCTTGCCAGCCTGATCGGCTTTGACAACATCGCAGCGGTCATCGACGACTTCATCCACGCAGCGGCCCGGCATCCGCGACTGGCTGCGTGGCTGTCCCGCGCTTCCGACCTGAGACCCTATCGCCAACGGCTGATCGCCTTCTGGACCGCCGCGCTCGACGGCGAGAGCTATCGCCTGGACCGCCCCGCCAGCCAGTTGCCAGCGTTGATCGACGACATCGATCGCCAACGCTGGCACTCCATCGAAACCTTGCTCCACCACGCGATCGATCGCCACGTGCCGGGCCATCTGGCCCAGCACTGGCATCGGCGGGTCGATCAGCTCGGCGAAACCGTACCGGTCTGAGCGGCTTCCTGCTGCACGGTCGCATACGTTGTAAACAAGCCCGGCAGCGCATCCTGCAGCGTGGTCGGGGTGGTAGTGGCTGCACTGCGGCCTTGCAGCGTATGAATCAGCCCGCTGTTGAAGGCCTCGACCAGTTCTACGCATAGCGCCGCCACATCGGCGGCGAGGCCGGCTTCACGCAACCCCGCCGAGAGCTCGGCCGTCCCGACCTGCTGGTAGCGCAAATCGGGGCGGTTAGCATGCGCGGCAATTAACGCGGTCACTTCCACGAAATCGAGATCGCGCGGCCCCAGCAGCTCGCGGATCTGCCGGCCCTGCCAGTCTGGATCGCGCAAGGCGGCGATGGCTGCGTCGGCAATATCGTGCGTCGACAGCATGGGCAGCTTGATGTCGGGGGCTACGCCGTCGGCGTGCACGCCGCTTGCCAGCATGGCAGGCAGCGCGGGGCCGAAGTTCTCGAAGAAATGGCTGGCGCGCAGCAACAGCAGATCGACGCCGGCGAGCTCGCCCAACCGCGCTTCATGCGCATGCAGGCTGCGTATCATGCCGGTGGCACCGGCCTGGTCCGCGCCCACGCTGGTGAGCTGCACCACCCTGCCCACCCCCGCCTCGGCGATGGCCTGCACCATGGCCCTACTCTGGCGCTCCTGGCTGGCCAGATAGCCCGGCTGGCTCACATCATAGGGTAGCAACGCATAGACCGCGTCCACGCCCTGCCAGGCACGCGCCAGATACGTAACGTCGTCAACTTCACCCACCGCGATCTGCGCACCCCTGCGCTGCAGCGCGACGAGCCGTTGCGCATCGCGCCCCAGAGCAACGACATCGATGCCGGCCTGCAACAGGTCCTGGGCGATACGGGAACCGGTGCGACCGCTCGCACCCATGACTGCAATCTTCATTTCGGCACTCCTTGTGCGGATGGTTCGTCCACTATCCGCTGGAGTATTGGGATGATCCATGATGGCAAGTCGCTGCTTTATGCTTATTCGTCCAAATCGCTTGGACGATGGCACGACGCGCCTAAACTGCAGTCATGAATCCAGACGATGCATGGCTCTTTGTCGATCCACTGGCCGAGGCACTGCACTTCCTGCGCATGAACGGCCTGATCTACTGCCGCTCGGAGCTGACCGCACCGTGGGGTGTGGCATTGCCACCGCTGCCCGACTGCCTGATGTTCCACTTCGTGGCGAGCGGCAGCGGCTGGCTGCATGCCCCGGGCCGAGCACCGGAACCCTTGCGTACGGGGGATTTCGTGCTGTTGCCCCATGGCCACGGCCATACGCTGACCAGCGCGCCTGGTGTGGCAACCACCAATCTGTTCGAGCTCGATCGTACGCTGCTCTCACCCCGGTTTGAGGTGCTGCGCCACGGTGACGGCGGGGATGCAACGCAGGTGATCTGCGGCGCAGTGCATTTCGATGATCCTGCCGCGCACCGGCTGGTGGCGCTGCTGCCGCCGGTGCTACGGCTGGATGGCACCACTCAGCGCCAGCCCTGGTTGCACGACCTGTTGCGCTTCATGGCGGCCGAAGCACAGACGCTGCAACCCGGCGGCGACACGGTGATCGCCCGCCTGGCCGATGTACTGGTGATCCAGGCCATCCGCGCGTGGATGGCCAGCGACCCGGCGGCGCGGCAAGGCTGGCTGGGCGCATTGCAAGACAGGCAGATCGGCCGGGCGATCGCGCTGATGCACCGCGATCCGGGCCAGGCGTGGACGCTCGCTACACTCGCCGGCCAGATCGGCATGTCGCGCTCCGCCTTCGCCGCACGCTTCACCCAGCTGGTCGGCCAACCCGCGATGCAATACCTCGCCGACTGGCGCATGCACGTGGCGCTCGCGAGCCTGAAGCGCAAGGCCGAGCCCATCGCCAGCCTGGCGCTGCGTATGGGCTATCAATCAGAGGCGGCCTTCAGCCGCGCGTTCAAACGGGTGATCGGCGTCTCGCCGGGGACCATCCCGCCCGAGCGTTAGGGCTACAAGGCGCGGCGGTACTGAATGGCTTCGGCCACGTGCGGCGCGCCAACCTGCCCGGCACCGGCGAGATCGGCAATGGTGCGCGCCACCTTGAGCACACGGTGGTAAGCCCGTGCCGACAGGCCTAGCCGGGTCAACGCGGTACTCAGCAAGGCAAGACCGCCCTCGTCCGGTGCGCAATGTGCATCGATCAGCCCGGCCTCCAACGCGGCGTTGGCCTGGCCCTGCCGGCACTGCTGCCGATCACGGGCCCGACATACCCGCTCGCGCACCGCGGTGCTCGATTCGCCATCGGCGCCGCCGGTCAGCGCCGTATCCGGCAGCGCCGGCACCTCGACCAGTAGGTCGACGCGATCGAGCAGCGGGCCAGAGAGCTTGCCGCGATAACGCGCCACCTGGTCCGGCGTGCAGCGGCAAGCCTTGCGCGGGTGCCCCAGGTAACCGCAGGGGCATGGGTTCATTGCCGCGATCAACTGGAAGCGCGCCGGAAAATCGGCGGCATGCGCAGCGCGGCTGATCTGGATCTGGCCATTTTCCAGCGGCTCGCGCAGCATCTCCAACACCTTGCGATCAAACTCGGGCAGTTCATCCAGAAATAAAACACCGTTGTGGGCCATCGATACCTCGCCTGGCTGCGGCACGCTGCCACCACCAACCAGCGCCACAGCGGAAGCCGAGTGATGCGGCGAACGAAATGGGCGCGCGCCAAATTGCGTCAGCGTGAAACCGCTGCGTCCCAGCGACTGGATTGCCGCGCTTTCCAGCGCTTCATCGGTCTGCATCGGCGGCAACAGGCCGGGCAAACGCTTGGCCAGCATGCTCTTGCCGGTACCGGGCGGGCCAATCAGCAACACGCTATGGGCGCCTGCCGCCGCGATCTCCAGTGCGCGCTTGGCCTGGGCCTGCCCCCGTACGTCGGCCAGATCGGGATAGCTGGCTGACACGGATGCGGGTGGGACGCTGACTGCGGTTAGCATCTCGCCTGCCGCAAAATGCTTACAAATTTCGAGCAGATGTTGTGCGGCATAAACGGTAGCTTGCGGAATCAACGCGGCCTCGCTGGCACTGGCTTGTGGCAAGACCAGCGCGTGGCCGGCCAGACTGGCGGCGCGAGCCAGCGCGATACCGCCGCGCACCGGACGCAGATCACCGGCCAGACCCAGTTCTCCGGCGAATTCGTACTGATCGAGCTGGTCGGCGGGAAGCTGGCCACTAGCAACGAGGATGCCAATGGCAATTGCCAAGTCGTACACGCCCGACGACTTGGGCAGATCGGCCGGCGCCAGGTTGACGGTGATGCGGCGGGCAGGGAAATCGAAACCGGAAACGGCGAGCGCCGCGCGCACGCGCTCCCGGCTTTCCCTGACTTCGGTGTCAGGCAAGCCGACGAGGTTGAATGCAGGTAGGCCATTGGCCAAATGGACCTCGACCACGACGGGGTGGGCGTTGAGGCCGAGCAAGGCACGACTGTGGATGATGGCGAGGGACATGCAACGGTCAGGGAGGCCCTGCTTGGCAAAGTCAGACTTTGTTTATAGTGTAGGCAGTGCTTTCAACATAACGATACAGCGAGCGCAGGGTGAATCCAGCGACCGAGCCGGACTTGTTGCCGGATTTCCGCAATATGGGCGTAGTGCTGCGCGTGCTGGTATTCGCCCATCTGGCGCTGTTTGTCTATTCGCTGATCGGGCTTTCCAACTGGTCGCTGTGGGCGTCCCGTTTCTCCGACAACGTACTCTGGCTGGAATTCTCGCTGTTGCCAGCGCTGCTGCTGCTTGGGCTTGCCACGCCTTTGCTCGCGCGCCTGCCCTACAACTGGGGCGCAGCAGCGGTCTGCTTCATCGCCATCCTGGGGGGCAGCATAGGCCGGGCCATCGTGCTGCCAGTGGAAGGCGGCGGCCCGACGCTGTTGGCCGGGGCACTGGCCATCCTGGCGATCACGCTTACACTGCTGGGCTACTTTCGCCTGCGCCAGCGCTCGCTATCGCCTCGGTTGTCGGAAGCACGGCTGGCCGCGCTGCAATCACGCATCCGTCCGCATTTCTTCTTCAACAGCCTCAATGCCGTACTGTCGCTAATCCGCTACGAGCCGATGAAGGCCGAGCAGATGCTGGAAGACCTGGCCGACTTGTTCCGCGTGCTGATGAAGGACAACCGGCAATTGGCGCGGCTCGATCGCGAAGTCGACCTGACTCAGCGCTATCTGAATGTCGAGGCGGTGCGCCTCGGGGCGCGGCTGCGAGTGGACTGGCATATCGACAATATGCCGGGCGACGCCGCGGTACCGCCGTTGATGTTGCAGCCACTTGTCGAAAATGCCATCTATCATGGCATCGAGCCGGCACTGGAACCGGCACCGATCCAGGTCAATATTTTCCGGATCCGGGATCAACTTCACCTGGATGTGCGCAATCCGCTGCCGCCGGTGGACGCGGTCCGGCAGCATCAGGGAAATGGCATCGCGCTCGAGAATATCCGCGAGCGCCTGCTCTTGCATTTCGACGCCGAAGCCAACCTCACGACGCAAGCCGTGAACGGCTATTATCAAGTACACATTGTGGTCCCTTATCGGGAGATTGCTCATGACGACGCCATTGCGCCTTTTTCTGGTCGATGACGAGTTGCCGGCGCTGCGCCGCCTGGAAGATGTATTGAACGATTGTGCCGCCGAAATTCCGCTGGAAATCGTCGGCACTGCCACCAACGGGGTTTCCGCGCTGGCCCAGCTGGCCGAGGCCGATGCCGATGCCGCCATCATCGACATCCAGATGCCGCAAATGAGCGGGATTGAACTGGCGCGCGAGCTACAGGGTCTGTCACAACCGCCGGCGGTGATTTTCGCCACGGCCTTCGAGGAATATGGCGTCGCCGCCTTCGAAGTGCGCGCGATCGACTACCTGCTCAAGCCCATCCGCCGCGAGCGCCTGCTCGACGCACTCAACCGCGTGCGCGAACAGCGCGAGGCCAAGAGCATGGCCGAGCCGTCGTCGACCGCTCGCAGTCATTTCAGCGTGACCGAACGCGGCCGCCTGCACCTGATCCCGGTGGCCGAGGCGCGTTATTTGAAGGCCGAGCAGAAATACATCACGCTGCGTACCCGCGAGCGCGAATACCTGCTGGAGGATTCGCTGACCCGGCTGGAAGAGGAATTCGGCAGCCGCTTCGTGCGGATACATCGCAATTGCCTGGTCGCGCGCGATTCCCTGATCGGCTTCGAGAAGGTGCCCTCCAACGGCGGTGAAACGCACTGGGTGGCCGTGCTGCGCGATGTGCCGGACCGCCTCGCTGTCAGCCGCCGGCAACAACACGTGATCAAGGATTTCAAGAAGAATGGATGAGTTCAGCATTACAACGCCATCGTTGCTGTTTCCGGCGATTTCGTTGCTGATGCTCGCCTATACCAACCGTTTCCTTGCACTTTCCACCATCATCCGCCAGCTGTACGACGCCCATAATCACGAGCCGCATGTGAACAACCTGCGCCAGCTGGGTAACCTGCGGCGGCGGGTGGCGCTGATCCGCGGCATGCAGGCGTTCGGCATCGGCAGCTTGCTGTGTTGCCTGATCTCCATGGTGCTGATGGCCATCCATCAAACGCTTGGGGCGCAGTTGCTGTTCGGTGGCAGCCTGCTGTTGATGGTCGCCTCGCTGATACTATGCCTGGGCGAGATCCTGATCTCCGATTCGGCGCTCAACATCCTGCTGAGCGATATCGAATCGGAGCTGCACAAGCTCGAATGAGCGCTTGCAGCCCAATAAAAAACGCCCGCGAAGGGCGTTTTTTATTGGCGCTCTGAATCAGCCGAGAACGGCCAATCCCCACATCAGCGTGAGGTTCAGCAGGCAGACCAGTTGTGCCGCGCTGCCGAGATCCTTGGCCCGCTTGGCCAGGTGGTGCTTTTCCAGCGACGTATGATCCACTGCCGCCTCGATGGCCGAATTGAGCAACTCGACGATGACGGTCAGCAGATGGCTCGCGATCACCGCCACGCGTGCCCAGCCTGGCAGAGCAACGATAAAGGCGAGCGGCACGCCAACACAGGCCAGCAGCGATACCTGGCGGAACGCGGCCTCGTTGTCCCAGCCGGCCTTGAGGCCATCGAGGGAGTAGCCCAACGCATTGATCACGCGCTGCACGCCGGTCTTGCCCTTGAACGGACTCTCGGACACGTCAGTTTTCCTCGCCAAAGATGTCGATGAAGCTGGTGTAGCTCACTAGCGCTGCATATGGCATCAGCACAAGCAGCACCAACCCAAAAGTCAGCGACACCAGCACTAGTACCGGTATACAGAGCACTGCAAGTAACGAAAATGGCAGGATGTTTCTGCAACACGCCAATACGCTCAGCTTCATCGCATCCATCGCCTTGACGCCGCGGAGAACAACCAGCATTGGTGCATACATGAACGCACTATTCACCAGCTGCATCACCAGGCCGCAAGCCAGCACGACCGCGAGCAGACCGGCAGCGAATTCGGGGGTTTTGATGAGCTCAGGGGTCAACTGTCCCTTTGCAATCATCAGCAGATAGGGGCTGCCAATTGCGACAGTGATGGCTAGCAAAATGAACAAGGTACAGATGGAGACTGCCAAGATAAGCACCGCGGTCAGCAGCAGCTCTCCGAAATTGCGCTTGAACCCAGAAAACAGTCCGCCAAGTTCAAGTTTCTCGCCACGTCGAGCAGCGTCGATCGATGTAATCAATCCAGCAAACAACACTACATTCAGTATTGAAGATGCCATCCCTAACAGTGGAATGACCATACAAAACAAAACCAGCAAGAACATCAGCCAAAACATCGTGGCCCAAGTCAAGCCATGCACTACGAAAAGCGACCACGCATCGTTCAACCAGCGCATACAGCCCGTAAGATTGATCCGTCGCGGCTCAAGCGACATATCGATGACCGCATCAAGGTCTTGCATCAGCCTGCTCCGCGTATAAGAGCCGCTATCGTAGGGATGGGACGAGGTCGCTGACAAGCGTTGCAGTATTGGCGATGCGCATGAAGCGCGCATGACAAGGGCGGCCCGTGGGCCGCCCTTGCGCTTGATGCCACGATCATTGCGCCAGACAATGCAGCGCGTGGCGCGCGATCATAAGCTCTTCGTTGGTCGGGATCACGTAGACGCTGATGCGGCTCTCCGGCAGTGACACCCGGCGCGGGCTGCCACTACGCTCGGCGTTGGCCGTCTCGTCGAGCTCCAGGCCCAGCCAGCGCAGCTGGCGGCAGACATCGCGCCGCGTCAGCGCGTCGTTCTCGCCGATGCCGGCAGTGAATACCAGTGCATCGAACCCTTGCAGCGCGGTCGCGAGCGACGCCGCTTCACGGGCGATCTTGCTGACGAAATAGTCGATGGCAAAGTGCGCACGCGCATCGTCGCTGCCGCGCAACTCGCGCATGTCACTCGACAAGCCAGACATCCCCAACAGGCCGGACTGCTTGTACAAGAGGTCCTCAATGGCCTTGGCATCGAGCTTGAGATGGTTGAGGAAGTGCAGCACCACGCCGGCGTCGATCGAACCGCTGCGCGTGCCCATGGGCAGGCCTTCCAGCGCAGTGAAGCCCATGGTCGAGGCGACGCTCTGGCACGCCGACAGCGCCGCCATCGACGAGCCGTTGCCCAGGTGGGCGACCACGGTGCGCCCTTCCGCGGCACGGGTGTCGATAGCGGGCAACACGCTGGCGATGTATTCGTAGGAAAGGCCATGGAAACCATAACGGCGTATGCCTTCGGCTTCCGAGAGCTGGTGCGGCAAGGCGTAGAGCTGGTTCACATCCGGCTGCGTGGTGTGGAAGGCGGTATCGAAACACACCACCTGCGGCACCTCGGGCAGCAGCTCGGCCAGGATGCGGATCGGCGTGATGTTGTGCGGTTCATGTAGCGGCGCCAGCGGCACCAGCTTTTCCAATTCGGCGATCAGCTCCGTTGTGACCCGTTCCGGATGCGAGAAGCGCCGGCCACCATGGACCACGCGATGGCCGATCACTGCCAGCGTGCGCCCAGCGGTGTGCTCGCGCAGCCAGGCGAGGATATGGCGCAGCGCGCTGTCGTGGCTCTTGGGCTGGTTAGCTGGCAGCCCCTCGTCGGCTAGCTTGGCCTCGCTCGCATCCTTGGCCGAGAAACGCGGCTCGGTGTAGATGCCTTCGACCTGGCCCTTGTAGAGCAGGGCAGGATCGGCCTCGCCCTGATCGAACAGCGAGAACTTGATGCTGGACGAGCCGGCATTGATGACGAGAATCAGCTGTTGTTCAGGCATGAGGGACTCCCTTGCGGCCGGCGTGCGCCACCAGCACCATCACGGCGGCCGAAGCCATCCGTGTCTTCACGTCGTCGGCGCGACTGGTCAGCACGATGGGCACGCGCGCGCCGAGCACGATGCCGGCCGAATCGGCACCGGCGAAGTAGCTCATCTGCTTGGCCAGCATATTGCCGGCCTCGATATCGGGCACCACCAGGATGTCGGCCTGGCCCGCGACCGGCGACTTGATGCCCTTGGTCTTGGCAGCGGACATCGAGATCGCGTTGTCGAACGCCAGCGGGCCGTCGAGGATCCCGCCAGTGATCTGGCCGCGATCGGCCATCTTGCACAGCAGCGCCGCATCGAGCGTCGACGGCATCTTGTCGTACACCGTTTCCACCGCCGACAGGATGGCGACCTTGGGCTCGGCGATGCCGAGGATGTGCGCCAGGTTGATCGCGTTCTGCGTGATGTCGACCTTGCCAGCCAGATCGGGCGCGATATTGATCGCGGCATCGGTCACCAGCAGGGGGCGGCCATAGGCGGGCACGTCCATTACGAACACGTGCGACACCCGCTTGCCACTCCTGAGGCCCGTGGTCGAGCTCATCGCGGCGCGCATCATCTCATCGGTGTGCAGGCTGCCCTTCATCAGCGCCTCGGCCTCGCCGTTGCGGCACAGCGCCACCGCCTTATGGGCGGCGTCGTGGCTATGCTCGGCGTCGACGATGCGTATGCCGGTGAGATCGGCGCCCTCGGCGTGCGCCAGTGCTTCGATCTTGGTGCGCGGGCCAACCAGGATGGGAATGATCAGACCGGCCTTGGCCGCTTCCAGCGCGCCCACCAGCGAATCGTGATCGCAGGGGTGGACCACGGCGGTCGGCACCGGCGGCAGATCGTCCGCCTTGGCGCGCAGCGCGGCGAACACATAGTGCTGGCGCAAGGTGAGCTGCGGCGGGTCGTCGAAACGGTTGAGCCGTTTCTCGGTGGGCGGAACCACCACGATGGGACCGGAAGCAATCTGCTCGCCCGTCTGGTTGGTGCAAACGCACTGCACCACCACCTGCTTGGAGACCTCATGCTTTTCGGTGACTTCGAGCACGATGGTCAGCTCGTCGCCCTCGCGGATCCAGCCGTGTGATTTCAGCTCGTGCCCGGCGAGTATGGAACCATTGCCGGGAAAAAAATTGACGGTGGTCGACGAGAACAGCGGGAAAGCGCCGATGGCGGGCACGCTGCACAGCTCGCCCTCCCCGCGCGAACCGGCGATCATGCCGAACAGCGTGACGTCATTCGTCTTCATCGTGTGCTTGCGCTCGTAGCGCATGCCGGGACGGATGTCGTCGAACAGGATGTTTTCGTGGGCCATGTATGCTCCTGCAGGATCACCTGAGTTGGGCTGTGGATCATCGTAGGCACACGGATATTGCGCCGTAATGTTAATTCCACACCTCAGCATCATAGTTCGCGATGCCGCTATGCATCTTGGTTCAGATCAAGGGCACGGCCAGGGCTGGTGCGCCAGCGGCACTCGTGGAATAGTCACACCATGCCCCAGACCACCACCCACCTGATCTGCGCACCCGCGCTCCGCTGCCCGGCCACGGTGACCGCCCTCCATGCCCAGCCCGGCCATTGGGTGCATGGCGATGCCCCCCTTGTCAGCCTGGACGCGGACGGCGCGCCAGTCGTTGTCCACGCCCCTGCCGCCGGCACCGTGGCCAGTTTCGTTGTCAGCGTCAACGATACGGTCGACAGCGATGAACTGCTGCTGATGATGGAAATCGAGGAGGAGGACTCCGACTGGCTGGCGCTGATCGACGGATTGCCACCGGCATGCGCCGTGACGCCGACGGCATCCTCCCCGCAAACGGGCGACATCCTGCAAGTCACCCGCGCAGCCGCTGCCTTGGCGGCGAGGCTGGGGGTCGATCTCTCGCAGGTCAATCCGGAAGCCGGCGGCCTGATCAACGAAGCGGTAGTGGAACGCTGGGTACGCCAGGCGTTGGGGCGTTAGGGCGCGCTAGCGCCCTCCCAGCCGCGCCAGCAGATGACGTCGTGCGGCGGAATTGAACAGCGCCACACCGATCAAGGCGACCAGCGAGCCGAGCATCACGTCATTCAGCCGCTCCCGCAGCAGGGCAGCCCCTGCGGCAGCACCCCCGGGCTGCAACGCGATATCGAACAGCAGCAGGATAAAGGCGGTCAGCGCGGCGCTGTGCAGCCACATATTGTGCACCATGGCCAGCGGCCGGTAGAACGCGAGCAGCAACACCCAGAGCAGCAGCATAGCCGGATGCGGAGTTAGGTGCGCCAGCAGCCAGGCGCCCGCCACACCGACCAGCGTGCCGAACGCGGTCTGGAACAAACGGCGCAGGCTGTCCGGCCCGTCCGGACGGATGGCGAACACCGTCGCCGCGGCCACCCAGGCTGGCCTCACGGAATGCAGATCGAGCGCCAGCCACAATGCCGCGCAGCAGGTCACGGCATAGCCTAACGCGTGACGCCAACCGGCCGTTCTGCCACGGGCGATCTGTTTCACGCTATTGGCGAGCCCAGGATGCTGGCGCGGCAGCGCGCGCGGCCACAGCAGGCTGTCGATGCCGACCGCAACGAGGCCTGCCGTGACGCCGACGCCGGCAAACGCCAACGCCACGGCGGGTGGCGCCGGTACGAAGGCGTAGATCAGCAACGCCAGCAGGGCAAAGCGAAAGATCGCCTCCAGCGCGGCGCCACTGCCGTCGGCCCAGCCGGTACCGAATGCCAGCAGCGCGAGCAACAGGAACAGCCAGGGCGAATCTCCCCCCACCCAATGGCCCAGCACGGCAGCCCCCAGGATCAGCGCCAGCCCGGCCGCCTGCGTCCACAGCCGGTGGCGCAGCGTGCCGCCGAAATCGAGAAAGCTGGCATAGAGTCCGCCGATGCCACCCAGCAACACACCCCAGGGCTGCCCCAGCAGCATGGCCGCGACCGCAGGAATGGCCACGGCGACCGCCGCGCACATCCCCTTGCGCCAGGGCAGCGGCGCATTGCGCAGGGCAAGCAGATGCAGCGGCAGGCGCATGGCGGGTTCCGGCAGGACGATGCCCCAGCATAGCGAGCCCGCGCCTGGCGCGGCAACGCCACAAACGACAACGCCCCGCAACGCGGGGCGTTCGGGCGGCGCCGCAGCGATCAGGCGGTCACGCTTGCCAGTCGGCTGAATGCGCGGCGCTCGGCCACCGCGTTGGCCAAATCAGCCACCAGCTGTTCCGTCGCTTCCCAGCCGATGCACGCGTCGGTGATCGACTGGCCATAGCAGGCGGCCTGATCGCCGACCAGCTCCTGGCGACCTTCGACCAGGTGCGATTCGATCATCACGCCAAACAGGCCATCATTGCCAGCCGAAACCTGGGCGCAGACGTCGTTGCAGACCTCCACTTGGCGGCGGTAGTCCTTGCGGCTGTTGGCATGGCTGAAATCGACCATCACCTTCTGCGGCAGGCCGGAGGCGGCCAGATCCGCCTGCGCTGCGCGCACGTGGTTGGCATCGTAGTTCGGTTCCTTGCCGCCGCGCAGGATGACGTGGCAATCCGGATTGCCGGCAGTGGACACGATGGCCGAGTGGCCGTACTTGGTCACCGACAGGAAATGGTGCGAACGACCGGCGGCATGGATCGCATCGATGGCGATTTTGAGGTTGCCGTCGGTGCCATTCTTGAAGCCGACCGGACACGACAGGCCGGAGGACAGTTCGCGGTGCACCTGCGATTCGGTGGTGCGCGCGCCGATGGCGCCCCAGCTCATCAGGTCGGCCACATACTGCGGCGTGATCATGTCAAGGAACTCGCCCGCCGTTGGCAAGGCCATGTCGTTCAGGTCGAGCAACAATTTGCGAGCGATGCGCAGGCCGTCGTTGATATTGAAGCTGCCGTTCAGGTACGGATCGTTGATCAGCCCCTTCCAGCCCACCGTGGTGCGCGGCTTCTCGAAATACACGCGCATCACGATCTCGAGCCGATCCTTGTACTGCTCGCGCAGCACCTTGAGCTTGCGACCGTATTCGAGCGCGGCATCGATATCGTGGATGGAACACGGGCCGACGATCACCAGCAGGCGGTCATCCTGGTTGTTCAGGATGCGATGGATGGCCTGCCGGGTTTCAAACGCAGTGGCCGACGCCGTCTCGGTGACAGGATATTTCTCGAGCAGCGCGATCGGGGGCAGCAGCTCCTTGATCTCGCGGATGCGTACGTCGTCGGTCTGGTATTGCATAAGCGGTCCTGGCAGCACGGCGACAGCACCTGTGAAGTGACAGGCTATCGTATGTCGCAATGCATTAAATTTTGGCGAAGGGCTAGATTAGCGCCTAACGACAGTCCGCGCAAATGCCTTTGACCGTGATTTCAACGGCTTCGGCGGCGAATCCGGAGGGCAGGGTGACCGGCAGATCGGCGCTCACATCCTCCAGGCAATAGAAATGCCCGCAGACATGGCAGTGGAAGTGGGCGTGGCGGTGCGGTGCCGGCGCCACCGAGAAACGCCAGACGCGATCGTCGCCCGCCAGCTTGTGCGCAAGGCCCACCTCGGTCAGCCATTCGAGCACGCGATAGACGGTGACGCGGTCGGCGTCATCCTCCAGTACCGCGAGGACATCCTGATGCGACAAGGGGCGCTGCGCATCGAGCAGCACCTGCAACACCTTGACCCGCCACGGGGTGATGCGCGCACCGGACCGGGCGACCAGCGCGCGCGCATTGCGCTCCGCGTCGTCCGGCGTACGCGCGGGCATGGTCAATCCGCGTACTGGCGCTTCATGCGCTCGCGGCGTTCCTGCGCTTCCAGCGATAGCGATGCGGTCGGGCGAGCCACGAGGCGCGCGAGGCCGATTGGCTCGCCGGTATCCTCGCAATAGCCGTAAGAACCGTCGTCAATCTTGCGCACGGTGGAATCGATTTTCAGCAAAAGCTTGCGCTCGCGATCGCGGGTGCGCAGCTCCAGCGCGTACTCTTCCTCGAGCGTGGCGCGATCAGCCGGATCGGGCGTGGCTTCCTGCTCCTGCAGATGCTGGCTGGTCTGGTTGGCGTTGGCCAGCAGCTCGGCCTTCATCTGCAATAGCCTTTCCCTGAAGAACGCCAGGTGGTCGGCGTTCATGTAATCCTCTTCCGAACCGTTCCAGGCGAGGATGTCTTGTTCCGTGAGTTTGGCCATCGTTGTGCTCGCTTCTCAGAACTACGGGCGGGAGCTTACAGGCGCTCACCCGCCAAATGGGCAAGGAGCTTAATCAGTTAGTGTACGCCGCGCAATACGCACGAACACTGCTGCCACACTCCCGCCTACTGCGCCAACACCCAGCGCACAATGGTACGCAGGTCCTGATCACCAATCTGTTGTGCCGGCATCGGAATCTGGCCCCAGACACCGCCGCCGCCTTGCTTGATCTTGGCCATCAGCTTCGCTTCGATACCCTTCTGGCCACGGTATTTCTTGGCAATTTCCTTGTACGCCGGACCGACGATCTTGTGATCAACGGCATGACAGGCCAGGCAGTTGTACTTGGCTGCCACCTTGGCGCCATCCTCGGCGGCGAAGCTACAGCACGCGGCAAAGGCAAACATGAGGGCAACGATCAGACGCATGGAACGCTTCTCTTACAGTGGGCTATAGCGCAGTTTATGCAAGCCCCCCACCCAAGGCAAACGGCAATCCCGGCCGCGCATCCCGTGCCGCACGACGACTACGCACCCCACCACGCAGCCGGCCCCTGGCCCTATGCTACACTCGGCCGATTCTAGAAACCGGCTTCGCTTACGGAAAGACAATGGATCGCGCGCAACGTTTCATGGCCTCGGCAGTGCTCCTGTCCATGCTGCTGCATGCCGCACCGATTCTCGGCATCCGTTTTGTCATGCCCGACCCCAAGACGCTGTTTTCCAGCCAGCCGCTGGAAGTGGTGCTGGTCAACCAGCGCACCGAAAGCGCGCCGACCAAGGCCGATGTCGAAGCCCAGGCCAATCTGGATGGCGGTGGCAATACCGACGCCGAAAACCGCCGGGTGAAGAGCCCCCTGCCGGTGCAATCGCAGGAGGCCTCGGTCGAACTCGAGCGCACCCAACGCAAGCAGAAGCAGCTGGAGCAGGAAGCGCAACAGCTGATGACCAAGCTCGATCGCCGCGACGCCACGCTGCCCGCGTCGCAAAAGAGCGACAAGCCGGCCGATTCGCAGGACGGGCTCGACCAGGAAGACCTGCGCCAGCAGGCACACGAGCTCTCGGGCTCCGCCGCGCAGATCAGCAAGCGCTGGGAGCAGTACCAGACCCGGCCGCGCAAGACCTTCATCGGCGCCCGCTCGCGCGAATACCGCTTCGCCCGCTATGTCGAGGACTGGCGAATGAAGGTGGAGCGACTCGGCAACCTCTCCTACCCGACCGACAAGTACGGGCAGAAGCTCTACGGCCGGTTGTTGCTCAATATCGAGATCGACGCCAACGGCAATCTCGTCGTCGCCGAAGTCGGCCGCTCGTCCGGCAATGCCGAGCTCGATGCCGCTGCGCTCGCCATCGTCAAGCGGGCCGCGCCGTTCGGCCCGTTCCCGCCGGAAATCCGCAAGGACACCGACATCATCGGCATCAGCCGCACCTGGACCTTCGCCAAGGGCGATTCGGTGATCGGGGACGATTGATGCGCGTGCTCGGCATCGACCCGGGCTCGCGCGTCGCCGGTTTCGGCGTCATCGACGTGGTCGGCCAGAACCGGCACTACGTCGCTTCCGGCTGCATCAAGACCCCCACCAACGGCACGCTGCCCGAGCGGGTGAAGGCCTTGCTCGATGGTATCGCCCAGGTGGTCACCACCTACCAGCCCGACATCGCCGCGGTCGAGATCGTGTTCGTCAACGTCAACCCGCAGTCGACGCTGCTGCTGGGGCAGGCGCGCGGCGCCATCGTCGCCGGCCTCGTTACCGCCAACCTGCCGATCGCCGAATACACGGCGCTGCAGGTGAAGCAGGCGGTGGTCGGCAATGGCCATGCCGACAAGGATCAGGTCGGCCATATGGTGCAGCGGCTCTTGCGGCTTTCCGGCATACCGCAGGCCGATGCGGCCGATGCGCTCGCGGTGGCACTGACGCACGCCCAGCACCAGGGCGGCGCGATCAAGCAGCTTGGCGGCGGCCTGACCATCCGTCGTGGTCGCCTGGGCTAGGCGCAGTTGCACCTTCGAGGGGCTAACAAAACCCTTCTGGCTACGTTGCACTCACTTGCCGTACGCCTTGTAACTGTCTGCGTTTCGCGCTTCTTGCCAGAGCCGCTGCGCTGGGTTTTGTTCGCCCCACTAAGGAACTGCGGTTGCTGGCCGCCGTCTGATCGTTTTCGCAACCCGCTACGAGGTAGAACATGGATTGTCCCGTCTGCAAGACCACACAATTGGTGATGAGCGAGCGCGCAGGCGTCGAGATCGACTACTGCCCGCAATGCCGCGGTGTCTGGCTCGATCGGGGTGAACTCGACAAGATCATCGAGCGCGCAGCGCGCGAGATGGCCCCGTCGCCCCAGCAAGCGCAGCCCGCCGCGGCGCCGGCCTACCAACAACCGCAGCAACCGCAACAATTCCAGCAGCCGCAGCAATACCATGGCGATCACTACCAGAAAGGCCACAAGCCTTATCGCAAGAAGAGCTTCCTCGAAGAACTGTTCGACTGAGGCTGCGGTAAAAGGGCTCGTCGCGGGCGTCGCCTGAGCGCGCCCGCCCCTGTTCAATCGCGCGATCGCGCCGCTGCCTGGCGGCGCGATTTGCCATCCGCCGTATACTGGTGCCTTTCCCCACCCAGGTTCCGCCCATGATCGGTCACCTCGCCGGCAAGCTGCTGGAAAAACAACCACCGCAGATCGTGCTCGACGTGCATGGCGTCGGCTACGAGCTCGATGTGCCGATGAGCACCTTCTACGTGCTGCCTGCACTGGGCGCCGACGCGCAGCTCTATACCCACATGGTGGTGCGCGAGGATGCGCAGCTGCTGTATGGCTTCGCCACGCGCGCCGAGCGCGACCTGTTCCGCCATTTGATCAAGATCACCGGTATCGGCGCCAAGATCGCGCTCGCCATCCTGTCCGGCCTGTCCAGCGACGAGCTGGCGCTGGCCATCGCCAGCGAAGACGTGGCACGCCTGTCCAAGGTGCCCGGCATCGGCAAGAAGACCGCCGAGCGGCTGGTGCTGGAACTGAAAGGCAAGCTTGGCAGCCTGCCGACTTCCGCTGCCGTCGCCGCCAAGGTCAGCGGTCCGCTGTTCGCCGCGGACGACGCTACGAGCGACGTCCAGCACGCGCTCTTGGCGCTGGGCTACAACGAGCGCGAAGCCGCCGCCGCGATCAAGGCGCTGCCGGTGGATGTGAGCGTCAACGACGGCATCCGGCTGGCGCTGAAGAGCCTGGCCAAGGTCTAGCGCCGGCCCGCCCTACCAGATAGAGGAGTGGATCGATGTCCAATGTCGCAGTGCTGATCGACGCCGACAATGTGTCGCCTAACTGGATCGAGCAGGTGCTCAAGGAAGCGGGCACGCTCGGCACGCTGGCGCTCAAGCGCGTGTATGGCGACTTCAGTCGCCACGAGAAATCGTGGCGCGAGCTGTGTGCCCGCTTCGCCATCCACCCGGTGCAGCAGTTTCCCAATACCAAGGGCAAGAACGCGTCCGACATCGCCATGGTGATCGACGCCATGGACCTGCTGCACTCGCAGCGCTACACCAGCTTCTGCCTCGTCTCCAGCGATAGCGATTTCAGCCGGCTCGCGACGAGGTTGCGCGAGGATGGCGTGCAGGTATGGGGCTTTGGCGAACAGAAGACACCGGAAGCGTTCGTGAAGGCGTGCAGCAAGTTCGTCTACGTCGAAATCCTGCAGCCGTCCGCGACCGAGGAAAGCGACGCCGCGAGCGAGGCGGGTGGCGAGCAGGAAAACCGCCAGTTGCTGCCGGTCGATCGCAAACTGAAGCGCCTGCTGTCCGATGCGATCGCGCAGATTTCGGATGACGACGGCTGGACCAACCTCGGCAGCCTCGGCAGCCTGCTGGTACAGGTTCGCCCCGATTTCGATGCACGCAACTACGGCTATTCCAAGCTTTCCAGCCTGATCAAGGCGTCCAGCTGGTTCGAGCTGCAAAGCGCCGGCGCCAACGGTGGCCGCTCGCCGCTGGTGCGGCTCAAGCCCAAGGCCAGGACCAGCAAGGCTTGAGGCTGGCGACACCGATCGCGGGCTTCGCCGCGCTGGCCTATGCGCTGTTGGCCGCCAGCCTGTCCGCGCCTTGGCTCAGCCGGCTCGATGCCGCCGCTTTCGCCCTGCTCTACGACGCGCGACCGGCCTGGGTGCAACTGGCGGTGATGCTGGGCTGGTGCGGCAGTCTGGCCGGTACGCTGACCGTTTCCACCTTGCTCGGCCTTGCGCTGCGCCGGCTCGGCCGCGCGGCATGGCCGGGCCTGCCGCTGTTCCTGGCCTGCGTGTGGGGCGTGAACTGGCTGCTCAAGTCCGCCACCGCCCGGCCCCGCCCCGGGCTTGAAGCGCTGATGGCAACGCATAGCTCGTCCTTTCCCAGCGGCCATGCGATGGGCGCCGCGGCGCTGGGCCTGGCTGCGGCCTGGCTGATGTCCCAGCGCTGGCCGTCGCGACAGGCGCTGTGGTGGCCGTTGGGCGTGATCTGGCTGCTATCCGGCGGCCTCGCCCGCGTAGTGCTGGGCGTGCATCATTTCTCCGATATCATGGCCGGGTACATGGCGGCCGTGGTGCTGGTCGCCGGCTTTCACTCCCTTGCCGGCCGTTTTTCCCGATGATCGAAACCGATTCCCTCTCCTCGCTGCCTTCCGAGCGCATTGTCACCGCCAAGACGCTGTCGCAGCAGGAAGAGGCGCTGGAACGCGCGCTGCGGCCCAAGCTGCTCGACGAGTATGTCGGCCAGAAGAAGGCGCGCGGCCAGCTCGAAATCTTCATCGAGGCCGCCAAGCGGCGCGGCGAGGCGCTTGATCACGTGCTGCTGTTCGGCCCGCCGGGCCTGGGCAAGACCACGCTGGCACATATCATCTCGCGCGAACTCGGGGTGAACCTGCGCCAGACCAGCGGCCCGGTGCTGGAGCGCGCCGGTGATCTGGCGGCACTGTTGACCAACCTCGAACCGCACGACGTGCTGTTCATCGACGAGATCCACCGCCTCAGCCCCGTGGTCGAGGAAATCCTCTACCCGGCGCTGGAGGATTTCCAGCTCGACATCATGATCGGCGAAGGCCCGGCGGCGCGTTCGGTCAAACTCGACCTGCCGCCGTTCACGCTTGTCGGCGCCACGACGCGGGCTGGCATGTTGACCAACCCGCTGCGCGATCGTTTTGGTATCGTCGCGCGGCTTGAGTTCTACACCCCGGAAGAGTTGACCCGCATCGTCGAGCGCTCGGCCGGCCTCTTGAACGTACAGATGGATCCGGAAGGTGCGTTCGAGGTGGCACGCCGCTCGCGCGGCACGCCGCGTATCGCCAACCGCCTGCTGCGCCGGGTGCGCGACTACGCCGAGGTCAAGGCCGATGGCGTGGTGACCCGCGCCGTCGCCGATGCTGCGCTCGCCATGCTCGACGTGGACCATGCCGGGCTCGATGTGATGGATCGCAAGCTGTTGTCGGCGGTGATCGAGAAGTTCGGCGGCGGCCCGGTCGGGCTCGACAACGTGGCGGCGGCGATCGGTGAGGCCTCCGACACCATCGAGGACGTGCTGGAACCGTATCTGATCCAGCAGGGTCTGTTGCAACGCACGCCGCGCGGCCGCGTAGCCACCTTGCTGGCTTACCAGCATTTCGGCCTGCCGGCTCCCAAGCCCGCGGGAGAGTATTGAGTCGGGGGGGTGACGCCTTAAGCTGCAGGCGCCACGGGTTTACGGCATTATTTCGTGTCATCGTAAGGCCGGTGTGCTGTAAAAACAGCCGGAAACTGAATACAGGGAGAACAGGGTGGACGTTGCAATCGGCGCACAAGACATGTCGATACTGACGCTGGTGCTGGAAGCCAGCTTCGTCGTGCAACTGGTCATGGGCATCCTTGCCCTGCTGTCGCTGCTGTCGTGGTGGCACATTTTCAGCAAGTTCTTCACGCTGAAATCGGCGCTCCGCCGCACCGACGAGTTCGAGGACCGCTTCTGGGGCGGCACGGATCTGGCTGCGCTGTACGACAATACCCGGCGCAACAACAACATCGGGCTGGAGAAGATCTTCGTCGCCGGCTTCACCGAATTCCAGAAGCTGCGCCAGCGCGGCGGCATGGAGCTGTCGGACATCATGGACGGCACCCGCCGCGCCATGCGCGCCGCTACGCAGCGCGAGGTCGATTTCCTCGACAAGCACACGGCTTTCCTCGCCTCGGTCGGTTCGGTCTCGCCCTATATCGGCCTGTTTGGCACCGTCTGGGGCATCATGCATGCCTTCCGCGGCCTGGCGAACGTGGGCCAGGCGACGCTTGCCACCGTCGCGCCCGGCATTGCCGAAGCGCTCGTCGCCACCGCGATTGGCCTCTTTGCCGCGATTCCGGCGACCGTGGCGTACAACCGCTTCGCGCACGATGTCGATGGCCTCGCCAACCGCTTCGATGCGTTCTCCGAGGAATTCCTCAACATCCTGCAGCGGCAGGCCGCGAAGTAAGGGGAACGCCATGGCCGGACACCGCCGCCCCCGTCGCGCAATGAACGACATCAATGTCGTGCCCTACATCGATGTGATGCTGGTGCTGCTCGTCATCTTCATGGTGACCGCGCCGATGATGCAGCAAGGGACGATCAACCTGCCCTCGGTGGGCGCCACCACCGACCGCGAACTTGCCGCCAAGCCCTTGCGCGTCGAGATCGACGGCAGCGGCCAGCTCAAGCTGATCGTCGACGGCGCCAGCAGCGCCGCCGCCGACAATACCGCGCTGGTTGCCGCCATCCAGGGCCAGCTCGCTGCCACGCCGGATCGGCCGGTGGTGATCGCCGCCGACAAGGACGTGAAGTACGAAGTGGTGATGCAGACCATGGACGCCCTGCGCCGTGCCCAGGTGCCGCGCGTGGGTCTCCTGGTGGAGCAGAAGCCGGGACAATGAGCCCCCGACTCCAGCTCCAAGCGCGCGAGGCGCACCAGGGACTGAGCTTCGCGCTCGCCATCGTCGTGCACCTGCTGTTCGGCGCCTTCCTGCTGATCTCGGTGCAATGGCAGACCCAGAAGCCCGAGCCGGTGGTGGTCGAGCTATGGGGGCCGCCGCCAGCGGCGCCCGCCCAGCAGCGCGATGCGAAGCCGGAAAAGGTGCGGCCGGAACCGCCGCGTCTGCCACAGCCCGAGGTCAAGGATCCGGACATCGCCACCGAACGCGTCAAGCCCAAGCCGACGCCGGTCAAGCCCACGCCCACAAAAGCGCCCAAGGCCACGCCGACGCCGAAGCCTGCGCCGACGCAACCGCCCAAGGCCAAACCGACGCCCAAGCCCAAGAGCGAGATGGACGATGCACTGTCGATGGACAACCTGCTCAAGCCCGGCGCCAAGCCGCAGCCGGGCGGCAAGGCCGGCGGCCAGGGCAGCAATCCGGATGCACCGGCGGGAAGCACCGGGCGGGGCAGCAGCGCTTCCGGGCTGGAGAGCTACGCCGGCCGTGTGCGCGACCTGATCCGTTCCCGCCTGATCTACGACGACACGAGCGCCGGGAACCCGAACGCGGTCTACAAGATCAGTCTGTTGCCCAGCGGAGAAATCCAGAGTGCGACGCTGGTGCGCTCCTCGGGCGACGCCGCCTATAACGAGGCCACGTATCGCGCCATCATGGCGCTGGGCCAGTTCCCGCCGCTACCGTCGAACAAGCCGTTCACCGGCGGCGAGCGTGAATGGACGATTACCTTTCGCCTGCGCGACTGACGCGGCGGAAATGACCAGGAGAAACGCGTGCTGAGAGCCCTGCTGAAATGGACGATGGCGAGCCTGCTGCTCGCCGCCACCGCCCGCGCCGACATGACCATCGAAGTGGTCGGCGTCGGCGCCAATCAGTATCCGATCGCCGTCGCACCATTCCAGAACGAGGTGAGCCAGTCGCAACCGATCAGCACCGTGATCAGCGACGATCTGGCGCGCAGCGGCCTGTTCAAAGTGATCGGCGCCGGCAATCTCTCCCCCGTGCCCTATACCGACGCGCAGGTGCCGCATGGCGAGTTGACCACGCGCGGCGCACAGCACGCCGTGGTCGGCCAGGTCACGCCGGCAGGCGACGGCACGCTGGCGGTGAAGTTCTGGCTGGTTGATCTGGCGACCAAGCAGACGCTGATCGCCCACGAGAAACGCGCCAAGCCCACCCAGCTGCGTCGCGTGGCGCACCAGATCGCCGACATGATCTACGAGAAGATCGCCGGCGAGCCCGGTGCCTTTTCCAGCCGCATCGCCTACGTGGTCAAGACCGGTACGCGCTACCAGCTGCAGGTAGCCGACGCCGATGGTTATGGTGCGCAGACCCTCGTCGCATCGAACGAACCCATCATGTCGCCCAAGTGGTCGCCCGAAGGCGGGCGCCTGGCCTATGTGTCGTTCGAGGCCAAGAAGCCCATCGTCTACGTGCAGGAGCTCGCCGCCGGCAAGCGCTGGCAGGCGGCCGCGTTCAAGGGCAGCAACTCGGCGCCCGCCTGGTCGCCGGATGGCCAGACGCTGGCCGTGGTGCTGACGCGTGATGGCGGCAGCCAGATCTTCACCGTGCCGGTCGCGGGCGGCACGCCACGCCGGCTGACCACCACCGGTGAAATCAATACCGAGCCCTACTACACGCCGGACGGTGGCAGCATCCTGTTTACGTCCGATCGCGGCGGCAGCCCGCAAATCTACAAGATGCCAGCCGCTGGCGGCGCGGCCGAACGCATCTCCTTCAGCGGGGGTTACAACGCCTCGCCCAAGCTGTCGCGCGACGGCAAGACGCTCACTTACATCACCCGCGACGGCGGCTACCGCGTGGCGGTGATGGATATGGCCAGCCGCCAGGTTCAGGTGCTGACCGATACCCATCTCGACGATTCGCCAACCTTCGCGCCCAACGGCCGCATGATCCTGTACGAAACGGATATCGGCGGTCGCGGCACGCTGGCCGCCGTCTCGCGCGATGGCCGGGTCAAGCAGCGGCTGCGCGCGCAGGCCGGTGACGTACGCCAGCCGGCGTGGGGCCCCATGGTCCGTTAAGCGGGGGCGAATGGCATGTCAGCATGCCGCCCGGACCTGTAAGCTCCGCCAGCTATATTGAGGCTTTCGCAAGTTCAGGCCGGACAGGAATCCAGCCATGCGCACGGCGAGCGCCGTGCAGGCAATCACGATGACGTAGGAGCAAATACCATGAAGAAGATAGCACTCAGCCTGATGATGACCGCCCTGCTCGCCGCATGCTCGAGCACGCCCAAGACCGATGGCAGCGGCCAGACCCAGGCACCGGTCACCAACGGCACCGTCATTTCGGGTGCCGGCGGCGACGGCACCAGCGGCAACGATCTTGCGCAAAAGGGCTACAACCCGCTGACCGACCCGAACAATCCGCTATCGCAGCGCCGCGTCTATTTCGATTACGACTCCTTCGTCGTCAAGCAGGATTTCACCCCGCTGGTCGAAACCCATTCCAAGTACCTGCTCGACAACAAGAGTGCGCGCGTCATCGTCCAGGGCCATACCGACAACCGCGGTACCGCCGAATACAACCTGGCGCTGGGCCAGAAGCGCGCCGACGCCGTGAAGAAGCTGATGAACGCCTACGGTGTGCAGGATGCCCAGATCGAGACGGTGAGCTTCGGCGAGGAAAAACCGCTGGAGCAGGGCGATACCGAAGAGGCGTGGGAACGCAACCGTCGCGCCGAGATCGTCTACCCCGGCGAGCAGCAGTAAGAACCTGTTCAATGTCATTTCACCGCAGCGTTCGGGGCAGTGCCTGCAGCGATCCCGACGGGCCGGCGCTGTGGCGAAAAGGCGTTGAACAGGCTCTCGGCCGCGTCGCGACGCTTGCCCCGCGCGACGCGCCCTCTTAGTCTTGCGGCGACGGCCTTGCCGTCGCCGCTTTCACGAACGGAACCCGCCCATGAAACAGCCGCAACTCAGACTGCTTGCACTCGCCACCGCGCTCGCCCTTAGCATGCCGGCCCATGCCTTCCTGTCCGATAGTCAGGCCCGCGAGGACATCGCAACGCTGCAGACCCAGGTGAAGCAGCAACAGGACAAGCTGACCCAGCTGGAAGCCGCGTCGCGCCGCATTGTCGATCTGACCAACCAGATCGAGGCGCTGAAGCAGGAGATCGCCAACCTGCGCGGTCAGGTCGAGGTGCTGCAGTACAACGCGCAGGCGACCGAGAAGCGGCAGAAGGATCTGTATGTCGACCTCGACAACCGGGTACGCGCGATCGAGGAAGCCGCGGTGCAGCAGGCCCAGGCACAACAGGCCGCCAACACCCAGTCGCTCGATGCGGCCATTGCGCTGTCGCGCAACGGCAAGCACAAGGAGGCAGTGCCGGCACTGAAGCGCTTCCTCACGCAGAACCCGGGCAGCGACAAGGCCCCCGAAGCGATGTACTGGCTGGGCACCAGCCAGACCGCGCTCAAGGACTACAAGGGCGCGGCCGCCTCGTACAGCGAGGTGGTGAACGTCGCACCCAATGATCCGGTGGCGCCCGACGCGCTGTTCGGCCTGGCGGTCGTTTCCAACGCCAAGGGCGACAAGAAGGGCGCGCGCGGCTACCTGCTGCAGCTGATCGAGAAGTATCCGGATTCGGACAAGGCCGAAGCGGCCAAGAAGGCGCTGATCGCCGTCGATTGATCGCAGCGGCAAGCCGCTGATTCGGCGAGACTTTTTTCGCCACCCGGCTTACAATACGCATCGGCCGTACCGCAGGCGATTTCCTGCAAGGGCGGCCGTTGTGTTTTCCACCGTCCGTCGGGCTGTCTACCCGGCAAGGAGCTTCCCATGCGCGTCGACAGCCTGCGCATCACCGAGATTTTCCATTCGCTGCAAGGCGAGACCAGCCGCATCGGCCTGCCGACCGTGTTCGTGCGCCTCACCGGCTGCCCACTGCGCTGCACCTGGTGCGATTCCGCTTACGCCTTCACCGGCGGCGAAACGATGACGCTCGATGCCATCGTCGAGCGCGTCGCGGGCTTTGGCGCCCGCCATGTCTGCGTCACTGGCGGCGAGCCGCTGGCGCAAAAACCCGTGCATGCACTGATGACCCGCTTGTGCGACGCCGGGTACAGCGTCAGCCTGGAAACCAGCGGCGCGCTGCCGGTGGACGAAGTCGATCCGCGCGTGTCGCGCATCGTCGACCTCAAGGCCCCCGGCTCGGGCGAAGTCGCCAGGAACCTGTGGTCCAACCTCGATGTGCTCACGCGCAATGACGAAATCAAGTTCGTGCTGGCCGATCGCGGCGACTACGACTGGGCGCGCCAGGTAATCGCCGAGCGTGGCCTCGCCGATATCGCGCCAGTGCTGTTCTCGCCGGTGTGGGAGACGCTGCCGCCGGCCCGGCTCGCCGAATGGGTGGTGGCGGACAAACTGCCGGTGCGCATGCAGGTGCAGTTGCACAAGATCCTGTGGGGCGAGAAACCCGGCGTATAAGCATGTCGGCACCGAAGCCCGGCAAGTGCCGGGCCTGCGCCTAAACTGGCTTATCCCGCTCCGCCTGCCCACCATGCCGCTCAAATGCCTGTTGGTCCGTTTCCGCGATCAGCCCGAGCGCACCCGCGCCACGCGGGTGCTGTGGGGCGGCGGCGCCGTGATCGCCCGCTTCTTCCGGACCCCTCTCTATCACCCCCTCGCCGAGCCCGCGCTCAAGGCCCTGGTGCCCGCGCCTGCGGCGCTGGTCAGCGACAAGGACTAACCATGACCACAGCCAAACCCGCCATCATCCTGCTCTCGGGCGGGCTCGATTCAGCTACCTGCCTCGCCTTGGCGCGCGGCGCCGGTTTCGCGCCGTACGCGCTGTCGTTCGACTATGGCCAGCGCCACAACGCTGAACTCAAGGCCGCCGCCCGCGTCGCCGCCGCGCTCGGCGCCGTCGAGCACCGTATCGCGCGCATCGATCTCGCCGCTTTTGGTGGATCGGCGCTGACCGACGCCAGCATCGACGTGCCTGTGGATGGCGTGGTCGACGGCGAGATTCCCGTCACCTACGTGCCGGCGCGCAACACCATCCTGCTCTCCTACGCGTTGGCCTGGGCCGAGGTGCTGAAGGCCGACGACATCTACATCGGTGTGAACGCGGTCGACTACTCCGGCTACCCGGACTGCCGGCCCGAATACATCGCCGCCTTCCAGGCCATGGCCCGCCTTGCGACCAAAGTCGGCGTCGAGGGCTCGCCCCTGACCATCCACACCCCGCTGATCCAGCTTTCCAAAGCCGAGATCGTGCAGACCGGCACCCAGCTTGGTGTCGACTACGGCCTCACCGTGAGTTGCTACCAGGCCGACGACGACGGTCGCGCCTGCGGCGCTTGCGACGCGTGCCGGCTGCGCCGCGCCGGCTTCGAGGCTGCCGGCGTGCCTGATCCGACGCGTTATCGGGCCGTTTCCCGCACGTAATCGCGCGTCGCGCCATCAGGTGCGATCACGCGCAGCCAGCCGTCACGATGCAGCTCCAGCCGTTCGTCGAAGGCGTCGGCCCGCCAGTACTGGACCAATCCGTTATCTGCATGGGGGCGGATGCGGTAACGGCACGGTGCGCCGTAATCACGTGCCCTATCCAGCCAACCACGCTCGGCATCGAGTTGCACTTGCGTACCCGCGCCATCCCGGTAGCGATCGCTAGCCCAAGGAGCGGTCGCGGCGATGGCGGGCGGATAAGCCGGCCGGGTTTCACCGAGTGCCAGCCCCAGCACGCGGCGGGCCGTGGCCAGTGCCGGGGTTGAGGCGGTGTTGAACAGCACGACGGCACAGGTACGGCGCGCCGGTAGTCCGAGCAGCATGGCGGTATAGCCGTTCACGTCCCCCATGTGGCCAACACTGCGCCAGCGCTGCCCGTCGACGACGAGCTCATCCAGCCACCAGCCACAACCGAAGTCGCCCGTCGGCCCTGCCATCATCAGTGCCGTGTGTTGTGCATCGAGCACTGCGCCTTCGTTCAATGCCAGCCACCAGCGCGCCAGATCGCCGGCCGAGGCGGCAAGATCGTAGGCTCCGAAGGCGACACTGGGATCGAGCGATAACGCGTGGGGTCGCCCCGCCAGCAACTGGTGCCCGCGGTTTGTCGCGGTTGCCATTGCTCCGGTTTGTGATAGCCCCAGCGGCCGCCAGAACAGCGCGTCGAGCAAGGCGTGGAAAGGCTGATCGCTCACCCGCTCGGCCACGCGAGCCAACGCCAGGTAGCCGGTGTTGCTGTAGTGCGATGCGTCGCCTGGCTCGGCCAGCAGCGGCGCAGCCGCCACCCGCCGGATCAGCACTTCCGGCGCCTGCGGCGTCTGCATCAGTGTCGGCCAGTAGTCCGGCAGCGCGGTGTGGTTGCCCAGCCCGCTGCGGTGGCGCAACAGCTGGTGCAGCGTGATCCGCGGATCGAGCCCGCACTCGGGCAGGTAGCGGGTGACCGGGTCGGCGAGATCCAGCTGGCCCTGCTGCGCCAGGGTGAGGATGGCGGCGGCGGTAAAGCTCTTGCTGAGCGAGCCGACGCGAAAGCGGCTATCGATCCCGTTACGCGCCGTGCCCTGGCTATCGGCCAACCCGAACGCGCGCTGTGCCAACGGCGCGCCGTCGGCGAACACGGCGATCACGCCATGCAGTTCGGCGTGCGCGGCAAGTTGGTCTAGGTAGGTATCGAGGGCGGCGGTCATGGCACGAGCGGGCAAAACCGCCACGCTGCCTCACCGCGATCGGCGTGGCAACTGCCCGGCCTGCCCTGCGGCTTGACCTCGCCAGCTGCAATGGGGGTCGTCCAGGCCGCGCGCACCAATCAGCGATTCGTGATTGCTGGCGTTTCGGACAAGTCCGAGCGTCACATTTACCAACTGTGCCGACTACGACAGGTGGACTAGATGCTTACCGAATGGACCATCGCTTACCATTCGTACCGATATATGCCACAGTCATTTGCTCAGCCATGGCCGGCAACGCCTTCCCTTGCTAACTTGTCGTCGCGCCGTGCACCGTATGCGGCGCGACTAGACCAATACGAGGAGCAGGAGATGAAACAGATATTTGTTGGCTTGGCAGCCATGCTGCTGACTACGGGCGCGATGGCCGCGGCCCCAGCATGGCAGGTAGATGCCGTTTACAACGCTGGCGCGGTTGTCAGTCACGCGGGCCAGACCTATACGGCGAAATGGTGGACACAAAACGAAGTGCCCGGCGCGGCATGGGGAGCGTGGGCGCTGGTGCCAGTGGCTGGCGAAGACGCGGTCTGGCAAGCCACGGTGGCATACGTCAAAGGCCAGCAAGTCGTACATGGCACAAACCGTTATGAGGCCAAGTGGTGGACTCAGGGCGAGGAGCCAGGCAGCAACGAATGGGGCGCCTGGACCTTGCTGGGGCCGGTGACGAAGACCGATCTGCCGTTGACTGGCGTACGCTGGCAACTTGGCCAGAATGCCAGCCACACCACCGCATTGAACTGGTACAGCGACCTGTTGCACCCTGTGCCCGGCGGGCCGTTTCCATCCGCACTGATTCCCGGCACCGACACCGGCACCGATCATTGGGAAGTCTGGGCCGGCGGGCAGCTGGTTTATCGCAGTGAGGCCATCAGCCGCAACCGCCAGGCTTACCCCTGTGACCCCGTTTATGATCCCCGAACCGGACAGAGCCGGGGTTGCGAAAACCCGCCCTTGCTGCAAGACGCCGTATTGGGTCGAGGCACGCTATACCTGGGAGCCGGCCTCAGCACGCTGACGCTGCGGCTGTGCGATGGCCCGACCCAGCAGTGCTATGTGTCTGCGCCATTCAACTGGCAGGTGGACGTGGCACCGGTGGTACCGCTGCCGCCACCCAAGCCAGCATTCACCGTGGTGCTGAGCAAGAACCAATGGGGTCAAACCGAGGCCAGCACCGAGTATCGAACTCCGTTGATTTCCGATCCGCGCGCGCTGGCAACCGGCATAAAGGTGGTCCGTCTTGGCCCACCCGAGCAGGGGGTGCTGTGGGGCAATGCGAAGACCCTGATCGAAACGCAGGGCTGCCCGCCTGGGCCGAACGGTGAGGCAGTAGCAGAGTGCTACTACCAGCGCGAACGCAATCCGGATACCGATCTACCGATTACACCATTCATCGTGAGTGAACCGGGCAGCTACCGCTTGCTGCTGTGTAATCGCGAGGATGGCGATCAATGCACGGCAAGTGACCCTATCCACATTGCGCCTCTGCCCTAGCGCGATCCGGCCGCCGTGGTTTCCAGCGGCGGCCAGACACGCAACACCAGGGATCGGCACGGCAAGTTAACCAATCGGAACAACTGCCGTTGCCGCATCGGAAGCCGGTGCGGTCAGTGCATCAGCCCAGCAGTTCCGCCCGCCGTCCGGTCAACAGGTAATCGATCAGCTCGCGCACCGGGCGGATGGCGTCGCCGAAGGGCAGCGGGTCGGCGCCGCGGAAGAACAGGCCCTTGCCGACTTCGCCGCGCATGGCGGCGGCAAGCTTGAGGTCGATGCAGAACTGGCCGATTTTCGAGATGCCATCGCGCAGGCCACAACTCGTCAGGCAGTTGAGGCCCTGGGTGCAGCGGCGCGGATCGGCCTTGGCGTTGCCCTGCAGCCGCTCCTCGCGGTTGAGGTAGTTCTTCAGCCACGGCGTGAGCACGGCACGCGCCGGCAGGCCGGCCACGCTCATGAACTCGACGATATCTTCGGGCTTGGCGCCCGCCAGCACCGCCTTGAAGTTGGGGTGGGCATCGCCCTCCTCGGTCACGGCAAAGGCGGTGCCCAGCTGTACCGCGGCAGCGCCAAGACCCAGGTAGTGGCCGACCTTCTGGTGGCTGTTCACGCCGCCGGCGACGATCAGCGGCACCGAATCGCGCGTCACGCCCAGCTCGTCAAACAGCGCCAGCGTTTCGGGCACCACGCGTTCGAACTCGAACTTGGCGTCGCGGATATCGGTGATGCGCGTGGCGCCCAGGTGGCCGCCGGCGTGCGCCGGGTGCTCGATCACGATCGCATCGGGCTGGCGGCCCTTTTTCAGCCACTTCTTCATCAGCACGGCGATGCCGCGCACGTCCGACAGAATGGGTATCAACGCCACATCCGGATGCTCGCCAGCGAGCTCCGGCAGATCAAGCGGCAGGCCGGCGCCCATCACGATGGCGTCTGCGCCCGCGGCGCACGCCGAGCGGACCAGCTGCGGATGCGCATCGACCGCCTTCATCACGTTGACGGCGACCATGCCATTGCCCTGCGCCAGCTGCTTGGCCTGGTGCACTTCACGCGCCAGCGCCTCGTTGTTCAGCGCCTCGAGCTCAGCCTGG
The DNA here is from genome assembly GCF_024437655.1 of Chitinolyticbacter albus. Classification (GTDB taxonomy): domain Bacteria; phylum Pseudomonadota; class Gammaproteobacteria; order Burkholderiales; family Chitinibacteraceae; genus Chitinolyticbacter; species Chitinolyticbacter albus. The sequence goes on from NZ_JANBVF010000004.1 coordinate 64,913, forward strand.
TCGTGCGTCTGTTGCGAGCGCTCCAGCAGATCCGGGTGATGGTGGCGCAGATCGACCGAGGCCAACGTACCCACCGCGCCCTCGTGGGCGACGCTGCCCGCCAGCCGGTGCGCGGACACGCCGACCCCCATGCCCCCCTGTACGATGGGCAGCAGCGCGCGGCCCTTGATGATCAGCGGTTTGAAGGCGTGGGCAAGCATGATATGTATCCGGAATGGTTATTGCGGGAGTGTGCGGTCCAGCCCCTGCCCGACCCTTGATCTGGATCAAGTCGGCGGACGTAAAAAAGACCATGCCGGTGACGGCATGGCCCAAGTCGCGGAAGGATGGGTACGCGACGATCAGTTAAGCGCTTGCCAGAGCACCGGCACCACCACCGGCGTCCAGCCACCGCCCACGGGTGCGGTATGTGCGATCAGCGCGCGGTAACGCTTGCCCTGGTAGCTCACCACGTCGCCCACTGCGTAGTAGACGCCTTCGGTCCACGGCGCGACGCCCGCTACCGGCGTGGGCGTAGCCACCGGGGTCGGAGTCGGTACAGGCACCGGGGTGGGGGTCGGCGTCACTTGCGGCGTCGGTGTGGCTGGATTGCTGCCGTCGAGCCGCTTCCATGGTCCCCATTCGCCGGACTGCGCCGGGTTGTTGCCCTGCGTCCACCAGCGTGCCTCGTAGTTCACACCCTGGTAGCTGACGCGCTGGCCGGTGGTGTAGACGGCACTGGCCGACCAGGCCTGATACTGCCCGACCGGCGTTGGCGTGGCGGTAGGGCCGGGAGTCGGTGTCACGCGCGGGGTCGGCGTGACCGTGGGCAACGGCGTCGGGCCCGGGGTGGGCGACGGCCCCGGCGTCGGGCTGGGCGCGGTGCCGTTCGGCACATGGGTGAATTCGGTCAGTACCAGTTCGATTTCCTGGTTGTCCGACGGTGCACGCCCGCCGACCTGCCACAGATTGATCAGGAAGTACTGCGGCTTTTGCGCGATGCACTGCAGCGGATCACCGGAGCGACAGTAGAACTGCGTGTCGCGGGTATCGGTGTTGAGCGGCGGCATGCGCGGATCGAACACCCGACGGATGAATTCGCCATCGTTACGGCCCACGTCGGTAAAGCCCGTCATCGATTGCCAGGTCACCCGCTCCGACTCCCAGACGAAGCGATGGGTCGAGCGGTTGTCCGGCAGCGTAAAGTCGAAACCGTACCAGCTGCGGTTGGCGCCGTTCACCGCCGGCCATACCGTGTAATTGCCGAGCAGGGCGAAATCGTTGCCCCAGCGTGAGAATTCGATGTCGATCTCGTTGGTGGCATCGCCGCCAACGTCCTTGGGCGGATAGGTGTAGAAGCCGAACACCGCGTTCTTGTCGAGCAGATCCGGCCGACCGAGCATCTTGAACTGGTAGGTGCCAAAGCCCAGCCGCTGCAGGTTGGCGAGCTGGATCTCGGCCGATGACCAGACGCCGTCACGGTTGGCGATTTTCAGGTGCAGGTAGCCGTTCTCGTCCACCCAGGCATTGCGGTCATCCCACACATTGGGGCCGGGCCCGCCGCCGCCGGCGCGCACCTCCCAGGTATGGCCGGACCAAGTCAGCGTCTTGGGGGTATCGGCGGCGAACAGGCCCTGCCCGATCAGCAACAGGGCCAATGGCAGGCTGGCCAGCCTGCCGACGGTATGCGTGCTCATGTATAGCTCCTCGTGGCGCCGGGCAATCGCCCGGTCTTGCGTCAGGTCCGACACCGTGGCGGCGTCGCTGGACGCGCGCGGGCCGACTGGCCCATCCGCGCTCCGTGCAGGTGCTCTCGCCTATACGGCTGGCCCCTCATTGTCTTGAACCATCTGTTTCATCCCATCCGGATGCAACGTTAAGCCAATGAAGAAACACAATGAATGTCGCAACCTCGCAATACGATTTGTCCTGATCGCGCATTTCAATGTTTATGCCGGGCTCGCCACGTCCGGCTGCGACAGCCGGCGCCATGGTGCCGCTGGCCGACTTGCCTATAGTGGAGCTAGCATGCACACCACCCGGCCCGACATGGCGCGGGCGCCCCATTTCCGATCGGAACCCACAGCGTGGCACCCTCCACCCCCGGCAACGATTTCGTCGGCCTGGCCGACTTCCACGAAGCCCTTGCCGACTATGCCCCCCAAGCCGAACGGCTGATCGAAGCATTGCGCCAGCAGCCCGACGACCCGAAACGGGTGGCGGACCTGTTCCGCCTGCTACACAACGTCAAGGGCGACGCCACGCTATGCCGCGTGTATTGGGCGGTACCGGTGATGCACGCCGTCGAATCGCTGCTGGAGCGAGTGCGTTCGGGCAAACAGCCGTTTGGTGAAGGCATGCGCCAGCTCTTGCTACTGGCGCTCGATCGCGTCGTGGAAGCCACCGAACTCGCCGTAGATCGTCAGCCGGTGGATCAGGTGCCGTTCGACGCCCTGACTACGGGCCTGACCCAGCTGCAGCAGGTCGATGCCGGCCGCTTCGAGGCCGAAGCGCAGCAGCTGGTGGTGGCGCTGATCCACGGCGCGGATGGCGCACAGCCGGAGCCGGCGCACGACCCGGATGGCGACCTGGCATTCTTTCGCTCGTTGGCGCTGCAGCTGGAACAGCACGCGCCGCCACTGGTCGGCCGCACGCAGCGCAACCTGGCGCTGGCGCTGGCCGCCAACGAAGCCGCAGGCAATCCGGTCGACCCGGCCCAGCTCAGCGCCGCCATCTATATGCACGACATCGGCATGATGCTGCTGCCCGAACACCTGTGGCTGACCACCGACGCGCTGCCCGAGCGCGAACGGATGCGCTTGCACCAGCACCCAGCCTGGGCCGCAGGGCTGATCGGCCGCATGCCCGGCTGGCAGGACGCCGCGCGCATGGTGGCGCAGCACCACGAACGCGCCGACGGCTCGGGCTACCCGGAAGGACTACGGCAGGGCGAGATCTGCCAGGGCGCCGGCATCCTCGCGCTGGTCGATACCTTCGAGGCAGTGATGGTCAAGCACGCCCACCGCAGCCTGCCCAGCGCCATGCTGCGCGCTGCCACCGAGGTGAACGCCAGCGCCGACCAGTTCGATCCCGCCCTGTTGCCGCACTTCAACCTGGCCGTGCGCACGCTGGCGGAGGCTGCGCGCGGCGGGCGCTGAAGCGGTGCCGCTTGAAGCTTGGGCAAGCGGCGTCATCTATGCCGAACCGTCCCATCACCCGCGCGGAGCCCGCCATGATCGACCTCTACTACTGGACCACCCCCAACGGCCACAAGATCACGCTGTTCCTCGAGGAAACCGGCCTCGACTACCGCATCCACCCGGTCAACATCGGCCGTGGCGAACAGTTCGCACCCGACTTTCTCAAGATTGCGCCCAACAATCGCATTCCGGCCATCGTCGATCAGGCGCCCACGGGCGGCGGCGCGCCGATTTCGCTGTTCGAATCGGGCGCCATCCTGCTTTACCTTGCCGATAAGACCGGCAAGCTGATTCCGTCCGACCTGCACGGCCGCGCCGAGGTATTGCAATGGCTGTTCTGGCAAATGGGCGGCCTGGGGCCCATGGCCGGGCAGAACCACCACTTCAGTCAGTACGCGCCGGAAAAGCTGCCGTACGCGATTGAGCGCTACACCAAGGAAACGGCGCGCCTCTATGCGGTAATGAACAAGCGCCTCGCCGATCGCGAGTATCTGGCCGGCGACTATTCGATCGCCGACATCGCGAGCTACCCGTGGGTGGTGCCGCATACGGCACAGGGCCAGAATCTCGATGACTTCCCGCACCTGAAGCGCTGGTTCAACGCCATCGCGGCACGCCCAGCCACTGAGCGCGCTTACGCCAAGGCCCAGCAGATCAATCCGCCCCAACCGCTGAGCGACGAGGAGAAGAAAGTGTTGTTCGGCCAGGGTGCCGAGGTGGTGAACCGCAACTGAACCACGGCGCCAGGCATCGCACCGGGCGCCCCAATCAGCTTACCAACACTGGAAGCAGGTATGGCGCGATGCCTGAGCCGGTTTCTTCCTTGTCACCATGCAGGATCGGTCTGCAAATCATGGATTTATTGGCTACAACCAAGAACAGTATCGCGCACACGGCTTGTCAATATCAGCGTATTCTTACGCAGAGTCGGAAAAAATACGCCGTGATCGCAATTCCTAGGGAGTAGCACCATGACCTTGCGTCAGAAAGCCTGGAGCCTCACCGTCATCGTTCTCGTGTTCCTGCTAGGCATGATGCTGGTCGGGCTCTACGTGCTGCGTGAGGCCAGCGACCAGGACAACCGCGCCCGCGTGAAGCAGCTGCTCAAGAGCGCTTACAGCACCGTCGTGCAGCTGGAAAACATGGCGGCCGAGGGCAAGCTGCCGGAAGATCAAGCCAAGGCCATCGCCGCGCAGATCCTGCGCGAAAACAAGTACCACGACTCCGAATACTGTTGGGTGGTGGACGAAAAACTCAACTTCGTCGCCACGCCGCTGGAACCCAATCTGCATGGCACCAGCTTCAACGAGTTCAAGGATGCCGGCGGCAACGGTGTCGGCCACGTCGTCAAGGCCGCGCTCGACAAATCGGGCGGCGCGCTGACCGAATACCAGTGGAAGCGCTCGCGCGACGGCGTCGTGACCGACGTCCTTTCTGTCGCCGTGCGCACACCGCGCTGGGGCTGGGCCGTCGGTAACGGCATCGGCATGGACGAGGCCAACGCCCGCTTCTGGGGCAACGCACGCTGGCAGGTCATCGTTTGTCTGATCTTTGCCGGAATCACCGGCGCGCTGCTGGTGCTCTCGGCACGCAAGCTGATCCAAACGCTGGGCGGTGAACCCAATGCCGTGACCGCCATGGTCACCCGCGTGGCCGACGGCAATCTGGCCGACGACGCGCGTTACCGCTATGTCACCGAGGGCAGCATCCTGAGCGCGGTGCTGCGTATGAGAAAATCGCTGCACGACATGGTTTCCGAAATCCAGCGCGATGCCAGCCAGTTGGCGCAGCACTCGTCGCTGATCTCCACCGCCAGCCGCGAAATCTCGGTCGCCGCCGGCCGCCAGACCGACGCGACGGCGTCGATGGCTGCGGCGATGGAAGAGCTGACGGTCAGCATCAACCATATTTCCGACAATACCGCCGACACCGAACAGTCATCGCGCGAAGCCACCGGCCTCGCCGCCGAAGGCGTGAGCCAGGTGAACAGCGCGACCAACGCGATGGAAACGATCGCCGAGAGCGTGTCGCAGGCGTCGGGCCAGATTCGTGAGCTCGACAGCAAGGCTCGTGAGATTTCCAGCATCGCCGCCGTGATCAAGGAAATCGCCGGCCAGACCAACCTGTTGGCGCTGAACGCCGCGATCGAGGCGGCACGCGCCGGTGAGCAGGGCCGCGGCTTTGCCGTGGTGGCCGACGAGGTACGCAAGCTGGCCGAACGCACCAGCAGCGCCACCATCGATATCGAGAACATGCTCGCCTCGATCCAGGGCGAGACCGATTCGGTGGTGCAGGTGATGGATGAAGCACTGCCGCGCGTGCAGAACGGCGTGGAGCTGGCCCGCCACGTGGCCGATTCGCTCAACCACATCCATTCGGGTGCCGAGGGCACGCTGCACCGCCTGCACGAGATGAGCACCGCCACCCGCGAGCAAAGCCAGGCCAGCAACAGCATCGCCAGCCGGGTCGAGGACATCTCGCAGATGGTCGAGGAAACCACGGCATCGATCCATCGCGCAGCCGATACCGCGCAGGAGATCGAACGCGTCGCGCAAAGCCTCAACCACGTGGTCAGCCGCTTCCGACTGTGATCAACGGCTCAGCCAACAAACAGCCCGCGTAATGCGGGCTTTTTGTTATCGGCAATGGCGGTTCAACTCGCCAATCCTTGCAGCACCTCGCGGCTGGGCACGAAGAAGGCCGCGCCGCTGACCGCGCGCGTGTAGTTCAGCAAGTGGTCGACCCGGCCATCGTGCGTTGGGGCGATCATGCGCGCCAACATCTTCTCGAAATGGACGGGCGTGGCGCAGTAGGAGGCGAACATCAGGCCCATCTCGCCGCCCGGGGTGCCATAGGGCAGCGAATGGCGCAGGATCTCCAGCTCCTTTCCATGCTCCTCGATCACCACGCGACTGATGTGGGCCGTGCGCGGCTTGTCGTCATCGGACATTTCCTCGTTAGCCTCCTTGCTGCGCCCGACCACGGCTTCCTGCTGTTTCACCGGCAGCTTGTGCCAGTCCTTCATCCGGTGCACGTAACGCTGCACATGCAGATAGCTACCACCGGCCCACGCCACATCGTCCGCCCCCACCAGGGCCACGGCAGCACGCGCTTCACCCTCCGGGTTCTCGCTGCCGTCGACAAAACCGGTCAGATCGCGCAGATCGCGATAGCGGAAACACGGCACCGTTTCCACGGCATCGAACCACTCGGCAAGGTCGGCCACCAGCCGCTCACCCAGCTCGAACAGCAGGTCGTAGCGTTCACCACGTAGATGCAGGATCAGGTCGGCATCGATGATCGGCGCCGGGTGGATGGCCCCCGGAATACGCGGAAAAGGACGCAACAGTCGCGGCCGCTCCGCACCGACCAGGTCATGCCAGGCATCGCTCCCGATGCCCACGCAGCCCAAGGTCAGGCTGGCCGGGTTCTCGGCAGCGGCGGAATCGACCCGGGCGGGAATGCTGGCAAGCAACCGGCGCAAAGCATCGTCACCACGCCGGCCGAGGCGACGACGCAGCATCACGAACAAGGCGTGGCACGATGCAAGCGGCAGGATGGCGCTTTGCGGCGTCGTCATGCAGTGGACTCCTGTGCGAAGGCCCAGATGGCCGGCAGCCATTGGCCGTAATCCTGAAAAGCGTGGTCACCGCCCGGTATCACATCCTGGCGACACCCCTGGTACTTGGTCACCGCCTCGCGATAATCGAGCACCTCATCGCCCGTTTGCGTCAGCAGCCAGTAGCGCGACGGATCGCTGACCGGCCGATCCAGCGCCCGCAGATCATCGGCGTAGCGCGCGTCGATCTGGTGGATTTCGCCGGTGTAGTAGTTGTGCTGCGGGCCGACATACTGCTTGAGCAGCACATAGGGGTGGACTGCCGGATTGATCAGCACCGCGCGATCACCGTGCTCCTCGACGAGCCAGGTGGCGAGGTAGCCGCCGAGCGAGCTGCCGATGTAGCACACCGCCTCGCCCTGCAGGCGCGAGCGCGCGGCAAGCAGTGCCTCGGTTGCGGCATGCGGTTCCATCGGGATATCGGGGCAGTGGAAGTAGTCGGCCAGACCCTGTTCAACCATCCAGACAGCCGTTTCCTGCGCCTTCTTCGAGAATGGGCTGGACAGGAAACCATGCAGGTAGACCAGGTGGACCATGAACGCCTCAGGGCTGCAATAGCGTGGAGCCGGTGGTACGGCGCGCTTCCAGGTCGCGATGCGCCTGGGCGGCGTCAGCCAGCGCGTAGCGTTGACCGATGTTGGCGATGACCTCGCCGCGCGTCACCACCGTGAAATAGTCGGCCGCGGTATCGACCAGTTCCTCGCGCGTGGCGGTGTAGTGGCCCAGCGTCGGCCGGGTCAGGAACAACGAGCCCTTGCTGGCGAGCACACCCGGCGAAAACGGCGGCACGGCGCCCGAAGCGTTGCCGAAGCTGACCATCATGCCACGCGGCATCAGGCTGTCGAGCGAGCCAGCGAAGGTATCTGCCCCCACGCCGTCGTACACCACCGGCACGCCTCGGCCTTCGGTGATCGCGCGCACCTGTTCCACCCAGCCCGGCTGGCTGTAATCGAGCACGTGATCGCACCACGGCGCTGCCAGCTGCGCCTTGGCCTGTGACCCGACGGTGCCGATCACCGTGGCGCCGAGTGCGCGCGCCCACTGGCATGCGATCTGGCCGACCCCGCCGGCAGCGGCATGGATCAGCACCGTCATGCCAGGCTCGACCTTGAAGGTGCGCTTGAGCAGGTATTGCGCGGTCATGCCGCGCAGCAGCGTCGCGGCGGCCACCTCGTCCGGGATTTCAGCGGGAACGGCCACCAGCCGCGCGGCCGGTACGATGCGGTGGCTGGCGTAGGCGCCGGGCGCACCGCCCGCGTAAGCGACCCGGTCGCCGGGCTGGAACTCGGCCACGCCCTGGCCCACCGCCATCACCTCGCCAGCAGCTTCCTGCCCCAGGCCCGCGGGCAGCGCCAGCGGATAGAGGCCGCTGCGATGGTAGGTGTCGATGAAGTTCACGCCGATGGCGGTGTGGCGCAACAGCACCTCGCCAGCGCCGGGTTCGGGCAGGGTGCTATCGACGAGTTCCAGCACGTCGGGCGTGCCGTGCCTAGTGATGCGTATCTGGCGAGCGGTCTGGGGCATCGGTGATCAGGAAGGATTGGGCTTGCCGCCATTGTACTGGCAGGTCGGGTGGACCCATGTGGCAGTCTTGGTAACCCAGCTTAGACCGCGCAGCGAGGCCGCACCAAGAAGATGCACCGCGCACACGGCAACGCACAAGCCCGATCAACCGTGTCGAGAACGCATTCACGAGAAGTAACTTCCCGCTCAGGCGAGGATATGCAGGCCCCCATCGACGTGGAACACCGAGCCGGTAAGCATGGCCGCGCCCGGTTCGCACAGGAAGGCGGTGGCAGCGCCGACATCGTCGATATCGATCAGTGCCTGCAGCGGCGAGCGCTCGACGGCGTCCTCCAACATCGATGCAAACTCGGGAATGCCACTGGCGGCGCGCGTCTGCACGGGGCCGGGCGAGACCGCGTGCACGCGGATCTTGCTCTTGCCCAGCTCGTAGGCCAGATAGCGCGTGGTCGCTTCCAGCGCGGCCTTCACCGGCCCCATCACGCCATAGTTGGGTACCACCTTCTCGGCGCCGTAGTAGCTCATGGTGATCAGCGTGCCGCCTTCCGTCATCAGCGGCTCGGCCAGGTGCGCCAGGCGCACGAAGGAATGGCACGAGATATCCATCGCCTGCAGGAAGCCGTCGCGGCTGGTGTCGACCACCCGGCCGTGCAGGTCGTCCTTGGGCGCGAAGGCGATCGAGTGCACGGCGATGTCCAGTCGGCCGAAGCGCTGGCGGATCTCGTCGAACACCGCTTCGAGCGAGCCTTCGGCGGTCACGTCGCACTTGGTGACAATGGCGGGCGCCAGCTCGGGCAGCAGCGGCGCAATAAAGTCGCGGGTGCGGTCGGTGGCGTAGGTGATCACCAGCTCGGCGCCGCGGGCCTTGAGGGCGCGGGCAATGCCGTAGGCGATCGACTGTTCGTTGGCGATGCCAGTGACAAGGGCGATCTTGCCTGCAAGCGTGCTCATGGTCATGACTCCTTGGTGGCGCGCGGACGGCGCGTTGCGGGCTTGGCGGTTTCCGGACCAGCCTTGGGCTGGGCTGCGGTTTCGCTTGCGGAGCGCTGGCGCGCCGGCTGCACGGGCGCCTCGCCGTTCGAGGCGGGGGCGTGTGGCTTGGCTGTTGCAGGCTTGGCTGTACGCTTGGGCGCTGCGGGCCTGGCCGGCGCGGCGATACTGGCCGAACCGGCGGCCACCACGGGTTGCACCTTCGCTGCGCTGACTGCGGGCGGTGCTTCAGTCTCCCGCTGCAGCGCGTACACCGTGTCGGGCACCACGGCACCGAGCACGTCGGCTTCGAGCTGGGCCAGATTGGCCAGTGCCTCGGTCGCCTCGGGTATCAGTTGCGCCAGGCCGGACAGGCGCTCGAACGCACCGCGCAAGCCAGCTTCATCGGCAAACAGCGCCGGGAGCGCCTTGCGCGCCTCGGCCGGGAAGCGCCATACCAGCAACGACTGCTGGCGGATGCGCGCGTTGAGATCATCCCGCGCCAGCTCAGCCAGCACCGGATCTGCCCGTAGCCACTCGAATGCGATCGCACGGCGATCGAGCCTGATCGACGGCAGGCCCTTGCGGACCAAGAGCGCGGCGCGGATCAGGCCATCGGCCGCATCGCCCTGGCCCAGCTGCTTGAACAGCGCGGCATCGTCGATACCGAGCGGGGCCTCTTGGGTGTGGCGCAAGTAGTCGGGGACATCGGCACTGCCCACACCGCCGAGGGCGGCCGGCGCGTAGATGCCGAAGAACAGCGCCTCGGTCGCCGCGTCGCGCACTTCGCGGTAGACGTCGAGCGTACTGGCAAGCTGGTCGACGCCATAGCGCTCCCACTGCCGCCATTCAGGCTGGCGTGGTGTGCGCAGCTGGCGCACCTGCTCGGCGGCATGGCGGTTGATGACCGCCAGCGGATTCAGGCTGGACCAGCCCCAGTGCTGCACGCGCAACGGGTGCAGTTGGCGGCCAAGCTCGGCCGCGCCATTGCGCAGCCAGGGCGCGAGCCATGGCCGCACCAGCGTGCTGTAGGCGGCAGTGGTCAACTCCGAAATCGCCTCGACCGCGGCGAACGGCGTCTCGTCGTTGCGCTGATACTGCTGCAGGCCACGTAGCTCCTCGACGCTGCGCTCGGTCAAGGTGGCGATATGCGTCAGCTTGCCGTCCACCATCTCGTCGGTGATCTGCAGTTGGTACAGGCCCGGCGTCAGCGTCTCGATCGCCTCCAGGAGCTCGACGATCTGCGCGTGCTCGCGCAACGCGATCTTGGCCGAGACGAAGATGCCCAAATGGCCGGTGGTCTGGTGCGCCAGGCCCACCACCACCTGCCCGGCGGCCTTGAGCGCATCGGTGCTCGGGTAGAGATCGAGCACCCAGTTGATCGCCTGTTGCGGCGGCGTGATGTTGTCGCCGAACGAGGCGAACACCACGATGGGCGCGCGGATCTTGCGCAGGTCGTAGACCTCACCCCGCGCCTGCGCCCGGCCCTCGGTGAGATTGTTGCCGACGAACAGGTTTTCGACGATCCAGCGGATCTCTTCCTCGTTCATCAGGTAGTAGCCACCCCACCAGCGCTCGAACTCCAAAAAGCGCGGCGGCTCGGTATCGACCTGGTCGTAGAGGTGATAGCTCTTCTTGACGAGGGTGTTGGCCGGATCGAGTTTCTCGAAGTTCTGTACCAGGTGGGCGCCGTCGAACTTGCCCCCGCCCAGGTCGGAGGCGAAGAGCGCCGTCCAGGCCCCGCCGAGCAAGCCGCCGGCATAGCGCATCGGGTTCTTGCCATCGTTGCCGGCCCAGTACGATATCGGTGCACCGGCGACCACCAGCGCGCCGACGAGTTCGGGCGCGTGCGCCGCCACCAGCATCGCCGCCCAGCCGCCCTGGCAATTGCCGACGAGCGCAGGCTTGGGGGAATCGGGATGGCGCCGGATGATTTCACGCAGGAACTCGGCCTCGGCCAGTGTCACGTCTTCCAGCGTCTGCCCCGGCTCAGGCTCGGGGAAGAACACGCAGAAATACACCGGATGGCCTTCGCGCAACGCCATGCCGACTTCGGAATCGTCCTTGAAGCCGCCTATGCCCGGGCCATGGCCGGCACGCGGGTCGAGGATCACATAGGGGCGCTCGTTTTCATGGACCACGACGCCAGCGGGCGGCGTGATACGCACCAGCTCGTAATTCACCGGCCGCGCGAACTTGCGCCCATCGAGCACTGGCACGTAGTCGAAGTGCAGCAGCGGCGGCTTGCCGGCTTGGTTGTGCTCGATGTAATCGTCGCCGCGCTGGCGCAACGTATCCCAGAACAGGATTTGCCTCTCCACGCCATCGCTGAAGTAATCCCAGGCGGCAGCGATGGGATTGCTGATCTGCACCTGCGGTGGCGCGCTCTGCCCACCCCACCATTGCTGTGCCGCATCCAGCATGCGGCGTTGCCATACCAGGCCCAGGCGCCACGGCAATGTGGTGGCGGAGGCAATGCGTTCATGGTCCATCTGCATGGGAAACTCCAATCGAAAGCGGGCCGCCGGGCAAAGCAGCACATCGAAGTTATGGCAGCTGCGTACGCCCGGCACAAGTAAATATTGTTGCAGTGCAATGTGACCCTCTGATGCCGGATGGGGTCGCTCCACCAAGGTAGCGTGTGCGGGGCGGAATGGCGTGATGGCTGTGTTAAAATTGCCCGTTTTCGCTTACGAATCAATCGACCATGTCCACCCGTACCGCCCAGCTGCACCAGTTGTTGAACCAACGCATCCTGATGCTCGACGGCGGCATGGGCACGATGATCCAGCAGTACCGGCTGACCGAGGAACAGTATCGCGGCGAGCGCTTCGCTGACTGGCCGAGCGATCTGAAGGGCAACAACGACCTCCTGGTGCTGACCCAGCCGCAGATCATCGCGGAAATTCACCAGCAGTATCTCGAGGCCGGCGCCGACATCATCGAGACCAACAGCTTCAACGCCACCCGCATGGCCATGGCCGATTACGACATGGAAGCGCTGGTGTGGGAGATCAACCACGCTAGCGCCCGCCTGGTCAAAGAGCTGTGCGTGGCCGAAACAGCCAGGAATCCCGCCAAGCCGCGCTTCTGCGCCGGCATCCTGGGGCCCACCAGCCGCACCGCGTCGATCAGCCCGGACGTGAACGACCCGGGCTATCGCAACGTCACCTTCGACGAGCTGGTCGAGGCTTATCTGGAATCGATCGATGGCCTGGTGGCCGGCGGCGCCGACATCCTGATGGTCGAGACCATCTTCGATACGCTGAACGCCAAGGCAGCCGTGTTCGCGATCAAGAAATACTTTGCCGATCGCCCAGACATTGAAGCGCTGCCGGTGATGATCTCCGGCACCATCACCGACCAGTCCGGGCGCACGCTCACCGGCCAGACCACCGAGGCGTTCTACAACTCGCTGCACCACGCCGACGCGATCTCGTTCGGCCTGAACTGCGCACTGGGCCCGGACCTGCTGCGCCCGTACGTGGAGGAGATGAGCCGCATCTCCGACACCTTCGTCTCGGTGCATGCCAATGCCGGCCTGCCCAATCCGCTGGCCCCCACCGGCTACGACCTGCTGCCGGAGGACATGGCTCCGCAGGTGAAGGAATGGGCCGAATCGGGGCTGGTGAACATCATCGGCGGCTGCTGCGGCACCACGCCGGCGCACATCAAGGCAATCTACGAGGCGGTAAAGGATCTACCGCCGCGCCGGATTCCGCAGATCGAACCCAGGTGCCGGCTCTCCGGCCTTGAACCGTTCAACATTGGCGATGGCGATCTGTTCGTGAACGTGGGCGAGCGCACCAACGTCACCGGCTCCAAGGCATTCGCTCGGCTGATCCTGAACGGCGACTACCCGGCCGCACTGGAAGTGGCGCGTCAGCAGGTGGAGAACGGCGCGCAGATCATCGACATCAACATGGACGAGGGCATGCTCGATGCCCACAAGGCCATGGTCACCTTCCTCAACCTGATCGCCGCCGAGCCCGACATCAGCCGCGTGCCCATCATGATCGATTCGTCCAAGTGGGATGTGATCGAGGCGGGCCTCAAGTGCGTGCAGGGCAAGGCCATCGTCAACTCGATCTCGATGAAGGAAGGCGTCGAAGCGTTCAAGCATCACGCGCGCCTCTTGAAGATGTATGGCGCCGCCGTGATCGTGATGGCGTTCGACGAGGTAGGCCAAGCCGACACCTACGCGCGCAAGGTCGAGATCTGCGAGAAGAGCTACCGCATCCTGGTCGACGAGGTCGGCTACGACCCGGCCGACATCATCTTCGACCCCAACATCTTTGCGGTGGCCACCGGCATCGAGGAACACGCGCGCTATGGCCTCGACTTCATCGAGGCCACCGGCTGGATCAAGCAGAACCTGCCGCACGCCAAGATTTCCGGCGGCGTCTCCAACGTGTCGTTCTCCTTCCGCGGCAACAACAAGGTGCGCGAGGCCATCCACGCGGTGTTCCTCTACCACGCCATCAAGAACGGCATGACGATGGGCATCGTCAACGCCGGCGCGCTGGAGAACTACGACGAGGTACCGGCCAACCTGCGCGACGCCATCGAGCGCGTGGTGTTGATGGATGGTAGTGATCCGATGGCGGATACCGAGGCATTGATCACGCTGGCCGAATCGTTCCGTGGCGACGCCGCGCAGAAATCTGGCGAGGATCTGACTTGGCGCACGCTGCCGCTGCAGGAGCGCATCACTCATTCGCTGGTCAAGGGCATCACCACCTTCATCGTCGAGGATACCGAAGAGGCGCGCCAGAGCGTGGAGCGGCCCATCCACGTGATCGAAGGCCATCTGATGACGGGCATGAATGAAGTCGGCGACCGGTTTGGCGCCGGCAAGATGTTTTTGCCGCAGGTGGTGAAATCCGCCCGCGTGATGAAGGCAGCGGTGGCGCACCTGGAACCCTTCATCGAGGAAGAGAAAATCCGCATGGGCCTCGCCGATGCGCCGGCCAAGGGCAAGATCGTGATGGCCACGGTGAAGGGCGACGTGCACGACATCGGCAAGAACATCGTCGGCGTGGTCCTGCGCTGCAACAACTACCAGGTGTTCGACCTGGGCGTGATGGTGCCGTGCCAGACCATCCTCGACAAGGCGACCGAGGTCGGCGCCGACATCATCGGCCTCTCCGGCCTGATCACGCCCTCGCTGGAAGAGATGTCGCACGTCGCCAAGGAAATGCAGCGGCTCGGGTTCGACCTGCCGCTACTGATCGGCGGCGCGACCACCTCCAAGGTGCACACCGCCGTGAAGATCGAACCGGGCTATCACAACGGCTCGGTGATCTACGTACCCGACGCCAGCCGCGCCGTCGGCGTGTGCTCCAGCCTGCTCTCCGATGAGCTCAAGCCCGACTTCATCGCCAAGGTAAAGGCCGAGTACGACAACATTCGCACCATCCATGCCAACAAGGACCGCACCAAGTTCCTGAGCCTGGAAAATGCCCGCGCCAACGGTTTCGCGCCGGCCACCGGCTTTGACTGGAACAGCTATACCCCGCCTGCGCCGAAGCAGCTGGGCGTATTCAAGTTCGAAGGCGTGCCACTCGCCGAGATCGAGCCCTATATCGACTGGAGCCCGTTCTTCAACGCCTGGGAGCTATTCGGCAAGTACCCCAAGATCCTGCAGGACGAGGTGGTCGGCGAATCGGCACGCGCGCTGTTCGCCGACGCGCAGGCCATGCTGCGTCAGCTGGTCGCCGAGAACTGGCTCAGCTGCAACGGCGTGGTCGGCCTGTTCCCGGCTGCCAGCGTGAACGAGGACATCGAAATCTACGCGCCGGACTCCGATCCGGCCCAGCGCGGCGAGCCGCTGATGGTGTGGCACAACCTGCGCCAGCAAAACGTGAAGGCTGCCGGCAAGCCCAACTGGTGCCTGGCCGACTTCATTGCGCCCAAGGACAGCGGCGTGCAGGACTACATCGGCGCCTTTGCCGTGACCGGCGGCATCGGCATCGACCCCTATGTAAAGCAGTTCGAGGACGCCAACGACGACTACAGCGCCATCATGGTCAAGGCGCTGGCCGACCGCTTCGCTGAAGGCTTTGCCGAATACATGCACGAGAAGGTGCGCAAGGAGCTGTGGGGTTACGCAACCGACGAAGCGCTAACGGTGGACGAGCTGACCGACGAAGCGTACGTCGGCATCCGCCCCGCCCCTGGCTACCCAGCCTGCCCCGATCACACCGCCAAGACCGGCCTGTTCGAGATTCTCAACGCGAACAGCATCGGCATGACGCTGACCGAGGGCTACGCCATGCTGCCGACCGCCGCGGTGTCCGGCTTCTACTTCAGCCATCCGCAATCGCAGTACTTCGCCGTCGGCAAGGTCAACAAGGACCAAGTCGAGGAATACGCCGCCAAGCGCGACGTGGGCCTGGCGCAGGCCGAGCGCGATCTGGCGCCGAACCTGGGTTATGCGGCCTGAGTTCGCAGGCGGTCAAATGGGGCATCCGGGCGTGCCCCGTTTTCTTTTTACCGCAGCCAAGCATCGAATCAACCAAAGCTGACTTAATAAGTCATAACAATGTCGAATATTTGTCAGACGACGATACGATTAGGCAGAATGCCGGCGCTTGCCATCAGCATGCATTCAAACGAATCGGAGTCGCCATGAAACGCCTGACCATATTTGCCGTCCTTGCCACGGCTGCCTTTTCCCCGACCGCCTTTGCAGCAGCCAAGCTCGATGAAGCCAAGCTGGTGCGCCTGCTCGAATGCCGTCCCGAGAGCGCCGACATGAAAGCCCCCGCACTCGATGGCTTGCCCACGCTGGGCGACAAGCATCCGCTGGTCCGCAGCAAGGCCGCTCCTTCCGGCGCCCAGAAATTGCCCAAGCCGATCACCGCCAATGGCATCAGCGGCGATGTGGTCTTCGCGACGGGTTACACGTCTTCATCGTGGTACCGAGCCCCAAACCGGCCGACGACATCATGAAGACGGCCAAGCGCCTCGGCATCTCCACCGCTGATTTCAACCCTGAATTCCCGATCTACGCCTTTACCAAGCCACAACCCAGCAAGGTGGTGGACGTGAACGGCCGCAAGCTCGACGAGATGCGGCTGGCGGTTTACCAGGGGATGTCAGGCCCCGAGACAGATCGCTACTTCCTCGCCGGTTGCGAATTTTGAGGCACCTGGCAACGCCTGCAATCTGCATTCACTTTGAGACAAACAAGGCTTTGTACATGATCCGGACCACCTTTCTGGCCATGCTGATGGCCATTACGCCGATGGCATGGGCCACCGTTTACAAGTGCGATGCCGGTAGCGGCAAGGTGGAATATCAGGCAACGCCTTGCGCCAAGGCACCGGGCACCAAGGAAACGACACTGAAATCGTCTCCCGCCGCCGCAGCGCCCGCCACGGACCAGCGCACCAAAGGCAGGCAATGCACGGGCAAGGAAATGTCGATGGACTTTGCCAATATCCCGCTTGCCGTGGCGTTCAACATCATTGCCGATTTCTCCGGCAACCGGCTGACGCTTTCCCCCGCGGTCACCGGCTCCGCCGCCGTGCGCTACACGTGCACCGCGTGGGATGCCATCGCCAGCGATCTGGGTGCCAGGCACGGCCTGGTGACGCGTGTTGAAAACGGCGTGATCGACGTACGACCCCGCTAAAGTCGACGACACAGCCATCTCGTGGCGTCGTAGCCCGCACGGGCTGCCCAAACGCGCGCCATTGGCAGCTCAACTGCCGTCGCGGCAGTGGTGACTTGGGTCATGCGTCCGGCGTAAGGCCGCTACGCGGTAGCCGTATCGTCACCCTGAGGCCAGGCTCGGCCGGCGTCAGCACCAGCTCACCGCCGTGTGCCTCGGCGATCGCCTTCACCAGCGTCAGGCCGAGGCCGCTGCCGGGGGTGTGGCGGCTCGATTCCAACCGCACGAAGGGCTCCGTCACACGCAGCATCTCGTCCTCTGTGAGCCCCGCACCGTAGTCACGCACCGACAGCGCGATATGCCGCGACTCGATGGCTACGCCGACCTCGATGCGCCCGGCGCCATAGCGCAGCGCATTCTCGATCAGGTTGGCCAGTGCCTGGCCCAGCAGCTCGCGATCCACCTCGGTCGTGCACGGCACGGTGGTCAGCCGCAGCACTCGCCCGGCATCCTCCGCCAGTGGCTGGTAGAGCGATACCACGTCATCCACCAGCTCATCGAGCGGCCAGGCCTGCCGTTGCAGCTGCTGCGCCCCCGATTCCAGCCGGCCCAGCCGCAGCAATGCGGAGAACACGGCGAGGATGCGGTCGACGTTGCCGGTCAGCGCATCGACCTGGTCCGCCAGCGGTCCCCCCTTGAGACCGTGCCCCAGGTCGGACAGCCCATTGCGCAGATCGGAGAGCGGGTGCCGCAGATCGTGGGCGATGGCGAACGACGATTGCCGTGCATAGCCCAGCAGCTTGTCCTGCTGCTCCAGCATGGCGTTGAGCTCGTCGATCAACGCATCGATCTCGTCGCCGCTCTTGCCGCCGGGGATGCGGGTGTGGCCGGCCTCGCCGCGAATCGCCCTGGCCGTCTGCGTGATCGTGCCCAACCGCCGGCGCAGCAATGTGGTGAAGATCCAGCCGCAGACCAGCGAGGCGGTCAGCACGATTGCGGAGAGCGCCAGGTAGTTGCGCAGCAGGTGGATGCCCACCTGCTCGTAGATCGCGCGTCGGCCGACCAGCAAGCGATAATTGCCGTACAACAGGAAGACCTCGGCGGCCACGGTGCTTCCGTCGCCCGGGTCGGCGAAAGAGATCGAGCGGGCGCTGGTGGTGGGCACGCCGTCGGGCCAGTGCGCCAGGTTGCCGGCGAGTGACGTGCCGTCGGGCGCGACCAGC
This sequence comes from Chitinolyticbacter albus, assembly GCF_024437655.1. Lineage (GTDB taxonomy): Bacteria > Pseudomonadota > Gammaproteobacteria > Burkholderiales > Chitinibacteraceae > Chitinolyticbacter > Chitinolyticbacter albus. Next base: position 83,045 of record NZ_JANBVF010000004.1, read on the forward strand.
AGGTAGAGCGCATCGCTGCGGCTGGCGCGACGGGCGATCTCCTCGCGCAAGGCGCCCAGACCCTGCTGGCGATATACCAGCTCCAGGTTGTTTTCCTCTTCGCTCAGCGCAGCGTGGAATTCGCCCAGCAAGGCGCGATGGGATTCGTGATAGGTGAGCAGTACGAAGCCGCCGGTGGCGACCAGCATGAACATCGGCAGGATGAGCACGAAGCGGTTGAACGGGCTGCTGGCAAAGCGGCGCCAGCGCCGCCACAGCTCGGCCGCCCCGCTCACGCCTCACCCAGGCGATAGCCGGCGCCGCGCACCGTATGCAGCAGCGGCGGCAGGTCCGGGCCATCGATCTTGGCGCGCAGCTTGCTGATATGCACATCGATCACGTTGGTGCCCGGATCGAAGTGATAGTCCCATACGCCTTCGAGCAGCATGGTCCGCGTGACCACCTGCCCGGCGTGGCGCATCAGGAACTCCAGAAGCTGGTATTCGCGCGGCTGCAGATCGATGGTCGCGTTGGCGCGCTTCACGCGGCGGGCCAGCCGATCGAGCTGCAGATCGCCCACCTGCAGCCATTGCGCCTGCGCGGCGGCACTGGGCTGGGCGCGGCGGGTGATCGCGTCGAGCCGGGCAAGCAGCTCGGCGGTGGAAAACGGTTTGGGCAGGTAATCGTCGCTACCCGCGCGCAAGCCTTCGACGCGATCGTCCGATTCGGCCAGCGCCGAGAGCAGCAGCACTGGTGTCACGATCTTTGACGCACGCAGCGTGCGCAGCAAGGTGAGGCCGTCGACCACCGGCAGCATGCGATCGAGCACGATGGCGTCGTATTGCTCGGTGGTGGCAAGAAACAGTCCTTCCTTGCCATCCCGGGCCAGATCGACCGCGTGGCCGCCCTCGCTCAGCGCCTTTTGCGTGTATTCGGCCTGGGCCGCCTGGTCCTCGACGACGAGTATGCGCACGGTGATCCTCGTGTAATGCGGTCGTTCAATTGTTGCCTGCCCCACACCGGCTGGCAATGCGGCGAGCCAGTGAAAAGCGGTACCCGCCTGACAGCCCAGGGGAAAGCCGGCATAGGGGTACCGCGCAAGGAAGCCGTTCGGGGAGCAATGCCAGGGGTGGAGGGGCCGGCACATCGCGCACAGGGGGGGAGGAGCGCGGCCACCCCGACCGGATTGACGCCTACTTATTTGGCGTTGGTCTTGGTTTCAGTCTTGGCGGCGCCGGTCTTGTGAGCGCCCTTGTGCTTGGCCGGAGCCTGCTTGGTGGCCGCCGGGGTCGGCGTCGGATCAGCAGCGAATGCGGTTACGCCCAGGGTGGCGATCACGCCGGCGGCGGCGAGCTTGGTAGCGATGTTCATTTGGATAGTCCTCTGTTGAGATATTGGAAGCCGACTGAATGGGCGGTCGGTGAACGGCATTCTGTGCGTCGCCGCCTTGCAGCTTGCTCAACGCGGGATGAACGAAAATTCACGCGGGATGCGGTGCGCGCCGTTCTACGGCCCGTTCTGGATGGCGTAACCAACGCCCACATCGCCTTGTTCCAAAAATTCAAATCGGCACCCGCCGATGGCGCGTCGAGCGAGATCAAGACCCATTACCTGAGCGAGCCAGGCTTTAACCGCTAGTGAGATGCCACCGCCCAAACGCCATGGCTGTACAACGGCGACACCTTCGTCAGCTACGAAGACCCGGAGAGCCTGCGCGAGAAAGTGCGCTACCTGCGGCAACAAGGTCTGGGCGGACTGACGATCTGGGAATACGCGCACGACCCGAATGGCGAGCTGCTAAGCGCAATTGCCCAAGCGCAGGATCGTCGCTAGGCCGGGGCGTTGGTCCAGCTCGGCGTGGCCAGAATAGGGGGACCGATTCGCCCTGCCAATCGGATCGGTCCGCTCGCCGCCAGATGCCGCGCAATGCTGCGGCCAGCCAGCAGGGCGCGTTTTGCGCCGCCTGCTGGCTTAGGCCCTGCCTCAGGCCGCCAGCGTCGGGTAGTCGGTATAGCCTTGCTCGGCTCCGCCATAGAAGGTGCTCTGGTCCGGCGTGTTAAGGCCCGCGCCCTGGGTGAAGCGCGCAACCAGATCCGGGTTGGCGATGTAGGGGCGGCCGAAGGCGATGGCATCGGCCGTGCCCGCGGCGATCAGCGCATCGGCTTTCTCGGCGCTGTAATTGCCGCAGAACACCAGCACGCCGCTGAAAGCCTGGCGCAGCGCGGTGCGGAATTCGGCGGTCAGCACCGGGCCGCCTACCCAGTCCGGTTCGGCGATATGCAGGTAGGCCAGCTTGCGGCGGCTGAACTGCTGCGCAAGATGGATCGCCATCGCTTCGGACTCGGCATCCTCGATATCGTGCGCAACGAAATTGGGCGACAGCCGCACGCCCACCTTGTCCGCGCCGATCTCCGCGACCACGGCGTCGATCACTTCCAGCAACAGCCGGGCCCGGTTTTCCAGGCCACCACCATACTGGTCACCGCGCTGGTTCACGCCGGTAGCCAGGAACTGGTGCAGCAAATAGCCGTTGGCGGCATGGATTTCGACAAAATCAAAGCCGGCTTGCACCGCACGGCGTGCCGCGGCCGCATAGTCGGCGACGATGCCGGGCAGCTCGGCGGTTTCCAGCGCACGCGGCGTATCGGTCGGCGCATTGCCGGGGGTGCCATCGGGCTGCACCACAAAGCTCTTGGACGTGGCCGCACGGATCGCGGACGGGGCGACCGGGTCCAGCCCGTCTTCCTGCAACAGCCGGTTGGAGATGCGGCCGACGTGCCACAGTTGCAGCGAAATGGCGCCGCCGGCCGCGTGCACGGCATCGACCACCTGTTTCCAGCCGGCCTGCTGCGCATCGGTGTAGATGCCCGGGGTCCAGGCATAGCCCTGCCCCTGGCGCGAGATCTGCGTCGCCTCGGTCACGATCAGACCGGCGCTGGCGCGTTGCGCGTAATAGCGTGCGTTCATTTCGGTGGGCAGATCGCCAGGCTGGGCGGCGCGTGAGCGCGTCAGCGGCGCCATGAACACGCGGTTGGCGACGGAGAGGTTGCCGATGCGTACGGGGGTAAGCAATTTATCAAGTGCCATGTGATGCTCCATTTAATAGACCGGTCGTCTAGTTTGGACTTCAAAAAAATGCCCGAAGGCATAGGGGATCATTCAGGATCGTTCGGATTCAGCCGCCGCGCTTTCTGCGCTCGCTCACTTGCTCGCCGGCGATGCCCCAGTTGTCGGCATCCACCTCGTCGATCACGACCACGGTGGTCGCCGGATTCTTGTTCAGTACCCGCTGCAGCAATTCGGTCACGCCGGCGATCAGTTCCGATTTCTGCGCCGAAGTGACGCCGTCGCGGGTCACCTTGATATTCACATAGGGCACGTCATGTCTCCTTGGGTTTGAGCAGGGCCGCCGTGCCGGAGCGGGCGATTGCATAGGGTTGCGTGCTGTGCCTGACCTTGCCGACCAGCGCCGCGCCCAGCCACAGCTGGTAAAGCGCGGCGGCAAGCTGGCCGGCATCCTCGCCGGGCCCGATCGAGCCGTCGGCGCGGCCGATCAGGATGATGGCCGCCAGGCGCTCGACGATGCGGGCCATGCCATGCTCCAGCGCGCGGCGCATGTCGTCAGATAAATCCGATACCTCGCCACTCAGCTTGACCGCCAGGCAGCGCGACGAACAGCTCGTTTCATTCTCGGTGGCGCCGTGCTCGGGATGCCAGGCGTCGAAATAGACATCGAGCTTGGCACGGCCGTCGAGCTCGCGATCGGCCAGCAACTGGTCGATACGGCTCAGCGACGCCTCGAAATAGCGCTCCAGCAAGGCGACGCCATAGCCTTCCTTGGATTCGAAGTAGTGGTAGAACGACCCCTTGGGCACGCCGGCAGCGCCGAGTATCTCGGACAGCCCCGCCGCCGCAAAGCCCTTGCCGAGGATGATGTCGGTGCCGGTAGCGAGCAGATGATCACGGGTGTCGGTGGTGCGATCGGATTTCATGGCGGCAGCTTAGCGCAGACTAGACCGATCGTCTAGAAAACAGCCGATCAGCGGCTTGGTGGCAAAAAAAACCCCCTCCCGTGAGGGAGGGGGTAACAGGATGGGACCATGGCGGTCAGCCCTCGCCGACTGACCGTGGGGTGGTCCTGGAGTCGCGCAGAGTGCGCAGGGTACGGGTAGCGAGCCCGAAATCGGGGTGGTACCCGATCCATTCAGGAAGTGCGACTCGGATTTCGCGTCCGCCTGGCGTGGAACCGGCTATTGCGGTTCCAGCACCAGGGGCCATGTCTGCGAGATCACGTCCCGGAACGGACCAGGTTTTAGTCGAAGCGTTTCGTCATCTTGTCCACCGAATCCTTGAGCCAGACGAAAATGCCTTCGTTCTGGTAACGCGCGTGCTTCTCGCCCGCGCACATCACATAACTTTGCAGCGGGTCGCAGTGCGGCGCGCCGAACACGTGGCCGGTCTCGTGCACTGCGACGATCTGCGAGCGGTTGCGGCTGAGATCGAAATCGAACAGGCCGCTCACCTGCGTATTCAGCCACGAGCACGCCACGCCGCCGCCGAAGGCGCCATCGAGCGCCACCACCAGGTCGAAGCCATGGTGATCGACGTGGGTCGGTGTGCTGCCCGGGTTCCAGGTGCGGGTCAGGCCCAGCGTCTGCGTGGCGTATTCCGCCGCGCGCTCGCAATGGCCGAGGCCGGTGTTGGCGGCGCTGTTGTAGCCGGGGATGCCGTGAAAGCGCTGACGCACGTTTTCGATCTGGTCAAAGCCGCCGTTGTAGCGCGCATAGCTGCCAGCGGTGGCCTCCGGGTTGCTCGGCGTGAACAGGTCGGACGCCCGGGTGAACGCTTCGGTCAGATACGCCGCGACGCCGCGCGTTTCCTTGATCTTGTTGAAGTAGTCCTGGTTGTAGACCACGGCGTTGAACACCACGTTGCTGGCGCCCACGCTGAAATCCCGGCCCGAGAAGCTGCTGTCGGCCACGCTGCGGCCATCCTGCAGCCCGATCTGCACCGCCTCGACGCGGTAGTCGCCGCGACCGATCGCGTATTGCTTGCGCAGCCCGGTGTCGTTGAGGAAGGGCCCGGCATCGAGCACGATCTGGCGCGATTCGCCCGGAGCCAGCACGATGCTGGTCTGGCCCAGCGCCACGCCGTTGAAGTCATTGAAACGCTTGCTGGTCAGCGTGGGCCGCAGCGCGAAGGTGCCGCCGCTGGTGCTGCGCACGGTCAAGCGCAGTCGCAAGGCATCGCCCTTCGCCGGCGCGCCGCCACTGGTATTGGTGATCGCCACCGCCGTCACGTCGGCATCGCCGCCGCAGTTCTGCGTGCAGGGCGCACCGGCGCGCGCCACGGTGAACGAGGTGAGCAGGTTGTCGAAGGCGATGCCCGCCAGATTCGGTGTATCGGCACGCAGCGTGGTGGACAACCCGCCATGCCCGGTGTGCTCGCGCAGCGTGACTTGGTAGCCGGCCTGCACCTTCACCGACGAGACGATATCGTTCCAGCCCGCGGGCACTTCGGCCGCGCCCTCACCCGCGCAGAACGTGTTGCCACCGTAGTTGTCGTTTTCAAAGAAGCACACGGCCCCGCCCATCGGCACGGGAGTCGGCGTCGGTGCCGGCGCCGCGGCGACGCGGTAGGAGGTCACAATGTCGTTGAACTGGCGGTTGACCAGGTTGGACTCATTGGCCAGCAGCGTCAGGCCACGGCCGGCGAGATTGGCGTGCTCGAACAGATCGATCATGTAGCCCGGTTGCACCCGCACCGACGATGCCTTGTCGTTGAAGCCACCCGGCAGGTTGCCGCTACCGACGCCGACGCAGGTCGACGTGCCCTGATAGTCGACGTGCTCGAAGAAGCAGGCGGTTCCGCTAGGCGCGGGGGTGGGAGCGGGGGTCGGTTGCGGCGTGCTGCTGCAGCTGCCGCCGTTGCGCCACAGGCTGGGCGTCGATTGCGGATTCCAGCCCGCACCTGCGTGGGCGACGTGGGTCACCAGCGCGGTCCAGGTGCCACCGGCATAGGTCACGGTGTCACCGGCTTGATAGGTATTCCCTTCGGCCCAGCCACCGCGGCAGGCGGCGCTTGCATCGATGGCAAACCCAGCGACGGCCAGCGCAAACAGCGACGGCAACAGTGTCTTCAGCTTGGGGAATTGTTTCACTTGTCCACTCTCCGGCCCGCATAGCGCGGTTATTGGTGCCGAAGAGGGGCCAGGACGCGGCGCGATGGCGCACACGACAGGCCGCGGCGCTAGCGCCGGGTTTTATCCACACTCTCTGGCTTTATAAACGCCCCGGCCTTCTGGCTCTTGGGCGGCTCGACCCTCGTCGGGGTCGTTTTCTAACAGGTGCCGATTCTCGACATGCCGGCCCTATCCCGACAAGCCGTTTCCGTTCCGGCGGTGGTGTTTTTACTACAGGCGGCGCGCCAATGAAAGCGCTTTCTTGCGGCGTGTTCCATGCCGACAACATCATCGCCCGACCGCCTGTGCTTGCGATGGCGCAAGCCAGATCGGACAATCGCGGCCTCTCTCTGCGGAACCCACCCATGCCCACCGTGCGCACCCTGCTCGCCAGTTGCGGCCTCGATCGCGTCGACGCCCGCCTGCTGCTGCAACACGCGCTCGGCGTGAGCCGCGCCTGGCTCGTCGCGCACGACGACGACGCGCTCGAAGCCGCCGCCGTCGCCCGTTTCGAGGCGCTGGCGGTACGGCGCCGCGCTGGCGAGCCGATCGCGTATCTGCTGGGTGTGCGTGAATTCTATGGCCGTGATTTCAGCGTCGGCCCCGGCGTGCTGATTCCGCGGCCGGAAACCGAACTGCTGGTCGAGCTGGCGCTGGCACGCGCGCCGCAAGGCGCATCGCTGCTGGACCTGGGCACCGGCTCGGGCTGCGTCCCGATCACGCTCAAGCTGGAGCGCCCGGACCTCGCCGTGACCGCGCTCGACATCAGCGCGGACGCGCTCGCCATCGCCACGCGCAACGCCGAAGGGCTCGGTGCCAAGATCAGGCTGCTGCAATCGGATTGGTATGCCGCGCTTGGCGAGGAGCGGTTCGACCTCATCGTCTCCAACCCGCCCTATATCGTCGCGGGCGACGCGCACCTCACCCAGGGCGACCTGCGCTTCGAGCCCATCGCCGCGCTGACCGACCATGCCGATGGCCTGGCGCATATCCGCACCATCATCGCCGGCGCCGTATCCCGTTTGCATCCCGGCGGCTGGCTGCTGTTCGAGCACGGCTACGACCAGGGCCCCGCCAGCCGTATGCTGCTCGCTGCCGCCGGTTTTTCCGCAACGCAGACTTGGCAGGATCTGGCTGGGCTGGACCGCGTGAGCGGCGGCATCCGCTTGTAAGCCTCGCTTGTCGAGTGCATGCCGAATCGCTACAATTCCCGACTAATTTGATCGACTAATTCGAGGCAAGCCGCCATGAGCGAACGCGACATCCAGGCCGAAATCCACAAGATCGTCACCGAGAACCCGGTGGTGCTGTTCATGAAGGGCACGCCGACCTTCCCGCAGTGCGGTTTCTCGGCCGCCGCCATCCAGCTCTTGAAGAACTGCGGCGCCAGCGTCGCCGCCGTCAACGTGCTGGCCGACCAGGATATCCGCCAGGGCGTGAAGGATTACGCCAACTGGCCGACCATTCCGCAGCTCTATATCAAGGGCGAGTTCGTCGGTGGCTCAGACATCATGAAAGAGCTCTACGCCAACGGCGAGCTGCAGAAGATGATCGACGAAGTGGCACCGCAGTAAGTGGGTCCACTCAAGCAAAAACGCCGCAATCGCGGCGTTTTTTTATTCAGTGCTGTATCGGCCAGAGCGGGGTGTCGTTTGCATCGTAGGCCACCCCGAAATTGAAGCAACGCAACGCACCCAGCTCGTACTGGACTTCTACCCCGTTATCTGCGAAGAAATAGGTGTCCAGCGTCCCGTAATCGTCGTGGCGCCATGGTTCACCGAGCACACTGGACAACTCAGCGAGCAACTGGTCTTGGCCAGCTTCGAAAATCGCGATGCCATTCCATCGCGCTTTGCGGTGATGGATTTCCAACCAGCCCAGTCGATAATCGTTGGCTGGCTCGAACTTTAGCACCAGCTTCGCACGGTTGAAGATCCAATCCCGATTCTGGCACTCGGTTGTGAGTATCTTGTCCGGAGTGCCGAGCAGCGCACGAGTCTCCACCTCGGTCATGCCGAAACGGACCGGCCCCGCACCAAAGCCCAGGATAATTTCCATCGCTAGCCGCAGAACGACGCCGTCGCCGCCAGTTCCTCCAGCAGCGCAGCGGTGGCGGGCCCTGGCATGGTGTAGGGGTCCAGCGTCGGCGTGGCCGAATACTTCAGCAGCAGCGAGACATTGACCTTGTCCAGCCGCATCTTGGCCATGCTCCAGCTGGCGTAGCGCCGTGCCGGGATCTCGGCGTAATCGAGCAGCACCAGGTCGCGGTGGCGCGGATCGCGCTGCAGCCGGTTGTAGAGCGCATTCACCTGCTCGCGCCCCCCCTCCAGCGCCTGCACAAACACGTCGCCGGTGTAGCACAGCACGCCGGTGAGGCCGAGTTCCGGGTTGCGCGCGCGCGACGCCTGCAGGATCGCCTCCACCGATTCGACGGTGATCGGCGCGCTGGCACGACTGGCGTAGATCAGGCGGACAAGCATGGCATCACCCCTTGTTCATCAGCGCGAGGAATTCACGCCGCAGGTTGGCATCGCGCAGGAAGGAGCCGCGCATCACGCTGTTGGTCATCTTGGCTTCCATATCCTTCACGCCGCGCCAGTGCATGCAGAAGTGATCGGCTTCCATCACGATGGCGAGGCCATCGGGCTGCAGCCGGTCCATCAAGGTATCGGCCAGCTGCGACACCGCCTCTTCCTGGATCTGCGGCCGGCTCATGATCCATTCGATCAGCCGCGCGTACTTGGATAGCCCGATCAGGTTGGAGTGCTCGTTGGGCATCACGCCAACCCACACCTTGCCCAGGATAGGGCACAGATGGTGCGAGCAGGCGCTGCGCACGGTGATGGGGCCGACGATCATCAATTCGTTCAGCCGCTCGATATTGGGGAACTCGGTCACCGGCGGCGCGGCGCGGTAACGGCCGTGGAACACCTCGCGCACGAACATCTTGGCGACACGGCGCGCGGTGTCCTGCGTGTTGTGATCGCTCTCGGTGTCGATCACCAGGCTCTCGAGCACGCCTTCGAGCTTGCTGGCGACCTCCGCCTGCAACGCATCAAGCTCGTCGCCTTCGAGGTAGTCGGCGATATTGTCGTTGGCGTGAAAGCGCGCGCCGGCGGCGCGAATACGGGCGCGGATGCGCGCGGAGACCGGCTCGGCGGTCAGTTCATCCTGGGACATGGTGTTTCCGTCTAGCGGCAGATTGTTTAGGGCGTGCCATCCATTGTTTCACAGCTGCGTTCGGGGTAGTTCAGGATAGCGCGCAAGAATCCGGCCGCTGGCAGTACGAATAGCACCAGCGGCTGGGGCCATCGCGCCAGCCGCCGACGCGGCGAGATGCCGGCATGCAGCACGCACGCCAGGGCCATGCTTCACGCCATCAATGGCGCACCGTTTCGACCAGCTGCGACGGCGGCGGAAACTTGAGGTGACCGATATAGGTGAGCGGGCGATGCACCTGCATCGCCGGCACATCGCCCTCGCGCATGTGCAGGATGTCGGCCGGGCTGATCCACGCCGGATTGGCCGCGCTGATCGGCAGGCCGGCTGCCGCATACGCCTCCAGCACGAACTGCGAGCAGAAGAAGCGCTGATTGTCGGGCGTGCCAAGCTGGATGGTGGCAATGCCGCGCAGGCAGGCATCGCGCGTGATCTCGGGCAACAGCGGCAACTCGCAGATGCGCCGCTGCAGCGAGAATGGTGCGTGCAGCACCACGCCAACATAGTTGTACGGCCGGCCGACCTGGGCCTGGGCAAAGGCGCGCAGCGCCGCAGCCTGGGCCTCGTCCAGCTCGTCGCGGCGGAACGCCACCACCACCGATTCCTCCGCCAGCGCGTCGGCCAGTGGCCGTACGCGCACACCGCTGCCGACGGCCTCGGCCACCTGACCATCGCCGATGTAGAGCGCGGCGTGGCTCACCGGCGCCAGCGTGGCCAGCCGGATGCCGGCCGAGGTGATGCCATTGGTGGCGGACAACAGGATATCGCCGGTCGCCAATGCGCTCATATCGACCAGCTGGCCGCCGTTGCGCGGCGCAAGGCCCTGCTGCTGGAAGGAAACCGTGGGCATGGCATGGCCTTCGCCCGGCTGCTGGACCTGGGTGGCGCAGCCTGCCAGTAGGACGGCGCAGAGTACGAGTAGATATTTCATGCGTATGACACAAGGGGGAGTCGGGGCGCAGCTTAACGCAAGCGGCGCAGCGCGGCGACTGATCGCGGCAAAACCTGCTGAACGTAAAGACCCGGGGCATCGCCGGCTCATTCGGCGGCCGTCTGTTTGCATCGAAATTCCAGCGTTGGGACGTGAGCCGTCGCGCCTCCCTCGCATCGTTGTCGCGCGGCGGGGCCATCCTCCCTATGCGGCAAAAGCGCTGCCGCCACGGCCTGCGCGCTCGCGCAGCGCAGCGTCGGCTCTGCGCGGGTTCAGCGCGCCGGACGGCGAAAGCGCAGCGCCTGCGGATAGGGGTGGAAATCCTCGGCGATGCCGGCCTCGATATTGGCCTTGGCGCGCTGCCAGAACCCGGGCGTGAGCAGATCGGCGTGGTGGCGCATAAAGGCCGCGCGCACGTCCGGCCGAGCCAAGAGGAAAGTGGCGAACTCCTCCGGATACACCTCGTTCTTGTGGCCGGTGTACCACGCCTCGCCCGACAGCTCGTATTCCGGCGCCAACGGCGGCGGAATGCGGCGGAAGCTGCAATCGGTCATGTATTCGATCTCGTCGTAGTCGTAGAACACGACGCGACCGGCGCGGGTGATGCCGAAGTTCTTGAACAGCATGTCGCCGGGGAAGATGTTGGCGATCGCCAGCTCGCGCAGCGCGTTGCCGTAGTCCTGGATCACGGTGTCGACGACATCGGGCGCGGCGGTATCGAGCAGCATATTGAGCGGCAGCATGCGCCGCTCGATATAGAGGTGGCGGATCACCACATCGTCGCCATCCTCCTCGATCATCGACGGCGCCAGCGCTTTGAGCTCGGCCAGCACCGCCGGATCGAAGCGCACGCGCGGAAGCGCCACGTCGGAAAATTCCAGCGAATCGGCCATGCGGCCCACCCGGTCGTGGCGCTTCACCATCAGGTATTTCTGCCGTACCGTCTCGCGCGATACATCCTTGGGCGGCGGGATCACATCCTTGATCACCTTGAACACGAAGGGGTAGGACGGCAGCGTGAACACGATCATCACCATGCCCTTGATGCCGGGCGCGAACACGAAGCGATCGCTGGTGTTCTTCAGGTGGTGAAACAGCTCGCGGTAGAACATGGTCTTGCCCTGCTTGCCCAGCCCCAGCATGGTGTAGAGCTCGGCGCGCGATACGTCGGGCAGCATTTTCTGCAAAAAGCGCACGTGGGCCGACGGCACTTCCATGTCGACCAGAAAATAGGCGCGCGACAGCGAGAACAGGTGGCGGATATGGCGATGCTCGAACAGCGCGGCATCGACATACAGCCCGCCGTCGCTGCTGCGGTACAGCGCCAGCGCGAACGGCAGCTCCAGGTCGCCATTGACCGCGCGCCCGATCAGATAGGCGGTGTTGCCGCGAAAGAACGGCGTCGCCAGCACCTTGATATGGGCGTTGAACGCCAGCTTGGGCCAGTGGCCCAGATGCCGGTGTAGCGAGCGCAGCACGCGGCGTACGTCGCGCGCCTCGTCCTCGAACGGCAAGGTGAAGCCGAAATCGCGCAGCGTGCGCGAGATGGTCGCGGCCAGCCCCGCTTCGGCCGGATAGTAGGTGCGGTAGGTCGCCGGTGTCTCGGCCTCGATGTATTCGGTCGAGACAGCAGGCCGGTAGAAAATGAACTCGTTGTGGAAATAACTGCGGTGAAGGATGCGGCAGCACACCGAGTTGAAGAAGGTTTCGGCAAGCTCGGGCTGCTTGTGGTTGATCAACAGCTTGATGTATTCGGTCTTCACCCGCGCCCAGGTGGTGTCGGTCAGCCGCTGCGCGCCGAATTCGCTGATCAAGCGCTCGGTGGCTTCATAGACGCGGGCGTCGTAAAAGGCGATCCGGTCACGCACCGCATCGCGCTGCGCCTGCGCCTGGCCCGCCTCGAAATGCGCCTGCGCCGCCTGGCTCACCGCGCGGAACAACCGGTAGTGATGGTCGAAGCCATCGAGTATCGCCTGCGCCAGGGCGCGGGCCTGGCCGAAGCCGGCGTCGAGCGCTTCCATCAGCGGGTCTTGCTGCAGCATCGTGCGTCGTCCTGCAATCGGCATCCCTACACTGTAGTCGGGTGCGCCCCGCTGCATGCAGCTGGCGAAAACCCCAATCCCCGCGTTTCAAGCGTATTGCCGGCGCTGTGCAACAAGCGTTACGCGGCGTGTCATGCACATGGTCTAGATTCGGGGATTGCCTGGAGCCCCCATGACCGATCTCGACTCGCGCCGCGAGCTGGGCCTGCTACTGCTGCTGACGGCCGTGATGTTCATCACCATCGTCGATTTCATGGTGTTGATGCCGCTCTCGCCCTATTTGATGTCCCAGTTCCAGGTCGACCCGCCGCGCTTTGGCCTCTTGGTATCGGCCTACTCGCTCGCCGCGGGCGCGGCATCACTGCTGGCCGCATCGATCGCTGATCGCTACGACCGGCGCCACGCGCTGCTGTTCACTTTTGCCGGCCTCACCGTCGCCACCTTCGGCTGCGCACTGGCGGTGGACTTCTATACGCTGCTGATCGCCCGCACCGTAGCCGGCGTATTTGGCGGCGTGATCGGTTCGGTGGTGCTGGCCATCGTCGGCGACGTGGTGCCGCCGGCGCGGCGCGGCCGCGCCATGGGCTGGGTGATGCTGGGCTTCTCGCTCGCCGCCGTCGCCGGCGTGCCGCTGGGCCTGTTCCTCGCCGAGCACCACGGCTGGCGCGCGCCGTTTGCCGTGCTCGCCGGGGCCAGCGCGCTGGTCTGGCTCACGGTGTGGCGGCTGGTGCCGGCCGTGCGTGGCCACCTGGCGCAGGCCCCGACCGGCCTGTGGCAGGGCTACCGCGAGTTGCTGGCGGTGCCCAACCACTGGTGGGCCTGCGGCGTGACCGCGCTGACCATGCTGTCCGGCTTCTCGGTCATTCCCTATATTTCGCCGTCGCTGGTCGCCAATGTCGGCCTCGATCCACGCTACCTGGCCTGGGTCTATTTCGTCGGCGGCGGTGCCACGCTGTTCACGCGCCCGCTGGTGGGGCGCCTGGTCGACCGCCACCGCCACGCACACGTATTCGCGGTGCTGGTGCTCACCAGCTTCGTGCCCATCGTGCTGGTGACGCAGACGTTGCCGCTGCCGTTCGCCTGGCAGCTGCTGTTCTCCACACTGTTCTTCGTGTTCGTCAGCGGCCGCTTCATTCCCGCGTCCTCCCTCGTCACCGGCGCCACCGAGGCCCGGCTGCGCGGCCGGTTGATGGCGTTCAACTCGGCGGTACAGAACTTCGCCTCCGGCGTCGCCGCCTTTGTCGCAGGGTGGATGATGAGCCAGGGCCCGCACGGCGAGCTGCTCGGCTACGGCTGGGTGGGCCTGATGAGCTGCGCATTCGGCCTTGCGGCAATCTGGGTGGCCTACCGCGTGCGCGCGGTGAGCTGAACCAACAACAACGGGAGCCCAGGCTCCCGTTGTTGTTGGTCTGGCGACGGCCTCAGTGCTGGCTGCGCCGGGGCAGGCTCAATACATGGGCGAGCAAGCTGGCACTGGCGACGACACTGGTGACAACCAGGCCCCAGGTACCGAGCAACAGCATGCCGGTGGGGGTTATCAAGTCCAGCATCAGCCAGAACGACAGCTGCCCTGCATTCTGGCCCAGCAGCGCCAGGAAGAACATCAGCGTGGCCGGCGTACGGGTTCGATGCCACAGCACGCCCGCGGCGATCAGCATCACCAGACCGGCAACACACCAGAACTGGAAGGCAAGTTCGAACACCATGTTCCCCCGGGCCGTCGTTGGATTACTTCTTCTCGGCCGCCAGGCGCTGTTCGATGTTCTTGGCGCGATCGGCGGAGGCCGGGTGCGAGCTCAGCATGCTGTGATCGCCACCGCCCAGTTGTTCCAGCTTCTGGAACGCGGTGACGAGGCCTTCGCGCTTGAGCTTCCTCTGCGTCAACAGATCGAACGAGTAGTTGTCCGCATCGGTTTCCTGCGATTGCGAGAACTGGGCGTTGATCAGGCTTTCGGTGAAGTTGCCCAACTCCGAATCAGCCAGCGTGGCGGCGCGGGTGCCGGACGACGAGGCGACATCGCGCGCGGCGGACACGGCGTAGGCGGTCTGCATCGCCTTCTTGGTGTGGCCCAGCGCCACATGGCCGATCTCGTGGCCGATCACGCCGGTGACTTCGTCGTCGGTCATCAGGTCCATCAGGCCGCTGTAAACACGGATGCAGCCGTTGGCCATCGCCCAGGCGTTCACTTCGCTGGTCAGATAGACCTTGTAGTTGACCTTGCGGCCGTTGATCTCGCTCCCCAGGCCCTTGGCGATCTTGTCCAGACGCTTGGCGTACTTGTCCTTGGCCGGGGCGATACTGGATTCGGCATCGCTCTGCACGCACGCCTGGTCGGACAGGCTCTGCACATCGGCATCGGACAGCGTGGCGGCCTGGACCGCCTTGGAACCGGCCTTGACCATACCGCCCAGATCGAAGGCGTGGACGTTGGAAATCAGCAGGCCGGCAAGCAGGGCCGGAATCAGGTGGCGAGCATACATCTTGAGTTTCTCCGCGTGGGCAAAGCGGCGGAGAATAACAGGATATGGTCAACTTCAGGTAAGTCTGCCGAGCCGCGCATCCCCTGATCCGCACCGCCCGGCGAGGTGTGCTGATCTGCACGCAAATCAGCGCGCCACAGCAGGGCAAACAGCCGTGGGCGCGTTGTAATCCGCCGCTTCAGCCGCTACGCTGCATGCCATCCGGATGACGGTATCTTCCATGCCCATGCAGCAGCTGCTTGCCCAGATCGACGCCAGCTTTGCCGATCTGAAGCTTTCCGACGACGAGCGCCGCGCCTTCGCCACCGCGCTGCGCGAAGCCAATCCGCCCGAGGACGGCCTGCGCCGGTTGCGCAACGCCGCATTCGATACGCTGCGCGGCACGCTGCAAAGCCCGGAACAGATGGGCGCGCTGAAGTGGCTGGAAGGCATAGTCCGTACGCTGGACCTCACCCGCGCGGGCGAAGTCATTCCGGAGGCACATGCCCATTTCAGCCCCGGCGCCGCCTGCCGCACCGCCATTGTCCAGCGGCTGCAGCAGGCACGCGGCACGGCGGACATCTGCGTGTTCACCATCTCGGATGACAGCATTGCCGAAGCCATTGTCGCCGCGCATCGCCGGGGCGTGGCGGTACGCGTGGTCACCGACGACGACAAGGCGCTCGACGCCGGCAGTGACGTGGACTGGCTACGCAATGCCGGGGTACCACTGGCGTGCGATCGCAGCAGCGCCCATATGCATCACAAGTTTGCCGTGATCGACGGCCGCTGGTTGATCAACGGCAGCTACAACTGGACGCGCTCTGCCGCTACCACCAACGAGGAAAACCTGGTGGTCTGCAACGACCCGGGTCTCGTGCACGCCTTCCAGGGCTGTTTCGATATGCTGTGGCAGCGCTGGGCAATCTGAATCCCACATAGCCGACAGGCAGCAAAAAGCCGGGTAGAACCCGGCTTTGCGATAAGGCAGCTGGCGATCTGGCCAGCGTGCGGCTTACTCGGCGATCAGCACCAGGCTGGCGAGCTCTTCGTTGGTCTTCTGACCGGTGGGCCAGCAGACGCGAGCCCGATCACCGAAGATCTTCAGCACGCGGCCGTCGATCCTCTCGGCGCCGTCGAGGCCGGCCGTGCGGTTGACGCGGGCGTTGACGGCGATGTTGTCACGATGACCCAACACGAAGTTCACGATGGCGGCAAAGAACGAGTACATGATGCAACTCCTGGTCTACGTAGTATTGCTACGTAATCTACTGTAGTTATGTTTCAGTCTCAAGGCATTAATACCGGTAGTTTTACAACGCCCACCCTCGATCGAGCCGCGGTACCGATCCGCACCGCAAGCCGCGCGGTACAATGCCGGCAGCGAGGAACGCCACCATGACCGAGAAACACGACATCCGCCCCGGGCAGTCCATTGAACTGCTGAAGGCACTACATATCCTCACCCGCGACGGCAAGCTCAACCAGGACAGCCGCCGCAAGCTCAAGCAGGTGTATCACCTGTTCAATTTCATCGAGCCGCTGCTGGCAGAGCGGGTGGCCGAGCATGACGACATCACGCTGGTCGATCATGGCGCCGGCAAGAGCTATCTCGGCTTCATCCTCTACGACCTGTTCTTCAAGGACCGCGCGCCTGAGGGTCGCATCTACGGCATCGAAACCCGCGACGAGCTGGTGCAAAGCTCAATGGCGCTGGCGCAGAAGCTGGGCTTTGCCCAGGGCATGCGCTTTTACAACCTGTCGGTCGCCGATTCGATCACGTCCGACAAGCTGCCCGCCACCGTCGACGTGGTGACCGCGCTGCATGCCTGCAATACCGCCACCGATGATGCGATCCGCTTCGCACTGGAAAAGCAGGCGCGCCACATCGTGCTGGTGCCATGTTGCCAAGCCGAAGTGGCCAGCGTATTGCGGCAGAACAAGACTCGTGCGCTGAAAAGCCCGCTGGCCGAGATCTGGCGCCATCCCATCCATACCCGCGAGTTCGGCAGCCAGATCACCAACGTGCTGCGCTGCCTGGAGCTGGAGGCGCACGGCTACCAGGTCACGGTGACCGAGCTCGTCGGCTGGGAGCATTCGATGAAGAACGAGCTGATCGTCGCCGAATACAAGGGCCTGCCGCGCGCCAAGCCCGCCGCGCGGCTCACTGAGCTGCTCGATACCCTCGGCCTGGAGAGCCTTGCCGAGCGCTTTGGCGCCTGCCCGGCATGAGCACAGGCCCAAAAACCGCACGCATCGCCGTGATCGGCGGCGGCCCCGCCGGGCTGATGGCCGCCGAAGTAATGGCCAGCGCCGGCCACCGGGTGGACGTGTACGACGCCATGCCCTCGGTCGGCCGCAAGTTCCTGCTCGCCGGCGTCGGCGGCATGAACATCACCCACAGCGAACCGCTGGAGCAGCTGCTAGATCGCTACGGCAACGCTCGCCCGCAGCTCGAAGCGATGGTCCGCGCCTTCGATGCCGACGCGCTGCGCGCCTGGATCCATGGCCTGGGCATCGAGACTTTCGTCGGGACTTCCGGGCGGGTATTCCCGCGCGAAATGAAGGCGGCTCCGCTGCTGCGCGCCTGGCTCGCCCGGCTCAAGGCGGCCGGCGTGGCGTTTCACGTACGGCATCGCTGGCTGGGCTGGGACGATCAAGGCGCGCTGCTTTTCGCCGGCCCCGACGGCGAATTCACCGTGCAGCCCGATGCCACGGTACTGGCGCTCGGCGGCGCCAGCTGGCCTCGGCTAGGCTCGGACGGCGGTTGGGTACCGTTGCTCGCCGCGCGCGGTGTAGCGATCGCCCCGCTGCAGCCGGCCAATTGCGGTTTTGATGTGGGCTGGAGCCCCTGGTTTGCCGACAAGCACGCGGGCCAGCCGCTGAAGGCCGTAGTGCTGCACCACGACGATTGGCAGCGCCAGGGCGAATTCGTCGTCACCACCGGCGGCATCGAGGGCAGCCTGATCTACGCCGCCTCCGCCCGCTTGCGCGACGCGATTGCTCGGGACGGCCACGCCACCGTCACGCTCGATCTCGCCCCCGGGCGTACGTTAGAGCGGCTGACCATGGAGCTCGCCGCCCCGCGTGGTGCCGATTCCATGGCCAACCACTTGCGGCGCAAGGCACATATCGACGGCGTGAAGGCGGGCCTGTTGCGCGAGCTATTGCCCAAGGACACCTTCACCGACACCGCCGCGCTCGCCCAGGCGATCAAGGCGCTGCCGTTACGCCTGACCGCCCCGCGCCCGATAGCCGAGGCGATCAGCAGCGCCGGCGGCGTGCGCTGGGATGCAATGGACGACCAGCTGATGCTGACCGCCCTGCCCGGCGTGTTCTGCGCCGGCGAAATGCTCGATTGGGAAGCCCCGACCGGGGGTTATCTGCTGACGGGTTGTTTTGCCAGTGGCAGGCAGGCGGGGGAAGGGGTGAAGGGGTGGATTAAGGGGCTGGGCTGATTGGTCAGCCCGCTTGCGCTCCAGCATTGAGCGCATGATCCGAGCCTGACTGCGCCCCCTTGGCGCAAGGGGGGCGAGGGGGGATTTGGCTGAACGAGCTGCCTGCTTTTGCGTGCGTGCCACTGCTGGATATTCGGCTTAGCGCCTGCGGCGCCGGGTCTGCATGCCGGTTCCGCCCGGCGGACGGGTTCATTTCTTTTGCTTCGCCAAAAGAAACGAACCAAAGAAAAGGCGACCCCCACCTTACGGCCCTCCGGGCTACCCTCAGTCGGTCGCGAGCCTAAGGTCTCGCTCCACTCCTTCGGCGCTTGGCACAGGGGGGAGAAGACCCCGCACAAACATCGCTGCCAAAGCGTAAGCCTCTGAACGCAAGGTGCCCTTAGGCATTCTATGCCCCTTGTAGGAGTGGGGAAGCTCGTCACTCGTGAGCATCCTTTCTAGCGCTCGTAATAACCTCGCTTCTCGGAGATGATCTGTACTCTCAAAAGCTGCTAATCGGCCGAAGCGGATGTTATCCGCTTGTACTAGAGCCCCCTGTCTTGACTTAAGTGGCGCATACAGGCTACATCGCCTCCACATAACTCGGCATTATTCAATAGAAGGGAAGCATTGGATGCTGTTTGGCCACCACTCCATTGATAAGACCGTTGATGAGCATGTCCGCGATATTGCCAATCTCGCAAACGATTCGCAGACGCTCATTTTTCTCGATACCAACATCCTCTCGTACTTATACAAGCTGCACGAAGCGGCGCGACGTGAGTTCTTTGCTTGGTCAGACGCAGTATTAGCAGCAAACCGGATGGTCGTTCCGGCATGGGCTGCCAACGAGTACTTGGCCAGAGTGACATCTAAAACACTCGACTCCTACACGCCCAAAAGTAAAGAGGCCAACCAAGCGACGAAGATCCTCGACGGCCTCTTCGAAACAGCATCCTTGTTCGTTGACGAAACCTCGCTTAAGAGGATCGGTTATTCCAAGGATCGTGCGACCTTTATCACAGGGTTCCGCGCAGCTATCGACGCGCTGGCCCCGTTTACGCGTGTTTTCTCGCAGGACTTTGACTCCGGGGTCATACACCAACAGATCGAGGCACACTTGTCGCCGGCTATTCTAGACTCAGATCTTGCGGCCCTTTGTGTGCGCGCTACTCAAGAAGGCGCAGGAAGATTTGAACACAGGCTGCCCCCGGGCTTTCGTGACGCAGACAAACTTGAGAATCGCCTTGGCGATCTCATTATCTGGTTCGAGATACTCGAAAAGTCCGCCAGCAGTGCGAAGACCTTCCCCAAGGTTCTTTTCATCAGTAGAGACGAGAAGAATGACTGGGTTTATGCGCCTAAGATGCGCATGGAACTGGTGCAGGGCGACCGTAAGGCTGTCGGCAACTCCCGCCCCGAAATCAAACTCGCAGACCCAAGACTCGTCACTGAGTTTCGCCGTGCGACCGGACATACCAACATAACAATAGCTAGCATTGACACCCTCGTTGAGGGCTTATCAAAGGCCAACTCCGCGCTATTCGCCCACTTAGCAGCAGCGATTCAAATTAACATTGAGCAGTTGGCATCCGTACTACCCCCAGCCAATGAACCGGAGGCGCCAATCAACGGGCAACCGGAGGAAGCTGCCGCCGACGCTGCCCTACCGCCAGTTAAAGCGCAGCCAGAGCCTGTCGACCCTACGGCGCCACGACTCGTATACGAGCAGGAGGCGCTCCGAGACCGTGAATACCAGGCAGATGCTCCCACTGCAATAAACGAGATCATCCGTGATCTACAGTCCCTAAATTGGTACACCCAGAATCCCGCCATTACCAGAATTCGTGCCATCCGGCAGGATGAGTTCCCCCCCTCTTCGTGGTTTGTTCTCGGTCGCAACATTTATCAGACAGCTTGCGGCAACTCCCAGAAGGCGATGGAATTCATGGCAGGGCTCGAATCGCAGCTCCGACAGTTTCCGCAGGATACTGCCCAGCACCTACTCGCCGGAATGCTGTTCGAGGTGTATTTCAACTCACGCGGCGAGTTCCGAGATGAGGTCAAATTTAGCTATGCCGACAAGCCACTCTCAGTGGCAACGAATGCGGAGTTCGCTGATGTGCTGGAATTCATAAACTATTACTTGCGAAATCAAGGGGATCGTCTCACGTTCATGCCCGGGGACCAGGCTCGCAAGTTGATCCATGTTGTTGCGGCACCATTGCCGATCCCCGCAACCGATGCTTCACAGACCTTCGAAGGCTTACCTTTCCCGCCAACTCACGAGATTCGCTCGGTCTTGTTTGACGGCGTGGAGCTTTTGCACGAATCAGAGCCTAAGAAGCCGAACATTTGGTCACGCATGCTCCGCACGGCAAAAATCAGCCCAGAGCACATACGAGATCAAATTTCAGATGAGCTTGCGATCCCCAAATGGGCGTTTACCATTGAAACCGATCCGCCAATCAGTACAGATATCGACCTAGTTATGCCTAAGGGCTTTGAAATTCAACCGAGGTTAGCACTTCAGTCCCCTTGACTGATCGTACTGGCCGGTAGCTAAGGCAGGCCAATTGAGCTGGTGGGTAGTGCTGAGCTTGGGAGAGCCGTAACCGGTCATTGGGCAATGCTTGCCCTTGGCCAGCAAGCCAATTAGCTCTCAAACGGCGGACAAACAGCATCCACTACTACTTAGCAGTCACTCAGCATGACTGGTCAAAGAACCGCACTGGGTCGGAAGCGGACGCCAGGGTCGATGCGTAGCGACATCCGCTATGGCTGGCAAGCTGACAAATTGACTTCTGATCGAATGACCAGCGGGGCGCACATGATGTAAACAGTGGGGCGATCACGAATTGCCAGATTCAAAGGCACTTCATCATGGCCCAAGCGTTGGCACATGGTTTCCTCCCCTTTGCCAAGCGCCGAAGGAGTGGAGTGAGACCTTAGGCTCGCGACCGACTGAGGGAAGCCCGGAGGGCCGTAAGGCGGGATCGCCTTTTCTTTGGTTCGTTTCTTTTGGCGAAGCAAAAGAAATGAACCCGTCCGCCGGGCGGAACCGGCATGAAAACACTGCGCCGCAGGCGCTACACATCCCGCCTTTTATCTATCGGACGGCTTCGCAATCCAGATGCCAATGACTGGCACGCTCGGGCAGGCCGCGCTGGCTACAGCGCCACAGCATTCCTGCGTCGCCACCAGATACCGCCTGGTAATACAGCGCTGCACCTGGAATGTTGTCGAACTGGGCGGACAATTCGGCCCGGCCAGCATGCCATTGCAGCTTGCCGCTTTGCCCATGCTCGGCATCGTAAAACCCGCCGTCCAGCCCAGCCTCCGCCAAGGTGGCCGGCCAGTGTTGGTGTGTTGTGCGGTAGGCGGCAAGCTGCGGCGCCAGCCGCTTCGCTGCCGCGAGCGCCGCTTTCACGTGCTTGCGCTGCATGTCCTCCTGGACGGCAGGCTGTACCACGGCAACGACAAGCCCGACAACCAAAGCCAGTACCAGCAAAAGCCATTTCATCGGCGCGTGATCTTCACGTTGTGGGGCGTTTATTTTGCATCAAGCAGCGCGCTTCGCTCACCGCCGTCGCGCTTTGTCGGGTGGAAAAGAAGTGGCGCCCTCCATGCTGATGAGCTTTGCCACACATCCCGGCGCTTGGTTTTCCACCCCCTGTGCCAAGCGCCGAAGGAGCGGAGCGAGACCTAGGCTCGCGATCGACTGAGGGCAGCCCGGAGGGCCGCAAGGCGGGGTCGCCTTTTCTTTGGTTCGTTTCTTTTGGCGAAGCAAAAGAAATGAACCCGTCCGCCGGGCGGAACCGGCATCCCAACGCCGCGCCGCAGGCGCTAAGCCTCTACCCCCTTGCACCAAGGGGAGGGAACCACGTGCAACATAGTAGACAGCCATTTTCGGCCCAGCCTACAGGCTCGTGGCGGTTCGGGCGCCACACACGGCAGCTCGCGATCGGCCGGGCCGCCATCGTCAGGGAAACGACCGCTCATGCGGCAAATCCGGGTAGCCGTCCTGCCCCGCTTGCGTGGTGCGCCGGCTGTCGGCAGGCTGCCACGCCAGAGGCCCGCTACAGGGCCCGGCTCGCGCATCGCGCGCGGGATGGTCGGAGTCGGGTCGCAGTGTGTTCATCCATGCCGTCTTGAGGAGAACACCCATGAACCATTTCCCGTTACGCCGCGCGCGTGGCCAGGCGCTACTCGCGCTGGCCGTCGCCGCGATCGGCCTGCCCAGCCTGGCTGGTGCCGCGCCGGCCTGCTTCTTCGAACACGTCGGCTACGCCGGTGCCAGCTTCTGCGCGGGCGAGAGCGCGGCCAATGTGGACCTGCGCCGCTGGAACGACCGGATTTCCTCGGTGAAGCTGGAGCCGGGCTACCAGCTGCAACTGTTCGAGCACGTCAGTCAGGGCGGGCGCAGCCTCACGCTGACCGGCAATGCGACCAACCTGGTGGAGCTGCGCTTCAACGACACCGCCTCGTCCTACCGCATCAGCCGCGTGGCCACGCCCACCCCCAGGCCGACGGCCACACCGACCCCGCGCGTCACGCCGCAACCCACGCCCCGGCCCACCGCGACTCCGACGCCGCGCCCGACCGTGGTGCCGACACCGATCATCACGGCCGTGCCGACACCAAGGCCGACGCCGATCATCACGACGGTGCCCACCCCACGGCCGACGCCCATCGCCACTCCGGTGCCCACGCCGCGACCGACACCCATCGCCACTCCGGTACCGAGTCCGACGCCCGTGCCAACCCCGGTGGCCAACCGCTGGCTGCCCAAGCCCGGCACCACCTGGCAATGGCAGCTGCAGGGCAATTTCGATGCCACGCAGGAGGCGGCTGTCTACGATCTGGACCTGTTCGAGACCTCGGCGCAGCGGGTGGCGCAGCTGAAGGCACAGGGCAAGCGGGTGATCTGTTACCTGAACGCCGGCGCCTGGGAGGAATACCGCGAGGACAAGGATGCCTTCCCCGCCTCGGTGCTGGGCAAGGAATACGAGGGCTGGGAAGGCGAGCGCTGGCTGGATATCCGCCAGATCGAGCTGCTCGCGCCCATCATGCGCGCGCGGCTGGACCTGTGCCGTGACAAGGGCTTCGATGGCGTGGAGCCGGACAATATCGAGGGCTACACCAACAACACCGGCTACCCGCTGACCCGGGCCGACCAGATCGCGTACAACCGCTGGCTGGCCGCCGAGGCGCATGCGCGCGGCCTGTCCATCGGCCAGAAGAACGCACCGGAGCTGACTACCGCGCTGATCGATGTGTACGACTGGGCGATGACCGAGGACTGCGCGTATTACGACTGGTGCGCCGATCTGAAGCCCTACGTGACGGCGGGCAAGGCGGTGTTCATGGCTGAGTACACCGATCTGACCGGCAGTACCGCCAAGTTCTGCCCGCAGGCCACGCAGCTGGGCTACTCCGGCATCCTCAAGCGACGCGAGCTGAGCGCCTGGCGCCAGGTCTGCCCGTAAGGCGTTAAGGTGGAGCGGGCCGCGTGCCCGCTCCACCCTACCCGGCTATTGCCAGGCCAGCACGTCGGCCAGCGGCAGCCGCGGTTTTTGCGGCCAGTTGCCTGCGGCGGCATGGCCGATGGCGACCAGCATCACCGGGATCTCGTCATTGCCTAACCCGAACTCGCGGTGCACGCCGGCGGCATCGAAACCGATCATCGGGCAGGAGACGAGCCCCGCGCCCTGCGCCGCCAGCATCAGTGTCATTGCCGATAGCGAGGCGGAGCGGATCGCTTCGTCGCGCTGGTTTTGCGGCTGGTCGCGGTACATCGCATCGGCGTAATGCACCAAGGTGGCTTGCAAGTCGGCATCGATCACGCCCGCGTCCACGGAGGGCTGCAGCGCGGCCGCCAGCGTGGCGTGCGGTGCCAGCCGGCCGACGACGACCACCGTGGCGGCGGCGTGCACCACCTTGTCCTGGCCGTTGGCGTGGCGCAGCAGCCGCTCTTTGGCCTTAACGCTGCTCGCCACCACGAAGCGGCGGTTCTGCGCGTTGAAGGCGCTGGGCGCCAGCGTGGCCAGCCGCAGCAACTCGGTCAGCGTGACGTCGTCGACATGACGCGTGGCATCGAAGTGGTTGGCGGAATAGCGTTGTTCGATCAGCGCGTCGATATCCATGGTCATTCCCAAGCGAAGCGGCCGGGCCGCGATGCACGCAGTCTCTGCCAAACCATCGATGTCGATAAATGACGCTAGAATTTGTTCATTCCGAACCAAAGGTTAGTGATGGACAGGCTGCGCAGCATGGAGGTGTACGTTGCGGTGATCGAGCGCGGTGGCTTTGCCGCCGCGGCCGGCGTGCTCGGCATTTCCGCGGTGATGGTGGGCAAGCATGTGCGCCAGCTGGAGGAACGCCTCGGCACACGCCTGTTGGAGCGCACCACGCGCCGCCAGCGGCCAACGCCGGCGGGCGAGGCCTTTTATGGTGATTGCCGCAAGGTACTGGAGCAGGTGCGCGCGGCCGAGGCCGGCGTGGAAAGCTTACAGGCGGCGCCACGCGGCCTGTTGCGGCTGAGCGCGCCGGTCACGCTGGGGCAGATGGTGATCGCGCCGTTGCTTGCCGCTTACCTCGCGGCCTATCCGCAGGTGCAGGTGGAGCTGATGCTCAGCAACCGGCGGATCGACCTGATCGAGGACGGGTTCGATCTGGCAATCCGCATCGGCCCGCTGGGTGAAGCGAATCTGGTGGCGCGGCCGCTGCGGCAGTATGGCTTCGCCGTGTGCGCGGCGCCCGCCTACCTGGCACGCCACGGCACGCCCGATCATCCATCCGAGCTGATCCACCACCATTGGCTGACCCACTTCCTGCAGGGCGAGCGCAACGAGCGCACCGGCTTCATCGACGGCAACGGTGATACCTGGCCGGTACAAAGCCGCTACGCCAGCAATGACAGCCACGCGCTGCGCCAGGCAGCACTCGCCGGCCACGGCATCCTGCGCCAGCCGCAGGTGCTGCTGGAAGACGATCTGGCCACCGGCCGGCTGCAGGCCATCCTCGCCGACTACGTCCCCGCACCGCTGCCGGTGCACCTCGTCTACCTGCCCGACCCCCGCCCGCGGCCCAAGCTGCACAGCCTCATCGATTTTCTGCAGCAGGCGCTGCGTTGAGTCACACCCGCATCGCGCAGCGCCGCCTTGCCCGGCGGTGCCGCACGCCAAGCCGCAGACCTCGCCGCCGATCGCTGCCACCATCGCGATGCCGCAATGGCCGCTGCTCCCCATGGCGCTCGGCTATGCTAGGCGCATCGACGACCCGGAAAACCCGCCATGCGCCTGATCCCCGTCACCTTGCTGCTGCTTGCCCTCGACGCTTCCGCCCAGGCGCTCGACCTCCCGGTCAGCGTGGAGGCCACGCCGATCTTGAAGACCACTACCAGCTGGAACGGTACGCCGCTGGTGTATCCGGCGGGCGTAGCCGAGATCAGCGGCCTGCTGATAACGATCGCCCCCGGCGGCGAAACGGGCTGGCATAGCCACCCGGTACCGTCGTTCGGCTATGTGCTCGAAGGCGAGCTGGAGGTGTCACTCAAGAATGGCAGGAAGAACCGGATCAAGGCCGGCGAGGCGCTGGCCGAGGTGGTCGACACGCTGCACAACGGCCGCAACGTGGGCACGGGGCCGGTGAAACTGGTGGTGTTCTACGCCGGCAGCCAAGGCACGGTGCTGACCGTCAAACCGGTGCCGTAGGCGGGGCAAGCCAGCCGCGACTAGATGCTCTGCGCCATCGAGATATTGATCTTGTAGTGGCCGTACACCAGGATCTCGTCGAGCAGTTGCGTCAGCTTCGATTGAACCGCCAGCACCACCTTGAGGATGAAACACGGCTCGCCGCTGACGCGATGCGCTTCCTTCACTTCGGGCCGGGTCTTGAGGAAGGCTTCGAATTTGGTGTGCGCGTAGTCGCGCATCTGCACGGTGATGAAGGCGCACAGCGTATCGCCCAGCGCCCTGTCGTTCACGGCGACGGTATAGCGCTCCAGCACGCCGGTTTCTTCCAGGCGCTGCACCCGCGTGGCCACCGCCGGGCCGCTCATGCCGATCTCGTCACCGATCTGCTTCCACTGCGCCCGGCCATTCTTGCGCAGCAGCGCGATGATGCGACGATCGATATGGTCCACCATGGTTTTCCTTTCGTCGCGAAAGCAAAAGGACGATTTTGCTTTCGTCGTGCGCTGTATCGAAATGAAGCCGGCAATTAGAGTCCATCGTCATATCCCTGGCAATAGCGCGAGGCGTGGAGAAACGATGAAGACGACGATGTTCTGGCTGCTGGGCAGCCTGCTTGCACCGGTCGGCTGGGCCGCACATTGCGATGAGGCAACGAGCACCAGCGATGCGCCGCAACCGCATCGCTACCAGCTGGAAACGGTGATCCAGACCGAGGGCGGCCTCTATACGGTGGCAGCGAAGACTGATCTGCTGCTCTCCGAAGCCCATTACGGCGGCGCGCATATCGCCGGCGAAGGGCACGTGCACCTCTACGTGAACGGCAGGCTGATCGGCCCCATCGTCAACGAGAAGCCGCTCTATCTGCCGCCGCTCTCCCCGGGCGACAACACGATCCGGCTGGTGCTCGCCACCAATGGCCATGACGAGAGCGTCTATGCCGTGTCGAGCGAGGCTACGGTGGCGCTGCCCGCTCAGTAATGCGGCGGAATTTCCTGCTGCGGCGCGCCGCGCGGGCCGAATTCCATGGCTTGCAGCTGGCGGTAGAGCTCGCGCAGCTGTTCCTGCTGCGCATCAAGCTGCAATTGCTGCTGCGAGACGATCTTGTTCAGCGACTCGAGCAGGTCTTCCTGGAACGCGAGCTTGATTTCCAGTTCGATAAGGCGGTCTTCCATGGCGCAGCTTCCCGTTGCGGTAAAGCACGAGCTTACCCCGCCACGTCTTGCGCGCGCATGAAAAAGCCCGGCACGCAGGCCGGGCTTGTTGCGCTGTTGCGCCTTACTGCAGGAAATCAGCCATGGTCTTGGGCTGACCGTTCACCTCGATCGCGCCGCCCTTGAGCACCAGCTTGGCCTTGACGAGGTCGCCCTCGGTTTGGACGAAGCCGCGCTCCATGCCCTGCGCCAGCGCCATTGCGAACTGGGCCTGGCTCTCTTCGGCGTTTTCCGGATCGAGTTGGGTGATCAGCTGCTTCACCAGCGCCTGCGGAACCTGCACCGCCAGCGAGGCATTCACCTTGCCCAGCAACGCCATCGGGTTGGCGAAGTCCTGCTCGGCCACATCCTGGCTCGCCAGCTCGAGCTGGTAGCTGCCTTCGCCGGCGGCGTTCTTCAGCGCCAGCTTCATCTTGAACGCGGGATCATGCGCCAGCAGCGCGGTCACCAGCGCCTTCAGCCGCTGCTGCTCGCCCTGCGGTTCGAAGTTGCACTGCAGCCAGCCCTTGATCCAGGTGTCGTCGTTGTAGGTCTTGAGCGCCTTGGCATCAATGCGCTCGATGTCGTAACCCAGCGTCAGTGCGCCAAGCTTGGCCTTGTTGACCATCAGGTCGTCGAACTGGCCCGACACCTTGCCGCTGAGCAGGCCGGCCTTGATTTCGGATGCCCCATCGAACTTGGACTTGCCGACGCTGAAATCGACGGCGCGGCCTTCGGACGCATTGAAGTGGGCGGACAGGCCCTCCCACTGCACGGCATCCTTGCCGACATACAGTCCTTCGGCCGCGCGCACGCGATCGCTCTGGCTCACCAGCTTGCCAAAATGCATGATTTCGCCAGTCGGGCCCTGCACCTCGGCGCCGGCGAGCTCGAACGTGCTCTTGAGCCAGCTGAGGTCCTGGTCATACTTGAACGTGCCCTTCAGGCCCTTCCATTGCACCTTGCCTCCATCCTGCGCCAGGCTCGCGGCCGGGCTGGCGATATCGGTAGTCAGCTCGCCATTGAGCGCAACCTTGGTGTAGATGGTCAGCGGCTGCTGATCTTTGAACATCTTGGCGAGCGCTTCCTTAGCTTCCTTGCTGTAGACAAATTCGGTGGTGATGCCAGCGTTCAGCGGGTTGTGCTGCACGGTGTTGCGCACCGTCACCGAGAGGCCTTCGGGCGGCAGCGGAACGGCAGACGCTTCGTCGCAGCCGATGCGATAGGTGACGGTTTCCACCGAGGTCCAGAAACCGCGTTCGAACTTGCGATCGGCCACCTGCACCAGCTTGTAGCCCTTGGCCTGTGCTGTCCATTGATCGAGCTTGCCGTCGATCTTCTGGCCCACATACCAGGTAGCGCCAGCGTAGCCGGCCGCACCCAGTACCGCGACGGCAACCGCCGCCTTGATGATCTTGCTCATTGCTTTTTCCCTGTTAAGACGCGTGATCCACGCGCGCGTGCTTTAATTTTGTTTTGCAATTTTCCAACAGATATCGTCAGAAAACGCGCAAGCTAACAGCTTTATCCGTTGCATGCAAACCGCGCCTGTGCTTGCTGTAGCATGCGCCACTGGACTGGCGGGTTTGACGCGCCGGCGCCCCTCGCGTACCTTCGCGCGCTTTTTCTTGCGGCCACGCCATGAACCACGCTTGCGGCATCGATTTCGGTACGTCCAACTCCACCGCCGCGCACTACACCACCCAGGGCCCGCGCCTGCTGGCACTGGAGGAAGGCAAAGTGACGCTGCCTTCGGCCGTGTTCTTCAACCTCGACGAGGACAGCCTTGCCTTCGGTCGCGCCGCGCTGACCGAGTATCTGGAGGGTTACGAAGGCCGGCTGATGCGGTCGATGAAGAGCCTGCTCGGCAGCAGCCTGATCGACCAGGGCACCGAGGTGGCCGGGCGCATGCTGTCGTTCAAGTCGCTGATCGGCTGCTTTATCGGCGAGCTAAAGCGCCGCGCCGAACAGCAGGCCAGCACGGCGTTCGATGCGGTGGTGCTGGGCCGCCCGGTGCGCTTCGTCGACGACAACGACGCCGCCGACGCACTGGCCGAGCGCACGCTGGCCGACATCGCGCGGGATCTGGGCTTTGCCGAAGTGAGCTTCCAGTTCGAGCCGATCGCCGCCGCTCACGCCTATGAGGAAGACATCACGCGTGAGGAATTGACGCTGGTGGTCGACATCGGCGGCGGCACCTCCGATTTCTCGCTGGTGCGGCTCTCGCCCGAGCGGCGTGGCAAGGCGGATCGCAGCAGCGATCTACTCGCCAGCAGTGGTGTGCACGTGGGCGGCACCGATCTGGACAAGCGCTTGTCGCTAGCCGCCATCATGCCCGAGCTGGGCCTGGGCGCCGCACTGAAGAATGGCGCGCTGTTCCCAAGCTCGGTGTTTTTCCAGCTCGCCACCTGGCACACCATCAACTTCGCTTACACCAAAAAGACCTGGCGCACGCTGCAGGAGCTGGCACCCGAAGTGACCGACGCCGCGCGCTTCAACCGGCTGCTCGCCGTGGTGCGCCAGCAATCGGCGCATCACCTGGCGATGCGGGTGGAAGACGCCAAGATCGCCCTGTCTGCCGCCGTTGCGGTCGATCTGCCGCTGCCCGAGGTCGACAATGCGCTGCGGCTCGAGCTTGCTCGCGGCACCTTCGAGGACGCGATCGCCGACGAGCTCGCCGCCGTCGGCAACGCCGCCGATGCCGCGCTCACGCAGGCCGGGATCCGGGCCGACGAGATCGACACGCTATTCTTCACCGGCGGCGCCTCCGCCGTTCCTGCCTTGCGCGCGGCGCTGGCGGCGCGCTTCCCGGCCGCACGCGCGGTCGAAGGCGATGCCTACGGCAGCGTCGGTGCCGGCCTTGCCGTGGTGGCGCGCCAGCGCTACGGCTGAGCGACTTGGCGCGGCTACCCTAAGAGCGGCTAACCGAACCCAGCGCAGCGGTGCTGGCAAGAAGCGCGAAACGCAGGCTGTACATCGCGTACGGCGTTAAGTGCGACGTGGCTTCAGGGTTTTGTTAGCGGCTCTTAGACGGGCTCGCACGCAACGCTGTACAGCCCGGGCCATTCATGTTTGCTCAGCCGCCCTCAGGCCTCGTCATCGGCGATCTTGCGCAATGCCTGGGCAAAGGTCTCGGGCGGCTGTCCCCCCGAGATCAGGTATTGCTGGTTGACGATGACGGCGGGCACCCCGCTGATGCCCTGTTGCTGGTAGTAGCGCTCGGACGCACGCACTTCGCCGGCATAGCGGCGACTATCGAGCACCTCGCGCGCCGCCTCGCCATCGAGACCGGCGGAGAGGGCTGCCTCGACCAGAACATCCGTATCGCTCACATTGCGCCCCATGCCGAAATACGCCTGCAGCAGCGATTGCTTGAGCGCCAGCTGCTGCGCCGCGCCCAGCTCGCCGGCCCAGTGCAGCAGGCGGTGCGCGTCGAACGTGTTGTAGGTGCGCGAGCGCGCGTCCATGTCGAAATGGAAGCCCAGCGCTTCGCCGCGCTGGCGGATCGCCTCCTGGCTTTGCGCCAGCTGTTCGCGGCTCATGCCGTATTTGGCGATCAGGTGCTCGGCGATGTCCTCGCCTTCCGGCGCCATCTGCGGATTGAGTTCGAACGGATGAAAGGTGAGGTCGAGCTCGACCCCGGCCTGCGCCGCGCCCTGCAACAGGCCATAGAGGCCGATGGCGCACCAGGGACAGACCACGTCCGAGACAAAATCGATCTTCAACGTTGTGGCCATGTCGGCTCCCTGCGAGTGACTATGTATCGCATAGTGCGGTCGGAACCGGCCGATTCAACCACGCCCGCGACAGGGTTTATGGGGCGCGGCCTTTGATGCGTTCGCGCAGGCAATCCGGACACAGGCAGTCCTGCGCAGTGCTCACCATAACCGGGGGCAGATCGGCGCACCAGCAACCGCCCTTCTGGCCGCCACTGCCGCAGTGAAAGCGGGCGCCGCAGCGGCTGCACGTGGTGCGACGCGAGGGTGGAGGAAGCGCACGCAAGCGCTGCCAGACCGCGGCCTTCTGCGCGTCATCGAGGCGCGACCAGACAGCGATCTCTGCCACGGTGCGGCGACAGCCGATGCAGACGTCGTCCTCGTCGAGCTGGCACTGCGCGACGCACGGCGAGGGTTGTGGGAAAGGCGCTGCGGTTTCGTTCATGTGACCAGTATCGCAGTGGGGTCGCCATCATCGCCAGCACCGCGCAAAAGAAAAGCCCGCCAGTCGGCGGGCCCTGAGGACTTTGTTGTTCTGCTGATGAGCCGGGCTGAAGCCCGGCCTTTGGGTGATTACATGTTGTAGGCCTTTTCGCCGTGGCTGGTCACGTCCAGACCCTCGCGCTCTTCGTCTTCCTTCACGCGCAGGCCGATGGTGGCCTTGAGGATGGCGAACAGGGCGATGGAGACAAGACCCGACCAGACGATGGTGATGCCCACGCCTTCGAACTGGATCAGCACCTGCTTGGCCATGTCGAAGTCGGCCGGGCCCATGCCGCCCAGCGCCGGGGCGTAGAACACGCCGGTCAGCACCGCGCCGATGATGCCGCATACGCCATGGATGCCGAACACGTCGAGCGAATCGTCGACCTTCAAGAGCTTCTTCAGACCATGCACGCCCCACAGGCCGGCCAGACCGCCGATCACGCCCATGACGAGACCGCCGCCGACACCGACCAGGCCCGCAGCCGGGGTGATGATGACGAGGCCGGCGATGGCGCCCGACGCTGCACCCAAGAGCGAAGGCTTGCCCTTGATCATCCACTCGACGAACAGCCAGGACAGCGTGGCGGCCGCGGTGGCAACGCAGGTGTTGACGAAGGCGAGCGCAGCCACGCCATTGGCCTCCAGCGCAGAGCCGGCGTTGAAGCCGAACCAGCCCACCCACAGCAGCGAGGCGCCGATCATGGTCATGGTCAGGCTGTGCGGCGTCATCGCGTCACGGCCGTAGCCGACGCGCTTGCCAACGAAGTAGGCACCGACGAGACCGGCTACGGCAGCGTTGATGTGCACCACGGTGCCGCCGGCGAAATCGAGCGCGCCATGCTTGAACAGCAGGCCTTCGGTGAACCACACCATGTGGGCGATCGGCGCATAGGCCAGCAGGAACCACACGGCGGTAAAGATCAGCACGGCGCTGAATTTCACGCGTTCGGCGAAGCCGCCGACGATCAGCGCGCAGGTGATGGCGGCAAAGGCGCCCTGGAAGGCAACGAAGGTGAACTCGCTGATCTTCACTTCGGCGGTGAAGGTATCGGCGAGCGAGCCGGGGGTGACGCCCGCCAGCAGCACGCGGCCGAAGCCGCCGATGAAGGCATTGCCCGAGGTGAAGGCGATGCTGTAACCGACGACGACCCACAGCACCGAGATCAGCGCGAACACGGTCAGCACCTGGGCCAGCACCGACAGCATGTTCTTGGTGCGTACGAGCCCACCGTAGAACAGCGCGAGGCCCGGAATGGACATCAGGATGACGAGGGCCGAGCAGACCAGTATCCAGCCGTTGTCGGCCTTGCTCAGCACCGGCGCCGCTGCCTCTTCGGCGTGGGCCAGGCCCGCCAACAGCGGCAGGCTTGCTGCGATCAGTTTTTTCATTTGCGTATCTCTCCTTCCCTGAGGCGAATTAGATGGCGGCTTCGCCGGTCTCGCCGGTGCGTATGCGCGCGATGTGCTCGAGATCGAACACGAAGATCTTGCCGTCGCCGATCTTGCCGGTCTGGGCGGCCTTCTCGATCGCTTCGATGGTCTGGTCGACCAGATCGTCCGCGATCGCGATTTCCAGCTTCACCTTGGGCAGGAAGTCGACGACATACTCGGCGCCGCGATACAGCTCGGTGTGGCCCTTCTGACGACCAAAGCCCTTCACTTCGGTCACGGTCATGCCCTGGACGCCAATGGCGGAAAGGGCTTCGCGGACCTCATCGAGCTTGAACGGCTTGATGATGGCAGTAACGAATTTCATGGGGATTCCTCGTAGGCCGGGTAAAGACGGCTATCCTCTGAGCAGAAAGCGTGCCAACGCAGCGACAACGCGATGGCGCCGGGCCGGATGATGCCGACCTTCGCGCCACGCACCGATGCCGCGCACAGGCATGGCGCAGAACGCAGTCATGGCACCAACTCGGTGCACGAACCCCTGGGCGCCGGGCGAGTCATAGTGCAAAGACGGTTCGATCTCGTCTGCTACACTGAGCCATACCTATTTGCAGCCCTAGCCAGGAGCCCGCCATGCTGAAGGAAAAATTTTTCGACGAAATCTCCGCCAAGATGTCCGAGGCGCTCGCCAACAGCCCGGCCAAGGATATTGAAAAGAACGTGCGCGCAATGATGGCTTCGGCTTTCACCAAGATGGATCTGGTCACGCGCGAGGAATTCGAGGTGCAACAGGAAGTGCTGGCACGCACCCGCGAGACGCTCACGGCACTCGAAGCACGCGTGCTGGAACTGGAAGCCAAGTTGCACGCCAACAACCCGCAGGACAGCCTGTAATCAGGCGGCATCGTTCTTGCTTGAAGCCGGTGACCGACCGGCCCCGAACCGGGCAATCGCCCGGTTCTTTACTTGCAGATTCCACTATGACCACGATACGCATCGCCACACTGGACGATCTTGATGCGCTTGCCGCGCTATTCGACCAGTACCGCCAGTTCTACCGTCGCGAATCCGATCTGGCCCGCGCGCGCGCCTTTATCGCGCTGCGCATGGAATACAAGGATTCCCGTCTGTTCGTCGCCGAGAAGGAAGGCCGCTTGCTGGGCTTTGCCCAGGCCTACCCCAGCCTGTCGTCATTGGCGCTCGGCCCCATCTGGGTGCTGAACGACATCTACGTACAATCGGATCTGCGCGGTGGCCGCATCGGCACCGAGCTGTTGCAAGCCGTCGAAGTTGCCGCGCGCGCGGCCGGCGCCGACCAGATCCGCGTCGAAACCTCCCCGGAGAATGTGCGCGCCCAACGCCTCTACCAGAACCAGGGCTTCCGCCGCGAGATGGGGTTTTTGCAGTTCGTGCTGAAGGTGTGAGGTAAGAGAGAAGCCCGTTTCAGACAGGCTACGCTGGCTTAGCGCGTGCGTTTGAGTGCCGCCCAGCCCTCATCCTTCGGAGGCGCCACTGATATGGCTATTGTCACATTCAAGGTTTTTCGCTGTATCGGGACAGAGCAACGTTTGATCCAGACCCGCCAAGTCCAGACAGCGTCGTCGAAAACACTCACGGGAAAGCGCGCATTAGCGTTATTGCGGCGGGAATACCCCGCCGTTGGATACGCAATGTCGCTGCAAAAGACAGAGCATGGGTGGTTGCATAGGCGTACTGTCGCAGCGCTGCCTGGTTGTGCTTACCATTGCGAGTGGGAGCACATTTATGTGCTGGAAGAACACTAGCGATCTCGGCCCGATATAGCCATAAAACAAAACGCCGCTCGTTGAGCGGCGTTTTGCTTGTATTTATGCAAAGCGGGCCTGTAAGCCGGGTTCTGTGATCGCGGCGAACCGCGAACGACCGTCATTCCTCTAGGCGTGCCGTTGCCGACACGCTCCAGCAACCTACCCGCAGACTCAGGGGGCCCCGTCGACGCCTGCTGCTTGGTCTTGCTCCGGATGGGGTTTACCCTGCCGTCCGTGTTGCCACGTCCGCGGTGCGCTCTTACCGGTGGTTGCCCACTTCCCCGACGGGAACACCTTTTCACCCTTGCCTGTGCCCGGTCCGGCACGCTTCAATCGCGCCTTCAACCCGGCCATCCAGTCCATGCACATCCTGGCAAGCCAGTCTGCACCCTTTCTGAACGGATGGACTTTGCCTCGCTTGCGCTCGGCGTAGTCCATGCCATCGGCGGTTCAGCTCTCTGTTGCACTGTCCGTCGGCTTTCGCCGCCCGGCCGTTAGCCGGCATCCTGCCCTGCGGAGCCCGGACTTTCCTCCCCCGTGTTGCCACGGCAGCGACGATCCGGCCTGCTTTGCGCCGCCATTATCCCGCGTGGGGCTCGCCTTGGGTAGGGGATTCCTCGCCCGCACGCGGCAGGCCGCTCGCAGAGGACAATGCCACAGCCAGTGCCTGGGCCCGCGCCACATTGGCCGCGCTGGCACGCCAGTGCGCGAACACCAGGCGTTCGGCACCTTCCAGCACCAGCCAGATGCTGTCGCGGCCAAAGGCGTTGACATCCTGTTCCAGCGCGATGCCGGTATAGGCACTGGCCGGATACGTACGCTCGAACACCGTAGCCACGCCAAGCAGCCGCCAGCGGCGATAGAACTGCGTGCCATCCCAGCCCTGCTCGCTGGGCAGCGCCCACAGCACGGTGGCCAGCGCCAGCATGGTGTACCAGAACAGGCCGAAGAAGCCGTGCTCGAAACTGGCGCCCGACAACAAGGGCCGACCGAACCAGGCCGCGGCGGCGATCACGGCGAGCGCGGCCCACCAGCCAGGACGAAAGGCCGCACGATGGACGATGGGCATCAGTGGGCCAGCCGCCATGAGAGCGCTTCGCCGGCGCGCAGCGGCACCACATCGTGCTCGCCAAAGGGATAGGACGCCGGCACGGTCCAGGCGTCCTTCACCAGTGTGACGGTGCCGCTATTGCGTGGCAGGCGGTAGAAATCCGGGCCGTTGAAGCTGGCGAACGCTTCGAGTGCATCGAGGCGACCGGCGGCCTCAAACGCCTCGGCATAGAACGCCAGCGCCGCGTGCGCCGAGTAGATGCCGGCGCAACCACAGGACGCTTCCTTGGTGTGCTGCGCGTGCGGCGCGCTGTCGGTGCCGAGGAAGAACTTCGTGCTGCCCGAGGTAACGGCGGCGACCAGCGCTCGGCGATGCTCCTCGCGCTTGAGCACCGGCAGGCAGTAGTGATGAGGGCGGATACCGCCCTGGAACAGCGCATTGCGGTTCATCAACAGGTGCTGCGGCGTGACGGTGGCGCCGACATTGTCGCCGGCATCCAACACGAACTGCGCGGCCTGCTTCGTGGTGATGTGCTCGAACACCACGCGCAGCTCGGGCAGGCGCTGAAGCAGCGGCGCCATCACCTGGTCGATGAACGCCGCCTCGCGATCGAACACGTCGACCGCCGGATCGGTGACTTCGCCATGCACCAGGAAGGGCAGGCCGATCTCGGCCATTTTCTCCAGCGTCGGCATCACGCCATCGAGCCCGGCCACGCCAGCCTCGGAATTGGTGGTCGCGCCAGCCGGGTACAGCTTCACCGCCTGTACCACGCCGCTCGCGCGGGCCTTGACCACTTCATCGGGCGTCAGGTTGCTGGTGAGGTACAGCGTCATCAAGGGCTGGAAATCACTACCCGCTGGCAGCGCGGCCACAATGCGCTCGCGGTAGGCCAGCGCCATGTCCACCGTTGAGACGGGCGGCTTCAGATTCGGCATGACGATGGCGCGGGCGAACTCGCGCGCGGTGTGCGGCAGCACGGACGCCATCAGCGCGCCGTCGCGCAGGTGCAGATGCCAGTCGTCCGGGCGGGTGATGGTCAGGGTCTGGGTCATGGGTCAGGCTCGTATCGGGTTGGCTGGGCGGCAGGCCGCCCGCACGCAAGATGATCGGTTCAATCGGCGCGCTTGCGGATCAGGAAATGGAAGGCATGGTCCGCCGCGCTCGATTCGACCAGCTCGTGCCCGGTCTGGCGGCAGAAAGCGGCAAAATCGGTGGGTGTGGCCGGATCGGTGCACGTGACGGCGAGCGTATCGCCGCCCCGCAGATTGGCCAGCGCCTTCTTGGTGCGCAGGATGGGCAGCGGGCAGTTGAGGCCGGAAAGATCGATGGCAAGATTCGGCGTCATGGTGACATGATTGCGATAAAAGCCTGATTTTACGCGGCCACGCGCCGCGCGGCGAGCCGCGCTGCAGCCGGCCACGCGTCTGGTTCGCCGACGCTCGGCAACACTGACGTTGCCAAGGCGGGGCGGACGCGGCACGCTTCGATCACAGCCCGCAGCGGAACCTTCTCATGGCCCTGACCGACCCCCACCACCACGACCATCCGCACGATGCGGCTGGCGGTCACAACCAGGATCACGACCACCATTTCGATCACGCCCATCACCACCACCACCACGGTGCGCACGCCACGCAGAAACGGCTGCTGCTGGCGCTGGTGATCACCGGCGGCTTCGGCCTGATCGAGCTTGGCGGCGGCGTGTGGGCCGGCTCGCTGGCGCTGATCTCCGATGCCGGCCATATGTTCACCGACGCCGCGGCACTGATGCTGGCGGTGATCGCCAACATCGTCAGCCAGCGCCCGGCCGATCGGCGCCAGAGCTACGGCTACGCCCGCGCCGAAGTCATCGGCGCGCTGATCAACAGCGTGGCGATGATCGCGCTGGTGGTGTGGATCGCAGTAGAAGCGGTGAGCCGGCTGCTCAATCCGCATCCAGTGAACGGCGTGGGCGTGATGGTGATCGCCGTGATCGGCCTCTTGGTGAACATCCTTTCGGCGTGGATCCTCTCGCACGACCACGACAACATGAACAGCCGGGCCGCGCTGATCCATGTGCTGGGTGACCTCTTGGGTTCGGTGGCGGCGATCGCCGCCGGCGCCGTCATCTATTTCACCGGCTGGCAGCCTATCGATCCCATACTCTCGGTGGCGGTCAGCCTGTTGATCCTGCGCTCGACTTGGCAACTGTTGCGCCAGAGCACCCACGTGCTGATGGAAGGCGTGCCCAGCCATATCAAGCTCGACGAGGTGGGCTACGCGCTGGCCAAGGAGGACGGGGTAGCTCAGGTGCACGATCTGCACGTGTGGCTGATCGCCCAGGGCCGGGTGGCCTTGTCGGCGCACCTGGTGATCGAATCACCGAAGGAATGGCCGGCGCTGCTGGCGAGGCTGGGCAGCATGCTCAAGGCGCGCTTCGGCATCGACCACGTGACGCTGCAGCCATCCTGGTTCTACCATCCGCCGGGCCGCCACATTCCGATCACCCCGGTCGCGAGCGGCAAACGTGCCGACCACGACCACGACCACGACCACGACCACCAGCATGGTCACGACGGTCATCGACATTGAACAAGCGGCACTGCTAGCATCGCCGTTTTGGAGTCTACGCATCATGAAAAGCTGGATCGCCCTCGCCACCCTGCTCGTAGCCGTCAGCGCCCATGCCGGCGAGGCCTCGGGTGAATCAGGCACCTACATAGAGAACTCGGCCGAGGACGAAGGCTGGGGCTTCAAGGAGTGGTTGTTCGGCGACACTCCGCCCACGCCACCCGAGCAACCCTTCACCAAGCCGGAACTGGATACGCTCAAGCGCTGGGTGCCGTACTCGGTGAATTACGAATCGCGCGCCAACGATTTCTATATTTCGCTCGACAGTATCAGCGTCGGCCAGGACGACATCGTCCGCTACGCGATGGCGATCGTTCCCAGGCGCGGCAACGTGCGCAACGTCAGCTTCGAGGGTATCGACTGCAAGACCAAGCAGTACCGTGTCTATGCCTACGGTAACGAGGTTGGCAAACAGTGGCAGGATGGCTCGCAGGGGTGGAAGCGCATGGTCAAGAATCAGCGCAACGCCTACCAGGGCGAGCTGTCGACGGTGTTCTGCAGCGGCGGCACTCCGGAAAAGAGCGCAACCATCGTGAACGAGCTGTGGGACAGCAAGAAACAGCCCAACGACTGCCCGGGTTGCCGCAACAACTGATCCGCTGTGCGCGCCTTGGTTGCCTCCGGCGCTTGCAAGGACAGCGCCCGCGAAGCCGCTGGTGCCGTATTCGCGCGCATCGGCCGGGCAAGCCGGGGGTCTCCGGTCGTAAGCAATACGAGGCGTACGGCCAAGGAGCGCGGCGCCGCCTTAGGGTTTGTTCGCCGCGCTTAAACCAGCACCAGATTGTCGCGATGGATCAGTTCGGGCTCGTCGATATAGCCCAGCACCGATTCGATCTGCCCGGTGGGCAGGCGCACGATGCGGCGCGCTTCGGCCGCGCCGTAGTTGGCGAGGCCGCGTGCGATCTCGCGGCCTTCCGGATCGACGCAGCTGACCACGTCACCGCGCGAGAACTCGCCCTCGACCGCGGTCACGCCGATCGGCAGCAGGCTGGAGCCGCGCTCGGCAATCGCGCGGCGGGCGCCGTCGTCGACAATCACGCGCCCCTTGAGCTGCAGGTGATCGGCGATCCATTGCTTCTTGGCCGCGAGCGGCGTGGTCTGCGCGACGAGCTCGGTGCCGATCGGTTCGCCATTCGCCAGCCGGGTCAGCACGTGCTCTTCGCGGCCGCAGGCGATCACGGTGGCGGCGCCACTGCGCGCAGCGCGCTTGGCGGCGATGATCTTGGTATACATGCCGCCAGTGCCGACGCTGGAGCCGGCGCCGCCCGCCATCGCTTCCAGCTCGGGCGTGCCGGCCACCGCATTGCGGATCAGCGTGGCGGCCGGGTCCTTGCGCGGGTCTGCGGTGTAGAGGCCCTGCTGGTCGGTCAGGATGATGAGGGCGTCGCCCTCGATCAAATTGGTCACCAACGCGCCCAGCGTATCGTTGTCGCCGAACTTGATCTCGGCGGTGACCACGGTGTCGTTTTCGTTGATGATGGGGATCACCCCCAGCTCGAGCAGCGTCAGCAGCGTCGAGCGCGCGTTCAGGTAGCGGGTACGGTCAGCCATGTCCTCGTGCGTCAGCAGCACCTGGGCGGTCTTGAGCCCGTGCTGGCGGAACGCGCTCTCGTAGGCCTGGCACAGCCCCATCTGGCCGACGGCAGCGGCGGCCTGTTTCTCGTGCACGGTGGCTGGTTTTTCCTTCCAGCCCAGCCGCGCCACGCCTTCGGCGATCGCGCCGCTGGACACCAGCACCACCGCCTTGCCCAGGCGCGTCAGCTCGGCGATCTCCGCCGCCCAGCGCGCCAGCGCGCTATGGTCCAGCCCCCGCCCTTCATTGGTGACGAGGCTGGAACCGACCTTGACGACGATGCGTTGCGCGGAATGGATCAGGCTGTTCATGACATGGCTTCCTGTGGAACCGGCGATTATAGCCGGGCTGTCAGATTTGCTGTTCGGCCGCGAGGAATGGGAAGCTGATCACCTGCGCCCCGCCCCGGACCGACATGCCCAATACGCTGCCCCGCTGGCTCAAGCCCGCGCTCTTCGTCGCCTGCCTCGCGCCGCTGGTGTGGACGGGAATATTCGTGCTGCAGGCCGTCAACCCGGTCGAATACATCACGCACCAGACGGGCACCTGGGCCTTGGTGTACCTGCTCGCCACGCTGGCGATCACGCCGCTGCGCCAGATCAGCGGCTGGAATCCGTTGATCCGCTTGCGCCGCATGCTGGGGCTCTACGCGTTCTGCTATGTCTGCCTGCATTTCACCACCTGGTTCGCGCTCGATCATGGGTTTGACGCCGCCGCGATGTGGCACGACGTGGTCAAGCGGCCCTTCATCACTGTCGGTTTCACCGCCTTCACGCTGCTGATCCCGCTGGCAGCCACCTCGACCGACGCGATGATGCGCCGGCTCAAGCGCAACTGGGGTCGGCTGCATGCGCTGGTCTACCCCATCGCCATCCTCGGCGTGCTGCATTACTGGTGGCTGGTAAAGCGCGACGTGACCGAGCCTGCGATGTACGCTGCCGTGCTCATCGTGTTGCTGGGCTGGCGTATCGTGCGCCGCTGGCGCGCTTGATCGCGCGCAACGCAGAACGGGGCGTCGTCGCCTAAGCTGCAGCCATGGCGCTTTCCCTGAACGATATTGCCCACCTTGCACTGCAGGCCGGCAATCTGGTCCATCAATCCGGCGGCGATACCGCGCGCACCGCCGACACCATGACGCGTGCCGCCCAGGCGCTCGGCGCCGATCACGCCCATACGCTGGTGTCGTCGCTGAATCTCGGGTTGACCATATCCGCGCGCGGTGAGCAGCACACGGCCTTCCACAAGGCGCCGCACATGGGCGTGAATTTCCGCACGCTCACGGGCGTGGAGCGCGCGCTCGCTTCGCTGGAGGCAGGGCGCATCAGTGTCCAGGCTTTTACCCACCTGCTGGACGATATGCACACCCGACCGCACTACGCACCGCGCTGGTTGATCGCGCTGGTGGTCGGTTTCGCCTGTGGCGGCTTTGCCGCACTGTTCGGCGGCGATCTCGCTGCCGTAGTGGCGACCACCGTGGGTGCGGGCCTTGGCACCTGGCTGCGGCTGCGGCTGGCCAAGGCCGGCTACAAGCCGCTGGTATTCGCCATCGCCACATCGGCACTTGCCGCCATCCTGACCGGCGTGCTGGCACGCTGGCTGTCCGCCACGCCGGATGCCGCGCTCGCCGCCTCGGTACTGTTCCTGATTCCCGGCGTGCCGCTGATCAATGGCGCGGCCGATCTCCTGAATGGCAACTATCTCAACGGCACCGTGCGGCTGACCATGAGCGCGGTATTCGTGCTCGGCATAGGCATAGGGATGAGCCTGGCGCTACGGGTGCTGACATGAGCGGCTGGCTGGTCGAACTGTGGTCCATCCCCGCTGCACTCGGCTTCGCTGTGCTGTTCAACGTACCGCCGCGCACCTTGTGGTTGTCGTGCGCGCTGGCGCTGGCCGGCCATGGCCTGCGCTTCGGCCTGGTGCATGCCGGCAGTGACATCGTGCTCGGCACCCTGGTCGCCGCACTCTTGATCGGCTTCTGCGCCGAGTGGTGGAGCCGCCGCGCCCGCCAGGCCGCGCCGGTCTACGCCGTCTGCGCCGCCATCCCCATGGTGCCCGGCACCTATATGTACAAGGCGGTGCAGGCGCTGTTGCAGCTGGCCAGCGTGACCGAAGCCAGCCAGGCGCAGCAGCATCTGGTCGATGCCGGATACAACATCGTGAAGGCGGCGATGATCTTGCTGGCCTTGGCGATCGGCATCGCCGCGCCGGCGTTGTTGTGGCCAAAGAAGGGACATTAGTGAGCGGGGCGCAATCGGCGTTTGCGCTGGTACGCCATTCGGTGGCGCCGCAAGCCTTCCCCCCTTGGCGCAAGGGGGGCGAGGGGGGATTTGGCTGGATGCGTCGCCTTTGTTGCGAGCTTGGCGCAGCTGAGGAAAGGCGCTGTTTTGCGCCTAAGGCGCAGTGTTTTCATGCACGTTCCGCCGCGCCCACGGGTTCATTTCTTTTGCTTCGCCAAAAGAAATGAACCAAAGAAAAGGCGACCCCGTGCCTTACGGCCCTCCGGGCTACCCTCAGTCGGTCGCGAGCCTAGGTCTCGCTCCACTCCTTCGGCGCTTGGCAAAGGGGAGGAAAACCACGCGCCGGCTCATGTGCCAAGGCGTGAAGCCACTGCACGCTACGTGAACTCCACTTGGAGCAAGGAGAAAAAGGGGATTTGGCTGGATAGTGCAGCCTGTCTTTGTTTGCTTGGTGCTTCTGCAAACTCTGGCAGACTTGATCACCCACGCTGTTTACTCATATGCACCCCTGATCATTCGATCAGAAGTTAATTTGTCGGCTTGTCGGCCATTGCCGCGGTTAGTTGTCGCTGTTGCGATCTAAAGATCGCACGACCGTTATTCCAGTCGACGAATATACTTCCGCCCCGTTGCAAACATTAATGCCCCAGTAGACACCAGCGATCAGCCGGGGGGCGAGTCTCCGGTCTCGTCGGCGACTACCCGATTTCGCCCATTTTCCTTGGCGACATAGAGCGCTAGATCTGCTCGCTTGAGGCTGGCGTGGATGTCCGTATCGTGAGCTTGCCAAATGCCCACCCCGATGCTCACCGTCACCCCCAGGACCTGGTTGTCAGGAAGCATGATAGGGGTAGCCGCAACAGCCTGCCGGATGCGCTCGGCGACGGCCATCGCCTGCTGTCGATCGGCCTTGGGAAGGAGAGTCGCAAACTCCTCTCCGCCCATACGGGCGGCCAGATCGCCCTCGCGCAGCACTACCTTGATGACCTGAGCCATCGTGGCCAGGACTACGTCGCCGATATCGTGACCATGCTCGTCGTTGACGCGCTTGAAGTGGTCCAGGTCCAGGACCAGGACCGCTAAAGGAGTCCCCTGCTGGCGGGCCGCAGCAATAGCTTGTTCGGCTTCGTAATTGAAATGTCGCCGGTTGATCAGGCCGGTCAGGACGTCGGTGGTGGCGGCAAGCTTCAAGTGCAGCTCGCGCTTGTGGCGTTCGGAAACGTCAACTAACACCACCAGCGAGCAGGGGTCGTCGACTTCGCCGAAGTCGCCAAGATCGGTGTGGTACAACTCGGCGTGGATGGGGCCATTGCGAGACAACAACTCCACCACCACCGGCGTCACGTTCTCGCCAGCAGACAGGAGTTTGGGCAGCGTCTCCTCGCCGAATAAGGGTCTGACGGGTTGGCCGACGGCCGCCAGCGCGCCGAAGGCGTTGAGCATCGTGGCGTTGCTCATTACCACGCGGCCCTCTTGCTGACTGACCACGACGGTGGGCACAGGGGCCGATTCGATCACCTTGTGCATCAACCTCACCGAGCCGAGGAGCCGCGTCGTGGACTGCGCGTCATGTTTGAGGACAAACAGGCCCCAAATCCAGCCTGCCAGCAATATGCAACAGCTGAAGAGCGTAAGCAACGCGGACCGGCGCCACTCGGCCAGATAGTCGTCGGTACTCATGCCGACCCACAGAACCAAGCCGTCGGAAGACTGCGAGAAGGGAATGTCCCGCTTGA
The DNA here is from genome assembly GCF_024437655.1 of Chitinolyticbacter albus. GTDB lineage: Bacteria > Pseudomonadota > Gammaproteobacteria > Burkholderiales > Chitinibacteraceae > Chitinolyticbacter > Chitinolyticbacter albus. The sequence continues at coordinate 126,772 of NZ_JANBVF010000004.1, forward strand.
TGAAGAGCCGATCCAGGCCATCAATCTTCGAGACGGCTCGAAAGCTGCCCATGCCTCGGGCAGGGCGCTGCTCTTCGATATACTGCCTCAGTAGCTGACCTGGATGAACCAGCTCGGGCTTCGGATCGCGCGCCAGTAAGACGCCCCTGGCATCGCTTATCGTCACGGCACGGCCAGGCCCCAGTTGTGGTGCGGCGATAATCTCGGCCAACTGGGTTACCGGTTCAATGAAGACGCCAATGGCGAACAACTCGCCTGTCGCGCTGCGTAGAGCCCACGCCATCAGCACCGCGTGCTCATTGCGGCTGTTCTTCGCGTAATGCAGCATGGCTCGGGCGTTTCGGTCGGTGCGGAAATGGGTGGCTATCTCAGCGAGTCCGCCGATGCGATTTTGCATGTCCTTCTCAGTTGCAGCGACGATCTGCCCTTGCGGATCCACTATCAAAATGTCGATGCCGGGAAATAGTTCGACATACCTGCGCTGCAGCGCGAGCAGCGTTTCGCTGCAAATTGGCTGGCACGGTGAGCTAGCGCTTGCGGAATCCGGCGGAAATTGGTCGAGTATGGTCCGCGCGAGCGTCCGGTTCTCCGCGAAGAAGCGATACATCGCTTGATCAATATGATGCGACGTATCGACGAGGTGGGAGTAGGTGCGGCTCTCAGTGGCTTTCAAGTTCCACCAGATCTGCAAGGCGCTGATACCAATGGTCAACCACACGATGAGCGTGGCCGCCAGCGCACCGTATTTCCATTGCAGGGAGGACTTGTGCACTCCCGTGCTGAAGCCATGTCGTGCTTCCGTCTCTTTCGGCACGGAAACCCCTCCACCGCCGTTTGACAGCTCAACAGGCCAGCTTAGGTTCTGACAATGGCAACAACAAGCCTAGTGTTTCCATGACGCCATCGGGCTGAACTTGACCGGGCAACGACCACGTTGCGGCCGAGAGTTCAGCGAACTGAAGGTCCCCACAGGGGGGCGGACTTTGCCACTGGATTTGATCGACAGCTTTGGCTGAGAAGCTGCTATCCGGTCGAATAGCTTCGAACGTCCGCTTGGGGTCGGAACCGGAAGTTCACAATCCACGACACGAACTTCCGCTTTGGCCGATCAGCAGCTTCTGAAAGTGCAGATCCCATCCGAGCTGTGAGGTGTTTACGAGCACCAGAAAGGGTGCTCACGAGTGAGCAGCTTCCCCAGACTTCGTGGTGCGTCGAACGCATAAGGTCGCCTAGCGTTCAGAACGCTTACGCTTAGGCAGCCATGCCGGTGCGTGGTTTTCCTCCCCTTTGCCAAGCGCCGAAGGAGTGGAGCGAGACCTAGGCTCGCGACCGACTGAGGGTAGCCCGGAGGGCCGTAAGGCAGGGGTCGCCTTTTCTTTGGTTCGTTTCTTTTGGCGAAGCAAAAGAAATGAACCCGTCCGCCGGGCGGAACCGGCAAGTGAACACCGCGCCGCAGGCGCTAAACAGCGCTTCTTCCAGCTACATCTCGCAATAACGACAGGCTGGACATCCAGCCAAATCCCCCTCTCCCGTCAGTTTTTGATCTCCGTCAACCCCGTTCCAGTTCACCCGAACTTCCACGACAAACCACAATATATTGTGTCCATTACCTTATGGAGCACAAAGATGTTGGGTTCGGCGCTCTCCCCGCAATACCTTAGCAAACGCGATGGCCGCATTGTGCCGTTCGATGCCACCAAGATCGCCGACGCGCTGGCGCGTGCTGGCGCTGCCAGCGGCGAGTTCGATGATGAGCGCGCGGCACAGCTGGCGCTCACCGTGTGCACGCGGCTCGATGACACCGACACCGCGCAGATCGAGGCGGTGCAGGATGCGGTGGAGACGGAGCTGCTGCAGGTCGGCTACCTGAAAACCGCGCGCGCCTATATCGGCTACCGCGAATCGCACCGCCGGCTACGCGAGGACACGCGTACCGTGGTCGATGTGGCCGCCAGCATCAACGAATACCTGGAACGCAGCGACTGGCGGGTGCAGGCCAATGCCAACCAGGGTTACAGCCTCGGTGGGCTGATCCTCAACACCAGCGGCAAGGTGATCGCCAACTACTGGCTCAATCACGTCTACCCGCGCGAAATGGGCGAGGCACACCGTTCCGGCGCGATCCATATCCACGATCTGGACATGCTGGCCGGCTATTGCGCCGGCTGGAGCCTGCGCCGGCTGCTGCACGAGGGCTTCAACGGCGTGCCGGGCAAGGTGGAGGCCAAGCCGCCACGGCATTTCTCGGCCGCGATCGGCCAGATCGTCAATTTCCTCGGCACGCTGCAGAACGAATGGGCCGGTGCGCAGGCATTCAGCTCGTTCGATACCTATATGGCGCCGTTCGTGCGCGCCGATGGCCTCGCGTATGCGCAGGTGAAGCAGTACATCCAGGAGCTGATCTACAACCTGAACGTGCCGAGCCGCTGGGGCACGCAGACGCCGTTCACGAACCTCACTTTCGACTGGATCTGCCCAGAAGACCTGCGCGAGCAGATTCCCTACGTCGGCGGCGAGGAATGCCCGTTCAGCTACGGCGAGCTGCAAGCGGAAATGGACCTGATCAACCGCGCCTACATCGAGGTGATGATGGAAGGCGATGCGCTCGGGCGCGTGTTCACCTTCCCCATCCCCACCTACAACATCACCAAGGATTTCGCCTGGGATCACCCCAACAGCGCGCTGCTGTTCGAGATGACCGCCAAGTACGGCCTGCCGTATTTCCAGAACTTCGTGAACTCGGACCTGGAACCGCAGATGGTGCGCTCGATGTGCTGCCGACTGCAGCTCGATTTGCGCGAGCTACTGAAGCGTGGCAATGGCCTCTTTGGCAGCGCCGAGCAGACCGGCTCGCTGGGCGTCGTCACGCTCAATTGCGCGCGCATCGGTTTCGAGTACGCCGGCGACGAGGCCGGGATGCTGCGCCGTGTCGATCTGTTGCTGGAACTGGGCAAGCAATCGCTGGAACTGAAGCGCAAGGTGATCCAGCGGCTGATGGATGCGGGGCTCTACCCATACAGCCGCCGCTACCTCGGCACGCTGCGCAACCACTTCAGCACGCTGGGCGTGAACGGCGTGAACGAGATGATCCGCAACTTCACGCACGACGCCGAGGACATCAGCACGCCCTGGGGCCACGATTTCGCGCTGCGGCTGCTCTCGCATATCCGTGAGCGGATTACCGCCTTCCAGGAGGAGACTGGACACCTCTACAACCTGGAGGCGACGCCCGCCGAGGGCACCACTTATCGCTTTGCCCGCGAGGATCGCAAGCATTATCCCGCCATCCTGCAGGCCGGCAGTGTTGAGCAGCCTTACTACACCAATTCCACCCAGCTGCCGGTCGGCTTTACCGACGACCCGTTCGACGCGCTGGAGCGGCAGCAGGCGCTGCAGCGCCAGTACACCGGCGGCACCGTGCTGCACCTTTACATGGGCGAGGCAATCTCGTCGGCCGAGGCCTGCAAGCGGCTGGTACAGCGCGCGCTCTCCAACTACCGGCTGCCCTACGTGACCGTGACGCCAACGTTCTCGATCTGCCCCAAACACGGCTATCTGTCCGGCCACCACGAGTACTGCCCCAAGTGCGATGCGGAGCTCCTGCAAAAGCGCGCGGCCTGCTGCACCGAATAAGCGCCGCTAATAAAACCCAGCTGGCCGCGTTGCGCTCACTGGTCGTACTTCTCGTACTGCCTGCGTTTCGCGCGCCTTGCCAGCACCATTGCACTGGGTTTTGTTTGCGGCTCTAACTTCCCCCCACGAAGAGGACCTTGCGATGACCGATCTTTCCGAACAACGCCACCTGGCAAGCGACGCCCCATCGATAGAAGCCTTGCCCGACGAACTACGCACGCGCTGTGAAGTCTGGACCCGGGTGATGGGGTATCACCGGCCGGTTTCGGCCTTCAACACCGGCAAGCAGGGTGAGTTTGCCGAGCGGACGTTCTTCCGCGAGCGCTGAGGTGGACCAGGCGCTGCATTTGCACGACGAAGCCCGCCGGCCGCCCAGGCTGGCGGGCTTGGTGCCGTTTTCCGGCTGCGACTGGCCAGGCGAGCTCGCCTGCGTGGTGTTCATTGCCGGCTGCCCCTGGCGCTGCCGCTACTGCCACAACCCGGAGCTGCAGCAACGCGTAGCGCCGCCCGGCGCACCGCAATGGGATGAAATCCTGGGCTGGCTGCCGACGCGGCGCGGCCTGATCGACGCCGTGGTGTTCTGCGGTGGCGACCCGCTGGTCGAGGCGCGGCTGCCCGAGATGCTGGCGCAAGTGCGCGCGCTCGGCTTCAAGACGGCGCTGCACACCGGCGGCGCCTATCCAGTGCGATTCGCACAATGCCTGCCGCTGCTCGACTGGGTAGGCTTCGACATCAAGCATGATTTTGCCGACTACGCCGGCATCACCGGCGTGCTGAACAGCGGCGAAGCGGCACGTCGCTCGCTCGATCTGCTGCTGGCCAGCGGCGTCGCCTTCGAATGCCGCACCACTTGGCACCCCATCCTGCAGGACAACGCCGCGCTGCTGCGGCTGGCCGATACGCTGGCTACGCTCGGCGTGCGCGACTACGCCTTGCAATGTTTCCGGCCCACCGGCTGCCACGATCAGGAACTGGTGCGTCAACCCGTCGGCCTACCTGATGCGCAACTGTTGTCGGCGCTGGCCCAGCGCTTTGATCACTTCACGCTGCGCGAAGCCGCCTGAACTGCGCGTGATCTCGCCGATCTTGCGCAAGGCCACCGACTATCCTACCCGGAATGCATGCGGCGCTTTCGTCAGCGTTCAGCATGCACTATTTCACTTTCATAGCTTTACGCTATTTTCGTTCAAGCTTTAATCAATTTTTCATTTGTTCGTGCCAATCCGATACTGGGTCGTCCACCCCGCGCGGCGAGGAATGCCATGTTCATCATCACCCACATCGATTGGACTGCGCTCTGGGCGTGTTACAGCCAGACCTGATGTCGTCCAACTGCAAGCCCGCTTTTCCCCACCTGGCCCGCACCCCGGCCAACCCTCAACCCGTCAAGGAGCAAGCCCATGTCCGATGAAGCAAAGTGCCCATTCCACGCAGCCGGTGGTGGCGCAACCAATCGGGACTGGTGGCCGCAGCAGTTGAAACTCGAACTGCTGAACCAGCATTCCGAGAAGTCCAATCCGCTCGGCAGCAAGTTCAGCTACCGCGAAGCGTTCAAGCAGCTGGACTACGCCGCGCTGAAGAAAGACCTGCTGGTGATGATGACCACCTCGCAGGACTGGTGGCCGGCCGATTTTGGCAGCTACGCCGGGCTGATGATCCGCATGGCCTGGCACAGCGCCGGCACCTACCGCGTCGGCGACGGGCGTGGCGGTGGCGGTCGCGGCCAGCAGCGCTTCGCACCGCTCAACTCCTGGCCGGACAACGTCAGCCTCGACAAGGCGCGCCGCCTGCTGTGGCCGATCAAGCAGAAATACGGCCAGAAGATATCTTGGGCCGATCTGATGATCCTGGCCGGCAATGTCGCGCTGGAGTCCACCGGTTTTCGCACTTTCGGTTTCGCCGGCGGGCGCGAAGACGTGTGGGAACCGGATCAGGACGTGTACTGGGGCGCAGAGAAGACCTGGCTGGGCGGCGATGTGCGCTACGCCCACGGCTCGCCCGGTGTCGCCAAGGGCAAGGACGACGCGGTCCTGGTCTCCGAGGACGACGCCGACGGCAACATCCACTCACGCGTACTGGAAAACCCGCTCGCCGCGGTGCAGATGGGCCTGATCTATGTGAACCCGGAAGGCCCGGACGGCAATCCCGATCCGCTCGCCGCAGCGATCGATATCCGCGAAACCTTCGCCCGCATGGCGATGGACGATGAAGAGACCGTGGCGCTGATCGCCGGCGGCCACACGCTGGGCAAGACACACGGCGCCGGCCCGGCAAGCCATGTCGGCGCCGCCCCGGAAGCCAGTGCGCTGGAAGAACAGGGCTTTGGCTGGAAGAGCAGCTATGGCACCGGCAAGGGCGGCGATACCATCACTTCCGGCCTGGAAGTGACCTGGACCACCACCCCGGCGCGCTGGAGCAATGATTTCTTCCAGATCCTGTTCAAGTTCGAGTGGGAGCAGAGCAAGAGCCCGGCCGGCGCCATCCAGTGGGTGGCCAAGGGGGCCGATGCCATCATTCCCGATGCGCACGGCGGCGCACCGAAGCGGCCGACCATGCTCACCACCGATCTGTCGCTGCGCTTCGATCCGGTCTACGCGCCCATCTCGCGCCGCTTCCTTGACGACCCGCAGGCCTTCGCCGAAGCCTATGCCCGCGCCTGGTTCAAGCTGACCCACCGCGACCTCGGGCCCAAGAGCCGCTACCTTGGCCCGGAAGTGCCCAAGGAAGACCTGCTGTGGCAAGACCCGCTGCCGGCAGCAACGCTGCTGCCCAGTGCAGCCGACATTGCCGACCTGAAGGCGAGGATCGCCGCAGCCGGCCTGTCGGTTGCCGAACTGGTGTCGCTCGCCTGGGCGTCGGCCTCGACCTTCCGCGGTGGCGACAAGCGCGGTGGCGCCAATGGCGCACGCATCCGCCTGGCCCCGCAAAAGGACTGGGCGGTGAACCAGCAGGCGATCACGGTGCTGCCCAAGCTCGAAGCGATCCAGCAGGCCTCCGGCAAGGCCTCGCTGGCCGATATCATCGTGCTGGCCGGCTGTGTCGGCGTCGAGCAGGCGGCCAAGGCCGCCGGCGTCGCGATCGAAGTGCCGTTCACGCCGGGCCGGGTCGACGCCAGCGCGGGGCAGACCGACGTCGCTTCGTTTGCCAAGCTGGAACCGTTCGCCGATGGTTTCCGCAACTACCTGAAAGCCCCGTCGGCAGTGCCTGCCGAGCACCTGCTGGTGGACAAGGCCCAGCTCCTGACGCTGACTGCGCCGGAATTGACTGCACTCGTCGGTGGCCTGCGCGTGCTCGGTGCCAACTACGACGGCAGCAACACCGGCGTGTTCACCGAGCGGGTCGGCGTGTTGTCCAACGACTTCTTCGTCAACCTGCTCGACATGGCCACCGAGTGGACGCCCAACGGCGACGGCTTTGACGGCAGGGATCGCAGGACGGGCGCGGTCAAGTACAGCGCCAGCCGCGTTGATCTGGTGTTTGGCTCGAACTCGGTATTGCGCGCGCTGGCCGAGGTCTACGCCCAGATCGATGGCAAGGAGAAATTCGTCCGTGACTTCGTCGCCGCCTGGAACAAGGTGATGAACCTCGATCGTTTCGATCTGGCCTGATCCGACAGTCTTCCCACCCGCAAACGCCCGGTTCCGACCGGGCGTTTTGCCTGGCCGAATCCGAGGGTGGCCCATGATAAAATCCGCGTTTTCGCCGCAGAGTGCCAGCCATGCCCCGCCCTGATCGCATCGTCATCGCCACCCGAGAAAGCCCGCTGGCGTTGTGGCAGGCGCACCACGTGCGCGACTGGCTGCTGGCGCAGTATCCGGGACTGACGGTGGAACTCTTGGGCATGACGACACAGGGTGATCGCATTCTGGACGTGACGCTGAACAAGATCGGCGGCAAGGGCCTCTTCGTGAAGGAGCTGGAGCAGGCGCTGGCCGAGGGCCGCGCGGACCTTGCGGTGCATTCGATGAAGGACGTGCCCATGGTGCTGCCCGAGGGCTTCGCGCTGGCGGCGATCGGCAAGCGCGAAGACCCGCGCGATGCCTTCGTTTCCAACCGCTACGCCAGCCTTGCCGAGCTGCCGGCAGGCAGCGTGGTCGGCACCTCCAGCCTGCGGCGCGAAGCGCAGCTGCGCGCCAGTTTCCCGCAACTCATCGTCAAGCCGCTACGCGGCAACGTCGGCACCCGGCTCGCCAAGCTCGACGCCGGTGACTACGACGCCATCCTGCTCGCCGCCGCCGGCCTCAAGCGGCTGGGCCTTACCGCGCGCATTCGCAGCGAAATGCAGTGCGACGACAGCCTGCCGGCACCCGGCCAGGGCGCGCTGGGCCTGGAAATCCGCGCCGACCGCGCGGATCTGACCAAGCTGCTCGCGCCGTTCAACGATGCAGCCACGGCGGCCTGCGTCACCGCCGAGCGCGCGTTGTCGCGCCGGCTCGGCGGCTCGTGCCAGATTCCGCTCGCCGCCTACGCCGAGGACGACGACGGCTTTTTGCGTTTGCGCGGCTGCGTTGGCCTGCCCGATGGCAGCCGCATCGTCTACGGCGAGGCCAACGGTACCCGCGCCGCGGCCGACGGCCTCGGCCTCAAGGTCGCCGAGCTCTTGCTGACCGAGGGCGCGGCCGACATCCTGGAAGCGCTGAAGGAAACATGAGCGCGCTCGCCGGCCGTCGCATCTGGGTCACCCGCCCCTGCCAGCAGGCAACAACGCTGGCCGACCTGCTGCAAACCACTGGGGCGGTAGCGGTACAGCTGCCCTTGCTGGAGATCGCGCCGCCGCTCGATGCCGCGCCGCTGGAGGCCGCCCTGGCGCGCCTTGCCAGCTTCGATCTGGCCGTGTTCGTCAGCCCCTCCGCGCTCGACGCAGTGTTCACGCGGCTTGCCTCGCCCTGGCCGGCCCGATTGCCCGCCGCAGTGGTCGGCCCCGGCAGTGCGGCACGGGCGAGGGAGCTAGGGATCACCCGGGTGATCGCGCCAGCCGAGCGCTACGACAGCGAAGGCCTGCTGGCCGAACTCGATGCCACGCTGCCGCTACACGCGAGGCAGGTGCTACTGCTACGCGGCGACGGCGGGCGCGAGGTGCTGCCGCAGGGGCTGGTGGCGCGTGGCGCCACGCTGACCACGATCGCCGCCTACCGCCGACTTCCGCCCGCCTTCGACGAGGCCCGGCTCGTCGCCGAACTAGACGCCGGTTGCGATGGCGTCGTCATCTCGAGTTCCGAAGCCGCGCAACACTTGTTTTCCATGGTTGGAGCCACCACCCGCGAACGGCTACAATCGCTACAGTATTTTGCGCCGCACCCCAGAATCGCCGCGGCGCTGCACCAGCAAGGCGTCGGCAAGGTCGTGCTGACCGCCGCCGGAGACACCGGCATCGTCGACACCGTGTGCCGCCACTACGCCCGGATACAGTAAAACCGTGTCGTTGCAAGCCGCTCACGGTATTCCTTTGCAGCGTCTTGCGCCTTGCCACGCACCGGCACTGGCCCGAGCGCTGTCGCGAAAAGATCGTAAACAGGCTCTAACAGGTCTCAGGTACTTATGACGCAGCCACACGATACGCTCTCTGCCGCGCTCGAAGCGCCCAAACCCAAGCGCAGCTTTGCGCCCTCGATCGCCTCCGTGCTCGCGGTGATCGCCATCGCCGCCGCCGCGGGCGTCTGGCTCTACCAGCAACAGGCCACCCAAGCGATGCAGGCGGACGTGGCCCGCCAGCTGGCACAGCATGCGCAGCACGCCGCCGATGTCGCCGCGCGCGAAGCCGCGCTGACCGAGCGGCTGCGCACGCTGGAACGCGAGCTGGCACAGGTTTCCGGCAAGCAAGCGGTGGCACAGGCGCAGCAGGCGACGCTGGCCACGTTGTACGATGCGCTCACCCGCAGCGAGACGCAGCGCGTGCTGACCGATCTGGAACAGACACTGTCCTTCGCCAGCCAGCAATTGCAGCTCGCCGGCAATGTCGCCAGCGCGCTCGTCGGCCTCGAAACGGTGCAGAACAAGCTCGCCGAACTCGATCGGCCCGAGCTGATCCCGGTGCGGCAGGCCGTTGCGCGCGACGTCGACAGGCTCAAGACCCTGCCGTATCTCGACGTGGTCGGTATCTCGGCCAAGCTCGATAGCCTCGTCGGCACCATCGACAAGCTGCCGTTGGCGGTCGATGGCTACCACCACCCCGCAGCGCCATCGCCACAGGCGGATACCCGCAACTGGTTCGAACGCCTGGGCAGCGAGCTGTGGGGCGAGCTGCGCCAGCTGGTGCGCATCCGCGAAATGGATAAGCCCGAAGCGATGTTGCTCACGCCCGAGCAGGCCTTCTTCCTGCGCGAGAACGTGAAGCTGCGCCTTTTGGACGCGCGCACCGCGCTGCTGTTGCGCAACGAAGGCGCCTTCCGCGCCGATCTCAAGGCTGCCGATCTCTATCTGGCCAACTACTTCGACAACAACGCCCCCGAGACGCGCAATACCCAGCGCACGCTCGCCGAATTGTCGCAGCAGACGCTGGCCATGCAGCTGCCCAGCCTCGCAGAGAGCCTGGCCGCCATACGCAACGCCCGCGTCAGCACCCGCGAGGTGCAACCGTGAGGGCGCTCGGCTGGTTGATCGCCCTGGCCGCACTCGCGGTCGGGCTGATGCTGTTCGCGCGGGTCAACACCGGCTACGCGCTACTGTTCATTCCGCCGTGGCGAATCGAGCTGTCGCTCAACGTCTTCGTCGTGCTGCTGCTCATCGTGACCGCACTGTTCTACGGCGCGCTCAAGGTCGGCAGCGAACTGGGCGGGCTGCCGGCGCGCGTGCGGCACTACCGCGAGGCACGCCGCAACCGTGCCTCGGTGGAACTGGAACGCGAAGCGCGCATCGCCTTCTTCGAGGGCCGCTACCAGCGCGCCGAACGCCTGGCGGCCGATGCCTTCGCCGCCAGCCGCGGCCAGGAGGCGCTGGCGGTCAACGGCCTCTTGGCTGCGCGCGCGGCGCACGCGATGCGCGATTACGCGCGCCGCGACCAATATTTCGAGCGCCTGCGCGCCAAGCTAGGCCCGGCGCAACACCTGGCGCTGGCGATGACCGAAGCCGAGCTCTATCTCGACGAGCATCGCTACGACGACGCCAACCGCGCCATCGCGGAAGCGCGCGCCATCTCCCCCAAGCTCACCGCCGCGCTCAAGCTGGAGCTGCGGCTACGCCAGCGCGAAGGCAACCAGGAGGCCGTGCTGCGCCTGGTCGATCAACTGGCCAAGAGCGACGCGATCGATGCCACGCAGGCGGGCAGGCTGCGGGTGCGGGCCCAATTGGCGCTATTCGAGAGCAAGCCGCGCTCGCTCAAGGAATTGAAGGACTGGTGGGCCAAGCTGCCGGCGACCGAACGCACGGCGCCGCAGCTGGTGCTGGTGGTGGTCGATGCCTTCTGCGAGCATCAGCAACCCGAACTCGCGCGCGAAGCGATCGAGGAAGCGCTCGCTGCCGACTGGTCGGGCGAGCTGGTACTGCGCTACGGCACACTCTCGCTCGAAGGCGAACTGGCAACGGCGCAGTTGCAGCAGGCGGAAGCCTGGCTCAAGACCCGCCGCGACGACCACGAACTGTTGCTCACGCTGGGCCGGCTGTGCCGCGAACGCGCGCTGTGGGGCAAGGCGCAGACCTACCTCGAAGCCAGCCTCGCCGTACAGGCGACTGCCGTGGCGCACGCGGAACTCGCCAACCTGCTGGAAACGCTGGAACGCCCCGAAGAGGCTGCCCAGCATTACCGGCTAAGCCTGACCCTGGCACTGCAGGAACAGTCGGCACCATGACGCTGGCCCGGTCGAACCGGGCCAGTTTTCATTGCGGTGCCGCAACGCCGCGCTCCGCTCCTGACGGAGCCCAGGCTGCCCGGGCGGGCTCAGTGGATCAGTGCGACCACGGCCGGGATCTGGGCTTGCGCCGGTTGCAAAACGTCGGGCTGGTGATCGAAACGGATCCAGGCAAAGGGCTGCTGATCGCTTTGCCGGGCGAGAAAACCCGGCTTGGCGAGGGCGACCGGCAAACGGGGGGCCGGCGTGGGCTTGACGACATGCGACATGGGTATACTCCTTGGCGTAATCCAGGGCGAGCAGCGCCCGCCCCGCATCCTGCTGCAGCAAGCTCGGCGCCATGACTTGCATCCACTCAAATCTGACGGGGCCTGCTGCCGGCCCCAGGTACTGGACCGCGCAGGCAGGCACGCCCAGCATGCCGCAGGCACATGACAACGGTGCTACAGGCCTACAGGTCGGGCGCGTGCACGGCCTTCAGCAGATACTGGACGGCACCGTCCTTCACCCGGCGCTGTAGCCACCAGATCGATGCCTTCTTCAAGCTCCAGTCGAGCTCGCCGCCGGTGAGCAACAGGCTGGCCACCCGACCCAGTGCCGGCTGATGGCCGACCAGCACCACGACGCGCCCGTCGCCACGCGGCCAATCGCCCACTTCCAGATAGGCCGTGGCGCGTGCCCCGGGATTGATCCGGACGTCCACCTCGGGATGCGGTGTGAGCGCGTGTGCGGTTTCCTGGGAGCGCCGGGCGCCACTGGCCACCACGCGTACCGATAGTCCAGTCAATTGCTGGCCCAGCCAGGCCCCCATCTTGCGCGCCTGCTTGCGGCCATGGCCGGTCAGCGCTCGGGCCAGGTCGTCGTTGCCGTCCTCGGCTTCGGCATGACGCCAGAGTATGAGATCCATCAGCCGAGCGGCTTGGCCGCCAGTTCGGCCAGCAGCATCGCCTGCGCCGAGCGCTCCTTGGCGCCGCGCGTCGGCTTGCGACGATAGCGTCCGTCCGACAGCATTTCCCAGGCCTGGACGTTATCGACCAGGTAAGGACGCAGCGATTCGCGGATCACCCGGCGCTTCACCTTGGGGTTGATCGCCGGGAAGGCGATCTCGATGCGGCGGAACAGGTTGCGGCCCATCCAGTCCGCACTGGAGAGATACACGTCCTCGGCGCCGTCGTTGTAGAAGTAGTAGACGCGATGGTGCTCGAGGAAGCGCCCGATGATGGAGCGCACCTTGATATTGTCCGACAACCCCGGAATCCCCGGGCGCAGCGCGCAGACGCCGCGCACGATCAGGTGGATGGTCACGCCGGCCTGGCTTGCCTCGTAGAGCTTGTCGATGATGGTCGGCTCCAGCAGCGCGTTCATCTTGGCGATGATCACCGCCTTGCGACCGATCTTGGCGTGCGCGATCTCGCGCTCGATCGCCTTGATGAAGTTGGGCTGCAGCGTGAACGGCGCCTGCCACAAGGCGTTGTGATCACCGGCGAGGCCCAGACCCGTCAGCTGCATGAACACGTCGTTCACGTCGCTGGTGATGTCCTCGTTGTCAGTCATCAGGCCGAAATCGGTGTAAAGCTTGGAAGTGCGGGGATGGTAGTTGCCGGTGCCCACATGCACGTAGCGCTTCAACTTGCCATCCTCGCGTCGCACGATCAGCAGCATCTTGGCGTGCGTCTTGTAGCCGTAAACGCCGTAGACCACGTGCACGCCGGCGCGCTCGAGCTTGGCGGCCCAGTTGATGTTGGCTTCCTCGTCGAAGCGCGCCATCAGCTCGACCACCGCCGTCACTTCCTTGCCGCGCTGCGCCGCTTCGGCCAGCGCATCCATCAGCGCCGATTCGCTGCCGGTGCGGTACACGGTCATCTTGATCGCGACCACGTGCTGGTCGCGCGCCGCCTGCTGCACCAGGTCGATCACCGGGGTGAAGCTCTGGTACGGGTGATGTAGCAGCACGTCGCCATGGCGGATCGCGGCGAACAGGTCGGACTGCTTGCGCAGCTCCACGGGTAAGCCGGGCATGAACGGTTCGAACTTGAGATCAGGCCGCTCGACCTGGTCGGGCACCTGCATCAGCCGCACCAGGTTCACCGGGCCGTTCACGCGGTAGACGTCGCCGTCCTCCAGCTGGAACTGCTCCTTCAGATATTCCTGCAAGTGGGTCGGCAGGTTGTCCGCTACTTCCAGCCGCACTGCGTCGCCGAAAGGACGCTGGCTCAGTTCGCCTTCCAGCGCGGCACGCAGATCCTTCACGTCTTCGTCATCGACGGTGACGTCCGAATCGCGGGTGACGCGGAACTGGTAGCAACCGAGCACGTGCATGCCGGCGAACAGCTCGTCGACATGGGCATGCAGGATGGACGACAGGAACACGAAGCCGTGTTCCACGCCGCTGACCTCCTGCGGCATCTTCACGAAGCGCGGCAGGATGCGCGGCGCCTGGACGATGGCCATCTCGGCATTGCGCCCGAACGCGTCGCGCCCTTCGAGCTCGATAATGAAGTTGAGCGACTTGTTGAGGATACGCGGGAAGGGGTGCGACGGATCGAGCCCGATCGGCGTCAGCACCGGCATCAGCTCGCGGAAGAAGAAATCGCGAACCCACTCGCGTTGCGCGTCGGTCCATAGGCTGCGGCGGAAGAAATGGACGCCTTCCTTGACCAGCGCCGGGAACATCACCTCGCGCAGCACCCGGTATTGGTGCTCGACCATCTCATGCGCATCGGTCGAAATCAGCTCGTACGCCTGATGCGGCGTCAGCCCTTCCGGCAACAGCCGCGTCGGATACTGGCGGACATTTTCTTTGAGCCACGCCATGCGCACCTCGAAGAACTCATCGAGGTTGCTGGACACGATGCACAGGAACTTCAATCGCTCCAGCAGCGGATTGCGCGCGTCCTCAGCCTGCGCCAGCACGCGGCGATTGAATTCCAGCAGGCCCAGCTCGCGGTTCAGCATCAGCTGGTTGTCGGCGGGTTTATGGCTCATAGGGTCCTTCTTGCTTGCATATCGGAGCGCAATGCGGTCCGGACTGGCGTTAGGCCTGCGGCGGCACGTAGCCGGCGACCTGATCGGCGCCGCCGCCAAAGAAATAGTTTTCCAGCTGCTGTTGCAGGTACTGGCGCGCGCGCGGATCGGCCAGGTTGAGACGGTTCTCGTTGATCAGCATGGTCTGGTGCTTCACCCAGGCGCCCCACGCTTCCTTGGAGACACTCTCGTAAACACGGCGGCCCATTTCACCGGGCAACGGCGGAAAATCCAGCCCTTCGGCCTCGCGACCCAGTTTGACGCATAAAACGGTACGGCTCATGACGATCACTCCAGCGAACGCTATTTAATGACAAAAATATTGCACACACGTGACAGGTGAGACGATCAGGCGTTCACCTTGCCCAGGCGCAGTCCGATTGTACCGCCCCTGCCACGCCGCCGCGCGCAACAAAAAGCCCGCGCCAAGCGCGGGCTGCGGTGTAGGCTCCGGGATTACTTGGCCGCTTCGACCGGCATGATCCACAGCTCGACGCGGCGATTGAGGCGACGGCCTTCCTCGCTATCATTGCTCGCGCGTGGCTGGCTCTCGCCCTTGCCATAGCTGTCGAGCCGCACCGGGTTCACCTGGCGACCGACGAAGTAGTCCAGCACCGAACGGGCCCGCTGTTCGGACAGCGACTGGTTGTAGGCATCCTTGCCCACATTGTCGGTATGGCCGATCACCGTGATCGCGGTCTTGCCATACTGGTTGACCACCTTGGCGATCTTGTCGAGCGTGGGCGTGAAACCGGCCTTGATCTGCGACGAATTGGTGTCGAAACCGGTGTTGGATGTCATGCTCACCAGCAGCGAGTTGTCGTTGTTCTTCTGCAAGGTGATCTCGCCGCGCTGGATCTCGGCCGCCAGCTGCTTTTGCAGATCCTTGGCCTGCTGATCCATGTAGTAGCCGATGCCGGCGCCGGCCAGCCCGCCACCCACCGCGCCAATCAGTGCGCCCTTGCCACGGTTCTTGTGATTGACGGCCGCCCCGATGGCAGCACCGCTCAGGGTGCCGATGATGGCGCCCATCTCGGTATTGTTGAGGTCGCGCTTCTCGCCCAGATCATTGGTGGCGCACGCGGTCAGCACCAGCGTGGAAATCAGGGTCAATGCAACGATCTTGCGCATGATGTGCTCCGGTTGTTGTTGTCGTGCCGCGATTATCAACGATGCCAGGTTGGCGCCAAGAGGAAATACGTCACATCGCGGCAACCGCTGTGCGGGAGGCCACTGCTAGCGCGCCGCCTCGCATCCGGACAGTGCCTTGCAGCTTGCGACGATACTCGCTGCAGACCGGCCTCAGAGCAACCGATTCTCACTGCCCGGCACTGCGTGCAGGATCAGTTCATCGGTATCGGTAAGGATCTTATTGCGCCGAAACAGCACGTCGTCCGCGACCAGCCAGACCGGCAATGCAGCTGCAATTGATAGTAAAGGCGATTCAAACGCGACACCGTCATCCAGCTACGGGTTAGCATCTCCCTTTTCCGGGAGTCACTCCGTGCGCCTGCTTTTCGCCGCCTTGCTGCTGTTTGGCATGGCCTGCCAAGCCAAGGACCAGCTCGAAATTCGCCCTATCGGCAAGCAATACATGCTGCAGAAAAGCGGCAAACCATTGACCGGCGAGCGATACGATGAACTGATCCACGATGATCACGAAAGCCCGGACTTCGTGCTGGCCCGCCGCGGCACCGCATGGGGGATGCTCGACGCCACGAGCGGCAAACTGCGCATCCCGATCCGCTACGACTGGATCGATCCGCTGCCCTATTACCAGATCGAGCTGGTTGGCGTGGGTCTGGACAACAAGGTGGGCTTTGTCGATCGCAACGGTCGTATCTTGGTACCGCCGCGCTACGATGCCATCGGTCCGATCAGTAGTTATTACCAGCAGGCCTTCGCCGAACGGCAGGGCCAGCTCTTCAGCCTGCACTTTGCCGATGGCCAGCTGCAGCGTGAGCAGGCCGCGCCGGACTTCTATCCTTATGTCGTTTTGCCTCCCTCGTTGCGTACGCAGCCGCAACGGGTCGCCGGCCTGCACAACGGCACCTATGTGGCCGATCGCTATCCCGATCTATACGCCGCCTGGCAAGGCTGGCGCCGCGGCGAGCTGCGCGATATCGGCCAGCCCGCCATTGTGGTGCGAGGCGACATCGCTTATGTGTCGTTTGGCGTGATACGCAGCGCGGACCTGCCACTGATGCCCAACACCATGCAGGCCTGCCAGAGCGAGGCCGGCGTCAGCCTATGGGCGGAGCTGGACGCCACGCAATGTGACGGCCCGCAGGACGACGCGCTGTTCCATCTGAAGCGGGAAGCCGACGGCGCGCTGGTCTGCGAGGATTGCTATGCGGCCCTGCCCAAGCGCTGGATCGCGCTGGACGAGCAGCCGACTCGCTTTGCCGGGATCGGCGTCGTGTTGCAACGGGGCGCCGACCAGCAGGCACTGGAAATACGCGAAGTGCTGCCCGATGGCCCGGCCGCCGCGTCAGGCGTGAAGGCCGGCGACATCATTACCGGGATCGGTGGGCGCGATAGCGCTGGCCTCACCGTCGGGGCCGCAAGCGAGTTGATCAGGGGCAAGGTCGATACGACGCTCTCGTTGACGCTGACGCGGGCAGGCCAACCCCTCACGCTGAATATCGTCCGCCGCCCGATCACGCTCGACGCAGGCGCCATGCCTAAGTAGCGCCAGCGGGAAACACGACAGCGAACACCGGGCGGGGGGGACGTAAAGGGCCATCAGCCTGGCACGCATGTGACACGATCCGGTCCTGGCGCGAGCGGCCGCGCGTAACGACCGATCACACCACGCAATCGGGCCACGTCAGGCTGCGGCCCAGACCGGAACGCGGCGCAACAGCAGCTGCAGCACGACCGGCAACGCCGCGATGCCGGCGAGCGCCAGTACCGCCAGCTGCGGCGTTCCAGTCAGCGCGCCATCCGCGCCCACGCACAGCAGGCCGCTCGCCACCAGTGCAGCAGCAGCAATGGCCATGTCCTGCACCATGGACTGCAGCGCCATGAAGCCCGCGCGCTCGTGCGGTTCGGGCACCTGGCTCGTTACCGCGGCCAGCGTCACGTTGCGCCCGGCATTGCCCGCCATGAAACACACGAAGGGCAGGACCAGGGGACCGGCGGCGAGGCCGAGAAAAGGCAAGGCGCCCAAGGCAAGCAGGCTTGACGCCAGCAAGGCCGGCAGCCACGGCCCGCGCCGGTCGGTCCATCGGCCGAGCAGCTGGATCAGCGCGAAGGCGCACGCGCCGCCCGCCAGATAGAGCAGCCCCAGTCGCTCGCGCGCAAAGCCCAGATTGAGGAGCCAGTACGCGGAGAAGTGCGGGATCAGGAGAAAAGCCGAAAACTGGCTCAGCGCCTGCGCGGCGCAGGCGATACGCACCGCGGGGCGCGCCAGCAGCATCCTCGCCGACAGGCGTCTGGTCTGCGCCAGGTGCGTGCGCATCTCGGGCAGAACGAGCGCCACGGCCAGCCACGCCAGCGCCGCCAGGAGCGCAGTCACGATGAAGGGCAGAGTCCAGCCTCCCAGGCGAGCCAGCTCCAGCGCGGCAGGTACGCCGGCGATGGCGGCGAGCGAAAAGCCGATCATCACCTTGGCGATGGCCGCGCCGCGCGCCTGCGGTGCGGTGCTGTCGATGACGATGGCCATACCGAGGGCAACCGCCGGTCCGCCAAAGAAGCCGGCCGCCGCCCGCGCCAGCAGCAGCGTGGTCAGGTCATGTGCCCACACCGCCGCCAGCGTCGCCAGAGCGCATAGGGCAAGGGCGACCAGCAGCGCGCGCTTGCGCTCGAAGCGATCCAGCCAGCGCATGGCCAGCGCCGCCGACAAAACTGACGCAATGGTATACGCCGCAGTCAGCCAGCCCAGTCGGTCGCTGCCAAAACCGAGTGCACGGGCCAGATCCGGGCCCAGCGGCAAAACCATCATGAAATCGACGATGTAGACGAACTGCACGCAGGCGATCAGGGCAATGCTGCGGGAAGCGGAAGGAACATTCATGGCGGCGGCTTGGTGTCAGTATTGGTTCGTATGTGCGTTTGCAGCATGCAATCGGAATGAGAAAACATTGCCCAAATTGTGGCGTTCTCCGCTATCCGTTGGCGGCGATCATCAATGTAAATCCGGATTACCGTCAATCGTTTTAGAGTTTGATAATCATTCTCGTTTTGGTGTAGCGTAAAAAACGCCGATGCCATGCTGCATCGCAAAACACCGCGCGGCCCGCCGCGCACTGCCCCGGCCCCCTGCCGGCGCTGCGAGGACCTCATCGTGAACGCACCACCGACCACTCCCTTCGCCATCGATACACCCGCCGACCTGCTGCGCCGCTATGCCCCCGGCGCCAGCGTGTTTGCTTCCCCGCGCCAGACGCTGCTGGCCAGCGGCAAGCGCACGCACTTGCCCGCGGGCGATGCCGCCACGCTGGCGCAGCGTGGCGCAGCGCTGCTTGCCGCCCGAGGCGGCGTGCTGATGGGCACCGTGCCGTTCGATCACGGCACGCCACCACGGCTGTTCGTTCCCGAATGCGTCGCCATCGCCCAGGGTGGACACGGCGGACCGGCCCCGGCCGCGCAACCGAGAGGTGCCTCTGACCCTTGCGGCCTCGCGCTGGCGCCGACGCCCGATGGCTACCGCGCCGCGGTCGAGGTGGCATTGGCGCGCATCGCCCGGCGCGAGCTGGCCAAGGTGGTGCTGTCGCGCTCGCTCACTGTCGCTGCCCGCGTCGATCTCGCCGGCCTGCTGCAGCGACTGGCCCAGCGCAACCCGCACGGCTACACCTTCGCGATCGACCTCGCCATGGGCGATACCGCGCGCACGCTGATCGGCGCCAGCCCCGAGCTGCTGCTGGCCAAATCGGGGGACAGCGTAATCTCGCATCCGCTCGCCGGCTCGATCCCGCACGTGGCCGACCCGGTGGAGGATGCGCGCCGCGCCGACAACCTGCTGCGCTCGAGCAAGGATCTGTACGAGCACCAGGTGGTGGTCGACGCCGTGGCCGATACGCTGGCACCGCTGTGTCGCCAGCTGGTGGTGCCGCCGGCTCCGTCGCTGGTGCGCACGCCGACGATGTGGCATCTGGGCACCGAAATCCGCGGTGTATTGATCGACCCGGCTGCCAGCTCGCTCGCGATCGCGCTGGCGCTGCATCCGACCCCCGCCGTTTGCGGCCATCCGACCGAGGTCGCGCGCGATTTCATCGCCGAGGTCGAAGGGTTCGATCGCGGCTATTTCACCGGCCTGACCGGCTGGATGGATGCCCACGGCGATGGCGAATGGGCGGTGACGATACGTTGCGCCGAGGTCGGCGCTGACAGCGCCACGCTGTATGCCGGGGCCGGCATCGTCGCCGGTTCCGACCCCGAGCTGGAACTGATCGAGACCAGCGGCAAGCTGCGCACCATGCTCGCCGCGATGGAGCTCGACGGCGCGCTGGAGGGCTGGGCATGAGCGCCTTCACCCCCTGGCCGGACGACTTTGCCCGCCGCTATCGCGAGCTCGGCTACTGGCAGGGCCAGACGCTGGGCGGCCTGCTGCGCGAACGCGCCGCCAGCCGCGGCGAGCACTGCGCCATTGTCTGCGGCGAGCGGCGCTGGAGCTACGCCGAGCTCGATACGCGCGCTGCAGCGCTCGCCACGGGCTTGGCCCGGCTGGGCATCCGCGCCGGGGATCGCGTGGTGGTGCAACTGCCCAATGTCGCCGAGTTCTATGCGGTGAACTTCGCACTGTTCCGTCTTGGCGCCTGGCCGGTGTTCGCGCTGCCGGCGCATCGCCGCACCGAGCTCAGCCACTTTTGCGGTTACGCCCAGGCGCGCGCCTACATCACCACCGACATCGATGCCGGCTTCGATCACCGCCAGCTGGCGCGCGAGCTACGCGGCGCCGTGCCGGAGCTGGAACACGTGATCATCGTCGGCGACGCGCAGGAATTCATCGCGCTCGACTCGCTGTACGACGCGCCCGTCGCGCTGCCCGAGCCGGCGGCCAGCGATGTCGCCTTGCTGCAGCTCTCGGGCGGCAGCACGGGCTTGTCCAAGCTGATCCCACGCACTCACGACGACTACCTCTACAGCGTACGCGCCAGCGCCGACATCTGCGGCCTCAGCGCCGCCAGCGTCTACCTGTGCACGCTGCCGGCGGCACACAACTTCCCGCTGAGTTCGCCCGGCGCGCTGGGCGTGTTCCACGCCGGCGGTACCGTGGTGCTGACGCGACGGCCCAATCCGGAGGACACCTTCGCGCTGATCGCACGCGAGCGGGTGACGATCACCGCGCTGGTGCCGCCGCTGGCGCTGGTGTGGCTGGACGCGCAACGCCAGCAGCGCGCGGATCTGTCCAGCCTCACCGTGCTGCAGGTCGGTGGCGCCAAGCTGTCCGAAGCAGTGGCGCGCCGCATCGGCCCCGAGCTCGGCTGCACGCTGCAACAGGTGTTCGGCATGGCCGAGGGCCTCGTCAACTACACCCGGCTCGACGATGGCTTCGAGCTGGTCATTGGCAGCCAGGGCCGGCCGATCTCGCCGCACGACGAGGTGCTGATCGTCGATGACAACGACGCACCGCTGCCGCCCGGCGCAACCGGCCACCTGCTCACGCGCGGCCCTTACACGATACGCGGCTACTACCGGGCTCCCGAGCACAACGCGCGCGCTTTCACCACCGATGGCTACTACCGCACCGGCGACATCGCCCGCCAGCTGCCTGGCGGCCATCTCGTGGTCGAAGGCCGGGCCAAGGACCAGATCAACCGCGGTGGCGAAAAAGTGGCGGCCGAAGAAGTGGAGAACCACCTGCTCGCCCACCCGCAGGTGGCTGATGTCGCGCTGGTCGCCATGCCGGACGCCTATCTGGGCGAGAAGAGCTGCGCCTTCGTCATCGCGCGCGAGGCTCCACCGCGCGCGGTGGAGCTGAACCGCTTCCTGCGCGAGCGTGGCCTCGCCCAATTCAAGATCCCGGACCGCATCGAGTTCGTCGACCACTTTCCCAAGACCGCCGTCGGCAAGGTGGACAAGCGCGCGCTGCGCGACACCATCGCCGAACGGCTCACCCCCGATCGCCTCACCTCACGCTGAAATCCGCCCCATGAGCATTCCCCGCATCGCCAGCTATCCCCTGCCCGCAACCCTGCCCGAACCACGCGTCGCCTGGCGCCCGGAACCTGGCCGCGCCGCGCTGCTGATCCACGACATGCAGCAGTATTTCGTCGATTTCTACGACGCCGACGCCGCGCCCATCCCCGCGCTCGTCGGCCACATCCAGGCGCTGCGCGCCGCCTGCGACGCGGCCGGCGTGCCGGTCTACTACACGGCGCAGCCGGGTGAGCAGGCGCTGGCCGACCGCGCACTGTTGCAGGACTGGTGGGGCCCGGGCATCACCGCCAGCCCGGAGGCGGCGCCGGTGATCGCACAGCTGGCGCCGCGCGATAGCGATACCGTGCTCGCCAAGTGGCGCTACAGCGCGTTCAAGAAGAGCGATCTGCTGGAACGGCTGCAGGCCCAGGGCCGCGATCAGCTCATCATCTGCGGCATCTACGCGCATATCGGCGTGATGACGACGGCGCTCGAGGCCTTCATGCTCGATATACAGCCCTTCGTCATTGGCGACGCTGTCGCCGATTTCTCCGAAGACGAACACGCGATGGCGCTGAACTGGATCGCCGGGCGCTGCGGCGTGGTCCTCGCCACGAACCAGGTACTCGCCGCGCTAGCGCCGTCCGCCGCACTGCCCGCCAGCCTGGCAGCACTGCGTTCTGAGGTCGCCGCCCTGCTCGAGGTGCCCGCCTCGGACCTGCTGCCCGACGATAACCTGCTCGACTACGGCCTCGATTCGGTACGGCTGATGATGCTGGCCGAGCGCTGGAAGGCGGCCGGCGCCAAGGTCGCCTTTGTCGCGCTCGGCGAGCAACCCACGCTGACCGCGTGGTGGGCGCTGCTGGCCGGAGCGCGCTGACATGCTGGAACTGACGGCGGCGCAATACGGCATCTGGCTGGGCCAGCGGCTCGATCCGGCCAACCCGGCCTACTGGACCGCCGAGGTGATCGAGCTCAACGGCGCGATGAACCAGGTGGCCTTCGAGCAGGCGGTCCGCACCGCCGTCGCCGAAACCGATGCACTGTGGATGCGCTACCGCGAAGCGGATGGCGTGGTCATGCAAGCGCCGGCGCTGCAGCGCGACTGGGCCTTCAGCCAGCGCAACCTGGCCGAGCATGACGACCCGCTCGCCGTGGCGCAAGCCTGGATGCAGGCGCAGCTCGCCGTCGCCACCGATCTGGAAACCGGCCCGCTGTTCGGCGCCGCGCTGTTCAAGCTGGGCGCCGGCCGCCAGCTGTTTTTCTTCCAGGCCCACCATATCGCGCTCGACGGCTACGGCTACAGCCTGCTGCAACGGCGCATCGCCGAACTCTACAGCGCATTCAGCCAGGGGCTGCCGGCACCCACGGGCCGCAGCACAGCGCTGGCGCCCGTCGTCGCCGAGGATCAGGCCTACACCGACTCGGAGAAATGCGCGGCCGCGCGCGCGTTCTGGCTGGCCCACCTCGAGGACGCGCCAGCGCCCGTGCTGCTGGCGCCGCCGCAGGCAGTAGGCCACGGCGTGCGCCGCGCCCGTGGCGTGCTGCCCGCGAGGCTATACGCCGCCTGGCAGGACAGCGCGCGCGCTGCCAGCAGCGACTGGACCGCGTGGCTGATCGCCTGCGTCGCGGCGTGGCTCGCCAGCACCACCGGCCAGCGCCGCCTGACACTGGGCCTGCCGGTGATGAGCCGGCTCGGCTCGGTCGCGATCGGCGTGCCGTGCATGGCGATGAATATCGTGCCACTGCGCGTTACCGTCGACCCGGCGCACAGCGCACAGCAACTGGCCCGGCAGGTCGCCACCGAACTGCGCGCGATCAGGCCCCACCAGCGCTACCGCTACGAATGGCTGCGCCACGACCTGCAGCGTGTCGCCGGCGGCCGGCGGCTGTTCGGCCCGGTGATCAACCTGATGCCGTTCGACAAGCCACCCGCCTTCGGCCAGCTCGACGCAGTCAGCCACCCGGTTTCGGCGGGGCCGGTCGAGGATCTGGCGATCAACGTGATTGCGCGCCCCGATCAGGTGCAGTTCGATCTGGAAGCCAATCCGGATGCCTACGACGACGCCGCTCTGGCGGCTCACCGGGCCGCGCTGCTCATCACGCTCTCCCGGCTGCAGGCCGAGCCGGAATCGCCACTGGCGGCGCTGCTGCCGTTCACCAGCATGCCGCTCGCCATCGTAGCGGGCGCGGCGCTGCCGCGGCCGCCTGAACCCGTGCTGGCCGCGTTGCAGCGCGTGGCGCGCGAGCGGCCCAAGCACACCGCCATCGAGCAGGACGGCGTGGCGCCGCTGAGCTATGCCGCGCTGCTGCAACGGGTGATGGCGCTCGCTGGCGTGCTCGCGGCACGCGGCATCGCCGAGGGCGATCGCGTGGTGCTGTTGCTGCCACGCACGCCCGACACCCTCGTCGCGCTGCTCGCCGTGCTCTGGGCCGGCGGCGGCTACATCCCGCTCGATCCGGCGAGCCCGGCCGCGCGCATCGCCATGGTGCTGGACGACGCAAGCCCGGCGCTGGTGCTCACGCTGCGCGATCACGCCGCACTCTTGCCGGATACACTTCCGGCGCTATGGCTGGACGAGGCGACGCCGCCTGCCGCACCGCTGTTGCAGCCCCGAGCGGTGGCGCACGATGCGCTCGCCTATGTGATCTACACCTCGGGCTCGACCGGCCGGCCCAACGGCGTGCAGATTGCGCGCAACGCGCTCGCGCATTTCCTTGCCGGCGCCAGCCTTTGCTATGGGCTGTCCGCCACCGATCGCGTGCTGCAGTTCGCGCCGCTGCATTTTGACGCCAGCATTGAGGAAATCTGGGGCAGCCTGGTCCACGGCGCAACACTGGTGCTTCGCACCGACGCGATGCTGGAATCACTGCCCGGCTTTGTCGCTGATTGCGAGCGCCTGGCCATCAGCGTGCTCGATCTGCCGACCGCGTTCTGGCACGAGCTCGCCTTTGGCCTGGGCGAGCACCAGTTCGCGCTGCCCGCGTGCGTGCGCCTCGTCATCATCGGCGGCGAAGCGGCACTGGCCGAGCGCGTCGCGCGCTGGCGCTCGCGGGTGGGTGAGCGCGTGCTGCTGCTCAACACCTACGGGCCGACCGAGACCACGGTGATCTGCACCACGGCAGCGCTGGCGGGCCCTGGCGCACTCGATTGCGCCGATGATGCCATTCCCATCGGTACGCCCTTGCCCGGCCTGACCATGGCCGTGGTCGACGCGGCCTTGCACCCGGTCGCGATCGGCGTCGAGGGCGAGCTGGTGATCTGCGGCGACACACTCTCCAGCGGCTATATCGACCGGCCCGAGACGACGGCACGGCGCTTCGTTGCGCTGACCCAGCTGCCAGGCAGCCCGCGTGGCTATCGCACCGGCGATCGCGTAGTGCTCGGCGCCGACGGCCAGCTGCGCTTCCTGGGCCGGCTGGACGACGAGTTCAAGCTGTCCGGCCACCGCATCGATCCGACCGAGGTCGAAACCGCACTCCTGGCGTGCGCCGGCGTGATCGAAGTCGCGGTGCTCGGCCAGATGCTGGAGAATGGCGGCAAGCGGCTGGCGGCGTTTCTCGTTTGCGACAGCGCCCTGCCCGAGCCCGCCACGCTGCGCGCGCAACTGGCCCGCACGCTGCCCGCGCCGGCCATCCCCAGCGCCTACGTCCGGCTGGACCGGCTGCCACGCAATGCCAACAACAAGATCGACCGCAATGCGCTGCGCGCGCTGACTATGCAGGCCTCGGACAGCGACGCGGCGCTGACGCCGCTGGAAGCGACCATCGCCGCCGCCTGGCGCGACGTGCTGGGCGCCGATGCGATCGCGCCCGAATCCGATTTCTTCGCGCTGGGCGGCAAATCGCTGCAGGCGATCCAGGTGGCCAACCGCCTTGCACTGGCGCTGCAGCGCGACATCCCCGTGTCGGCGCTGTTCGCCACCCCCACTGTCGCGGAGCTCGCCCAGGCGCTGTTGCGGCCGGTGGCACACGCCGTGCCGCGGCAGCAGGCCGGGCAGGAATTCGCCCCGCAGCTGACGATACAGGCCGGCAGCGGCACGCCGCTGTTCTGCATCCACCCGGCCGAGGGCCTGGCATGGTGCTACTTCGGCCTGGCCAGGCTGCTGCCCGACGTCGCCATTCATGCGCTGCAGGCGCGCGGCCTCAGCGGTCCGCTGCCGACCAGCTTTGCCGCGACCGTCGCCGACTACGTGGCGCAAATCCGCGCCGTTCAGCCTCGCGGCCCCTACCGGCTGCTGGGCTGGTCTTCCGGCGGAGCTACCGCGCAGGCAATGGCCGCCAGGCTGCAAGACGCCGGCGAGACGGTCGAGCTCCTGGCGCTGCTCGACGCCTACCCGGCCAGCGCCTGGTCGGACAAGCCAGCGCCTTCCGAGCGCGATGCGCTTGAGGCGCTACTCGACCTGACCGGCGATTTTGACGGCGCAACGGCGCTATCCACCGCCGAGATCCTGGCCCGGTTGAAAAAGCCGGGTAGCCCGCTCGCCGGCTTTGACGACGCACGCATAGGCAATCTGACCGAAGTGGCGCTGACGACGATGCGCCAGTTCCGCACCGAGGCCACCCCACGCTACCGCGGCGACCTGTTGCTGTTCCGCGCCAGCCAGCACCCGGCCGATGCGCCCGCACCCGCGAGCTGGCAGCCGTACATCGCCGGCGGGATCAGCGTGATCGACATCGACGCCAGCCATTCGGCGATGACGCAGCCGGCGCCGCTGGCCGCCATTGCCGCCGCGCTGGCACCGCGCCTGAACGGAGTCTGAGCATGGAATTTGGCAACCAGGTGGTCCTCGTCACCGGCGCCGCGCAGGGCATAGGCGCCACCATCGCCCACCGCTTCGCATCGGAAGGCGCCGCCGTGGCCTTGCTCGACCGGCAGGCGGTAGCCGTTCAGACCGTGGCCGCGGAACTGGGCGCACAGGGTGCGCGCACGCTCGCGCTGGCCGCCGACATTGCGCAGAGCAGCGCCATCGACGAGGCGATCGACCGGATCGAACGGGAGCTAGGCGCCATCGACGTGCTGGTGAACGCCGCAGCCATCCTGCGCACCGGGAACATCCTGGCGTACAGCGACGAGGACTGGGACGCCACGCTGGCGGTGAACGCCGGCGGCGTGTTTCGCGTCTGCCGCGCGGTCGGCCGGCGCATGGCCGAGCGCCGTCGCGGCGCCATCGTCACCGTCAGCTCCAACGCAGCGAGCGTTCCGCGCACCGGGATGGGTGCGTACGCGGCGTCCAAGGCCGCCGTCACGCACTTCAGCCACTGCCTGGCGCTGGAACTCGCCGAGCACGGCGTGCGTTGCAATGTGGTCTCGCCCGGTTCGACCGACACGCCGATGCAGCGCGCGCTCTGGTCGGGCCCGGACGGCGCCGCACGCACCATCGCCGGCAACCCGGAGGGGTGGAAGCTCGGCATCCCGCTCGCCCGCATCGCCACGCCCGACGACATCGCCGACGCCGCGCTGTTCCTCGCCTCGGCCCGCGCCCGCCATATCACCATGCACGATTTGCGCGTGGATGGCGGCGCCACGCTGGGAGCGTGACAGCCAGGCCTAGCTCAGCGCCAGCCGCGCGACGCCGCCGGCGTACAACCCCAGGCCGAACACCGCATGGGTGGCGATGCTGCGCGAGCGTGCCAGCCACGGCCTGGGTGTACGCGCCGCCGCAACACCCAGGCCCAGGCCCGGTTGCAGCAGCAGGAACGGAAACAGCACCGTTGCGATGCCGAAAACCAGCGGCGGAGCCAAGGTGGGCCGCGTTATCCAGGCCGGGCCCACCAGCGACAGAAACACGGCGGCAAACACCAGACCGGTGACGTAATGGGTGCTCCATCCCAGCACGCGCTCGTGACGCACCGCGGCCGCCTGCGCGATGCTGTCGTGGCGAAATTGGCCGCGCATGCAATGACCGATCCAACGGCCGACCATGGCCCAGTCGAGCACCGGGATGCCCAGTAGCCGAAGCGATAAGGTCCAGACGTCGGTCGCCAGCGTGGCGACCACGCCCAGCAGCAACCCGTGCAGCAAGGCAGGGATGGCTTCGATCGGCATCAGGGCTTCCTCGCGCGGTGCTTATCCGGTCTGCCGCGGCGGTACGGCGATCTTGCCGTCATGCGTCACGCCGTAGATCACCTGCCCGGTCGGGCCGACGCGCGCACCCGATTCGCAGTGCCCGGTCTGGTCGTCGAAGAAGAAGTCGGGGGCGAACTCGCGCAGGAAGGGGCCCTTATCCAGGCCGCCCAGGAACATCGCCTCGTCGATAGCGATACCCCAGCTCATCAGCGTGCGGATCGCCCGTTCGTGCGCCGGCGCGCTGCGGGCGGTGACGAGGGCCGTGCGCAGCTTCATTCCGCCTGCGGCGGCCTGCTGCTGCAGGCCATGCAGGGCTTCCAGCAGCGGGCGGAATGGCCCAGCCGGCAGCGGCAGCGCGGCCTTGTCGTGCTCGTGGGCGTGAAAGGCCGGCAGGCCATCCTTCTGGTACACGATCTCGGCCTCGTCGGAGAACAGCACGGCGTCGCCGTCGAAGGCGATGCGCACCTCGTCGGCATGCGTCTCGGCGGCGAGCTGCGATTGCGGGTAGACCCGCGCCGCCGGAAAACCACGGACGATCGCCTCGCGCACGTCGGCATCGTTGGCGCTGAGGAACAGGTTGGCCTGCAGTGGCGTCAGGTAGTGATGTGCCGCCCGCCCGCGCGTGAACACGCCGCGTTCCAGCTTGAGCCCGTTGTGCTCGGCCGATTTGAACACGCGCAGCCCACTGACCGGGTCGTTGCGCGACAGGATCACCACCTCGACCGGCTGGCTGTCGCCCTGATTGAACGCCAAGAGCTTCTTGATCAGCGCGAAGGCAACGCCGGGGCGTGCCGGCGCATCAAGCCGCTCCAGCTGCAGCCGCATATAGGCCGCGTCGTCCTCATCCTCGAATACGCGGTTCTCTTCCTCGAAATCGAACAGCGCACGCGAGCTGATGGCGACAACCAGCTTGCCGTTGAGGGTGGCGGGCATGAAGTTCTCCATGTATCAGATACAGCCTATCGTGGCTCACGCAGCACTACGCCGTATTGTTTCCAGCACCTCGAGCAACCGTTCCACCCCGGCCGGCGGGAAAACCCCGAGCGGCCCCTGCCCCTGGGCATACACGTCGGTGAACGGCAATTCGAACAAACGGCCCGGCTCCATGACGCCAGTCTGGGTCAGCTCCTGCACCACGAGGTTGATAGACTTACCCAAGGCCCGCATGGCAGCCTCATGCAGGAAGGCAAGATTGCTCATTGTTTTCTTCCCCCTGACTGTTCCGCAAGCCCGTATTCCGCGCTGCCGCTATTCGTAGCGTTCGTATTGGTGGGCCTCGTCAGCCAGCAGGTTCAACAGGCGCGGGTGGACGAACAGCTTTTCCTTCCCCGCAGTTTTCTCTGCCAGCACACCCAGTTCAGCCAGTGCATGCAGATAGCGCGAAGCGGCCTGCCGCTGGGCCACACTCTTGTCTACCAGATTGCCAATGCGGCAGTACGGTTGCTCGAAAATCACGTCCACCAGTTCGCGGCTGTAGAGCTTGGGCAGGCGTTCGCGCACATGCTGGGCGGTGTGGTCGGCCAGCTTGCGGATGGCCAGAATCTTGGCGGTCGTCCACTGTGCGGTTTCCTCGACGCCCTGCAGCATGAACAACACCCATGGCTCCCACGCGCCGGTCTGGGTTACCTCGCGCAGCAGCTGGTAGTAGTCGGCCTTGCGGCGCAGGATGGCACGGCTCAGGTAGAGGATGGGTAGGTCGAGCAGGCCCTCTTGCACCAGGAACAGCAGGTTCAGAACCCGACCGGTACGACCGTTGCCATCGACGAAAGGGTGGATGGCCTCGAACTGGTAATGCGCCGCCGCCATGCGCACCAGCGGGTCGATATCGGTAGCGTTGTGCAGAAAGATTTCCCAGTTGCCCAGCAACTCACGCAACCTCACTTCACCCTGTGGTGGGGTATAGACCACTGCGCCCGTACCCTCGTTGACCAGTTGCGTGCCCGGTGTGCGCCGCACGTCCAAATCCACCGCTTTGATTTTTCGGCACACCTCCACCGCCGTGGCCGTGGACAACGGGCGTTGGGTCAGTGACGCGGCGCCCCAGTACAGCGCGTCCCGGTAGCGCAGGGCTTCCTTGGTGGCGGAGTCGGCCTGCTGCTCGGCGCTGCCAGCATGCTGGAACAATCGGTCGGCCGTGGTGACGATGTTCTCGATTTCCGAACTGTCGCGTGCTTCCAGCATGGGCAGCGTGTTCACCAGCATCGCCGGGTTGGGCATCAGTGCGGCGGCCTGATTCAGCGCCGCCAAGGCCGCCCGCGCCGGGATGCATGCCTTCAGCACCGCACGGCTTTCCAGTTCCACGGCGGGTGGCAGCGGCGGCAGGTCATTGAAGGGTTGTTCCGGCGACCAAGTCATGGTGATATTTTCTGATTTTGACGACACGTCCTCATCTTATGTCGTCGCCAGCGACATGTCACATAAACGTGTCGCCATTATCGGAAAATTGGAACACGAAAAGCTGGTCCCACCGCTTTGTCTTCTGGCGAACAAACGTATTCATCTGCACCACCACGAACTGCTGTTTCGCGCAGGGGCAACAGCGAGCTGGCCAGTGAGGGTGGCGTGCATCCAGCTGACCGGGTGGGGTCGGCGTTTCAGATGGAATGGAACACCAGCAACGCGATTGCCGCCATCACCGGCCACGCCAAGTGCCGGCCACGCGAGAATGCAACGGTCAGCAAGGAGCTGGCGGCGAAGGTGGCGGCAACGACCAGCAGCAGTTGCGGGCGCGTCCAGTCGGGCTGCGCCAGCGTCAGCATCAGGGCGGCGAAGCCCCACCACGCCAGCGTGGTGAGGTGCCAGGCAAACCGCAGCGTACGCACGGTGAAGTCCTGGCTGCCGAACAGCTTGGGCAGATCCTGGCGGCGGAACAGCCGGATCAGGATGTAGCGCTCACCGAGCACGCTGTGAGCGAGGCCAAGCAGGCCGGCGAGCAGAGCGGCCAGATACAGCGGCCAGGTCATGGCGTCGCCCATCGCCTTACTTCTTGATCTTCACCGGGCGCTGCCAGCCATCGAGCGTCACCTGCCGCGCCCGAGCGACGGTGAGCTTGCCGGCGGGTGCGTCCTTGCCGATCACCGAACCGGCACCGGTGGTCGCTTCCGCACCGATGGTCACCGGCGCGACCAGCACGTTGTTGGAGCCGATACGCGCGCCGTCCTCGATGGTGGTACGGAACTTGTTCACGCCGTCGTAGTTAGCGGTGATAGTGCCGGCACCGACGTTGACGCCCGCACCCATGCTGGTGTCACCGATGTAGCTGAGGTGATTGACCTTGGAACCGCTGCCTATGGTCGATTTCTTCACTTCGACGAAGTTGCCAATATGCACGTCGGCGGCGAGCTCTGCGCCGGGGCGCAACCGGGCGTAGGGGCCAATCAGGCTGTTCGCACCGATTTCGGCGTCTTCCAGGTGGCAGTACGGGTGGATCACCACGCCGTCGGCGATCTTGACGTTCTTCAGCACGCAGTTGGCACCGATCTCTACATCATTGCCCAGCACCACCTCGCCTTCGAACACGCAGTTCACGTCGATCAGGCAATCCTGGCCGTGCTTGAGCGTGCCGCGCACATCGATGCGTGCGGGGTCAGCGAGGCCGACACCGGCGGTGAGCAGCGCGCGGGCGACTTCGCCCTGATGGATGCGCTCGAGCGTGGCCAGCTGCAGCTTGTTGTTGATGCCTTCGGCTTCCCAATGGTGATCGGGGTGCACGGTGGCGATGCGCACGCCATCGCGCGCGGCGAGCGCGATCAGATCGGTGGCGTAGTACTCGCCCTGGGCGTTGTCGTTCTTCAGTTCAGCCAGCCAGCCAGCGAGGCGGGCGGTGGGCAGCGCCAGGATGCCGGTATTCATCTCGCGGATCGCGGCCTCGTCCTGGGTGCAATCCTTCTGCTCGACGATGCGCAGCACGTTGCCGGCCGCATCGCGCACGATACGGCCGTAGCCGCTGGCGTCCTCCAGCACATCGGTGAGGATGCCGAGCGCGCCACCGTGGCTGGCGTCGAGCAGTGCGCGCAAGGTGGAGCGGCGCGTCAGCGGCACGTCGCCGTACAGCATCAACGTCACGTCGCCCTCGAGCTGCGATACCGCCTGTTGCAGCGCATGGCCGGTGCCCAGCTGCTGCGCCTGGTGCGCCCAGCCCAGATCTTCCTGGCCGGCGAAGGCAGCCTGCACCTGGTCACCACCATGGCCGTAGACGACGACGAGGCGCGACGGGTCGAGCTGGCGCGCGGTGTCGAGCACGTGCCCCAGCAGCGGCTTGCCGGCGAGGCGATGCAGCACCTTCGGGCATTTGGAGTACATGCGTTTGCCTTGACCGGCAGCGAGAATGACGACATTGACAGCGGACATGGAAAAACTCGCAGCAAGAATGATTGCGGCAATTCTATCCGATCCCCATTGCTTGCCGGCTACGACATCAACCTTAGCGGCAGCCGTCAGCCGCTCCAGCGGTAACGACGCGGACTACGCATAGGAGCTTGCGTCGCATGCACTTGCCTGTGCATCGCTCCGGGCTTGACGCGCTCTGCGCTGCGGGCGGCGCGCCCAGGCAAAAAGGCAGCCTTGCGGCTGCCTTTTCACTCTTCGCGGGGAAGATCAGTGACCACGCTTCTTCAGCTTTTCGAGCACGGCGAGTTTCGCCACGGCTTCGAGCAGCTCGGCTTGCGCCAAAGCGAAGTCCATCGCACCACTCTTACCCTTCAGTGCTTCCTCGGCGCGGGCCTTGGCGTCGCGCGCCTTGGCTTCGTCGATGTCGGCACCGCGGATGGCGGTGTCGGCCAGTACGGTCACTACGTGCGGTTGCACCTCAAGCAAACCACCCGAGACGTAAAGCACCACGTCCGGATCGTTGCTGTTGGCCGGCTTGATGCGCAGCGCGCCCGGACGAATCCGGGACAGCAGCGGCGCATGGCGCGGCAGGATACCGATCTCGCCCTTCTCGGCAGGGGCCGAGACGAACTCGGCCGTGCCGGAATAGATCAGTTCCTCAGCGCTTACCACGTCCACATGCATGGTCATGGCCATCGCCTATCCCCTTATTGCAAGGTCTTGGCTTTTTCGAGCGCTTCCTCGATGCCGCCAACCATATAGAAGGCCTGCTCCGGGAGGTGATCGTAATCGCCGTTGAGAATGCCCTTGAAGCCCTTGAGGGTTTCCTTCAGCGGCACGTACTTGCCCGGCGAGCCGGTGAACACTTCTGCAACGTGGAACGGCTGCGACAGGAAACGCTGGATCTTACGCGCACGAGCCACGGCAAGCTTGTCTTCGGGAGACAGTTCGTCCATACCCAGAATCGCGATGATGTCCTGCAGTTCCTTATACTTCTGCAGCGTTTGCTGCACGCCACGCGTGACGGCATAGTGCTCTTCGCCAACCACTTGCGGATCCAGCTGGCGCGAAGTCGAATCGAGCGGGTCGATGGCCGGGTAGATACCCAGCGCAGCGATGTCACGGCTCAGAACGACGGTCGCGTCCAAGTGGGCGAAGGTGGTCGCCGGTGACGGATCGGTCAAGTCATCGGCAGGCACGTAAACGGCCTGGATCGATGTGATCGAACCGGTCTTGGTCGAGGTGATACGCTCTTGCAGCGCACCCATTTCCTCGGCCAGCGTCGGCTGGTAACCCACGGCGGATGGCATACGGCCCAGCAGCGCGGACACTTCGGTACCGGCCAGCGTGTAGCGGTAGATGTTGTCGACGAAGAACAGCACGTCACGACCTTCGTCACGGAACTGCTCGGCGATCGACAGGCCGGTCAGTGCGACGCGCAGGCGGTTGCCCGGCGGCTCGTTCATCTGGCCGTACACCATCGCCACCTTGTCGAGGACGTTGGAGTCCTTCATTTCGTGGTAGAAGTCGTTGCCCTCACGGGTACGCTCACCCACGCCGGCGAACACGGACAGACCGCTGTGCGCCTTGGCGATGTTGTTGATCAATTCCATCATGTTGACGGTCTTGCCCACGCCGGCGCCGCCGAACAGGCCAACCTTGCCGCCCTTGGCAAACGGGCAAACCAAGTCAATGACCTTGATGCCGGTTTCCAGCAGGTCGACCGACTGGTTCAGCTCGTCGAACTTCGGTGCCGGTTGGTGAATGGCACGGCGCTCTTCGGTTTGCACCGGGCCGGCTTCATCAATCGGGTTGCCGAGCACGTCCATGATACGACCCAGCGTCGCGGTACCCACCGGCACCGAGATCGGTTTGCCGGTGTTGCCCACGGCCAGGCCGCGCTTCAGACCATCGGTCGTACCCATGGCAATGGCACGCACCACGCCGTCGCCCAGTTGTTGCTGCACTTCCAGCACCAGATCCTGGTCAACCAGCTTGAGCGCGTCATACACCTTGGGCAGGTTGTCGCGCGGGAATTCCACGTCGACCACCGGGCCAATGATTTGTACGATTTTCCCTTGGCTCATCTTAGGGTTCCTAATCAGTAAATTCGGGTTGGCGATCTGTTAAACCGCTGCAGCGCCGGCGCAGATTTCCGAAAGTTCTTTCGTAATCGCCGCTTGACGCGTCTTGTTGTACAGCAGTTGCAGATTGCCGATCACCTTGTCGGCGTTATCGGTCGCCGCCTTCATCGCCACCATCCGAGCCGCATTTTCGGACGCCATGTTTTCCGCCACGGCCTGATAGACCAGCGCTTCGAGATAGCGGGTCATCAGCTCGTCGATCACGGTCTTGGGGTCCGGCTCGTACAGGTATTCCCAGTTGTAGCCATGCTCGGGCTGGCCAAAGGCCTCGCCCGACAGCGGCAGCAACTGTTCGACCACGGGCTCTTGCTTCATGGTGTTGATGAACTTGGTGT
Organism: Chitinolyticbacter albus; assembly: GCF_024437655.1. GTDB lineage: Bacteria > Pseudomonadota > Gammaproteobacteria > Burkholderiales > Chitinibacteraceae > Chitinolyticbacter > Chitinolyticbacter albus. The sequence continues at coordinate 161,174 of NZ_JANBVF010000004.1, forward strand.
ACACCAGGTGCACTTCATCCACTTCACCCGCGATATACGCGTCGACCATGACCTTGATCGGGCCAACCAGCTGCTCGAGGTGCGGTGCATCGCCCAGGCCCGTGATCGACGAAACGACCTTGGCCCCGTTACGGCTCATAAAACCAAAACCCTTGTTGCCGATGGCGGTGACCGCGACTTCGCGGCCAGCCTGGTGCCATTGCTTCATCATGGATAGCGCCAGACGCAGGGCGTTGGTGTTCAAGCCACCACACAAACCCTTGTCCGACGTGACCGTGATAAGGCCGACCCGTTTCACGGTGTCGCGCTTTTGCAGGAAGGGGTGGGCATAGTCCACCAGGGCCACCGCGAGGTGGGCCGCCACATTACGGATTTTTTCACCGTAGGGGCGAGCCGAACGCATGCGTTCCTGGGCCTTACGCATCTTGGACGTAGCCACCATTTCCATGGCGCGGGTGATCTTCTGCGTGTTCTTTACGCTTTTGATCTTGGTGCGAATTTCCTTGCCGCCAGCCATGATTCGATTCCTTTTCTATTTGGGTTCGAATCAGTAAGCGTTGGCCGACTTGAAGCTCTCCACCGCCTTCACGATGACAGCTTCGTCGTCGCCCGACAGCTGGCCGCTCTGGTCCACGCGCGCCAATACTTCGGCATGGTTGGACTTGAGGTGAGCGAGGAAAGCCGCTTCGAATGCCAGTGCCTTCTCAACCTTGACGTCGTCGTACGAGCCCTTGTTGATCAGCAGCAGGGTGACGGCGAGTTCCGACACCTTGAGCGGGCTGTACTGCGCCTGCTTCATCAGTTCGGTCACGAGCTTGCCGCGCTCGAGCTGCTTGCGGGTGGCTTCGTCCAGATCGGAAGCGAACTGCGCGAACGCAGCCAGTTCACGGTACTGGGCCAGCGCCAGACGCACACCGCCGCCGAGCTTCTTGATGACCTTGGTCTGAGCCGCACCACCGACGCGCGACACCGAGATACCGGCGTTCATCGCAGGACGGATACCGGCGTTGAACAGATCGGTTTCCAGAAAGATCTGGCCGTCGGTGATCGAGATCACGTTGGTCGGAACGAAGGCGGACACGTCGCCGGCTTGCGTTTCGATGATCGGCAGCGCGGTCAGCGAACCGGTCTTGCCCTTCACTTCGCCACCGGTGAGCTTTTCAACTTCGTCGGCGTTGATGCGGGAAGCACGTTCCAGCAGGCGGCTGTGCAGGTAGAACACGTCGCCCGGGTAGGCTTCACGGCCCGGCGGGCGGCGCAGCAGCAGCGAGATCTGGCGATAGGCCACGGCTTGCTTGGACAGATCGTCATACACGATCAGCGCGTCTTCACCGCGGTCGCGGAAGTATTCGCCCATCGTGCAGCCGGCGTAGGCGGCGATGTATTGCAGCGCGGCCGATTCGGAAGCAGCAGCAGCGACGATGATGGTGTGACCCATGGCACCGTGCTCTTCCAGCTTGCGCACCACGTTGGCGATCGACGAAGCCTTCTGGCCAATGGCGACGTAGATACAAACGACGCCCGTGTCCTTCTGGTTGATGATCGCGTCGAGCGCAACGGCGGTCTTGCCGGTCTGGCGGTCACCAATGATCAGCTCACGCTGGCCACGGCCGATCGGCACCATGGTGTCGATGGCTTTCAGGCCGATTTGCAGCGGCTGGTCCACCGATTGACGCGCGATCACACCCGGGGCGATCTTTTCGATCGGGCTCGACAGCGTGGTACCCAGCGGGCCCTTGCCATCGATAGGCTGACCCAGCGCGTTGACCACGCGACCGATCAGCTCACGGCCAACCGGTACTTCCAGGATGCGGCCGGTGCACTTGACTTCATCGCCTTCCGAGATGTGGGTGTATTCACCCATCACCACGGCGCCGACCGAGTCACGCTCAAGGTTGAGCGCAAGGCCAAAGGTGTTGCCCGGGAATTCCAGCATTTCGCCCTGCATCACATCGGACAAGCCGTGGACACGAACGATCCCGTCGGTTACCGAAACGACCGTACCAGTGGTACGGGTTTGGGCGCCTTCCGACAGGTTCTGGATCCGAGCCTTAATCAGTTCACTGATTTCAGACGGATTGAGTTGCATAAAAAATCTCCTAGCTCTTCAGGCTTGTCGCCAGCGCTGTCAGCTTGCCGCGTACGGACGCGTCGATCACCAGGTCACCGACTTTCACCGTCACGCCACCGATCAACTCGGGCGCAACCGTGACTGCGGCATCTACCCGGCGCTTGAGTTCTGCGGACAGGGTTGCCGTGAGTTCGCCCAGCTGGGCAGCACTCAACGGGAACGCCGACGCGATCTCGGCCGTTACTTCGCCTTCTTCGGCCGCCTTCAGCGACTCGAATACTTCAGCGATTTGCGGCAGCGCGGTGAAACGACGGTTTTCCAGCACCACGGCGATGAAGTTCTGCACTTCCGGCCCGACGTTGCCGCCGAGCAGGCTGACCAGCAGTTGCTGCACCTGTTGAGCCGAATACTTGGGATTGGCCACCACGTCTTCTGCGGTCTGGTTCTTCGCGATCACGGCGAGGTTGGCAAGGGCTTCGGACCACGGCCCGAGCTTGCTTTCCTGCTTCGCCAGACGGAAGACGGCCTCGGCATAGGGTCTTGCGACGGTGATGAGTTCTGCCATGACTGTCTTACAGTTCCGCTTTGATGGATGCCAATAGATCGGCGTGGCGGGCAGCGTCGATCTCTTGCTTCAGGATCTTCTCGGCACCGGCGACGGCGAGGTCAGCCACTTGCTGACGCAGCACTTCGCGGGCGCTCTGAACCTGTTGCTCGATCTCGGACTGCGCACCCTTGACCAGACGGTCGCCTTCCACCTTGGCTTGATCCTTGGCTTCGTCGACGATCTGGGCTGCACGCTTTTCGGCTTGGGCGATGAGTTCGGCGGCCTGTTGCTTGGCTTCGCGCAGACGATCGGCCGATGCTTTTTCAGCATTGGCCAAGTCCTGCTTGGCGCGGTCTGCCGCTGCCAAGCCGTCGGCGATGCGCGCGGCGCGCTCATCCATCATCCGGGTCAGCGGAGGCCAGACAAACTTCATGGTGAACCACACCAGGATGGCGAACGTAATCGCCTGCCCGATGAGGGATGCATTGAATTCCACGAACTAGTCCTCCAGGTTTAAGGGTTTGCTCTTAAACCGACGATTAACCGAGGGCAGCGAGGAACGGGTTTGCAAAGGTGAACAGCAGGGCAACACCAACACCGATCATCGAGATGGCATCGAGCAGACCGGCGATGATGAACAGCTTGGTTTGCAGAACCGGGATCATTTCCGGTTGGCGAGCCGACGATTCGAGGAACTTGCCGCCAAGGATAGCGAAGCCCAGAGCAGTACCGATGGCAGCAAGACCGATGATGATCGACACAGCGATCACGGTCGAGCTTTGAATGCCAGCGATGAGTTCGGGTGCAGCCATTTTGATATCTCCTAGTGAGAAAGGTCGTTGATACAAGGGTTGAAACACAACGAACCGGGCGGCAACGCCACCCGGCGCGATTCTGAAATGCTTAATGGTCTTCGACGGCCATCGACAGGTAGACAATGGTCAGCATCATGAACACGAAGGCCTGCAGCGTGACCACCAGAATGTGGAAGATCGCCCACGGCGTGCCCAGCACCCAGTTGATCCACCACGGCAGCAGCGCGATCAGGATGAAGATGAGCTCGCCGGCATACATGTTGCCGAACAGACGCAGCGAGAGCGAGATCGGCTTGGCCAACAGTTCGATGATCTGGAACGCGAGGTTGACCGGGCCCAGCACGATCTGCATGCCCAGACCCTCGGCATGGAACGGCGCGGTCAGCAGTTCCTTGAACCAGCCCAAGAGGCCCTTGGCCTTGATCGAGAAGCCGATGATGATGATCAGCACCGACAGCGACAGCGCAAAAGTCTGGTTCACGTCAGCAGTCGGAACGACGCGCAGGTAGACATGGTGCGGGTCGTGGCCGAAGCCGTAGTAGCCGATCGCTTGCGCGATCGCCGGCAGCAGATCGACCGGCAAGAAGTCCATCGCATTCATCAGGAACACCCAGACGAAGATGGTCAGCGCCAGCGGGCCGATCACGCGGCTCTTGCCGTGGAAGGCATCCTTGATCTGGGTATCGACCATCTCGACGATGAGCTCGACGAAGTTCTGCAGCCGCCCCGGCACGCCGGAAGTGGCCTTGCGCGCCACATAGCCGAACAGCCCAGCGAAGAGGAAACCCAGCGCCAGCGCCACCCAGAAGGTATCCAGGTGCATATTGCTGAAGTTGAAGATCGCGCCAGTCTTGGGAACGAGCCCCGCATGGGTCAAGTGGTGGACGATGTAGTCCGTTGCGCTTTGTTCGGCAGCCATATGCTCAGTTCTTTTCCAGTTTTACGAATAAGCTCAACCAGTAGGCCGCCGTCGCGCCGATGTAGCCCAACAGCAACCCCAGGCCGTGCACCGGGATCAACACGATCACCAGCGCGAATCCGGTTATGGTCCAGCCAAATTTGGCCATCTCGGCGGCATAGTGGCGCGATAACATTGCATTCGGTGCGACCCATCCACCCGGATAGGCGATGCGCGCATAGAGCAGCGCTCCCACCAATGAAATCCCGCCCCCCAACACACTTGAAATACCGGCTTTACCGCCCCATAAAACGAAGACCAGCGCCGAAACGGCAACGGTCAGCACCAGCTTGAGGCGGACAACACGACGGATTTCCTGCCGCTTGACCATGGCTTCCCCATGGGAAAAACCCGTGGATTATACGGAGCGGCTTTGCGCCGCGTCAATTTTACCAAGGGCGCAAAACTGTATTGGCATATCAAGACGTTAGCTGAACGCCAACGTCAGCAACATGCACCATATCGGTGCAATTGCCCGATCACGGCTGCAATCGATTTAGCAGCCGGTCGAGGTCGTCCAGGCTGGCGTAATCGATCACGACCCGACCCGCACCCTTGCGCCCCTGCCGTATCTGCACCCGAGCGCCCCAGCGCTCCGACACCTCGTTTTCCAGCCGCTGCACGTCGGGATCGACGCGCTTGGCCACCGCGGCGCTCGCCGGCTCCGCCTGCAATTTCTTCACCAGCGCCTCGGTCTCTCGTACCGACAAGCCCTTGAGCGCTACGGTCTTGGCGGCGTCGACCTGTGGCAGCGTATCGAGCGCCAACAGCGCGCGCGCATGGCCCATATCGAGCTGGCCAGCGAGCAGCAGCTCACGCACCGGCTCGGCCAGGTTCATCAGCCGCAACAGATTGGTGACCGTGGTGCGCGACTTGCCCACCGCGTGCGCCACCGCCTCATGCGTCATGCCGAACTCTTCGATCAGCCGGGCCAAACCCTGCGCCTCTTCCAGCGGGTTGAGATCCTCGCGCTGGATGTTCTCGATCAGCGCCATTGCAGCCACCGCCTCGTCCGGCACCTCGCGCACCAGCGCGGCGATCTCGGTGAGGCCTACCAGCTTGCACGCGCGCCAACGGCGCTCGCCGGCGATGATCTCGTAGCGGGTTTCCAGACCATCATCGATGGCACGTACCAGCACCGGCTGCATCAGGCCCTGCGCCTTGATCGATTCGGCGAGCTCATTGAGTGCGTCGTGGTCGATATGCTGGCGTGGCTGGAAACGCCCTGGCTGCAGGGCGTCGATCGGCAGGTGCAGCAACGTTTCGCCAGGCTGGGCATCGCCCATCAGCGCGTCGAGGCCGCGGCCTAGGCCTTTGAATTTCTTGATCATGAAAGCGCTGGTCCCATTCGGGATTCAAACAAAGGCACGGGGGAACCCAGGTTCACCCGCCAGGGTAAGCAACTAGCAGCGCGCTGCGGGCGCGCCTCACACCGGGTGAGCGGCTTCGGCCGGATTATGCCGCGCCAGCAATTCCTCGGCGAGCTGTAGATAGGCTTGCGCGCCCTTGGACGACTTGTCGTAGGCCAGGATGGGCCGGCCATACGACGGCGCTTCGGCCAGGCGCACATTGCGCGGAATCACCGTGTGATAGAGCTTGGAGGTGAAATGCTTGACCAGCTGATCGCTGACCTGCTGCGCCAGCGTGCTGCGCGGATCGAACATGGTGCGCAACAGACCCTCGATCTCGATCTTGCGATTCAGGTTCTGCTTCACCCGGCGCAAGGTATTGACGAGATCGGACAAACCCTCGAGCGCGTAGTATTCGCACTGCATCGGGATCATCACGGAATCAGCAGCAACGAGACCATTCAAGGTCAGCAGATTGAGCGCCGGTGGGCAGTCGAGCACGATGAAATCGTAATCGCCCGTCACGCTGGCCAACAGCTGCTTGAGCCGTGATTCGCGCGCCTCGGCCTCGACCAGTTCGACTTCAGCGCCCGCCAGCTCGCGGTTGGCCGGTAGCACATCGTAGCCACCCGACTCGGACGCCAGCCGCGTTTGCGCCAGCGTCGAATCGCCGATCAGCATCGTATAGATCGTGTGCTTGAGCTTGGCCTTGTCGATGCCGCTGCCCATGGTGGCATTGGCCTGCGGATCGAGATCGACCAGCAGCACGCGCCGCCCCAGGTGGGCAAGGCTAGCCGCCAGGTTCACTGCCGTCGTCGTCTTGCCTACCCCGCCCTTCTGGTTGGCGATCGCCAGGATTTTCATGTGCGCTTCACTGTCAGGTGGACCACGTGCCGCTCGGCCTCGACGCCGGGCACGGCCAGATGATCGACGCTGTTCACCGCAATGTCCACCGGCAGCTTGGCGATCTCGTCGTGCGGCCAGACGCCCTTGAGCGCCAGCCAGCTCCCCGCCGGTGCCAGCAGGTGGCGGGTCCAGGCGATGAAATCGGCGAGCTCGGCGAAGGCGCGTGAAGTGATGATGTCAAATCCGCCTTCCTGCTCGACGGCTTCGACCCGGCCGTTCACCACGCTGACATTGGCCAGCCTCAGGTCCATGACGGCCTGGCGCAAAAAGGTGGTCTTCTTCTGGTTGGCATCGAGCAGCGTGAACTGCCAGTCGGGCCGGGCAATCGCCAGCGGGATACCCGGCGTGCCAAAGCCCGAGCCGACATCAAGAATGCGCGTGGCCCCCAGCCGATCGAAAGCCGGCAGCGGCGCCAGCGAATCGAGCAGATGCTGCGGCACCATGCGTTCCGGTTCACGAATCGCGGTCAAACTGTAGGTCTTGTTCCATTTGGCCAGCAGTGCCACATAAGCCAGCAGCGCCTGCTGTTGCGCTGCGGACAGCGGCAACCCCAGCACAGCCAGCCCCTGGGCGAGAGGGGGCGCCAGCGTATTCACATCGGCCACGACCGCCATCAGGCCACCTTGCCCTGGCCTGCCTCGGCGAGCTGTTTCTTTTTCAGATGCACCACCAAGAGCGCCACCGCCGCCGGCGTGATGCCGGAAATGCGGCTGGCCTGGCCCAGCGTTTCCGGCTGGTGGCGGGCGAGCTTCTGCTGCACTTCCTTGGAAAGACCCACCACCTGGCCGTAATCGAAATCGGCAGGCAGACGCGCGTCTTCCAGCGTTTCACGGCGCGCCACCTCGGCCTGTTGGCGCTCGATGTAGCCGTGATACTTCACCTGGATCTCGACCTGCTCGGCGACCAGCGGATCAGTCACCGCCACCTCACCGTCCTTGGGTTGCGCCGCTTCCAAAGTCAGCAGCGTCTCGTAGCTCACTTCGGGGCGACGCAGCAGGTCGTCCAGTGTGTATTCGCGCTCCAGCGGCTTGCCCAGCACCCGCTCGGCCTCCGCCGCGGCAATGATGCGGCCATTGACCCAGGTCGACTTCAGTCGCGCGAGCTCAGCCTCGACCGCGTCGCGCTTGCGGCAGAACAGATCCCACTGTTCATCGCCCACCACGCCCAGCTTGCGGCCGATCTCGGTCAAGCGCAGGTCGGCGTTGTCCTCGCGCAGCTGCAACCGGAACTCGGCGCGGCTGGTGAACATGCGGTACGGCTCGGTCACACCGCGGGTGACCAGATCGTCGACCAGCACGCCGAGGTAAGCCTCGTCGCGGCGCGGCGTCCACGGTGCTTCGTCGCGCGCGAAGAGCGCGGCGTTGATCCCGGCGAACAGGCCCTGCGCGGCAGCTTCCTCGTAGCCGGTGGTGCCGTTGATCTGGCCGGCGAAATAAAGGCCGGCAATCGCCTTGGTCTCGAAGCTGGCCTTCAGCGCGCGCGGATCGAAATAGTCGTACTCGATGGCGTAGCCAGGGCGCAGGATGCGGGCGTTTTCCAGGCCGTGGATCGATTGCACCGCGGCGATCTGGATATCGAACGGCAGGCTGGTCGAGATGCCGTTTGGATAGAACTCGTGCGTATCGAGCCCTTCGGGCTCCAGGAAGATCTGATGGCTGTCCTTGTCGGCGAAGCGGTTCACCTTGTCTTCGATGCTGGGGCAGTAGCGCGGGCCCACGCCTTCGATCTTGCCGGTGAACATGGGGCTGCGATCGAAGCCAGAACGGATGATCTCGTGGGTGCGCGCGTTGGTGTGTGCGATCCAGCACGGCAGTTGCTGCGGGTGCATCGCGCGGTTGCCACGCACCGAGAAGACAGGCTCGGGCACGTCGCCCGGCTGCACTTCGAGTACGTCGAAGTTGATGGTGCGCCCGTCGATCCGCGGCGGCGTGCCGGTCTTGAGCCGGCCCACCGGCAACTGCAACTCGCGCAGCCGGGCCGAGAGCGAAATCGACGCCGGGTCGCCGGCACGGCCGCCGATCTGGTTTTCCAGGCCGACATGGATCTTGCCGCCGAGGAAGGTGCCGGCGGTCAGCACCACGGCGCTGGCCTCGAAGCGCACGCCGATGGCGGTGACGGCACCGATCACGCGGTCGCCCTCGACGATCAGGTCGGCCACTTCCTGCTGGAACAGATCGAGATTGGGCTGGTTTTCCAGCATGCCGCGGATGGCGGCCTTGTAGCGGATGCGATCAGCCTGCGCGCGGGTGGCGCGTACGGCCGGGCCCTTGCTGGAATTGAGCGTCTTGAACTGGATGCCACCCATGTCGGTGGCCAGCGCCATGGCGCCGCCCAGCGCATCGACTTCCTTCACCAGATGACCCTTGCCGATGCCGCCGATCGACGGGTTGCAGCTCATCTGGCCGAGCGTTTCGATGTTGTGCGTCAGCAGCAGCGTCTTGCGACCCATGCGCGCGCTTGCAAGCGCCGCTTCGGTGCCGGCATGGCCGCCGCCGACCACGATCACGTCGTAACGGGTGGGATAAAGCATGGGTCAAGCGCCTGCGGGGGAAAGGGCAAATATTCTACGGCAAAACAGTGACTTGCACCACGCCGCAAGCTTGCGCGGACCGCCCATGCAAAACGGCCCCCGCGGGGCCGTTGCGATGCGCGACGCGCGTCGTCAGATGCCGAAGGTCGCCGCCGCTTCCAGTGCTGCGCCGACGATGCCGGCATCGTTCTTCAGATCGGCGGGAACCACCGGGAAGCGCAACCCCTTGAGTTCGGGAATGAATTTCTCGTGCTTCTTCGAAATGCCGCCGCCGATGATGACAAGATCGGGCGAGAGCAACAGCTGCAGGTGTTCGAGATAGCCGTTGAGCCGCACCGCGTAGTCCTTGTACTTCATGTCGAGGTCGTCCTTGACCTTGGCCGAACAGTACTTTTCCGCGACGGCGTCCTTGGGATAGATCACGTGGCCGAACTCGGTATTGGCGATCAGCTTGCCATCGACGATCAGCGCGGTGCCGATGCCGGTCCCGAGTGTAATCACCAGCACCTTGCCCTGCTTGCCCTTAGCCGCGCCGAAAATGGCTTCAGCCAGGCCCGCCGCATCGGCGTCGTTGACAAGCTTGAGCGGCAACCCGGTGGCCTTGGCCAGGATGTCCTGCGCCGGGGCATTGATCCAGCTCTTGTCGACGTTGGCAGCGGACAGCGTCACGCCGTTGTGGACGATGGCCGGAAAGGTGCAGCCTACGGGTCCCGTCCAGCCGAACTCGTCGACCAGCTGCTTCACCACACGCCCTACCGCTTCCGGCGTGGCCGGCTGCGGGGTATCGAGGCGCACGCGCTCGGCCAGCAGTTCGCCGGTTGCCACGTCGACGGGCGCACCCTTGATGCCGGTGCCGCCAATGTCGATCCCCAGTACTACCTTGTCGCCCTGCGCTGCCATTGAAAAGAATCCTGTCGATGATGCGCGCGCAGTTTGCCCGCACACCGGGGATGCCGAACTACGGAAAAATACCTAGCCGGCGCGAAGAAGTAGCCGCTGTACGGGCACGGCCGCCATTCTACGCATGATAGACAGCAAAACGGCCAGCTCGCCGGCTGGCCGTTGATACAACGCAAGACGGGCTACCGCGCCTGCAACTCGATAAAACGGCGCTTGTCCTGCTCGGCGCGTTTCTTCACTTCCTCGATCTCGGCATTGCGCTTGATGGTGTCGCGGTCGATATCGTCGATGTCCTTTTTCGCCACAGCGAACTCGGCTTCCAAGTCGGACGGCAGCGGCTTTTTCTGCTTGGTGTAGCGTTCGGCCTGCTTGTTCAGCCGGGTCTGCCTGTCCACCAGCGTCTGGCGCTTGAGCTTGTTGGTCTGGATCGTCGCCTGGATGGCCTCGATCTGCCGATCGCGCAACAGGTCGATTTCCTCAGGCTTGGTGAAGGACTGCAACAGCGCCTTGTCGCGGCGCTTTTGCTCCTTGGCCAGGAGCTCTGCCTCCTTCGCCCGCAGCTTTTCTTCTTCGGTCGGCGGCGCAGTCGGGCCCTTGCGCACAGTGCCCGACTTGTTGAGTTCGGACACGCCGCCCTTGGGATCCTGCACCGGCGGCTTGTCGCTGAATTGCACGTTGCCTTGCTCATCGACCCAACGGTAGAGCTTGGCTTCGGCCTGTGCCGACGTCAGCGCCACCATCAAGGTGGCCACCCATACCCAATGCTTCATGCCTTCGTCCTCTCGATCAGATCCCGGCAAGGGCACGTGCCGCTCACCGGATGCCGTATTGCGCGCGATACGCCTCGGCTTTCTTCAAGTTCTCGTTCATTCCCGGCTTGGCCGCAAGGTAGCTGAGCAAATCCCCCAGCGTGGCGATCGGAATCACCGGAATGCCAAATTGCTGCTCCACTTCCTGCACCGCCGATAGCTCGCCCTGGCCGCGCTCCATGCGATCGAGCGCGATCAGCACACCGGCCGGCTCCGCGCCGTGCGCCCGGATCATGCTTACCGATTCGCGCACGCTGGTGCCCGCCGAGATCACGTCGTCAATGATCAGCACGCGGCCGGTGAGCTTGGCGCCAACCAGCACGCCGCCCTCACCATGATCCTTCGCTTCCTTGCGGTTGTACGCGAACGGCACATTGCTGCCCGCTTCGGCCAGCTTCACCGCCGTGGCCGCCGCCAGCACGATGCCCTTGTATGCAGGCCCAAACAGCACATCGAACTGGACCTTGGAGGCCAGCGCCGCCTGGGCGTAGAAACGCGCCAGTTCGGCCAGCGATGCACCGTCGTTGAAGAGGCCGGCATTGAAGAAGTACGGCGAGTTGCGGCCGGCTTTGGTGATAAACTCGCCAAATCCCAGCACATTCTGTGCCACGGCGAATTCGATGAATTCCTGACGGAAGTCGGACATGGTTTCTGGCTCCTGAGGCATGCTCCCACCGGCTGCAGACTGCCGATTTTCGGGAGCGATGTGACGAAAAACAGCATATCACGCAGCGCAAGCCCCCCTTGCGACCGGGAAGACACGGTTCAAGCTGTGATGCTGACGAGAGATAGCGAGACCCCCTCGCGGCGGCGACAACCCGTTGTGACGGCGAGCGCAGCGCGGGCGGGGAGTGGAATCGAAACGGAGGGCGCCGCTATGTGCCCTTCAGCACCGGTGGGAACCCGGCTTTGCCGGATTCTTGTCAGTGACCCACAGATACACGGCCACACCAACAGGCTCCAAGAGGAACGCTTTCAATGCGCATTGTTTCCGCCAACCTCAACGGTATCCGCTCCGCCACCAACAAGGGCTTTCTCGATTGGGTCGCCACTTCTGGCGCCGACGTGATCGGGCTGCAGGAGCTCAAGGCGCAGGCTGGCGACCTGACCGATGCCATGCGCGCGCCCGCCGGCTACCACGGTTACTTTCACTACGCCGAGAAAAAGGGCTACAGCGGGGTGGGTCTCTACTGCCGGCGCGAGCCCGACGCCATCATCGAGGGGCTGGGCCTGCCCGAATTCGATGCGGAAGGCCGCTATCTTGAGGCGCAGTTCGGCAATCTGTCGGTAATCTCGCTGTACCTGCCCTCGGGCTCGTCCGGCGAGGAACGTCAGCAGGTGAAGTTCCAGTTCATGGCCGCGTTCTGGCCACACCTGGCCGAGCTTGCCGCCTGTGGCCGCGATGTGGTGGTACTGGGCGACTGGAACATCGCGCACAACGAGATCGATCTGAAGAACTGGAAGGGCAATATGAAGAACTCGGGCTTTTTGCCCGAGGAGCGCGCCTGGATCGGCCGCGTATTCAGCGAACTCAAGCTGGTCGATGTCTGGCGCACGCTCTACCCGGACGCCCCCGGCTACACCTGGTGGAGCAACCGCGGCCAGGCCTATGCCAAGGACGTGGGCTGGCGCATCGACTACCACGTGGCCTCTGCGGCCCTCGCCGCGCGCGCGCAGGCGGCGGCCGTCTACAAGGACGTGAAGTATTCGGATCACGCGCCGCTGACCGTCGATTACGACTACCCGCTGTGAGCACGCCATGGACGACCTCGGCCTGACGCCCCGCCAGAAAGCAATCCCTTCAGCCCTGCTGGGCGCCGTCATCCTGTGCCTGGCGTTCTGGGACTGGCGCATACGCTACACCTGCAACGCACAGACCGGCGATATTTGCGCCTACCTCACGCGGCTGGCCGATGCCTGGCTGGGCGCGGGCCAGGTGTGGCAGCTGTGGGCCTTGGGCGAAGGGCTGTTGGGCCTCGCGTGCTTCACGTTTGCGTGGTGGCAGTTGCGCAAGGCGCGCGCATGATCTGCCAGTTCGGAAATTCTCGCGAATCCGCTTAAGCCACCGGCCGAAACCCCAGCGTCGCCTGTACCGCCTGCTGCCAGCCCGCATACAACGTCTCGCGGCGCACCTCGTCCATCTGTGGCATGAAACGCCGTTCCTCCTGCCACTGGCCGGCCAGCGCCGACGGCGCATCCCAGACCCCGGCCGCCAATCCTGCGAGGTAGGCGGCGCCCAACGCTGTCGTTTCGGTGACGCGTGGCCGCAGCAACGGCACGCCGAGCAGATCGCTCTGGAACTGCGCCAAAAAGTCGTTGGCGATGGCGCCGCCGTCGGCGCGCAGCTCGGTCAGCGCGATGCCTGCATCCAGCTGCATGGCCGCCAGGACATCGCGGGTCTGGTAGGCGATCGCTTCGAGCGCGGCGCGCGTGAGGTGGGCCTTGCCACTGCCGCGCGTCAAACCGAACACCGCGCCGCGCGCGTCACTGCGCCAATACGGCGCCCCCAGCCCGACGAAGGCCGGCACCACGTAGACACCGCCGTTGTCCGGCACGCTGGCCGCCAGCGCCAGCGAATCGGCGGCGGTATCGAGCAGACCCAACCCATCGCGCAACCACTGGATCACCGAACCGGCGACAAAGATGCTGCCCTCCAGCGCGTATTGCGGTGATCCATCGAAGCTGCACGCCGCGGTGGTCAGCAGCCCATGCATGGACAGCACCGGCACCGCACCGGTGTGCAGCAGCATGAAGCAGCCGGTGCCGTAGGTGTTCTTGGCCATGCCTGGCGCAAAGCAACCCTGCCCGACCAGGGCTGCCTGCTGGTCGCCGGCCGCGCCGCGTATCGGCAAGCGCAGGCCGAAGCCGAATTGCGGCAAGGTGCTGGCATGGTCGGCGCTGCTGGGCTGCACGCGTGGCAACAGCGCGGCCGGAATGTCGAATAAGCGCAGTAGCTCGTCGTCCCAGCAACGGCGATGGATGTCGTAAAGCAGCGTGCGCGCGGCGTTGGTCTCGTCAGTCACATGCACCGCGCCGCCGGACAGCTGCCAGATCAGCCAGCTGTCGATGGTGCCAAAGGCCAGCTCGCCGCGTATCGCCCGCACGCGGGCACCCTGCACGTTGTCGAGCAGCCAGCGGATCTTGCTCGCCGAAAAATAGGGGTCGAGCAGCAGGCCGGTGCGCTCGCGCACCAGCGGTTCTGCGCCGTCGGCCTTGAACGCATCACAGATCGCCTGGCTCTGCCGTGACTGCCAGACTATGGCCGGATGGATGGCGCGGCCGCTCGCGCGCTCCCAGATCACCGTGGTTTCACGCTGGTTAGCGATGCCGATGCCGGCGATGTCAGCCGCATCGATGCCGGCCCGATTCACCGCCTCGGTCATCGTCACCAGCACGCTGGTGAAAATCTCGTGCGCATCGTGCTCCACCCAGCCCGGCTGGCGAAAATGCTGGGCGAACTCGCGCTGCGCCTGCGCCACCGGCAGACCGCCAGCATCGAACACGATGCAACGCGTGCTGGTGGTGCCCTGGTCAATGGCGAGAAGGTAGGGAGCTGCGGGCATGGGATGATCCTGGAGCGCGACGCTTCACGATAGAACGTCGCCAGCGCCGCGGCCTGCGGCACGCTCGCCACAATCGCGGGCCCTTGCCCGAATCCGGCGATACGCCATGCGATACTGCGCGCTCATCCAGTTCGCCCGGCCTTGCCATGTCGCTCGCCACCTATACCGCCGTGTTCACCAACCGCCGCATGGCAGCCGTGCTGCTGCTTGGCTTCGCTTCCGGGCTACCGCTGGCGCTGACCGGCCAGGCGATGCAATCGTGGCTGACCAGTGACGGGCTCGATCTCAAGACCATCGGCCTCTTGGCGCTGGTCGGCATGCCCTATACCTACAAATTCCTCTGGGCCCCGCTGATGGACCGCTTCGAGCTGCCGGGGCTGGGGCGGCGCAAGGGCTGGCTGCTGATTACCCAGCTGGCACTCGGGGTGTTGCTGCTCTCCATGGCGGGGCTGCAGCCCGGGGTGCACACCGGCACCTTTGCGCTGTTCGCGTTGGGGGTGGCGTTTTTCTCGGCCTCGCAGGATGTGGTAGTCGATGCCTACCGGGTCGATGTCAGCCACGACGACGAGCGCGGTGCGGCGGCCGCCGTTGGCGTGCTGGGCTACCGGCTGGCCATGCTGACCTCGGGCGGACTGGCCTTCCTGATGGCGGAGGCCATGGGTTGGGGCCGCACCTATGCCATGCTGGGCGGGGTGATGCTCGGGCTGGCCGTAATCGTGCAGCTGATCGCGCCTCGCCTCGCCTACCACGCCAGTCATTCGGCCAGCGAATTTGCCCGCTTCATTGCCGCGCTACTGTTGTTGCTCGCCGCGGCCATCACCGCCGCGTGGCAGCAGCAGGGGGCGTTTGCGCCGCTGGCGGCCGTGGTCGCCGCGCTGCTGGTCAATGCGCTGGTCGGCTCGCGGCTATTTGGCGAATGGCGGCACCTCAACGGCTTTCTGGCCATGCTGGCCGGGGCGTGGCTCGGCTACATGCTGGCGCAGCGCGGCCTGGTCGCACTGGGCCAACTGGCGGGTTGGCCGGATTTCGTTCCGGACAGCCAGAACAACTGGACCGGCCTCTTGTTCGTGCTGGCCGAGATCGGCGCTGCGGTACCGCTGGCGCTGTACGGTGCGCAACTGGCGCGCTTCGAGCTCTTGATCACGCCGATGCAGCAGTACTTCCGCCGCGAACACGCCTGGGCTTTCCTGCTGCTGATCGTGCTCTACAAGCTGGGCGACGCCTTTGCCGGCGTGCTCAGCGTGGCCTTCCTGCAGCAGGGCGTGGGCTTCAGCCTGGGCGAGATTGGTGTGGTCAACAAGATCGTAGGCATGGTGGCGACCATCTTCGGCGGCATCGTCGGCGGCTTGCTGATGGTGCGGCTGCGGCTGTACCGCTCCTTGCTGGCGTTCGGCATACTGCAGATCGTCTCGAACGTCGGCTACTGGGCGCTGGCCATCTACGGCAAGGGTGCGCTCGGCAGCGTGCATCTGCCGTTGCCCGATGAAGTGCTGCAAGTGTTCCGGACCGGTAAGGGCTGGGACGGTAGCCTCGATGTGTTGCTGGGTATCTCGATGACACTGGAAAACCTGGCCGGCGGCATGGGCACGGCGGCGCTGGTATCACTGCTGATGGCGCTGTGCAACCGCGAGGCCAGTGCCACCCACTATGCGCTGCTGTCGGCGCTATCGGCGGTGGGGCGCGTCTACGTCGGACCGACGTCGGGCTACCTGGTCGAATCGCTGGGCTGGGCGCATTTCTTCGAGCTATCGATGCTGGTCGGCGTACCTGGCTTGCTGCTGCTATGGCGGCTACGTCTGCAAGTGGAATGGCTGGATACGCCACGCGTAAGCTGACGGCGAGCAGGGATCAGGGCGCTGGATCACGATCCGCGGGCAGCGGCACCGGCGGACGATGGAGCGAACAACATCAGGACAACGCCTGCGGCTTAGCTAAAGGCTAGCGGGATTCCGGCCCGCAGCCGGAGAAGGGGATTTGTCTCGCCAAATTCCCCTCCACCCCAAAGGCGACCCCCTGCCTTGCGGCCCTCCGGGCTACCCTCGGTCGGTCGCGAGTCCAGGTCTCGCTCCACTCCCTCGGCGCTTGGCACAGGGGTAAGGGTGGTCAGCGCTCAGGCCTGAGGATGATTTCGGCGTGCCCCGTTGCAAGCACCAGACGGCCAAGCTACTTCCGCCACAACCGCCGCGGATCAAACCCCGTCGCCAGCGCCGTGCCCAACAACACCAGCGCGGCGCCGGCCAGCGTGTTGTGTCCAACGGTTTCGCCCAGCAGCAATACGCCCCACAACACGCCGAACACCGGGATCAAAAAGGTCACGGTCAGCGCCGACGCCGGGCCAATGTCCTGCACTAGGCGGAAGTACAACAGGTAGGCAACGCCGGTGCAGAACACGCCCAGCGCCAGCACGGCCAGTACCGCCAGCGGCGTTGGCACCACCGGCGCAGGCTGCCAGGCCAACAGCGGCAGGATGGCGAGACTGGAAGCCCACATGCTGCCGTGCGCAGCGGCGAATGGCGGCACATCGGCGGCGTGCCGCTTGCTGTAGCTGCTGGCGGTTGCGTAGCACAGCGTAGCGCCGAGCACAGCTACGATGGCCCAGCCGGTGCCGGGCTTGCTGATCGCGGCATCCAGGCCCACCAGTACCGTCACCCCGACTATGCCCAGTAGCAAGCCGAATGCCGATTTGAGTGTCGGCTTCACGCCCAGCCAGACAGCGGCCACCAGCGCGCCCCAGATCGGCGCTGTGGCATTAAGGATCGACATCATCGACGCAGTCAGCGAGCGCGCGGCCAGGCCATAGAGCAGGAAGGGAATGGCGGTGTTAAACAGCCCAAGCACCGCGTAGTGGCGCCAATGCTCGCGTTTGAGCCGCGTGCGCGCCAGCAACACGGCCACCAGCGCGAGGAACACCGCGCCGATCACGATGCGCCCTACTGCCGGGATCACCGGGCCCAGCGCCGGCACCGATACGCGCATGAACAGAAAAGATGCGCCCCAGATGGCGGCGAGCAGGATCAGGCGCAGAGCGGAGGCGGCGTTCATCGATATTCCGTGGGATATGCCGGGATCAGCATGCCGGACAGGCGCTCGCTAAGCTTCCCGGATCTTGCACAACTTGCACGCCGGCGACAGCGGCCGCCAGCAACAGCATCGCCCGGTTTACGTGGCAACAGAAGCCGGGATATGCCGTATCGCGTAGCGCCCGCAACCCGGCTAGCCACGTCGCTAGATGCCACACGCGCTCAACGACAGCGCGTGGCACCTGGTCAGTCATCGGGCACAGATGAATGAGGTATCTACGCCCGCTATGGGCACGCTATGCAGTGGCCAGATCTATCATCACGACGCCGATTTGCGGCGTGCGCCAACGGCGTTTGAAATTGGCCCACCAGCCACGGGGATGTTTGCGATCGTAAACCGGCTCGGTCTTGAGCACGCCCGCAACAACCCCGGTAGGATCGGAATCCAGCGCATCGCTCACCTGGAAGCGCGCGTCCGGCGGCAAGCACTCCCTGGCCAACGCCACCAACGCGTGTTCATGTTCCGCATGGCGCTTGCTGCGCAGGATCATCAGCGGCTCGCCTGGCTTGTTGCTGGTCTGCAGGTAAACCAAGTGCATCTGCTCGATGTCCGCCTGACTTGCGCAGTAGTCGTAGGCCACCCGGGTGAAATCCCGTAGCGGCGCCAGCAACGCCGCATAACGGGCCGTGTCGATTTGCGCGTCGCCCGCCTGCATGGTCAGCAAATCATGGACTTTGAGCAGATAGGTGTTGTCGACGACGGTCATGCCATGCTCGTCGATCAAGGCCAGCTCGAAATGCTGCTGGCTAGCGGTGAGCAGCAAGGCGCTGAACGTGGTTTCGAACACGGGCTCAGTTTCACCTTGGGCCGCCGCCAGCTCGGCACTGGCATAGGCCGGCACCACTGGCAAAGCGTGGCCTTCCAGTGTCACCGCGGCAAAACTGATCGCCAGTTTGCCGTCGGGCAGCGATTGCGCCGCCCCTGTTGCCCACAAGGGATGGACCCAAAGCGCTTGCTTGATCTCGTCTTCCTGCGCCGAGCCAAATTCGACGGCGTCAAGCCGCTCAATCAGTGCTAGTACCGCATGTTGCATCAAGGCCTCCTGTGATCATTGCGGCCTGGGCCGCATCGGCAGAGGGCCGAGGATAGCCGGGGCCTGATACCGATAACAAGCACGGATCTGTTGCATGTCAGCGCCGCTGGATCAGATCGCCCGCTCGCTCAACGATAACGCGTGCCGCCAAGCGGGCTTCACTTGGTAGAGCTGCGCCGGCCGATGCGCGTTGCCACTGGAGAACGCGCCGGGGATCGCTTCGAGCACGTCGAGTTCGTCCATCTTGCGGCGAAAGCTTACCTTGTTCAGCGGTTCGCCCAGCAGCGCCTCATAGACCACCTGCAGCTGCGGCAGCGTGAACGGCGCCGGGCACAGGTGCACCGGCAGCGATGAATAGCTGCTCTTGTTGCGCACGCGCTCGCACGCAGCGGCAACAATCTGCGCATGATCGAACGGCAGGCCGCGCAGGTCGTCCACCGAGCAGAGCACCGCGTCTGCCGCTTCGGTAATCAGCGTATCGGGCACCAGCGCGTAATAGACCACGCTGATCGACCAGCCGCGGGGATCGCGCGCCGGGCCGCTGAAGGTGCCAAGCTGCTCCAGATAGGGGCTGTGCACCCCCGGCTTGTCGCGCAGCACGCGCAAGGCGGCATCACGGGTATCGCGGTCGCTGTCGGTGTGCACATAGCCGCCCGGCAGCGCCAGCGTGCCGACAAAGGGCTCGCGCTCGCGCCGGTGCAGCAGCACTTGCAGCGCATCGTCACGCAGCGTCAACAGCACAACGTCGACCGTGCAGATCACCTCGCTCATCCCATTCCCATCCAGTTAGATCATAATTAAAACTAACTGATTGCAGACTGTTTGGCTAGCGCCGCACGGCATGATCCAATGTAGGTATCCATACTTCGTGCACCCGCTTTGCTGCGCCATTTAATTAGTTGCAAACATAAACTAAGTGGTTTACATTGGAATCACCCCGCAGCCGGAGCGCCACCATGTTGAAGCAACACCTGTTGATCATCGACCCGCAGAACGATTTCTGCGATCTGCCCACCACCTTCCGCCCGGCCAATCCACTGGCCGACGGTGAACAGCTGGCCCCGGCACTGCCGGTGGCCGGCGCCCACGCCGACATGCTGCGCCTTGCCGCGCTGATCGATACAGCGGGCGCGAGCTTCGACGCCATCACCATCACGCTCGATTCCCACCAACGGCTCGACATCGCCCACCCCACCTTCTGGTGCACTGGTGACGGCGATGGCGTCGCCCCGTTCACGCAGATCAGCGCAAACGATGTCGCAACCGGCCGCTACGTGCCGCGTGATCCGGCCGCCACATCCCGCGCGCTGAGCTATCTGCGCGAACTGGAAGCGAAGGGCCGCTACGTGCACATGGTCTGGCCGGTGCACTGTGAAATCGGCAGCTGGGGTTACGCCGTGCACGACAGCCTGCGCGCCGCCTACAACCGCTGGGAAGAGCGCGAGCTGAAGATCGTGGCCAAGGTGGTGAAGGGCACCAATCCGTGGACCGAGCACTACAGCGCCATCGAAGCCGAAGTGCCGCTGGCCGACGACGACAGCACGCAAGTGAACGCCGCGCTGGTGGCTGCACTGAATGACGCCGAGCACATCATCGTCGCCGGTGAGGCTGGCAGCCACTGCGTAAAGGCGACCACCGAGCATCTGGTGGCCCGCCTGCCCGATGGTGCGGCGCGGCTGACGCTGCTGACCGACTGCATGAGCGCCGTCGCCGGCTTCGAGGCGCAGTACCGTGATTTTCTCGCCGATATGCAGGCCCGTGGCGCGCGGCTCGCCACCAGCGAGCAGATCGCGGCAGAATGCCTCGCCTGAAGACCCGTTGCAGCGGCGGCCACGCGGCCTGCGCTGCAACGGCTTGCACCACCCACACCATACGAACGCATCGAGAACCGAGATGAACGCCCCCATCGTGCGCAGCCTGCTGGAAAACGACCTCTACAAGTTCACCATGTGGCAGGCGCTGCTGCATCGCCAGCCCGGCGCCATGGCCGAGTACGCCTTCGTCTGCCGCAATACGCCGGCCTTTCCGCTGGCCGAGCTCAAGGCGGAGGTAGAGGCCGAGCTCGATGCGCTGTGCGCCATGCAGTTCACCCAGGACGAGCTCGACTACCTGCGCGGCCTGCGCTTCATCAAGGGCGATTTCGTCGACTTCCTCACCGTGTTCCGCTTCCAGCGCCATTTCGTCTCGGTGGAAACAGCCGGCGACACGCTGCAGATCGTCGCGCGCGGCCCGCTGGTGCACGTGATGGGCTTCGAGATCTTCGTGCTCTACATCGTCAACACGCTGTACTTTCGCCGCCTCGGCAATGTTGAGGCGGTGCTCGGCGTAGCGCGGCAGCGCCTTGCCGCCAAGATCGCCACGCTCAAGGCCGCCGCGCCGGAGCTCGCGGACGGCGGGGATTTCCCCTTCATCGCCTTCGATTTCGGTCTGCGCCGCCGCTATTCGGCCGAGTGGCACGACGAGGTGCTGGAAACGCTGACGCGCGAAGTGCCGCAGTTCGTGCGCGGCACCTCCAACGTCTACCTCGCCAAGCGCTACGGCATCACGCCGATCGGCACCATGGCGCACGAATACCTGCAGGCCTACCAGGCCTTCGGCTCGCGGCTGCGCGATTTTCAGAAATCCGCGCTGGAAGGCTGGGTGCAGGAATACCGCGGTGATCTGGGCATCGCGCTGACGGATGTGGTCGGCATGGATGCCTTCCTCGCCGATTTCGATCTCTACTTCGCCAAGCTGTTCGACGGTCTGCGGCACGATTCGGGCGATCCCACGGCCTGGGGCGAAAAAGCCATCGCCCACTACGACGCGCTGCGCATCGATGCGCGGATGAAACGGCTGGTGTTCTCCGACGGGCTCGACATCGACAAGGCGCTGGCGCTGTACCGCCATTTCCGCGGCCGCATCCAGACCAGTTTCGGCATCGGCACCAATTTCACCAACGACACGCCTCTCAAGGCGCTGAACATCGTGATGAAGCTCACCCACTGTAACGGCCAGCCGGTAGCCAAGCTCTCCGATGCGCCGGGCAAGACGCTGTGTGAGGACCAGACTTTCCTGGCGTATTTGCGGCAGGTGTTTAATCACACGGCGAGTTGAATATACAGCTACAGATAGCAATTTCGTTTGCAATCATGCCATGCGAGTTGCTACTGCAATGTTCAAGCAGAATTTGATGCCCGGAATTTAACAATCGGGAAACGAGTTTATGAAAACTCTAGCGGAGAATATTTATTGCATTCGGCCCAGCAACGCTCATCGCTTGTTGTTACTCCGACCCGGAGGCTCATATAGCACCCTAGCTGCTATAGGACACAGAAGGTATCGAGAAAGCTGGGTCGACCCAGGCTTCGAGTTTTACGAAAAAGGTTTGGTGCCTGAGTCTCTCGCAACATGCAGTTCGACATTTGCTATTCAAGAGAATCATACGAAATTTCTCGATCTGGGTACTGAAGTCGAACTTCTCCCCATTTTGGTCAAAGCGAAGCGATGGTTCTTGGCGAATGTACTAGCAGAAGTTTTCGAATTTGATGAAGAACACTCTGTCGTCATGAGATCAGGTCCGAATAGCGATATATTTTATGTTCAGGCTCTTTTTGTTAAAAAAGACAAAATTCCGGATATTTTCGTTTTGGCCGGCTCTAACAAGTCACAAATTTTTGTTACTGAGAAAATGAAAGCGCAGTTATGCGTATTGCCAAATCCAGGGGTTAAATTTCATCATGTTGGCGCTGCGATTTACGTGTAGTCCGCAAGGCTAGAGGGGCAAAAATCGATGTGCCAATAACAAAAGATAAATATCCGCATAGCCATCCGACACTAGATCCAAAGCATTCCTGAGGACCACCATGCTGCGCATCACCGTAGCCCAGATCAATCCCACCGTCGGCGACTTCGCCGGCAACCTCAAGCTGATGCGCGCCGCGGCCGAAACGGCGCAGCGCGAGGGTGCCGAGCTGGTGGTGTTTCCCGAGCTGTCGCTCACCGGTTATTACCCGGGCGACCTGCTCGACGAGCCGGCCTTTCTCGCCGCCATTGATGCGGCACTGGCCGAGCTGCTCGCCGCCAGCCGCGCCACACCAGGGCTCAACTGGGTGATCGGCGCGCCGACCCGGCGCGAGGGGCCGGGCAAACCGCTCTCGAACAGCCTGCTGGTGATCGCCGACGGGGCCGTGCGTCTGCAGTACGCCAAGCAGCTGCTGCCCACCTACAACATCTTCGACGAGCACCGCCACTTCGAGCCGGGACCGGATGCCAACCGGGTGCTGCGCATCGGGCCGTGGCGCATCGGCTTTCTGATCTGCGAGGATGGCTGGAACGACGATGGCCGCGACTATGCGGTGAACCCATTCCAACGGCTGGCTGAGGCCGCACCGGATCTGGTGGTGTCGATCAACGCCAGCCCCTCCAACATCGGCAAGCGCGAGCAGCGCCACCAGCTGTTCGCCGCCGCCAGCCGGCGCCACGATCTGCCGCTGCTCTATGTGAACCAGGTCGGCGGCCAGGACCAGCTGGTGTTCGATGGTGCATCGTTCGCCGTCACCCCGCAGGGCGGCGTGGTATTCGAGGCGGAGCGCTTTGCCGAGGACACCTGCACGCTGGGCTTCGACGGCACGCGCTTCGCCACCGCCGACGGCGCTGCGCTGCCCGCGGTCGACCCGGCAGGACTGCCGGTGATGGCGTTCTACCGCCAGCAGATCGTGCTGGGCCTGCGCGACTACGCGCGGCGCTGCGGTTTTTTGCGTGCCGTGGTTGGCTGCTCCGGCGGCATCGACAGCGCGCTGACGCTGGCGCTGGCGGCCGAGGCGCTCGGCGCCGACAACGTCACCGCCATCACCATGCCGTCGCGCTTTTCCAGTGCCGGCAGCGTCGACGATTCGGTCACGCTGTGCCGCAACCTGGGCGTGCAGCTGATCGAGCACCCGATCCGCGACATGGTCGATGCCTATGCCGTCGGCTTCGCCACGGCGTTTGGCGCGCCGCTGGCCGGTCTGCCGCTGGAGAACCTGCAGGCGCGCGTGCGCGGCACGGTGCTGATGGAATACTCGAACAGCTACGGCCACCTGCTGCTCACCACCGGCAACAAGAGCGAGATCTCGGTCGGCTATTGCACGCTGTATGGCGACACCAATGGCGGGCTGGGGCTGATCGGCGACTTGTACAAGACGGAGGTCTACGCGCTGAGCCGCCACCTGAACGAAGCCGCCGGCCGCGAGCTGATCCCGGCGCCCATCCTCGACAAGGAACCGTCCGCCGAGCTGGCACCCGGCCAGCGCGACACCGACAGCCTGCCGCCCTATCCGGTGCTCGATGCACTGCTCAAGGTACTGGTTGAAGGGCAGCGACTGGGGCAGGACGAGAGAGCAAAGGTCGAGGCCGAGTACGCGCGACTGACTGCCAGCGCGGAGGGCCAGACTCTGGTGGCGCGCCTGCGCGGCATGATTGCCCGCAACGAATACAAGCGGCGCCAGGCGCCACCCATCCTGCGGCTACGCGCCCGCGCCTTCGGCAGTGGCCGACAGATGCCCATCGCCGCCCGCCACCTGTTCTGATTGGGATTAGCCATGAGCCACGATTTCGATTGCGCGGTGCTGATCGGCCGCTTCCAACCCTTCCACCTGGGCCATGCCGCGCTGCTGGCAGAAGCGCTGCGCCGTGCGCCGCAAGTAGTGGTGGTGGTAGGTTCCGCCCATCGCGCGCGCGATGCCAAGAACCCGTTCAGCTGGCAGGAACGCGCCGCGATGTTGTCCGCCACACTGAACGAAGCCGATACGGCGCGGGTGCGCTACGCGCCGGTGCGCGATTACTACGATGATGGCCGCTGGACTGCGGCGGTACGCAAGGCGGTCGACGGAGACACACCGCCACGCCGCGTCGCGCTGGTCGGCCACGCCAAGGATGCATCGAGCTACTACCTGCAGCGCTTCCCCGGCTGGACGCTGCTGCCGCTGCCGGCCCAGGGCGAGCTCGATGCCACCAGCCTGCGGCAGATCTATTTCGGTGTGGACGACGACGCTGCCGCCGACGCGCTGCTCGCCACGCTGGTACCACCTGCCATCGCCGGCTACCTGCAGGGCTGGCGCACGTTGCCGGCGTTTGCGCCGCTGCGCGCCGAGCACGCGGCGCTGATCGAAAATCGCAAGCGCTGGGGCGGCGGCCCCTTCGTCACCGTCGATGCGGTGGTCGAGATCGCCGACCATGTGCTGCTCATCGAGCGCAAGCACGCGCCGGGGCAAGGATTGTGGGCGCTGCCGGGTGGCTTTCTCGATGGCCGCGAACGGCTGCTACAGGGCGCGATCCGCGAGCTGCGCGAGGAAACGGGCCTGGCGCTGCTCGACAGCACGCTGGAAGCCGCACTGCGCGGTGTGGCGGTGTTCGACCACCCCGATCGCAGCCTGCGCGGCCGCACCATCACCCACGCCCACCACTTCGCCATCGCAATGGAACGCCTGCCCAAAGTGGCCGGTAGCGACGATGCCGCCGCCGCGCGGTGGGTACCCATCACTGAGCTCGCGGCCATGGAAGACCGCTTTTTCGAGGATCACTTCCATATCCTCGACCATTTTCTTGGTCTGACTGCCGGCGCGGTCGGGATTTGATTAACTATTACGCAGCCCCACGGGCGCTGGGCAGTTTCGCCCCATTGCTACCCTGGGCCTCGCTGCCAAACGCAACGCTGATATGAAAACTGATATTGAGGGCGCGGTACGAGTATTCACTGCAGCGCATCGGCACGTTGATCTCGTGGAAGCCGTTGTCGACACCACTGGGAGCAGGCCTTATTTGAATCTTTGGGCCTGGAATATCCACCAGGGCAAGCGTTTCAAAGATGCGATGCGCGAAGTCGCCGCAACCAGGAACTGGGGATTTTTGGCAGACATCGTTAATGAAGGAGGCAGTTCAACCTTCATCATCGCACTGGAAAGCATGTATCCAGACTGGCCCGATGCACTGGATGAAGGCGACAAACGCATGATTCGTGTTCTGCAAGCGGCTGCGAGTGCCTTGCCGGAAAGCACAGCGTTCATATTTCACCATGTCGCTGCCTGGCCACCGGTGGATATACGCACAGGAAAAGCGATCGATCTCTAACTAACCCCAACAAGCCACCCCAACTAGCGCACGCGGCAACCGCGTCGCGTCGCCTTCAATCAACCGTCAACAGAACCCACCATGTCACTGCTCGCCCCATTGATAGCACCCGTTGCCACCGTGCTCGGCATGCCACTCTCGATCGGCGATCTCGCCGGCCTCGCCACCGGCCTCGTCTGCGTGTGGCTGACCACGCGCTCTCACATCGCCAACTTCCCGCTCGGCATCGTCAATTGCGTGATCCTGGGCCTGGTGTACGTCGAACTGCGGCTGTTCTCCGATGCCGGACTGCAGATCGTGTTCATCACCATGGGCCTGATCGGCTGGCGTGCTTGGCTGCGGCATGGCAGCGATGCCGCTCATCTACCGGTATTCCGCTCCAGCGGGCGCGAATGGCTGCTGCTGGCACTTTCGGCCGCCCTAGTCACGCTGCTGCTATGGCAGCTGATGCTGTGGGCCAAGGGCAGCGCGCCGCTGATGGATGCGCTGATCACCGCGCTGAGCCTGTGCGCACAGTGGCTGCTGAACCAGCGCCGCCGCGACAGCTGGCTGTGGTGGATCGCGGTCGACGTGGTGTCAATTCCGCTTTACTTCAGCCGCGGCCTGCCGCTGATCGCCATCCTCTACACGGTGTTCCTGCTGCTGTGCATCCGTGGCTGGTTCGCCTGGAACAGGCCGGCCGGGGCGACGGCGTGAACCGCGTTCAATTCCAGCATGGCCTGGTGATCGGCAAGTTCTACCCGCCGCACCTGGGCCACCTCTATTTGATGCGCACCGCCGCCCACCATTGCCGGCAGGTGACGGTGGCGGTGCTGGGCGCGTCGGTCGAATCGATCTCGATTGCCGACCGGGTGGCCTGGCTGCGCGAATGTCTCGTCGACCTGCCTCACGTTTGCGTGGTCGGCGCGCTCGATGACATCCCCATCGATTATCACGACCCGGCGATCTGGGACGCGCACGTCGCCATCATGCGCGCGGCTGTGGATGAGAGTGCAGCGGCCGGTATCGCCGTCGATGCGGTGTTCACCTCGGAAAACTACGGCGGCGAGCTGGCGCGGCACTTTGGTGCAGCCTCGGTCTGCCTCGATCCGCAGCGGGCGTTGCATCCGGTGTCGGGCACGGCGGTACGCACCGACCTCGCCACGCACTGGTGGCAGCTGCCGGCGCCGGTGCGCGCCGGGCTCGCGATGCGGGTGACGGTGGTCGGCGCCGAATCGACCGGCACCACCACGCTGGCGCGCGATCTCGCCACGGCACTGCAGACGCGTGGCGGCGCCTGGGCGGCGACGCGCTGGGTGGCGGAGTACGGCCGCGAGTACAGCCAGAACCTGATGGCACTGGCACGCGCCCGCGATCCCGCCGCACGGCCGCAGGACGTGCACTGGCAGGCAGACGATTTCACGCTGATCGCGATGGAACAGACCCGACGTGAAAACGCAGCGGCCCGCGAGGGCGGGCCGGTGCTCGTATGCGATACCGACGCGCTGGCCACCCGCATCTGGCACGAGCGCTATCGCGGGCTGCGCCATCAAGGCGTCGAGGCGATCGCCGCCGCCATGCCACCACGCCAGCTCTACCTGCTGACGGACCACGCCGACGTGCCGTTCGAGGACGACGGCCTGCGCGACGGTGAAACGCTGCGACCGTGGATGACGCAGCGCTTTGTCGACGTGCTGGCTATGCAGCCGGTGCCATGGTTGCGGCTCTCAGGCAGTCGTGAGCTGCGATTAGCCAAGGCCCTGACTGCCGTCGATACGGCTTGGCAACGACACGCAGGTTTCGCCCTGCCGCTGGAACAGCGCGCCATAGCGTGATGACCAACAAAAAGGGGCGCCGCAGCGCCCCTTTGTCAGCCAAGTTCCGTTCAATGACGGCCCAGGTGCTTGGCGATGTCGGTCTTCATGTTTTCCGACAGCGTACCGAACACTGCCTGCACGCCGTTACCGACCACCATCACACCAGCGGCACCCAGCGCCTTGAGCTTGGCCTGATCGACCTTGTCGATATCAGCCACCGCGATACGCAAGCGCGTGATGCAGGCATCCAGGCTCTGGATATTGTCACCACCACCGAAGGCGGCCACCAGCTCGCGAGTGCGATCGTCGCCCACGCTGCTGGCAAGCTCGGCTTCAATCATGCCAGCTTCGTCGTCCTCGCGGCCAGGGGTCTTGAGGTTGAGCTTGGCGATGGCGAAGCGGAACACACCGTAGTAGATCACCGCGTAGATCGGGCCCAGGATCAGCACCAGCCACCAGTTCTGCGCGTTCTTGCCAAAGGCATTGAACAGCAGGAAATCGATACCGCCCTGCGAGAAGGTGAAGCCCATGTGCATATCGAGCGTGTTGGCCAAGAACTGGGTCGATGCGGCGAGCACGGCGTGGATCACGTACAGCACCGGGGCGACGAACAGGAAGGAAAACTCGATCGGCTCGGTGATGCCGGTGAGGAAGGAAGTGAGCGCGGCCGAGATCATGATACCGCCCACCTTCACCCGATTTTCAGGCTTGGCACTGTGCCAAATCGCGATAGCGGCGGCAGGCAGGCCGAACATCTTGAAGAGGAAAGCACCGGACAGCACGCCGGCCGTGGGGTCACCGGCGAAGAAGCGGTTGATGTCGCCGCGTACCACCTTGCCAGCCGCGTCGGTGAAGCTGCCCATCTCGAAGAAGAACGGCACGTTCCAGATGTGATGCAGGCCGAAGGGGATCAGCAAGCGCTCGACGAAACCATAAACGGTAGCTGCCGTGCGCGGGCTGCTATAAGCGGCCCAGTGCGAGAACTGCTCAATACCTCCCTGGATAGGCGGCCAGACGATGGACAATGCCACGCCGACGAAGATCGCCGCCACGCCGGTGACGATAGGTACGAAGCGCTTGCCGGCAAAGAAGCCCAGATACGGCGGCAGCGAGATTCGGTAGTAGCGGTTGAACAGGGTCGCCGCCACGCCACCGATGATGATGCCGCCGAACACACCGGTCTCCATCGACTTCATGCCCATCACGGTGGCAGGCTCGATACCCCATACCCCAGCCATTACCCCAAGGGTGGCAATCATCACGACAAAGCCGACCACCGCCGCGATTGCGGCCACGCCGTCGTTCTCGGTCAAACCAAGAGCAACGCCAACGGCGAAGATAATCGGCAGGTTGCCGAAGATGGCGCCACCGCTCTGCGCCATCACCTGCGATACCGCGGCCGGTATGAAGGAAAAGTTGGATGCACCAATACCGAGCAGCAAACCGGCCACCGGCAGCACGGCCACCGGCAGCATCAACGCCTTGCCGATTTTCTGCAGCACCGCAAAGGCTTGTTTGAACATGATCAGACTCCCATCGCATTGAATTGGATTGAAGCGGATATTCCGCGCGCGGGTTACAAGTCTCTATTAGGTGTTCGTACTAGCTGGGCGGGATTCGTTTGCGCTGGATCAAGGTCGTTTTGGCTAGCAAGCAAAATCGATTCAGCTTACGGTTTTTGGTCTGCACCATGAAATGCACGCGACGGTCCTGTACGCGTTATAGATGTGCAGATGTGCAAACGCCATCGGCATGGCCGATGGCGTTGGGTGGATGTATGGGACAGGTCAGTCGACGAGCTTGGCCAGCTTGGCGCGCACTTCGGCCGCAGTCCCCATTTGCAATACTTCGTTGGCCAGCTTCACGCAATCGGCCTTGTTGAGCGTGCGCACCAGCGCCTTGATCGCCGGAATGGCAGGCACGCTGACCGATAGCTCATCGACGCCGATCCCCAGCAACACCGGTACCGCCTGCGGATCGGAAGCGATGCCGCCACACACGCCCACCCATTTACCGTGGGTATGGGCACCCTTCACCGTCATCGCGATCAGGCGCAGCACGCCCGGATGCAATGCATCGGCCTGCTTGGCAAGCTTGGGGTGACCGCGATCCATGGCCAATGTGTACTGGGTCAGATCGTTGGTGCCGATCGAGAAGAAATCGACCTCGCGAGCAAACACCTCGCTCATCACCGCAGTGGATGGCACCTCGACCATGATGCCGATCTTCACGTCCGCAGTAACACCCAGTGCAGCCTTTTCTTCGGCGATGATGGCCTTGGTCTCGCGCACTTCCTCCAGCGACGCAATCATCGGGAACATGATGTGCAGCTTGGAGTAGGGTGCCGCGCGCAGAATGGCGCGAACCTGGGTGCGCATGATCTCCGGCGCGGCCAGGCACAGCCGGATGCCGCGCACGCCAAGGAAAGGGTTTTCCTCAGGCGGCATCGGCAGGTAGGGCAAGGGCTTGTCGCCGCCGACGTCCAGCGTGCGGATCACCAGCGTGCGTTCCGTGCCAAGCGCCTTGGCGATATCGCTGTAGATCTGCGTCTGTTCCGCTTCGCTCGGCGCATCAGTGCGTTCGAGGTAGAGGAACTCGCTGCGCAACAGGCCCACGCCTTCACCGCCGAGCTCGACCCCCTGTTTTGCCTCGTCGAGGCTACCAATATTGGCGACCACTTCCACACGGGTACCGTCACGCATGATGGCCGGTTGCATCGCGGTGGTCAGTTCCTCTGCGCGCTTCTTGGCCTGCGTGACCTGCTTTTCCCGAATCCGCGTGATCTCGGCCTCGCTCGGGTTCTTGCGCAACGTGCCCTTGGTGCCATCGAGAATCACCGGCGTGCCGTTGGCCAGCTGCAATACGGCGTCCTCGATACCGCAGATCGCAGGGATATTGAGCGAACGCGCCAGGATGGCGACGTGGCTGGTGGCACCGCCGCCGGTAGTGGCAAAGCCCAGCACCTTGGTGCGATCGAGGCTGGCCGTGTCGGACGGCGTCAGCTCCTCGGCGATCAGGATGGCGTTTTCCGGTACGACGAGCTCGGCTTCCTTCACTCCAGCCAAGAGCCGCAGCACGCGGCGACCCACGTCGCGGATGTCATTGGCGCGGCCGGCCAGCACTTCGTTCTGCAGCTTGGCGAGCTTGTCGGCATAGATGGTGAAGGCGGAGCGCCAGGCAAAACCGGCGCTCTTGCCGTTGCTGATGCTGGAAATCGCGATATCCAGCAGATCCGGATCGGCCAGCAGTTCCTGGTGGGCGGCAAAGATCTCGGCCTTGGATTCGTCCTCGATCTCGGATTTGAGCACCTCAAGCTGCTGGCGCGCTTCCTTGAGCGCGTCATCCAGCCGGCGGCGCTCGACCTGGGCATTGTCACCCTGCTCGCGCACCTCGATCACATCCTGCTTCACCTGGAAGATCTGCCCGACTGCAAGGCCAGGCGACGCCGACACACCGGCGAGCACATTGGGATCGGTCGAATGCGGCTTCTTCGCAGCCGGCTTCATCACCGGCTTGGGCGCCGGTGGCGGCACGCCTGGGCCGCAGTCCTCGCCACAGCCGGAGCGGATCAGCTCGGCCAACACCTTGATCGCGGACTGGCCGTCCGAGCCCGTGGCTTTCACGCGGATCTCGTCGCCATGTTTCACTTCCAGGCCCATGATGCCGACGACCGATTTGGCATTGCCTTCGTCGTTGCCCCGTACCAGTTTTACATCGCTCTTGTAGGCCTTGGCCGCATTGGCCAGTGCCGCTGCCGGCCGCGCATGCAAGCCAGTGGCATTGGGCACCTTGATCGGGTCGGACAGCGCGACATCGCCGCTAGTCGCAGTCGGCGCAGCGGCGCTACCGGCCAGTTCCAGCGTCAGCGCCACGGTGAGCCCCGCGCGGGCAAAACCGCTGGCAGGCAGGTAGGCGGCAATCTTCTCGCCGTTGGCGATCACCATTTCGGTGAGGACGCTCTTGCCCGCCTTCGTGATGAGTTCGGAATTGAACTCGATCAGCGGCTGGCCGGTCCGCACGCTGTCGCCTTCCTTCACCAGCGCCTTGAAGCCTTCACCCTTGAGCAGCACGGTATCGAGACCGATATGCAGCAGCACCTCCACGCCTTCCGCCGTGGTCAGCGTGATCGCATGGCGGGAAGCATGCAGCTGCGTGACCCGGCCGTTGGCAGGCGCGACCAGCACATTGGAGGTCGGATCGATCGAGATCCCATCCCCGACCATTCTCTGCGCAAACACGGGGTCCGGCACGGTATCAATCGGGACGATCAGGCCCGTGAGCGGGGCAAGCAGTTCAATGCGCTGGTTAGACATAAACAGACCTCGAAAACGTGTATTACGAATTGGGTAGCACTACATCAGCATTTGCCGATCAGTGTAGAGGGAGCTTGAGCACCGAGCTGTGAAATTTTCCTGCTTGTCATGATAAACCGGACAAGCTTTGACGTAAGTCGGATTGAGTGCTATCCGATGAGCAAGCGGAAATTCAGTGGCTCGCCCGATACACCTTGGTCGGCGTCACGATCAGGTCGAGCCGCAGATCCCAGCGCTCCACCGGCAGGCGATCGACGCGCTGTTCATCGAATGCGATCCCGACCAAAAGTGGGCGACGCCAGTGCCGTCTGGCGCGCCGAAACTGAAAGGTGCTGTCGTAGTAGCCTCCACCTTGGCCCAACCGCGCCAGTGCATCGTCGAAACCCAGCAGCGGCACGAACACCACGTCGAGCTCGCGTGCCGTGATCACTTCGGCATGGCTGGCCTCGGGGATGCCGTAAGCGCCCATTCGCCATTGCGCTGCGTGATCGAGGCGGACGAAATCGAGACGTCTGCCACGACGCGGTACACGTGGCAGATAAACCCTGCTGCCCCGCTGCAACGCCTGCAGTAACACCGGCCATGCGGAGAGCTCGCTGCCGGTCGCAATATAGGCGGCAATGCGCCGGGCAGGCTTGACCAAACGCAAGCCGGCAACGCGGCGTGCGATGGCCAGCGCGGCAATTTGGTGCTGGTCGGCGGATAAAACGGCGCGCCGCGCCCGCAGTTCGCGTCGCAGCGCTGTTTTTTCAGTGGAGGAGTGGGGCTGGGTCAAGGCAGAAGGGGCTTCCCGCGAGTGCCGTCCGGTCCAGCATCCTGAACCCAAGGGCTCAAGTCGTTACCAACTCGCCGCCATCAGGTACGTTCAACCAGGGAACGCGCGCAACAGGAAGCAGTTTGTGCTGGCAACTGATGCTGTACTTATCGGTTCAAGGAATTTATGGACCGGACAAACACCGCAGGAAAGCAATCGTAGCGCGATGCGTGCTGATCAGAATAATTGCCCCTGATCCTGCAGCGCCGCATCGAGCGTTGCATTCATGGCCTCGATTCTACGCCGATAGGCTCCGATGTCAAAACCGCCTGCGTCCATGTGCAGATATTCGTGGGCGATGTTGAGCGCCGCCATGATGGCGATCTTCTCGATACCGATCACCTTACCGCCCTCGCGGATCTCGTGCATTTTGGCGTCAAGCATGTTCACGGCCTGCAGCAGCGTTTCTTCTTCTTCCAGCGGGCAGGCCACGCGGAACTCCCGGCCCATGATGGAGACATCGAGCTGCTTGATCTCGCTCATGCTTCGTCCTCCTCGTCCTCGGGCAACTTGGCCAGGATGGCTGCGACACGGGTCTTGGTGCCGGCAACCTTGGCGGAAAGCTGCTGGTTGTTCTGCTCCAGCGCCAGTACCTGTTGCCGCAGGCCGTGGTTTTCCGCTTTCAGCCGCGCGCACAGCTTGACCAGGTGCCCGATCTTGTCGGCTAGGCTTTCGAGTTCGGCATCCATGAACGATCTCCGTTGTCGCCTTGCCGATTCTAAGGCAATTTGCCGGCCCGCGCCGAATCGACCCAGCGGCACAGTTGCGCCATCGCGCCAACGAAACGCGGCCCGGGGCGTACCAGGGCATCGCCGTGCAAGCGAAACACGCGTCGCGACGCCACGGCAGACAGCTTGCCAAAGCGCTGCCACCCCTGGAGCAGCTCAGCTGGCCCGTTGACAAGTATGACCTCGGGCTGGAATTGCAGTACGGCCTCCAGGCTGGCGATCGGCACTGTCGCGGCATCAGCGCCATACAGATTGTGCGCGCCGCAATCCTTGAGCGATCGCCCGAGGAAGGCGCGATCCGAAACCGTGTACATCGGGCGCTCACCCAGCTGCAGGAACACGCGCACCGAGCGTGCCTTGGTGTATTGCGCCCGCAGCGCCGCAAGCTGCGCACGCTGTTCCCGTGCAAGCGCTTGGCCTCGCTGTGGCTCGCCCAGCAGCGTTGCCAGTCGTTCCAGATTGCTGGCGATGGCTTCCACGGAATCCGGCCTGCTGTTGAACACGACGATGCCCAGTTCGCGCAATCGCCGCGTGGCCGCATCATTGGCCTCGCCTTCCCAGCTGATCACGAGATCAGGCTTGAGCGCAACAATGGCTTCGGTGTTGAGCGCCGCGTAATCGCCTATACGCGGCAAGCGCGTGACCAGAGCCGGGTAGTCGCTGAACTTGTCCACGGCCACCAGCGCTTGTGGCGCAATCGCCGCAACCAGCTCCGTGGCATGTGGCGTCAGCGTAATCACCCGTCGCGCGCTCTGAGCCAGCACGATCGTCGCTCCGGCATCATCGCGCACCGAAACCGCTGATGCCATGGTGCTCAGACACAGCACCAGCAGGCATACCGCGAGCTTCACGGCGCGTCGTCGTCCTGCTGCGGCTCGATCAGCTGGTTTTCCTGAGGGGCGGCAACGATATCAGCCGGTGTTTCCAGCGTAATCCGGCCCAGCGTGCCATTGCGAAAATCGGTAAGGACCAGCTCGGCAGTCTTTTGCATATCGATGCGTCCGCCTCCCATTACCGCGCCCCGCTTGCGGCCGATCTGCTCCAGCAACTGCTCCGGCGGCACATCAAGCACATCGAGCTTGTAGCGCGCCTGCAGCAGCTCCGGGTAGCGCTGTACCAGGGTTTCGATCGCGAACAACGCCACGTCTTCTTCGTTGTAGGCGTTGCGACCGATGGAGCCGCCCAGGGCAATGCGGTAACCGCAATCTTCCACCGCGATCTTGGGCCACATCAGGCCTGGCGTGTCGTAGAAGATGGTGCCACCCACCGTTTCCACCCGCTGTTGCGATTTGGTCACCCCCGGAGTATCGGCAACGTTGGCGATCTTGCGGCCCATCAGCGCGTTGACCAGGGTGGACTTACCGACATTGGGGATGCCCATGATCATGGCGCGTAGCGGCTTTTCCATGCCAGTGCGATACGGTGCCAGCTCCAGGCAAAGCTGCGGCAACTTCTTCACCTGTGCCGCCTTGCCTTCATCGCCCATCAGGATAGCCGACGTGGCTGGCTGCGACCGGAACCAGGCAAGCCACGCCTGGTTGAGCACGGGATCCGCGAGGTCCGACTTGTTCAGGATCTTGAGCGCTGGTCGCTGCCGTTGCCGACGCAGCTGCTCGATCATCGGGTTGGTACTGGACCACGGCAGACGCGCGTCGACAATCTCGATCACCACATCGACCTTGGCCATGGTCTCCGCCACCTGCTTGCGGGCGGCGTTCATGTGACCGGGGAACCACTGGATGGCCATAGCGGGCCTATAACTCGGTAGGTACGGCTTGGCAGTATAGCCGAGCGGGCCAAGGACGACTTACACACACTCGTTTTTGTGGATAGCATCAAACTGCTTGTGGATAAGCCGTCTGTTCACACCTGCTCTCAAATGCTCACCAAACTATCCACAGGACAGCAAGCCAGGATAGCAACAAGCTAAATGCTTCTTAAGTGGTTGAATATGCAGTGAAATCCAGCTTATCCACAGAATTTGGCGCCCTTATTATCTGTTGTTATCTCTTTCTATTCCAATATTGTTAGTTTGTACGTGGATCAAAAACGCAGACAACATGATGCAGCCTTAATGAATAACTGCATGTTGTTGTAATATTTGATACCTTAGAAGAACCGATTCATGTTCACTATTGATTTATCAATGAACCATTTCGTCTGCAACCGATTCACCAAGCTACGAAAAAACTCGTCATTATTCATTCAATATGACAACCGAAAGTACACAAAGTCCTATCGATTTTAATGGCCGTTTCTATTTATCTGGCAGCAGCTGCTATTTATCCAGTTGGGTAGCGGGGCTAGACAAGAAAGCACCAAGAGAGATCATTTCCCGTGAGCCTGTTAAATCATGAAAAATCGCAGCAAAGAAATTTGTATATAGCGGGAAGTTGGTCTATCAGCTTTCATCTAGTTTTATTTCTAACGTTACTTGGACCAGCAGCAAGCACGCAAAAAAAATACTTTCATAAACAAGAACTTAGCGTTCTACTGCAAGCCGAAACCAAAGTCGAGACAGGCATTAAGGAAGAATATTCCTTCTCTGGAAAAGAACATCTAGCTAGCAATCATCTACCAGAAAACCAATATGCTTGGCGGGAATTTCCTGAATGGATGCTGAAACAAAACACCCCCGTTGTTGAAGCGGAAGTAAAAGAAGAACCAGCAATTCCATTTCAACCTTTAAAACTGCAATTTCAGGTAGGAGATCACGTTACTGAAGGCGTATTACTTGAGCTGGAAATCAACATAGATGATTTAGGTATAGTAAAGAATATTAACGTACTGAATAGCCAGCTTGATGAAAATGAAACAAAGCGAATAGTAAAAGAAATATACGAAACCTATTTTATCCCAGCCAAAATAAATGGCGGGGCAGTCGAAAGCGTACAAATACTCAAATTTGGAAATTAATAAAAAACCCCGGTTTCCCGGGGTTTTCTTTATTTCCATGATTTCTCTGTAGTACCTATAGCACCATCATGGTCCTTATCCCACTCCCTTAACCCCGTGTTCGCAAGCGTCAGATAATCCTTGTTTGCGCCATACCGTTGTTGGGATCCAATGGGGCTTGCCCGCAAAGTAAAACTTTCCGCATCGCATGCGTGAATGGTGATGTCGTAGTACTTTGTTGTCCCATCGAGGGGCGCTTTTGCAATAGGCGCGGCTCTGGGGCAGGTATCTGTACTCGTTTCTTGATAGCTGTTCTTTACCGTATACCTGCGTTCCAGAATTTGAGCATTCTGCAGTAATACTGTCTGAGCATCACCCTTCCTTACCTTATATATATATTCCGTATAGGAAGGCATCGCTATTGCTATCAAGATACCCATGATCGCAACGACAAGCATCAACTCGATCAGCGTGAATCCGTGGCTTTTCATTTGATTTGCCCATCTCATTGAATGATTTCCCGCCAATTCACAGGCGTAACCGTTCTGTTAAAATTCATACCTTGATTCTTACCACCATCACCCTGACCACCACCACCAGTAGCGTTTGCTGGAGGCGAGCCCGCACAAATCCCGCCATAGCAACGCCCCGCATCATTTGAATCACCGACGCCACCACCCGTGTCGATCACCCCACCGCCGCCAGTGTTGATACCTTGGCCGCGACCAGAAGTAGTGGAACCATCGGGAAGAAAAGCGTTAGTGGTATAACCGACATTCGTTAATCCAATCGATTTTCCGGAAGCGTCATAGACTTTGAAACGTGCGCGAGATTGCCCAGTCGAAGTGCCATAATCCAAAGCCAACG
The DNA here is from genome assembly GCF_024437655.1 of Chitinolyticbacter albus. Lineage (GTDB taxonomy): Bacteria > Pseudomonadota > Gammaproteobacteria > Burkholderiales > Chitinibacteraceae > Chitinolyticbacter > Chitinolyticbacter albus. The sequence goes on from NZ_JANBVF010000004.1 coordinate 198,238, forward strand.
TGGTTAGGCTTCCATTTAATGTGCATTGTTCGGTCGATGACTCCAGATTCATGACGTCGAAAATCATGACGGCCTTCCCTATCCGGCGCGGCGTTCCTACTGCACGAGATCCCTGGCCAGTCTGGTTGCTTCTGTTGACCATATGCATATACCAGCCGTTGTTGTTTTTCCAATTCATCTCGCAAATTTTATCAGCGCAATTACTATCAGGTTTCATCACTACATAGCCTGAAACGTCGTTCAACGTAATTTGATCCCCCGAAGGTTTATCGGCGTTATAAGCATCGACTTCGGTCTGAGACATATATCCATAGGTGCGTTTCATCAACTCGCTTTGGGTAATTGTTTTTCCTTGATCCCGCAAGCCGTATATGGTGTTTACCGAATCTTCGCTGGCGCAGCTATTGTTCTTGTCGCAATCATCCATGAACTTGCCTGTGCCAAAGAAGACATAAATATCGTCTGGAGGAACTGCGTCGTCCGAAATGGGTGTGGATGCTACGCAGCCGGCTTCTGGATGTATTCCAACCCCTGGGAAATTCACTATCGGTTGGCGCTTGTTGTTTGGCCCCATAGCAGAGAATAGTGGTTTGGGATTGTTACTTGCGTCTTTCAGCGCGAATTTCCACTGCGTGGGATCTTTACTGCGCATATCAAATTTCCATAGATTGCCATACAGATCCCCTGCATAAATCAAGTCAGCTTTCTGGTCGCCGTTTCCGTCACAACGCCAAGCACTTTCAAGATCGACAAAGTTGACTGCGGACATACCATTCTTATCTGCTAACGAGCCTATTCCGGTATCAAATTTCAGATATCTTCCTGTCCAGTTCTTCGGAGTGCGTGATGGGCCTGCCATTTCCAGCAGGAAGAGCACTGCGTGCCCGTTGGTGCTGTTATAGCCGTTTCCCAATATGGCATACCACTTTCCGTTATTGGCTTGCAACATGGCTGCAGATCCGATTTGATAGCCCATGTCGCTATCGTCCAGATCGGAGAATTCCCAAAGTACATTGTTGGTCGTGGCTTCAGTAATATTTTCCGGCCTGGTTATATCGAGAGCAAACAGACCTTTTCCGCCAAAGCCCAACGTGCTGGTCAATACCGTTTTATAGTCGGTTGATGTCGTTTGAACATCGTTTACGGTTATTTTTCCATCGACATAGTACTCATGGTTGTATGTACGGCCGGTGAGCTTGGACAATTTTGGATAAACAATTCCAGGAACATAGGCAAACCGCTCCTGCCCCTGTTTGGTTGTATCGGTTTTTGAGGCATTGATGGCATGAAGCATGCCGTCATTGGCACCCACATACAAAGTAGGGCCCCGGCCTAGAACATTTTGCACGTGGACCTTATAGTCCGGATCGCTGCGATAATCGATATAAGGCACGTTTACATAATAGGGCGCTGAGGAGAGGATATCGCCAAAGTAGTTGCTGTTGTTTCCACTTTGTTGGCGAATTCTGAAATCATTGGTCGCAGTGCCTTCCTTTGCCTTGCTACCCCTTAGATAATCCACTCTATCCGACGCCAAAGAGTCTAGCGTACCGGAAGGGCCGGTATTCAAGTTCTGCCATTGAGTAGTAATGGAAGAGAGGCTATTGGTACGAAAGGCTACACCGACACCCGTGGCATTATTATGGGAAATAATAATTCTATTGTCCGGGGGCAGTAGCTTATCCTTGGTATTCCAAACTAAAGTGCCGAGATCTCTACCCGCAGGGTCATATTTGAATGCAGCAATTTCACTGGACCATTTATCAGCGGTATAAGCAGCACGGTACATCATGAGATCTTCGCCGACGGTATCACTTCCACCAGAAGCGCCAACTTGTGCGGTTGCTTTTGAGGTAGCGTCGATTTTAGCAAAGGCCTTGCCCAGCTGTTCTTCGAGCTTGAGCGGATTGACGACGAGAAAATAGTTGTCGGGAACTCCATCGCCGTCGCCATCCCATTCAGCGGAGTCATCAAGTTTATTCGAGTTGGCGCTGTTGTCGGCATCGTTATCAATAAAGCCACCATATTTAGCTACATACCATAAAGGTGACTTGAGGTCTTTCACTGCAGTCATATCTGCTGGCGAAAATGTGCGGCTGTCCGTTAGTGGTAATGCGCTGGTTGTATTTGGAGTATCCATCCAGAAATCGACGTCGGCAGCGGGGTCCGTTCCGGTATGCTGGCATGGGTTACCGGTCCCTATGGAAGGGTTTGCCGTATCACAATCTCGAACGACCAAATAAATACCATCGGTGGAACCAGTTCCTGACAATACATATCCCATATGCTGAATAATACCACCGGAAGCATATCGCGACTTTACATCCACCTTTACCTTATTCGCTGCATCCAACGTGACTTCGTATTCGGCAATAGCGTCCATATCATGGTCACCGCCATATTCCACATCTTCAAAATTGATGCGAAACTTGTAATAGGGCTTGCCTTTGATACGCCCGGTCACGGTATCGCTTGCCGCGTCGTAAGGAAATCCCGGCATGTTCAGAATCGTGTCGACGTAAAAGTCAACGATTTGATTGACAGGTTGATAAGCACCCGTTGGCGTAATGCCTGAACCATTAACGGATTTCGCAAACGGAATAATAGTTACCCGCTTTTCCGAGTCTGGAATAGGTACTTCGATCTTCGGCAACGGTGAAGCCAATGCAACCGAAAAAGTCGATACCACTTGGGTACCTGAAGCCGGATTAATATCGGTTGTACGCGCAAAGTTGGCGATGATGGGTGACGAATAACTGCCTTTTTTCCCCGGCTCTTCGGCAAGGCCTGTTATATTCCAAAACGAATTGATAGATTTACGCGTCGGCGCATCTTTATTCGCTATAGGGCAAGCTGCTTGGTTGTCCGGGCTACAAACATTACCCACGACTACATCTGCAGCTCCTTTAAACTCTTCATTCCACAAGCTTGAACCAATGCTTGCCAAATTAATCGCTTTTCCATTCAAGGACGGACTGGACAAGTTATCACCGTCCCATGAAGGATTGATATCTGCGATTACTGTAGCAAATGGCTTGGAACAGACATTATTCCCACTACTGCTGGCGTATGGATCCTTCCACGATGTCACCCGCGGCAGCCCAAGTGCATCGCCAACTGCATCATTAGAGAACGTGGAAGTCGCGCTCGACGCGCCGGAGAAATAGCGCATCGTCTCATACAACATTTCTCCAACGGGATTTCCCCACGGCTCGCAATTTCCATTGGTAAGTGGCGTGCTCGCAAAATTCCAGCCGCATTTGTAGATATAATCTGAGTCCCCCCAGGGAGTAGAATATTTCCCAAACCCTACAATACGAAGTGCGTTGAGTGACTTTACAATGCCATCCGTGTTGGTAAATTGCCCTGTGTCACCATTAATCTCGGCGTTAAATTTTCCGACTTCTTTGCGGAGTATTCCGCCGCGCAAATTATTGCTATAACTCCCAGTCAACAGGCCGAAGCGCATGTTGTCGGCATCACCATATTGCTGTAGTAAACCCGTGGGCTTATAGCTACTGCCGTATCTTTTGCAGTTAGATTCCAGGCCTATGCCTGAATCGCAAACTTTAACGCGCACTGTCATGTCAACTGGCGCCGGGCTGATGACCGTGCTGCCCAAGCTTGTTCCAGCAACGGGGCCTTCCCGACTCACCCAGTCCCAGATTCTGATGCTCTGGTTCGTTGTATAACGCAGTAAGGGTGGCTTACCATAACCACCGTTTGCTGAATCATAAACCGTCGTATTGGCAAATAAATGCCTGCGGCCTGAATTGGGCTGCGCGAGCGGGGTATAATCACTTATCTTGTAGCCATCTGCTGATTCGGCGTAATACTCTTTACCCCAGGAATGGGCATCTTGAGGAATATATGCGCGCTCAAGAATAGTGGCTGTGGTGCTATCGGTGGAGCGAGTGCCACCGTATAGCACTTTTCGTATCGCATCCATGCGCGACATGGTGAGGTAATTCAAGTAATCGCCACTCCAGCGTCCAGCTGTGGTGGTGGCACATTTCTTGTTTGAAGTTTCGGCAACCGGCTCGAATTGGTTATTTGCGTACTTGTAGCATTTGTACGAATCGAAGTAACCGTAATAATCGATTTTGAAATTGCCGCGCTGAGCTGCGGTTTGGCCGGGCTTCAGCATCCATCCCTTGTAGCCTACATCGACGTAGCCATCCCCATCGAGATCTGAAGCATCGTTATATGCCTCGTACCAGAGCTTATGGTCACGGCCCAACACCAGCATATTGAGCGGAGGAGCACTGCTCAGCGTTTGCAGTGGCCGATAGGGGTCTCTGCCATCCTGCTGGATAGCAAGTGCAAGTGCATCGGTGAAGATAAAGGATAGGCCTAAAGCAATGGCCGTTTGCTTGGTGAAATTATATTTATTCATGACATGATCCTCAGCTGTCACACGCTTTGACGACCGAACGTAATATCGAAGAACTCGAAGTATTGCCGCCTTTACCAAACGCAGTAATTTCGTAGTATGTGCAATCGTCACTACCAACTTTCAATTCCTTGATGACAAACCGAGGCTGCTCTGCGGAAGCGCCTGGGAATTTCGTTGCTATGCTTGCCCCACGACCACTGCAATCTTTGTCGACAGCGCAGCTTTTGGTTAGATTTTCACTCTTAATCCAGAAGGCAGGATTATCAAATTTTTCTGTATCGAAATCCTTGGCACATATTCCATTTGAGCATGTGTTGCTAGCGGGTGTGGCGATGAGCTCAGGATTGGCCAGGGTTCCACGGGCCTGGAATAAGGCAAATTCTGCAGCTTGAAAGGCCTGGCTGTAATTGCGATTGTTTCCTGATATCCGTTCATATACGGTTGCAGATCGGACTGCGTAGACCACAACCAATGTCAATACCAGCATGAATAAAATGCTGGTAATGAGGACAAAACCCAAGCTTCTTGTAGATCGCATGGCGTGGCTCACTTGTAGCGATTTCTCAGTTGGACTGTCGTGGTGAATGTGCGATACAGTCTGTTATCCGTTGCAGTTTTGGTCATTCCGCTGCAATCGAGATACTTCATCGCCTCCGGCGACAAGCGATCATTTTCAGACCGAAGTACGATACAGACGCGGGTCGCGTATACGTTCTTCCAATTGCTTACGGTGGCTGCGGCGACGTAATTATCGGCGACTTGATCGGCATTATTGTCAATGCCATATTGAACGTAATAATTGACAACATTGGCGGCAATAAGTCGTGCCGCTGTGCCGTCAATTTTTGAACAATATAGTGCGCCGTTGCTTAAATATAACTTATAAGGGTATATGGTGTCCTTGCTATTGCTGACATTCAATAACGGGTAGTCGGTGTCATTGCTTTCGTCACAACGCAAGATACTGCCGTCCGGATCTCCGGTAAAACGTACAAATAATTCATTGTTGGATTCGATAAGACTTTGTCCGACGGCAAACGGAGCGTCCGCGCCAAACGCAGTATCTTCGGGGGCGTTGGCGTAGATACCAGACCAGCTGCGATAGCCCGCTTGGCTTAAGAGACGACGATATAGGCCTATGACGTAATTACCTTCATCGCTAATGCGGCTTTGGGCAGTTTGCAAACGAAAGGATTGTTTGGTTTGTAGATAGGCGGATGCAATCGCAAAGGCAAGCAGTAGCGCCAGTGCCAAACCGATCATGAGCTCGATGATCGTAAAACCTCTCGAATGATGCATGGTGCAATATCCGGTTAGATGGGAGTGGCGAAATACTGGAGCACTGCGGTCGACTTGCCGTCGGAGGTGGCATTAACCTCCTGTTCTTGCCACCAGATTTTGATGACATAGGGGGCTTCGGCGAATTTTGCGGCGGTGGGCGCAAGGCAGCCTGTCTTAGTGGAAAAATCGGCTGCCGCTGGATCGAGGCTAGGTCCGCTGCTGGCTGGTTCGTTCGACAGGTCGTTATCGCGGCAAACTATGGCGCCACCCGTGCTGCCTACGGGAAGAGAGCTGGCGGCCAATTGCATCCAATTTGCCAGATCAGACATGGCTAGATTTGTCCCGGCGGTGTTCGCCGGGGCCGTGTAGCCACTTATCCAGTTGCAAGTGAAGACACCTGAACTGTTGGCGGTGCAAGCTATACGGGCGTAGTCCGGTGGGAACGGAATAATTGCACTTTTTTCGTCCTTCATGACCCCGCCTTCAATGGTGGTCTGCTTTGGAGAACGGTTCGTCCTGATGCGATCGGCCAAGTCATTCGCAAGGTCGCTGGCGATCGAGCGCCAGTAAGCATTCTGACTGTTTTTCATTGAGTACAGCTGGAGGCTAGCCAGTCCAAGGATGCCGATCGCGAGTATGACCAGCGAAACCAGGACTTCGATCATGATGATGCCGCTGTGCTTAACCATGGTCTTTACTCACGAACACACACTGCCAACGCTACGATTGACCCGGCTGGTCTTATCCAGGGTCACCACCCGGCGGCTCCGGCCTTCGTTGCAGAAGGTAAAGCTGACGTCTTTGCTGGCTTGGTTTAGTAGCGAGCGGAACCGGATATTGGTCGTCGTTGTTTCGCTGGGCGTAATCGAATCGACCGACTCCAGCGCGTTAATGATGCGCAGAATTTCATCGCCGGAGCTGTATGTGTCGTTGTTGTCGTTGTCGACGAATACCAGCCATCCGGTCTTCCAGTTTGGCGAATTGGAAACGCAGCTGGGCGATGCAGCTGCAGGATCACTGCTATTGCACAGGACGACCCTGGCGTTGCGTTTGATCGCTTCCGTACGTGCTAGCAACATGCTGGTCAGCATCTCTTCGGAGGCGCTAGCGAGCCGGCTATCCTGGATCATGCCACGGAAAGAGGGTGTCGCGATGCCCAGGATGATGCTAATCAGCGCGACCACGAGCATGGCCTCGATGAGGGTGAAACCGGTTTGCCGCATGGTGCGTCCTTCGCATTTTTGGCATCAGTATGTACTAATACTATCGACGGCTCAAAACAACGAAGGCAAGCGATCCTGACAAGCGTGCGGGGAATGGCAAGTGAGTGGTAGCAGGGCTACTCGTTTCGCACAGGGCCGCGAAAATTGCTGAAGCCTTCTTAGTAGGGACTACTACTTACAGAAGTGAATCAGATTCTGCTGAGCGCCTGTTTTGTGGCGACGAATGTGGTTTCCAGGTCGGTTTGTTCATGCCGTGCTGACACAAATCCGGCTTCGAACGCCGATGGCGCGAGATACACCCCCTCGCTCAGCATCGCGTGGAAGAAAGTATTGAAACGGGTACGGTCGCTGGCCATCACATCGGCGTAGCTGTGCGGTAGCTGCGCGCAGAAATAGATGCCGAACATGCCTCCCACGGCCTGTGCGCTGAAGGGAACGTGAGCGGCGCACGCGGCAGCAGTCAACCCCTCAGTTAGCGCTCGGGTATTGTCCGACAGTTGTTCGAAGAAGCCGGGCTTGGCGATTTCAGCCAGGGTGGCAAGGCCGGCGGCTACCGCGATAGGGTTGCCCGACAGCGTACCAGCCTGGTACACCGGGCCAAGCGGGGCCAGCTTGGCCATGATGTCTGCGCGACCGCCGAAGGCGGCGAGCGGCATGCCGCCACCGACCACTTTGCCCAGGCAGGTCAGGTCAGGTCGGATGCCATGCAACCCTTGTGCGCACTGTAAGCCTACCCGGAACCCGGTCATTACTTCGTCGTAGATCAACAATGCGCCGTGCCGCTCGGTAAGCCCACGCATGGCAGCGACGAATTCCGGCGTGGCTTGCACCAGGTTCATGTTTCCGGCTATGGGTTCGACGATGATGGCGGCAATCTGGTCGCCCTGTTCTGCGAACAACTGCTCCAATGCCGCGACATCGTTGTAAGGCAGCACCAGAGTGTCTGCGGCAACGGCGGCGGGTACGCCGGCGCTCGATGGGTTGCCAAAGGTCAAGAGGCCGGAACCGGCTTTGACCAACAGGCTGTCTGCATGGCCGTGATAGCAACCCTCGAACTTCACCAGCTTGTCGCGGCCGGTATAGCCGCGTGCCAGACGGATCGCGCTCATCGTCGCCTCGGTGCCGCTGGAAACCAGACGCACCTGATCCATGCTGGGCAACAGCGCGCACAACAGGTCAGCCAGGTCCACTTCGGCAGCGGTGGGCGCACCGAACGACAGGCCGTTGCGCAGTGCTTTTTCCACGGCTTCGATCACCGCCGGGTGGGCATGGCCGAGGATCAGCGGTCCCCACGAACCGACATAGTCGATATAGCGTTTGCCGTCCGCATCCCATACGTAGGCGCCCTCACCCCGCTCGAAGAACCGCGGGGTGCCCCCGACCGAGCCGAAGGCGCGCACCGGCGAGTTCACCCCGCCCGGAATATGGCGTTGCGCGGCATCGAACAGGGTTTGATTACGGCTCATGGCGTGCTCCGGATTACCAGTGGGTATAGGGGTGGGTGGACAGGTTGCTGTTGAAATATCGGGTGTCGTGTGAGACCTCGTTGCCCAGCCAGTCGGGCCGCACGTAGGCTTCGTCGACGTGGCTGAGCTCGATCTCGGCGACGATCAGCCCGATGTTGTCGCCGTCAAATTCGTCGATTTCCCAGGTATGGCCGGCGTGTTCGACCAGATGCCGGGTCTTGTCGAGCCGTTGCGGGCATAGCTTGAGCAGCGCTTCGGCATCCGCCAGCGGGATCTCGTATTCGAACTCGGCGCGGGCAATGCCATCGTTCCTGCCCTTGATGGTCAGAAAACCCTGTTCACCCTTCAGTCGCACGCGCACGGTGCGTTCGGGGTCGGTGCAAAGATAACCCTGGCCGATACGGATGCTGCGGCTGACGCGATCGCGCCAGGTATCGGCGCGGACCAAGAATTTGCGTTCGATTTCGACGCTCATCGTGCTTCCCTTGATTGGCTTGGGGATGGATCAGAAGGGTTTGACCACGACCAGGATCACTACGGCGAACAGCACCAGCACCGGGAATTCATTGAACCAGCGAAACCAGACGTGGCTATGGCGGTTGCGTCCGGTGGCGAAGTCGCGATAGAGCTGCCAGCACCAGCCGTGGTAGCCGACCAGCAGCGCCACCAGCAGCAGCTTGGCGTGCATCCAGCGCCAGCCGGCGCCGGCGTAGAAGCCATAGTAGGCCCACGTCCACAGGCCGAAGCCGATGGCCAGCACCGCGAGCGGCGTCATAAAGCGCAGCAGCTTGCGCTCCATCAGCTGCAGGCGCTCACGGGTCGCCGCATCTTCAGTCATCGCGTGGTTGACGAACAACCGTGGCAGATAGAACAGCCCGGCGAACCAGCTGGTGACGAAGATGATATGCAGTGCCTTGACCCAGAGCATTGCTTGCCTTACGACTTGTTTGACTTCTTGGCAGCAGGCGCCGATTTGCGCGCGGCATCGTACAGCGGCTGCACGGCGGGGATCTTGGCCTGCAGATCGCGGATACGGGTCTGGCTTGAAGGGTGGGTGGAGAGGAACTCCGGCGGGGTGCCGCCGCCTGCAGTGGCCATCTTCTGCCAGAGCGTTACCGCTGCCTGCGGGTTGTAGCCGGCGCGGGCGGCCAGCTCCAGCCCAATGGTGTCGGCCTCGGATTCGTGTTCGCGGCTGTTGGGCAGGCTGTAGGCCACGTCGGTGACCTGATTGGCCAGCTGCAGGTAGTCGTCGTAGTTCTTGCCCGTGAGTATGGACAGGCCCAGCGAGATGCCGCTGAAAGCCAGCTGCTTGTTGTATTCGCTGCTCATGCGTTCGCGCGCGTGCTCGCGCAACGCGTGGGCGATCTCGTGGCCCATGATCTGGGCGATTTCATCGTCGCTGAGCGCGAGCTTGGTGATGATGCCCGAATAGAACATGATCTTGCCGCCTGCCATGCAATAGGCGTTGAGCTGATCGCTCTGCTCGACGTTCACTTCCCACGGCCACTTGAGCGCATCGGGGCGATAGACCGCTGTCTGCGGGATCAGCCGGTCGGCGATGGTCCGCACGCGACCGACCATCTTGCTGTCGGTATTGAGCTTGTTGGCCTGCTTGGCCTTGGCCAGCGCGTCGTGGTACGACTCCGCCGACATCTCGTCGACCTGCTGGGCGGACAACAGCGTGCTCATCGACTGCTTGCGGTTCACTCCCACGCTGCCGCTGCCGGTGGTATTCACCTGCTGGCAGGCCGTCAATACGCCCGCAATGAGGACGGTGATCAACAGTTTCTTCATGGGCGTGACTCCTTGGTTCATATTCTGGTTCAGATTTCGACCATCTCGAAATCGTCCTTGCGTGCGCCGCAATCCGGGCAGGTCCAGTTCATCGGTACGTCATTCCAGGCGGTGCCTGGCGTAATTCCATCTTCGGGACGGCCTTCTGCTTCGTCATAAATGAAACCGCAAATCAAGCACATGTATTTTTTCATCGGGGAAGCTCCGGGCACTGGTTTAGAATCGGATTCTACCTTATCCCTTACGGCCGCCGCGATGCGCCCCACCCCGCCCCTTGTCCTCGTCTTTGCTGCCAATGATCCCAGCGCGGGCACCGGCCTTGCCGCCGACCTGATCACGCTGGCGTCGCTTGGCTGTCATGCGCTGCCGGTGGTCACCGCGCTCACGGTGCAAGACACCGCCGGCCTGCATGAAGTTCAGGCGATCGAGGCCGACTGGGTCGACGAGCAGGCCCGCCTGGTGCTGGAAGACATGCAGGTTGACGCGATCAAAGTGGGCCTCACCGGCAGCATAGAGAACCTCACCGTCATTGCCGAGATCGTTGCCGATTACCCGGACGTGCCGCTGATTCTCGACCCGGTACTGGAACATAGCCAGCGTGATGACTATTCCACCGACGAATTCACCGCAGCGATCCGCGACATGCTGTTGCCGCATACGCTGGTCATGGTGACCAACAGCCGCAAGGCACGCCGGCTGGGGTCGGACGACGCCGAGGAGCAGGACGATCTGCCGCTCGATGCTGCGGCCAGCCGCCTGATCGGCTGTGGCTGCGAGTACGTGCTGATCACCGGGGCGCATGAACAGACCAGCAAGGTGAGCAACACACTGTATTCTGCCAACGGCCGCGTGCGCAGCGATCACTGGGATCGATTGCCCGGCCGCTTCCACGGCTCGGGCGCCACCTTGTCGGCGGCGCTGGCCGGCGCGCTCGCCAGCGGCGTCGAACTGCCTACGGCGGTGCGCGATGCGCAGGAATATGTGTGGCAGACGCTGGTGAACGCCTACCGGCCCGGCATGGGCCAGCTGGTACCCGATCGCATGTTCTGGGCGCGCGGCGACGAGGCGCAATAGCGGCGTTCGTCGTGCCGCAGGCCGTCCATCGCCCTGACACGGCCAGTAACGCGCCGGGGGGCCCGGATGATGATCTATGCAAAGTAAGCATGGAGAACGCCAACGCAAGCGATTTTTGCCACACTTGCGGACATGGCGGTTCGACGCTGCAAATTGGGGCAACTTTGCGCCAAGATAATTGATCCAATCAGCCCGCTGCTGGCTTGCAGCTTACTCTTGCCGACAACATGAACGCCCCAAATCCTCTCCTGGCCCCCGCGCCCTGCCCGCGGCTGGAGCGCGCGATCAATCGCATGGTGCGTGATCTGGCGGCGCCATTGACGTTAGCCGATCTCGCCGAAGCCGCTCACTATTCGCCGTGGTACTTGGTGCGCCGTTTCCAGGCGCACTACCAGACCACGCCGCAGGCCTTCTTGTGGCGCCTGCGTCTGGAAGTCGCCGCTTCGCTGCTGCACTGGGCGCCGCGCATGCCGATCAGCGAGGTGGCACTGGCGGTGGGCTTTTCGTCCGCCGCCACCTTCAGCCGGGCGTTTAACCGCACCTACGGCTTCACTCCCAGTGCCTGGCGCCGTGGCACGCCGCCGGCGCGCGAATGGCTCAGGCGCAATCTGGGGCCGATTTCCTACCAACCCGGCGAAGAGATCGTCGGCACCGATGCCGACTTCAACTGGTCGTTCACCGAGGTGGCGACCCGCATTTCAGTGGAGGAATGGCCGGCGGCGCGCATGTTGACCGTGCGTGAGGTCGGTGACTACGGCCGGCATCTGGAGAACCTGTTCCTTGAACTGGAACGCCAATGCCAGCAGCACCAGATTCCCCAACCGGACGAGCGCTTCGGCCTGATCTGGAGCGATCCGGCAACGACACCTGCCGGGCGCCGCCGCTACGACGCGGCGTTTCCAATCGGCCCGCAGGTGCGGATACCCCGCGGTATGGGCGAATACCGCCTGCCGGCCGGGCGCTGGGCCGTGTTCCACCACAGCGGCCTCTCCGACGACATCGGGCCGCGTTGGCGCGACCTGATGCTGACCTGGTTGCCGCAGACGGGGCTGGTACCCGATCCTTCCCGGCCACGGCTGGAGCATTATTACGAATACGGTCGTCGCGACGGCCGCTATGACCTGTGCCTGCCGCTGATGGGCTGACGATGCCCCAGGTCATCGTGCTCAATGGCTGCAGCAGCGCCGGCAAGAGTACGCTGGCGCGGGCCCTGCAGCAGGCGCTGCCCGAACAGTACCTGAATTTTTCGATCGATAGCGTGCTCTACGCATTACCTGCGGAAGACCTCGTGCTGATGCAGCGCGGCGAGCCGATTCGGCGTCGTGGCTACGACTGGAATGCGCTGGTTCGTGGCTATCACTACGCGCTGCCGTCGTTGCTACAGGCGGGTCTCAAGCTCATCGTCGACAATGCCTGGTGCGATCGCGAGGAGATCCGCGAGCTGCTGACCGAGCTTGCCGGCTATTCGGTGTTGCTGGTCGGCATGCATTGCGATCCCGTGCTTGCCGCAGCCCGTGAAACCGCTCGCGGCGACCGGGCACCCGGGCTTTCCGCATGGGAAGGCCCGCGTGTGCATGCGCATTTCTGCTACGACATCGAAATCGACGGTGCGTGGCCAATCGATCAACTGGTCGCCGTATTGATGGCTGCGTTACAGTCCGGGCGTGGCTGGCATGGTGCCCACGAAACGCTGGCGCGGCTGGAAATGGCAGGCGGACCGGCTTGAACCAGGCCGGATGCACCTCCATCTAGCGGAAAGCCGGTTACCACCGGTCTTCCCCGGATTTTCCCCCTGATGAGGAGTCTGCCGTGAGCCTTTCCTATTACCAGCTGTCCATCCCCGTGTTTGTACGCATGCTGGGCAACCTATCCGCCTTGCTCGACAAGGCGACTGCCTTCTGTAGCGAACGCAACGTCGACCAGGGTGTGCTGCTGTCGGCCCGGCTGGCACCGGATATGTTTCCGCTGGTGAAACAGGTGCAGATCGCCACCGATCAGGCCAAGGCCGTGGGCTTCCGCCTGGCCGGCATGGAGCCGTTGAAGTTCGATGATACCGAGACGCGGATCGATGAACTCAAGGCGCGGATCTCTGCTACGATCACCTATCTGCAGACCATCCCCGAGCAGGCGCTGGATAACGCGCCAAACCAGACGGTGGTGATGCCCTGGATGCCGGATCATCCGATGAAGGGCGATTTCTACCTGCAGCACTTCGTGATTCCCAACGTCTACTTCCATGTCTCGATGGCCTACGCCATCCTGCGGCACAACGGTGGGCAGATCGGCAAGGCTGACTATATCGGCGAGATTTGATCCGCGCGGGGCTCTGCGAAGCCGGCATATGCCGGCTTTTTTCATGCGAGCTGCGTGGGCCGAAAACACCAGTGCCAGGGCTCGTACACATAGCCGTAGGGGTTGTCGCGCGGGAATGAGAGCGCGAAGCCGAAACGCTGCGCGTTGTGCGCCAGCCAGTGATAGGCCTCGGTGGTTTCGAATGCCTCCTCGACCACGGGACCACCGGGCGTGTAGATATCGATGGCGCGGCCGGTATGGTGCTCGCTGCAGCCGGGGGGGGCCAGCACCTGCAGGATGGTCGCGATAGTCTGGCCCATGTCGAGCTTGCGGCGTATCAGCTCCACCTGGCGCTGCGTGCCGCGATATGCCGAGGCGATGCGCAGCACGATGCCATCGTCGAGCGCGGCCTGCCGCATCGCATGCCAGGCCGCGGCCGCAGCCGGGGTGAGCTGCCAGACGCGGCCATCATCGGCAATTTCCGCATCGATCAGCGATTCGGCTTCGTCGTAGAGGCGCAACTGCTTTTCAGCGATCACCTGCTCGGCGATTCCGAGTTCTGCCCAGATCTGCCGCAGCACCGGGTTCATCGTGCCTTCCATCAATCGCTACCTCCGCCGCCACATCCGCTACCGCACCCACTGCCGGTATCGTTGCTGGTGTCGCTGCTGTCACCAGCGCAGCTGCTGCGGCTATCCATGTCGTTGTAGCTGTTGTAGCTGTAGTCGCGGTGGTCATTGTCGCTACCGGAGTGGCTGGGGTCGCTACCGATACCTTCCGTGTCGCTCCGCCAGTTGTCCACCAGATCGCTGCCACAGTACGGCGTAGTGGCACTGCCATCACCACGCTCACCGCAATGCATGGTGTAGTGGTAGCCCCCAGCAATGCCAAGCAACGCATCGATGCTGAACAGCAGCGGCAAACGGTTCGGCGCGTGCGGGTTCAGTCCTTCATCCTGGCAGGCAAGGACCCAGGTTCGACGGATGGCGTAATCCTGTTGGCGGGCACCGGCCATGCTGCTGGCGGGCGTATGGTGCAGGAAGCGTCCCAGCGTCGCTTTGCAGAACCGCTGGTACTCGCGGGTGTGCAGGATGAACTGGTGCCAGTAGTCGTCGACCAGCTGAGACGGCATGGCCACCCGCTGCGGGCCGGCGGCGCCGTTGATGCGGAAGAACTGGCGCAGCGCGGCCTCTACCTTGAGGAGCGCTTTGCCATCGAGCGTGGCCGCGCCGTGTTGTTGTTGCAGCTTGGTGCGTATCGCGGCCGGGAACACATAACCGTTGATGGCGTCGATGCGTTGCCTTTGTCGCCGTCGCCTGTGCCATCGCCAGCCCAGATAGGCGGCAACGAGCAGCAGTGCAATCAGCAGCAGCGTGAACATGGCTGCCTCAGAACCCGGGGAACTTCAGCCCGGCGTTGATCGGCTTGCCCTTGCGCGCCCGCTTGCCGACGTAGGGCGCCATTTCGTTGGCGTCCAGCGTCAGCTCGGTCACCTTGCCGCCGCGGCCAGTGCCGGTGAGCTTCAGCGTTTGGCCATCGCATACGGTGATCGCGGCCAGCTGGTCCTTGTCGTCCAGCGCCATAGTGATCACGCCACGGCCTCCGCCGGTGAGCTGCTTGAATTCGCCGTAGGCAAACAGATGCAATTTGCCGGCCTTGGAAAGACAGGCGACCAGCGATGTTTCACGTGGAACGAAGGGGGCAATTTTGAGTAGCGTTTCGCTCGGCTCCAGCGAGATGAAGGCCTTGCCAGCCTTCTGCCTGGAGAGCAGATTCTCGAACTGGCAGGCGAAACCGTAGCCGGCAGAATTGGCGACCACCACCCATTCATCGTTGCGCGCAGTCAACAGTTGCACGATGCGGCTCTTGGCGGCGAGCTCGACCAGCGTGGTCACCGGCACGCCGTCACCACGCCCACCCGGCACGATGGACGCCTGTATGGTGTAGACGCGCCCATCGGTGGCGATCAATGCAACGGCGTCGATCGTCCGGCATTCGATTGCTGCGAGCAGCGTATCGCCGTCCTTGAAAGTGAGGTTCTGCAGGTCGAGGCCATGACCCTGGCGCGACCGGACCCAGCCCTTTTCCGACAGGATCAGCGTGGTTGGCTCATCGACGACGGCGACGTCGAGCACTGCCTTTTCGGCTTCCTCGATCAGCGTGCGGCGCGGGTCGGCAAACTTCTTTCGGTCGGCCTCGATTTCCTTGATGACGAGCTTTTGCATCGCCTGAGGATTGCCCAGCAGGTGTTCGAGATCCGCTTTCTCGGTTTGCAGTGCTGCGAGTTCCTGCTCGATCTTGATGCCTTCGAGCCGCGCCAATTGGCGCAGACGAATTTCAAGGATGTCCTCGGCCTGGCGATCGCTCAGATTGAAGCGCGCGATCAGCGCCGGTTTGGGCTCGTCGCTCTCGCGGATGCTGCGGATCACCTCGTCGATATTGAGGAAGACGATCATCCGCCCTTCCAGAATATGGATGCGGTCGTTAACCTTGCCGAGGCGGTATTCGGTGCGGCGAGTGACGGTGACGAAGCGGAAATCGATCCATTCGGCCAAGAAATCACGCAGCGATTTCTGACCCGGGCGCCCATCGCGGCCTATGGTGACGAGGTTGAGCGGCAAGTTGGTTTCGAGCGAGGTGTGCGCAAGCAGCACCGTCATCAGCTCGTCGGATTTCTGCCGTGACGACTTGGGCTCGAACACCAGTCGTACCGGCTGGTCCTTGCCGGATTCATCGCGCACGCGATCGAGCAGTGACAGCACCAGTTGCTTGGTCTGCACCTGTTCCTGGCTCAGCGCCTTCTTGCCTTTCTTGACCTTGGGGTTGGTCAGCTCCTCGATCTCTTCGAGCACGCGTTGCGAGGAAGTGCCCTGCGGCAGCTCGGTGACGATGACCTGCCACTGTCCACGCGCCAGCTCTTCGACGATCCAGCGCGCACGCACCTTGAGGCTTCCGCGGCCCGTTTCGTAGGCGGATTGGATGTCGCGCTGGGACGAGATGATCTGGCCGCCACCTGGCAGGTCCGGGCCCTTCACGTACTGCATCAACTCGGCGACGTTCAGTGCTGGGTTCTTGATCAAGGCAATGGCTGCGTCGGCGACTTCACCCAGATTGTGCGACGGGATTTCGGTGGCCATGCCGACCGCAATGCCCGAGGCTCCGTTCAGCAACAACATCGGCAAGCGTGCCGGCAGCAGCACGGGCTCTTCGAAGGCGCCGTCGTAGTTGGGAACGAAATCGGTGGTGCCGGCATCGAGCTCGCCCAGCAGCAGCTCGGCGATCGGCGTCAGCCGCGCTTCGGTGTAACGCATCGCCGCGGCACCATCGCCATCGCGCGAACCGAAGTTGCCATGACCATCGATCAGCGGGTAGCGCAGCGAGAAACTCTGTGCGATCCGCACCAGTGCATCGTAGGCGGACTGATCACCGTGCGGGTGGAACTTGCCCAGTACCTCGCCGACAATACGTGCCGACTTCACCGGCTTGGCGCCGGCCGCCAGCCCCAATCCGTGCATGGTGTAAAGCACGCGCCGCTGCACCGGTTTCTGGCCGTCCTCGATTTGCGGCAGTGCGCGGCTCTTTACCACGCTCATCGCGTATTCGAGATAACTCTTCTCGGCATACAGGCCCAGCTGCACCGATTCACCATCGTCGGGTTCGGTGGTGGAATCCTCGGCGCTGACATAGCGGCGATTGCCGCCATCGTGGCTAGTGGGGAGTGCGACTTCGGGTTCGAGCAGGTCTTCGATTTCGGACATGGGTAGGACTGTAGTGCGGATCAGCCCGCATTGTAGCCCGATGCCGAGCGCTGTTTCACCGATGGCGGTGTTTCACGTGAAACACCGCCGCGGTGTGGCGTTTACAGCACGCGGAACACGAAGTAACGGTTCTGCAGTTCACCGTAAGTCGGGCTGGAAATCAGTTTTTGCAGCGCGGTGTTCAATTCGTCGCGCAGCGCTTTCTGGTTCTGCGCGAGTGCAATGGCTTCACCCTGGCCCAGCCACTTGCTGCCTTGCACCTTGTTGCCGACGAGTTCGAACGATTTGGCGTTTTCGGGGTTACGCACGAAATCGGCCAGTACCGCGCTATCGCCGAATGCGATCTGTACCTCGCCCGCCTTGAGGCCGGCAAACACGTCTTCGGCCGAAGGGTAGCGCTTGACCTTGATGCCGGCCGGCTCCAGCTCGTGCTTCACATAATCATCGAAAGTGGTATCCGATGGCACGCCCACCGTGTGCTCGCGGATGCGCTCGGCGGTGATCACTGGCCAGATGATGTGTTCGGACTTGGCCGCGATATACGCTCCCGGCACGCGGGTGTAGATATCGGTGAACAGCACTTTTTGCTGGCGTTCCGGCGTGATCGACATCGACGCGATGATGGCGTCGGCCTCGCCCTTCTGTAGCGCGGGGATCAGCTCGTCCCAGCCGTAACGCTTGAACTCGCAACGGGCCTTGATCTGGGCGCACAGCGCGTTGGCGACATCGACGTTGAACCCGACCAGTTGCTGCTTGGCGTTGATGTATTCGAAGGGTGGGTATTTTCCTTCCAGGGCGACCCGCAGGGTGCGGGTCGGAGCCGCTGCGGACTGGCTTTCGGCGGCTTGGGCCTGCTTGATCGCAGGTTTGGTGTCCAGCAGGTGGAAGACTCCACCTATGGCCAAAGCGGCGGCTACGGCGCCGCCGATCAGGGTCTTGCTCATCCTCTATTCCTTCTTGTGTTTCGCTGCGATGTTGGCAGCGGTGGGCTTTTAAGCTACCGGGGCCGGATGGGCATGGTGAGCGCGGAAGGCACCGTGGTGCGGGGTCTATCGCAACCGCGGCGCCATGGTACTAAAACCTTAGTCCGCTCAGACTAAGGGTAAACGCGTATCCCGCCGGAATGGTCGATTCTGGGGCGTGAACGGTGTGCGCTGCACCATTTTTGCGTGTTAATACGGGTTAAGGCTGTTTGCGACGCAGCAAGAACTCAGGCAGGCAGTGCTGGAAGCTCGGGCGTGGGCCAGGCCAAATCGCGCGGACTGCGGAAATGCCGCGGCTCGCCGCTGATGGGATCGGTGAAGGAAATCGCGCGCGCCAGCAGTTTGAGCGGGCGACTGAAATCGTCGTCCTTGGTGATGCTGGTGAGCACCGGGTACCAGGGATCATGGGCGATGCCGATACCCAGCCCTCCCAGATGGGCGCGCAACTGGTGCTTCTTGCCGGTGGCGGGCTTGAGGCGATAGCGCCCCCAGTCTCCCTGGCGTTCGAGCAACTCGACCTCAGTAATGGCATTGGGCTCGCCGCTCACCGCGATCATCTGGAAGCGATTGGCCGGGTCTTCCTCCAGCCGATTGGCGATGCGCGTCGGCAGTGCCAGGTCGGCGCGGAATGGTGCGATCGCCTCGTATTCCTTCTGCACTTCGCGCGCGGCGAACAGCTGTTGATACGCGCCGCGGCTGTCGGGATCGGCACAGAACAGCATGATGCCCGCGGTCTCGCGATCGAGCCGGTGGATGGGCGTGAGCTGTGGCATATCAAGCTTGTGCCGCAGGCGAGATAGCAGCGTCTCGAACAAGTGATTGCCGGCGGGTACGCAGGTGAGGAAATGCGGCTTGTCGGCAACGACGAGGTAATCGTCGCGATAGAGGATGGTTTCCTCGAACGGGATTTTGCGCTCGACAGGCACCTGCCGGTAGTACCACAGCCGCGCCTTGGGGCGGTACGGCGTGTGTTCATGAAAGGGCTGGCCCACATCATCGACCAGATCACCGCGTGCCAGCCGGCCGCGCAGCTCTTCCTCGCCCAGCATGGGAAAACGCTCGACGAGAAACGCCAGTACCGTCGGCCATTGCCCGCCGGGTGGCATGTTGATGAAGCTGGGATTGACGCCGTTGACCACGGGTAGCGGCGCGTCGGATAGATCGAGCATGAACCATAACAAGCGCAAAAGCCGCGATTGTACGGTATCGGATCAGGCATTGAACGCCGGCTGCCGGTTGGTCTGGCTGTATCTTTTTCTGTCCGGACGGATGGCAACCTTGCCCGCGCGTTTGTGGCTTGCCAGTGCCCGGCAGGCCATCGATAATGCCGCCATTCTGCAGGAGAGAGCCGCCCTGTTTCGCGGCCGCCGAAGGCGCAAGTGCACCCGCAATCGCTCAGGCAAAAGGACTGCAAATCGGGGCTCGCCCCGTCCAATCTGGAGAGCGGCGCAAATCGATGCGCCCACCGAAGGGGCTAACGGTTGTGCCGCAAGGCGCGCCGGAAAATCTCAGGTTCAGGGACAGAGGGGTGTGAGGTAGCGCTTATACCCATACACCAAGTGAGCCGGAATGACCGCCCCGCAACGTACCCCCCTGTTCGACGCCCATATCGCAGCCAACGGCAAGCTCGTCGATTTCGCCGGCTGGGAACTGCCCATCCACTATGGCTCGCAGCTGAAGGAACACGAAACCGTGCGCAGCGACGCCGGCGTGTTCGATGTCTCGCATATGACCGTGGTCGACGTCACCGGCCCGGATGCCACCCGCTACCTGCAGTACCTGCTCGCCAACGATGTGGCCAAGCTCGGCTTTGAGGGCAAGGCGCTGTACTCCGGCATGCTGAACCAGCGCGGCGGCGTGATCGACGATCTGATCGTCTACAAGACCGCGTGGGACTACCGCGTGGTGGTCAACGCCGCCACCCGCGCCAAGGATCTGGCGTGGATGCGCGAACAGGCCGCAATGTTTCACGTGGAACTTGTCGAGCGCGCCGAGCTCGCCATGCTGGCGATCCAGGGCCCCAACGCCATCGCCAAGGTAAACGCCGCCAAGCCCGAACTCGCCACGCTGATCGCCAGCCTGCAGGTGTTCCAGGGCCTGCCCTTGGGTGACTGGTTCGTCGCCCGCACCGGTTACACCGGCGAGGATGGCCTCGAAATCATGCTGCCCGGCGATCAAGCGATTGCCTTCTGGAACGCGCTGCTCGCCGCCGGCGTCGCGCCGACCGGGCTGGGTGCGCGCGATACGCTGCGGCTGGAAGCGGGCATGAATCTATACGGCCATGAAATGGACGACAGCATCTCGCCGCTGGCCGCCGGCATGGGCTGGACCGTCGCCTGGAATCCGCCCGAGCGTGACTTCATCGGCCGCAAGGTGATCGAAGCCGAGAAAACCAACGGCCCGGCGTTCAAGCAAGTCGGCCTGGTGCTCGAAGGCCGCGGCGTGCTGCGCGCCGGCCAGATCGTCAAAACAGCCGCTGGCGATGGTGTGATCACCAGCGGCACCTTCAGCCCCACGCTCAAGCTCTCCATCGCGATGGCGCGTGTGCCGAGCGCAGCAGCCGGCACGGTCGACGTCGACATCCGTGGCAAGCTGGAGCCCGCACGGATCGTGAAAATGCCGTTTGTACGCAACGGCAAGCAGGTTTTCGAATAACCGACACACGGGTGCGCGTACTGCCGCCCTCTTCCATCAAGCAATCCATACATCGAATCTGGAGCCCAAGCATGAGCAACGTCCCCGCCGAACTGAAATACGTCGACACCCACGAATGGCTGCGCGTCGAAGCCGACGGCACCGTCACCATCGGCATCACCGATCACGCGCAGGAGCTGCTGGGCGACATCGTTTACGTCGAGCTGCCGGAAGTCGGTGCCAGCTACGGGGCAGGCGATACCACGGGCGTGGTCGAGTCGGTGAAGGCGGCCAGCGACATCTACGCGCCGATCGCCGGCGAAGTCGTCGCCATCAACGAAGACCTGCCGAATGCGCCGGAATCCGCCAACAGCGATCCCTACGGCGCAGCCTGGTTCTTCCGCGTGAAGCCGGCCAACCCAGCCGATCTCGACGGCCTCCTGGATGCCGCTGGCTACACCGCCCTGATCGGCGCCTGATCCGCCTTCCCCTGATGTGCCCGCCCGCCACAAGCGGGCGGTTTGCCTTGTGCCGGCTGCAGGTCGGCCGTACCGGATAGAACACAGCATGACCACTCCTACCCTCGCCCAGCTCGAAAACCACGACGAATTCATCGCTCGCCACCTCGGCCCCGATGCCGCGGCCCAGGCCGAGATGCTGGCCACGCTGAACGTCGCTTCGCTCGACGCGCTGGTCAGCGAAACCGTGCCGGCCGCGATTCGCCTGCCTGCCGATCTGCCGCTGGCTGCACCGCGCCGCGAAGTCGATGCGCTGGCCGACATCGCCGCGCATGCCCGCCGCAACGTGATCCGCACGTCCTTGCTGGGCCAGGGCTACTACGATACGCACACCCCCAAGGTCATCCTGCGCAATGTGTTCGAGAACCCGGGCTGGTACACCGCCTACACGCCGTACCAGGCCGAGATCGCCCAAGGCCGGCTGGAGGCGCTGCTGAACTACCAGCAGATGGTGATCGATCTGACCGGGCTGGAGCTGGCCAATGCGTCCTTGCTCGACGAGGCAACCGCTGCCGCCGAAGCGATGGCGATGGCGCGACGCATCAGCAAGTCCAAATCCAACGTGTTCTTCGTCGACGCGGCGGTGTTCCCGCAGACGCTGGATGTGCTGAAGACCCGCGCCGCCGGCTTCGGCTTCGAGCTGAAGGTCGGTTCGGTCGACGAGGCCGCCAGCGCGGATGTGTTCGGCGCACTGCTGCAATACCCGGGCGATGACGGCGAGGTGCGTGATCTGGCACCGGCCATCGCTGCGCTCAAGGCGGGTAGCGCGGTCGTGGCCATTGCCACCGATCTGCTGGCGCTGGTGTTGCTGAAATCGCCGGGCGAACTCGGTGCCGATATTGCCCTCGGTTCCGCCCAACGCTTCGGCGTACCCATGGGCTTCGGCGGCCCGCACGCCGCCTTCTTCGCCACCCGCGACGAGCACAAGCGCTCGGTGCCAGGCCGCATCATCGGCGTGTCGGTCGATACGCGTGGCAAGACCGCCTTGCGCATGGCGCTGCAGACGCGCGAGCAGCACATCCGCCGCGAGAAGGCCAATTCCAACATCTGCACCTCGCAAGTGCTGCTGGCCAATATCGCCGGCCTGTACGGGGTCTACCATGGCCCGGCCGGCCTCAAGCGCATCGCCGGCCGCGTAGCGCGCCTTGCCGCGATCTTCGCTGCCGGCCTCAAGCAAGGCGGCGTGCAGGTGCTGAACGGCAGTGCTTTCGATACGCTGCGCATCGCCGTGGCCGGCGCGGCCGCGCTGGTCGCCAAGGCTGATGCGGCTGGCTACAACGTCCGCCTGGTCGATGCGAACACGGTTGCCGTGTCGTTTGACGAAGTGACGACGCGCGATGACATCGCAGCACTGTGGACGGTGTTCGGCGTCAGCGCCGACGTCGATGCGATCGATGCGACCGCGGCCAGCCTGATCCCCGCGGGTCTCGTGCGCAGCTCCGCCATCCTCACGCACCCGGTGTTCAACCGCTATCACACCGAGCACGAGATGCTGCGCTACATGAAGCGGCTGGAGAATAAGGATCTGGCGCTTAATCACTCGATGATTTCGCTCGGCAGCTGCACGATGAAGCTCAATGCCACCAGCGAGATGATTCCGGTCACCTGGCCGGAATTTGGCCGTATCCACCCGTTTGCCCCGTTGGATCAGACCGAGGGCTATGTGGCGATGATCGAGGAACTGGCCGAGTGGCTGCGTGTGATCACTGGCTTCGACAGCGTCTGCATGCAGCCGAACTCCGGCGCGCAGGGCGAATACGCCGGCCTGGTTGCCATCCAGCGCTATCACCAGTCGCGTGGCGATAGCCATCGCACCATCTGCCTGATCCCCAAGTCCGCTCATGGCACCAATCCGGCCACGGCGCAGATGCTGGGTCTGTCGGTGATCGTGGTCGATTGCGACGAGGCCGGGAACGTCGATGTGGCCGATCTCAAGGCCAAGGCGGAAAAACACGCGGCCGAGCTGTCGTGCCTGATGCTCACCTACCCGTCCACCCACGGCGTGTTCGAGGAAGCGGTGCGCGAGATCTGCGAGGTGATCCACGCCCACGGTGGCCAGGTCTACATGGATGGCGCCAACCTCAATGCCCAGGTCGGCCTGACCGCACCCGGCTTCATCGGCGCCGATGTCAGCCACATGAATCTGCACAAGACCTTCTGCATCCCGCACGGCGGCGGCGGCCCCGGCATGGGCCCGATCGGCCTGAAGGCGCACCTGGCGCCGTTCGTGCCCAACCACGCGGTGCGCGCGGTACCGGGCGAGAGCGTCGGCCAGAGCGCGGTATCGGCCGCGCCGTATGGCTCGGCGTCCATCCTGCCGATCTCGTGGATGTATATCGCGATGATGGGTGGCAAGGGGCTGAAGGCAGCTACGTCGGTGGCGCTGCTCAACGCCAACTATGTTGCCAGCAAGCTTTCCGGCCATTACCCGGTGCTCTACACCGGCAAGAATGGTCGCGTGGCACACGAATGCATCATCGACATCCGCCCGATCAAGGCGGCATGCGGCGTATCGGAAGTCGACATTGCCAAGCGGCTGATGGACTACGGCTTCCACGCACCGACCATGAGCTTCCCGGTGCCGGGCACCATCATGATCGAGCCGACCGAATCCGAATCCAAGATGGAACTCGATCGCTTCATCGAGGCGCTGATCAGCATCCGTGCCGAGATTGCCCGCGTGGAAGCTGGCGAGTGGCCTGCCGACAGCAATCCGCTGAAAAACGCGCCGCACACGCAGATGGATGTGATCAGCAGCGAGTGGGATAGACCTTACAGCCGCGACGTTGCCGTGTTCCCGCTGGCCTGGGTGCGCGACAACAAGTTCTGGCCCAGCGTGAACCGCATCGACGATGTATACGGCGACCGCAACCTGTTCTGCGCGTGCGTGCCGATGGATGAGTACCAGTCCTGATCGACGTTTCTGAGCGAGGTCGGATGGTCATGCTGCACCACCTTTCCTTCGGCGTAGCCGACCTCGCCCGCGCTGCGGCGTTCTACGATGCGGCGCTGGCTGCGCTTGGCTACCGGCGGGTGTTCGAGAGCGAGACGGCGATCGGCTACGGCGTGGAAGATGGCAAGGACAAGTTCTGCCTCAAGCTGCGAGCGCAGGCCCAAGCGCCGGGCGCCGGGTTTCATCTCGCCTTTGCCGCGCCGTCACGCGCTGCCGTCGATGCCTTTCATGCGGCGGCGCTGAGGCACGGCGGCATTGGCAATGGCGCGCCCGGTTTGAGGCGGCATTACGGCGCCCACTACTATGCGGCATACGTGATCGATCCCGATGGCCACCCGGTCGAGGCCGTCATCAACACGCCGGAATCGACCGGCATTGTCTAGCTGGGAATTCAGCGAGCGCGATTGGCGTGCGCGGTCTTATCATCGGCCGCGCCATGCGGGCCGCGCCCGAATAGCCGGCCTACTTGCTGGGAGCTACGCGCCGCGCTGGCGGCGTTGTCCGGGAGCTCGCGGCGCCGGCTGCATCAACCATGCTGATGCCGACGGTCCGCGAGTATCCGGACTATGGACCAGCGCTAGCTTGCCGCTGCTTTTTCGCCTGCCGGCGCACGTGGCGCGATGGTGGCTTCGAGCTTCAACACCAGTGGCTCGCGCGGCGTGCGCTTGATGGAGGCGAAATCGACAACGGTCGTGCCCTTGGCTGCATTGCGTTGCAGGGCGACAGCCTTGCCATCGACCAGCGTCACCGCGTTGCGGACCTTGACGGTCGCGTCGGTCAGCGTGATCGACGTGATATGGGCATCCGGCACAAACAGGTACAGATACGTTTTGCCATCCGCGCCAGTTTTGGTCGTGGATTTGATTCCGGGCAGGCCGGCTTGAGTGTCGTATATGGCTTCGGCGTTCTGCCGCACCCATGCGCCAACGGCGGCGAACTCGGTCAGCAAGGCATCCTGCAGCGACCCGTCGCCACGCGGGCCGATATTCAGCACAAAGTTCTTGCTGTTCGCGATGCTGTCTATCAGTTGCCGGAAGATCCATTCGCGCTCATGGATCGTTGCCGTATCGAGATAGCCCCAGGTTCCCGCCCGGTTGTTGCCAAGCTGGCTGGTATCCACCGATTCTCCAGCCACCTGCTCATCGCCCCCGGCCGCGCCACGCTCGCCGATGGTGAAATCTTCACCGGGAAGCAGGCCGCTGGCGCCGATGCCCTTGTTGTTGGCGATCAGCGTGGTGGCTTGCGCTGTCCGTACCGCCGAATAGATATCGGAGATGTTCCACAGCGCTTTGTCCTCCTGAGCGAGATAGCCATCAAACCAGATCGCGCCGATTGGGCCGTACTGCGTCAGCAGCTCGCCAAGCTGCTTCTTCATGAATGTGCGGTAGCGCTTCCAGTCGCCCTTCTGGTTCTGGTACAGCTTCAGATGGGTATAGACCGATAGGTCTTCCCATTGTGCGGGTGCGGTGGACGCGGGGTAGTCCGGGTTCGTCCAGTCGAGCAGGGAGTAATAGAGCATCAGCTTGAGGCCTTGCTTCGCGCATTCGTCCGCAAAGGCCTTCACCATGTCGACCTTGGTGCCAAATTGGGTCGAGTTGAAGGCGCGCGCGTAGGGACTAGCCTTGCTGTCCCACAGGCTGAAGCCGTCGTGATGCCGGGATACCAGGATGATGTAGCGCATGCCAGTGTCCTTGGCGAGCTTCACCATCTGCGCAATCGCGGCCGGATTCGTATTGAATTTCGGCGCATAGGCTTTGTAGGCGTCCAGTCCGGATTGCTGGCCGTTGTTGAATTCGGGCAGGACGCCCAGCGACCATTCGCCCTTGCCGATCGGGCTGAAAATGCCCCAATGGATGAACATGCCGAATTTGGCGTTGCGATACCATTCGAGCATCTGGGCCCGGGTGGTGATGGCTGACGTCTGGGTGGCGGTCGTGGCGGGCGCGGTCTCGGCTGCGATAGCCTGGCCGCCGCTCAGCAGCAGTGCGACCGACATTGCGAGTATTGCGTGCTTCATGGGACGACTCCTTTCTGCATGGCGATGTTGCGGAGCGTGCGTCCTGCCATCCTGGCGCATCGGTCGCTCGCCGGAATACCGGCGAGCCCCGACTTGATTTGAGGGCGCGTATGGCGGCTGACGGGGCCGGTGGCTCAGTGTGGCGCAGATAGGTAGATCGGTGTGCTGTAGCCAGGCTGAATCCGCATTGTCAATTTAGCCGCGAATTTCTGGCATGAAATGCCATTTCAACTTGCGCAATTCGAAAATTGGTGTGGACGGATCGGCGCTACGCCAAACTGTACGGCCAGCGCAGATCCCGATCACGGATTCTGCGATTGCTTACAGCCATGTCACAGTGTGCTCTGCCTTGGGTGGCTGTTCTGGTCGTGATCGCTTCGGGGCTGGTCGGCACGCCTGTGCCAGGGGAATCGCAGGCACCCGTAGCGCATTTGCCGCCCCGGCTGGTTTTTAGCAGCGCGGCTTCTCACGTATCCTGTGCAGCGAACCGTCGTTGTCTGGCCCCCATAGAATGGAAGCTCCAACCATGAATGCCTCCCTCGTTCTTACCGTCCTCGGCCGTGACAAGCCGGGCCTTGTCGAACAGCTGGCCGAAACGCTGGCCGCGCATGAAGCGAACTGGCTGGAGTCGGCGCTGAGCCGCCTCGCCGGCCAGTTTGCCGGCGTGCTGCGCATCGAGGTGGCGGCCGAGCGCCGCGCTGCGCTGGAAGGCGCGCTGGCCGCGCTGACCGATCTTACCGTCAGCGTGGTCGAAGGCGGTGCCGAGCCGGAGTTCACCTACGAATTCACGCTGTCGGTCTCGGCACATGATCGCGTCGGCATCGTCAAGGAAGTGAGCCAGGTGCTGGCGCGCCATGGCGTCAACGTCGAGCAGCTCAGTACCGAGGTGACGCCGGCGGCGATGTCGAGCGAGATCATGTTCTACGCCGACGCGGTGCTGCGCGCGCCAGCCGGGTTCGACGCGGACGCGCTGCAGCATGATCTGGAAGCGTTGTCGGACGATCTCTTCGTCGAGATCGGGCAGGACGAATAATTCAGAACTCGCCAAGCGTCCACGAGATCGCGACGGCGAAGTATTCGCGCAACCAGGCGTTGTAGCGGACCAGCAGCGGCGTGGGCGCACCGGCCGTCATCACCTTGCCGTAGCCTTGTCGTTTCGCGATCCGCCGCGCGCGCCAGACGTGGAAATCGCTGCTGACCACCAGCACCGGCAGCGTATCGGCTGCCAGACCGCGTGTGCCTAGTACGCGATGACTGAACAGCAGGTTTTCCTCGGTGCTGGTGCTGCGGTTCTCTTCGAGGATGCGCGCCTGTGCGATGCCCTGCCCGGCCAGGTACTGACGCATCGCCGCCGCTTCGCTGATGTCCTCGGAGAGGCCCTGACCCCCGGAGACGACGATGGCCGCGGCCGGATAGCGCTTGGCCCATTGCAACGTTTCGTCCAGTCGCAACTGCAGCATCGGTGCTGGCTGTGAGCCGTTCAACCCCGATCCGAGCACCACGATGGCAGCGGGTGCCTGCGGCAGCTGGGTCGTTTGTTGGCGTGCAAGATGCCAGAAGAACAGCAGCAATGTGATGAGCCAGATCAGGCCGATCCACCACGCGGCGCGCCAAGCGCGTGAGCGCCAGGCGGCTCTGCCCAGCCAGGCCTGCCAGCGCCGCGCCAGCAGTACCGGTGCGATCAGGCCCAGGCCCAGCGCCAAAGGCAGCAAGGTGCCGACATTCAGTTTGCCGCTGAGGCACCAGGCCAGCCCATCCAGCGCCAAGAGCGATCCGAGCAACAAACGCATCCGTGTTCCCCAGCTTCCGTAGGCGGGCATGGGCTTATCCTGTGTGGGCGAAGCTGCGGATTATCGCCAACCTGGTGGCCGCGGTAAAACCATGCCAAGCCCCATATCGCGTGCTGCTTTAGCTTGTACGCTAAGTCACGGTAAAATAGCGGGTTTTACGGGCCAGCCCCGCCACCTACAGGATTTAGCATGAGTCTCCAATGCGGCATCGTCGGCCTACCCAACGTCGGCAAGTCCACGCTTTTCAACGCGCTGACCAAGGCCGGCATTGAAGCCGCCAACTACCCGTTCTGCACCATCGAGCCCAATGTGGGCGTGGTGGAGGTGCCGGATCCGCGCCTGACGCAGCTCTCCGCCATCGTCAATCCGCAGAAGGTGGTGCCGGCCATTGTCGAGTTCGTCGACATTGCCGGCCTTGTTGCCGGCGCTTCCAAGGGTGAGGGCCTGGGCAACCAGTTCCTCGCCAACATTCGCGAGACCGACGCGATTGTGAACGTGGTGCGCTGCTTCAACGACGACAACATCGTGCACGTGGCCGGCCGCATCGATCCGATCGACGACATCATCGTGATCGGCACTGAACTCGCGCTGGCTGATCTTGCCACGGTAGAGAAATCGATCCAGCGCGACGGCAAGAAGGCCAAGAGCGGCGACAAGGAAGCGATCGCGCTGGTGAAGGTGCTGGAAAAACTGGTGCCGCACCTGAACGAAGGCAAACCGGCGCGCTCGGCCGGCCTCTCCGCCGAGGAAAAGCTGCAAATCAAATCGCTGTGCCTGCTCACCATCAAGCCGGCGATGTACGTGGCCAACGTGGCCGAGGACGGCTTCGAGAACAACCCGCTGCTCGACAAGGTGCGCGTCCACGCCGCCGCCGAGGGCGCCCCGGTGGTGGCGGTCTGCGCCGCCATCGAATCGGAAATCGCCGAGCTCGACGACGCTGACAAGGCCGAGTTCCTCGCCGAGCTGGGCCAGAGCGAACCGGGTCTCAATCGATTGATCCGCGCCGCCTACGATCTGCTGGGCCTGCAGACCTACTTCACCGCCGGCGTGAAGGAAGTGCGTGCCTGGACCATCCACAAGGGCGACACCGCGCCGCAGGCGGCCGGCGTGATCCACACCGATTTCGAGCGCGGCTTCATCCGCTCGCAGACCATAGCCTTTGACGACTTCATCCAGTACAAAGGTGAACAGGGCGCCAAGGAAGCCGGCAAGATGCGCGCCGAAGGCAAGGAATACGTGGTGAAGGATGGCGACGTGCTGAACTTCCTGTTCAACGTCTAAACGCCATTATCGTCGCAAAAAAAGCCAGCTGGCGTAATGCCAGCCAGTTCAGTCCGGGCGGACTATTTCTGAGGGGCTTTCAATGCAAAAAGGAGCGCGGAATGCGCTCCTTTTTGCATCGTGCTGTGGTTTCTCGGCTCTATAACTGACCTGCATTGGGGTTCTGGCCCTGTTCTACGCGAGTAGGCAGATGTATAAGTGGCTGGTTGTTGGCCAAGCACTGATATCATGAGCGACTTGGATTGTCAGGATGCACGTGCGCTTTTGGGCACTTATTTGCGATTTGTCTGTTCTTGGGGGGGGCTAAATTGAAAATCAAAACTATCCTTATTCTTCTCTCGCTGCTGATGTCAGGGTGTGCATCATATCCAATGTATACACATGAAAAAGCACCTGATGATGTAAAAATAACTTTTGGTGCAAATAATCAAGCTCAAGTTAATTATTATTGCGATGATTGCAATGAGGAAAAAGGGTTTACCATCTCTGATGGCCGAGCAACAGTGTCGCATTTTTTTCCGAGTAATAAAGAGTTGACCTTCTCGTGGTATTACTCGCATATGAGCTTCTCAATTACAGGAAATACCATCTACCAGTGTGCGCTTGAAGGTAAGTTTGTGCCCGAAGTGAATCAAGAGTATCTGGCGATGGCAGAGTTTTTGGAGGGCCATCGAAAGTGCATGGTTTCCTTGCAAAGAAGGATCCTGAATGAGTATGGGAATCCTACATGGGAGCTGGTGCCCATGATCCTTAGAAGAAAGAATTGACTGTTTTTGTATAAACCGGGGCTGCATCTCAAATTTGAGTAATAGCAGCCCCAATGATTCGCATGAGCAACGTTGAAGAAAACAGGAGATTAACCTCATGCCGGTTAGTTAAGTCTTGGTGGACTACTTTTGAGGGGTGTTCAATGCAACAAGGAGTACTGAAAGCGCTCGTTTTTGTATCGTCCTACAGCTTGGCGTTTCTTAAGTACCAGACATTTGCCAGCCGGCTGGGTTTTTGTTTGCGGCAGCGCTGCAGCTTCTTTTGCCAGAACATCGCCTGTCCCATGGCCGGATCGAGTGCATAACCGGCGTAATCGTGGGCCTGGTACAGCGCCCTTGCCGCTGCGTTGCCCTCCAGCACCTCCAACGTGAGCTTGCAAACATCCAAGCCGCCGCGCCAGTGCCTCGGCTTCATCGAGAAGGCGAGCACCTATGCCTTGACCTCGCAGGTCCGGGCTGACGGCGAGATCGTGGATGTTCAGTAGCGGCCGGCAGGCGAAGGTGGAAAAGCCTTCAAAACAGATGGCGATGCCGGCAGGTGCTTCACCTTGAAACGCGACTCTTCCTGGAGAACCTGCGTCGACTGCAGTTCTCCAGGAGAGCCTGATGCTTAGGCTGCCTGGTGTTTACGCCGGCGCGCTGCGATCAAGCCGATCAGGCCCAGGCCCATCAGCGCATAGGTTTCCGGCTCCGGGACCGGCGCGATGGTCAGGTTGGGTGTGAAGCCGCCACTGCCTGCGCTGGAGGTGAAGTAGACGTAGGGGTTGTCCTGGTCGATGCGTTGCAGCGTGATGCCGTAGTTGGCAAAGCTGCCATTGGCCCAGCCCTGTACCAGTGTGCTGATATCCACCGAGCGGGCTACCGCTTCGTCGTTGTCATTGATCGCCAGGATGGCCGCCGGCGTGGCATCGAAACTCGGGCGGCTTGCCCAGTCGCTGGTCACGCCTTCCCAGGCGCTGGTGTTGCGGTAGATGCCGAACTGGGCGCCGTTGCCCCAGTTGAACTGATGGTAGAGATTGAGCTGCGCCTGCAGGTTGATGCCAGCAAACGACGAGACATCGAACTGCAGCAGGCCCACGTTCTGGTAGGCGGTGGTCCAGTTGACCGTCAGGTGGTTACCCGCCACACCGCCATCATGAAACCCATTGAGAAAGGTCATGCCATTGGTCACATTGGCGACGTGGCTGGCGTTGACGGTGGCTGGAATCAGCGTTGCGTGGGTATAGCTTGCGGCCAGCAGTAGCAGCGCCGTTGCAACGGCGTTCAGTTTCTTCATGATGATCCTCTGTTTGTAGGTCGTGATGATGTGCGTACACGCGCCACAATGCTTGCCAGCAGCCTTGCAATCATATGAGCGCAACAAGAAAGCTTGAACTCGATTTGTTGCAAGCTTGCGGCGTGTGCATTATCGTCGAATGCCAACGGGATGGCACTCCCGGTCGCAGCACCTGGATGTTCGGTTGCTTATGTAGCCAGCCGGCAGTAGCGGCGGCATTGGCTCGAATATCTTCGGATGACGCCGGACTGCGGCGTCTGTTCAAAGAGTGGCCAAGTTCATCGGGGAAAGCAGCAACTGCGGTTGATCACGGTGGGTCGCTTCAGCCGGTATTGAATCGGTTCACCGCCTCACAACCCGAGCGCGGCGCTGTACGCCACGGCAGTTTCGCGCAAATGATCGAACCTCCCGCTTGCGCCGCCGTGTCCTGCGTCCAGATTGGTGATGAATAGCAGCGGGTTGGCATCGGCCTTCAGCGCGCGCAGCCTGGCCACATACTTGGCGGGCTCCCAGTACATCACCTGACTGTCGTTCAGCGAGGTGCGCACCAGCATCGCCGGGTAGGCGGTGGCGGCGAGGTTGTCGTACGGCGAGTAGGCGCGCAGCCAGCCATATTGTTCGCGCCGGTTCGGATTGCCCCATTCCTCGTATTCGCCCACTGTCAAAGGCAGGTCCGGATCGAGCATCGTCGTCAGCACGTCGACGAAGGGCACTTCGAGGATGGCGAGGCGGCACAGATCGGGTCGCTGGTTGAGCACGGCGCCCATCAGCAGGCCACCGGCGCTGCCGCCTTCGATCACCAGTTGCTGCGGTGTGGTGTGATCGGTGGCGAACAGGTGCTCGGCGCAGGCAATGAAATCGCTGAAGCTGTAATGCTTGTTGGCGAGCCGGCCGGCATCGTGCCAGGTCTTGCCCAGATCGCCCCCGCCGCGGATATGGGCAACGGCGTAAACGAAACCGCGATCAAGCAGCGAGAGCCGGCTCGACGAGAAATACACGTCGTTGGGCGAGCCGTAGGCGCCATAACCTTCCAGCCACAGCGGGGCCGGGCGCGGTGTGTCGCGGCGCCAGACGAGCGAGATCGGCACCTGGGTGCCGTCGGCTGCGGTAGCCCAGATACGGTCGGTGGCATAGCGCGCCGGGTCAAAGTCGCCGAGTACCGGGCGGCGCTTCATCAGCGTGCGCTCACGCGTGGCCATGTCGTAGTCGTAGACGGTATCCGGCGTGGTCATCGACTCGTAGCCGTAGCGATAAACGCTGCTAGCCCACTCCGCGTTGGCGCCGCCTGATAGGCTGTACGCCGGTTCATCGAAGGCGATGGTGTGCTTGGCGCCGGTGGCCAGCTGGGTGACGACCAGTTGCGACAACCCGTTCACCCTCTCGTGGCAGACCATGTGCTCGCGAAACAGCTCGACGCCTTCGAGCATCACGTCGGCGCGTTCGGTCAGGATTTCGTGCCATGTTTCCGACGTGCCGATCGGGCCATGGTCGGGCACAGTCACCAGGCGAAAATTGCGTCCCTTATCGTTGATGCGCAGCCAGAAGCACTCGTGCCCGTGCTCGATGCCATATTCAACGCCGGCGCGGCGCCGCAGTAAGGTGCGCCAGCGCCCGAGTGGCTTGTCGGCGGCGAGCACGCGGATCTCGCTGGTGGTGTGGCTGCCGGCCTGGCAGATCAAAAAGCGCTGGCTGCGACTCAGGTAGACATCGACACCGAAGCGCTCGTCGCGCTCGTCGCGGACCAGCGCCGGCGCTGCGGTGCCGAGTTGCCAGCGCCACAGCTGGTTGGAGCGCTTGGTCTCGGCATCTTCGGTGCTGAAGAACAGCGTGCGGTTGTCGAGCGCCCAGGCCGCCGAGGTGACACGCTCGGCGGTAAAGTCCCGCAGCGCGCTGCTGACCAGATCCTTGACGTGCAGCGTGTACTGGCGGTAGCCGGTGGCATCGGTGCTATACGCGAGCAATGTGCCATCCGGGCTGACTTCGAACTCGCCGACCTCCATATACGGCTGGCCGGCGGCGAGCGCATTCACGTCGAGCAGCAACTGCTCGGGCTCCATCTGCCATTGGCCTTCATCGCGCCAGTATTTGCGGCACAGCAGCGGGTACTGGCCGCCCACCTCGTAGCGGTAGTAGTACATCCAGTTGCCCAGCCGGTACGGCACCGAACTGTCGTCTTCCTGGATGCGCGCTTTCATCTCGGCGAATAGCGTGTCCTGCAGCGGCTGCAGCGGCGCCAGCGCGGCTTCGGCGTAGGCATTCTCGGCCTTCAAATAGTCGAGCACTGCCGGATCGTCGCGCTCGCGCAGCCAGTAATAATCGTCGATGCGGGTTTCGCCGTGTTTCTTCAGGTGATGCGGGCGACGGGGAGCGATGGGGGGCTGGGGCATGGGACTGGCTGGCAAGGGCGCAAACGTGCAGCATAGCGCTTGTTCCACTGTTGTATCGCATCGATCCACCATGGCCTGGGCAGGCGCCGTGCTATCGAACACGCTGAAATTCGAATTGGCGATGGGGGCGCTGCTAGCGCCCATTGCCGCGCATCTGACAACACTGGTGTTGCTCACTACGGGCGCGATTGCGGCGATGGGGTGGCGCGAGGGGACGGGATTTGGTGGCGCCATGCTGATCGTGCTGGGCGGCGGGCTGATCGTGAACTATGCGCTGCTGTTCTGTCTTGGACTGCCGTTGGCCATCGCGCTGCGCCGCGCGGGGCGATACATGGTGCCGTTGCTGTGCCTGTGCGGATTTGCCGCCGGATGCGTTCCCTTTGCCCTGGTCTTTCCGCATGAGCGCGATGTAGGGATCGCTGCGCTGGGCTACGGGTTTGCAGGTGGGGTCATCGGCCTTATGACTGCCGCCTACATGTGCGGGTTTGCGCTATCGATGTGTCGATCCCGCATCGCGCATGCCCGTCAGCACTCGGTCGCTGGCGGGAACGGCTAGCGCACGGTGTATGGCCGTGGCATCGGTGATCAGTGGCGTTCGGCGTAGCAGATACGGTCTCGCCCCAGGTGCTTGGCCTCGTACAGCAGGCGGTCGGCACGGGAATAGAGCGCATCGAAGCTGGTGTCGGTGGTGCGTCGCTCGGCGACGCCGATACTGGCGGTTACGGTGAGCTCGTGCTCCTCGACCACATAATATTGCACACGGATGGCTGCGAGGATGCGCTCGGCCAGCCCTTCGGCCTCGGCGGTGGCGGTATCCGGCAGCAGGACCGCGAATTCCTCGCCGCCCACCCGGCCCACGATGTCTTCGCGCCGCACCGCGTCCTGCAACAGGCGGGCGAATGATTGCAGCACGGTATCGCCCGCCGGGTGGCCGTACAGATCGTTCACGTCCTTGAAGTGATCGAGGTCCAGCATCAGTAATGTCAGCGGCCGCCGGTGGCGTAGCGAAGCCGAGCATGCCTGCATTGCCAAATCGAAGAACTGCCGCCGGTTGGCAAGCCCGGTGAGCGCATCGGTGATGGATTGCAGCCGCAGCTGTTCCTTCAGGTCGTACAGTTCGGTGATATCGGAGGAGAAGCCGATCAGGGTCTTCACCGTGCTGACCAGATCGAGCGGCACCTTGTGTGACCCATAGTGGCGCACCTTGCCATCGGGCCCGGTCAGGGATTCCTCGCTGGCCTGGCTATGCCCGGTGGCAAATACTTTCTGATCGAGTTGCCAGAACTGGTCCGCCAGCGCTTCGGGCACCAGCTCGCTATCGAGGCACCCGACGATTTCGGCTTGCGAGCGGCCGAACACCTGGGCGACTTTCTGGTTGGCGTAATGAAAGCGCCGCTGGTCGTCCTTCATGTAGATCAGCGCGTCGACATTGTTGAGCACCGTTTCCAGCAGCGTCTGCTGCTGCTCGGCGCGGGCGCGCAATTCCTTCTGCTCGGTGATGTCGGTGGAAATACCGCACATGCCGATGATGTGGCCATCGGCATCGCGCACGGGTTTCTTTACCGTCCAGTACACGCGCTTCTCGCCGGTGGGCAGGACGAAATTGGTTTCCTCTCGCACCACCGTCTCACCGGTTTCCAGCACGTAACGATCGTTTTGCTTGAGCTGGTCGGAGCTGGCGAGATCGAAGAAGACGCCGTCATCGTTGTCGATCACTTCGTCCAGCGTGCGATGGAACTGACTCAGTACGCGTTGGTTGACGTAGGTGTAACAGCCCCGCAGATCCTTGGCATAGATATAGGCGCCGATCTCATCGAGTATGGTGCGCAGGCTGAGGAGCTCGGCCTCGGGATCTGGCGAGATGTCGGTCATGCCGGTGCTCCTCTGTAAGAGAGTTCTCCAGCATAGGCATGGCTCGCCATGTGCGCGATTTTAAACGGGCCTAGTAGCGAGGCCGGCCGGGCGACGCCACACCCGTGTGCAGCGACTACTCCTCGGCGATCACCACCAGCTGGTCCGGCTGGATATAGCGCTGCCAGACCGCGTGCAACTTGGCCGCATCGAGCTTGGCCATGCTTTGTTCCAGCTGACTGTAGTAGTCGAGCGGCCGCTTGTGGAAGGCCACGTCGGCTACCAATGTCAGCAGTTCGCTGTTGGTGGCACCCCACTGGCTCATCTGCAGCAAGTATTGCTCACGCATTTCCGCGAATTCGGCTGCGCTGGGCGCCTGCTGCCAGAATCGGTTGAACTCCTCATTCAGGCGCTTTTGCAGCTCTTCGCGCCGCTCGGATTTAGTGGCCGCGGTCAGCATCAGCAGCCCGCCGCTGCGCATCTGGTCGAGCTGACTGCGGGCGTAGTAGCTGAGCCCATCCTCGGCACGTATGGTCTTGAACAGCCGTGAATTGAAGCTGCTGCCGCCCAACATGTAGTTGCCGAGCAGCAAAGCCGCCGTGTCGTCGATGCTCTGGCTGGGCGCCAGCGGCACGCCGAGCACGATGGCTTTCTGCGGCCCTCTGCTGATGGCCTTCATCTGCCGTGGCGCGTCTATCTTGGCGGGGGCTACGGCAGGCAGGGGCTGAGCTGCGGGGCCGTCGGGCAGGTAAGCGGTCAACGTCTCGGCGATCGATACCGCCCGCTCGCGCGGAATGTCACCAACGATGCTGATGCTCAGATTGGCTGGCGTGTAATAGCGCTTGTGAAAGCGCCGCAACTGCATATTGCTAAGATCGTCCACGCTATCGTGAGTGGCCATCGCGGCCAGTCGATAGGGATGATTGGCCATGGCGGTTGCTTGCAGCCGCGCGCTGGTCGGCGCGTTCTCGACCTTTTCCGGCATTTGCTGGGCTAGCCAGCGCCGGGTGTAGCGCAGCAGCTCTTCGGGATAGACTGGCCGTGCCAGTTGGTCACCAATTTCCTTGGCAAGCAGCGATTCGAGGCCGGCCGAACGGTCCAAGCGTATGGTCATCTGTGCTCGATCAGCATCGATTCGGGTGTTGTACAGGTTGCCCGATTCGATGATGGTCTGCCACGGCTGTTTCTCGCCGATGCGCTCAGGCATCTTATTCAGCAACGCGTGCATGGCCAGCATGGCTACGCCGGGCTCGTCGGCCCTGGCTTCCCCGGCGTCAACGTCGATCGAGATGTCGATCAGCGGGACTTCCGAGCGCGGGACAAAATAGACATCGCTGCCGCGCGGCGTCTTCCAGTGCTCGATCGGCGGAACGGCTAAAGCAGGGAGTGCCAGCAGCGTGGCTACCATCCATATCGCGAAACGCATCGGGAACCTCATGCCTTAGTTGTCCATGGATTGGGCGTCGACGACGACGACTGCGAGCGTGTCGTCGGTCAGGTAATGTTCGGCTACTCGTATCACGTCGGCCCGGCTGACCTCGGAGAGTTGCTGCAACGCGGCCACCTCATCGGCGACGGAGCGGCCTAGGCTGGCGTACAAGCCCAGTTCAGCGGCGGCGTCGTTGAGGCCGTCGTAGGAGAACAGCTTGTGTACCGGCAGTTTCTTGCGTGCGATCTCGACATCCTCGGCGTACAGGCTGTCGCCCTGGTACACACGGATCTGGCGCAGCATGTCGCTTTGCAGCGCCGACCATTTCTTGCCGCGCCGCAACTGGCTGCCATAGGTGAAGACCGGCACATCGCGACCAAGGTCACTGTAGTGCCCCCATTGCCCCGCCGAGAGTTCGCGCAAGCCCTGTTCTCTGGCACCGCCGTTGAGAATCTCGGCCAGCACGCGAAGTGCCGCGCGGTCCGTTCCCGGCAGCTCGGCCGGTAGGCGCCAGGACAGCATCACCATGCTGTTGGGCGCAGAGGCCTTGAGTACCTGCTTGCGGTCTACCTCGGCGATCGGCTGTGGTAGCGGTTCGCGTTGCGCAAGTGTGGTGGCCTTGATCGCGCCGAAATAGCGCTGGATGCTGGCCTTGACCGTTGCCGGGTCCACATCACCAGCAATGACCAGCGTGGCGTTGTTGGGGTGATACCAGCGGTCGTAGAAGCCGCGGAAGTCGCCTATGGTCAGCCCTTGCAGATCAGCTTCGCTGCCGATGACGCCGTCTGCCCAGCGGTGCTTGCCGTACATCTTGTGCTGCAGCTGTTCGATGGCCAGTTGCTGCGCATTGTTGTCGATGCGCATGCGCCGCTCTTCAAGGATGACCTGCAGTTCGGTGCGCATCGTCTTCTCGTCGATCGTCAGGTTGCGCATGCGATCGGCTTCCATTTCCAGCACCGCGTCGAGTGAGCGACTGGGAACCGTGTTGACGTACCAGGTGAAATCGGCGCTGGTCCAGGCATTGGTGCTGCCGCCCAGTGCCCGTACCTGCCGGGTATAGCCGTCGCCCGGCCAGCGCTTGGTGCCCCTGAACATCAGGTGTTCGAAGGCGTGGGCCAGCCCTCCCTTGCCAAGCGTTTCATCGAGCGCGCCAACGCGATACCACAGCTCGGTGTGCACTTGCTGGGCCCGGTGATCTGGGTACAGCACCACGGTCAACCCATTGTCGAGCGTGAACGACGTGGCACGCAGCAGGGGATTGGAAGCCGTCGCCAGCACCGGGAACAACAAGAACAAGCAAAACAGGAATCGCGACATCGCTCGGCAGCCATGAAACAGGACCGGTAATTCTAACATTGGCGTCAACAGGCTGACCAAATGAGAAAGATATTTTTCTGCTTGAGCAAGATACCTTGAGGAATAAAGCCGCAAACTTCGTACGATTTCCCATCTTTCGACGACATGCAATCAACAATGTCAGCCAAAGCCTGACCAGTTTGTGGCCTGGGCTGCCGCGCGGCCCCACCTTGAGCGGGGTTTTCCCGCGGTGACGCGGTGGGCCCGTACTTGATTGAGCAGCCTTAGGGCGTGGTCGCCAATGTCGGCTTGCCCGCCGGCGCCAGCTTGATTTGGATTGCGCGACGATGACGTCGGCTGGATTGGTCGACCAGCAGTGCTTCTTTACGACGGGGCCGACCGGGAGCCGTGAGTTCCCAGTCGCCACTCGATGGGCCTGGGCTCAGGGCAGTGCGTAACCGAATGCCGCCTGGAACTGGCTGGCCAGCATCTCGCGACTGAAAGTGTGGTTCTGTGCGCCGCGCTCGGCGATCTTGATCGAGCCCAGTAGCGAGGCCAGCCGGCCGGTGGTGGGCCAATCCCAGCCACGACGCAGGCCGTAAAGCAGGCCGGCGCGAAAGGCATCGCCGCAGCCCGTGGGGTCGACCACGGCGGCTGTCGGGACAGCCGGAATATCGTGGCGCGCGCCATCGGCGTAGATATGCGCGCCGTCGGCGCCGAGCGTCACGATCAACGCCTTCACCTGTAGCGCCAGCGCGTCCAGCGTGAGGCCCGTTTTTCGCACCACCAGCTCGGCTTCGTAGTCGTTGAGCGACAGGTAATCGGCCTGGACGATCATCGCCAGCAGCTCGTCACCGCTGAACATGGGCAGGCCCTGGCCCGGATCGAAGATGAAGGGAATGCCGGCGGCGGCAAGCTGCGCGCAGTGTTCCTGCATGCCTTGCTTGCCATCGGGCGAAACTATGGCCAAGTCGATGGGGGCCGCGATCTCGTTGACCCGGTTGTAGTGCGAATAGCCCATGGCGCCGGGATGGAAGGCATTGATCTGGTTGTCATCGAGGTCAGTAGTGACAAAGCACTGGCCGGTGAATTGCTCGGGCAGCTCGCGGATGCCGTCACGGCGGATGCCGAGGGCATCGAGCCGCCCGGCGTAGGGCCCGAAGTCGCTGCCGGCGGTGGCCATGATCAGCGGTTCGTCGCCCAACAGCTGCAGGGTGTAGGCGATATTGCCCGCACA
Organism: Chitinolyticbacter albus; assembly: GCF_024437655.1. Classification (GTDB taxonomy): domain Bacteria; phylum Pseudomonadota; class Gammaproteobacteria; order Burkholderiales; family Chitinibacteraceae; genus Chitinolyticbacter; species Chitinolyticbacter albus. Next base: position 237,941 of record NZ_JANBVF010000004.1, read on the forward strand.
TCCCCCAAATTCCCGCCGCATCTCGGGAACCAGGAACGAGATCGACAACATATGGATCTGCTCGGGCAGGATGTGATGCTTGAAGCGGTCGGGGAACACCATGATGGTGTCGTAGGCGAGCGAGCCGCAGATCAGCGTGGCCATAAATCGTTGCTCCAATTGAATGTTGTTCGCGATTATGCCACTCGTCAGAGCTGTCGACCGCACAGCCTGGCAAGCGCTGAAGGCATTTACACCCATGTTAAGCTCCAACATGAATATAACTTTACAATAACGGGATGTATGGAGATTGTGCTCAACCTCGAGCTTACGATCGCCGGCATGTGGGCCGTAGTCGGACTACTGGCCTGCGGCAATCTGAGCCTGCTGTCACTCGGCCATCGCGAACGCGGTTTGGCGGTACTGGCATGTGGCGCCGTTGTTGGTGTTGCGGGTAGCATTGCCTATTTCTTCAACGTGCCGGTGCTGGCTTTTTCCTCTCTCGTCCTGGCCGATGCATTGTTGCTCATCGGCGGACGTGCTTACCTCGGCCAGACTACTCAGAGCCTTACGGTCCTGCCGTGGCCGTTATTGGCCGCTGCCGTTTATGCTTACGTTAACTTTCAACAAAAGTCAGCACTGGTCCAGGGGCTGTGCTTTGCATTGTCCGTGCTGCCGCTGGCGCTGATGCATGTCAGTTCCTTGATGCCCCGCACCGTCGAGGAGCGCTGGGCGCCGCCGCGCCAGCTGTTTGCCGTGATCCATGTGCTGCACGCCGCGTACTGGATCGCCGTGGCCATGGCCTGGCTGGTCGGCTCGCCAGGCGCGTGGGCACAGCTGCCGTTTGCCTACCTGCCACCACTGGCCATGTTGCTGCTGTCGGCACTGGCTTGGCCGCAGCTCGTCAGCCAACGTCTGCGTTCGCGCATTTCGCGTTTGGCGCGCTTTGATGCACTCACGGGCGCGCTCAACCGCCGCGGCCTCGAGGAAGCGGCAATGCGCGAGCTGCGCCGTGTACGCAAGCATCAGGGCCAGCTGGGTCTGCTGCTGATCGACATGGATCGGTTCCGTACCTTGAATGGTCGCTACGGTCACGGCGCGGGCGATATGGCATTGCGGGCCTGTACCGACGCCGTGCGCGAACATGTGGGCCGCAATGCCTATCTGGGTCGGGTTGGCGGAGAGGAGTTCTGTATCGTGGCCCCAGGTGTCGACGAGGCGGAGCTAGAAGCGCTGCTTGTCACGGTGCGCCAGGCGGTTGCCGATCTCGAAGTCGAATACGACGACCTGCTGATCCGCTTCTCGGCCAGCGCCAGTCTCGCCCGTTTCGGCCATGACGGCACCGATTTCGATACGCTGTATCGGGTTGCCGCCAAGCGCATCTCGCATGAGAAGAAAGGCCCGATCGCTTTCGCCGACACGGCACCGCAAAGCGCCGTAGCAGCCTGATTCACGATCCTGTCCCCCTTGGTGCGGCCCCGTTTTCGGGGCCGTTTTGCTTTGTCCGGTTGCGTGGGCACAATGCCGGCAAGGAGGACGCATGGACAGCTTGAACGTGATCGGGGCCGGCAAATTGGGGCGCACCTTGGCCCGCGCCTGGCATCAGGCGGGGACACTGGCGATCGGCGGCGTGCTGTGCCGTGAGCCGGCACACGCCGCCGAGGCGGTCGCCTTCATCGGCGCCGGTACCGCTGCCGCGACGCTGATGTCGTTGCCAGCCGCGCGCTGGTGGCTGATCGCCACGCCGGATGATGCCATTGCCGGGACGGCGGCCCAGTTGGCCGAGAGTGGCCTGATCCGGCAGGGCGACGTGGTGTTCCACGCCAGCGGTGTGCTCGATGCTGCAGCGTTGCGTGCTGTCGCCGTGGCTGGCGCCTCCACGGGTAGCCTGCACCCGGCATTGAGCTTCGCCGAGCCCGCTCGCGCATTGCAGCAGCTGCCGGGCACGCCGTGCGCGATCGAAGGCGCGGCGGCGGCCGAACTGGAAGCACTGGCCCGCGCGCTCGGCGGTCAGCCGTTCCGTCTGGCTCCCGGTGGCAAGGCCTGCTACCACGCGGCAACGGTGTTCGCTTCCAACTACCTGGTCACCCTCACGGCGCTGGCCGCCGAGGCCGCGATGGCGGCGGGCCTTACCGGACCGCAAGCACTGGCGCTGCTCGCGCCCCTGATGCGGCAGACGCTGGACAACGCGCTGGCGCTGGGGCCGGAGCGCGCGTTGACCGGCCCCATCGCTCGCGGCGATGTCGCGACCGTGGCCAGCCATCTCGCTGCCCTGCCGCCCACGCTGCAGCCTGCCTACCGCGCGCTGGGCCACGCCACGGTGGCATTGGCTGCCGACCGCCTGCCTACCGATGCCGCGGCCCGGCTCGATGCGCTGCTCGCGGGTACGGCTCCATCGGTGTAAGCGCCACGCGTCGGCGAAGTGCTGCGCTTCCCCTCGCTCGCGTTGTGCATTAGCATCGGCTGAACAATGACGGGGGAATCGGGATGCGCATGGCGGCGACGATGTTGCTGGCCGGTCTGCTGCTGATGCAGCAGGCGGCGGCATGCTCCGCGGTGGCCGATCCCTGGCTGGTGCTCGCCGTCGCGATCCGCGAAGGTCGGGGCGAGGCCCTGCCCTGCCTGCTGGGCCAGACCGGCATCAATGCCCACGATCCGAGCGATATCTGGGAAAGTGCACCGCTGCATCAGGCGGCTCGCTATGATCGGCCGGCGCTGATCGAGCAGTTGCTGGCGGCGGGCGCTGACATCGATCTGGAAAATGCCGTCGATGAGACCGCCTTGCTGGTCGCAATCAAGCGCGGTGCCAGTGACAGTGCTGCCACGTTGTTGCTGGCGGGCGCGCGCTACACCATGGCGGACGAGGAAGGGCGCACGCCGCTGTTCTGGGCGGTGGCCGAGGACGACGTTGCCATCGCCAACCTGCTGCTCAAGTTCGGCGCCGATCCCGACCAGGTCTACACCAGCGGTGAGCGGCCCGCCCGCATCCGCGACTATGCTGCAAAACGCGGTGTTCCCAAGATGATGCAAATGTTCGAATCAATCCCGAGATAAGCATGCTGCAACGTACCTTGCTGGCCCTGGCCCTCGCGGCGCTCGCCGCAACGGCTTCCGCCGCCGTCTACAAGTGGGTCGATGAGAATGGCGTCACTCAATACAGCAGCGAACCGCCGCCGAACCAGAAGGCCAAGGAGCTCAAGGTGCAGGGTGGTAACACCTTCAGCGCATCCAAGTCTGGCAACGTCGATGCGGAATCGAAGCAGCTCGCCAATGAAATGGCCGAGGGCTTGATGAAGGTGAAGCCGAGCGGCACGCTCGATTGCGCCAAGGCGGTGGAGAATAGCCGCTACAGCCTCGACCAGATGCTGGAAACGGGACGGCGCAACCTGAAGGGCGGCCATATCAAGCAGGCGGATTTTGACAAGACGGCGCCGCTGCTGACCAAGGCGCGCGGGCGGGTTTCCGAGTCGGAATGCAGGTCGAGCTCGGGCAAGACCAAGGATTTCTATACCTGCATGTCGAGCGGCTACAACCTGGCGCTTGCGTGCATGAAAGAACACGACTACCACTAACACTGGCGTGCTAAACAATGAAAAAGCCGGGCTATGCCCGGCTTTTTCGTGTGCACCGCGATCAGGCGGCCTTCTGGTCTAACAGATGCACATCGGCGCTGCCGATGGCGATCCGGCGCGGCTTCAGCGCCTCGGGAACTTCGCGCACCAGGTCGATGTGCAAGAGGCCGTTGTCGAGGCTGCCGCCCACCACCTGGATATGGTCAGCCAGGCTGAAGCGGTGCTCGAAATCGCGGGCGGCGATGCCACGGTGCAGGAAGGTCGCCTTGGTCTCTGCGCGCTGGCGGCGGCCGATTACCTTAAGCACGTCGCGCTCGGTTTCCAGCTCCAGCTCGTCGCGCGAGAAGCCGGCAACGGCCATGGTGATGCGGTATTTGTCCTCGGCGACCAGCTCGATGTTGTACGGCGGGTAGCTGACCTGTGTGTCGCTGCGCAGTGCTTCGTCGACCAGTTGGGCGAAGCGATCGAAACCGATGGCGGAACGGTACAGTGGAGCAAAATCAAACGTAGCCATGATGAATATCCTCGTTGAAAAGCAAGCGATATGTAGCGAACAGACCTCAAAATGAGCGTATGCTGAACACTAGATAAGTGCATCACTACGCTTTTCAAGGCTACCGTTCGTCGACCGCAACGCTGAACAATCCAGCGCTATCTTCCAGCCACGCTTCGTGGGGTGCGCGCACGCGATAGGGGGCTACCGTGTGGGATCGGCCATGGCAGACACATTCCGCGGCGTGTTTGCAGAAGCGACGCATCGCCAAGCCGTATGGGCCGGCGCCATACCGGCGCACCGTGACCATGAAAAACCCGCCTTGCGGCGGGTCGGAGGGTCAGGACAGGAACAGCTGGTAGGCCTGGTTCCCGCTCTCGTCCCAGTAGGGGTAACCGAGCTTCTCCAGGAAGGCCGCAAACGCATCATCATCGCTCGCGGGCACCTGGATACCGACCAGCACGCGGCCATAATCGGCGCCGTGGTTGCGGTAATGGAACAGGCTGATGTTCCACAACCCGCCCATCTGGTTGAGGAAATTCATCAGCGCGCCCGGGCGCTCGGGGAATTCGAAGCGCAGCAGCCGCTCATTGGTCACATGCGCAGCGCGGCCGCCGACCAGGTGGCGGATGTGCATCTTGGCCACCTCGTTGTCGGTGAGATCGACCGCGGGCAGGCCGTGATCGGCCAGCTTGCCGATCAGCTCGGCCACTTCGCTGCGGCTCTGGATGGCGAGGCCAACGAAGATATGCGCCACCTTGTCGTCGGCATAGCGGTAGTTGAATTCGGTCACGCTGCGCGCACCGAGCAGGCTGCAGAAATCGCGGTAGGCGCCCGGCTTTTCCGGGATGGTGACGGCGATGATGGCTTCACGCTCCTCGCCCATCTCGGCTTGTTCAGCCACGTAACGCAGCCGGTCGAAGTTCATGTTGGCGCCCGAGGCGATCGCAACATAGGTCTGGCCCTGCGCGCCATTGCGTTGCGACCATAGCTTGGCGCCGGCGATGGCGAGCGCACCGGAAGGCTCCAGGATGGAGCGCGTATCCTCGAACACGTCCTTGATCGCCGCGCACATGGCGTCGGTATCGACCAGGATCACCTCGTCGACCAGGTTCTGGCACAGGCGGAAAGTCTCCTCGCCCACCTGCTTCACCGCCACGCCGTCGGCAAAGATGCCCACCTGCGGCAGCTGCACGCGCTCGCCAAGCTTGAGTGACAGATACATCGCGTTGGCGTCGGTCGGCTCCACGCCGATGATCTTCACGTCCGGGCGCAGCCGCTTGATATAGGCCGCGACGCCGGCGAGCAGACCACCACCGCCCACCGGGATGAAGATCGCATCGAGCGGGTCCGGGTGCTGGCGCAGGATTTCCATCGCCACCGTGCCCTGCCCGGCGATGACCTCGGGGTCGTCGTACGGGTGGACGAAGGTGGCGCCGGTTTCCTCGGCGATCTTGATCGCGTGCTGGTAGCAGTCGGAATACGAATCGCCGATCAGCACCACTTCGGCGCCGCGCCGTGCAACACCATCGACCTTGATGTGCGGCGTGGTCGCCGGCATCACGATGGTGGCGCGGCAACCCAGGTGCTGCGCCGACAGCGCCACCCCCTGCGCATGGTTGCCGGCCGAGGCGGTGACCACGCCGCGCTCCAGCTCGGCGGGCGAGAGCTTGACCATCTTGTTGTACGCGCCGCGGATCTTGAAGCTGAACACCGGCTGCACATCCTCGCGCTTCAGGTACACCTTGTTGCCGATGCGGCGGGACAGGTTGGGCGCGAGTTCCAGCGGGGTTTCCACCGCCACGTCGTAGACGCGGGCGGCGAGGATGCGTTCAAGGTAGTCGGGCGTAGGTGCGGGCATGGCGATCGCAACGGAAGGTGGGGTAAGCGCTTGATTGTACGGCAAGCTTCCCCTGCGCCGCGAGCACAGTGCCCGCGCAAAACCGGCGGCAGACTGTTATGCCGCTTCGCCCGTGTCGTCGCGCCAGCGCTCCCGGATGGCTTCGATCTCGGGCAGGCTGGCGAAGAAGGCATCGACCACCGCCGGGTCGAACTGGCTGCCACGCCCCAGCCGGATCGCATCCAGCACTTCTTCGCGCGGCCAGGCCGGCTTGTAGCAGCGAGTATGCGAGAGCGCGTCGTACACATCGGCCACTGCCATGATGCGCGCGGCGAGCGCGATATCGGTGCCAGCCAGCTTTTGCGGGTAGCCCGTGCCATCCCAGCGCTCATGATGCTGGTGGGCGATCACTGCCGCCGTCTTCAGGATGCGTGCTTTGGCGTCCTTCAGCATGGTGTAGCCGAGCTGTGCGTGCGTATCCATGATGCTGCGCTCGGCCGCGTCGAGCGGGCCTGGCTTGTGCAGTACCGCATCCGGAATGCCGACCTTGCCGACGTCGTGCAGCGGGCTGGCCGCACGGATGATCTCGGCGTCCTCGTCGGGCAGTCCGAGTGCGCGCGCCAGTACCCAGCCGAATTCGGCCATGCGACGGATGTGCTGGCCAGTATCGGGCGAGCGGTTTTCCACGACCTCGGATAGCCGGTAGATGATGTCGCGCTGGGTATCTTCCACCTCGGCGCGCAGCATCAGGTTTTCGAACGCGATGCTGACATTGCGACAGAACAGCTCGACCAGATCGCGATCGGCGGTCGATAGCGCGACCGGGCCATCGATGATCAGGAGGTTGGCTGCGCCTTGGTGCGAGCGGAAGAATCCGACGAAGTAGTCGTCCTCGAACACGCTATGGCCGTGCAGCATGGCGGCATCGATCGATGGCCGGAAACGCGCGAGTTCGTCGCTGGACAAGGGCTTGTCGCAAAGCGCGGAAAAGCCGCCGGTGGCGTAGAGCACTGTGGTCGCGCCTTGGTCCTCCAGTGCGGCAACGCCGCCTTTCACCACCACGTAGAGCGCTTCCTGCTCGAAGAACAACAAGGCTTGCAGCTGTTCGAGCACGCCCTGGGCAAACCGGCGGATCGACTGCTGCTGGAAGATGCTGGATGACGCTTCGATCACCTTCAGGAGGCCGCGTCGATTGGCAGCGAGCATCTGCCTCTGCTGCTCGATCAGCATGATGTCGCGATACGAGCGCAGCGTGCCGAGCACCGCGGTGTAGAGCTTGTCGCGAGTGAGCTCGGTCTTGGCCTTGTAATCGTTGATGTCGTAGCTCTCGATCACCTGGCGCTCGGGCGCGACACCCGGCTGCCCGGTACGCAGGATGATGCGCACCCGGTGGTTCTGCAATTCCTCGCGCACCGCACGCGCCACCTTGAGGCCGGCCTCCTCGCTCTCCATCACCACGTCGAGCAGCACCAGCGCGATATCGTCGTTGGCGGCGAGCGTGGCGAGCGCCTCGCGCCCGGAATAGGCGGACAGCAGCGCGAGCGGCCGGCCGAGGAAGTCGATGTTGCCCAGGGCCAGCCGCGTCACCCGGTGGATGTCGGGTTCGTCATCGACGATGAGCACCTGCCAAGGCTCGATCGCATCGGCACTGAGCTCGTCCGCACTGTCGTCAATTAGCCAGTCGTCTTCCAGTTCCATGCTCCCTGCCTTATCGCAGTCCGCGCCAGATTGTCCTTTTGCTCTTCGGGCCAAGCACCACCACCCAGGGCAACGATGCTGGCAAGACGCGCGAGTGCGGGCAGTACAAGGCGTACGACCAATGAGTGCGGCGCGGCCAGCGGGGGATTTATTTGCGGCTCCAAGACCACTATAGCCGGGCCCCAGGCGTCGTCTGGGCGTTGGGGCCGGTCGGCTTGCCGCGTTCAGTGCCGTTGGTTGCCGATGGCGATCAGCAGCACGCCAGCCAGGATGACCACCATGCCGGCGACGATGGGGGCGGTGATCTGCTCGCCGCCCAGCAAGGCCCCCAGCGCCACCGCGATGGCCGGGTTCACATAGGCGTAGCTCATCGCCAGCGCCGGCCGCGCGTGGCGCAGCACGTAGACGTAGGCGTTGTAGGCGACGATGGAGCCGAACACCGTGAGATAGGCGAGCGCCGCCCAGCTTTGCCACGGCACTTTCGCCGGCATGCGCTCGCCGAACAGCGGCGAGGCGATGGCCAGCACCACGCCGCCCGCCAGCATCTGGATCGCTGCCGACATCGGTCCGGCCGGCATGGCGATGCGCCCCTGCAGCACCGAGGCAAACGCCCAGGTGGCGGCGGCGAGCACGATCAGCGCAAAGCCGATCGGGCTTGCGGCAAGCCGATGATCGAAATTGAGTACCGCGACACCAGCCAGGCCCAGCGCGATACCCCCCCATTCGGCCACGCGCGGACGTGAACCCCAGGCCCAGGCGATCAGGATGGCGAACAGCGGCCCGCAGGCGACCAGCAGCGCGGCCAGGCCGGAGGGCACGGTCGTCTCGGCGACGCAGACGGCGCCGTTGCCGACGGCCAGCATCAGCGTGCCGATCAGCGCCGCGTTGCGTACTTCGCGGCGCGGCGGCCACGGCAGGCCGCGCCAGCGCAGGAAGGCGAGCATGGCGCTGCCGGCGGCGAGAAAACGCAGGGCGGCCAGCAGCAAGGGCGGCAGGCCCTCGACGCCGATGCGGATGCCAAGATAGGTGGAGCCCCACACCACGTACATGGCGGCAAGGCAAAGCGCGAGCACGGTGCGCGGCGTGAGGCTGGGTGTCATTGCTGCAAGATAACAGTCGGACGGCGAGCTGACACGTTACAGCCAGTGCGGACTTGATCCGGTACAGCGCGCAACGGAAGCGGCTGCAGCAGGGCATGGCATGATCGCGACCACGCCCGCCTGGCGGTGACGCGACGGCGCTTTAAATTGGCGCGAACGCCTCCAACTTAGCCGCTATTGCCGCAAGGATAGAAACCAGCATGAGCACCATGACCCCGCAGGAAATCGTCCACGAACTCGACAAGCACATCGTCGGCCAGCGCGATGCCAAGAAGGCCGTCGCCATCGCGCTGCGCAATCGCTGGCGCCGCCAGCAGGTGGACGAGCCGCTGCGCCACGAGATCACGCCCAAGAACATCCTGATGATCGGTCCCACCGGGGTCGGCAAGACCGAGATCGCCCGGCGCCTGGCCAAGCTTGCCGACGCGCCCTTCATCAAGGTGGAAGCGACCAAGTTCACCGAGGTCGGCTACGTGGGCAAGGACGTCGACAGCATCATCCGGGATCTGGCCGAGATCGCCTTCAAGCAGGTGCGCGACACGGCGATCCGCAAGAACCGCGTGCGCGCCGAGGATGCCGCCGAAGATCGCGTGCTCGACATCCTGTTGCCGCCGCCGCCAAAGAACCCGTTCGCCACAGTGAACGAGGACGAAACCGGCAAGGAAACCCGGCAGAAATTCCGCAAGATGCTGCGCGAGGGCAAGTTCGACGACAAGGAGATCGAGGTCGACGTCGCCATCGCCCAGCCCAATATGGAAGTGCTCACGCCGCCCGGCATGGAGGATTTCGCCAGCCAGCTGCAGGGCATGTTCAAGGGCGCGTTCGGCGACAAGAAGAAGCCGCAGAAACTCAAGGTGCCCGATGCGCTCAAGCTCCTCACCGAGGAGGAGGCGGCCAAGCTGGTGAACGAGGACGACCTGCGCGCCGAGGCGGTGCAGGCGGTCGAGCAAAGCGGCATCGTGTTCATCGACGAGATCGACAAGGTGACGAGCCGCGCCGAGGGTGCCGCTGGCGAAATCAGCCGCCAGGGCGTACAGCGCGACCTGCTGCCGCTGGTGGAGGGCACGACCTGTACCACCAAGTACGGCATGATCAAGACCGACCATGTGCTGTTCATTGCCAGCGGTGCCTTTCAGCTCGCCAAGCCGTCCGACCTGATTCCTGAGCTGCAGGGCCGCTTGCCGATCCGGGTCGAGCTCGCTTCGCTGTCGGTCGGCGATTTCGCCACCATCCTTACCGGAACCGACGCCTGCCTCACCAAGCAATACCAGGCGCTATTGGCGACCGAGGGCGTCGAGCTCGATTTCACCGAGGAAGGTGTGAAGCGGCTGGCCGAGATTGCCTGGCAGGTGAACGAGACCACCGAGAACATCGGTGCACGCCGTCTGCACACGGTGATGGAAAAGCTGCTGGAGGAAGTGTCGTTCGACGCCAAAGGCGGTCGCGTGACGATCGATGCGACCTACGTCGAGGCGCGACTGGGGGCGGTGTCGCGCGATGAGGATCTGGCGCGCTACGTGCTGTAGCGGCTTGCGGGCCCGCGCCCGGTCAGGCGCAGGCCCGTTTCATCAACGGTGCTTACGGCGGCGGGCTGCCACCAGGCCAACCAGGCCCAGGCCCATCAACGCGTAGGTTTCCGGCTCCGGAACCGGAGCGATCTGGACGGCGCCGCCACCCGAACCGAACGGTGAAAGCGTCGCGATACCGGTGATTTCGTACTGCCCTGCACCCAGCAGGAACTGACCTGAGCTCCAGCGTGCATCGCCGATTGCGGCATCAAAATCCGCGGTGTAGTCGCCAAAGCCCAAGGGCTGCGAGGTCAGGCCCAGCGATAGCCCATTGGCGAATACTTCGAAGCGGTCACCTGCCATATACGCGTCGGCGACCTGCAACCAGGCGCTGCTGCTGAGGTTGACGGTGAACGTGGTGTCCCAGGCACTACCGTTGCCCTCAAAAGCAAACTGCTGCCAGCCGCTACCGGGCGCGATGACTACCGCCTGGGAGATTGCTGGCGCCACCACGACCATTGCGGCGGCCAACCATTTGATCAACGACATAAAAACTCCTTTCGAAGGGATAGAGTGTGATTGCGGTGCTGTGAATTTCGCCCGCTTATAGGTGTACTGCCAGACTAACTTGCTATTGGGCAATCGATTTTCTAACAGATCCATTTCCGCCACGGACAGAAAAAGGACGGCCGAGAAGATTTCCCTGCCCTGCGGCCACTGCGCACAGCACACCAAGAATCTAGCGGATACCAGGTCGCGATTCATCCTGGGCGACAGGTATGCGAACTATATAGAAAAGCAAATTGAAAGGTTTTATTTGTATTTAGTCAGGGACTGCTTGCTTTTCGCTGCCGCCATCTTGATCGAATAAAAACGAGGTTTGCATCACGCGTGATGCGCGTTTCTTGTCGAGAAGGGCGATACCTGTTTAACCGACGGCCCAAGCGAGAGAGAGATGTCCTGCAGCTGCGAGTCGCCATGCAAGGCGTGCTCGACGCGTTCCATGCCTACTCGGCCGTGGTGGGTTCCAAGGCCCGCTAGTCGCGCGTAGCGCGCGACCTCATCGCGGCGGCGGCTTCAAGCCGGCGCAGGGATCGGGACGGTCGGCCTTGGCCGCAATAAGCGTGGTCTGGTCGAAGCTACCAGCCTCGGGCTGACGTTCGACGAAGCCGATGCTCTTCACCCCGCTCATGGGCAGCGTCAGCCAGCGCGGCACGCCCAGGTCGCGCCGGACGTGGCCGTTGCCGGCCAGCAGCACCACGCCTTGCGCGGCATGGTCTTCGATCACCTTGGCCATCCACACGTCGCGCGCGATTTGCGCCCGCGCCATGCCGGGCAGCATGGCGGGCGGCAACAGGCCGCAGTGGCCCACGTCGATTTCACGCATTTGGCCGCGCATCAGGTCGTCGGGTAGCGGTTGGTCCAAGCGGAAGCGGGCGAGTGTGGCGGCATCGAACACGCTGGCAAAGCCCTCGCGCACCACCTTGGCGCCGTCCGCGCGCGACAGGTTGGCCGCGACGATAGGCAATTTCTGCTGCAAGGCCAGCGCGATCACCGGCTGGTACAGATCCCATTGCCAGCTGGCCTTGGCCGGTGTCGCCGCGGCGATCACGCAGGCCGCATCGGCGCAGGACACGAGTGCGGCATCGAGCTCGGCCTGCCGTTCACGATCGAACTGCTCCATCGCAATCACCGGGCGCCAACCGGCCACGACCAGCGCCTGCAACTCGCCGAAGCGCCGTGCGTGGCCGTCGGCGTGGTCGTGGACTTCGCCCAGCAGCCACACGGACGGCGGGGATGCAGTGCGCGTTACCGGCTGGTCGGTTGAGGCGCAGCCGGCCATGGCGGAGGTGGCGGCAAGCAATGGCGCAAAACGGAAGAACGGCGGCATGTTCATGCTAACGAGAATTGATCTCAACCATTCTAGCACCCGTATCTGGCGATTTCTGGCGCGCCACGGCGTGGTTGCAGCGTGGTCAGGCTGGGTCAGCCGGCACGTTCGACGCCACTGCAGGGCAAGGGGAGCGTGCCTGCTTGCGCGATATCAGCGCGTATCGATCCAGTTGCTCGACAGCGCGAACGGTACGGCGCGCAGCAGCGATGCGTAGAGGTTGCCGATATGGTCTTCGTTGGCGCTTGCCTCGAAGCGCACCGTCAGCGACGGCAGCGCCGCAAGCGCATTGGCGGCGGCTCGCGCGTTGTCGACCATGGCGCGCTCGGCCAGGCGCCCTGCCCGTTCCACGCCGACGCCGGCGGCATCGGCCTGTTCCAGCGCGCCGACGGTGATCAGCACGCTGGCGCGGGGGGATCTCTGGCCGGCGTAGGCCTGCAACTTAGTTTGCAGGTAGCGATCGTGCCACCACAGCGACGGACTGGCGGCGATGTAGTGGCTGAACAGTGCCGGTCGCGTGTAGAGCGTGTGCAGCGTAAAGAGGCCGCCGTAGGAATGGCCGAACAGCGCCTGGCGTCGCGGGTTGACGGCCAGGCGCGCTGCGATCATCGGTTGGATACGCTGCGCGATCACGTCGAGCAGGCGATCTGCGCCGCCTTCGCGCCGGCCACGGGCGTCGCGGCTGGGCAGGCCGGGCGCCGGTGGCGTGTAGTCCTCGTTGCGCGCGTCCATGTCGAAGAGGGCATCGGTGTCGTATCCGATGCCGACCACCACGGCCGGATCGAGGCCGCGTAGTGCACGGGCCAGCTGCGTGGCGGTGGCAAAGCTGGCATTGCCGTCGAGCACATAGAGCACCGGATAGCCGCCGGCGGGCGGTGGTGCATCGGGCAGGGCGATCTCGATGCGGTAGTCGCGCCCGGTTTCACTGGCATGGAGCGTATGGCGCTCGGTCTGCGGCAGCGTCACAGGCGGCGCAGCGCAGCCGGCGAGCAGCGCGGCCAGCAATGCCGCGCTCAGACGATGGCGAGGTGATTGTCCCATTTGATCCCGGCCTGGGTGACGAGCGAAGTCAGGCTGCGCCGGGCAAGATCAAGCTCGGCGATCACGCCCATCTCGTTGGAGACGAAGATGCGCGCGCCGTCGACGGCAATGCCGGCCGGGCGCTGCATGCCGATTTCGCCGAGAAAGGCGCCGCGGCTGTCCCACAGCAGGATGGCGTCGCCCTGCAGCGCGGTGGCGATGAACACATTCCCGGCCGCAGCCACGCTTGCCGCGTAGCCGCCCCAGCCGGGCAGGTGCTCGGCCAGCGTGAGCTTGCCGTCACGCAGGATGGCCAGCAGCGGCGTATCGATCACGTCGCGGCCATCGGGCGATTCGGCCTGGATGGCGATGCCCAGCGCGCCGTCCGCAGTGCGCGCCAGATGACGCAGGCTGTAGCTGCGATCGGGCAGCGCATACCGTTCCAGCAGCCGGCCCGAGGGCATGTCGAGGATGACCACTGCCGGTTCCATGGTGGCCAAGTTGAGCTTGTCGCGCCCGGACTGCGGCAACGTCAGGATACCGCCGTTGGCCACGGCGAGGGTCTTGCCCGGCACCAGCCAGTAGAGCTCGTGTGGGCCGATGCCGTGGCTGGGGAATTCCGCAAGGCGCTCAAGCGTCGCCGCGTCGTAAACGCCGACCATGCCCTGGCCGCGCGCGATGTCGTTTTCGGTGGTGTAGAGCGTCTTGCCGTCCGGGCTGAGGATGGCGTGGCCGTAGAAGTGGCGACCCGGCGCGGGGGCGATACGGTGGATTTCCTCACCGCTGCGCCAGTTGATGCGTGCAAGCCAGAAGCCGGCGCGGCGCGCCACCAGGATCAGCTCGTCGCTGCCCGGAATCGGCAGCATGCCGTGGCCGCGTGTGGGCAAGCGCAGCGGCTTGCCGTCGACGGCAGTGAAGAAGGGCCCCTGCCCGTCGGCAGCGGAGGCCAGCAAGGTGCGCGCCGGCTGCCCGGCCAGTGCAGGCAAGGGGAGGGCCAGCACGCCCAGTCCGGCGAGGAAATGGCGGCGGGTAAGCCCGGCCATGTCAGTCGCCGTCGCTGTCGTTGAACCCGAGCACGATATCGAGGGCCGGGGCGAGCTCGCCGGCGATGGTTTGCTTCAACGCGGAAAGGCTGGTGCGCACAGCGGTCTGCTGTGCCTCGGTCTGCTTGGCCTGGTCGGCATTGAGCTTGGCGATGGCGGCGCGGGCGGCGTCGAGCTGGGTCTTGAGCTTGGTGTTGACCGCCGTGTGGCCCTGCGCCGCGACGAAGCTGGCGAGGCCGCCGTCGCCCTTGGGGCCGAAGTAGGCGGTGGCAAAACCATCGAGCTGCGCCGCGAGCGCGGCCTTGGTGATGCCCGAGCGCCAATCGGGCCACGCCGACGGTTCGGCCTCTTCCACCCGCGGCAGGCGGCGGATTGCGCCCTCCAGCCCGGACAGCATCAGGCCTATGGTCTCCGGCAGCAGGTTGTTGCGGAAGAACGCGGCTTCACCGCCCAGCTGTTCGGCGTAGAGCGTCCAGCCGGCATCAAGCTGGTGCACATCCGCCGCGACACGTTCGGCGCTGCCGACGAGGTAGGCGCAACGCGCCTTGTTCTTCAGTTTGGCGAGCTGCGCGGCCGGCGCGGCCTCGCCGTACAGCAGGTATTCGGCGGCGGAGAGGCCGCGCACCGAGACATTGTGCGGATCAACGCCGTCGCCGGCGGCGATGCGCTTCTCGATGTCCTTCACCCGGGTGGGGCGAAAATCGATCATGCGGCCGGTGCGCTCCAGCACGATGGGGCCGCCCGTGGCGCCGTCCATGTTGCGCCAGGCCAGCATCGCGCTCTGCCAGCCGCTGCGGGCGGTGGCGAGCGTGTCGGCGCCCGGCTGGGCGCAAAAGCCGTGGCTGGCAGTGGCGAAGGCGTCGACGGCCAGCGCCAGCGCCTGGTGGCGGCCGATGTAGGCCTGCTGCACCCAGCTGGTGGCAAAGCCGGCGTCGGGCACCGGGGCCTCGGCGTGAGCGAGGCCGGCCACGGCCAGCAGGGCGAGGATACGCACGGTGGCTTTCATCAGATCTCCTAGGCGATCCACGGATCGCGGGTTGGGGCGAGGCCAGGCCCCGCGCCGTTACAGCGATTGCAGGAAGCGCACCAGGTTGTCCCGGTCCTGCTTGTTCAACTTGAGCACGTACTGCTTGCTGGCCTCGGCTTCGCCGCCATGCCACAGCACCGCTTCCATCAGGTTGCGGGCGCGCCCATCGTGCAGGTAGTGGCTATGGCCGTTCACCGTAGGCACGAGGCCCAGGCCCCACAGGGGGGGCGTCTTCCATTGCCGGCCGCTCGCCTTGTAGTCCGGTCGATGGTCGGCAAGGCCTTCGCCCATGTCGTGCAGCAGCAGGTCGGTATACGGCCAGATCTTCTGCCCGGAGAGCTTAGGCAACGTCGGATGCGGGCCGGTGGTGTAGCTTTGCACGTGGCAGCTGACGCACAAGGCGTCGGCGAACACCTGCTTGCCACGCAGTACGGCGGCGTCCTTGGGGTTGCGTCGGCTCGGCACCGCCAGCGCCTGGCTGTAGAGGATGACCTGTTCCAGCTTGCGATCTTCGATCTCGGGTTTGCCACCGGTGGGCGCCGCCAGGCAGTCCTTCTGCGCCGCCGTGCATTCCTCGTTCGGGAAATGCCTGGAGGTGATGCCGATGTCGCCGAGGAAGGCGCCGGACGCCTGGTGCGCCACGCTGCCGACATTGCCCTTCCAGCCGTAGCGGCCCAGCACCGTCTTTTGCGCGTAGGCGTCCCACACCCAGTTGGGCTCGCCCTTGATGCCCTTGTTCTCGGCAGCCTGGCGCGCAGCATTGGCCAGCACATCGTCCACCTTGATCGCCTCCAACAGGCCCAGGCCGACCATGTGCGGTGCGATGCGCGGCGACAGCTGCACGTCGCGGTGCAGCGCACCGTAGCCCAGCTCGGTCAGCGTGTAGGTCGGCGCGCGCAGGCTGTAACGGCTGCCGTCGGCGAACGTGCCGGGCAGCTCGCGGTAGCGGATCTGCACCTTGCCTTCGGGCGTCACGTCCGGAATGGCGTCGTTGTTGAACTGGCCGCCATAGGTCGGCTCGGGCATGGGACCGCCGTGCGCGTCGCTGCCCGGGATGGACAGGCGGATCAACAGCGCCATCGGCTGCTCGTCCTGCAATCCCTTGGTGATGGTGGGCGGCGCGCCACGGCCGTCGAGCGTGTGACAGGCGCCGCAGGAACGGGCGATGAAGTGCGGGCCCAGGCCATCGCGCGCGGCAGTGGACGACGGCGCTTCGACCCAGGCCTTCTTGAAGAAGGAATTGCCGATGACGAAATCGGTCTTTTGCGCGTCGGACAGTGCCGGCGCCGGCAGCGAGAACGCGTTCTTGCCATGGTCGTCTATGGTGGCGGCCACGCCGCCGGGCAGGTCTTCGCCGGGCTCGAAGCGGGCCAGCTTGCCGCTGGCAGCAGCGAGCACGGTGCCGGCGACGAGCGCGGCGGGAATCAACAGTTTGTAACGCAACGGCATGACGGCTTTCTTCAAATGGTGACGGCCCCGCCGTCGGCGGGGCCGCTGGAATTCACGCTGGCGTGATTAGACGGCGGTGTTCAGGCGCTTGATGCCGAGCGCCTGGGCGGCTTCGACCAGGCTCCCTGCTTGCTTCTTCAGCGCATCAACCACGGCCTGCACGCGCTGACGGCCCGGCGCCTTGGCGTCGCCTATGATCTCGCGATCGAATGGCGCTTTGATCGCTTCGGTCAGCTTCACGGTGCCCGCGATGTTGGCGCTGGTGGTGTCGGCGAGCTTGGCATTCTTCTGCGCGACCAGAGCCTTCAGGCTGGCGCCTTCGACCACCTTGCCGTCGCGGCCCTTGTAGCGGCCTTCCCACACGTTCTGGATGCCCTGGGCATTGGTCACGATGTCGCGATGGGTGTTGTCGGCGAAGCACGAGTGCTCGTCTTCCTGCGCCTGGGTGTCGAGTGCCACTTCGATGCGCTCGCCGGCGAGCTCGCCCCGGCTCAGCGTGCCTATGCCGGTGAGGATCTTCTTCACGCTGTCGTTGCCGCCGGCCACGAAACGGCTGCGGTAGTTTTTGGCGTTCGGCGCCCACTGCTTGGCCACCGATTCCAGATCGGCCACCAGCATGTCGGTCACGGTCTGCAGGTAGACGCGGCGGCGATCGGCGTTTGGCGCCTTGCCGTCGACGTAGTCGGTGAACTTGCGGTCGCCCGCGCCGTTGTCGTTCAGGTCCTGACCCCACAGCAGGAACTCGATCGCGTGCCAGCCGGTGGCGATGTTTTCCTCGCCGCCACGCTCATTCAGCGCACGCAGGTTCTTGGCGGTGATCTTGGTCTTGGCGTTGTTGATCACGCCGGCCTTGGCCTTGCCGTCGACGTAGTCGATATAGGCTTCGTCGAGCGGCCAGGCGTTGATCAGGCCTTCCGGGCCCTTCTCGTCGTCGATCGGGCCGCCGTAGAAGCGGAAGGCTTCCGTCTGGCCATACCATTCGCGCGCGGCCAGCCATTCCTTGCGCGCCTTGGCGAGGCCCACTTCGGACGGCGCGGCAATGAATTCATTCACCGCTCCCTGCAGCGCCTTGGCACCGGCCACGCTGTCGGCGTAGTTGGCGGCGACGATGTTGGCGTAGTTGTCGAGCACGGCACGTTGGCTGACTTCGGCAGCGCGCGCCGGGGCGGAAACGACGACGGCGGTGGCGGCAAAAACGGCCAGCGCGCGCAGCGAGGTGGAGGCAAAGGACATCGACGGTTCCTTGGTCGAATACTGGATTGGCCCACACCTTAATTGATAATGTTTCTTGTTTCAAGAAGTTGGGCGCCGGGCAACGGCCTGCGGTCGGCAATGGGTGAGTGGCTGAGATAGGGAACAGGACATGGATGTGAACAAGACGTGCCCGGTAGTGCTGCGTGATGCAGCGGGCGGGTGCGAGCTGCTGGTGTTTCGCCACCCGCTAGCGGGCGTGCAACTGGTGAAGGGTACGATAGAACCCGGTGAGACGGCCGAAGCGGCTGCGCTGCGGGAGCTTGCCGAGGAAGCGGGGCTTATCGCGGTGGTGCCAGCGCAGCCGCTGGGAATCTGGGACAGCGGCTGGCAGGGGCAGGTCTGGTCGTTCCAGCGGGTGAAGGTGGCGGATGATCTGCCGTCACATTGGTGCCACTGGACGGCCGACGACGGCGGGCATGAATTCGCCTTCTTCTGGCATCCGCTCGCCAACGAGCCCGGCACCGACTGGCATCCGCTGTTCACCGGTGCCCTGCACGCACTGCGTGCGCGCTTGGCAAAGGATGATCGAGATTCCGGCCCCGCCACGCTCAGGGCGCGGTCGCCTGTTCCAGCTGAGTGAGCCAGGCCATGGCCTGGGCGCGATCGGCGCCGCACATTTCCAATGACGGTTGCAACCCGCCACACACGGCGGGGCGCTCGGGCCGGCCGAACAGCTTGCAGCGCCAGTCTTCGTCCAGTTGCACGCACGGCACACCGGCGGGCTTGCCTTGCGGCATGCCAGGAATGGAGCTGGAAATGGACGGGGCGATGCAGCAGGCAGCGCAGCCTGGGCGGCAGGATGGGGCGGACGACATCGCTGCATTCTCGCCGCTTCCCGCTGAACGGCCAATCATCCAGGTATGAGCGGTGGGTCTGCTGTGAACTGCAAAGGGTTTCAAATACAGCGGCCTGCTGCGCAAAAAGCGGCGCTTGTAGTAAGCTCGTCCATTACAACAAGAGCACCCCGACACGGGGTGCCACACGACCGGTACACTGCCGGTCGATGGAGGAGCCCCTATGAGCATGATCTTCACCGCATTGACGGTGCTGTTGCTGCTCGTGCATCTGGCCGCGCTGGGCCAGGTGGTGAAAAGCAACTGGATCGACCGCCACATCGTGCGCGCGAGCAGCCTGCTCGGCGTCGTGCTGGTGTTGTTCTGCGTCGAGCATTTCGTCGGCCTTGGCCGGCTGTCCTGGCTATGGCCGATCACGTTCACCGCATCGGTCTTCATCCTGCGGCGCGACCTGGCCAGCAAGTCGTTCTGGCTCGGCGAGCTGCCCTTTCTCGCGCCCTTCGCCTGGGCGCTGGCCTGGCGCTTTCTCTGGCCCAATCTCGATGCCTCGGCAGAGAAGATCACCAACCTCTATTTCATCCGCAACTACATCGACGGCACCACCTTGCCGCCGGCGGACCAGTGGCTACCCGGCGCACAGTTCGACAGCTATTACGCCTTGCTGCACTACGCCGCGGCGTTGATAGGCCGGGTGTTCGGCCTGTCGGCCGGCTGGAGCATGAATCTGGCATTCTGCGTGGTGATCGGCCTGATGGGCAGCCTCGCGTGGTCCATGGTGTCGCGCTGGGTGGCGAGCCCGCGCTGGCGCGGCGTGATCGTCGCGGCGGTGATCGTTGGCGGCAATGGCCTGGCGCCTTTGCTGCCCGCGCTGTTCCAGGGGCCGTTCGACGCCGGCAACGCCACCACCCGGCTGTGGGCCAGCACGCGGTTCACCGGCACGTTCGACCAGAACATCACTGCGCCCTGGGGCCGGGAGCTGTTCAAGAGCGGCCCGCAGGAGTTGCTGAACCAGCCCTACGGCCCGCGCGATATTCCGCTGGAAAACACCGGTTACTACATCTACCTGGGCGACCTGCATCCGCCGCTAGCCGGCTTCGTGCTGCTGTTCTTTGCACTGGCGCTGATCGCGAGGTTGCAGACCGGCTGCCCGCCGCAGAACCGTGAATCCGCCGATGCGGAAGGCGCCACGCTGGGCCGGCTGCAGTTCCTGCTGGGGCTGTCGCTGCCGGTCACCATTGCCGCCAACGCCTGGGTGTTCCCGCTGCAGCTGGCGCTGATATCCGGCTGGGTGTTGTGGCGCTACGCGCAGAAGCAGGAATTCTCGTGGAAGGCGCTGGCCATCGGCGCCGGCACTGGCGTGGCGCTGATCTACCCCTTCCTGATCTATTTCTCGGCGAGCGGCCTGTCGCTGCCGATCCGCGTCGTCACTGCCATCGACCACACGCCGGCGCCGCAATGGCTGGCGATCTGGTGGCCGAT
This sequence comes from Chitinolyticbacter albus, assembly GCF_024437655.1. GTDB lineage: Bacteria > Pseudomonadota > Gammaproteobacteria > Burkholderiales > Chitinibacteraceae > Chitinolyticbacter > Chitinolyticbacter albus. The sequence goes on from NZ_JANBVF010000004.1 coordinate 258,088, forward strand.
GCTGTGGCTGATCGCGTTGTCGCTGGCGCGCCGCTTCGGCGAGGACAGCCCCTCGGCGCGCTTTGGTTGCTGGGCGGCGGCCGGCATGGTGCTGGCGCTGGTGATCAGCGAGGTGTTCTATGTCGACGACCCGATCGGCGATCGCTACAACCGCTTCAACACCACGCTGAAATGGTGGTCCTGGCTGTTCCCGGCCGGCCTCGCGCTGCTATCCGCGCCGCTGGTGGGGGCGGAGCGCCGCGTCTGGCGCTGGCTCGCCGCATTGCCGCTGGTGGGCTGCCTCGTCTTCCTCTGGCCGCAGTTCCAGTACATCGCCACGCAGCCCAAGCCCGATGCCGGCAAGCTCGCTGGAGATCACTGGTTGATGAGCGACGCCGCGCATCGCCGCATCGTCGAGTATTTGCGCGCTGCGCCGCGCGGCATCGTGGTCGAGGGCCTGGATGGTGGCTCCTACACCAATAGCTCGGCGATCGCGCTGCACTCGGCGCAACCGTCGATGATCGGCTGGCCGGCGCACCAGGGCCTGTGGCGTGGCGATCCGTATTCGATCCGGGCCGATGCCGATGCGGTGCGCCAGCTTTACCACGGCCAGCTGGCCAATCCGGTGGAGTGGCTGCTGGCGCGCAACGTACGTTACGTGGTCTGGGCCCGTTGGGATCAACAACGCGATCCGGCCGCTTTTGTCCCCTTGCAGCAACAACTGGCTGCCAGCTATGTCTGGCATCCGCTGGCCGACGACAACGGCGCCAGCTTTGGCGTCTGGGAACGCCGCTGAGTTAGAGAGAACACCTCATGCAATTGATTTTCCTTGTCGCCAGCCTTGCCCTGTTGTGGCTGCATCTTGCGGGCCTCACCGCCGTCGTGGGCCGCTGGCTGCCCTACCCCGTCGCCCGCACCGCCGGCGTGCTACTGGTCACGCTGCTGTTCTGCGCCGTCGAGCACTTCGTGGGCCTAGGCAATCTGTCGTGGGCTTGGCCGTTCACCGCTGCGCTGGCCGGTTTCGCACTCTATGTCAGCCGGAACGAGCTCAAGAGCTCCGGCTTCTGGAGTGCGGAGAAGGTGCTCTTGGTCGGTTTTGCCATCGGCTTCGCCTGGAAGTACTGCTTCCCGGCGATCTACCCGAACGCGGGCGAGCGCACGGCCGATCTCTATTTCATGCTGAACTACATGCCGGGCGAGCAGTTGCCACCGCTTGACACCTGGTATCCGCCGTACAAGTTCGATTTCTACTACGCGTTCATGCATTACGGCGCGGCGCTGATGGCGCGGTTGTTCGGCTGGGAGCCGGTGTTCGCCTACAACATCGCCTTCGGCCTCGTGATGGGCCTGTCGCTCACACTGGCCTGGTATTTCGCCAGCCGCTTTATCGCGCAGGTGTGGGCGCGCTGGGTGCTGGTCGTCGCGCTGGCGCTCGGCGGCACCGGCATCACGCCGATCATCCATTTCGTCGTGGGCCAGCCCGCCGACAAACCCGATTCCTGGGCCGCCACCGAATACATGTGGGGCAGCGCGCGCTTCATCGGCAACTACGACCAGTGGGTGAATACCGATTTCGGTCGCTCGCTGCTGCCCAAGGGGCAGCCTATCCCGAAGCCGACGCCCGATTGGGAGCCGCGCGACATCCCGATGGAGAACTTCGGCTACCAGTTCTTCCTTGGTGATTTCCACCCGCCCATCGGTGGCTACCTGCTGCTGTTCCTCGCCTTGTCGCTGATCGCCTGGGTGGAGGCACCGCCGCGCGAAGGCGAGGTGGACCGCCGGCGCATCGGCCAGTTCCTGTTGCCGATCACGGCGGCGGCGATGCTGATTACCAATACCTGGATCTTCCCCTTCGCCGCCCTCTTGGTGCTCACCTGGCTGGGCTGGCGGCAATGGCAGAAGAATCCGCCGGACTGGCCGGCGGTGCTCGCCGGCGCAGTGGTCGGCGGCCTGCTGGTCTATCCGTACCTATCTGGCCTCGCTGCACAGGCGATCAGCACGCCGATCAAGCCGGTGCCGCTGCTCGATCACACGCCGCCGCTGCGCTTCGTGCTGTTCTGGTGGCCGATGCTGGTGCTGATGGGCCTTGCCCTCGTCGACAAAAAGACCCGGCCGCTGGCGATCTGCTTCGCCGTGGCCTTCCTTGCCATGCTGACGATTTCCGAGCTCGTCTACGTCGACGATCCGTCTGGCGGCAAGTACGACCGCACCAATACCACGATGAAGTGGTGGGGCTGGCTCTACAGCGGCGGCCTCTTGGCCGGCGGCGCGCTGGCGCTGGCCAGCACCTTGCGCTGGGTGCGTATCGCCGCGCTGGTGTCGCTGCTGCTGGTGTGCAGCTACGTCTACGACACCGCGCGCTACTGGATCCATACGCCCAAGACCGAGCTGGGCCAGCTGAACGGCAAATCGTGGTTCATCCGCGACCAGCCGGCGCTGCGCGACATGATCAACTACCTCAAGCACGCCGAGCGCGGCATCGTGCTGGAAAACTGGCTGGGCGACGCCTACACCAACCAGGGGCTGGTCGCGATGTTCGCGCAGCAGGTGTCGATGATGGGCTGGGTCAATCACGTCAGCTTGTGGCACGGCGCCCCATCATCGGTATGGAGCGAGACCAACCTGCTCAAGTCGTTCTACAAGGGCGAGATGCCGGATATGGCCAACTGGCTGGCCCGGCACAAGGTCGACTACATCGTCTGGACGCCTGCGGACAACAACGCCAGCCCGCAGGCCTGGACCACCATCAACACCGCCATCGCCGGGCATTACAGCTGGAAACCGTTCGGAGACAACCCGCTCACCGGCCTGTGGGTACGTCGCGAGATCAAGCCATGAACAAACTGCTGTCCATCGTCGTTCCTTGTTACAACGAGGAAGAAGTCATCGGCGAAACGATGAAGCGCCTCAACGCCTTCTGCGCCGAGCTCACCGATCTCGACGTCGAACTCATCTTCATTGACGACGGCAGCCGCGACCGCACCCGCGCGCTGCTACGCAGCTTCGCCGATGAGGATGCGCGCATCCGTGTCGTCGGCTTTGCCCGCAATTTCGGCCACCAGACCGCCGTCACCGCCGGTATCGACGCCGCGCGTGGCGATGCGGTGGTGCTGATCGACGCCGATCTACAGGATCCGCCCGAGGTGGTGCACCAGATGATCGCCAAGTGGCGCGAGGGCTACGACGTGGTCTACGGCGTGCGTACCGAGCGCCCCGGCGAATCGGCCTTCAAGCTCGCCACCGCGCGCGCGTTCTACCGCGTGCTGAACAAGCTCTCCGATGTGCCGATTCCGCTCGATACGGGCGACTTCCGCCTAATGAGCCGCCACGTGGTCGACAGCCTCGTCGCCATGCCGGAGCGCGACCGCTTCGTGCGCGGCATGGTGAGCTGGGTCGGCTTCAAACAGACGGCGCTGCCTTACCGCCGTGCCGAGCGCTTTGCCGGCGAATCGAAGTATCCGCTCAGGAAGATGCTGAAGTTCGCCACCGACGGCATCCTGTCGTTCTCGACCAAGCCCTTGCAGATGTCGATTGGCCTGGGCATGAGCGCGGCCTCGCTGGCGCTGGCAGGCATACTGTATGCGCTGGTGCTGCGTATCTTCACCAATCAGTGGGTCGAGGGCTGGACCGCGCTAATGATCGCCGTGCTGTTCATCGGCGGTGTGCAGCTGATCTGCGTTGGCATCCTCGGCGAGTACATCGGCCGCATCTACAACGAGGTCAAGCACCGGCCGCTCTACGTGGTGCAGGAATACATCGGCTACGCCAGCCATGAAGGCCCGGCCCGTTCGCGCAGCCCGGTGGTGGACCGCAAGTGAAGCGTTATCTCAAACCCACGATCGGGCTGGTCCTGGCCGCGGCCTTCGTCTGGCTGATCGCGCGACAGATCGATCCGGCCGAGCTGGCGCATGCGTTTGCCGGCACCGATGCCGGCTGGGTGTTCGCCGCCCTCGTCGCCTTCTGTGGCGGCTACGCCTGCCGTATCGCCCGCTGGCGCGCCATGCTGGCGCGCGACAACCCGCAGCTCACCTGGTCCGACTGCGCCGGCCCCCTGCTGGCGAGCTTTGCCGCCAACAATGTGCTGCCGTTCCGCGCTGGTGACGTGCTGCGCACCTTCGCCTTCAACGGCCGGCTCGGTGCCACCTCGGGCACGGTACTGGCGACGCTGTTCGTCGAGCGTCTGCTCGATCTGTTGATGGTGCTGGTGTTGTTCGGCGCCGCGCTCGCCGCCTTCGGGCTCGATGCCAGCGCGCTCGCCGGTGTCGGCAGCGCCATGCTGATCGCATTGGGCCTCGCCATCCTGGGCGTGCTGCTGTTTCCGCAAAGCTTCGCACCGCTGGCACGCTGGGGCGGCCGGCTGGCTGCACGGGTGTCGCCGCGTATCGGCGAGAAGCTCAATGCCGAGATCGACCGCGGCCTGGCCACGCTGGGGCATCTGGCCAGCGGCAGCACCATGGCGCGCCTGGTTGCCTGGTCGCTGGCGGCTTGGTTGTTCGAGGGCTGCGTGTTCTGGTTCGCCGCGCTTGCCGTGCCAGGCCTCTTCGCGCCGCTGGCGGGCTGGCTGGCGCTGCCGGTGGGGACGCTCGCCACGCTGATCCCCAGCACGCCGGGCTATGTCGGCACCTTTGATTACTTCACCGTGCGCGCGATGACCGCGCTCGGCAATGGCCAGGTGGTGGCGACCGCCTACGCCCTGCTGGTCCACGCGCTGTTGTGGCTGCCGCCGACGCTCGCCGGCGGCGCCTATTTGCTGGCCACCCGTACCCGAATTCCCAGAGAGTCCATGTCATGAGCCTTGCCCACTCCACCCGCGTCGCCATCGTCGGCGGCGGCTTCACCGGCCTTGCCGCCGCCTATGAACTCGCCAAGCAGGGCATCGCCGTCACCGTGCTCGAAGCCGAGAGCGAAATCGGTGGCCTCGCCGCCGCGTTCGACGTGGCCGGCGAGAAGCTCGATCGCTTCTATCACCACTGGTTCACCAACGATCTGGAAGTAATGCGGCTGATCGACGAGCTCGGCCTTAACGATCGCGTGGCGATCAATCCGACCAATACGGGTGTTTATTACGCCAACCACTTCTTCAAGCTCTCCACGCCGTGGGACTTGCTGAACTTCACCCCGCTCGCCTTCACCGACCGCATCCGCTTGGGGTTGTTGGCGCTGCGCGCGCGCCGCGTTGACCACTGGATGGAGCTGGAGGACAAGACTGCCGCCGAATGGCTGAAGGAGCTCGGTGGCGAGCGCGTCTACCGCGTGATGTGGGAACCGCTGCTCAAGGGCAAGTTCGGCCCGGTGGCCGAAGAGATCTCGGCGGTGTGGTTCTGGAACAAGCTGAAACTGCGTGGCGGCTCGCGCGGCAAGGGCGGCGAGGAACGCCTGGCCTACTTCAAGGGCGGCTTCGTTGCGCTGGCCGAAGCGCTGGCCACGCGAGTGCGCGAGCTCGGTGGTCGCATCGAGACCGGTGCGCCGGTCAGCGCCATCCGCCCTGAGGGCGCGTTGTGGCAGATCGATACCGCGAACGGCACCATCACCGCCGACCACGTGATCGCCACCACCGCGCTGCCGCTGGTCGCCGGCATGGTCAAGGACTGGGCGCCGGCGGATTACATCGCCAAGCTCGAGCGCATCCATTATCTTGCCAATGTCTGTCTGGTGCTGGAGCTCGACCGCTCGCTGTCGAACACCTACTGGCTCAACGTGAACGACCCGAGCTTCCCCTTTGTCGGCGTGATCGAGCACACCAACTTCGAGCGGCCGGAAACCTATGGCGGCCGCCATATCGTCTACCTGTCCAAGTATTTGCCGCACACCGATGCGCTGTACCAGATGAGTGCCGACGAGGTGCTGGAGTTCGCGCTGCCCTATCTGCAGAAGATGTTCCCCAAGCTCGACCGCAGCTGGATCCAGCGCCATCACGTGTGGAAGGCGCGCTGGTCGCAACCGGTTGTCGAAAAACGCTACAGCACGCTGATCCCGCCAGTGGCGGGCCCGCAACCGGGCTTTCATCTGTGTTCGATGGCACAGATCTACCCGGAGGATAGAGGCACCAACTACGCGGTGCGCGAAGGCCGCAAACTCGGTCGCGAGCTCGCCGAAAAACTCGGCTGATCGTGCCGGCACAACGCGAACAAGCCGCCCTCGGGCGGCTTGTTCATTGGTCGTACGCGGCCTAGCTGAACAGCTTGCCGAGTGCGCCCAAGCCCTGCGACAGCACATCGCCGCCTTGCGGCAGTTCGCCGTTGGGCGTGAGCTGATCGACGATACCGGGCAGGTGCTGTGCCACCAGGTTGGAGGCCTGCTGCGGATCGATGCCCAGTTTGCCGGCGATCTGGGTCACGGCATCGCTGCCGAGCACCGACTGGATCTGCTCGGCCGAAATCGGCAGGTTGCCGCCGGTGCCGACCCACGATTGCGCCAGTTCACCCAGCCCGCCTTGCTGGAACTTCTCGACGAGGCCGGCCACGCCACCCTGCTGCGCCAGTACGTCGGATATCACGGCGCCGAAGCCCTCGCTGGCGCCGCCGCCCAGCAGATTGCCCAGTTGCTCGAACATGTGACTTCTCCTGATTGAAGGGGCTGCCCCGTGGCAGCAAGATGGAACGCGAACCCTCACTATAGAGCGCACGATATGAACGCCAGTTTGCAAAGCCCGTTGTTGCAGCGGGATGCGCTGATCGCCGGTAGCTGGATCGCCACCGCGCAGCGCTTCGCCGTGACCGATCCGGCCACCGGCAATGTGATCACCGAGGTCGCGAGTTGCGGCCGTAGCGAAACCCGCGCCGCCATCGCCGCCGCCGAAGCGGCGCTGCCCGACTGGCGCGCATTGCCGGCCAAGTCGCGCGCAGCACTGTTGTGCCGCTGGTATGAGCTGATGATCGCGCATCAGGACGAACTCGCCGAAATCCTCACCCGCGAGCAGGGCAAGCCGCTGGTCGAGGCGCGCGGCGAGATCGCCTATGCAGCGGGCTTTATCGACTGGTTCGCCGAGGAGGCGCGCCGCATCAATGGCGATGTACTGGAGCATCCGCAGGCCGATCGCCGCATCTTGGTGCTCAAGCAGCCGATCGGCGTCTGCGCCGCCATCACGCCGTGGAATTTCCCGGCCGCGATGATCACGCGCAAGGCCGGCGCCGCGCTCGCCGCGGGCTGCACCATGGTGGTCAAGCCTGCGAGCCAGACGCCGCTGACCGCTCTGGCTCTTGGGGCCCTGGCGATCGAGGCGGGCTTGCCGGCGGGCGTGTTCAACGTGGTGCCCGGTGCTGCCAGTGAAGTCGGCGCCGAGCTCGCCGAGAACCCGGCCGTGCGCAAGCTCTCGTTCACCGGCTCGACCGAAGTCGGCCGCAAGCTGATGGCGAAGTGCGCGCCGACGCTCAAAAAATTGTCGCTGGAGCTTGGCGGCAATGCGCCCTTCATCGTGTTCGACGACGCCGATATCGATGCCGCGGTTGAAGGGGCCGTCGCCGCCAAGTTCCGCAATACCGGCCAGACCTGCGTCTGCGCCAACCGCTTCTACGTGCAGGCCGCCGTCTACGACAAATTCGCCAACAAGCTCGCCGCGCGCGTCGCCGTGCTGAAGGTTGGCAACGGCCTCGATGCCGGTGTCGAGCAGGGTCCACTGATCGACGCCGACGCGCTGGCCAAGGTCGAGGCACACGTTGCCGACGCGCAGGCCTCGTGCGCTGCCGTGCTGACCGGCGCCAAGGCGCTCGGCGGTACCTGGTATGCGCCAACGGTGCTCACCGACGTCGCCGAAGACGCGTTGCTGTGCCGCGAGGAAACCTTCGGCCCGGTGGCGGGCCTCGTCAGATTTGAGACCGAGGCGGATGCGGTGCGGTTGGCCAATGCCACCGAATTCGGCCTGGCCGCGTATTTCTACGGCCAGAATCTCGCGCGCGTGTTCCGCGTGGCCGAGGCGCTGGAATACGGCATGGTTGGCATCAACACGGGCCTCTTCAGCAACGAAGTCGGGCCTTTTGGCGGCGTGAAGCAAAGCGGCTTCGGTCGCGAAGGTTCGAAGTACGGCCTTGCCGAGTACCAGGAGCTGAAATACCTGTGCCTCGGCGTGTGAACGCCTTGCCGCAATGAAAACAGGGCTGCGCGGGCAGCCCTGTTTGCTTGGTGCGGAACCGGTCAGACCGACCAGTCGACGATGCCGGTCCAGGCGGTGGCCAGCACGATCACGCCGAAGGCGATGCGGTACCAGGCGAACGGGATGAAGGTATGGCTCGCCACGTAGCGGATCAGCGCACGGATGGCGATGAAGGCGAACACGAAAGAGGCGATGAAGCCGACCGCGAACACGCCGGCATCGCCCGCGTCGAGCACATGGCGGTGCTTGTAGAGGCTGTAGAGCGAGGCGGCGCCCAGCGTGGGTATGCCGAGGAAGAACGAGAACTCGGTCGCTGCCTTGCGCGACAGGCCGAGGAACAGGCCGCCGATGATGGTGGCACCGGAGCGGCTGGTGCCCGGAATCAGCGCCAGGCACTGGCACAGGCCAACCTTGAGCGCGTCCTTCAGCGACAGATCGTCCACCTCTTGCACTGTCACCGTGTGCTGGCGCTTCTCCGCCCACAGGATGACGAGGCCGCCGACGATGAAGGCGATGGCCACCGGCACCGGATTGAACAGCACCGCCTTGATCGGCTCGTTGAAGAGCTTGCCGAGAATGGCCGCCGGGATGAAGGCGATGATCACGGCCAGCAAGAGATTGCGTTCGCTACCCGCTTCACGCACGCCCACGCTCAGCGTGCGGCCCAGCTTGGCGCGGTATTCCCAGACCACGGCCAGCATGGCGCCGAGCTGGATGAAGATCTCGTAGACGTCGCGCTTGTCCTTGGACAGGAAGTTCATCAGGTCACCGGCGAGGATGAGGTGGCCGGTGCTGGAGATCGGCAGGAACTCGGTCACGCCTTCGACGAGGCCCATGATCAGCGATTTGAGTAGCAGCAGGAGATCCATCCAAGGTCCGGGAAAGAGGAGCAAAGGCGGCATTATAGCGGCGCTTGATGACCGGCCGGTGCGCGCTTGCCGCAGCCAGGCGGTGTCTGGATTGCGCCGCGTGTTTTTGCGCTACGCGGTGAATTTTCACGCGACGCTTGGGAACTTGGCCGCCCGTCCCCAAGTCTGTTGGCGTGTGCGAACCAATCGCTGCTTTCCCCGAGCGGCGACGCGCATTTTGCTCATCTCCTCCCTGATAACCGGGCCCATAGGCCCGGTTTTTTTTGCGCGTTCTGCGTGCGACCGGATGCGAGGACGACGCCGCGCTCAGCTTCTACCGCGCCGATGGCGCTTGGCCAGCCGCGCCACGGCATCGCGCAAGGGGCCGGCATCCAGCGTGGCGGCGAGCTCGTCGAAGGCGGCGAGCGCACCTGAACTCATCGCTAAGTCCTTGGTCGATTTCGCTTTTTCCCGGCGCAGCCCGACTTGCACCCTGGGGCGGATTGCGGTAGCTTGCCATCCACCTTGCCTGACAGCAGTGAGCAGGGCGTCGCCGTACTGCTTGATGCGTGCCGCGGCTGCCGGCGAGCTCACCCCCACGAGCAGCAGCTCGCCTTCCAGCGTGGCCGCGATGCAGGTAGCGGCCAGTGCCGGTGGCAAAGCGCCGCGCACGCACTGGATCAGGCGGTTGAGATCTCCGACGCGGGACACCAGCTGCAAGAGCTGTCGATCTTGGCCAATAAAGGCCGGATAGGTAGGGCGGTAGGCCATAACGACGGTTCGAAGGACCGGATGGGAGGAGATATAGGTGAATATTATTCTGGTTTCGAGCCGCTTCTCCAGCGCTCGCCATCTTGGGCCATACACGATCACCCTGCTGGCCTGCGTTCTGGGGCTGCTGGCGGGCGGCATGGGTCTCACCGCCGGCTTGCTGCTGCAGGGTAATGCCGCGCCGCAGCTCTTCAAACTGACCAAATCCCCCCGCCAGGCTGATCTGGACGTGCTGGCGGTGAAGCTCGGTGAGCTGCAGGCCAAGCTCACCCGGCTCGACGGCCTGGCCCGTCAGGTGGGGCTCAAGACCGGCATCGACGTGAAGCCCTTTCTATCCAGCCAGCCGGCACCGACAGGTGGTATAGAACATCCTGGGCGCAGCCTGGATTTTGGCGATCTCACACACGAATTGTCTTCCTCGACCGATCTGGCTGACGCCTACCTCGATCATCTGGCGCTGACCGAATCCATCCTGCTGCGCCCACAACGCTGGCAACTGCCGTCGCGCGCGCCGCTGCAATCGGGGCTGCAATCGTCGAGCTTCGGCTGGCGCATCGATCCATTCAACGGCCGCCAGACTTTCCACGAGGGCATCGACTTTGTCGGCCCCGTCGGCACCTCGATCGCCGCTGCGGCGGCCGGTACCGTGGTCTATGCGGACCGCCATCCCCAGTATGGTAATATGGTCGAGCTCAGCCACGAGAACGGCTTGACCAGCCGCTATGCCCACGCCAGCCTGCTGCTGGTAAAGCTCGGCGACAAGGTCAGTGCCGGGCAGAAGATCGCCGAAGTCGGCAGCACCGGGCGCTCCACCGGCCCGCATCTGCACTTCGAAATCCGTTACAAGGGCGTGGCGCAGAATCCGCTGCGTTTCATGTCGCCGGATGCGATCAAGCCGCTGACCGAAGTGGCCAGCCACGATTAGGGATGGAAATCCCGGTGGGGTGTCCCCACCTGGGTAGCAGTCTGCATGCGGCGGATGGGTTTCCCTTCCGCCGTTGTTTTAACTACAACACCGCCCTCACGGCGGGACACGGCCTTCGACATGATTTCGACTCTGCTCAAGAAAGTTTTCGGTAGCCGCAACGATCGTCTGCTCAAGCAGTACAGCACCGCGGTTGCCCAGATCAACGCGCTCGAGGCGCAGATCGAACCGCTGTCGGACGAGGCGTTGCAAGCCAAGACCGTCGAGTTCCGCGAGCGTGTCGCCAAGGGCGAATCACTCGATGCCATCCTGCCCGAAGCGTTTGCCGTCTGCCGCGAGGGCGCGAAGCGCGCGCTGGGCATGCGGCATTTCGACGTACAGCTGATCGGCGGCATGACACTGCACTACGGCAAGATCGCCGAAATGCGCACCGGCGAAGGCAAGACGTTGGTCGCCACGCTGCCCGCCTACCTGAATGCGTTGTCCGGTCGCGGCGTGCACGTGATCACGGTGAACGACTACCTGGCGCAGCGCGATGCCGGCACCATGGGCCGCCTGTTCAGCTTCCTGGGCCTGTCCTGCGGCGTAATCGTCGGCCAGATGCCGCACGATGAGAAGCAGAAGGCCTATGCCTGCGATATCACCTACGGCACCAACAACGAATTCGGCTTCGACTACCTGCGCGACAACATGGTGTTCAGCCCGGCCGAGCGCGTACAGCGCGATCTCGCCTACGCCATCGTCGATGAGGTCGATTCCATCCTGATCGACGAGGCGCGTACCCCGCTGATCATTTCCGGCCCGGCTGAGGACAGCACTGATCTTTATGTGCGGATGAACACCATTCCGCCGCAGCTCGCGCGCCAGACCGAAGAAGAAGGCGAGGGCGACTACTGGGTCGACGAGAAGGCGCATTCGGTGTTGCTGTCCGAAGCGGGCCACGAGAAGGTCGAGGCCGTCCTCACCCAGATGGGCCTGCTGCCCGAGGGCGACAGCCTGTATGCCGCGCAACACATCGGCCTGATGCACCACATGTATGCCGCGCTGCGCGCCCACGCGCTGTTCCTCAAGGACCAGCACTACGTGGTGCTCGATGGCGAGGTCATCATCGTCGATGAGTTCACAGGCCGCCTGATGGCAGGCCGCCGCTGGTCCGAAGGCCTGCACCAGGCGGTGGAGGCCAAGGAAGGCGTCGAGATCAAACAGGAAAATCAGACGCTCGCCACCATTACGCTGCAGAACTATTTCCGCATGTACGGCAAGCTGTCCGGCATGACCGGTACCGCCGATACCGAAGCGTACGAATTCCAGCAGATCTACGGCCTGGAAACGGTGATCATCCCGACCAACCGCCCCATGGTGCGTCAGGACCGCCAGGATCAGGTGTTCAAGACGGCGAAAGAGAAGTACAACGCCATCATCACCGACATTAAGGGTTGCGTCGAACGCGGCCAGCCGGTGCTGGTCGGTACCACTTCGATCGAACAGTCCGAGCTCTTGTCGGGCGTCCTCAAGCAGGACGGTATCGCCCACAACGTACTCAATGCCAAGCACCACGCCAAGGAAGCCGAGATCGTTGCCCAGGCTGGCCGTCCGGGCCAGGTGACCATCGCCACCAATATGGCCGGTCGCGGCACCGACATCGTGCTCGGTGGCAACGTCGAGCGTGAATTGCGCCTGATCGAGAATGACGAAGCGCTGGATGAAGTGAGCCGCCGCAGCAAGATCGATGCGCTCAAGGTCGAGTGGAAGCAGCTGCACGAGGACGTGGTCAATGCCGGTGGCCTGCACATCATCGGCACCGAACGTCACGATTCGCGCCGTATCGACAACCAGCTGCGCGGTCGCTCTGGTCGCCAGGGTGATCCGGGCTCGAGCCGCTTCTACCTCAGCCTGGAAGACACGCTGCTGCGCATCTTCGCCGGCGAGCGCGTCGCCTTCGTGATGGACAAGCTGAAAATGCCCGAAGGCGAGCCGATCGAAGCCGGCATCGTCAGTCGCGCCATCGAATCGGCGCAGCGCAAGGTGGAAGGCCGCAACTTCGACATCCGCAAGCAGCTGCTCGAGTACGACGATGTATCGAACGAGCAGCGCAAGGCCATCTATGGCCAGCGCAACGAAATCCTCGAATCGGACAACGTCGCCGACACCATTGCCGCGATGCGCGGCGCCTTCTTCGGCGATCTGTTTGACCAGTATCTGCCGCAGGGCAGCATGGAAGAGCAATGGGATCTGACCGGGCTGGAAAAGGCCCTGACCGAATACGGTGTGGTGGCGCCGGTGGGGCAATGGTTCAAGGACGAGACCGACCTGTCCGACGAAGCGGCCAAGGCACGCGTGATCGAAGTCGCAGCGCAGACCTATGCCGCCAAGGCCGAGGAAGCGGGCGAGGCTACGTTCCGCCAGTTCGAGCGCTCGGTGTTGCTGCAGCATCTGGATTACAGCTGGCGTGAACACCTGACCAGCCTTGATCATCTGCGCCAGGGCATCCATCTGCGCGGCTATGCGCAGAAGAACCCCAAGCAGGAATACAAGCGCGAAGCGTTCGAGCTGTTCGAGGCGCTACTCGACAGCATCAAGCGCGACGTGGTGCGCATCGTGATGAACGTGCAGGTGCGCTCGCAGGCCGATCTGGATGCGGTGGCGCCGCAGGCGCTGCCCGAGTCGTCGATGCAGTTCCAGCACGCCGACTTGGAGGCACTGCTGGCCTCTGGCGACGAAGAGCAGATCAAGGCGGCGCTGATGTCCGCGATGGCGGCGCAAGGAGGTCCAGGCGTGCAGTTTGCCGGCGTGGGTCGCAACGACGCCTGCCCTTGTGGCTCCGGCAAGAAGTTCAAGCACTGCCACGGCCAAATCGCCTGATACTGCGCAGGGGCGATATGCAAAAAACCCGGCGTCTAGCCGGGTTTTTTGTTGCGTCGTAACCCACCCCGGATGCGAATTGAAGCGCGCTGCAGGCGGGGTAGATAGGGCTGTTTGGACAAAACAAAAACCCCTGCTCGGGTGAGCAGGGGTTTCGGTATTTGGTTGCGGGAACAGGACTCGAACCTGTGACCTTCGGGTTATGAGCCCGACGAGCTGCCAACTGCTCCATCCCGCGACAGAGAAATAGATATTAACGGGTGCTGGCAGCTACGTCAAGGCTTGGATGAAAATAAGCGGTTTATTCGACCAGATCCTTGTAGGCCACCCAGGTGGCGTGACCCAGCACCGGGAAGATCACGATCAGGCCGAACAGCGCCGTGGCAAAACCGACGGCGGTCAGCCCTACGATCAGCATTGCCCATAGCATCATCGCCGGCAGATTCTCGGCCACCACGCGCAGGCTGGTCATCATTGCGGTGACAGTATCGATCTCGCGGTCGGCCAGCATGGGTATGGACACGGCGGTCAGTGCGAAAACCACGGTCGCGAGCAGGGCACCTGCGACGAACCAGGCGATGGTGAAGCCGGCATATTCACCGGTCAGCGCCGAGAAGAAACCTTGCAGCGATACGGCCTCACCACCGTAGAACAGCGCGAACAGAATGGCCGAGATGCGTTCCCAGCTCAGTGCGATCAGGCCGAGCACGAAGCCGAAGAAGGCGATCTGGCTCAGGTTTTTCACATAATCGCGCACCGATTGCACGAAGGACGTCGGTTGCCCTTGCTCGCGCTTGCTGGTGAGCTCGTAGATGCCCGAAGCGATCAGCGGCGCCAACAGCAGGAAGCTCGAAATACAGAATGTGAAGAGGTAGGGGTAACCCACCGCAACGCCCAGTGACAGCCAGCCAACGATGGCGACGATCACGCCCCAGATGAGGCTGGGACGGGGATGAGCCTTGAAGTCCTGCCAGCCCATCTTGAGCCAGTGAAAAGGTCGTACAAAGGGTACCTTGCGCGTCTTGGGCAGTGAAAAGTGTTCGTCGAGGCTGTCGAGATGCAAATCCATTTTGGCTCCTCCTTATTGGTCGCAACTACCCACGTGTAGTGTCGGTTTAGGTTGTCTTGCATCAATAATGTGCAAAAAACCGACAGACGGAGACCTAAATATTCCTTTGTTCTTGCGGTAAGGCAATTTTTTCCTAAAGATGCTTGGGGAAAAATACCAATAGCCACCAAGAAGACCGACGCGCGTGCGCGATTCGGCCACACCTAACCAGTGGAGGTTCCAATGCGGTTTCCGCGTGCCCTTGGGCTCGCAGCGCTTTTGCCTGCCTGTACGTACGCCATCGATGGCAAATACACCTTTCAAACCCCGCAGACCCTGATCGCCAGGGATATCTCCGATCTGCACGCCTGGATCATGGCGGTGATCGTGGTGATCTTCATCGCCGTGTTCGGGGTGATGTTCTATTCCATCTTCAAGCACCGCAAGGCATCCGGCCACAAGGCACGCCACTTCCACGAGAACACCACGGTGGAAGTGCTATGGACGCTGATTCCCGCCGTCATCCTCGTCATCATGGCCTGGCCCGCCGCCAAGGTGGTGCTGGCGCAGAAGGACACGCGCGACGCGGAGTTGACGATCAAGGCGACCGGTTACCAGTGGTTCTGGGGTTACGACTATCTGGACCATGGCTTCGGCTTCAAGAGCAAGCTCGCGACGCCGCGCAATCAGATCGAGGACTATCACCGCGACAGCAAGCAGAAGGATGCACACTACCTGCTGGAGGTGACCGAGCCCCTGGTGGTGCCGGTGGGTACCAAGGTGCGCATCCTGGCCACGTCCAACGATGTGATCCACTCCTGGGGCGTACCCGCCTTCGGTGTGAAGCAGGATGCGATCCCGGGCTTCATCCGCGACACCTGGTTCAAGGCCGAGAAGGAAGGCACGTTCCGTGGCCAATGCGTCGAGCTGTGCGGGCGCGATCACGGCTTCATGCCCATCGTGGTGCAGGTGCTATCCAAGGACAAATTCGCCGCCTGGGTAGAGCAGAAGCAGAAGGAAGCCAAGGCGGCGGCCGATGATCCGAACAAGGTCTGGGTGCGTGACGAGCTGATCGCGCGTGGCAAGACCGTGTACGAAGCCAACTGCGCGGCCTGCCACAAGTCCGACGGCGCGGGCGGCGGTGCCTTCCCGGCGCTGACCGGTTCCAAGATCGCGAACGGGCCGATCGCCGCTCACGTGGGCATCGTGCTCTCGGGCAAGGGCGCCATGCCGGCCTGGCAAGGTCTCTCGGATACCGAGATCGCTGCCGTCGTCACCTATGAACGTAACGCATTGGGCAACTCCGTCGGCGATTTCATCCAGCCGAAGGATGTCAAGGCCGCTCGCAAGTAAGGATTTGTCATGACTGCTGCTACCGAAACCCTCAACCCGATCCAGGGCGGCCATGCCGACGAGGCGCATGGCCATGACGATCATGGCCACCACGCCAGCACCGGCTGGCGCCGCTGGGTGTATGCCACCAACCACAAGGACATCGGCACGCTTTACCTGTGGTTCGCGTTCACGATGTTCATTGTCGGTGGCCTGATGGCGCTCGGCATCCGTGCCGAGCTGTTCACCCCGGGCCTGCAGTTCTGGCAGCCGGAGTTCTTCAACCAGCTGACCACGCTGCACGGCATCATCATGGTGTTCGGCGCCATCATGCCGGCCTTCACGGGCCTGGCGAACTGGATGCTGCCGCTGATGCTGGGCGCGCCGGACATGGCATTTGCCCGGATGAACAACTGGAGCTTCTGGCTGCTACCGCCGTCGGCGCTGCTGCTGGTGATCTCGCTGTTCGTGCCAGGTGGCGCGGCGGCCGGTGGGTGGACGCTCTACCCGCCGCTGTCGCTGCAGTTCGGCATGGGCATGGACCTGGCGATTTTCTCGGTCCACTTGCTTGGCCTGTCGTCGATCATGGGTTCGATCAACATCGTCGTCACCGTGCTCAACATGCGCGCGCCGGGCATGACGCTGATGAGGATGCCGATGTTCGCCTGGACCTCGCTCGTCACGGCCTATCTGCTGATCGCTGTGGCGCCAGTGCTGGCAGGCGCGGTGACCATGCTGCTGACCGATCGCCACTTCGGCACCCATTTCTTCAAGGCGGTGGGCGGCGGCGACCCGGTACTGTTCCAGCATATCTTCTGGTTCTTCGGCCACCCCGAGGTCTACATCATGGCGTTGCCGGCGTTCGGTATCGTCAGCCAGATCATCCCGGCCTTCGCCCGCAAGCCGCTGTTCGGCTACCACTCCATGGTGTATGCCACCGCCTCGATCGCCATCCTGTCGTTCATGGTCTGGGCGCACCATATGTTTTCGGTGGGCATGCCGGCCACGGCGCAGCTGTTCTTCATGTTCATGACGATGCTGATCGCGGTGCCGACCGGGGTGAAGGTGTTCAATTGGATCGCGACGATGTGGCAGGGCTCGATGAGTTTCGAGACGCCGATGCTGTTCGCCGTCGGTTTCGTTTGCCTGTTCACTGTCGGTGGCTTCTCGGGCCTGGTGCTCTCGATCGCCCCTGTCGACACGCAGATGCACGATACCTACTACGTGGTGGCGCACTTCCACTACGTGCTGGTGGCCGGTGCCTTGTTCAGCCTCTTTGGCGCCGTCTACTACTGGCTGCCGAAATGGACCGGCTACATGTACAGCGAGAGGATGGGCAAGTTCCACTTCTGGTGGTCGATGATCTGGTTCAACGTCACCTTCTTCCCCATGCACTTCCTGGGTCTGGCCGGCATGCCGCGCCGCATTCCGGATTACCCGCTGCAGTTCACCGACTTCAACACGCTCGCCTCGGTTGGTGCCTTCTGCTTTGGCCTGGGTCAGCTGATCTTCCTCTACAACGTGATCCACACCATTCGCGGTGGCGTCGGCAAGGCGCCGGCCAACCCCTGGGAAGGCTCGCACACGCTGGAATGGGAAGTACCGTCGCCGGCGCCGCACCACACCTGGGAAACGCCGCCTGCGCGCGAAGTGGTCGAGAAGGGTCTGAAGGAGCAGTTGCTGTGACCCGTAACGTCAAGACCGCGCTGATCCTCATGAGTGTTGCCGCGGTGTTTTTCGTCGGCATCATCGTGCGGCGCTGGCTGTTTGGCTGAGCGGAACGCATGAATACCGCAGCCATGCCCGCCGTGGAGCGGGACCGCGCCAACCGCCGTACCGCGATCAAGCTGGGCATCGCGGCGGCGGCCATGGTCGGTTTCGCCTACGGCATGGTGCCGTTCTACAACGTGTTCTGCGAGGCGCTGGGTCTGGATCGCGCCCGGCCCGAGCTCGCCGACGTGCATGCGGCGGCAATGCGGGTGGAGTTCGATACCAATGTCAGTGCGGGCCTGCCGGCGCGCCTGACACCGCTGCAGCCAGTGGTCGCCGGCCGCGCCGGTGGCCTCGTCAAGGCCAGGTTCCGCCTGGAGAATCTGTCGGATGCGCCGCTGGGCCTGCGCGCGGTACCGAGCTATGCGCCCGAGCGCGCCGGGCGTTTCCTCACCAAGATGGAATGCTTTTGCTTCAATGCGTTGACGCTGGCGGCGCGTGAAACACGCGAGGTCACCGTCGTGTTGCTGGTCGATGAGGCCATGCCGGCCGAGCTCGGCGCCGTCACGCTGTCGTACACGCTGTTTCCGCTGGAGGGCAAGGCATGAGCTTTTTCTCAACGGTGAAGGCGGTGCTGTCGGGCTTCGTCGGCATCCGCAGCAGCCAGGAAACCGAGCGCGCCAAGCTCAAACCGGCGCAGCTGATCGTGACCGCTCTCGTGCTGGCCGCGGCATTTGCCCTCATCATCTTTTTACTCGTGCGGCTGCTGGTCAGCAGCCAGGCTTAGGGAGTTCCCATGAACGTCGAAAACGGTGTACACGATCCGCACTATTTCGTTCCGGCGCCGTCGCGTTGGCCCATCGTCGGTTCATCCGGCCTGTTCTGTCTGGCACTGGGCGCCGCATTCGCGATGAACAGCGTATCGGCCGGCAAGTGGCTATTGCTCGCGGGCGCCGCCATCATCATCTGGATGCTGTTCGGCTGGTTCGGCGACGTGATCCGCGAATCGACTCACGGCCAGTACGGCAAGCAGGTCGATTACTCGTTCCGCTGGGGCATGAGCTGGTTCATTTTCTCCGAGGTGATGTTCTTCGGTGCCTTCTTCGGCGCACTGTTCTACATGCGCGTGATTACCGTGCCCGAACTCGGCTTCGACTCGACGACGCACGATCTGTTGTGGTCGGGATTCAAGGAAGCCTGGCCGGTCGCGACGGGACCGAAGGTCGACGCCTACCACGCGATGGCGCCGTGGGGGCTACCCGCCATCAACACCGCGCTGCTGCTGACTTCGGGCGTGACACTGACCTGGGCGCACTGGGGCCTGGTCGAGAATCAGCGCGGCCATCTCAAGATCGGCTTGGCACTCACGTTGCTGCTCGGTGCCACCTTCCTCGGCCTGCAGGCCTACGAATACCACCACGCCTGGACCGAAATGCAGCTGACGCTGGCATCCGGCGCCTATGGCGCGACCTTCTACATGCTGACCGGCTTTCACGGCATGCACGTGCTGGTCGGGGCCATCATGCTGGCGACGATGCTGGGGCGCGTGCTGCGCGGGCATTTCGACAAGGAGCACCACTTCGCCTTCGAGGCCGCTGCCTGGTACTGGCACTTTGTCGATGTGGTGTGGCTAATCCTGTTCGTCTTCGTCTACTGCATTTGATCCAGACCGCCTGGGCGACGATCACTGCGTTGCAATGGCTTGCCGTACTCACAGTACTGGCTTCGCCGCTGCGCCTTGTGCTCCTCGCCCATCCGGCCTGCTTGAGGGCCGAGCCTGAACTACCACTCAGGGCGCCAGGCCGTGCGGTTGCAGCCAGCCGAACTGGATGGCGACGAGCAGCAGGACAAAGAGGGCGATGGACAGCCCGATGCGCCAGGTCAGTGAGCGCACCAGCTTGGGTGAGCCTGCAGGACCCCGCACCATTTGAAACATCGCGCGCCCGAGTACGGCGACGATCACAATCAGCAAGATGACGGCAACGATTTTCATGGCAACTCCTGTTTCACAAGTCCGTAGCATAGCCCGGTTGCGCTGGGCGATGGCGGGCCTGCTCGGGCTGGTGTTGCTGACGTTGCTGCTCGGCGCGTGGCAGATGTCGCGCGCGCTGGAAAAGCAAGCATTGTTCGCGCAATACCGCGCGGCGAGCCAGCAGGCAGTGGCAACATGGTCGGGCGGCGCTCTCCCGGCCGAATACCGCCGTGTGCGGCTGCAGGGGCGCTGGCTGGTCGAGCGCGAGCTGACGCTGGCTCCCCGCACCCACGACGGCCGGATCGGCTTCGAGGTGATCAGCCCTTTCCAGTTGCAGGATGGGCAGGTGGTGCTGGTGAATCGCGGCTGGCTGGCGGGCGACAACCCCGTTCCGCCTGCGCGTGACAGCGCGGTCGAACTGATGCCCTGGCCGCGCTTTTTCGAGCTGGCCGCCACCCGACCCGAAGGCCGGCAATTCCAGAATATCGATGCGGCGCGCTATGCGGCGTGGGCCGGTGGCCCGCTGCCGGTCGCCTACGCCCGTGCCGTGGGCGAGTCCGCGCCCTTCGTCCGGTTTGCCGGACCACTGGGCATAGGCCCGGAACGGCATCTGGGCTATGCCGCCACCTGGTGGGCCATGAGCGTGATCGGCCTGCTGTTGTGCTGGCGCTTCTATCGTTCCAACCGCGGAGTACCCGATGCAAGTTCCTGATCCCAAGCGCGGCCGGAAGACGTTTTTATTGCTGTTTAGCTTGGCGCTGGCCCCCATCCTTGCGGCGCAGGCGGTGTACACCTGGTACCGGCCTGCCGGGGGCGCCAGCTTCGGCACCTTGCTGGTCCAGCCCGGTGTCGCTCCGACGGCCACACAATGGCGGCTGGTCGCACACGATCCGGCCGGTTGCACGCCGTTGATCGATACGCTCACCTTCGCCGCACGCCAGCTCACCGTCGCGCAGGGCCGCGAGGCCGATCGTGTCGTCTACGCGGCCACGCGTGCCTGCCCGGGCAAGGTGGCTGATGCGGCACTGCTTGCGCCCAAGGTGGCGCTGCCGGGCGCCGGGCTTTACCTGGTCGATCCCAACGGCAATGCCGTGATCCGCTATAGCCCGGAGCAACTGGGCGGCGACGAAGGCCGTCGTCGGGCCATGGGCGAAATCGGCAAGCTATTGAAGAACAACCGGGCACTGGGTTAGAGGGAGCGCCACCGTGACGCAACGCAATCTGCGCCGCCTGCTGATCTTTACCGTGGTCTGGACCGTGGTCCTGATCATGCTCGGCGCCTATGTACGGCTGGAAGACGCAGGCCTTGGCTGCCCGGACTGGCCCGGCTGCTACGGCCGGCTGACCGCACCAACGCACGAGCATGAAGTGGCGCACGCCGAACAACACTTTGGTGGCGAAGTGGATCCGGCCAAGGGCTGGAAGGAAATGATCCACCGCTATGTCGCCGGCGGCCTGGGACTGATCCTGCTGTGGCAGGCCTTTGCACTGTGGCGCACCCGGCGCGAAACGGGCGTACCGACCTGGCTGATCATCGCGCCGCTCGGCGTGGTGGTGTTCCAGGCGCTGCTCGGCATGTGGACGGTGACGCTCAAATTGATGCCGGTTGTGGTGACCTCACACCTGCTGGGCGGGATGACAATGCTGGCGCTGGTCACCGCGCAGGCAGCGCGTACGAGCCCGGCTCGCATGCCATTGGCGGGCGGGTTGCGGCTGTTCGCATGGTTGGCGCTCGCGGTGGTGGTGATCCAGATCGCGCTTGGCGGCTGGGTGTCGACCAACTACGCGGCGCTGGCGTGCGATGGTTTCCCGGCTTGCCGTGGCGGCTACCAGCTGCCGGGCGATTGGGCCGTGGGCTTTCATCCGCTGCGCGAACTGGGCCTGACCGCTGCAGGTGGCCCGCTCGACATCGATCATCTGGCGGCCATCCACTGGATACACCGGCTGTGGGCGCTGGCCGTGGTCGCCACCGTCGGCCTGTTTGGTTTCCTGCTGCTGCGCAGCGGCCGTCGCGCCGGGGCCTGGCTGCTGGCGGCGCTATTGCTGCAGATCGGTCTTGGCATAGCCAATGTGCTGCTGCATCTGCCGCTGGCGCTCGCCGTCGCGCACAACGGTGGGGCCGCCTTGCTGCTGGCCCTGCTCACCGGCCTCTTGGCCCGTTCCACCTACCAGGAGCAACGCCGTGCTCAGAACGCTTACCGCTACGCTTAACGCGCCCAAGCTCGCCGATTTCTGGGCGCTGGGCAAACCGCGCGTGGTTGCGCTGATCACCTTCTGTGCCGCTGTCGGTTGCGTGCTCGCCGGGCCGGCGTGGATGGAGCTGCCGCGTGTGCTGGCGGCGCTCGTGGGGATTGCGCTGGTGGCGATGGGCGCTGCCGCGGTCAACTGCCTGGTCGAACGCGATCGCGATGCCGAGATGCGCCGCACGCAGGCGCGCCCGCTAGTGCGCGGCTCGCTGACCCGGCGCGATGCCGCGCTCTACGCTGCGCTGCTCACTGGCTCCGGGCTGTGGCTGACCGTGAGCTTTGGCAACACGCTGACCGCCTTGCTCACGCTCGCCACCTTCTTTGGCTACGCCGTGGTCTACACCCGCTGGCTCAAGCCCGCCACGCCGCAGAACATCGTGATCGGTGGCGCCGCCGGCGCCATGCCGCCGGTACTGGGCTGGGCCGCAGTGAGCAATACCGTGTCGCCTGAGGCGGCGGTGATGTTCCTCTTGATCTACACCTGGACGCCGCCGCACTTCTGGGCGCTGGCGCTGTATCGCGAGCTCGACTACGCCAAGGCCGGCCTGCCGATGCTGCCGGTCACCCACGGCGCGGCGTTCACCCGCCAGACCATTGTGCTGTACGCGATCATGCTGGCCGCGGTATGCCTGCTGCCCTTCGTCATCGGCATGAGCAGCTGGCTGTATCTGGCGGTGGCGGCCTGGTTCAACTACGGCTTCATCGCGCGCAGCCTCAAGCTTTATCGCAGCGGCGACGAGGCGGTGGCGCGCGGCCTGTTCCTATACTCGATCAAGTACCTGGCCTGGGTGTTCGGTGCGCTGGTGCTCGATCGCGCCGGCCATATGCTGTGGCAACAGTGGATGTGAGCGGGTGATAGCGCACAAGCAAAACGGGCGCCGCGGCGCCCGTTTTTTGCTGTTGCGGATGATGCTCAGAAGCTGATCTGCGCGCTGGCGCGGAGGGTACGCGGCGCGCCCTGGGTCAGGATGAAGCCCCAGCTGGTCTGCCAGTACTTCTCGTTGGTGAGGTTGTCGAGGTTGAGGCGCAGCGTCACGTCCTCGTTGCCGACCTTGGTCAGGTAGCGGGCGCCCAGGCCGTACAGCGTGTAGCTGCCTGCCATCTGCTCGTTGGCGGTGTCGAGCGGGCGCTCGCCGACATACTGCGCGCTGCCGGTCAGCACCAGGCCCGGCAGG
Source organism: Chitinolyticbacter albus (assembly GCF_024437655.1). Classification (GTDB taxonomy): domain Bacteria; phylum Pseudomonadota; class Gammaproteobacteria; order Burkholderiales; family Chitinibacteraceae; genus Chitinolyticbacter; species Chitinolyticbacter albus. The sequence goes on from NZ_JANBVF010000004.1 coordinate 281,045, forward strand.
GCCGGCAGCCGGTATTCGGCGTAGGCGTTGGCCTGGAAGCGGGCGGCGTTGTACGGGCGATTGCCGTTGATGTCGTCACCCGCCTCGGCGATTTCCGGATCCAGCCACATCGCGCTGGCGAGCACCGTCCAGTCGCGCGCCAGCACGGCCTTGGCCGAGGTTTCGAGGCCCTGGTAGACCTCTTCGCCACCCTGTACCCAGGTGTTGCTGCTGTTGGCGTAGCCCAGTCCGCGTTCCAGGTGGAACAAGGCAGCACCGGCGCTCCACAGCGGATATTCGGCCTTCACGCCCATTTCGTACTGGCGGCTCTTCATCGGCTCGAAGACTGCGCGATAGTTGGTGGTGCCCAGCGGCGCGCTGGTGCCCTTTTCCAGCGATTCCACATAGCTGCCGTAGATCGACACCGGCTCGACCGGCTTGTAGATCACCGCGACGGTCGGGGTGAGGGGCGATTCCTCGTAGGCAGTGCCGGTCTTCTCGCCGTTGGCGTACGGCTGGTCCTTGAACTCGGTGTAGCGCAGGCCGACGAGGGCGGACCACTGCGGGCTGAAGGTGATGGTGTCGCTGACGAAGGTCGAGACCTGGGTGGTTTCGTTCGACTTCTTCGGGTTATGGTCGACCGAGAGGTTGGGGTCGGTGAACTCGGCCGGATCGTTCAGGTTGCCGAGGCCCAGCATGGCCTGGTTGAAGCCGCCGAACTTCTCGACCAGCGATTGCCAGGCCTGGCCGAACACCAGCTCGTGCTGCACCACGCCGGTAGTGAAGCGGCCGGTCGCCATGGCCTGCAGGTTCTGGTACTCGTAGCGCGACAGCGATGCGTATTGCGTTGCGCCGTAGGTGCCGTCGTTGTCGATCAGGATCAGCGCGGCATCCTTGTTCAGGCGGTCCTGCTGCGAGTAGCGATAGCCGACCTTCACGTCCCAGTTGTCGTTCACCGCCCAGTTGAGCTCGGTGCCGGCGATCTTGTATTCGGTTTCGTAGTAGGTGAATTGCGGTGCAAGGCGCTTGCTGCCATCGATCGGCTCGGGGATGTCGGCATAGCCCATGCCCCAGCTCTGGCCGAGAATCAGGCCGTAGTAGGCGGCATCGACGCGGCGCTTCTGATACAGCGCGTCGGCCGACAGCGTCACCGCCGGGGTGATGCGCCAGTCGACCGCGGCGGAGACCGAATCACGCTTGATGTGGCCGCCATCCTCGACGAAGGTGTCGCCCTGCTCGTGCACGGCACCCACGCGGTAGCCGAAGCGGTTGTCCTCGCCGAACCTGCCGCCGACATCGGCTTCGAGCTGGAACACGCCGTCGTTCTTGTAGCCGGCAGTGGCCGACAGCAAGGGCTGGTTGGTCGGGCGCTTGCTGATGAAGTTGGCGATGCCGCCCGGCTGGCCGAAGCCGTACATGAAGCCGGCCATGCCCTTGAGCAGTTCCACCTGCTCGAAGTGTTCCAGCGGCAGGTCGCTGCCCCAGTTCGGCACGGCATAACCGTCGATCTTCATGCCATTGAGCAGGTCGAGCTGCAGGCCGCGGATGGTGATGCCCGATGCCTCGCCGATGTAGCCGTTGTTGATCACGCCAACGCTGGCATCGGCCTTGAAGATTTCGCCCAGCGTGGTCGCCTGGGTGTTCTTCACGAAATCGGAAGTGACGATTTCCATCGAGAACGGGGTGTCGCGCACGCTGCGCGCGCCCAGCGCGCCGGTGTTGCTGGTCTTGGCGCGGTACTCGTTCAGCGTCTTGGCTTCCGGCGCCGCGTCGCCGCCGGCGGTGACCGTCACGGTCGGTAGCGTGGTTTCATCGGCCGCGAACGCGTTCGGCGCGGCGTAGGCGAGCGCGAGGCTCACGATAAGAGGCCGCAGACGCGGCGTGGTCATGGCAGTCATGGTCAGTCCCTGTTATGGCCAGTCATCACTCGTGGCGATGCCGGCTGTTGCGTGTAATCAGCTTGCTTGCTCGACCACGGTGGTGGCGCGTGTCTTGTCCGGGGGGGTCAGCGCCCAGACGCTGCCTGGCTGGCCGCTGCGGGCCCGACGCCAGGTGGCGCGGGCCAGCGCGGTGAAGCCCGCGGCAAGCGCCAGGCCCATCGCGTCAACGCCGAACACGCCCCACAGCCCGCGCCACGGGGTGACCAGCAGGTGGTCCCCGGTGGCAATGGCATTGGCAAGCGGGATCAGCGCCGACAGCACGGCCGCGGTGAGCAGCAGCTCGATCGCCGCGCGCGCCGGTGCGCGACAGAAGGCCCAGCCCAGGAGAATGAAGAAAGTGGCGAAGCAGGCGACGCGCTCGAACAGTGCCGGATCGCCGCCGACCATGTGCGCCACCATGCTGGCCACAAAAGCGGCCGAAATCGCGGCGCAGGCGCCGATGCACACGCCGACCGTGGCCTGTGCCATGCGCCAGGTACGCAGCGGCTGCTCGGGGTTCTGCCGCTTGCGGCGCGCCTCGATCCACAGCAGGTTGCCCGAGTAGAACAAAAAGGCGCCGGCAAGGCCGAGCACGAAGTACAGCCATTGCATCAGGTGGCCGCCGAAGCTGCCGAAGTGCAGCGCGTACACGCTGCCCAGCACCGCCTGGTTTACGCTGCGCTGGCCGGGGATGTCGATGCGCAGCACTCGGCCGGTGGCGAGCTCGACGCCGATGCCGCCGTAGGGCGCCAGCGTGTTCGGCGATACACCACGGATTTCCACGGTGGCGTTGCGATCGCCGTAGTTGGAAAAGCTCAGCCAGTTCGCTTCCATCTGCGGCGCCACGCGCCGAGCGACGCCCACCAGCTCGGCCGGGGGCAACATGGCCGCCGGCTGCTTGGCGGCGGTGCGCGGCACCGCGGAGCTGGTATAGCTGGGGAATTCGCTCATCAGCTTGCCGTCGAACACACCGTAGTTGAAGACGGCGGCCATCAGCGTGAACAGGCAGAAGATCGCGCCGGTGACGGCAAAGATGAGGTGAAACGGCAGACTGAGCACGCCGATGGCGTTGTGCGCATCCTGCCAGAAGCGCTTGAGATTGCGCCCGGGGCGTAGCGCAAACAGATCCTTCACCAGCAGTGGCAGATGCACCACCACGCCGGAGATCAGCGCCACGCCATAGAGCAGCGACACCACGCCCATCACCCAGATGCCGGCCACCGGCAGCCCCAGCGAATAGTGCAGCTCGTTCACGAGATCGGCGAGCTTGGAATGTGGCGCCGGCGCAATGTGCTGTTCCGCCTGTGCCAGCGGCTTGTTCACCCACTCGTTGCGGGCGGCGTCGAACCACCAAGCGACCAAGGCCGGGTCGTGATCGGACGGCAGCATCACCGCGAAATTGCCCTTGAGTTCGGGATGCTGGGCGTGGAAGCGGGCTATGCGCGGGCCGGCATCGTCGATCTGCTCGTAGGCAGCGCCGCGTGTATCCGGATCCTGCCAGCTGTGCAGGTCGGCGTGGAACACGGTGATGGCGCCGGCGTAGAAGGCGATGAACAGCGCGAAGCCGGCGATGATGCCGGTCCAGGTATGCAGCGCCTGGTAGAGCTTGAGCGTGGCGGATTTGATCATTTCAGCTCCCGAAGCCCGTGAACTTGATCAGCCACAGCGCAGCAAACGCCGCCGCGCTGGCCAGCGCCAGCCAGAGCCAGGCACGGCCGGCGCTGCGGAACAGCGGGCTCGCGGCAATCACCGCCATCCACAGCGGAAAGAAGAACACCAGGCCGACGACCATGCTGTGCTGCCACGGGCCGGGCCAGGCATAGATGACGGTGCCCACGGCGAAGGCGGACAGCGGCAGGCCCAGCACCGCGCCGGCGGTGACTTTGCTCCACATCACGCCGCCCCACTGCGCGCCAGCGCGAGATAGGGCAGCGCCACCATGGCCAGCATCAGCGCGGTCAGTGTGGCGAACAGGCCGGATGCGAAGTCACTGCCCAGGGTGCCGAGCAACAGCGCAGCCACCAGCAGCGCATAACCGACGCCGTGCAACGCCGGGCGATGCGCTGGTAGCAGGCGCTGGTTGGGTGACGAGAGATAGAACGGAAGCGCGGCGAGCGCGCTGAGCAGGCAGGCGAGGGCGTACATCGTGTGTGCAAGCGGTTTCGGATTGCCCGCACTGTATCACGATTAATTCTCATTTAGAATTTCGTGCTTGTAAGGAAAGGAACCACTCAGCGGGTGTCAGAGCACCGGAAATGGCTGCGGTCGTGCGCCTTCCAGCGCGCGGGCGGCGCGCAGTACCAGGTCGTCGCGGTACGGTGGGCCGACCAGCTGCAGCGCCAGTGGGAGGCCGGCGGCATCGAAGCCGATGGGCACAGCCGCGGCCGGCTGCTGGGTGAGGTTGAACGGCGCTACGAACGGCGCGCTGGCCCGCTGCCCGAGTAAGGGCACGCTGCCCGCCAGCACCGGCGTCAGCAGCAGGTCGTAGCGGGCATGAAAGCGCCGCAGGCCGATGGCGAGCTCCTGGCGCGCCGTCTGCGCCGCGACCACGTCGGCCAGCGTATGGCGGCTGGCGCGCTCGACCGCCGCGCGGATTTCGGCGTCGACCAGCTGCCAGCGCTCCGGCGCGATCTCGCGCTGTAGGCGGATCGCCCGCTCTGCGGCCAGTGCATCAAGTATGGGGCGGGGATCGGCAAAGCCCGGGTCGACCTCCTCGACGCGCGCGCCGAGCTGGCGGAATACGTCGACGGCCTCGGCGACCCGTGCCACGATCTCGGGCGCCACATCCACGTAGCCGAGCGTCGCGCTGTAGGCGATGGTCAGGCCGCGTACGCCGTCCTCCAACCCGATGCGCCAGTCGCGCCCCGGGTCGGGCAGGCTGGTCCAGTCGCGCACGTCGTCGCCCTGCAGCACATTCAGCAGCAACGCCGCGTCCTCCACCCGCCGGGTGACGGGGCCGATATGGAACAGGTCGCCGTTGTGCGCCGGCGGGAAGCCTGGCACCCGGCCGTAGCTCGGCTTGAGGCCGAACACGCCGCACACCGCCGCTGGCACCCGGATCGAACCACCGCCGTCGGTGGCCACCTGCAGCGGCCCCAGTCCGAGCGCGGCGGCCACTGCCGCGCCACCGCTGCTGCCGGAGGGAGAGTGCGCCGTGCTCCAAGGGTTGCGGGTGACGCCGGCGAGCACCGTCTCGGTGCCACCCTTCCAGCCGAACTCGGCCGTATTGGTCTTGCCCAGCAGCACGGCGCCGGCTTCGCGCAGCCGCGCGGCAGCGGGGCTGTCATCCGTCTGCGGCGTCTCTGGCGTGGCCAGGCTGCCCTTGCGCGTCGGCAGGCCGCGCACATGCAGCAGATCCTTCAGCGCGGCGGGCACGCCATCGATATCGCTCAACGGCTCGCCGCGCACCCAACGCTGTTCGGCGGCACGCGCCTGCGCCAGCGCGCCCTCGGTGTCGACCACCCGGTACGCGTTGTACTGCGCCTGCGTGGCTTCGATGCGCGCCAGCACGTCCTGGGTTGCTTCGAGCGGCGACAGGGTGCGGCGGCGATAGTGGCGTACCAGTTCGGTGGCGGAAAGATCGGCGGGCGAGGTCATGGGCGGTTCCGGGAGAAAGTGGAGACCCATGCCTTGCAGGGAGCATGCCAGCCGCTGCACGACGGCGGGCCGTCGATCCTGGGTGATGGCATTGCCGGGCGCTGCTGCATCGGCAACAGCCCGGCCAGCAGGATGTGGCTAGCGCAGCGGCATGATGCGTGTGGCCGGTGCACCGGCGGCCAGCCAGTCGGCGTAGTCCTCGGCCATGGTCTCGCTCGCCGCCAGCGCCGCGTGCCAGTGCGCCAGCCGCTCGGCGTCGCGCCCGGCATAGCGCATGAAATCCTTGCGATTGGGGATGCGCCGGGCCGGCAGGCTGGCGATGAGCTCGGTCGTTGGCGCCAGCACCACCGTGCGCGCAAGGTGACGCGGCCGGCGCCAGGGCAGGAACTGGTCCAGCCAGCCGGTGGTGATGCGATCGCTGAAATGCGGCAGCAGCATCAGCCCGGAGGGCTCGGCCAGCGGCAGGTCCATGTGGTAGTCGATCAGCCCGCCGTCGAGGTGGTAGCCGGCGGGGGCGCCAGGAAAGGACGCAACGCCGTCGATGATGCCGGGAATCGCGGCGGTGGCGGTCAGCGCGGCGGCGAGATTGGCCTCGGTGAGCCGCAGTGCGTGCGTGGCAAAGCCATCGTCGACCAGCTGCACCGGCATGTCGCCCGCGTGGATCAGGGTGCGCGCCAGGTGCCGCCCCAACGCCTGGCGGCTGCGGGTATTGGCGACCACGGCGCGCGCCAGCGCCAGCTGTTCGCGCCGGCTGCCGCTGCCGTCGATTCCCTTGAGGCCGCGCGCGGCGATGATATTGAGCCGCAGCCACGGGTGTTGCGGGATCTCGGCGGCACCGGTCTTGCCGATGAGGGCGGCGAGGATGCGCTGCGCCTCGCGTGTCACCTCGATGCGACCGTCGCCCGCTTGGTAGAACTGCTCGTCGACATAGGCGCGGGTGAAGCGCTCGAACGCAGCCAGCGGATCACGCTGGGCCGCGCACGCCAGCCGCCATGCCCCGATCGAGGCGCCGACGGCGATCAGCGGTGTGCTGCGTTGGGGCAGCCATTGCCCGAACAGCAGCTTGTCGAGCCCGGCCAGCATGATCCACTTGGCCCCGCCGGCGGCGGCACCCAGGTGGCTGAACAGGTCCGGCTGCCAGCCCTCTGCCCGTATGCGGGTCAGCGCCTCGGGGCCGGCCAGGATTTGCAATGCGCGCATGGACGAAACAGGAAACAGCGATGCAGGATTCTAGCCCCGCAAAGAAATCAGCGGTGATCCGTGGCTTCCTGCTCGGACCTGTGCAGCTCGGCCTTGCGCCATTCGCGGGGCGATAGACCGGTGTGTGCGCGAAAAGCGCGCGATAGCGCCGCCTCGCCGCCGTAGCCGACGTCCGCCGCGATATGCTTGAGCGCCCGCCCCTGGCGCAATCCCTTCTGCGCCAGGTTGATACGCCATTGCTGCAAGTAGCCCCCGGGCGTGCAACCCACCACATCCCTGAAGGTGTTGGCGAACACTGTGCGCGACATGCCGGCCCGTGCCGCCAGCGCTTCGAGCGGCCATTCGCGTTCGGGCGCTTCGTGCAGCGCCACCAACGCCCCGCGTAGCTTGGGGTGCGACAGGCCGGCCAACATGCCGGATTGTATCTGCCCCTGAGCCATCAGCTCGCGCAGCACCCAGATCAGCAGCACCTCGAACAGCCGGTTCAGCATCAGCTGGCGCCCGCAGTAGTCGGCCTGCGCTTCGGCAAACAGCTGGCTCAGTATCGGTGCGCAGCTGGGTATCGCGGTCAGCGGCAAACAGATCCAGGGCGGCAGGGCCGCCGCGATGGGATGGCTGGCACCCCCCTCGAACGCCATGTGTGCGCAGACAAACTGGGCGCCGCAACTGGGATCGGTCACGAAACGATGGGCCTGCGGGCGCGGATAGAGCAGCAGGCTGGGCTCGGCTATGCGCAGCAATTCCGGCTTGCCGTGATGCACCTCCACCCCGCCCTCGCGGATCAGGTGCAGCTGACCGCGCCCGGCCTGGGGCTCCAGGCTGTTGATGCCGCATAGCGGCCCGGTCTGGAAGGTTTCGGCGCGCACGGCGAAGTGGGCGAACAGCGCGGCGAGTCTATCGGCCATGATCCGTACCAATTGCAAAGTTATGTGTATTTTACGGCAACTTAAGTACGGGCGTCATCGGTAAAGTCCGTCCTGTCGCAAGACAAATCAAACCTCAGACCACGACAGGAGATAGAACATGAGCCCCGAGAAAGTCCTCTACACCGCCCACGCCGTAACCACCGGTGGCCGCGAAGGCCGCGCGCTTTCCTCCGATTCCGCGCTGGATGTGCAGCTTTCGACGCCGCGTGAATTGGGCGGCGCCGGTGGCCCCGGCACCAACCCCGAGCAACTGTTCGCCGCCGGCTATTCCGCGTGCTTCCTGAGCGCGTTGAAGTTTGTCGCCGGCAAGGCGCGGGTGGCGCTGCCAGCCGAAACCCAGGTGGCCGGCCACGTCGGTATCGGCCCGATCCCGACCGGCTTCGCGCTGACGGTGGAGCTTGTCGTCACCATTCCCGGCTTCGCCGCCGATGACGCCGAGGCGCTGGTCGAGGCGGCCCACCAGGTCTGCCCTTACTCGAACGCCACTCGCGGCAATGTGGACGTACAGCTGACCGTACGCACCACTGCCTGAGTGCCCTGACCCATTACCCCTGCGATCGACCTCGACCCCGGACCTCACAAGGAGCACGACCATGAATGCCTTTAATCGCCTCGCTCTCGCTATCACCGTCGCTTTCGGCGGCGTTGCTGCCCCATCCCAGGCTGTGGCCAACACCCCCGCTGCTGCCACTGCCGCCATCTCGGGCCTGTACGTCGCTGCCGCCGACGGCACGCCGCTGTATGTGAAGGACTGGGGTCCCAGGAGCGGCCCGGTCGTCGTGTTCAGCCATGGCTGGCCGCTCAACGCGGACAGTTGGGAATCGCAGATGCAGTTCCTGGCCGAGCATGGTTTCCGCGTGATTGCCCACGACCGTCGTGGTCATGGCCGCTCGGGCCAGCCATGGGCGGGCAACAACATCGATCAGTACGCCGATGACCTGGACGTGGTGTTGCGTACGCTGGGCGTGAAGCGTGCCACGCTGGTCGGGTTCTCCACCGGCGGTGGCGAAGTGGCGCGCTATATCGGGCGCCACGGGACCGAGCGCGTTGCCAAAGCCGTGCTGGTGGGCGCCATCACGCCCATCATGGGCAAGACCGAGACCAACCCGGCGGGCGTACCGACTGCCGTATTCGACAGCCTGCGCCAGGCCTCGCTCGCCAACCGTGCCCAGCTCTACAAGGATATCGCCAGCGGCCCCTTCTTCGGCTTCAACCGCCCGGGAGCCCAGCCCTCTGCCGGCCTGATCGACAGCTTCTTCGTCCAGGGCATGCAGGCCGGCAGCAAGGCCACCTATGACTGCATCGAGGCCTTCTTCTACTCCGATTTCCGCGAGGACCTGAAGAAGTTCAACATCCCGACGCTGGTCATCCACGGCACGGGCGACCAGATCGTGCCCATCGAAACCACCGGCCGCGCCACGGCCAAGCTGGTCAAGGGCGCCCGACTGATCGAGTATGCCGATGGCCCGCATGGCATCACTGATACGCACAAGGACAGGCTGAACCGGGATCTGCTCGACTTCATCAGCCAGTAAGCCGGATGCGCCGCCCGGCGCCCAATCCGCTGGCCGTGCCGGGTGGTGTCCGAGCTCAAGTCGCCTGCACCATCAGTCAAAAGCCCGCCACATATCGTGGCGGGCTCACTGTATCGTGCTGTGCCGCAAAGGACATGGGCGACGTTTGCGCTGTTGCTGCCCAGGTCTAAGCGCCGTTCAACCGGGCAAGATCGTGCTCGTCCAGATAGCGCCATTCGCCCTCGGCCAGATCCAGTTCCGCCAGTTTCAGGCCGCCGATCTCGCTACGCGTGAGCGCGGCGCAATGGTTGCCAGCGGCGGCCAGCATGCGCTTCACCTGGTGGTACTTGCCCTCGGCGATCACGATCTCGATATGGTTGGTGTCGAGCAGCACCGCGCGCTGCGCGGCAATCGGCGCCGGCTCGTCGATCAGCTTCACGCCGGCCAGCAGCTGCGCGACCAGCGTGTTGTCGGCAGCCTCAGCCAGCGTGGCCACGTAGACCTTGGGCTGATGATGCTTGGGGTGCGACTGGGCGTGGATGAAATCGCCATCGTCCGACAGCAGCAGCAGCCCGGTGGTGTCGTGATCGAGCCGGCCCACCGGCTGCACCTCGCGCCAGGTGAACTGCTCGGGCAGCAGCGTATGCACGCCCGGATGGTGGCTGGGCTTGCGCGAACACTCGTAGTTGGCAGGCTTGTTCAGCACCAGGTAGACGTGCTGGCGATAGATCCACGGCTCGTCGAACACCGTGAATTCCAGTCCCTCGGGATCGAACTCGGCCTTGAACTTGGTGACGGGCTCACCGCCGACGGTGACCTCGCTGTCTTCGATCAGCGCGCGACACCCCTTGCGGGTGCCGAAGCCCTGGCTTTGCAGGATACGGTCCAGTGATAGTTTCTTCATGGCCGCGACTTTACCGCGCCTCGCTGCCCAGCCGGAAGTCCTGCCAGCATGACACCGAGATCAGGTCTTCTATCTGCGTGCAAAGTACAAGACGTGCCCCGGATTTGTTCACGATTTGTTCATTTTTTTACCGGCCTGTCCGGCTTCAATTGCTATGCCATTGACTCTTCGCGGAACGTATGATATACGATGCTTTCGTTGTTTGTAATTTAATATGTTTTATTTTTGACATGAGGATAAATTTGAAATGAACAGGACTTTCTTAGGGGCCTGCCTGCTGGCCTTGAGTATTTCTCCAAGCTATGGCGAACTTGTCACGGTTGAAGGGCGGGATGTAGTTTTTACCTACGAAACCTATGCAAAACCAACAAATTGGAGTTTCGAGGTTGTCGATAATCGACTTTTATTGAAAGCGAAAGACAACAAGGATCTGATGAATTTTTCATATGCTGGAACTCATATGGATGGGGCCGGGACATCACGAAATATATCATTCGAGTTACAAGCAAAACCAGGTAATAGAATCATCGCGTTTTCGCCCAGCGTGGAATACCGATCAACTTTTTCTTCGCAGGGTGAAGTCCACGTCAGTGGGGGAGTAAGTGTCGCCCTTGAGGTGTATAAGCCTAACGTATACGAAACAAAGTGGGCAGCGGGGGAACGCATTAGGTTTGATTCAGCCAATGGAAACTGGGGTGCTCCGGAATCTTGGCAACGTGAGGACTGGAAAAAATATTATCGTCTGGAAGAGCCGTTGAGGATGAACTTGAGCTTCTCCCACGGAATAGGAGACGTCGATGACGTTTACGACCATATTACCGACGGCTATTCGCGCTACAGCTTCGCGTTCACTGAGGTTGGCTTGAATGTTATTACAGCGCCCGTTCCTGAGCCCGAAACCTATGCATTGATGGGTTGCGGCCTGATAGGCCTCTGGGGAGTACGTAGAAAGAAGGCGAAAACAACCAACCGTAACCATGAGGATTGAGAGATGTCGAAGATTCGGATGACCGTGAAAGGCATAGGGCTGGCTCTCTGCATTGCTGCTTCCCCGGCGTTTGCTGCCTTTACCAGCCTGGAAGGGCAAGATGTTATATTTCGCTACGATACTGAACTTGTCCCCGCGTTTTTGAATTTTTCGGTGCAGGGGAACAGCTTGTCCGTCACGGCTGATGGTGGCCCGCTTTTCGAGGCTAGTCTCTACGGCGGAGGCTCTGTTAGCGGTTACTTCATAAAAGGCACACCGGGCTGGGTCCAAATCGAAGCTAAGAGTGGCTATTCCATTTATGGAGTAGGTAATCGGGTGACGATGAAAAACACTGGTTATGGTGATACGTATACAACGGTTTCTAGCCACTTGTTTGATAAGGTAAACGGCTCTTTTGTGAGTTTACTTAACAACGGCACCAATGGTACGGAGCCTAAGGCTGTTGCGGGTCAGCCGTTGTATATTTTATTAAGCGGATACGCCACTGCAAAACAACACCCGGCTTATAGTGGTACCAGGAGCTACAATAGCCGGATCGACGGTATGACGGTATTTGCAGAATTGGAGCCGACGGTAACGCCAGTGCCCGAGCCTGAAACCTATGCCCTTATGGGAATGGGCTTGCTGGGTCTTATTACTGCGCGTCGTAGAAAAAACAAGGCATAAAGCCTGGAAAGCCGGCCGGTGGTAGGCGGCCGGCTTTCCATTGGATACCTTCTCCTGGCGAAGGCCTACCCCCTTCGCGATCGTTCGCCCCCCGCTGCACGGTATCCCCGGCGAAGCAACCGATGTCGAATTCGATCGGCGTGCCGTCTGGGGTGACGTTGATCGCTTCCACCTGCAGGATGGGTTGCTGCTGGCTTCGTCAAGATACGAGGTCTTGTATTTTTGCGTTCAAACTCAAGATCTGCTCGATGCCGGCGGTGCACTTGGTCGCAAGCCGATAATCGTTGCCGTGTGGGCGTGGGATCACTGCGCCTCTCTGCCCAGCTGGTAGTCCTGCCAGCGGTTGCGGCAGGGCGCGCCCAGGCAATAGCGGGCAAGGCCGCTTTGCGGATGGGCGACGGCGCTCCAGAACGTCGCCATGCCATTGACGTGGCCGCAGACTGGCGCGTCGTGCTCGGCCAACAGCACTTGCAGCGCGGCTAGGCTGGCGGTGGCGTCCAGCCCGTGTGGGGCGCCAGCCTGCAGCCGCTGCATGCGGGAGAGCGAATTCGGCCAGGGTGGGCATAGCGCGACCATGTCCGGATCGAGAAAGTGGTTGGTCATCACCAGCACGCCGTCCACTGGCTCGCGCACGGCGCGGCGCTGCGGGTGGACCTCGACCACACAGGCTTCTTTGGCATCGACCAGCAGGTAGCTCTTGGCCTCCTTCACCGGTAGCCGCAGCAGCGCGGCGCGCGCCTCGGCCACGCTGGTGCAGTGTTCGAGCAGGTAGCGCACTAGATGGTGGAAGGCGAGGCCGACCGGGGCAGGGTCCGGATGCTCGCCGGCGCCATTAAACGAGACGAACAGGCCGTGCTCGTTCATGCCGTCGAAGCGCCCGCCGGCGAGCCCCTCGTGCATGCTGATGTGGGCATGGCCGGCGGCCGGCCGGGTCTCGATCAGGTGGCGGCGCGATTCGAAATAGAAGAAATCGTAGTTGCGGCCGACCACCATGCCCTGCGGCGTGGCAACGGCAATGCCACTGCAGCCGCCGGTCACGCCCAGCGCGTAATGCCACAGCGTATCGTCCACCGTCATGCCGCTCGCCTGGGCGTAGGCGTCGTTCTCGGCGACCAGCGCCGGGTAGTGCTCCGCAGTCAGCGCCCGGCAGTCGCGGGCATAGCTGAGCTGCGCCAGCTTTTTAACGTCATAGCCGAGTTCGGCAGGCGGGAGTAGCAGCCGGCCCTGCGCGGCCATGGCAGCGCCGAGTTCGGCCGGCGTGCCACAGATGCGGTAATGGCGATAATCGGCCTCGCGCTCCGCGGCGAGGTTCTCGGCATCGATCTGCATGGCGCGCTCCGGCGATGGACTGCCGCTATTGTGCACACCCGCGCTTGATCGTCCTTGCTGTTTGCGCTGTGGGTGCGCATAGCGCACGACGCGCGGCTGCGTGTGCCTGCAAAGGGCTTGTGGCCGGCGCCGCAGCGGCGTAACGAGGATCGGCGGCATAACATCCCGCTGTTACCGCTTGACCGGCTCTAGCCATGTCGCTGACCTCGCCGCTGGCCGAAATCCGCGCTTGCATCCACTGCGCCGCCGCACGCTGACCGGGACGGTGGCCGCCTGGCGCGACCCTGCCCCAGCTTTGCTGCCCTTACCCCATCCCAGCCAGCGGAACCTGGCCGGGTTCCAACGCAACGCGTGGTTTGCCAGCGACGTGTTGGCGCAATTGCGTCGCCGGCTGGACGAACTGGGCCTGTTCCAGCGGCGATAGCCGTCGGCAAAGAAGTTCTTGACTCATATAGTTGCAATTTGTACTATTTCAGTATGAATCAAATGCCCCCCACTCCGCGCTGCTTCATCCCGGTCGAAGAGAAGATCGGCCGCGTATGTGCCCGTCTGCCCGGGTCCAATGCGCAGCACGTCATGCTGTCGCAGCTGTTCAAGCATATCCAGGGCAGGCTGCACGAACGCATGCACGCGGTGCTGCGCGAGCACAACGTCAATCCGGTCAGCTTCGTGGCGTTGACGATGCTGTACAGCGCTCCCGACTCCTTGCTCAATCCGTCCGAGCTTGCCGAGGCCAGTGGCGAATCGCGCGCCAACGTCACGCGCATCTGCGACGAGCTGGTGCTGCGCGGGATGTTGTCGCGCGAACCGAACTCGGACGATCGCCGCCGCATCGACCTGCGGCTGGCGCCGGCCGGTGCCGAGCTGGTGCAGATGCTGCTGCCGCAGCTGCAGCTGCGGGTACATGCGGCCTACAACGTGCTCTCGGCCGACGAGAAGCAACAGCTGGAAGGCTTGTTGAAGAAAGTACTGGGCGCGCTGGAGTAGCTCGGCCAAGGCCGGCCCGGGCAACTGTTCCCGGGCGGATAAAGGCTGGGCGTTCTGGCCAGAACGAGTGAGTGCCGAGGGTGGCCCCCCTACAGTCGCCCCGGACTTCGTTTAACCATTTGGTTGAAAAATGAACTATACAAAACACAACAAGATTCTGCTGTTGCTTGCCGTAGCCATTGCGCTCGCCGGCTGCGCCGCCATTCCGGATGATGCGCAGACCGTAGCCCGGCGCGATCTGGCGGGGGTCGAGCTGGCGCAGGGCATCAAGCTGGCGCGCGAGGGTTGGCCGCAAGCGCAATGGTGGAAAGCCTATGGCGACGCCCAGCTCGATGCGCTGATGGTGCGGGCACTGAAGGATGGACCGACCCTGGCCAGCGCCCAGGCCCGGGTACGGCAGGCCGAGGCCGGCATGGCGCAGATCGATGCCAACGGTGGACTGCATGCCACGCTCGATGCCTCGATCAATCGCCAGTACCTCTCTGGCACCGGCCTGTTCCCACCGCCGCTAGGTGGTGCGTGGTACACCGAGCCGAAAGTGGGCCTGAACGCCAGCTACGAATTTGACTGGTGGGGCAAGCACCACTCGCAGGTTGCCGCATCGCTGGGCGAGGTGCATGCCCGCCGGGCCGAGGAAAAGCAGGCCGAACTCACGCTGACGGTTGCCGTGGCGCAGAGCTATTTCACGCTGCAGAGCGATCGTGCGCGACTTGCCAGCCTGAAGGAGCGCCGCGCGTTGCAGCACAAGCTGGTAGAAGGCCGCGCGCGGCGCGTGGCCCAGGGGCTGGAACCCGTGGCCAGCCGGGCCCGCGAAGAAGGTCAGCTCGCGGCGTTCGACGCGCAGATTGCCACGTTGGAAGCCGCGATCGGCCGCCAGCACGAAGCGATCAGGGCGCTGATCGGTGGCGGCGAGCTCGCCGAACTGCAAACGGTGCAACCGCCGCATGCCAATCCCTCCCTGCCGGCCACGCTGGGCAACGAGCTGCTGGCGCGCCGGCCCGATCTGCAGGCCGCACGCTGGCGCGTAGAGAGCACGATCTCGGCGGAGGCGGCGCAGCAGGCGGCGTTCTATCCGACCATCAGCATCGCGGGCTTTGCCGGGTTCGACACCATCACTACCGAGAAGCTGTTCGATCTTGCCAGCCGCCAGTTCAACCTGATCCCGGCGATCAGCCTGCCGATCTTCGACGCCGGCCGCCTGCAGGCGCAATTGGGCGGCAAGCGCGCCGAGCGCGACGCGGGGATCGCCGAGTACAACCAGGCCGTGGTCAATGCGGTGCGCGACATCGCGCAGGACGGCATTGCGCTGCAGGGCCTGGCACGCGAGGAAGGGGCGCAACGGCGACAGCTGGCCGCGCAGCGCCAGGTGCTCGCTAGCAGCGAGGCGCAGCTCAAGCAAGGCCTCGTCGATCGCACCGCCGTCTGGTCCACCACCTTGCCGGTGCTGGCGCAGAGCGACGCGCTGATCCAGCTGAACCAACGCCAGCTCGATGCCGAGCTGGCCCTGATCAAGGCACTGGGCGGCGGATACCGCGCCCCAGAGTCTCAAGAATAAATCGGAGTACACCAGCATGAGAGAACAACAAAACCCCGCTGCTTCCAGGCGCAAACCCGCGCTGCTGATCCTGATCACGCTATTCATCGCGACCGGCATCGGCTACGCGATCTACTGGGCCGCCTTTGCCGGCAAGCGCGTGACCACCGACAACGCCTACGTGGGCGGCAACCAGGTCACGCTGACTTCGCAAGTGAGCGGCAATGTCACCGAAATCCGCGCCGACGAGACCCAGCTGGTGAAGGCCGGCGAAGATCTGGTGCTGCTCGATCCGGCTGACGCCACCGTGGCGCTGCGACAGGCCGAAGCCCGGCTCGGCGAGACGGTACGCGACCTGAAAAAGCAGTACGCGAGCACCGCGCAATATGAATCGGTGCTCGAGCAGCGCCGCAGTGATCTGACCCGCGTCCGCGCCGACTACGATCGCCGTGTGCCGCTGGCCGCCGAGCAACTGGTCGCCGCCGAGGATGTGGCGCATGCGCGGGAAGCGCTGAAGAACGCCGAACTCGCCGTCGACGTGGCGCACAGGCAGCTGGAGGCCGCGCGTGCAGGCATCGACGGCGTGGACCTGATCCACCATCCCAGCGTGCTCGCCGCCAAGTCGAGCTACGTGCAGGCCTGGCTGGGCACGCGGCGCAACGCGCTGCCGGCGCCGGTTTCGGGCTACGTGGCCAAGCGTGCCGTGCAGGTGGGCAACCGCGTGACGCCGGGCACGGCGCTGATGAACATCGTTCCGCTCGATGCGCTGTGGGTCGACGCCAACTTCAAGGAATCGGAACTGCGCAATATCCGCATCGGCCAGCCGGCGATGCTGGTCGCCGATGCCTACGGCAGCGGCGTCGAGTACCACGGTAAGGTGGTCGGCCTCGCGGCCGGCACCGGAAGTGCGTTCTCGCTGTTGCCGGCGCAGAACGCCACCGGCAACTGGATCAAGGTGGTGCAGCGCGTACCGGTACGGATTGCGCTGCAACCGGACGAGCTCGCCGAGCATCCGCTGCGCGTGGGTTTGTCGATGGAAGTCACCGTCGACACCACCGCCAAGGAAGGCCCGGTGCTGGCGATGCAGCCGGCCGGCAAGCCGCTGTTCACCACGCGCTCGCTGGAGCAGCCCCTGCCTGAAGCTGAGCGGCTGGCTGACGACATCATCGCCCGCAATGCCGGCAAGGCGCACCACGGCTAAGTGCCGAGCCGGGTGGCGCCGCGAGTGATCGCGCCGGCCACCCGGGTTTTCCATTTCCTCGTATCCAGTTGGCTGCGCTGCGCCTGGATGCCTGCCGCGTTGAGTGCGGGCATGGCATCGCGCTGTTGCGACGCAATCGTTGCGCCCGCCGACACGGATACGATCCATTCGAGCCCGAGCCATGAGCCCAACGGCTGTAGCTTCCCCTCCCCCGGCGCCCATCCAGGGCGCCAAGCTGGCGTTGCTGACGCTGGCCGTGGCGTCCGCCACCTTCATGGAGGTGCTGGACACCACCATCGTCAACGTGTCGGTTTCGCATATCTCGGGCGACCTGGCCGTCAGTGCAACGCAGGGCACCTGGGCCATCAGCTCGTATGGCCTCGCCGCGGCGATCGCGGTGCCGCTTACCGGGTGGCTCGCCAAGCGCTTTGGTGAAGTGCGGATGTTCACGTTGTCCGTGCTTCTGTTCACCATCATGTCGGTGCTGTGCGGTTTCGCGCATAACCTGGAAACGCTGGTGTTCTTCCGCTTCATGCAGGGTCTCGTGTCCGGCCCCATGGTGCCGCTGTCGCAGACGCTGCTGCTGGCCAACTACCCGCCGCAGAAGAAGGGCCTCGCCTTGGCGCTCTGGGCGATGACGGTGATCGTCGCGCCCATTTTCGGCCCGATGCTGGGCGGCTGGCTGACCGACAACTACAGCTGGCCGTGGATCTTCTATATCAATGTGCCGGTGGGGTTGCTTGCCGGCGCGGTGGCTTGGTCCATCCTCAAGGGTCGCGAGACGCCGACCCAGAAGCTGCCGATCGACTACATCGGCCTCGCACTGCTGTTCCTTGGCGTGGGCAGCCTGCAACTGATGCTGGACAACGGCAACGACATGGACTGGTTCAGCTCGGGCTTCATCCTGACGCTGGCGGTGATCGCGGCGGTGGCGCTCTCCTTCCTGGTGGTGTGGGAGCTGACCGATGACCACCCCATCGTCGACCTGTCGCTGTTCAAGAGCCGCAACTTCACCATCGGTGTGCTGGCGCTGTCGCTGGGCGTGTTCTGCTTCTTCGGCAGCACGGTGCTGTTCCCGCTGTGGCTGCAGACGGTGATGGGCTACAACGCCACCTGGTCGGGCCTGGCGGTGGCGCCGGTGGGCATCCTGGCTTTCTTCATCTCGCCCATCATCGGCAAGAACATCCAGCGGCTCGATTTGCGGCTGGTGTCGTCGTTCGCCTTCATGATCTTTGCCGCCACCATGTTCTGGTTCGCCAGCTTCACGCTGGAAACGGCGTTCGACCAGATCATCATCCCGCGCTTGCTGCAGGGCATCGGCGTAGCGTGTTTCTTCGTGCCGGTGAACCAGATCGTCTTGTCCGGCCTGCCGGTGCCGCGCCTTGCCGCCGCTTCGGGCTTGGCCAACTTCTTTCGCACCATCGCCGGCAGCTTCGCCACCGCGATCGCCGTGTTCACCTGGGACCACCGCGCCACCTTCCACCACGTGCGACTGACCGAGCACATCACCGGTTTCGATCCGGCCACCATCGATTACGTATCGCGATTGCAGCAACTGGGCCTGCCGACCAACGCCGCCTACGCGCAGATCGACAAGGTAATCGCCCAGCAGGCATTCCAGATCGCCACCACCGAGGTGTTCTGGGGGCTGGGCCTGATCTTCCTGCTGCTGATGGCCATCGTCTGGCTCGCCAAGCCGCCTTTCGGCAGCGTTGGCGGCGCGGGCGGGCACTGAGCCGCTACTGGCCGTGCACCTCGTGCTGTTTGCGACCGAAAGGTTCTGGCTCACCGCCTTTCAGGGCGATCGAAGGAGGCCCATCGCGTGCCAGGGCGTTACGCACTGCATGCCAGAGCCGTTCCGCAGGGTTTTGCAACCACTCCAAACGAGCCCTGATTGCCAAGCCGTCCCTCAGGGCGGCTTTGTCACATTTGCAGTACACATGCATCAAGACGCACTGGACAACCATTGCGTGCAATGATATGAAAACGCTTTCATGACAAACGGAAGGTTTTTCCGTGCATACGGTCGCTCTCGCTGTCGCAAGTCTTGTGGTACTGCTGCACCTCTATTTCATGGCGCTGGAAATGTTCTATTGGACGCGGCCCTTGGGGCGGCGGGTATTCCGGCTGAATGAGGAGTTCGCCTACCAGAGCCGGCTGCTGGCGGCCAACCAGGGCCTGTACAACGGTTTTCTCGCCATCGGGCTCGCGTGGGGGCTGGCCATGGGGCCGGCCGGCCACGGCATCCAGCTGTTCTTTCTCGGTTGCGTGATCTGCGCTGGCGTTTTCGGGGCCGCCACAGTCGGTCGTCGCATCCTTTGGATACAGGCGGCGCCGGCTGCAGTGGCACTGCTGCTGATGCTGGCTACCCGCTAGGCGCGGGCCGGCCGGGCCGCAGTAGTGACCGCATCGGGCAGGCAACCCAGTCCGCGCAAGGTGGTCGCCACCGCCAGATCCAGCGGTGTGCGCGGTTCGGTACCCAGCGCGGCAACGAGCTTGTCGTTGGCAAGCCGCAGGCTGTGGCGCCAGTAGGGCCGGATTTCCTGCAATTCGCGCATCAGCGGTACCACGGGTGCCAGGGCACTCACCAGCCACCAGGGAAAGCGTCGCCAGGCGAGATCAGCCCGGCCGCTGGCACGGATGATCGCCCCCACCAATTGCTCGCCATCGTCGTCCCAGTGCCCGGCCATCTGGTAGACGGCGTGGTCGCCCAGCGCATCGCCCAGCTCGACCAGCCGCAGCATGGTTTCGGCCACATCCGGCAGGTAGGACCACTGGTGGCCGACGGTGCCAAGCTGGTTCACCGCACCGATCGGGCGTCCCGGTTTCACCAGCGCCTGGGCGAACCAGCTGTTGCGGCTAAGCGGGCCGAAGTAGTCGCCGGCGCGCACGATCAGCACCCGGGCCCGGCCACGCGCGGCCGCCTGTTGCAGCCGGGTTTCGAGCGCGACACGGATCTCGCCCTTGCGGGTGTCCGGTTCCTGTGGTGTGGCCTCATCGACGACGCGATCACCGGCCGCGTAGTTGTAGACGGTGCCCGGCAACACGATGCGTGCGCCGTTCGCTTCGGCGGCGGCGATGGTGTTGTCCACCATCGGCAACACCCAACGCCCCCAGTTGCGATAGCCCGGCGGGTTGACCGCGTGCACGATCAGCGCGCAGCCCGCGGCAGCACGCAGCACATCGTCGCGGTTCAGCGCATCGCCGGCGTGCCAGCGGATGCCGTGGTCCGGCCGGTCGGCCGCGTTGCGCGTCAGCGCCTCCACCTGCCAGCCACGCGCCAGCAGCTTGGCGGCCATTTCGCCGCCGATGCCGCCGGTGGCGCCCAGTACCAGTGCTTTTGCCATGTTCTATCCCTCGTGGAATGCCGCGCCGTGGCGGTATGGCCGTACTGTGCGCCGGTGGTGGTTAAATCAAAATTGCCTATGTGGGCATGGTTGATATACAAAAACGCATGGCCGCCATCGAACCTGCCTGGGATCTCTATCGCACGCTGCTCGCCGTGCTTGAACACGGCTCGCTATCCGCTGCTGCCCGCGTGCTGGGGCTGACGCAGCCCACGGTGGGCCGGCAGATCGAGGCGCTGGAAACGCAGCTGGGCCTGCCGCTGTTCACCCGCTCGCAGACGGGCCTGTTGCCCACCGACGCCGCGCGGGCGCTACGGCCTCAGGCCGAGGCAATGCGCGCCAATGCCGCGGCGCTGTTGCGGTTGGCGCAGGGCAGTGCCGACGAGGTGCGCGGCGCGGTGCGGATCACCGTGTCGGAAATGGTCGGCATCGAGCTGCTGCCGCCGTTGCTCACGCCGCTGCGCGAGCAGCATCCCTTGCTGGTCTTGGAGCTGGTGCTGTCGGACCAGCTGCAGAACCTGCTGCAGCGCGATGCCGATATCGCGGTGCGGATGAGCCCACCGACGCAGGACGCCTTGCTGGCGCAGAAGGTCGGCACGGTCGGGCTGGGGCTGTATGCGCATCGCGACTATGCGCTGCGCCACGGCCTGCCGCAGCGGCTGGATGAGCTGGCGCAACATGCGCTGATCGGCTTCGATACCGAGCTGCCCTATATCCGCCGGCTGCGCGAGCAACTGTCGCTGCCGCTTAACCGCGACGAATTCGCCGCGCGCTGCGACAACACGCTGGCGCAGCTTGCGCTGCTGCGCGCCGGCTTCGGCATTGCCTTCTGCCAGCACGGCATCGCCGCGCGCGACCCGGCCTTGCTACCGGTGCTGCAAGCCGAGATCGGCTTTGGTTTCGACACCTGGGTGGTGATGCATGAGGATCTGCGCGGCAGCCGGCGGCATCGCGTGGTGTTCGATGCTTTGTTACAAGGAATCAAAAAGCACCTGAATGGAGAAGATGACAAGATAGAATAGGGGGTATTGCAATATCAAAATCATCAAAACCGGAAGGGGTTTAGCTTGAAAACAGCTATTGTGCTTTTTCTCTTGTGTGGCCAGGTTTTTGCCGCGGGTGAGCAGCGAAACTACCCTAACATCGGAGAGATAGAACTGTCATTTCCTGATGGAGCTGAGGAGTATCAATACATTAAATATGCGAAGCCCTCCAGGGCTTCCAACCGGGATACTATACAGACGCTGCAATCGCTTTGGGTGTTTGGGCTGTTGCCAGGGCTGGTTGGAGGAATGCTTGCAGTTCATTTGGAGCAGAAAAATAATGAGCCCGCGCCAAAAATACAGATAGGCCAGGAAAAAAGCGAAGATAGCGAGAAATTGACGGCGTTCCTTGCAAGTGAATCGCCTATGCTTCGTCAAGCTATCGAACGAGAATTGGTGACGCGATTGACAGGGAAGGGTTACGACCTGATTTCGCAGAGTATCAAACCAGCAGGGGAAAAGGAGACGTTTGGTGCCACGTTGAGCATCCACCCACGGGCAGCGTATGTGGAAGACACCTTGGAAAAGGTTTACTACCCATTTATTTTGGCAAGCGCTGTGCTACGGGAAAAAGGCTCTGGGGAAATTATAAAAGAGTGGGAGTTGAGCTATGGATATAACTTTCCAAATATGCCGACAACTCACGTAGGAACTGCTCGGGAGTATCGGATTCCCGTGGAGGAGGATATATATCAGAGTTTAAGCAAGGCGCAGCGCGGGTTGATTGCTGGAGGCGCCATGATAGCTGATCATTTGGCTGATGAACTGCTAGTCAAGGAAGCCCCAGTAGAAGAAGTTCCGGTAGAGCCACAATCTGAGAATGCCTCTTCTTCCTTTGATCTTGCTGACCAGTCGCCAGTGGCTAGTTAATTAAATGCCTTTGTCCTTTGTATGGCTCAGCGTTCGGCGCACATGTCTTGACATGCTGCTGCTGCGCCGGTTCCGGAATCGCCTTCTGCCAGCACAGTATCGCCGCTCGTGACCCGGTCCTGCTACCGGTACTGGTGCGGGATTTCGGTTGCGGTCTGGACGCCTGGGTGTTGATGCACGAGGACCTGCGCGGCAGCCTCCGCCATCGGATGGTGTTCGATGCGCTGGCGGACGGGCAGCATGCGCAGCTGGCCCCCTGAACGGCCATGTATGGTGGTTCAGGGGGCCTTCCTCGGTCAAGGCAGCGGTGTGGTCGCGTATTCCTTGAAGATGGCAGGCACGGCGGTCTTGTAATAGAACAGGCCGTTGTTAGTGCTGTCCGGGCCCAGTGTGAAGGTGGGTCCAGGGAAGCTAAGTAGCGCGGCGATAAGGGCAGGATCGCTGGGTTGATTGAGAAAGGCCGGGGTTTTGCCTAGCTCATCGAGCGAGAGTGTCTCGTAGCTTGGCATGCTATCAAGGGCCCAGGATTTCGTGGTATCGGTGTAGTCCACGACGCTGCCTTCTTTGGCCGTGTTTTTCACCACATACAGATCAGCTCCCCGGCTATCTCTCAGATAGGACGCCATGGAGGAGGGAAGAACGCAGTTGCCATTCTTACAAGTGCGAAGTACCGTCCCATGGCCAGTGTTAGACCAGAGTATGACTTTTTTCCCCGGATACAGATGCGTCATCGACCACATCACATTTTCCGCCATTTGTTTGTCACGCGGGTCGGGAATGGTCATCTGGGGCAGGTTGGCCTGCCGGACGACGTCTGCTACCAAGCCCTTGATCTGCAAACACCACCAGCCGGGGGTTTCGCGTGGGGTAGCGCCCTGGGTGTTATCGCTGCACAGCTCGTTCTGGAGTTGGGCGGCTACGGCATCGAACCCAGCGTGGTCCATTCCGCCCGACGTCAGCTCGGCTGCGCGTTTTGCCACCGATGCAAAACTGGCCCATTGCGCGTGTTGCAGGGCTGTGGAGTTGCGGCTTTGCAGGAAGCTGGTCAGGGCGGGAACGATTTCGTCGATCGAGGTGGCGCCCCCTAGCGGTACATCGACACCGCCCAGCAAGAGCGGCGTGGCTGTGGCGCGCTGTTGGTCGACGTACGACAGCACCTTGCGGCCAGCATCGCTCTTGGAATACATGAAGAAAATGCGGTTGGGGGCTAGATCGACCACGCTGGCATTCTTGTTGGTGGCACTGCGCCAGATGGCTTCGACGTCGAACATGGCGCTTTCCATCAGCAGCACTTCGAAGCCCTTGACCTTGTGCAGGTATTGCACTTGGCGATTCATCAATTCGAAGGCGTTGGCATCCCCGTGCGTATCTTCTGTCAGCGAAACAATGTGTGCGTCACCAACGGCATTGCCAAACGCGGCAAGATCGCTGAAATCGTCGTCGGGGCTGGCTACCAGAGTTTTGATGGGCGTGGCGCTGGAATTCACCCAATCGTAGACACTGCGTGGCACATCGAATTGTCCTATACGAACTGATCCCGATTTGCCTGAGCCATCACCGCCACCGCCACAGCCTGCGAGCGCCGCTAACCCGAGCAGAAGACACATTCCTTTTTTCATACCACCCCCCTTGATAAAGTACGGGCAGTGTAACACTCAAGAAAGAATTGTATGGGTCTGTGAAATTATTTGAGTTGTGCCGGTTGATGAGGCAGGAACGTGACCTCAGTAGGCAAGCGAATGCGGGTGAACGGTCGTCGGCGGTTGGAGCGGATATTGACACCGTGTTGCGACTCCACATCTTGGGACCTGAGAGAGGGGCTACAGCCGCGCTGTGAGCGCCAATTATCGGCGCGCATACTTGGTGGTCGCTGCGGCGATCAATGTGCAGCACCGGGCGCTTGGCGCCGCAGGTGTTGATGTCACCGACCCAGGCCAGCTCGACCAGCATGTTGAGGGCACGCGTTGACGGCGCGATCGACGCGTATTTACCACGGCGCGGGCTTTAGCCCTGGGCTGCGACCACGCGGATCTCGACGCCAGCCAGCGTCACCACTTGCCCGGCGCGGATCTTGTTGGTCTTGCGCAGCTCCTGCACGCCGTCGACCGAGACCGCGCCACTGGCGACCAGCGCCTTGCCGGCGCCGCCGCTGTCGGCCACGCCGGCGAGTTTCAACAGATCGCACAGCGCGATGTAGTCCTGGTAGAGCTGGATTTCGAGGATGTGCATAGGGAGTCTCGGTATGGGGTTGGTAGCGCTGCGCTTTATGCTGCCATCGCGCGGGCGACGGCTTCGGCGATCTCGATGCCGTCTACGCCGGCCGACAGAATGCCGCCAGCGTAACCTGCGCCTTCGCCGGCCGGGAACAGGCCCTTCACATTCAGGCTCTGCAGCGTGTCGCGGTCGCGGGTGATGCGTAGCGGCGAGCTGGTTCGCGTTTCCACGCCGGTCAGCATCGCGTCGTGCATGCTGTAGCCGCGGATCTGTCGCTCGAAGGCCGGCAGCGCTTCGCGCATGGCGATGATGGCGTAATCCGGCAGCGCCAGCGCGAGGTCGGTCAACGTCACGCCCGGCGTGTACGACGGCGCGACCGAGCCGAAATCCTTGGACGGGCGGCCGGCGAGGAAGTCGCCGACCAGCTGCCCGGGTGCGTTGTAATCGCTGCCGCCCAACTCGAAGGCGCGCGATTCGAGCTGGCGCTGGAACTCGATTCCGGCCAGCACGCCGCCAGGGTAGTCGGCTGGGGTGATGCCGACGACGAAGCCGGCGTTGGCATTGCGCTCGTTGCGCGAGTACTGGCTCATGCCGTTGGTGACGACGCGGTTCGGTTCGCTGGTGGCGGCGACCACGGTGCCGCCGGGGCACATGCAGAAGCTGTAGACCGAGCGGCCGTTGCTGGCGTGGTGCACCAGCTTGTAATCGGCGGCGCCGAGGATGGCATTGCCGGCCGATGGCCCGAAGCGCGCGGCGTCGATCACCGATTGCGGGTGCTCGATACGGAAACCGACCGAGAACGGCTTGGCTTCCATGAACACGCCGTGGCCGTGCAGCATCTCGAAGGTGTCGCGCGCGCTGTGGCCCAGCGCCAGCACCACATGATCCGATTCGATCACGCTGCCGTCGGCGAGCTTCACGCCACGCAGCTGCAGGCTGTCACCGGCCTTTTCCAGCAGCAGGTCGTCCACCTTGTGGTTGAAGCGGATCTCGCCGCCGAGCGCGATGATCTTGGCGCGCATCTCCTCGATCATGGTCACCAGGCGGAAGGTGCCGATATGCGGCTTGCTGACGTATTCGATCTCCGGCGGCGCACCGGCGGCGACAAATTCCTTCAGCACCTTGCGGCCGAGAAAACGTGGATCGCGGATCTGGCTGTAGAGCTTGCCGTCCGAAAAGGTGCCTGCGCCGCCTTCGCCGAACTGCACATTGGAATCGGGATTGAGCTCGCGTTTGCGCCACAGCCCCCAGGTGTCCTTGGTACGCTCGCGCACCGCCTTGCCGCGTTCGAGCACGATGGGGTTGAAGCCCATCTCGGCGAGGATCAGCGCGGCAAACAGGCCACAGGGGCCAAAGCCGACCACCAGCGGGCGCTTGGTCGGCGGGGAAGCCAGTTGCGCGACGTGGTGGTAGCTCATATCCGGCGTGCTGCTGACGCAGCGATCGCTCTCGAAGCGTTTCAATAGCACGGCTTCATTCTTCACTTCGGCGTCGACAATGTAGACCAGCAGGATGGCGGCCTTCTTGCGAGCGTCGTACGAACGTTGGAACACGGTGAAGTTGATGAGATCGGCCGGCTTGATGCCGAGCTTCTTGAGGACGGCGGCCGGCAGTTCGTCTTCGGTGTGGGTGAGCGGCAGCTTGATTTCGGTGATACGGATCATGGTGTGGGTCCTGGTGGCTTGTTACGCCACAAATTGACGGGATTGCTGGTGGTGCTATGCCGACGCGGTAACTTTTGCGGCGGCTGGTTGTTTTATTTGCTTAGCGCCTTCGGCGCGGTGTTTAGATGCCGGTTCCGCCCGGCGGACGGGTTCATTTCTTTTGCTTCGCCAAAAGAAACGAACCAAAGAAAAGGCGACCCCGCATCCGCGCCCTTCGGGTGCCCTCGCTGCGGACAATCGAGTCGGCGCCTGCGGGACTCGGCCTGCGGCCTCAAACATCCTCGGCGAAACCCCGCCCCGCTTGTTCCTCGCTCGGCGCTCCTGAGGGGAATTCGGGTGGTGTGCGGGTATGGCAGTCCAAACGAGAATTGGGGGCTGTCCCCAATTCTCCCTGCCTTACCTCCCCTGCAAGCCATGGCGGCGGATTGCTTCGTTGCAATACATTAGGAAGCGGCAAGCGCAGGCCGCGCCATCGGGGCGGTAGCTCCAGTCCCAGCACCAAGGGGCCCGTTGAGTGTCGATCGGAAACAGAATCATACTGCCCTCGGCCTGCTCGACCAGCCAGTCTGCGGGTAGCTCATCCATTCTGATGAAAAGCCTGTCCCTAAGCTCGATCCGGGCCCAAGCCAACTGCGAAGCACTCGCTTGCTGCAGACTGGCGATCTCGCCCCAGCCCAGTCGCCCATAGCGCCAACTGTACAGGCCATTTTTGGCCAGCACGACACGGTCGACGCCGCAAGCCAGTAACAACAAGGCCACAAGCAGGCAGGCGCCCCCTGCGGTGCTTAGCAAACCACTAAGGCCGCCTCCGGTCAGCAGGGCCAGCACACCGAACAGCGTTAGCCAGAACACGGATCGGCCAAAACGGCGCAGCGGGTAATACACCAGACCGCGCTTGTGAAAGGCCTCGGGCAAGACCGGAGCAGTCACATCAGCCGGCAAATGCGCCAGCAAGGCTGCCAGTTCATGCCGAAAACGGTGTGCGGGGTCGGCGTACTGCAGCCCGTTGACCTGCAAGGCCAGACTGGGATCGGGGTAAGCGCATATCCGCTGCAAGCGGCCATCCTCGTGGACAACGTGTAGCACGGCGCGCACCGCGGCTGCGGCATTGCGAGTTGACGCTTCCAAGAAGCCTGCATTCATACGCAACTCGATGCGCAATTGCAGCCTCTGCCACGGACAGATACCACCCTGACCAAGGCGTAGGCCGCCGCGATCGAAGGTCAGCAAATCACGATGGCTTCGTGGCCGCAAGCTGACAAGCCCCATGATTCCTACTACTAGCAATAGGGTTGGCAGCTGAATCAACCATACATCCAGCGTCTCCGGCATGGCTGTTTCAGTTTCCACCGCGGATTCCAGCCAGCTCAGCAGCCACCAAATTCCACCGCTGAGCAGCCATATCACGCCAACGAGGAGCGCAAGCGTGTACCAATTTTCCCGTCGTTCGTCGTGAGCGCTGATCACGCGCACTCCGAGCGTGCCCAGTTCATGCGGCGGGTGCGACATGGGCTTGTTCTCGGGCTCGGCCAGCCAGCCGCGCTTGAACATCATTGCCACTCCCAAAGCACCGTCAGCCATCCTTGCATATCACGTTGTATTCAGCGGCGCACCGCCTCAACTCGCTACAGCAGAAGGTCCCAGGCTCAATGAGCGGGATCGGGGTCAGACTACGAATTTTGAGCAAACCTAAGGAACACAGTGCGCCCGTGCACAAATGCGGGCACATGGTTTTCCTCCCCTTTGCCAAGCGCCGAAGGAGTGGAGCGAGACCTTAGGCTCGCGACCGACTGAGGGTAGCCCGGAGGGTCGCAAGGCGGGGTCGCCTTTTCTTTGGTTCGTTTCTTTTGGCGAAGCAAAAGAAATGAACCCGTCCGCCGGGCGGAACCGGGATCAACCCCCGCGCCGTAGGCGCTAACCGCCTCGCCTTTGCTCTACCTCAACCGACGCGCAACTCGCGTCCCCCACTACTCCCCACGTTTATTGGCTTCCGCCGCCTCCACCTTCCGCAGCACCTTCTCCTGCCGCCGCCGCTCGGCCACGTCGGAGACGTCACCCCCAATATGCTGCTCCCCCCGTACCTGCGCCAGCCGCACCTGGCGTTCGCGCTCGATAAAGGCCTGTAGCTGTTCTGGGCTGTGCTGGTCATGGCAGTGCGGGCAGCTCACGCCGGCGCGGTAGTGCTCGCTTTGCTTGTCCGCTTCGGTGATCGGCAAGCGGCAGGCATGGCACAGATCGTACTGGCCCTTCTGCAGCTGGTGGTCGACCGAGACCCGGCCGTCAAATACAAAACATTCCCCCTCCCACATCGTCTCTTCGGCCGGCACGTCTTCCAGGTATTGCAGGATGCCACCTTCCAGGTGGTAGACCTCATCGAAGCCCTGCTCCTTGAGGTAAGCGGTCGATTTTTCGCAGCGGATGCCGCCGGTACAGAACATCGCCACGCGCTTGTGCTGCTTGGGATCGAGGTGCTGCTGCACGTAGCCGGGGAATTCGCGAAAGCTTTCGGTCTTGGGGTTGATCGCGCCCTTGAAGGTGCCGATCTGCACCTCGTAATCATTGCGGGTATCGACCAGCAGCACGTCCGGCTGCGAGATTAGCGCGTTCCAATCCTTGGGCTTCACATAGGTGCCGACCACGCGTTGTGGATCGATGCCTGCCACACCCATGGTGACGATCTCTTTCTTCAGCTTCACCTTGGTGCGGTTGAACGGCTGGGTTTCGTCGTACGAGAGCTTGTACGAGATCTCGCCCACGCGTGGGTTCAGCCAGGCCAGCATCGCGTCGATCGCGGCCTGGCTGCCGGCCACGGTGCCGTTGATGCCCTCGGCGGCGAGCAGCAGCGTGCCGCGGATGCCGTGCTCGTCGAGCAGGTCTTGCAGCGGAGCGCGCAGGTTGGCGAAATCGGGCAGCCCAACGAATTTGTAGAGGGCGCAGACGGTGATGCTGGACATCGCTATTCCTCGGAGCCAGGCATTGGCTCAATAAACGGGAGGTCTTCCCGTGTAAAAACAAGGAATTATGCCGCCAAGCGCGGCGGCTTGCCAGCCTGGATTACGTCAGGAACACCGTCGCCAGCCCCAAAAAGATGAAGAAGCCCATGCTGTCGGTGCTGGCGGTGAGCAGCACGCTGGAACCGTAGGCGGGGTCGCGCCCCAGCTTCTGCATCGTCATCGGCACCAGGATGGCGACGAGCGCCGCCACCTGCAAATTGAGCACCATGGCGCCCATCATCACGGCGCCGAGCGCGATCTGGCCGTACAGCGCCCAGGCGATCAGCCCCAGCACCGCGCCCCACACCGTGCCGTTCAAGAGGGCGATGCCCAGCTCCTTGATGACGAGCCGGCGCGCGTTGCCGGCGGTGATCTGGCCCAGTGCCAGGCCACGGATGATCAGCGTCATGGTCTGGGTGCCGGTGTTGCCACCGATGCCGGAGACGATGGGCATCAGCGTGGCCAACGCAACGAGGTGGGCGATGGTGGTCTCGAACGCGCCGATCACCCGGCTGGCGAGAAAGGCCGTGCAGATATTGAGCGCCAGCCACGGACCGCGGTTTTTGGCTGATTTCCAGATACTGGAAAACAGATCCTCTTCCTTCAGGCCGGCGAAGGAGAGCACGTCCGATTCATCGCGGATCACGTCGACCATGTCGTCGACGGTGAGCCGGCCGATCACGCGGTGGTTGCTGTCGAGCACCGGCGCCGACACCAGATCGTAGCGCTCGAAGGCGTTGGCGGCGTCATCCACATGCTCGTCCGGGGCGAACACCACCACGTCGGTGGCCATCACCTCGGCGACGGTACGCGCCGGAGCGTTCAGCAGCAGGCGCTTCAAGGACAACACGCCCTTGAGCGTGCGTTCGCGGTCGATCACGAACAGCTTGTCGGTGTTCTTGGGCAGGTTCTGGAAGCGGCGCAGATAGCGCAGCACGGCTTCGAGCGTCACGTCCTGGCGCACGGTGACCATGTCGAAATCCATGATCGAGCCGACTTCGTTCTCGCGGTACGAGAGCGCGCTCTGTACCTGGGCGCGTTCATCGTCATCCAGCCCGCCCATGACTTCGGACAGCACGTGCTCGGGCAGATCGGGCGCGAGGTCCGCCAGTTCATCGGCGTCGAGCGAGCCCGCGGCGGCGACGATCTCGTGGTTCTCCATCGCGTCCAGCAGCGATTCGCGTACCGCGTCCGATACTTCCAGCAGGATTTCGCCGTCACGCTCGGTGCGCACCAGCTCCCATACCGTCAGCCGGTCGGGCAGCGGCAGCGCTTCGAGCAAATCGGCGATGTCGGCCGAGTGCAGGCGCTCGAGCTTGACGGAGAGTTCGGCCAGGTTCTGCTTGTGCACCAGCTGCTCGACGAGGTCATGCTTGGGCATGTCCTGCCGGTGCACCATGCCCTCGACCAGCTTGTGTCGCGCCAACAGGCGTTGCACCTGGGCCAGCGTGTCCTGGAAGTTTTCCTGGGTCTTGCGCGTGGTGGTGGTCATGGCGTTTTCCGCTCTGCTATCGGGCTGGGGCCAGCCGGAACCTGGCCGTATGGCGGGCCGGCGAGGCTGCCCGCGTGGCAGCCTAGCACGGCTGTGTGATGTGAATGAACGGCTAGAACCTGTTCATGGTCTTTTCGCGCCAGCGTTTGCGAGAGTGCCGATCGCGAGCAAGGCACGCGCTGCGCCGTGGTACGGGTACCCTCAGCGGCTTGTCACGCCGCGCGTGATCGGCAATGTCGCAAGCTCGAAGGGCTGCGCCGTAAAACGGTCATTCACTGCGTTGCATGCCTTGCCAATAACGCCGTTATTGGCTGCGTCCTGCGCCTTGTGCCTGACCGTTTTACGGGGCAGCGCTGGAGCGAAAAGATCATGAACAGGTTCTTACAAGGCAACGCATCGCGATTCCCTTATAATCGCGCGGCCTGCCCCATCCTGCCGTCCGAGGTGCTCCATGCTTGCTGCGTTCGTTCTCGCCGAAGGGCGTCTGCGCCAGATTCCGGTGACGACGGCGGCCGAGCTCGCGCAGCCTTCGGTGGTGTGGGTCGATCTGGTCGATCCGACCGACGACGAGCGTGAGCTGGTGCAGGCGGTATTCCGGGTCGAGCTGCCCGAAGACGAAGATCTCGAGGATATCGAGGAATCCGCCCGCTGCTATGTCGACCATGCCGGGCTGCATATCAATTCCTACTTCCTGCACCAGGACAGCGACGGCGCCGACAACGTGACGGTGGCCTTCCACCTGAACCGCGGCCGGCTGTTGACCATGCGGCAGGAAGAGCTGGCGGTGTTCCGGCTGTTCCGCTTGCGCGCGCGCGTGCAGAGCGGCTTCGTCGAGACGGCCGAGGATATCCTGCTCTCTATCTACGCGATCTCGGTCGAATACGACGCCGACGTGCTCGAAGGCATCTATACCGCGCTCGACCAGGTCAGTCAGGAAGTGCTCAAGCGCGCCGACGAGATCAACGACGAGAAGATGGGCGAGACGCTGGCCCATATCGCCAAGCAGGAAGACGTGAACGGCAAGGTGCGGCTCGATCTGATGGATACGCGCCGTGCGCTTTCCTTCCTGCTGCGTAGCCGCGTGCTCGATCGCGAGCAGGAGAATGATCTGCGCGAGATCCTGCGTGACCTGGAATCGTTGAACAACCACACCGGCTTCCTGTTCGAGAAGATCAACTTCCTGATGGATGCGGTGATGGGCCTGATCAACCTGGCGCAGAACAAGATCATCAAGATCTTCTCGATCGCCAGCGTGGTGTTTCTGCCGCCTACGCTGGTGGCCAGCATCTACGGCATGAACTTCGCGCGGATGCCTGAGTTGAGCCAGGCTTGGGGCTACCCGGTGGCGCTGGTGCTGATGGTGTGCTCGGGCATCGCACCCTACTGGTTCTTCAAGCGCAAGGGCTGGCTGTAGCCCGGCACCTCAGCGCTCAGGTGTGCTCGCGTGGGCCGTGCTGGTCGGCGATCACGTAGCGGTTCTTGCCGGCACGCTTGGCCACGTACATCGCCGCATCCGCCCGATCCAGCAGCTCGTCCACCGTGACCGGATCGGCCGGCTCATGCAGCGCGATGCCGATGCTGGTGGTCAGCCGCACCGACTGGCCGCCTTCGAGTGTGATCGGCCGCTGCATCGCGTTGACCACCTTGTCGGCGATCAGTACCGCGTCGTGGCGGGCACTGGTCACATCTTCCAGCAGGACGGTGAACTCGTCGCCGCCAAGGCGCGCCACGGTGTCGGTGGTGCGCACGCTGGCGACGAGGCGCCGGGCGAATTCGCGCAGCGCCTCGTCGCCAGCGTCATGGCCACGCTGGTCGTTCACGCCCTTGAAGCCATCGAGATCCAGGAACATCAGTACCAGCGGCTTGCCGTGGCGCTGCTGGCGGGCAAAAGCCTCGGCAATGCGCTTCATGATCGCGCGCCGGTTGGGCAGACCGGTCAGCGTATCCTCCTGCGCCATGCGTTCCATCTTCGCCTGTGCGGTCTTGAGCGCGGTGATGTCGTAGCCGAGCACGTAGTAGCCGTCGCCGGC